>NZ_JBIRFV010000004.1:0-725587 GCF_044327655.1 Streptomyces sp. NPDC018029 | reverse complement strand
GCTCCGGCCTTTCGGCTTTCGCGTTTCCCTTTCCGGCGGTTCCGACTCTATCAGATCCTTTCGGGCCTGACTCCCAGTCAGCGGGAGGTGTCTTCCCGGCTGTTGGGCCGTTCCGACGAGTGAGACTTTAGCGGATTCCTGGCTCCCGAGCTAATCGGGGGCGTTCCTTCGAACGCGGATTCCTCATTTCGCAAATACGCATGAAAACGAATCGAAGGCGAGTCCCCTGAGGGCGCACGACGTCGATCGCTTGAATGGTTCTTGCGGAATGGCTGCCCGGGGACCGACCATGTGGTCGACGCTCACGTCGGGCAACTCGGAGAACACTACGTAGCGGCTCCGGGGGTGTCAACTCCTGACGACGGGGCCCTGGAGGGCTACTCTGGCGGACGTGACTACACGTGCGTACGCCCAACTGTGGTGGGCCGCCTGACGGCGGCCGTACATACGCATGTACTCGACGGCCGCCGCTTCGGCGGCCGTTCTCGTTTCTCCCCCTGGAGGACCCGGAGCCCGGTCGTCGGGCCGGCGGTCCTGACCAGGAGGCGGAGAGATGACGAGGATCTTCAGCGGGGTCAAGCCGACGGGACACCTGACCCTGGGCAACTACCTGGGAGCCATCCGGCAGTGGGCTGAGGTCGATCAGTACCGGGCGGAGTCCCTCTTCAGCATTGTCGACCTGCACGCCCTGACCGTGGAGCACGATCCCGGGCGGGTGCGCAGGCTGAGTCGACAGGCGGCGACCCTGTTGCTCGCGTCGGGCATCGATCCCGAACGGGCCACCGTCTTCGTGCAGAGCCACGTGGACGAGCACGCCCGTCTCTCGTACCTGCTGGAGTGCGTCGCGTCGGACGGCGAGATGCGGCGGATGATCCAGTACAAGGAGAAGTCGGTCCTTGAGCAGGCGCGCGGCGGGAGCGTGCGGCTGTCATTGCTCACCTATCCGGTGCTGATGGCGGCGGACATCCTGGCGTACGACGCCGACGAGGTGCCGGTCGGTGAGGACCAGACCCAGCACGTGGAGCTGACGCGGGACCTGGCGGTGCGGTTCAACCAGCGCTATGGCCAGACGTTCGTGGTGCCGCGGGCCACGCCGCCGAAGGTCGCGGCGCGGGTCATGGATCTGCAGGACCCCACGTCGAAGATGGGCAAGTCCCACGACACGGGGGCCGGGATCATCTATCTGCTCGACGAGCCGGACGTGGTGCGCAAGAAGGTCATGCGGGCCGTCACGGACAGCGGCAGCGAGGTCGCGTTCGACCGGGAGTCGAAGCCGGGGGTCTCGAATCTGCTGGAGATCCTCGCGGCTTGCCGAGGTGGGAACCCGGAGGCCTTGAGCGGTGTATATGAGTCGTACGGCGCACTGAAAAAGGACACCGCCGAGGCCGTGGTGGAGCTGCTCAGGCCCGTACAGGAGCGGCACAAGGATCTGGTGGCGGACCCCATGTATGTGGAGGAGGTGTTGCGGCGGGGAGCTGAGCGGGCACGGGGCATGGCCAAGCCGACGGTGGACGGCGCCTATCGGGCGATCGGGCTGCTGCCGCCGGTGAGCGACGCGCGGTAGGCGTGGGGGCCGGCTGCGAGGCGGGAGGACGCGTGGCGCCGCGCGTTCGCCGCCTCGCCGCCGAAGCCCCTGGGGCAAGCGGCGATGGCGGCGGTGGCGGTGGCGGTGGCGAGCAGTGGCTGCGGCTGCGGCGGTGGCCTCAGCTGTTGTTGCCGGTGGCGAGTTCGCGGCTGCGGTCGCGGGCCGCTTCGAGGGCCGCGATGAGGGCCGCGCGAACACCGTGGTTCTCGAGCTCGCGGATGGCGTTGATCGTCGTGCCTGCGGGGGAGGTGACGTTCTCGCGGAGTTTCACCGGGTGCTCGCCGCTGTCGCGGAGCATGACGGACGCACCGATGGCCGCCTGGACGATCAGGTCGTGGGCCTTGTCGCGGGGGAGGCCGAGGAGGATGCCCGCGTCGGTCATGGCCTCGACCAGGAAGTAGAAGTACGCGGGGCCGGAGCCGGACAGGGCCGTGCAGGCGTCCTGCTGCGTCTCGGGGACACGGAGCGTCTTGCCGACGGCTCCGAAGATGGCCTCCGCGTGGGCGAGTGCGGCGGCGGAGGCGTGGCTGCCGGCGGAGATGACGGACATGCCTTCGTCGACGAGGACAGGAGTGTTGGGCATGACGCGGACGACCGGGGTGGACTCGGCGAGGCGCTCTTCGATGAAGGCGGTGGTGATACCGGCGGCGGCGCTGATGACCAGGCGGTCGGGGGTGACGTGCGGGGCGAGTTCGTCGAGCAGCTTGGCCATGTCCTGGGGCTTGCAGGCGAGGATCAGGGTGTCGGCCTGCTTGGCGGCGTCCGCGTTGCTGACGGGGGTGACGCCATAGCGGGTGCGGAGCTCGTCGGCGCGCTCCTGGCGGCGGGTGGTGACCAGGAGGTCGGCCGGTGCCCAGCCGCCGCGGATCATGCCGCTGAGCAGGGCTTCGCCGATCTTTCCGGTGCCGAGGACTGCGACTTTCTGGCTCGTGCTGCTGCTCATGAACGGTGGCCTCCGGGGTTGCGTCGTCCGGGGACCATCCTCGCATTGGGGTGCCGGGGGCAGCGGTGGTGTCCGGTGGGCGGGACACCCGGGACAGTCCGGGGGTCCGGGGGTCAGGCGGTGCGGCGGCGCAGGGTGGCCGCGCCCAGGGCGAGGACGAGGAGTGCGCAGCCCGCGACGATGACGACGTCGCGTACGAAGTCGCCGGTGATGTCGGGGTGGTGGAGGACTTCGTTCATGCCGTCGACGGCATACGACATGGGGAGGACGTTGGAGAACCATTCGAGGACCGGCTGCATGGTGTCGCGTGGGGCGAACAGGCCGCAGAGGAGGAGTTGGGGGAAGATCACCGCCGGCATGAACTGGACGGCCTGGAATTCGGAGGCGGCGAAGGCCGAGACGAAGAGTCCCAGCGCGGTGCCGAGAAGGGCGTCGAGCAGAGCGATCAGGAGCAGCAGCCAGGCGGAACCTGTGACGTCCAGGCCGAGGACCCACAGGGCGAGCCCGGTGGCGAGGGTCGACTGGACGACGGCCAGGGCGCCGAAGGCGAGGGCGTAGCCGGCGATGAGGTCGCCTTTGCCCAGGGGCATGGCGAGGAGGCGTTCGAGGGTGCCGGAGGTGCGTTCGCGGAGGGTGGCGATCGAGGTGACCAGGAACATCGTGATGAGGGGGAAGATCCCGAGGAGCGAGGCGCCGATGGAGTCGAAGGTCTGCGGGCTGCCGTCGAAGACGTAGCGCAGGAGGAGCAGCATCACGCAGGGGACCAGGATCATCAGCGCGATGGAGCGCGAGTCGTGGCGGAGTTGGCGCAGGACTCGGGCGGCGGAGGCAAGGGTGCGGTAGGTGCTCATCGGGGGCTCCTGGGCGGGACGGGCTGGCCGGTGTCGGCGGCGTCGACCAGGTGGAGGAAGGCTGCTTCGACCGTGTCGGAGTGGGTGCGGTCGCGCAGGGCGTCGGGGGTGTCGTCGGCGAGGAGTCGGCCTTCGCGCATGAGGAGGAGGTGGTGGCAGCGTTCCGCTTCGTCCATGACGTGGGAGGAGACGAGGAGGGTGGCGCCGCGGTCGGCGGCGATGGTGTGGAAGAGGTTCCAGAGGTCGCGGCGGAGCACGGGGTCGAGGCCGACGGTCGGTTCGTCGAGCACGAGGAGTTCGGGGGTTCCGAGGAGGGCGACCGCGAGGGAGACGCGGCTGCGCTGGCCGCCGGAGAGGTTGCCGGCCAGGGAGTCGGCGTGTGAGGCGAGGGCGACGTCGTCGAGGACGCGGGTGACGTGGTCGCGGCGGCGTTCGGCGGCGGTGCCGTGGCCGGGGTCGAGGACGGCCGCGAAGTAGTCGAGGTTCTGGCGGACGGTGAGGTCGTCGTAGACGGAGGGGTGCTGGGTGACGTAGCCGACGCGGGAGCGGAGGGTGGGGGCGCCCGCGGGGTGGCCGAGGACGTTCAGGGTGCCGGTGACCTTGGCCTGGGTGCCGACGATGGCCCGCATGAGTGTGGACTTGCCGCAGCCGGAGGGGCCGAGGAGTCCGGTGATCTGGCCGCGGGGGACGGTGAAGTCGAGGTCGCGCAGGACGGTGCGGGGGCCTCGGACGACGGTCAGTCCCTGGGCCAGCACGGCCGGGCTCTCGGCGGCGCGGGCGGGGGTGCCGGGGGGTGGTTGGTTGTCCGTCTGGTTCCGGCTTCCGGGGGTGGACCCGGGTGGTTCAGGGAGCTCCGGCGTGCTGGGGGGTGGTTCGGGGGTGCCGGGTGGCGCTTCCGGGGTGCCTGATGGTGGCTCGGGAGTGCCGGGTGGTGCTTCCCGGGTGCCCGATGGTGGCTCGGGGGTGCCGGTTCTGGGGTCCGTCGGGGTCGGCCGGTGGTTGGCCGGGTGGGCCGGGTGGGTCGGTGAAGTGTTGGGGCGGGCCGTCGGGGGCCTTTTATTCATCATGTGATGAATAGTGCTCCCGGCGGCCGGCTCCGTCAAGGCGACATGGGGGGGCTGTTCAGGTCGTGGGACGGGTGGCGACGAGGAGGTCCACGACGTAGCTCTCCTCGACGATCGCGTCGGGGAAGACCTTGAGCAGTTCGGCGCGTTCCGCGGCGAGGAAGGCGGCGGTGCGGTCCTCGTCGAGGACCAGGAACGCGGAGTGCGTGCCGAGGTTGGCGAGGTGGGTGTCGAGCGGCACGCGGCGGCTCCAGCGGAGCCGGTCGCGGCGGAAGGCGAGTGCGGTCGTCAGGTCACCGCGCTCGCCGGCGCGGGCGGCCGTGCGGTCGGCGGTGTGGCGGGCCTCGTCGTCCATACCGAGGAAGCGGGCGATGCGGGCGGTCTGTGCGTCGAGCCACGGGGTCTCGTGGTCGTGGATGTTCCACCACAGGGCGAGGGCGCCGCCGGGGCGCAGCACGCGTATGGCCTCGGGTACGGAGCGTTCCTGGACCGTCCAGTGCCAGGCCTGGGCGTACGTGAGGAAGTCGGCTGAGGCGTCGGCCAGCGGGAGGGCGTTGCCGTCACCGCGTACGAGGGGGATGTGCGGGAGTGTGCGGCGGAACTGTTGTGCCATACCCGTGCCCGGTTCGACCGCGAGAACCTCGGCGCCCCGCTCGGCCAGCAGGGCGGTGGCGATGCCGGTGCCCGCGCCGACGTCCACCACGCGTGCGCCCGCAAGGGGGCGGCCCGCGAGGCGCTCGACGGCGTCGAAGAGGGCGGGCGGGTAGGAGGGGCGGTACGCCGCGTACTGGGCGGCGGCCGCGTTGAAGGAGTGGGCCCGGGCGCGTGAGGAGGGGGTGGTGGAAGTCATGGGTCATCGTCGCGTGCGCAGCAACGAATGATCCAGCCCCCGCGCGCCCGGCCTCACTGGTCGGGTCGAGTCGAATCGAGTCGAGTCGAGTCCAGTCGGGGCCGGGGCCCGGGCTGCTCCCGGAGCGGCGACGTCGGTGTCAGCGCTTCCGCTTTTTGCGGGAGGGGTTGCCCGTGCGGCGGGAGGTGCGCTTTTCGTACTGGGCGCGGGCCGCCTCGTACTCCTCGCGGTGGAGTTTCTCGCCGGGGGCTTCCGAGAAGGAGCGGAAGAAGTGGGCGAGGAGGGTGCCGACGAAGCCGATGGTCATCAGGGAGCGGGCCGAGGCCTGGGATGCCGGGTCGTGGCGGCGACTGAACCCTTCCCAGGTACGGCGGAAAGCGACGGCGCTGCAGATCGCGAACATCAGGACGACGAGGAGGTTCACGAACTGGCCGACGTCGGCGATGGTCAGGCCCTCGTAGGCGAAGCGCAGCACGAAGCAGCCGGCGACCGCCGCGGCCAGGGAGCCGACGGCGACGCCGACCCGCCGGGCGCCGTAGCCGCCGTCGTGGGCGACCCAGGTCGTCCCGAAGAAGCGGATCGGCTCGGGCCGCGGGCCGGGTTCGGTGGCGCCGGAAGGGCGCGCCGGAGCGGTGGGGCCGTCTGTGCCGGTGGGGCTTTGGGTGCCGGATTCTTCGCTCACCGTTTGATTATGGCCTGCGGTTACGGGACATCCGCCGTCCCGGTTGGCGATGGCCTGCGGTTTCGGGACGTCCGCCGTCCCGGTTGGCGATGGGCTGCGGTTTGCGGTTGCGGGATACCCACCGTCCCGGTGGTTTCGTGTGCGTCCCACGCGTACAGGCACGCCCTATTCGTCCCCCGCCTTGCCAGGGCGCACCGCCCGGCGGTTAGTTTGGGCTGCGTAAGCGGCGAGGGTCCGCAGCGGGGAACACGGGGGAGGTCGGTGAGCATGTCGCTCCGTGGGGGAGACCCGGAGGAGATCGGCGGATATCCGCTCGAGGCGCGCCTCGGCTCGGGCGGTATGGGCACGGTCTTCCTGGCGCGTACGGCTTCGGGGCGTCCCGTCGCGATCAAGCTGATCCATCAGCAGTTCGCGGGTGACGAGGAGTTCCGCATCCGCTTCCGGCAGGAGGTCGCGGCGGCCCGCCGGGTCAGCGGCGCCTTCACCGCGGCGGTGATCGACGCGGATCCCGAGGCCGAGCACCCGTGGATGGCCACCACCTTCATCGAGGGCCACACGCTCGCGCAGCACATCGCGAAGAAGGGCCCCATCGACGGCGTCGAGCTGCGCCGTCTCGCCATCGGGCTCACGGAGGCGCTGCGCGACATCCACCGCGCGGGCGTCGTGCACCGGGACCTGAAGCCGTCGAACGTGGTCCTCTCCCCCGAGGGCCCCCGCGTCATCGACTTCGGCATCTCGCGCGCCGCGGACCAGCAGACGCTGACGATGACGGGGCGGGTGATCGGCACGCCGCCGTTCATGTCGCCGGAGCAGTTGCAGACGCCGCGCGGGGTCGGGCCGCGTTCCGATGTCTTCTCGCTGGCCACGCTGTTGGTCTACGCGGCTACGGGGCAGGGCCCCTTCGACGCGGACAGCCCGTACATGACGGCCTACCAGGTGGTCCACGAGGCGCCGGCGCTCGGCGCGGTGCCGGACGCGCTGCGGCGGGTGGTCGAGCCCTGCCTGGCGAAGGACCCCGACGACCGGCCCTCGGCGGACGAACTCCTCGTACGCCTGCGGGATCTGCCGGCCGATCTTGGTCCCGCCACCGGTCCGGCGGACGGCCCGCGCAGCATGCGGGAGACGGATACGCAGCACCACCTCTCGACGGACGACGACACTCCGGCGCCGGGTGCCGCTTCCCCGCCGCTCGCGGTGGACGGGGGCGCCGAGGACGCCGGCCGTGCCAAGGCAACCGCCGGCGGGGGGCGGATGCGGCGGCGCTGGCGGCCGGTGCTCGCCGCGGTCGTGGCCGTGGCTGCGATCGGCGGCGGGGTCGCGGTGATGCGGGCGGGCGGCTCGGACGGTCCCGGCGGCTCGGGCGGCAAGAGGACCGACATCGCGGCGGCCGGGGCGCGGCTGCCGGGCGGTTTCGCGCCGTGGCGCAAGACCGTGCCGGGCGGCCGCGCGGACATTCCGGACGAGTTGCGCTGTGAGGCGCGCGGTGACGCGCTGTTCTGCGGGGGCGGTGGCGTCGTCGCGGCCCGGCTCAGGCTCTCCGACGGCTCCCGGGTCTGGACGGAGAAAAGCCCCGGTGTCCCGGTGCAGGGCATGCATCTGGTGGGCGTCACCGACGACACGGTGCTCGGCTACCGCTTCGCGGCCGAGGGCGATGCGGCCAGTCCGCAGAGCGAGGTGGTCGCCGTCGACGCGGACAAGGGCAGGGAGCTCTGGTCGGTGCCGTCCGGCGCTCAGTCGACGGCCGTGACGGGACGTACGCAGGACGCCGTGGTGATCGGCTCGACCGTCGTCACGGTCGACGCGTCGAACACCCGCTTCGAGGCCCGGCGGGCGCACAGCGGGAAGGTCGCCTGGCAGGAACCATTCCCCTCGGGCACGCAGTGCGCCCCGGTCCCCTCGGGCACGCGGCTGTACGCGATGTGCGCGCCGGCCGCGGAACTGGCGGACAGCGAGGTGCGCCACCCCGTCCTGCGCACCGTCGACCTCTCCTCGGGAAGCCTCGGCAAGGCCATCACCGTCAAGGGCCCCGCCGTGCCGGTGGGCACCGCGGACGGCAGCCTCGTCCTCCTCCACCCGCGTCAGGAGGGGCCCGCGATCGTGGGCTACGACGAGGTGTCGCGGGTGGACCGGGCCTCGCAGAAGGTGACGTACTCCCGGCTCCCGAAGACGTACGACGGGACGCCCGGCATGGCCGAAGGAACCGTCTTCGTCAGCGGGCAGACCGGGCTCGTCACGGCGCTCGACCCGGCGACGGGCAGGAAGAAGTGGTCCCGGCAGACGAGCGTGGAAGGTGTGTCGGGGCCGGTGGCCGGGGACGGCGACGGCGCTCTGTACTTCAGCTCGGCCAGCGGCCGGGTCGTCGCTCTCTCGTCCCGTGCGGGCAAGCCGCTGTGGACGACGGATCCGAGGGCCGACGGCCTGGCGGGCGAGATGAACGCCAGCCCGCGCGTGACCGTCGCCGGGAGCGTGGTGGTCGTGGCGGCCGCGAAGAACACGGTGTTCGCCTTCGACGCGACGAAGCCGCCGAAGTCCGGCTGAGCTCCCGGGGCTCCGGGAACCGCGCGGACTCCGGCGGCCGCACCACCCGTGCGGCGCTCAGCAGCGCGGCGCCACGTACCCGTCGCTGCCCGTGCGGACGTACGTGTCCGAGACGTAGCGGCCGCTGCCGATCCGGTCCCACAGGTTCGACGTGCCGGTCGGGCCCGTGACCGTCTCGCCGGGCTTCTGGCAGGCGATGGTGACGCGGGTGCCCGCGCGGAGCCGGCCGACCTTGCCGTACGAAGTGCCGGGGCCGGAGCGGACGTTGACGTCCGCGGCGATGGCGTACGTCCGCGTGGCGGTGGCTTCCACGGCCTCGGCCGGCTCGATTGCCTCGGCCGGCTCGGCGGTCACTTCCGGCACCATCACGTTCTCGCTCACTGTGCTCTCCCCCCGTAAACGGCGGCGCGGGCCGCCCCTGGCGTGTTCTCCACACCAAGGACGCGCCCGCGCCCCAAAAGGTTTCCGTGCACCGGCGAACCGGCGACCCGGCGAACCAGCCGTCCGCGTCAGCCGAGCTTCGACACGTCCCGGACCGCGCCCTTGTCGGCGCTCGTCGCCATCGCCGCGTACGCGCGCAGGGCGGCGGACACCTTGCGCTCGCGGCCCTTCGGCTCGTACACACCGCCGAGGGCCTCGCGGCGGGCGGCCAGCTCCTCGTCCGGGACGAGGAGCTCGATCGAACGGCCGGGGATGTCGATGCGGATGCGGTCGCCGTCCTCGACGAGCGCGATCGTGCCGCCGGCCGCCGCCTCCGGCGACGCGTGGCCGATCGACAGACCCGACGTACCGCCGGAGAAGCGGCCGTCGGTGACCAGGGCGCAGACCTTGCCGAGGCCGCGGCCCTTCAGGAAGGAGGTGGGGTAGAGCATCTCCTGCATGCCGGGGCCGCCCTTGGGGCCCTCGTAGCGGATGACGACCACGTCGCCCGGCTGCACGGCCTTGTTGAGGATCTTCTCGACGGCCTCTTCCTGCGAGTCGCAGACGACCGCGGGGCCTTCGAAGGTCCAGATCGACTCGTCGACACCGGCGGTCTTCACGACGCAGCCGTCGACGGCGATGTTGCCCTTCAGGACGCCGAGGCCGCCGTCCTTCGAGTACGCGTGGGCGACGTCGCGGATGCAGCCGCCCGCGGCGTCCGTGTCGAGGGTGTCCCAGCGCTCGGACTGCGAGAACGCCTCGGCGGAGCGGCGGCAGCCGGGCGCCGCGTGCCACAGCTCGACGGCCTCGGCGGACGCGGAGCCGGAGCGGATGTCCCAGGCGTCCAGCCACTCCTTGATGGAGGGCGAGTGGACGGTGTGGACGTCCTCGTTGAGGAGGCCGCCGCGGTACAGCTCGCCGAGGAGCGCGGGGATGCCGCCGGCGCGGTGCACGTCCTCCATGTAGTACGTCGTGTCGCCCGCGACGTTCGGAGCGACCTTGGCCAGGCACGGGACGCGGCGCGAGACGGCGTCGATGTCGGTCAGGTCGTAGTCGACGCCGGCCTCCTGGGCGGCGGCCAGCAGGTGCAGGATCGTGTTCGTCGAGCCGCCCATGGCGATGTCGAGGGCCATGGCGTTCTCGAAGGCGGCGTGCGTGGCGATCGAGCGCGGCAGGACGGAGGCGTCGTCGCCGTCGTAGTACCGCTTGGTGATGTCGACGACCGTCTGTCCGGCCCGCTCGTACAGCGCCTTGCGGGCGGTGTGCGTGGCGAGGACCGAGCCGTTGCCCGGCAGGGAGAGGCCGATGGCCTCGGTCAGGCAGTTCATCGAGTTGGCGGTGAACATGCCGGAACAGGAGCCGCAGGTCGGGCAGGCGTTCTCCTCGATGCGGAGGATGTCCTCGTCCGAGATGCTTTCGTCCACGGCGTCGCTGATCGCGTTGACCAGGTCGAGCTTGCGGACCGTGCCGTCGACGAGGGTGGCCTTGCCGGCCTCCATCGGGCCGCCGGAGACGAAGACCGTCGGGATGTCGAGGCGCAGGGCGGCCATCAGCATGCCGGGGGTGATCTTGTCGCAGTTGGAGATGCAGATCAGGGCGTCGGCGCAGTGGGCCTCCACCATGTACTCCACGGAGTCCGCGATGAGGTCGCGGGACGGCAGGGAGTACAGCATTCCGCCGTGGCCCATCGCGATGCCGTCGTCCACCGCGATGGTGTTGAACTCGCGCGGGATGCCGCCGGCCTCGCGGATCGCGTCGGAGACGATGCGGCCGACCGGCTGCAGGTGGGTGTGGCCGGGCACGAACTCCGTGAAGGAGTTGGCCACCGCGATGATCGGCTTCCGCCCGATGTCGGCCCCGGGTACACCGGAGGCGCGCATAAGGGCGCGGGCGCCCGCCATGTTGCGGCCGTGGGTGACTGTGCGGGACCTGAGCTCGGGCATGGTCGCTCGCTCCTTCAAAGAATGGCGGGGACTCCGGCGATGTGCGGCAGGGATCCCGGCGATATACGGAGGGACAAGACTGATGTCGAGCGTACGCCGCGGCTCCACGATCCGGACAGAGTGTCCGGATGGCGGGACGGCCGTCTCACGCTCGGCCGTCTCACGCTCGGCCCTCTCCCGCCCGGCCGCCCTCTCACGCCCCCGTCAGATGCCCCTGCACCACCGGAGCCAGCCGCGCCACGAGCTGCTCCACGTCCGCCGAGGCCAGCGGCTCGACCTGGATCACGTACCGCAGCATGGCGACGCCCACCAGCTGCGCGGCGGCGAGCTCGGCCCGCAGCTCAGCGTCGGGCAGCTCCAGACGGCGCGCGATCCGTTCGAGGAGCTGGGTGGCGACGAGGCGGCGGAAGATCGATGCGGCGGTTTCGTTGTTCACCGCGGAGCGCACGATGGCGAGCAGCGGGGCGCGCGTCGCGGGGTTCTCCCAGATGCCGAGGACGAACCGGGTCAGGCGCTCGCCGACCCCGTCGAGCGGGCCCTCCTCGATGGCGGCAGGCGCTTCCAGCGCGGGCGCGAAGGCGACGGTGACAGCGGCCTCGAAGACCTGTTCCTTCGTGCCGAAGTAGTGGTGCACGAGCGCCGGGTCGACCCCGGCGGCCTTGGCGATGCCGCGCACGGACGCCTTCTCGTACCCGCGTGCGGAGAACTCCTCGCGGGCGGCCCGCAGGATCTGGTCGCGCGTCGCGGGGCCGTTCTCCGACTGCGTACGGGACGGGCGTCCCCGGCGGCGCGGGGCGGTCGCCTCCGACGGCGCGCCGGGGGTCATGAGCGGGGCACCTGCACCGCGGAGGCCAGGTGCAGCCGGGTGAAGGCGAGGGCCTCGGCGAGGTCCGCCTCGCGCTCGGCGCTGGACATCGCGCGCCGCGTGTTGACCTCGATGACGACGTGCCCGTCGAAGCCGCTGACCGCCAGGCGCTCCAGGAGCTCGGCGCAGGGCTGCGTGCCGCGGCCGGGGACGAGGTGCTCGTCCTTGGCGGAGCCCTTGCCGTCGGCGAGGTGGACGTGGCCGAGCCGGTCGCCCATGCGGTCGATCATCTCCATCGCGTCCGTGCGGGCGGTCGCGGTGTGCGAGAGGTCGACGGTGAAGTGGCGGTAGTCGTCCTTGGTGACGTCCCAGTCGGGGGCGTACGCGAGCATCTCGCGGTCGCGGTAGCGCCAGGGGTACATGTTCTCGACGGCGAACCGCACGTCCGTCTCGTCGGCCATCCGCCAGATTCCGTCGACGAAGTCGCGGGCGTACTGCCGCTGCCAGCGGAAGGGCGGGTGCACGACGACGGTCGAGGCGTCGAGCTTCTCCGCGGCGGCCTTCGCGCGCTGCAGCTTGACCCACGGGTCCGTGGACCAGACGCGCTGGGTGATGAGGAGACAGGGCGCGTGGACGGCGAGGATCGGGATCTGGTGGTAGTCGCTCAGTCTGCGCAGCGCCTCTATGTCCTGGCTGACCGGGTCGGTCCAGACCATGACCTCGACGCCGTCGTAGCCCAGGCGCGCGGCGATCTCGAAGGCCGTCGCCGTCGACTCCGGATAGACCGAGGCCGTCGACAGGGCGACCTTCGCATCCGGGATGCGCACCACTGGTTCTGCCACGAGGAACAGCGTACGGGCCCCGTCCTGGCGCGGGGGAGGTGGCCTCCCGTCGCCCTGGTCAGAGCGCATCGCGCCCGCTCACGACGGCGGCAGGTGGTCGAGCCTGCGCAGGATCACGCCCTCGCGCAGGGCCCACGGGCAGATCTCCAGCGCCTCGACCCCGAAGAGGTCCATCGCGCCCTCCGCGACGAGCGCCCCCGCGAGCAGCTGGCCGGCCCGCCCCTCGGAGACGCCGGGCAGTTCCGCGCGCTCGCGCGTGGTCATCGCGGCGAGCTGCGGCACCCACTCCTCCAGGGACTTCCGCTTCAGCTCGCGCTGTACGTAGGGGCCCTCCGCCGAGCGGGCGGCCCCCGTCAGCCGGGCGAGCTGCTTGAACGTCTTCGACGTCGCCACGATGTGGTCGGGGGTGCCGAAGCGGGCGAACTCCCCCACCGTGCGGGCGATCTGCGCGCGCACGTGCCGCCGCAGCGCCTTCACGTCGGAGGGGTCCGGCGGGTCCGCGGGCAGCCAGGCGGCGGTGAGGCGGCCCGCGCCGAGCGGCAGGCTCGTCGCGGCGTCCGGCTCCTCGTCCATGCCGTACGCGATCTCCAGGGAGCCGCCGCCGATGTCGAGGACGAGCAGCTTGCCCGCGGACCAGCCGAACCAGCGCCGGGCGGCCAGGAAGGTCAGCCGGGCCTCCTCCTCGCCGGACAGGACCTGGAGGTCGACCCCGGTCTCCTCCGTGACGCGGGCGAGGACCGCGTCGGCGTTGGTCGCGTCGCGCACCGCGGAGGTGGCGAACGGCAGCACTTCCTCGACGCCCTTGTCCTCCGCGGCCTCCATCGCCTCGCGGACGACGGCGACCAGCCGGTCGACGCCGTCCGCCCCGATGGCCCCGGCGGGGTCGAGGAGTTGGGCGAGGCGCAGATCGGCCTTGTGCGAGTGTGCGGGCAGCGGGCACGCACCGGGGTGGGCGTCGACCACGAGCAGATGCACCGTGTTCGACCCCACGTCGAGGACACCGAGTCTCATATAAGGAACGCTACGCCGCGCGGGCCGATCGTCTGGCCTCGGGCGGTCCACTGCCCGCATACCCTGGAGACGTGCCAAAGACGAAAAAGACGAAGGCCGACAAATCGAAGTCGGCGAAGGCCGAGAAGGTGGGCAGGCCGGAGAAGAACGAGAAGGTGGGAAAGTCCGGGAAGCCGGCAAAGACCAAGAAGGCCGCTCCGGACGAGAAGGGTCTTGACTTCGCCCGCGCCTGGGTGGAGTTCCCTGATCCCGCGGACGACGAGCAGCTTTTCCGTTGCGATCTGACATGGCTGACCTCTCGCTGGAACTGCATCTTCGGCAGCGGCTGTCAGGGCATTCAGGCGGGCCGCGCGGACGACGGCTGCTGCACGCTGGGTGCCCACTTCTCGGACGATGACGACGAGAAGCGGGTGGCGGAGTACGTCGACCGGCTCACGCCCGACATCTGGCAGCACCACGACGTGGGCCGGGAGACCGGCTGGGTCGCCACGGACGAGGACGGCGACCGCCAGACCCGTCCGTACAACGGCTCGTGCATCTTCCAGAACCGCCCCGGCTTCGCGGGCGGCGCCGGCTGCTCGCTGCACATCCTGGCGCTGCGGGAGGGCCGCGAGCCGCTGGAGACGAAGCCGGACGTCTGCTGGCAGCTGCCGGTGCGCAGGACGTACGAGTGGATCGACCGGCCCGACGACACCCGCGTCCTCCAGGTGTCGATCGGTGAGTACGACCGGCGGGGCTGGGGCCCCGGCGGCCACGATCTGCACTGGTGGTGCACGTCGGCGACGTCGGCGCACGGCGCGGGCGACCCGGTGTACGTCTCCTACCGCCCGGAGCTGATCGAGCTGATGGGCAAGGCGGGGTACGACCGGCTCGTGGAGCTGTGCGAGGAGCGGCTGGCCTCGCAACTGCCGCTCCTGGCACCGCATCCGGCGGACCCCGAGTCCTCTTGAGATCAGCTCGTGCCCGGCTCGCCGCTGCCGTCGCCGGGAGGCGGTGACGAGTCGCCCGGGCCGGGCTCGGACGGTGTGGGCGTCGGGTCCGTGGGGGTCGGTGTGGGGTCGGGGTCGGACGGGCCCGGGTCGGAGGGGCCCGGATCCGACGGGCCGGGGTAGGACGGTCCCGGGACGGAGGGGCCGGGGTGCGTGGGCCGCGGGCCCGGACCGGGACGGCCCGGCGGACGCCCGTCTCCGTGGCCGTCGATCGAGATGATCGCGCCGGAGGGCGCGATGGCGACCCGCGCGCTCCAGTGCCCCGACGGCTCGCGGGTGTGATCGACGTACACCTGGACCGTGACCGACTCCCCCGGCGCGAGCGTCCCCGACGAGCGGCTCAGATAGAGCCAGGACGCGCTTTCGCTCGCCGACCAGTGGACCGGTGAACCGCCGGACGCCGTCAGCGTGATGAGGGTGGTGTCGCCGCTCGGCCTGGCCTCGACGGTGAGGCGGCCGGGGCCGGTCGACGAGCGGGACTTGGATCCGCCGCCGATGACCTCTACGGAGACGTCGGACGAACGGCTGTCAGCGGAGAATCGAGGTTGGGGGCCCTTGCGGGCGTTGCCCGCGTTCTCGTAGTCGTCGCGGGCGTGGCCGCTGCCGGGGCCGCCCTCGCTCGCGCTGACCGAACGGCCGTCGTGGCCCTCGCCGGTGAGCGGCGCTCCTCGGTAGGCGGCCCAGAGCGCGAGCACCGGGGCGGCCACCACGGTGGCGACGACGGTCGTCGTGACGGCACGCGCGCGGAGGCGGTCGCGGCGGGCGGCGTGGTCCTTGGGGTCCATCGGAAAGCCGCGCCTGTCGTAACGGGGGCCGCCGCCACGCGCGCGTGGGACGTGCGCCATCGCCATGTGGAGGGCGGCTCGGGGCGCCTCGACGATGGGGAGCGCGGCCGGGCTGACGGCTGTGCCCGGCCAGGCGCTCGCGCCGGCGCGCTCGGCGGTGCGGCGGCAGCGCGGGCAGTCGTCGACGTGCCGGACGAGCTCGCGGCGCAGGGCGGTGCCGAGCAGCAGCTGGTTGTCGCCGGTGATGCGGGCCACGATGGGGCAGCTGCCGGTCTCCACGACGGCGAGTGCGGCGCGGGTGCGCTCCACCTCGCAGGCGGCGGAGGCGAGCAGGCCGCGGGCCTTGGTGAGGTCCATGCCGAGGACGGCGGCGACCTCGGCGGGGGTGAGCCGGTGGCGCACGGCCAGCTCCAGGGCCTCGCGCTGCTCGGGGGTGGTGCCCGCGGCCTCCGGCCAGGCCAGCTTGGCCAGTTCCCCGCGCCGCTGCCGCGCGGTCTCCTGCGACGGCTCGGTTTCCCGCGACGGCTCGGTCTCCTGCCGTGGCGACGGCTGCTCCGCCGGTCGCGTCGGCTCTTTCGGGGATTGCGTCGGCTTTTTCGGGGACTGGTCCCCGCCGTGTGCGTGCCGTCCCTCGCGGCTGCGCTTGGCCTCGGCCAGCCGGCGCAGGCAGACCCAGCGCGCGAGGGCGTAGAGCCAGGCCCTGAGGTCGCCCTCCGCCTCGGGGCCGCGGGCGCCGCGGCGCTCGGCGTGGTGGAGCACGTCCCCCAGCGCCGCGGTCGCCGCGTCGTGGTCGCAGAGCACGGACAGGCAGTACGTGAACAGGCCGTCCAGACACGGTTCGTAGCGCGCGGACGGGGTGGCCCGGGGCGCCGGGCGTGGCACCACGCGCTTGCGCGCGACACGGTGCGCCCGGTGTGCGCCGGTTGCGTTCGTGGGAGTTTCCGGCCTGCTGCTCATCACCCGTGCGAAGTTAGGCGGATGATGCAGGTCCCTTCTGCCCTCTCCGGCACATTTAACCCTTACGGGTGAACAGATCCCTCAAAAGGGGACAGGAACCCCGGATTCCGTGGACGGGGCCGCCTCGACCCACGGCCGGAGTGGCCGGAGTCCGCTGCCGGGGCGGCGATGTCAGTGGGCTCGGCTACGGTTCCGACCATGGCTGCCCGTACGAAATCCACCAAGGACCGGCCGTCCTACCGCTGCACCGAGTGCGGCTGGCAGACGGCCAAGTGGCTCGGCCGCTGCCCGGAGTGCCAGGCCTGGGGCACGGTCGAGGAGTACGGCGCGCCCGCGGTCCGCACCACCGCCCCCGGCCGGGTCACCTCCTCCGCCGTCCCGATCGGCGAGGTCGACGGCCGCCAGGCCACCGCCCGCTCCACCGGCGTGCCCGAGCTGGACCGCGTGCTCGGCGGCGGCCTGGTCCCCGGCGCCGTGGTGCTGCTCGCGGGCGAGCCGGGCGTCGGCAAGTCCACGCTGCTCCTCGACGTCTCGGCGAAGGCGGCCAGCGAGGCGCACCGCACGCTCTATGTGACCGGCGAGGAGTCCGCGAGCCAGGTCCGGCTGCGCGCCGACCGCATCGGCGCGATCGACGACCATCTGTATCTGGCGGCGGAGACCGACCTGTCCGCCGTCCTCGGCCACTTGGACGCGGTCAAGCCCTCGCTCCTCGTCCTCGACTCGGTCCAGACGGTCGCCTCGCCCGAGATCGACGGGGCGCCCGGCGGCATGGCGCAGGTCCGCGAGGTCGCGGGCGCGCTGATCCGCGCCTCCAAGGAGCGCGGCATGTCCACGCTCCTGGTCGGCCACGTCACCAAGGACGGCGCGATCGCGGGCCCCCGCCTCCTGGAGCATCTCGTCGACGTGGTCCTGCAGTTCGAGGGCGACCGGCACGCCCGCCTGCGCCTCGTGCGAGGCGTCAAGAACCGGTACGGGACGACGGACGAGGTCGGCTGCTTCGAGCTCCACGACGAGGGCATCACCGGCCTCGCCGACCCCAGCGGCCTCTTCCTCACCCGCCGCGCCGAGCCCGTCCCCGGCACCTGCCTGACCGTCACCCTCGAAGGCCGCCGCCCCCTGGTCGCCGAGGTCCAGGCGCTCACGGTCGACTCGCAGATCCCCAGCCCCCGGCGCACCACCTCCGGCCTGGAGACCTCCCGCGTCTCGATGATGCTGGCCGTCCTCGAGCAGCGCGGCCGCATCACGGCCCTCGGCAAGCGCGACATCTACAGCGCGACGGTCGGCGGCGTGAAGCTCTCCGAGCCCGCCGCGGACCTCGCCGTCGCCCTCGCCCTGGCCAGCGCGGCCAGCGACACCCCGCTGCCGAAGAACCTCGTCGCGATCGGCGAGGTCGGCCTGGCGGGCGAGGTCAGACGGGTCACGGGCGTCCAGCGCAGACTGGCCGAGGCCCACCGCCTGGGCTTCACCCACGCCCTCGTGCCGTCCGACCCCGGCAGGGTTCCCGCCGGTATGAAGGTCATCGAAGTCGCCGACATGGGGGACGCCCTCCGTGTCCTTCCGAGATCCCGTCGCCGAGAGGCCCCACGGGAGGAGGAAGAGCGCCGGTAGACTTTGCCCTGGTCTCGCCCATCCGTACGAAGCAAGGTGTCCGCTCCGTGCGGGGCAAGGCGTGCGCTCCGCACGGAGCAAGCTCGCGGCAGAGGCTTGGACAACCTGCGACCGAGGGAGTGCAGTGGCAGCCAACGACCGGGCAGCGAACCCCGGCAAGTCCGGCGGCAGCTCCGCTGCCGATGGGCTGATGCGCGCCTCCCTGAGCGCCGTCGCACCCGGCCAGGCGCTCCGCGACGGCCTGGAGCGCATCCTCCGGGGCAACACCGGCGGTCTGATCGTCCTCGGCTGGGACAAGACCGTCGAGTCGATGTGCACCGGCGGCTTCATCCTGGACGTCGAGTTCACCGCGACGCGGCTGCGCGAGCTGTGCAAGCTCGACGGCGGCATCGTCCTCGACAAGGACATCACCAAAATCCTGCGCGCGGGCGTGCAGCTGGTGCCGGACCCGACGATCCCCACGGAGGAGACGGGCACGCGGCACCGCACCGCGGACCGGGTGAGCAAGCAGGTCGGCTTCCCCGTCGTGTCGGTCTCCCAGTCGATGCGGCTCATCGCGCTCTATGTGGACGGGCAGCGCCGCGTCCTGGAGGACTCGGCGGCGATCCTCTCCCGCGCGAACCAGGCGCTCGCCACCCTGGAGCGGTACAAGCTCCGCCTCGACGAGGTCGCGGGCACGCTCTCCGCCCTGGAGATCGAGGACCTGGTGACGGTCCGGGACGTCACCGCCGTCGCCCAGCGCCTCGAAATGGTGCGCCGCATCGCCACGGAGATCGCCGAGTACGTGGTGGAGCTCGGCACGGACGGGCGCCTTCTCGCCCTCCAGCTTGACGAGTTGATCGCGGGCGTCGAGCCCGAGCGCGAGCTCGTCGTCCGGGATTACGTCCCCGAGCCCACCGCCAAGCGCTCCCGCACGGTGGACGAGGCGCTCGCGGAGCTGGACTCCCTCACGCACGCGGAGCTCCTCGAACTGCCCACCGTCGCCCGCGCCCTGGGCTACACCGGCTCCCCCGAGGCCCTGGACTCCGCGGTGTCCCCGCGCGGCTTCCGCCTCCTCGCCAAGGTCCCCCGGCTCCCCGGAGCGATCATCGACCGGCTCGTGGAGCACTTCGGCGGCCTGCAGAAGCTGCTCGCCGCGAGCGTGGACGACCTCCAGACGGTGGACGGCGTCGGCGAGGCGCGGGCGCGCAGCGTGCGCGAGGGGCTGTCGCGCCTGGCCGAGTCGTCGATCCTGGAGCGCTACGTATAGCGCCTGTCCGATGGACAGGCTGGACAGGCGCTATACGCCGACAGTCAGTCCTTCTCCAGGACGAACGAGGCCCGTGCCGTGCCCAGGCCCGGGGTCTTCGCCTCGACCAGGTACGTGCCCGGCTTCGCCGAGCCCGCCGGAGGCGTCGCGCAGCGCGGGGCGCTGGGCCGCCGGTCCCACTGGACCGCGTGCGTGATCCGCCCGTCCGCCGGCACGCGCAGCAGCAGGCTGCCGCTGCCGCCGGGGCAGTCCGCCGACGACCAGAACTCGTCGTCGTCCTCGGCCTGAGTGATCGTCAGGACCGTTCCCTTGCCGCCCAGATCGACCTTGCAGGCCTTGCCGCCGCTGTTCTCGGCGATCAGCTCGAACTTCGGCTTCTCGTCGATGGCGTACGTGTTCTGGACGCTGCGCAGCTTCAACTTCACGGCGCCGCTGGTGCAGTTGGGCAGCCGCGTACCGGCAGGGAGGCGGTCGCCCGAACCGCCGCCGCCCTTGGCGCCGTCGTCGGAACCGCCGCCACCGGAGTCCTCCGAGCCGCCGGAGCCGCCGGAGCCGCCCGAACCACCCGAGCCGGAGCCCGAGCCGCCGGAACCGCCACCGGAACCGCCCGAGCCGGAGCCGGAGCCGTCGCCCGACTCGTCCCGCCCGCCCGGGTGTTCACTGATCGCGGGCCCGGACCCGGTGGGTCCCGGCGTGATGGACGTGGCGGGTCCGTTGCCGCCAGGCCCGTCGGCGTTGTTCTTGCCGCCGCCACCACCTGAGGTGATGACCCATACGACAAGGAGCAGCAGAAGGCCGAGTACGGACAGCAGAACGGCCCTCCGACGCCAGTAGATGGTGGAGGGAAGCGGCCCGACCGGATTGCGCAGAGATCCCACGCCCAAACCTTACGAGAGATCCGCTGCTTCTCCCGCCCCACCCGCCGCCTTGAACGACAAAGTTTGCGGATCATCATCCCGGGACCGTCCCCGGCCCCCCTGACCATCGTCAGGGGTGTGACGGGACGATCGCCGGATGTGACGATTCGGCGTCACC
Source organism: Streptomyces sp. NPDC018029 (assembly GCF_044327655.1). Lineage (NCBI taxonomy): Bacteria > Bacillati > Actinomycetota > Actinomycetes > Kitasatosporales > Streptomycetaceae > Streptomyces > Streptomyces sp. NPDC018029. Next base: position 705,430 of record NZ_JBIRFV010000004.1, on the reverse strand, counting down.
CGTACCGTCCGTAATCATGGACACCATGACGGACGATCTCTACCGCGACATCACCGACTTCGCCCACGACACGCCGTCGTGGTTCCAGCACCTCGCGGAGGTGTGGACGGAGCTCGGCCTGCTGCTCTTCGGGGTGCTCTTCATCGTCGCCTGGTGGCGGGCCAGGCACGGTGATCCCCGCGCGCTCGCGGTCGCGGTGCTCGCTCCGCTCGCCACGGCGGTGGCGTACGTGTGCAGCGAGTTGCTCAAGTCCGGGATAGAGGAGGAGCGTCCCTGCCGGGCGGTGTCAGGGGCGCTGAAACCGCTCGTCGAGTGCCCGCCGCACGGCGACTGGTCCTTCCCCAGCAACCACTCGGCGATCGCGGGCGCCGCCGCCATCGGCCTCGCGCTCGCCTGGCCGCGCATCGCCGCGCTGACCGTGCCGATGGCCGTGCTCATGGCGTTCTCGCGGGTGTTCGTGGGTGTGCACTACCCGCACGACGTGGCGGTGGGGCTCGTCTTCGGCGCGGTGATCGTGTTCGTCCTCGTACGGATCACCACGCGGCCGGTGGCGCGGGTCACGCTCGCGATGCGCGGGTCGTCCACGGGGATCGTGCAGTGGTTCGCCGGGCCGGGCCCCGCGCGCCCCGCCCACGCCCGTGCCGCTTCCGTCCCGGCCCCCGCCGGCGCACACGCTCCGGTGCCGAACCCGAGGGCCTATGACCCGGCGGCGTACCCGGCTCACCACCAGAACACGGCCCCGTACGACCAGGCCCCGTACGACCCGGCCGTTCACGAGCCCGCCCCGCACGAGGCCGCTCCTTACGACCCGGCCGCGTACGACTCGCCGACCATGACGTTCCGCCGGGACGACACCCGGCCCCGCTAACGCTCAGCTCACCCCGGTCTCGGGGGCGAGCCCCGCTTCGTACGCGACGATCGCCGCCTGGACGCGGTTCTTGACCCCGAGCCGGTCGAGGACCGCGCTCACGTACGCCTTGACCGTGCCCTCGACGAGGTGCAGCCGGGCCGCGATCTCCGGGTTGGACAGGCCCGCGCCGACCAGGCCGAGCACCTCGCGCTCGCGCGGGGTGAGGGCCTCGGTCCTGGCGCGGGCGGTGGCGCCGCGGCCCATGCGCCGGGCGCCGAAGCCGTCGATGACGTGCCGGGCGACCTTGGGCGAGAGGAAGGCGGCGCCGCCCGCCACCGCCCGTACGCCCGCGATGAGTTCGTGCGGATCGCCGGACTTCAGCAGGAAGCCGGTGGCGCCGCCGCTCAGGGCGCGCGCGATGTACGCGTCCTCGGAGAACGTCGTCAGCATCGCGACCGCCGTGCCGGGCACCGTCCGGACGATCTCCTCCCCCGCGGCGAGGCCGTCCAGGCGCGGCATGCGGATGTCGAGCAGCGCCACGTCGGGGCGGTGGGCCTGCGCGAGGGACACGGCCTCGCGCCCGTCGCCGGCCTCCGCGACGACCTCGATGCCCCGGCCCGCGGCGAGGATGGCGGCCACGCCCGCGCGGATCATGGCCTCGTCGTCGGCCAGCAGGACGCGGATGGGGCCCGCCACGGTCCCGGGGGCCCCGTCCGACGCTCGCTCCTCATTCACCGCACCTGCTCCTTTTCCTCTATGCCTGTGTCTGGGTCTGGGTCTCGGTCTGTGTCTGTGTCTGCCTCGCTCGCCGTGGGGATGACGGCCTTGTCCACGAGGCGGCCGCTCTCGGCGAAGCAGAGCCTGAAGTGCGTCACGGAGGTGAAGAGTTCATCGCTCGCCCGGTAGTACGCGCAGTCGGCGCCGGCGGGCGGCGGGGTGGGCGCGCGCTCCAGCGGCGGGTCGGCGACGGTCCGGTCCGGCAGGACGCGGTCGGCATCGGCGCGGGTCTCGCCGATGCGCAGGCGTGCGTAGTCGGCGGGGTCGAGGACGGAGTGCGTGCGTGAGTACGCGTACCAGGCGAAGGTTCCGCCGATGAGCAGCACGCCCGTGGTGACGGCGATGCCGAAGGCCAGGGCGGTGCGGTGCCGGGCGTGCGCGAGGCGGCCGCCCGGCGGGGGCGGCGGCGGTACGGGGGCGCTTCCCCCGGCCGGGAGGCGGGCGACGACCCGGAAGCCGTCGCCGTGGGGGCCCGCGTCGAGCGTGCCGCCCAGGTCCGTGACGCGGGTGCGCAGGGCGCGCAGGCCGGAGCCGCCGCCGGAGAGCTTGCCGGGGGCGCGTGAACTTCCCGTACCGGGGCGTCCATTGGTGACGGTGACCGTCGTCACGGCGGCCGTCTTCGCGATGGCCGTCTTCGCGGTGGACGTCTCAGCGGTAGCCGTCGTCGCGGTGGCCGTCTCAGCGGTGTTGCCGCGCGCCACCACGACAGTGACAGGCGCGCCCGGCGCGTGCTTCGCCGCGTTGGTGAGCGCCTCCTGGACGACACGGTGGACCGTGCGCTCGACCGTGTCGTCGGTCACCTCGTGCCGAGCCGGGGCACCCGGCGCCTCGCCCTCCCCCTCGTCCTCCCCGTCCACGTACGTGATGTCCAGCCCCGACTCGGCGGCGCGCGCGACGAGTGCCGCGACGCTCTCGCCCGCCGGGGCCAGCGGCGCCTGCTCGTCGTCCTCGTCACGGAGCAGGCCGATGATGGCGTGCAGCCGGTCCGTGGCCTGTGAGGCGGCCGCGCGGAGGTCGGCGGCGGCCGCGCGGTGCGGTGCGGGCAGGTCGGGGGCGACCTGGAGGGCGCCGGCCCGTACGGCGATCAGGCTCAGCTCGTGGCCCAGCGAGTCGTGCATGTCCTGGGCGATACGGGCCCGTTCGCGCAGCCGGGCGCGGTCCGCGACGATCCGCTGCTCGCGCTCCAGCTGGTCGGCGCGGGCCCACCCCGCGGCGGCCAGCTCGCGGCCCTGCCGCCAGTAGCGGCCCGCGAGCCAGGGGAAGACGGCGCCGAACAGCAGCGTCCCCATGAGCACGAGCCACTCGACGACCGGGTCGACGTCGCGTGCGGCGATTTTCACGGTGCCGACGACGGCGATACCGGCGAAGGCGAGCAGGGCCGGGCGGGCGTGGTCCGCGCGGCGGCCGAGGAGCAGGACGAAGACGGCGAGGGCCGGGCCGAAGGAGAGGGTGAAGAGGGACGGGGCGGTGACCAGGCCGAGGGCGGCCGCGAGGAGGAAGGCGAGGAGGGGACGCGTCCGGGAGACGGCGACGGCGCCGGCGAGGACGGCGAGGCCGGCCAGCTGCTCCGCGGCGGAACGGGGTTCATTCAGGCCCAGCCGGTCGACCGACACGACGGGAGCGGCCAGCGCCACCCACAACAGCGCGCTCCGTGTACGTCTCTCCACTCCCCCGACGCTACTGTCCCCCCACGCCACGGCACCCCTGCCGATCGTCAGGTGCGCGCTCCTCCCACCGGCCGAACTCCCGCGGCCCGGGCCGGTCGTCCACCCGCCCCTCCCCGGCGCCCGGGAGCCCATCCGGCCCCACCCGATACCCCCGCCCCCGGGAAACCGTCGAGGCGAACCGCGCGGTTGGCCCGCGCCCCGGCGTGCCCGTGGCAGGATCGGGTGTGCCATGACTGCGCCCACGAAGCCCATGCCGAACAGTTCCGACAGTCCCCTCAGCGGGCACACCCCCGCGGGCCTCGCCAACGCCCCCGCGGGCGCTGCCGAGCCCGCGGGTGAGACCCTGCACAGCCCCGTCATCGCGTGGTTCGACACGCACGCCCGCGACCTGCCGTGGCGTCGTGCGGACGCCGGCCCGTGGGGCGTGATGGTCAGCGAGTTCATGCTCCAGCAGACGCCGGTCAGCCGTGTCCTGCCCGTGTACGAGCGGTGGCTGGCCCGCTGGCCCCGCCCCGCCGACCTCGCCAAGGAGCCGCCCGGTGAGGCCGTGCGCGCCTGGGGGCGGCTCGGTTATCCGCGCCGCGCCCTGCGGTTGCACGGCGCGGCCCTCGCCATAACGGAGCGGCACAACGGCGACGTACCCACGCAGCACGCGCAGCTGCTCGCGCTGCCCGGCATCGGGGAGTACACCGCGGCCGCGGTCGCCTCGTTCGCGTACGGGCAGCGCCACGCGGTGCTCGACACGAACGTGCGCCGTGTCTTCGCGCGGGCCGTGACCGGCGTGCAGTACCCGCCGAACGCGACGACCGCCGCCGAGCGCAAGCTCGCCCGCGCCCTGCTGCCCGAGGACGAGCGCACCGCGTCCCGCTGGGCGGCGGCCTCCATGGAGCTGGGCGCCCTGGTCTGCACGGCGAAGAACGAGAACTGCGGGGCGTGCCCGATCGCCGCGCAGTGCGCCTGGCGTCTCGCGGGGAAGCCCGCGCACGAGGGGCCCGCCCGTCGCGGTCAGACGTACGCGGGGACGGACCGGCAGGTGCGGGGCAAGCTGCTCGCCGTGCTCCGCGAGGCTGTGACACCTGTGCCGCAGGCGGCGCTGGACCGGGTGTGGGACGAGCCCGTGCAGCGGGCCCGTGCGCTGGACGGTCTCGTCGCGGACGGCCTCGTCGAGCCGCTGCCCGGCGGCAGGTACCGGCTCCCGCTGACCTGAGGTGCAGGCGCCGGGTGCCCTGCAAATCGTAGGTATTCGCCCAAGTCTTTCGTCTGTTACACAACCGACGTACAGCCGTGCGTCCGCCGCTGGCTGCTCCGCACAACCCCGTGACAACGCCTCCGTAACTTCATACCCGTACCGCACAGCAGGGACGGCGGTCGGCAATGGGGATGGAACGGAGGCGGTTTGGTATGGCGCACGGCGAGGTGCTCGAGTTCGAAGAGTACGTCCGCACTCGGCAGGACGCCCTGCTGCGCAGTGCCCGGCGCCTGGTTCCGGACCCCGTGGACGCCCAGGACCTGCTGCAGACCGCGCTCGTGCGGACGTACGGCCGCTGGGACGGCATAGCCGACAAGCGGCTGGCGGACGCCTATCTGCGCCGCGTCATGATCAATACGCGTACGGAGTGGTGGCGCGCCCGCAAGCTGGAGGAAGTGCCCACCGAGCAGCTGCCCGACGCGAGCGTGGAAGACTCCACCGAGCAGCACGCGGACCGCGCGCTGCTGATGGACATCATGAAGGTGCTCGCACCCAAGCAGCGCAGCGTGGTCGTGCTGCGACACTGGGAGCAGATGTCCACAGAGGAGACGGCCGCCGCCCTCGGTATGTCGGCCGGAACGGTCAAGAGCACGCTGCACCGGGCGCTCGCCCGGCTCCGGCAGGAGCTGGAGAGCCGGGACCGCGAAGAGCTGGTCGCCAGCGCGCTCGAACGTGAGGAGCGGGAGAGTTGCGCGGCCTAGGCCCTCGGGTCACGAGAAGCGTGAAGGCGGTGAGCGCGGCGACGGCCGCGGTCGCCGCCGTCGGCCTTTTGCTCTCCGCCTGTTCGACGGGCGGATCCGGCGCGCGCGACGAGGGCCCGGCCCGCAGCGAGCCCGTGGTGTCCACGGCACCGTCCCCTTCGGCCTCGGCCTCCGTACCGACGAAGAAGATCGACGCGGTCCGGCTCGTCAAGGAGGACCCGAAGGTCAGCCCGGCGATCAAGCGGGACCTGAAGCCGTGCGTCGGGAAGGCGTACCCGGTCGACGTGTCGTACGGGAACCTGACCGGAGGAACCGCCTCCGACGTGGTCGTGAACGTGCTGACGTGCGGCGACGCGGTGGGCATCGGCAGTTACGTGTATCGCGCCGAAGGCGGTCGGTACGAGAATGTCTTCAAGGCCGAGGAGCCGGCCTCCGTCTACGCCGAGATCGACCGGGGCGACCTGGTCGTGACGAAGCAGCTGTACGAGTCGGGCGATTCGGTGGCCTACCCCTCCGGCGAGGAAGTGATCACGTACCGCTGGTCCGCGAACCGCTTCACGGAGTCGGGGCGTACCCGCAACGACTTCGGCAACGCGGTGGACGGGGAGCCGTCCGAGCCGGCGACCGCGGGCTGATCCCGACCGACGCACAGACGTAGCGAAGACGCAAAGACGCAGCGAAAAGGACTGAGAGCACCCGATGGCAGAGCAGACCCACGTCCTGTTCGTCGAGGACGACGACGTCATCCGCGAGGCCACCCAGCTGGCCCTGGAGCGCGACGGTTTCGCGGTCACCGCCATGCCGGACGGCCTCGCGGGCCTGGAGGCGTTCCGCGCCGACCAGCCGGACATCGCGCTGCTCGACGTGATGGTGCCGGGCCTGGACGGCGTCTCGCTGTGCCGCCGCATCCGTGACGAGTCGACGGTCCCGGTGATCATGCTGTCGGCGCGCGCCGACTCCATCGACGTCGTGCTCGGCCTGGAGGCGGGCGCCGACGACTACGTGACCAAGCCGTTCGACGGCGCCGTCCTGGTCGCCCGCATCCGCGCCGTCCTGCGCCGCTTCGGGCACGCCGGCGGGCACGGCTCGGCGTCGTCCGGCCAGGAGGAGAGCTCCGCGGCGGACGGCGGGGTGCTGAACTTCGGCGATCTGGAGATCGACACGGTCGGCATGGAGGTGCGCAGGGGCGGTGCGCCCGTGGCACTGACGCCGACCGAGATGCGGCTGCTCCTGGAGTTCTCGTCCGCGCCCGGCACGGTCCTCTCCCGCGACAAGCTCCTGGAGCGGGTGTGGGACTACGGCTGGGGCGGCGACACCCGCGTCGTCGACGTCCACGTGCAGCGGCTGCGCACGAAGGTGGGACAGGACCGCATCGAGACGGTCCGCGGCTTCGGTTACAAGCTCAAGGCGTGAACACGATCAGGACATCCACGGGAGCCTCATCAGCTCTCACAGCACCCAGAGGACGACGTATATGAACGGGGGGCGCAGGGCCGTCGAGCGCGTGCGCGAGAGGTTCCGCTCCGGCGTGCACCTGCGCACCGGCGTGCGCTGGAAGATCGCCGCGGCGATCGCGCTGGTCGGCGCGCTGGTCGCGATCGCCCTGAGCCTGGTCGTGCACAACGCCGCGCGGGTCTCGATGCTCGACAACGCGCGCGACGTGCAGGACGAGCGCATCCAGTTCGCCCTGCGGCTCTACTCCTCCGCGTCCCAGCGGCAGACGCTCCAGTTCGGCACGAAGGTCGACGACCCCGAGCTGCCCGAGGAGCTGCGGCAGAAGGTCCTGAAGGGCCGCCGCGCCACCTTCGTCGAGGAGAAGACCGACGGCGTGCCCGACATCTGGGCCGCCGTGCCGCTCGCCGACGGGCACGTCCTCTCGCTGCACTCCCGCTTCACCGACCGCAGCGCCACCGTCATGAAGGACCTCGACCAGGCCCTGGTCATCGGTTCCATCGCGGTCGTCTTCGGCGGCTGCGCGCTGGGCGTGCTGATCGGCGGGCAGCTGTCGCGGCGGCTGCGCAAGGCCGCGACGGCGGCGAGCGAGGTCGCCCAGGGGCACTCGGACGTGAGCGTCCGCGAGGCGATCGGCGGTGTCGTGAGGGACGAGACCGACGACGTGGCGAGCGCCGTGGACGCCATGGCCGACGCGCTCAAGCAGCGCCTTGAGGCCGAGCGCCGGGTGACTGCCGACATCGCGCACGAGCTGCGCACGCCGGTGACCGGGCTGCTCACGGCCGCCGAGCTGCTGCCGCCGGGCCGGCCGAGCGAGCTGGTCAAGGACCGCGCGCAGGCGATGCGCACGCTCGTCGAGGACGTCCTCGAAGTGGCGCGCCTGGACTCCGCCGCCGAGCGGGCCGAGCTGCAGGACATCACCCTCGGCGAGTTCGTGACCCGGCGCATGTCGATCCTGACCACGGACGTGACGGTGACCGTCGTGCACGAGTCGGAGGTCACCACCGACCCGCGCCGCCTGGAGCGCATCCTCGGCAACCTCGTCGCCAACGCCACCAAGCACGGCAAGCCGCCCATCGAGGTCAGCGTCGAGGGCCGCGTGGTCCGGGTGCGCGACCACGGGCCCGGCTTCCCCGAGGCGCTCCTGGACGAGGGACCGAGCCGCTTCCGCACGGGCAGCGCCGACCGGGCGGGCCACGGGCACGGTCTCGGTCTGACGATCGCGGCGGGCCAGGCGCGGGTGCTCGGCGCGCGGCTCACCTTCCGCAACGTACGGCCCGCGGGTGCGGCGCCCGACGTGCCGGCCGAGGGCGCGGTCGCCGTGCTGTGGCTGCCGGAGCACGCGCCGACGAACACGGGGAGCTATCCGGTGCTCAAGCTGCCGGACAACCTCTGAGTCCGTCTCATCGGACGCGGCGGTGCTCCCGCAGGGCGGGGGCGACCTGCCGGATGAACGCCCGGTACGAGCGTTTCCGGTACTCCCCGGAGCAGCCGGTGACGACGTGGAAGCGTTCGAGACCGATGTCGGCGAGTTCGAGAAGCCGGTCCCGGCAGTAGTCGGCCGGTCCCAGGACGGCGAAGGAGTCGAGGAACCGCGGATCCGGTTCCGACGAGCCGCGGTGCGAGAAACGGGCGAAACGGGTGATGCCCTTGATCGCCATGGCGCGGGCCCTGTCGATGTCGTCATCGACGACGACATGGACGAAAGCGGCCAGCCGCACGTCGGCCCGCGTCTCGCGGGCGGTCTCGGCCGCCTCACGCAGCCGGTCGCGGTCGGCTCCCACGGACAGGGCCGTCACGTCGGCCGTCGAGGCCGCGGCCCGGATGGTCCGCGGGCCGGAGGCGACGAGGAACACCTCCGGCGCCGAGCCCTCGGGGACGCCGGCGAGCCACGTGAGACGGCTGTCGTCCGGGAGCGGCACCAGCCGGTCCTGGAAGACCTGCGGCGCCCCACGGCGTGCCGTGGTCACGGGCACCTGGCCGCCTCGGAGGTAGGTCTGCACGGCCGTGGTGTACGAAATGAGCTGCGGAAGGGGGACGGGGGCGAGGCCCAGCCGGCTCAGGGAGCTGTCTCCCCGGCCGATGCCGAGCGCCACGCGCCGCCCGGACTCCATGTGCGCGGACATGACGGCTGCGGCGGTCACTGCGGGGTGCCGCGTCCAGGGATTGGTGACGCCGACTCCCAGACGGATGCGGCTGGTCTCCAGGGCTGCCGCGGTCAGGGCGACGTAGGGGTCTCCCATCAGGCACTGGGAGTCCCCGAAGGTGAGCCCGTCCCAGCCGGCCGCCTCCAGCTCCGGGGCCTCGTGTACGCCGGGCATCGCCTGCACGGTCGCCCATAGTTCAGGTCCCATGCCCCTCACGGTAGGTCCCGCGTCCGGTCTCCGCTCGGGGCCACCACCCCCTGCGTACCCTTCTGACCTGCGGGAACATCGGCGGCTCCCCTTGAATGCCGGGCGAGGTACCGCCCGCGCCGCGTCACCCGATCGGCGGTGTGCGCCCGCCGGGCCCCGCTCCGGTGCTGTCCCGGCTGTCCCGGCTGTCCCGGCTGTCCCGGCTGTCCCGGCTGTCCCGGCTGTCCCGCAGGCGTTCGACGCGCAGCGCGTGCTGATCGTTGCTGATGGTGTAGCCGCCGTCGGGGTCGAGGAAGTGAGCCTGTACGTAGTCCTCCAGCGCCTTGCGGCTCGGTGGCGCGTCTCCGCCGGGCGCGGTCGAGGGGACGCCCAGGTGGAAGTCGGCAACGGTGACGGCCTCGTTCAGGTCCTGGGTTCGGTACCGGGCGGGGACGGTGTCCAGCCGGACGTCCCCGACCAGGCCGGGCGGAGCGGTGGCGAGTTCGTCCGCGAGCTCGCGCAGGTCGAAACGGCTGCCGGTGAAGTGCCGCACCATGCGCATGCAGCTGCTGTCCGACTTCTCCATGAGCACCAGGAGCAGACCGCCCGGGGCGATCCAGCCCATGACGCGCAGCACGGCGGCCGTCCACTGCGGGCGGGGGACGTAATAGAGCACGTGGGAAAGGAGGGCCAGGTCGACGGTGACGCCGGGGTCCGCCTCCAGCACCGGTTCGGCCAGCACGCGGGCGTCGGGGCACGTACGGGCGAGTGCGTCACGCATGGGCCGGCTCGGCTCGATGCACACCGTACGTTCGAAGAGCCGGCCGATGTGCCGGGTGATGGTGCCCTCGGCCGGGCCCACGTCCAGGAACACCCTTCGCGTGGCCAGTCGGCCGGCCACTTGGGCGAGGTACTCCTGGGTGCGGGTCTTCTGGTCCGTTCCGGCGAGGAACAGGTCGAACGCGGCGCTGTAGGCGTCTTCGTCCGTTCGCACATCTCCCGTGGCGCCTTTGCCCTGCGATGTCATCCTTGTTCCTTTCACGGCATTGCTGCCCGGCAACGTATCGCTGCCGGGCACCGCCGCGGGCAGCCCTTGCCTCGCAGGTCGGGAGAATGCTCCCGATGGAGTGCCGACGGCCCCCCGGCGCGCGATGCGCCGGGGGGCCGCTCTGTGTCTGCCGTCGACGTCCGCGGCTGGTCGAGGGCTACTCCGCGCTCACGGCCGGCCTGTCCTCGGGGCCGGAACCCCGCAGCGGGATCTCCTTCACGAAGAACGACGCGAGCAGCGCCACGACGCTGATGGCGGCGCCCAGCAGGAAGGCCGAGTGCGTGCCGGACGACACCGCGTGCTGGTAGGCGTCCTGGACGGCCTCCGGCAGCTTGGCGAGGCTCGCCGCGTCCAGCTGCGCCGAGGTCTCGGTGACCTTGCCGCCGAGGGCTCCCGCGCGGTCGTCCATGACGTCCTGGACGCGGTTGTTGAAGAGCGCGCCCATGATCGCGACGCCGAAGGAGGAGCCGAGCGTACGGAACAGCGTGGCCGAGGACGAGGCGACGCCCATGTCCTTCATCTCGACGCTGTTCTGCGCGACCAGCATGGTGACCTGCATCAGGAAGCCCATGCCGGCGCCGAGCACGGCCATGTAGAGGCCTGAGGTGAGGCGCGAGGTGCCGGTGTCCATCTGCGCGAGCAGGTAGAAGCCGGCGACCATCAGGACGGTGCCGACGATCGGGAAGAGGCGGTACTTGCCGGTGGCGGTGGTGACGCGGCCCGCGACCATCGAGACGGCCATCATCGAGAGCAGCATCGGCAGGAGCAGCAGACCGGAGTTGGTCGCCGACGCGCCCTGCACCGACTGCTGGAACAGCGGCAGGAACAGCATCGCGCCGAACATCACGAAGCCGGTGATGAAGCCGATGACGGCCATCAGCGAGAAGTTGCGGTTGGCGAAGATGTGGAGCGGCAGGATCGGTTCGGCGGCCTTCTTCTGTACGAAGAGGAAGCCGATCAGCGAGGCGACGCCGATGCCGATGAGCTCCATGATCACGGCCGAGTCCCAGGCGTACTCCGTACCGCCCCAGGTGGTGACGAGCACGAGCGCGCTGATGCCGACGGTGAGCAGGGCCGCGCCGAGATAGTCGATGCGCCCCTCCGCCTTCTTCTTCGGCAGGTGCAGGACGCTGGTGACCATGGCGAGGGCGACGGCGCCGAGCGGCAGGTTGATGTAGAACGCCCAGCGCCAGCCGAGGTGGTCGGTGATGGAGCCGCCGACCAGCGGACCGCCGATCATCGCGACCGCCATGACGCCGGTCATCATGCCCATGTACTTGCCGCGGTCCCGCGGCGGCACGAGGTCGCCGATGATCGCCATGACGCCGACCATCAGACCGCCCGCGCCGAGCCCCTGGACGGCCCGGAAGCCGATGAGCTGGCCCATGTCCTGCGCCATGCCGCTCAGCACGGACCCGGCGAGGAAGATGACTATGGCGGTGAGGAAGGAGCCCTTGCGCCCGTACATGTCGCCGAGCTTGCCCCAGATGGGGGTGGAGGCGGCGGTGGCCAGGGTGTAGGCGGTGACGACCCACGACAGGTGTTCCATGCCGCCGAGGTCGCCGACGATCGTCGGCATCGCGGGGCCCACGATCATGTTGTCGAGCATCGCGAGCAGCATGGTGATCATCAGGGCGAACAGCACGACGCGCACGCTGCGCGGCTGCGGTTCGGCCTTGCCGGTCCCGGCCCCCGCCGTACCGGTGCCGGTGGGTGGCGGGGCCGTCTCCTGTGTCCCCGGGCCGGCCGCCCGCCCGGCTTTCTCGATGGTCTTCTCCGCCATGTTCCCCACTCCCCGCACGTCCCGTGCTCGCCGCACATCCCGGACTTCCCGGAATCGCACCGGGCCCTTACTTGCCGCCCGGCTAGTTGACTACACTGAGGGAAGGTAGACCCCCTACTAGCCGGGCGTCAAGTAAGTTATTGGCATGAAGCCGAGGAGCACCCCGATGGGCACGGGCACAGGCACGGGCAAGCAGCAGCGCCGCGGGAACACCCGTCAGCGCATCCAGGACGTGGCCCTCGAACTCTTCGCCGAGCAGGGCTACGAGAAGACGTCACTCCGCGAGATCTCGGAGCGTCTGGAGGTCACGAAGGCGGCGCTGTACTACCACTTCAAGACCAAGGAAGACATCCTGACCAGCATCTTCGATGACGTCACGCGGCCCATCGACGAGCTGATCGCATGGGGTCACGAGCAGCCGCGGCCGGTCTCCCTGGAGACCAAGAAGACGACCCTGCGCCGGTACAACGAGATCCTCGTCGACGCGGCGCCGCTCTTCCGCTTCATGCAGGAGAACCAGGCGACGATGCGCGACCTGAAGACGGGCGAGAGCTTCAAGGACCGCATGCTGGGGCTCTACGAGATCCTCAAGGACCCGGACGCGCCGATGGCCGACCAGGTGCGCTGCTTCAGCGCGCTGTTCACCATGCACGGCGGGATGTTCGTGCTCAAGGACGTCGAAGGCGACCCCGAGGAGAAGCGCAAGGCCATCCTGGAGGTCGCCATCGATCTGGTGACGCGGGCCCACACGGGCGCGTAGTCACGCCCAGCGGCTGGGGCGGGTCAGTCCATCGTCAGGTCTTCGTCAGACCTTCACGCCCACCGAGCCGAGGAAGGCGACGGGGTCGACGGCCGAGCCGTAGTTCGGGGTCGTACGGATCTCGAAGTGCAGGTGCGGACCGCTGGAGTTGCCGGTGTTGCCGGAGAGGGCGATGCGCTGGCCGGTGCCGACGTTCTGGCCCACCCGGACGTCGATCTGCGAGAGGTGCGCGTACTGGGAGTACGTGCCGTTGCTGTGCTTGATCACGACGGCGTTGCCGTACGCGGGGCCGTCACCGGCGCCGTTCGGTCCGGCCTTGACGACGGTGCCGCCGTGCACGGACTCGACCGCGGTGCCGACCGGCACGGCGAAGTCCTGGCCCGAGTGCTTGTGGGACCACATGCTGCCGCCGAGGCCGAAGCTGGCGGAGAGCGTGTAGTTGTTCACCGGGTCGACCCAGGCGGCGGCCTTCGCGGCCGCGGCCTTCTTCGCGTCGGCGGCCTTCTTCGCCTGCGCCTGCTGCGCCTTCTCGGCGGCCTTGGCCTGGGCGGCGGCCTGCGCCTGGACGGAGTTCACGGCGACGCCGGGCAGCGCGCCGCTCTTGGCGTCCCCAGCGGCGGCGACCGAGACCCCGGCCCCGAGGGCCGCCGAGGCTCCGAGGCCGACGGCGATGACGGCCGCACGCGTACGGAACATCGACGGGCCGGGACGGTGGGACTTGGTGCGCTTGAGCATGAGGATGTCCTCCGGAGTGTGACGGCTGGGCCGACTGAGGGGGGCATGAGTGGACCCGGCAGGCGGGAAGCGGGCGAGTCACCCGCAGACCGCGCTTCGCCGGGTCGGCCATCCCTTGGTAACCCCCACCCCGGCCGGGGCACAAAGGGCCCATCTACTACGTAAAGCCGTAGCCAGGCACCGGCATTTAGACCTCTTGACACCCTCAAATCCGGACATTTACCCCGCGCTCATGCGCCGCGATTTTCTCCTTCCGCACGGGTTTAAGGCGACGTCGGACGGGCAGACGCCGCATACCCACGGCGGTCCACGACCCGCCACCCCCCGACGCGGCAAAGGTCCCGGGGGTTGCGGGCCGAAGGTCCCGGGCCCGGATCGGGCCGGGCCCACTATGGCGCCTAGTACCGGCCAAAACCCCTGTGCGTCATGTCACCGGCCCCCGGGATCCGCCCCACCCCGAATGTGACCCGCACTACGCTCACGCCCATGGATCCCGCGGTCGTCGGCACCCGCCTGGCATCGAGCGCCATCGCCCCACTGATCAAGAAGCTCTTCGTGCGGGACGGCCCGGGCGCGGGCCTGGTGGAGAGACCCGTACGACTGTCCTCACTGGTGTCGTTCCGGGGCGAGAAGCGCACGCTGTCCCAGCAGGACCTGCGCAAGCTCGTCCGGGAACTGGCCGGTCGCGCCGCCCGGGAGACCCGTGAGGCGGACGACATCGAGCTCGACGCCCTCACGGACGCGCTGGAGCTGACGCTGTACACACTGCCGGACCTGGACCTCGACGATGTCGCGGCGGTGCGCCTCGGCCACGAGAGGCTCGCCGACAAGCTGTACGAGCGGGCCGGCGGCCGTCACCTCGTGCGCTTCCTCAGCCAGGACACGGTCTCCCTGTACTCCCGGATCCTGGAGAGCGCCTGCCTGCACATCCTGCACTTCCTCACGCAGCGCTCCACCTTCGTCGCCCGCTCCCTGGTCGAGCAGAGCCGGCAGCTCGACGAACTGATCACCCGCACGGACATCCTCATCCAGCGCCTCTGCGACCGGTCCGCGGAGGACGCCGGATTCGAGGAGCGCTACGAGGCGTACGTCGCGAAGAAGCACAGCCGTCTCACGATCTACGGCATCGACCTCAACGAGTCCCGCGACTGGCCCCTGGACACCGCCTATCTGAGCCTTCAGGCGTCCCGGAACGCCGACCACCAGCCCGTCGCCGACGGCACCTTCGCGGCGGAGAGCCGCGATGGGCTCCCCCCGGCCGAGCGCTGGATCCCGCCTCTCTCCCAGCCCGTCGAGGGAGTGTTCGCGGGCAACGAGCGGGTCCTGCTGCGCGGCGCCGCCGGTTCCGGCAAGACCACGCTGGTGCAGTGGCTGGCGGTCACCACCGCCCGCCAGGACCGGCTCACCGGCGAACTGGCCCACCTCATCGGACGCGTGCCCTTCGTCCTTCCTCTGCGCACGCTCACGCGCGGCGGCGCGTCCTTACCCGCCCCGGGCGACTTCCTGGGCGCGGCCGACGCCATGATCGCCTCCGCCCAGCCCGCTGGCTGGGCGGACCGCGTGCTGTCGGCGGGCCGGGCGCTCATGCTGATCGACGGCATCGACGAGGTCCCCGAGGAGGAACGCGAACGCACCCGGCGCTGGCTCCGCGACCTGCTCTGCGCCTACCCGGGCAACCTCTGGCTCGTCACCTCACGCCCTTCGGCCGTACGCGAGGACTGGCTCGGCGGCGACGACTTCACCGACCTCACCCTCTGCGAGATGAGCCACGAGAACATCCAGGTCTTCATCCACCGCTGGCACGAGGCGGCCGGAGCGGACGCGGCTCTCGGCGACGCCCTCCTGGACGCCGTACGCACCAAGCAGGACCTCGGCAGGCTCGCCACCAACCCCTTGATGTGCGCCCTGATCTGCGCGCTCCACCGGGAACGCCGTGGCTTCCTGCCGCGCGGCAGGAAGGCGCTCTACGACGCCGCGCTCTCGATGCTCCTTGAGCGCCGGGACCGCGAGCGCGACATGGTGGCCGACCTGGACGAGGAGTCCCAGATCGAGCTGCTCCAACGGCTCGCCTACTGGCTCATCCGCAACGGCCGCTCCGAGATGGACCGCGCGGACGCCGTGAGCCAGCTGGAGCGGCTGCTGCCGTCCATGCCGTACGTCGCCGCGCAGGGCCCGGCCGAGGACATCCTGCGCCACCTCCTCGTCCGGTCCGGGCTGCTGCGCGAACCCGGCGCGGGGGCCGTGGACTTCGTCCACCGTACCTTCCAGGACTACCTGGGGGCACGGGCGGCGGTGGAGGAGCGCGACTTCGACCTGCTGGTCCGGCACGCGCACCTGGACCAGTGGGAAGACGTCGTCCGCATGGCCGTCGCCCACGCCCGCCCCGACGAGCGGGTGCGGCTGCTGCGGGGCCTGATGAAGCGGGGCGACAAGCAGCCGGAGCACCGGGTGCGGCTGCACCTGCTGGCCATGGCCTGCCTGGAGCACGCGGCGAAGCTGGATCCCGAGGTGCGGGGGGAGGTGGAGCGGCGGGCTGCGGAGCTGATTCCTCCGCAGAGTTATCCGGAGGCGGAGAGGCTGGCTGAACTGGGGCCGATCGTCTTGGAGTTGCTACCAGGACCCGAGGCCGCGACGAGCGTTATGGAAGCGGCCTACGTCGCGAATACGGCGGCTCTCGTCGGAGGTGATGCCGCGCTGCCGTGCCTGGTGAAGTACCGGGATCACGCGGACTCCGTCGTCCGCCATCAACTCGGCTCCCACTGGGACCGGTTCGACACGGAGACGTACGCGCGCGAGATCATCCGCCACCTGCGGAACAAGCCCGATACGACGATCCTGGTCCGCTCGCAGACCGAGCTCAC
Organism: Streptomyces sp. NPDC018029; assembly: GCF_044327655.1. Classification (NCBI taxonomy): domain Bacteria; kingdom Bacillati; phylum Actinomycetota; class Actinomycetes; order Kitasatosporales; family Streptomycetaceae; genus Streptomyces; species Streptomyces sp. NPDC018029. The sequence goes on along the minus strand of NZ_JBIRFV010000004.1, from coordinate 689,214 downwards.
CGCGTTGAGCCGCCTGGGTGGGCATCCGCTCATGGACCTCGTGGGCGACTTCACGGCCGGCCAGATAGTCGACGCCCTGGGAGACGCGGAGTTGGAGCGGCTCACCCTCTCCGGCAACGGCGTGATCGACGACCTGGAGTTCGTCGGCCGGTACCGGAACCTGAAACGCCTCGGCTTGTTGCGGTGTCCCGCCGTCTCCTCACTCGCGCCGGTGACCGGCCTCCCTCTCAGCGAACTGATCATCGCCGACGTCCCGCGACTCGACCTGAGCCCGCTACGGGCGCTCGACCAGCTCACCCTCCTCAGCGCACGAGAGGTGACCGAGTGGCCGGTCCTTGAGCTCATACCGGACGCCGCACCGCTGCGATGCCTCTTTCCGCCCAGAAACTCGGCTGACCTTTCGGCCCTCGGCAAGTTCGCCTCGCTCACTCAAATCGGCCTGGACCTGGAGGTTCCGCTCGACGACGAGGACTGGCGGGTGATAGCGGGCCTGGCGCGTCTGGAGTTCCTGAACCTGAACCCGGAGGAGCTGTCCAACCTGGCGGCGAGCGGAGTCCGACTGGACGCGGTGGGCCGCCCCACCGTCATGGCGCACGGCTCCGAGTGCGATCTACGGCAGGCCGTCGAGGCGTTCCCTTCGATGACAGCTCTCAGCGTGGTCGCGCCGGTCGCGGTCGACCTGACCCCCTTGCGAGCACACTCCCAACTGCGGCGCGTCAACGTGTCCCAGACCAACGAGGCCCCCGACCCCGCCCAACTCCCCGACAACGTCGAGCTGATCGTCAATGGCCGCCGACTAGCACGCCCCTGACCTACTACGCTCACACCCATGGATCCCGCGGTCATAGGCACCCGCCTGGCATCGAGCGCCGTAGCCCCCCTGATCAAGAAGCTGTTCGTGCGGGAGGGTCCGGGTGCGGGACTGGTCGACAAGCCCGTGCGGCTCTCCTCGCTGGTCTCCTTCCGGGGCGAGAAGCGCACGCTGGGCGAGCGGGACGTGCGGCGGCTCGCGGAGCGGCTCGTGGCGGCGTCCCTGGACTCGCCGGGCGAGCGCCCCTTCCCGCAGGACGAGGCCGAAGCGGTCGTCGACGCCCTGGCCCGGAGGCTCCTCTCCCTCGGCGAGCTCGACATGGACGACGTGCAGGCGGTCCGCCTCGGCCACGAGAAGCTGGCCCGCAAGCTCGTGTACGAGGTGTCGGCCTCCGGCCTCTCCGCGGACGCTTCCCTCTACCTCGACTCGGTCACCGAGTGGGCGTGCCTGCACATCCTGCAGTTCTTCACGCAGCGCTCCACCTTCGTGGCGGCGACGCTGGTGGCGCAGAGCCGGGCGCAGGACGAGCTGATCGCGAAGGTCGACGAGCTGATCTCCCGTAACCCGATCGCCGGCGGGGCGGAGGACGTCGCCTTCGAGCGGCGCTACCTCGCGTACGTCGTGAAGAAGCACGGCAAGCTGACGATCTACGGCATCGATCTGGCCGGCTCCCCGGGCAAATGGCCCCTGGACGCGGCCTACATGTCGCTGGAGGCTGCGCCGCCCGGGCGCGTGGCCACGGCCCACTACCAGGCGGGAGCCGAGTACCACTCGGAAGGGGTGGAGGTCGTCGACCGCACGCCTCCGCTCCCCGCCGACCAGGCGCTCGCCACCCATGACCGGGTCCTCCTCCGGGGCGAGGCGGGCTCGGGCAAGACGACGCTGGTGCAGTGGCTTGCGGTGAGCGCGGCACGCGGGGACGTGGCTGTCTCCTCGGACACCATGGCGTACCTGGACGACCGCATCCCGTACGTCCTCCCCCTGCGCACCCTCACCCGCCACGGCGAGCGCCTGCCCGCGCCCGCCGACTTCCTCACCGCCGTGGACTGCCCGCTCGCGGGGACCCAGCCGAAGGGCTGGGAAGCGCGCGTCCTGACGGCCGGCCGCGCCCTGGTCCTGATCGACGGGATCGACGAGGTCCCGGAGGCGGAGCGCGCCCGGACGCGGACCTGGCTGAGCGACCTCATCGACGCGTTCCCGGGCAACCGCTGGCTGGTGACGTCGCGCCCCTCGGCCGTACGGGAGGACTGGCTCACCGAGGAGGGCTTCACGGAGCTGACGCTCTCCGCGATGCGGAAGGCGGAGGTGGCGGCGTTCATCGAGCGGTGGCACGCGGCCGCGACCACGGGTGCGCCCGAGGAGGACGCCGCGCTCGCCGCGTACGAGAGCCAGCTCCTGGCGGCGGTCCGGTCGAAGCCGGACCTGGGCCGCCTGGCCACCAACCCCCTCATGTGCGGGCTGATCTGCGCGCTGCACAGGGACCGGCGGGGCTTCCTGCCGCTGGGCCGCAAGGATCTCTACACGGCAGCTCTCTCCATGCTGCTTGTACGCCGGGACCGTGAGCGCCACATGGCGGTCCCGGAGTTGCGGGAGGAGCCGCAGCTGCAATTGCTCCAGCGGCTCGCGTACTGGCTGATCCGCAACGGCCGTACAGTGATGGACCGTTCGCGCGCGGAGGCCATCATCGCGGACGCGCTGCCCGCGGTGCCTGAGCTGGCCCCGCTCGGCGACGCCGCAGCGGTCTACACCCACTTCCTGCACCGCAGCGGCCTCCTCCGCGAGCCGGGACCCGGCACCGTCGACTTCGTCCACCGCACGTTCCAGGACTTCCTCGGCGCGCGGGCCGCGGTCGACGAGGGCGACTTCGGCGTCCTCGCCCGGCACGCCGCGGACGACCAGTGGGAGGACGTCATCCGCATGGCGGTGGCACAGGCGCGGCCGCGCGAACGGGCGGAACTGCTGGGCGACCTGCTCTCGTTCGGCGACGGCCACCCGGATGAGGGGACCCGTAAGCGTGTCCATCTCCTGGCCGCGGCCTGCCTGGAACACGCGGCGGAGCTGGCGCCGGCCGTCCGGGAGGAGGTGGAGCGGCGGACGGCGGCGCTGATCCCGCCGCACGACGTGGCGGACGCGAAGGCGCTGGCGAACGTCGGGGCGATGGTGCTCGACCTGCTGCCGGGCCCGGAGGGCCTGACCGACGACGAGGCCACACACGTGACGATCACCGCGACGCGGGTCGACTCGGACGCGGCGATCCCTTTCCTCGCCCGGTTCGCCCGGCACGGAAGAATCAGCGTCCGCAGCCAGCTGATGTGGGGGTGGCACCGGTACGACTGCCGCGCGTACGCCGAGCAGATCATCGCCCGCCTCGGCGACGCCGACGACATCCACTTCACCCTCCGGACCGACGCGCAGGTCGCCGAGCTCGAACGGCTGGACCTGCGCCCGCGGAAGCTGGACATCAGGCCGGGGGTCACCCCCGAGATCGCCTCCCGCTTCATAGCGGCCTGCGAGCCCACGTTCCTGCTCCTGAACAGGTTCCCGCCGACCCTGCTGACGGCGGAGGCACTAGGGTCCCTCGGCCACCTCGACGGACTCAGCGTCGTCGGCGCACTGGAACCGTGGAGTTTGGCGCCGTTCCCCGCTGAGGCCCCCTTGAAGTTCCTCGGCCTCGTGGGTTCCCGGAACTCCCTGGCCGACCTGCGTATCGCGACCCGGTGGCCGACGCTGGAGCGGGTGACCTTCGACGACGACGATGCGCTGTCCCCCGCGGACTGGGAGGTGTTCGCAGCCCTGCCGGGCCCTCTCGCCCTGCACCTCCCGGCGAACGCCCTCACGCTCGCCTCGCCGGACCTGACCGTGCCCGGCCTGGTCGACCTGCAGCTCCGCCCTGATCCATCCTGGACGGCGGCCGTCGCACGCCTGGGTACGCTCGCGCCGGGACTGAAGCGGCTGTTCCTGCAGAACCGCCCCGAGGGCAGCCCGGACCGGAACGCCCTCATCGACGTCTCAGCCCTGGCCCACCACCCGACCCTGGCGGAGCTGACAGTCCCCGCGGTGGCGGTAGGCCTGGACAATCTCCCCGCCCACATCGACGTACACATCTACGGCCCGCTCACCGATTGAGCTGAAACCACACACCTTTGCCCGTACTCGCGGGCGTCACCCCGCAGACGTCCGACAGTGCGGTCACGAGGAACAGTCCGCGCCCGCCCTCCTCCTCCGCGTCGGGCCTGCGGGGCGGGGGCAGTTGGTCGCCGCCGTCGTACACGGCGATGCGTACGTGGGTGGCGGCGACGGCGGCTTTCGATCTTGGCGGGGTGGACGTTGCCGGGGGTGAACAGGGTGTAGGTCTCGGGGGGTGACGGTAGTTCGGGCTCAGGCCCATACGACTTGAGGTCATGCGCGGGTACGCCCATGAGACGCCTCCACGCCCGAACTCCCGGGAGGTCCACCCTTGGCACTACGGCAGCACATCACCGAGCGCCAGCGACGACTCGGCGTCGAGCTCCGAAAGTTGCGCGAGACCGCGGGGCTCAACCTCATCGAGGCGGCCGCGTTGATCGGCGTGGGACGGCCCCACATGACGCACATCGAGGCGGCCAGGACCGGCATCTCCACGGAACGTCTCCGCACCCTTGCGGCCAAGTACGGGTGCACTAGTGGGGCTTATGTCGACGAGCTGGTGCGCTTGGCCGAGAGCAACGGCAAGGGTTGGTGGTCCGAGTACCGCAAGGATTTGCCTCAGCAGTTGCTGGATCTCGCCGAGTTGGAGGACCGGGCGACCAGCATCGCGAGTTACGAGACGCTGCTCGTCCCCGGTCTGCTCCAGACCGAGTCGTACATGCGTACGCTGTTCCAGAACACTCGGCCCAGCGCGAGACCCGCCGAGATCGACACGCTGGTGCGCTTCCGTCTCGCGCGCCAGCGCATCCTCACCGGTGAACACCCACCCCAGCTGCACGTCGTCATCCATGAGGCCGCGCTGCGTATGGTCGTCGGCAACCCTCAGATCATGCGCACCCAGCTGGCGCACCTGATCCGCTGCTCCGCCAACCCGCATGTCACGATCCAGATCCTGTCGTTCGACCAGGGGACACAGGCCTGGCGCAGCGCCCCGTTCCTGCTCCTCTCCCCGGGAGTGCAGGGCCTGGAAACGGTCTTCGTCGAGCATCCCGCCGCTGGGATGACCCTGCACGACAGCGAAGCGATCTCCCAGTACCAAGCGACCATCGTCGCCCTGGGCGCCAGCGCGTTGGCGCCCATCGTGAACGAGAACACGCCGGACCGCCTCGAAGACCGAGACTCCCTGGGGCTCGTCCAGCACATCCACTACGCCCACAGCGGAGCCCGACGATGACTGAACTCACCTGGCAGAAGTCCTCCTTCAGCGAGGGAGCCGGAGCAAACTGCGTCTACGTGGCCCAAAGCCCCACCGGCCGGATCCACCTCCAAGAGAGCGACGCCCCCGACACCACCCTCACCACCCACCCCACCGCCTTCGCCGCCCTCATACGCGCCCTCACACCGGAGTCATGAGCTCAGCGGACGTGGGCCAGCAACCTGTGCAGCACGGCCTCGGCGTGTGTCCAGAGCAAGGATCCCCCGGCATCGGAAAGCACGTGCCGGGTCGCTGTCGGGATCAGCTGGGCGAGCGATTCGCCCAGGTCCGGGGAGTGGACCGGGCTGGTGTCCTGCTGCCCGTACCAGAGGTCGACGGGGACGGCGATGCCGGTGGGGTCGAACGGCCAGCGGCCCATCGCCAGGACGGTGTCGCGGGCGTAGCCGGCCGGGCCCTGGCTGAACGCCTCGTCCAGCGCGTGCCGGAAGGCGTCCTGGAAGACCGGGTCGGTGTAGACCGCCCGGTCTGCCTCGGGGGCCGTCGTCACGGTCAGCTCCCACAGTGCGTCGGCGCTGCCGAAGTCGGCGAAGCGCGCCTCGGCGGCGACGGGGTCGGCCGCGACGGCGTCCACCATGTCCCTCACCTGCGGGATCAGCGAGTGGGCGAAGCGAGGATGTGCGAGGTCGTCGCTGCCGGACACCACGGCCACCGCGTTCACCAGACCGTCTGCCGCCAGGGCGAGGGCGAACGGTGCCCCCTGTGAGAATCCCACCGCCGACGGTGCTCGTAGGGCCCTTTCCCGGAAGAGGTGCCGGATGTCGGTGGCCCAACTGGTCAGAGTCCGGCCGGGCGCCGGGCCGGAGACGCCGAGGCCGGGCCGGTCCACGCTGATGAGCCGGACCCCCGCCGCGTCGACTACGTCACCGCCGAAACCGAGCCGCCTGCTGGTGGCCGCCCCAGGGCACAACAGCACTGGGGTGCCGTCGGCCGGCCCCCACTCCGCCCAGCCGAGGAGTCGTCCGTCCGGCAGCTGGAACTGTCCGAGCCGCGCTGGTTCCCGTACGCCGTAGTCCATGATCCTCATTGTTCCGCGCCCGCCTCCCGGGCATGGACTCGGGACCGGCGAACTGCAGTTGTGCTGGCGGCCATTGACCTAATCTGAGGTCATGGTCGACCCCGCAGCCCTAGGTGCTCGCCTCGCGTCCGGCGCAGTCGCCCCCCTCGTGAAGAAGCTCTTCGTGAAGGACCAGCCGGGCGCGGCGCTCGTCGCCAAGCCGGTGCGGATCTCCGGGCTCGTGTCGTTCGGGGGCGAGAAGCGGAACGTCACACCGAAGGACGTCGAGAAGATCGCGGACGAGCTCGTCCGGAGGGCGTTGAAGGCCGCGGGGCCCGGCGAGCGGCCGGTGGACGCCGCCGAGGCCGTCGCCGTGAAGCACGCCCTCACGCACTCCCTCGCCGCCCTCGGCACCCTCACCATCGAGGACTACGAAGCCGTCGCCCTCGGCCCGGAGGAGTTCGCGCGCGTGCTCCGCTCGCAGTCGGCCGTGACCGTCGTGACGTTCGCGCTCAGCCGCGACGCCGAGCTGTTCTACGACCAGCTGCTCCACACCGCCTCCCTCCACATCCTGAACTTCTTCACGCAGCGCTCCACCTACATCGCCCGGCAGCAGACCTCGCAGAGTCAGCAGCTCGCGCGGCTCGTCGCCGCCGTCGACGTACTCCTGGAGCGGCTGCCGTCGCAGTCGAGCGAGGACGCCGCGTTCGAGGAGCGGTACGCCTCGTACATCACCGCGCGGCACGGCACGCTCACCATCTACGGTCTGGACGTCTACGCCGGGGCCAGTGAGTGGCCCCTCGACACGGCGTATCTGAGCCTGGAGGCGACTCGGGAGCGGCCCGGGGAAGGCGGGGCCCCGGTGGCGGCCGAGCGGGTGCTCGCCCAGCACGACCACGTGCTGCTGCGCGGCGTCGCCGGGTCCGGCAAGACCACCCTGGTGCAGTGGCTCGCGGTGACGGCGGCCGACCGGACGTACGAGCACGGGCTCACCCACCTCATCGGGCGGGTGCCGTTCGTGCTGCCGATGCGGCGGATCGTCCGGCCGGGAGCCGAACTCCCCGCCCCGCACCAGTTCTTGACCGCCGTCGGGTGTCTCGTCGCCGGGGAGCAGCCCCCGGGCTGGGTGGAGCGCGTCCTGGAGGGCCGGCGCGGCGTGCTGCTGGTCGACGGGATGGACGAGATCTCCGAGGACCGGCGCGAGTCGGCGAAGCGGTGGCTGCGCGATCTGATCCGCTTCTTCCCGGGCAATCTGTGGCTCGTCACGACCCGCCCCTCCGCCGTCCCCGACAAGTGGCTGGACCCCACGGGCTTCGACGAGCTCACGCTGTCGCCGATGGCGCGCGACGACGTCGACACGTTCGTACGCCGGTGGCACCGTGCGGCGGGCGCCGACGAATCCGTCGGGGCCGCCCTCCTGCAGTCCGTGCGGGCCGCGTCCGAGCTGAACCGGCTCGCCACCAACCCGCTGATGTGCGGGATGCTCTGCGCGCTCCACCGCGAGCGGCGCGGCTTCCTGCCGCAGGACAGGAAGTCCTTGTACGAGGCGGCGCTGACGATGCTGCTCGAGCGCAGGGACGTCGAGCGGGACGTCACGGCCGTACGGCTGCCGTTCGCCATCCAGGTCCAGCTCCTCCAGAAGCTCGCCTGGTGGCTGATCCGCAACAGCCGTTCGGAGATGGACCGTTCGGACGCCGTGCACATCCTCGGGGAGGCCGCCCCCGCGATGAACCTCGACGGCGACGGCGAGGACGTCTACCGCTGGCTGCTCCTGCGGTCGGGGCTGCTGCGGGAGCCCGCCGAAGGGCGCGTGCACTTCCTGCACCGCACCTTCCAGGACTACCTCGGCGCCCGCCTCGCCGTGCAGGAACTGGACTTCGACCTGCTCGTGAACCACGCGGACCGGTCCGAGTGGGAGGACGTCATCCTGCTGGCCGTCGCGCACGCGCGGCCGAAGGAGGCGGAGCAGATGCTGCGGCGGCTGGTGGCCGGCGGTACGGCGCGGGGCAAACTGCTCGCGGCCGCCGCGCTGCCGTACGCGGCGGAGGTGGCGCCGGCCGTGCGGCAGCTGGTGGAGCGGGGAGTACGGACGCTCATTCCGCCGCTGACGGGCCTCCAGGCCGCCACCCTGGCGGAGGCGGGCCGCGATCTGGTCCTCGGCCTGCTGCCCGGCCCCGACGAGGTCGACCACGAGCTCGCCCGGCTGGTGGTCTTCACTGCCGCCAGGGTCGGCAGCCCCCAGGCGCTGCACTTCCTGACCCGCTTCCGCGACCACCCCTCCCGTCTGGTCCAGCTGACCCTGGCACAGCAGTGGGGGGCCTTCGACCGCGAGCTCTACGTACGGGAAATCCTCACGCATCTGTCCCAGCGGCCCATGATCCCCGTGCACGGCCCCGACGACCTTCGAGCCCTCCGCGCCATCGGCGGCTGGCCGACCATCAAGGTCGTCGGCCCCTACCGCGTCGAGGACCTGACGGAACTCATCGTGCCGGAGCAGCTCACCCGGCTCTCCCTGGACGCACCCCACCCGGTCGAGGGCCTCGCCTGGCTCTCGGCCTTCCCGCGCCTCACCGACGTGGATCTGGACGTGGCGGTCGGCGCGGGCACAGCCGAGCGGATTCCGTCCGGCGTACGCCTCAACACCCCTGGGACGCAGGCCACTTGACCTATCCTTGGCCTTACGGCAAGACCCGACCCCAGGGACCCGATGCCCATGGAGCCCGTAGTACGCACCCCCTCGGCCCTCGCCATGCCCCTCGTGCAACGGTTCTTCCGCATCCCGCCCCGGGCGCCCACCACCCCCGACCTGATCGCCGCCCTCACCACCTGGCGCGGGCCCGACGCCACCGCCGACCCCGACGACGTCCACCGCACCGCCGCCGACTTCATCCAGCTCGCCGCGGAGACGCACTCCACGCCCACCGCCGAGCTCCCCGCGGTCGCCGACGTCCTGACCCGCACCCTGCTCGCCATCGGCGAACTCGACCTCACCGACGCCGACGCCGTGCGCCTCGGCCCGCAGGACTACGCCCGGCGGCTGCGCGGCGCCGTCCAGGGCGCCGACCGCCGCCTCACCCCCGACGCCGCCTGGTTCCACGACGAACTGCTCGTCGCCGTCTGCCTGCACGTCCTGCACCACCTCGTGCGCCGCTCCCCGTACATCCAGCGGCACATGCCCGAGCGCGCCAGCCGCATCCGCCAGCTCGTCGACCTCAACGACGCGGAGGCGGCCGTCGCCCGCCGCCCCGAACCCTCCCGGGAAGACGCCGACTTCGAGGCCGCGTACGCCCAAGAGGTGGTGCGCCAGCACGGCTGGCTAACCATCGTCGGCGTCGACTTCGCGCACGCGCCCGACCGCTGGCCCCTGGAGGACACCTATCTGAGCCTCCAGGCCGAGGAGAACAGCGGCGGCCCGGTGGCGGGAGCCGGCGGGCAGCAGCGCACCGTCCTCCTCGCCGACCGGGCCCTGGAGGGCCACGAGCGGGTCCTGCTGCGCGGCGTCGCGGGCTCCGGCAAGACGACCCTCGTGCAGTGGCTCGCCGTCGCCGCCGCCCGCGAGGGCGCCCGCGTGCCGTTCGTCCTTCCCGTACGCCGCTTCGCCCGCGAGGGCTTCCCCGCCCCGGACGACTTCCTGCGCGCCGTACGCCACCCGCTCGCCGGCCAGGCTCCCGAGGGCTGGGTCGTCCGCACCCTCCTCGCGGGCCGCGCCCTGCTCCTGGTCGACGGCATCGACGAGGCCCCGGAGGAGACCCGCGGCGCCCTGCGCGACCAGCTCCGCCGCCTCCTGCGCATCTTCTCCGGCACCGCCTGCCTGGTCACCTCACGGCCCTCCGCCGTGGAGGACGGCTGGCTCGCCCAGGAACGCCTCGCCGAAGAGGGCTTCACCGAGCTGTCCCTCGCCCCGATGTCCCGCGACCAGGTCACCCGCTTCATCCGCGACTGGCACACCGCGGCGATGAGCGACGCGGGCCAGGACACCGAATCCCTCAAGGAGTACGAGCAGCGCCTGCTGCACTCCGTACGGATCTACCGCGAGCTGCGCCAGCTCGCCACCAACCCCTTGATGTGCGGCCTCATATGCGCCCTCAACCGGGACCGCTCGGGCTCCCTGCCCAAAGGGCGCAAGGAGCTCTACGACGCCGCCCTGGAGATGCTCCTGCAGCGCCGCGACCCCGAACGGGACGTGCTGTACGCCGACGACGTACGGCTCCAGCAAGGCGCCCGCGAACTGCTCCTGCGCAAGCTCGCCCACGCCATGCTCGACGAGGGCCTCTCGGAGCTGCCGCGCCGCCGCGTCGTCGACGTCCTGAACCACGCGCTGCCCGCCATCCCCTCCGCCCGGGCCGCGGGCGACGGCGAGAAGATCTTCCGCCACCTGCTGCACCGCACCGGGCTGCTGCGCGAACAGGCGGGCGTCTCGGTCGACTTCATCCACCGCACCTTCCAGGACTACCTGGCGGCCAAGGAAATCGTGGCCCGCGGCGACCTCGACACCCTCGTCGAACACGCCCACCAGCCGGAGTGGGAGGAGGTCATCCGCATGGCCGCCGCCCACGCCCGCCCCGACGAGTGCGCCCGCTTCCTGGAGCGTCTCCTCGCCGCCGCCCCCGGCCTGCGCAGGCCGCACGTCAACCACCGGCGCCTGATGGCCGCCGCCTGCCTCGAACACGTCAGCGAGCTGGACCCGGCCATCCAGGAGCTCGTCCACCGGCGCACGAAGAACCTCCTGCGCCCCACCACCGAACAGGGCGCCCGCAGCCTCGGCTGGGTCGGCCCCATCGTCCTGGAGCAGCTGCCGGACCCCGAGCAGGTCCCCGGCGACCAGCAGGCGCTGCTCCTCGCCATCACCGCGACCCGCGTCCAGGACGACGCGGCCATCGACTACCTCGCCCGGCTGCGCACCCGCACCTCGCTCGCCATCCGCACCGAGCTGGCCCGCCCCTGGCGGCACTTCGACACCGAGCGGTACGCCCGCGAGATCATCGCGCACCTCTCCCCCGAGGGCCTGTACTTCCCCGTCTCCGACGCCGCCGAGCTCACGGCCCTGCGCGGCCTCGGCGGGCGGCCCCGCATCCAGGTGGCCGGCGTCATGCGCACCGACGAGCTCATCGCGGGCCTGGTCCCCGACCGGCTCACCCACCTGTGGCTCAACGCGGAGCTGCCCGACCCGGACATGTCGTGGCTGGTCCGCTTCCCCGCCCTGCGCGTCCTGCGCGTCAACCCGCGCCTGCCACGCGTGCGGAACGTACCGGAGGGCGTCTCGATCACCGCCTGACGGCGGCCCAGTCCCGTACGGGCGTACGAAAAAGGGGCTGCCCCGGAGCCGTACGAAACGGTTCCGGGGCAGCCCCTGTGGCGCGCCCTGTGCGGGCTACGCCTCCTTGCTCAGGTTCGGGCCGGCGCCGCCACCGGCGGCCGACTCGATCGGCGGCACGTCGGGCAGTGCCGCCTTCTCCTCGCCACGGAAGGTGAACGTGGCGGTCTCGCCCTCGCCCTCCGTGTCGACGACCACGATGTGGCCGGGACGGAGCTCACCGAAGAGGATCTTCTCGGAGAGGGTGTCCTCGACCTCGCGCTGGATCGTGCGCCGCAGCGGACGCGCGCCGAGCACCGGGTCGTAACCCTTCTTCGCGAGCAGCTCCTTCGCGGACTGGGAGAGCTCGATGCCCATGTCCCGGTCCTTGAGGCGCTCGTCCACCTTGGTGATCATCAGGTCGACGATCTGGAGGATGTCGTCCTGGCTGAGCTGCGGGAAGACGACGACGTCGTCCACGCGGTTCAGGAACTCCGGGCGGAAGTGCTGCTTCAGCTCGTCGCTGACCTTGTTCTTCATCCGCTCGTAGTTGGACTTCGTGTCGCCCTGGGCCGCGAAGCCGAGGTTGAAGCCCTTCGAGATGTCACGGGTGCCGAGGTTGGTCGTCATGATGATGACCGTGTTCTTGAAGTCGACGACCCGGCCCTGGGAGTCGGTCAGGCGACCGTCCTCCAGGATCTGCAGGAGCGAGTTGAAGATGTCCGGGTGGGCCTTCTCGACCTCGTCGAAAAGGACGACCGAGAACGGCTTGCGGCGGACCTTCTCCGTCAGCTGGCCGCCCTCTTCGTAACCCACGTAACCGGGGGGCGAACCGAAGAGACGCGAGACCGTGTGCTTCTCGCTGAACTCCGACATGTCGAGGGAGATCAGCGCGTCCTCGTCACCGAAGAGGAATTCGGCGAGCGCCTTGGACAGCTCGGTCTTACCGACACCGGACGGGCCCGCGAAGATGAACGAGCCACCGGGACGCTTCGGGTCCTTCAGACCCGCACGCGTACGCCGGATCGCCTTCGAGAGCGCCTTGACGGCGTCCTTCTGGCCGATGACGCGCTTGTGGAGCTCGTCCTCCATGCGCAGCAGGCGGGAGGACTCCTCCTCCGTGAGCTTGAAGACCGGAATGCCGGTCGCCGTGGCCAGGACCTCGGCGATCAGCTCGCCGTCGACCTCGGCGACGACGTCCATGTCGCCGGCCTTCCACTCCTTCTCGCGCTTGGCCTTCGCGGCGAGCAGCTGCTTCTCCTTGTCGCGGAGAGAGGCCGCCTTCTCGAAGTCCTGGGAGTCGATGGCCGACTCCTTGTCGCGACGGACGCCCGCGATCTTCTCGTCGAACTCGCGGAGGTCCGGCGGCGCGGTCATCCGGCGGATGCGCATCCGGGAGCCGGCCTCGTCGATCAGGTCGATCGCCTTGTCGGGCAGGAAGCGGTCCGAGATGTACCGGTCGGCCAGGGTGGCGGCCTGCACCAGCGCCTCGTCCGTGATGGAGACGCGGTGGTGCGCCTCGTAACGGTCGCGGAGGCCCTTGAGGATCTCGATGGTGTGCGGCAGCGACGGCTCCGCGACCTGGATGGGCTGGAAGCGGCGCTCCAGCGCGGCGTCCTTCTCCAGGTGCTTGCGGTACTCGTCGAGCGTGGTCGCACCGATGGTCTGCAGCTCACCGCGGGCCAGCATCGGCTTGAGGATGCTCGCGGCGTCGATCGCGCCCTCGGCGGCGCCCGCACCCACCAGGGTGTGGAGCTCGTCGATGAACAGGATGATGTCGCCGCGGGTGCGGATCTCCTTGAGGACCTTCTTCAGGCGCTCCTCGAAGTCACCGCGGTAGCGCGATCCTGCGACCAGGGCGCCGAGGTCCAGGGTGTAGAGGTGCTTGTCCTTGAGGGTCTCGGGCACCTCGCCCTTGACGATGGCCTGGGCGAGGCCCTCGACGACGGCGGTCTTGCCGACACCGGGCTCACCGATCAGGACCGGGTTGTTCTTCGTGCGGCGGGACAGCACCTGCATGACCCGCTCGATCTCCTTCTCGCGCCCGATGACCGGGTCGAGCTTGGACTCACGAGCGGCCTGGGTGAGGTTCCGGCCGAACTGGTCGAGCACCAGGGACGTGGAGGGCGTGCCCTCCGCAGGACCGCCGGCGGTGGCGGTCTCCTTGCCCTGGTAACCGGAGAGCAGCTGGATGACCTGCTGCCGCACCCGGTTGAGATCGGCGCCCAGCTTGACCAGGACCTGGGCGGCGACGCCCTCGCCCTCACGGATCAGGCCGAGCAGGATGTGCTCCGTGCCGATGTAGTTGTGGCCCAGCTGAAGGGCCTCGCGGAGCGAAAGCTCCAGGACCTTCTTGGCACGGGGGGTGAAGGGAATGTGCCCGGACGGAGCCTGCTGGCCCTGCCCGATGATCTCCTCCACCTGCTGGCGGACCGCCTCGAGCGAAATCCCGAGGCTCTCCAGGGCCTTAGCGGCGACACCCTCGCCCTCGTGGATCAAGCCCAGGAGGATGTGCTCGGTGCCGATGTAGTTGTGGTTGAGCATCCGGGCTTCTTCCTGAGCCAGGACGACAACCCGCCGCGCGCGGTCGGTGAACCTCTCGAACATCGTTAATCGCTCCTCAGAGCGGTCAGGCAGTAAAGGGGTCGGTCCCCTCCCTGTCCTTCCGCAGCTTAGTCCCGCAAGCGGGGACCGCTCATTCCAACTGCCGACACCCGGACCCCAACTCGGAGGATCTCCTGACCCCGAACGCCGACAACTGCTCCAACCCGATGGTGCGAGACGATGTTCCCGCAGGCCAGGCAGTTACCCCCACCATCACTACGCCGATGGCGAACGTGACATGTCCAGGACCGCGTGTCGCCCCCTCCCACTAGGGATGTCTTACCCGTAACGACTGACAGTCCATGCGGCGTGCCCCGGATCCCTCCGCTACGGGCGAACACTCTTGCGCCGCCGAGCACGCCTTCACGCCCCCCTGACGGATACGCACCGCATCTACGTCGCCACACCGCGTAACCCGGGCGCCCTTCCGGCTGTTGCCCGGACATGGCCCCCACAGTTCCTCAGCCCCGAGCGCCTTTCGAGCAGAGCCGAGCGCCTTTCGAGCAGAGCGGCCCGGTGCGGCAGTGGTACGAGAACGAGCTCGGCTGGGCGACCGCCCCCGGGCCCGGCCCGGTGCGGCTCCTGACCGGCCTGCGCTTCGACGTCCTGGAACTGCCGGCGGAGGCGGGCTTCGCGGCGCTGCGCCACCTCGGGCCGAAGGCCCCGGTGGCGCTGCGCGGGGAAACGATGCGCCTCCTGGTGAGCGCGGGCAGCGCGGAGGAGCTGCCGGGGCTGCTCGACTGGCTGGAGTGGGGACACATCCCCCTCGGCCTCACCGCGGTCGGGGCGGGCGGGCGTATCGACGCGCCCACTCCCCCGGGATGGTCCGGCTCACGGGGGGCCGCCGTCTGGCTGCGACCCCCGGAGCCCGGCTGTGAGGTGGAGCCGACACTGCCTGCGCTGCCGTCCCTGCCAGGGGTGGGGCCCCTGTCCGAGGTGGGGGGAGGCGGGACAGCGCTCCACAGCGACCCCGCCGTGGGCTCCGGTCTCGTGCGACTGGTGGACACGGCGGCGACGCACTGCCACCGGGTCCGGCTGCGGCGTCGCAGCCGTCAGCCGTTGGCCTTCTCGTAGGCCTCACGAATGGACGCGGGAACGCGGCCGCGGTCATTGACCTCGAAACCGTTCTCCTTCGCCCAGGCGCGGATCGCGGCCGTGTCCTGGCCACCGCTCGCCGCGGCGGTGCGCGTCTTGCCGCGGCCGCTCGAACGGCCCCCGGTGCGCCGACCTGCCTTGACGAAGTCCTCAAGGGCGCCACGGAGCTTGTCCGCGTTGGCCGTGGTGAGGTCGATCTCGTAGGACTTGCCGTCCAGCGCAAACGTCACGGTCTCGTCCGCCTCGCCACCGTCGAGGTCATCGACAAGAAGGACCTGAACCTTCTGTGCCACCGGATTTCCTTTCATCGATAACTGTGAGGCCGGACCGCGCGACGCACGCCGCCGATTCACCGGCCCCTGTTATATGCAGTACTGCAGTACGTCGGAAAGCAAACCGCTTTTGCCGGAAAAACACAAACCCCTGGGAGAGACAGGGGACCCCTGGAAGCCTGGAAACATGCGCGTTTCGGACATAGCCCACCAGGGCAGGGGCGGTCCGGAATACCGCCGGGGTGATCACCCGATCACAGATGCAGAAGCATCCGGCTGTTGCCCAAGGTGTTCGGTTTCACTCGTTCGAGGCCAAGGAACTCCGCGACGCCCTCGTCATAGGAACGCAGGAGCTCGCTGTAGACATCTCCGTCGACCGGAGTCTCGCCGATCTCCACGAAGCCGTGCTTCGCGAAGAAGTCGACTTCGAAGGTGAGACAGAAAACCTTGCGGACGCCGAGCCAGCGGGCGGTCTGCAGCAACTTGCCCAACAGCTGATGCCCCACTCCGGCACCCTTGACCTCGGGGTTCACCGCGAGGGTACGCACTTCCGCGAGGTCTTCCCACATCACGTGCAGAGCGCCGCAGCCGACCAACTCGGCGTTGTCGTCACGTTCCGCGACCCAGAACTCCTGGATGTCCTCGTAAAGCGTCACCGTCGCTTTGTCCAGGAGGATGCGCTCGCGGACGTAGGAGTCGAGGAGGCGGCGCACGGCCGGCACATCGGAGGTTCGCGCCCTGCGGACGGAGACCGCTTTTGTGCTGAGTTCGCTGCGTTCGGATCGCTCAGGTCGTTCGGATCGTTCAGGTCGTTCGGTTCGTTCGGGTCGTTCGGTTCGTTCGGGTCGTTCGGGTCGTTCGGGGACCTCTGCTGGCATGAGCGGACGCTATCGCTCTGCTTCGCGCTCGGCGCCGCCGGGGTTCGCGGGGTTGTTCCCCGGGTTCGCGGGGTTGTTCCCAGGGTTCACGGCGTTCTCCGGGCCTTGGACGATACGCATCGCGTCGCTCAGCGCTTCCCGCTGTTCCTCCGACATCATGCCGAAGAAGGCGACCAGTGCGGCGGCCGGGTTGTCGCTCTGCGACCAGGCTTCGTTCATCAGTGCGGCTGCGTAGGCGGCGCGAGTGGAGACCGCCTCATATCGATAGGCGCGGCCTTCCGCTTCGCGGCGCACCCAGCCCTTCTGATGGAGATTGTCCAAAACGGTCATCACGGTGGTGTACGCGATGGACCGTTCCTGCTGAAGGTCTTCCAGGACTTCTCGAACGGTCACGGGGCGGTTCCACTTCCACACCCGCGTCATGACTGAGTCTTCGAGTTCTCCCAATGGGCGAGGCACAGCAGAACAATAGTGGGAGACGTCACTATTGGCGTGATGCGTGAGGGACGTGGCGTACCACTAATTTCCGCAACAAAAAGGGCGTACGACTCGAATGACACGTCGAGTCGTACGCCGGGGGCCCGGGGCCGGGCGGGGGCGTGCGGCGGTGAAGCGGTGTAGCGGTGCTTGGTGCCGCTCAGGCGCTGCCGGTGGCCTTCGGGGTCTGGCCGGCGGCCTCGGCGCGGGAGATCGCGGCGTCCACGGCCGCGTCCTCCTTGGCCTTGTTGGCGCCGCCCTGGGTCTTCACGATCGTCACGATGAGCCCGGTGAAGAACACGGCCATCACTACGGGGGGCACGAGCGCGGAAACGTAGTCCATGCCTCCCAGAGTAGCTAGCCCGCGACGAGCTGGTGCGGCGGGTCCGCGGGTGTCGGCGTGGGAGTCTGCGGGGGCGTCTGCGCGGGAGCCTCGGGGCGGCGCTTCGGCGGGAAGACCTCGGCCGGGGTGGGCACCGGGCGGGGCGGCTCCGGGGTGGCGGGCCGTTCGGAGGGCGACTGCGCTCCGTCCCTGTCGCTCAGCCCTCCGGGGAGGGCGTGGAGGCGGGCGCGGGAGGCGGGCGCGGGAATGGAGACGGTGGCGACGGGGTCTGGGACGGCGCGGCGCACGAGACGGGCGCGGACGGCGCGCTCGGCGAGGGCGCGGCAGCGGTCGAGGAGGGCGGCCGCGGTGGGGTTGCCGCGCAGGGCGCGCAGTGCGGCGAGGTCGTCGGCGCCCGGCTGGTAGCCGGCGGCGAGGACGTCGTCCAGCAGGGCGAGGTAGCCGGAGGCGGTGCCGGGCAGGGCGGCCCGGTAGCGGGCGAGGTCGGCCACCAGGAAGGCGCGCAGCCTGGCGCCCTCGCGCATCGCTTCGTCGACCGATTCGGCGAGCCGGAGACAGTCCTGGACGTCCTCGTCGCGGGCGGGGTCGCGGTCGCGGACGGGGCTGGGGTGCAGGGCGAGCGCCAGGGCGCGACGGAGCACACGCAGCTCCTCCGCACCGAAGGCCATGCCGCCCCGGGTTCCGTATGGCGTGGGCATGGACTGACGATACGCGCCAACCGGACAAAATCGGCTTAACGCCACTCGCTGGCGGGGGCGCCTTGGGCGGGGGTCGCCTTTGCTTCGTCTGTGGGCCGGGGCGGGTTCTGGCGGGGCGCCTTGGGCGGGGTTCGCCTTCCGCCCGTCTGTGGGGCGGGGCCGCGGGGGTATGTGCGTACTCGCCATCCCTGCGCCACGCCTCAAGCCCAAAGACGCCACAGCGCGCTCGGTGCTCCGTTCGCACATACCCCCACGTCCCCTCGCGAGCGCTTGCGGCAGCGGCCCGGTGGGGGGCCTTGCGCCTTCTCCTGCGGGCCGTCGCGGGGCAATCCCCACCCGCCCTAGGGCGTCGCGGGGAACACCGGCCCACCCGCCCCTACCCCCACAGGGCGTCGCGGGGGAACACCCGCCCACCCGCCCCTACTCTCACTGGACGTCGCGGGGCAAACGGGTGGGTGGGTGGGGAACATCCGCCGCGAAGCGGCGGGCTTGGGGTCCCTACCCCGGCGGGACGGCGCAGGGCAGACCCCACCCGGGGAGATGCACAGGCCCGCCCCGGGGTCAGTCCGGGCGGCGGCGGGCCAGGGCGTAGGCGACCGCGCCTATGCCAAGGCCTGCCACCGCCGCCACCGCGAGCCAGGGCAGAACCCCCGCCCCCGCCCCCGCCCCGGCCAGGGCGGGCGAAGGCGGAACCGCCCGGGCCGCCGTCGCCGGCCCACCGGCCACCACCACCAGCGCCGCCGCAACCACCGCAGCCCTCAGCCGTCTCCTGCGCCTCATCCGCCCCAGTCCGCCCCACACCGCCCAAGCCCCCGTCCCAGCGCAGACTCTCGCAGAAGGGGACGGGTTGTGCACACGAAGCGTCGGCTATCGGTCAGGCCCGGGAGATGTTCCGCTCGTAGACGAGCCGAAGCCCGATCAGCGTCAGCCACGGTTCGTGCTCGTCGATGACCGAGGCCTCACCGAGGACCATCGGAGCCAGGCCACCCGTGGCGATCACCGTGACGTCGTCGGGGTCGCCCCCCGCGCCCGCGAGCTCGCGTGCCATGCGGTTCACCACGCCGTCGACCTGGCCCGCGAAGCCGTACAGGATGCCCGCCTGCATGGCCTCCACGGTGTTCTTGCCGATGACGCTGCGCGGGCGGGCCAGCTCGATCTTGCGGAGCTGTGCGCCGCGTACCCCGAGGGCCTCCACGGAGATCTCGATGCCGGGGGCGATGACACCACCGGCGTACTCCCCGCGCGCGGAGACCGCGTCGAACGTCGTGGCGGTGCCGAAGTCGACGACGATGGCGGGGCCTCCGTACAGCTCCACCGCCGCCACCGCGTTGATGATGCGGTCGGCGCCGACCTCCTTGGGGTTGTCCATGAGGATCGGGACGCCGGTCTTGATGCCGGGTTCGACGAGGACGGCGGGGACGTCTCCGTAGTAGCGGCGGGTGACCTCGCGCAGTTCGTGCAGGACCGAGGGGACCGTGGAGCAGATCGCGATGCCGTCGATGCCGTCGCCGAGCTCGTCGCCGAGCAGGGGGTGCATGCCCATCAGGCCGTGGAGCAGGACGGCCAGTTCGTCGGCGGTGCGCCGCGCGTCGGTGGAGATGCGCCAGTGCTCGACGATGTCCTCGCCGTCGAAGAGGCCGAGGACGGTGTGGGTGTTGCCCACGTCGATCGTGAGGAGCATCAGTCCCGCACCGCTTCCCGCAGGTCGAGGCCGATGTCGAGGATCGGCGAGGAGTGCGTGAGGGCGCCCACCGCGAGGTAGTCGACGCCCGTCTCGGCGTACGCGCGGGCGTTCTCCAGGGTGAGGCGGCCCGAGGACTCGAGGAAGGCGCGGCCGGCCACGATCGCGACGGCCTCCGCCGTCTCGCCCGGCGTGAAGTTGTCCAGGAGGATCAGGTCGGCGCCCGCGTCGACGACCTCGCGCAGCTGGTGGAGCGTGTCGACCTCGACCTCGATGGGCACGTCGGGGAACTGCTCGCGCACGGCCTTGAAGGCCTGTGCGACGCCGCCGGCGGCGACCACGTGGTTGTCCTTGACCAGGGCCGCGTCGGAGAGCGACATGCGGTGGTTGACGCCGCCGCCCATGCGTACCGCGTACTTCTCCAGGGCGCGGTAGCCGGGCGTCGTCTTGCGGGTGTCGCGGACCTTCGCCTTGGTGCCGTCGAGCGCGTCCGCCCACGCGCGCGTGGCGGTCGCGATGCCGGAGAGGCGGCACAGGATGTTCAGCGCGCTGCGCTCGGCGGTGAGCAGGTCGCGGGTGCGGGTGGTGACGCTCAGCAGGACGTCGCCCGCCGCCACGCGGTCGCCGTCCTCGACGTGCCGCTCGACCTCGAACTCCTCTTCGCACACCACCGACATGACCGCTTCGGCGACACGCAGGCCCGCGACGGTGCCCGCCTCGCGCGCGGCGAAGTCGGCGGTGGCGACGGCGTCCTCGGGGATGGTGGCGGCCGTGGTGACGTCCACGCCGCCGGCCAGGTCCTCCTCGATGGCCATGTGCGCGATGTCCTCGATCTGGAGGGGGTCGAGGCCCGCCTCGGCGAGGAGCCGTGCGAGAGCGGGGTCGAGGCCGCACTCGAGGGGGTCGAACGCGTCGTCCCCGCCGCAGCCGCAGGCATCGCCGCAGCCACCGGCGGCTGTGGGGGCGGCGAGGGGGAGGTCGTCGGGGGTGCTCACGGTCACTTCTCCTGGGGACTGGGACGGGTCGGAGGGAAGTCGGGGGTCTCTGTGGTGTGCGCCGCCAGGGTCCTGTCGGGATTCAGGCGTACGACGATGTGGCGGCGCCAGGCCGCGTCATCGCGGTCGGCGTGGTCCTCGCGCCAGTGGCAGCCGCGGGTCTCCTCGCGGCGCTGGGCGGCGGCCACCAGGACGCGGGCGACGCACAGGAGGTTGGTGGTCTCCCAGGTGTCGACGCCGGGCTCGGCCGTCTTGCCGTGCTCGGCGAGCGCCCCCGCGGCGTCGGCGTGGATGCGGGCGAGGCGTGCCGCGGCCTCGGTGAGGGACGCGGCGGAGCGCAGGACTCCGGCGCCCTCGGTCATGACGCGCTGGATGGCGAAGCGGGCCTCGGCCGGCAGCAGGGGGTGCGTCGGCGTCTCGGGCGGGGTGACGGGGACGGGCACGCGCGCGTGGAGGGCGTTCTCCGCGTGGCGGGCCGTGATGTCGGCGGCGATGCGCTCGGCGTAGACGAGGCCTTCGAGGAGGGAGTTGGAGGCCAGGCGGTTGGCGCCGTGGACGCCGGTGCAGGCGACCTCCCCGCAGGCGTAAAGCCCCGGGACGGTGGTGCGGCCGTGCCGGTCGGTGCGGACGCCTCCGGAGGCGTAGTGCGCGGCGGGGGCGACCGGGATGGGCGCGGTGACCGGGTCGATGCCGTGGGTGCGGCAGGCGGCGAGGATCGTCGGGAAGCGGTTCTCCCACATGTCGGCGCCGAAGTGCCGGGCGTCGAGGTACATGTGCTCGGCGCCCTGTTCCTGCATGCGGCGCGTGATGCCCTTGGCGACGACGTCGCGGGGAGCCAGCTCGGCGAGCTCGTGCTGTCCGGCCATGAAGCGCACGCCGTCGGCGTCCACGAGGTGCGCGCCCTCGCCCCGGACGGCTTCGGAGACCAGCGGCTGCTGGCCCTCCGCGTCCGCCCCGAGGAAGAGCACCGTGGGGTGGAACTGCACGAATTCGAGGTCGGAGACCTCGGCGCCCGCGCGCAAGGCGAGCGCGACGCCGTCGCCCGTGGAGACGGACGGGTTCGTGGTGGCGGAGAAGACCTGGCCCATGCCGCCGGTCGCGAGGACCACCGCGGGGGCGTGGACGGCTCCCACGCCGTCGTGCTGGCCCTCTCCCATGACGTGCAGGGAGACACCGGCGGTGCGGCCGTCGGCGTCCGTCAGGAGGTCGAGCACCAGCGCGTTCTCCACCGTCGGTATGCCGCGGGCGCGGACGGCCTCGACGAGGGCGCGGGAGATCTCCGCGCCGGTGGCGTCGCCGCCCGCGTGCACGATGCGGCGGCGGTGGTGGCCGCCCTCGCGGGTCAGCTCGATGGCGCCTTCGGGGCCGGTGTCGAAGTGGGCGCCGGTCTCGATGAGGCGGCGCACGGCGTCGGGGCCCTCGGTGACGAGGATGCGGACGGCCTCCTCGTCGCACAGGCCGACGCCGGCCACGAGCGTGTCGTCCAAGTGCTGTTCGGGTGTGTCGCCCTCGCCGAGCGCCGCGGCGACGCCGCCCTGGGCCCAGCGGGTGGAGCCGTCGTCAAGACGGGCCTTGGTCACCACGACGGTCTTCACTCCGGCGGCCGCGCAGCGCAGGGCGGCGGTCAGTCCGGCCACTCCGGAGCCGACGACCACGACGTCGGCGTCGAGGGACCAGCCGGGGGCGGGGGCATGCAGCCGTATTCCGGTGGCACTCATACGTCGGCTCCGAAGGTCAGCGGGATGTTGTCGATCAGCCGCGTCGAGCCGACCTTGGCCGCGACGGCCAGGACGGCCTCGCCGGTGTGTCCGGGGCGGACCGGGGTGAAGTCGGCCGGGTCCACCAGCGCTACGTAGTCCAGCTCCAGCGGGGGGTTCAGGCGCGCCGCGTCGTCGAGGACGAGCCGGGCCGCCGCGACGACGGCGGCGGGGCCGCCTCCGGGCGCGGCGGGGTCCGTGGACTCCGCCACGGCGTGGGCGTCGGCGGCCGCGCGGGACTCCCCCATGGCGTTCAGGGCGTCGGCACGCGCGCGTGAGGCGGGTGCGCTGGCGGCCCGCGCGCGGAGGGCCTCCTGCGCGGCGTGCCGGTCGCGGCCCGCGAACAGGGCCTGGGAGAGGGCGAGGGCGGTGCGCCGCTCCACCGGTGCGAGGTAGCGGTTGCGGCTGGAGAGGGCCAGGCCGTCGTCCTCGCGGACGGTGGGGACGCCGACGATCTCCACGGGGAAGTTGAGGTCGCGCACCATGCGGCGGATCAGGGCGAGCTGCTGGGCGTCCTTCTGCCCGAACAGCGCCACGTCGGGACCGGTGAGGTGCAGCAGCTTGGCGACGACGGTGAGCATGCCGTCGAAGTGGCCGGGGCGCGTGGCTCCTTCGAGGACGGTGCCCATGGGGCCCGCGCTGACCCGGACCTGCGGCTCGCCTCCCGGATAGACCTCGTCCACACCGGGGGCGAACACGATGTCCGCGCCCGCCTGTGCGGCGATCTTGACGTCGGCGTCGAGAGTGCGGGGATAGCGGTCCAGGTCCTCGCCCGCACCGAACTGCAGCGGGTTCACGAAGACCGTGACGACGACCTCGCCCTCAGGGCCCGCGACGCGGCGGGCGGCGCGGATCAGCGAGGCGTGCCCGTCGTGCAGGGCGCCCATGGTCATGACGACGGCGCGGCGGCCCGCACGCGTGCGCGCGCGCAGGGCCTCGGCGGTGTGCAGGAGGGTGGGGTTCGTGCTGGTCGGGCCGGTCATCGGGGCCCTCCTTCGGGCGTGGTGCCGCCGTCCGCGCCGTTGGCGAGGACGCCGAGGAGGTCCTCGGCGAGCTCCGGCTTGAGCAGGCCGTGGGCGAGGGCGCGGTCGGCGGTGGCGCGGGCCATCGCGAGATAGCCGGCGACGGTCTGCGGGGCGTGCTTGCGAAGCTCGGCGACATGGGCGGCGACGGTGCCCGCGTCCCCGCGCGCGACGGGGCCGGTGAGCGCCGCGTCGCCCGAACGCAGCGCGTTGTCCAGGGCGGCGCCGAGCAGCGGGCCGAGCATCCGGTCGGGCTGCTCGACGCCCGCGTCCCGCAGCAGGTCCATGGACTCGGCGACCAGGGTGACCAGGTGGTTCGCGCCCAGGGCGAGGGCCGCGTGGTACAGCGGGCGGTTCTCCTCGGCGATCCACTCGGGCTCGCCGCCCATCTCGATGACCAGGGCCTCGGCGGCGAGCCGCAGCTCCTCGGGGGCGGTCACGCCGAAGGAGCAGCCGGCCAGGCGCTGCACGTCGACGGGGGTGCCGGTGAACGTCATGGCGGGGTGCAACGCCAGCGGCAGGGCGCCGGCGCGCAGGGCGGGCTCGAGGACCTTGGTGCCGTACCGCCCGGAGGTGTGGACGAGCAGCTGGCCCGGGCGCACGGCCCCGGTCTCCGCGAGGCCCTCGACGAGGCCGGGCAGGGCGTCGTCGGGGACGGTCAGGAGCACCAGGTCGGCCCGCTCGAGGACCTCGGCGGGCGGGACGAGGGGGACGTCGGGCAGCAGCGCGGCGGCTCGTCGCACCGACGAGTCGGAGACGCCGGACGCGGCCACCGGGCGGTGCCCGGCGAGCTCCAGCGACGCGGCGAGCGCGGGGCCGACACGGCCCGCTCCCACGACTCCCACGGTGAGCCTCGCGGGGCGGTCCCGCGGGTCTGGCTGATGCGATGCGTTCACGCGGCGGCGCCTTCCGTTCCAGTCCGCTCGGGGTACCGGACGATTTCTCGTCATGCTAACGCGATTGGTCGGCGCCGCGTCTTCCGCTGTCCACAGGCTGTGGTTATTCATATGACCGGTGGCGGCGGACGGGCCATGCTCGGAGAATGCCCTCCCACAACACAGCCGAAGAGCAGCAGGCGGCCCGCCGCCGTGCCGCGTCGCGGGGCGCGACCCACACCCTGCACCGTCCCGTCCTGCACATCCCGCTCACCGAGCGGCTGTCGGCCCTGGCGGCCGCCGCTCCCGAGGTGGTCGGCCCCGACGATCCCACCGACATCTACGGCGACGGTGTCGTCGCCACCCTGGAGAGCGAGGTCGCGCGCCTGCTCGGCAAGGAGGACGCCGCGTTCTTCCCGACCGGGACCATGGCGCAACAGGTCGCACTGCGCTGCTGGGCGGGCCGTACGGGCAACGCGACGGTGGCGCTCCATCCGAAGGCGCACCCCGAGCTTCACGAAGGGGGCGCCTTCTCTGCGGTCAGCGGGCTGCGCACCGTACATCCGACGGGCGAGCCGCGGCTGCCGACCGCGGACGAGGTGCGGGACTTCGAGGAGCCCTTCGGGACGCTGATGCTCGAACTGCCGCTCCGGGACGCGGGTTTCGTCCTGCCGGAGTGGGAGGAGCTGGCGGAGGTCGTGGCGGCGGCACGCGAGAGGGACGCCGTCGTGCACTTCGACGGCGCCCGCCTGTGGGAGTGCACGCCGCACTTCGGGCGCGGCCTCGCGGAGATCGCCGGGCTCGCCGACTCCGTGTACGTGTCGTTCTACAAGTCGCTCGAAGGGCTGAGCGGCGCCGCGCTGGCCGGTCCGCGCACGCTCGTCGAGGAGGCGAGGGTGTGGCGCCACCGCTACGGAGGCCAGCTGTTCCAGCAGTTCCCGACCGCGGTGTCGGCCCTTCTCGGCCTGCGGAACACACTGCCCCGGCTGCCCGAGTACGTCGCCCACGCGCGCGTGGTCGCCGAGGCGCTGCGGGACGGGTTCACGGCCGCCGGGGTGCCCTGGTCGCGCGTGCACCCCGAGCGCCCGCACACCCATCAGTTCCAGGTGTGGCTGCCGTACGCGCCGGACGTCCTGAGCCAGGCCGGCCTCGAGCAGGCCGAGGAGACCGGCACCCTGCTCTTCGGGCGCTGGTTCCCGGACGGGCCGCCGGGCCTCTCGGTCACGGAGGTCACCGTGACCGAGGCGGGCCTGAAGTGGACGGCCGACGACGTCAGGGCAGCGGTCGCGGAGTTCGTGCGACGGATCCCCCGCTGAGCCGGCCGCCGCGGGCGAGCCGGGCCAGGGTGGCGCGGACCCTGCCGCGTGCGGGGCGTCCCGCCACGACGGCGCGGAACCTGCCGTAGTCGCGGACCTCACGGACGGCCTGCCAGTCGTGCGCGCCGGGCGCGGGCGGCGTCGGCCGGCCGTGCTGGG
Organism: Streptomyces sp. NPDC018029; assembly: GCF_044327655.1. Classification (NCBI taxonomy): domain Bacteria; kingdom Bacillati; phylum Actinomycetota; class Actinomycetes; order Kitasatosporales; family Streptomycetaceae; genus Streptomyces; species Streptomyces sp. NPDC018029. Next base: position 663,542 of record NZ_JBIRFV010000004.1, on the reverse strand, counting down.
CGGCGCGGTAGGCGTCGAGGAGGTACTGCTGGGTGACGCTCATGACGGTTCACCTTTCTGGATGAATAGTACTTATCGGACAGCGCATGGTCGCGGGAACGGAGCAGGGGGTGGGAGCGAGGGGTGAGGGAAGGGCCGAAGGCTTCAGCGGCTTCGGCGATGACTACAGCCTGCTCCCGCCACCCCGCCCGCGTCGCGTCGATTGACAGCGCTCGTCAATCGACGGCCGCGCTGTCAGTGGCGAGGTGCACCATGGGGCCATGAGCGTGAGCATCGACATCAGCGGGCTGTCCCAGGAGCGGATCCATGTCGCGCCCTCGCCCCTGTCCGAGCTCGGCATGGCGCTGCACGCACTGTCCGAGCCGGGCCACCACCCGGGCCTCCAGGGCTGGGCGACGGCCGTCTCCACGCGCCTGGACCCGCGCCTCGCCGACCGCATGTGCGAGGCCGACTTCCTGTGGCGCACGACGTTCTCCGACGTCTTCGCGCCGTTCGCCGGTCTCCCCGGGCAGAGCGCCCTCCCGGGGGCCACGCTCGCCGAGGAGCTCGACCAGCTGGACAAGCTGACCGACGAACAGTTCGTGGACGCGGCCCTGGAGTTCACCTGCCAGTCGACGTACGCGGAGCCGGACCGCAAGCTCCTCTCCGACCCCGCGGTGCAGCGGCGCGCCCTCGACCTCGCCGCCGCCCGCGGCCCGCACCAGGTCCGCTTCACCAAGCGGCTGCTCGACGACCCGCCGGTCGTCCGCGCGTGGTTCCGCACGCTCCTGGAGGACTGCGACGAGGCGTTCTTCGCCGACACCTGGGCCCGGGTGTCCCATCAACTGGCCGCGGACGCCCGGCACAAGACCGAGCTGCTGCGCCACAAGGGGCTGGCGGAGGCCTTGAAGGCCATCTCCGGAGCGGTGTCCCTGGACGAGGAGGCGCAGCTCATCACCGTCGACAAGATCTCCGTGGGCCGCACCACCACTGGCTCGGGAGGCCTGGTGATCGTCCCGACCAGCCTCGGCTGGCCGCATCTGTGGGTGCTGCACCGCAGGGGCTGGCAGGCGTCGATCACGTATCCGATCAGCGCCCCCGGCCTGACCCACCCGCCCACCGTGGAGCAGCTGACCCGCCGCATGTCCGCGCTCGCCCACCCGGTGCGGATGCGCCTGTGCCGCCACCTCGCGCGCGGCGCGTACACGACGAGCGAGCTGGCCGACGCGCACGGCATGACGGCACCGGAGATATCCCGGCACCTGAGCGTCCTGAAGAAGGCGGAGCTGATCACCACGCGCCGCCGCGGCCGCTATGTCCAGCACCAGCTGGACATCAGCGTCGTGTCGCGCCTGGGCAGCGACTTCATCGAGGGCGTACTGCGCTAGGGCACAGTCCTGGCCGCCCCGCCCGGGCTACGAAGCGCCTCCGGCCCGCACCAGCCCCGTCTCGTACGCCAGGACCACCACCTGCACCCGGTCCCGCAGGCCCAGCTTCGTCAGGATGCGGCCGACGTGCGTCTTCACCGTCGCCTCGGAGAGGACGAGCCGCGCCGCGATCTCGCCGTTCGACAGGCCCTGCGCGACCAGGATCATCACCTCGCGCTCCCGGTCCGTGAGCCGCTCCAGCTGCTTGAGCTGCGGCTGGCCGCCGGTGGTCGGCAGCATCGGCGCGAAGCGGTCGAGGAGCCGCCGCGTGGTGGACGGCGCGACGACGGCGTCGCCGCTGTGCACGGAGCGGATGGCGGCGAGCAGCTCCCCCGGGGGCACGTCCTTGAGCATGAAGCCGGACGCGCCCGCCTTCAGCCCCGAGAAGGCGTACTCGTCGAGGTCGAAGGTGGTCAGGATCAGCACCTTCGGAGGGTTCGCCCCCTGGCAGACGCGGCGGGTCGTCTCCACGCCGTCCAGCTTCGGCATGCGGACGTCCATCAGGACCACGTCGACCTTGGTGGCGCGCAGCACCTCCAGAGCCTCGACGCCGTCGCCCGCCTCCGCGACGACCTCCATGTCCGGCTGGGCGGCGAGCACCATCCGGAACCCGGTGCGCAGCAGCACCTGGTCGTCGACGAGCATCACGCGGATGGACATCAAGGGGGATCCCTTCGGAAGGTTCGTTGGCAGGTCTCAGTGTGCGGGCTCGGGGGGCAGCCGTCAGTGTGCGGGCTTGAGAGGCAGCAGTGCGCTGATCCGGAACCCGCCGCCGGGGCGCGGTCCCGCGTCCAGCGTGCCGCCGACCATGCCGACGCGCTCCCGCATGCCGATCAGCCCGTGCCCGCAACCGTCGGCGCCGCCGTCCTCGTACAGCTCGTGCGGGGCGCCCTTGCCGTCGTCCTCGACCAGCAGCCCGAGGCCGTCGTCGAAGTAGACGAGCCGCACACTCGCCCCGGCGTTCTCGCCGCCGTGCTTGCGGGTGTTGGTGAGCGCCTCCTGGACGATGCGGTACGCGGTGAGCTCCACGCCGCTGGGCAGCGGGCGCGGCGTGCCCTCCACCTTGTAGTCGACGGGCAGGCCGGCCGTGCGCACCTGCTCGATGAGCTCGTCGAGCTGTTCGACGTCGGGCTGCGGGACGTACTCGCCGCTCTCCTCGGGTTCGCCGGTGCGCAGCACGCCGAGCAGCCTGCGCATCTCGGCCAGCGCCTGCCTGCCGGTGCCCGAGATGGTCTCCAGGGCCTTCCTGGCCTGGTCGGGCGCGGCGTCCAGGACGTAGGCGGCGCCGTCGGCCTGGACGACCATCACGGACACGTTGTGCGCGACGACGTCGTGCAGTTCGCGTGCGATGCGGGCCCGCTCGGCCGCCACCGCGACCTTCGACTGCGCCTCGCGCTCCCGCTCCAGGCGGGCGGCGCGCTCCTCCAGCTGGGCGAGGTAGGCCCGGCGGGTGCGGATGGAGTCGCCGAGGACCCAGGCGAGCGCGAAGGGCACGATCTGGAACATCGTGAAGAGGGTCAGTCCGAAGACGCCGGTGTTCTCCTCGGGCCAGCGCATCATCGAAAGCGGCGCCGCGCACAGACCGGCGACCAGCGCGAAGCGGGAGGCCCACCTCTCCCCGTCGGCCGCGGCGGTGTAGACGATCACCAGCATCGCGAAGTTCGCGGGCATCGGTTCCACGTCGAGGACGAGCTGGAGGAAACCGACGACCGCGGCGAGCACCAGCATCTTCTCGGTGGCCCGTCGGCGCAGCATGACCACCAGGAAAAGACCGAGGGCGCAGGGGATCGCCGCCACTCCCGGGTCGCGGCCCTCCGCCTCCGACATCGAGATCAGACCGATCCCGGAGATCCCGAGCAGGACGAAGGCCCAGAAGCCGTCGACCCATGTCGGGTGTCTGCGGAGGAAGTCATAGAGACGCTGCACGTAACCCAGCGTAGGCAGCCCGGCGGCGCCCCCGGGTCAACCGGAGGTCCGATCCGTACCGACTACATGTACTCCCCAAGGTGGAGGCCCCCTTAGCCTGCGGTCTGTGACGAACGACAACGGCGCGGCGCGCGCACCGGCCCCGCGCGCCTGGCGCCGGGCCATGGAGGCCGCCCTGTACGGCCCCGGCGGCTTCTACCGCCGCCCTGAAGGACCGGCCGGGCACTTCCGCACCTCCGTGCACGCCTCGCCCCTTTACGCGGGCGCCGTGGCACGCCTGCTGACCCGTCTGGACGCCGCGCTCGGTCACCCGGACGAGGTGGCCTTCGTGGACATGGGCGCGGGCCGCGGCGAACTGACCGCGGCCGTCCTGGCCGCGCTGCCCCCCGATGTGGCGGCACGCGTGCGCGCGTACGCGGTGGAGCTCGCGGAGCGTCCCGCGGACCTCGACGGGCGCGTCGAGTGGCGGACCGCTCCCCCGGCCGGCGTCACGGGCCTGCTCTTCGCCAACGAGTGGCTGGACAACGTCCCCCTGGACATCGCCGAGGTCGCCGCCGACGGAACCCCGCGCCGCGTCCTCGTGAGCGACGACGGCACCGAGTCCCTGGGCGGCCCCGTCGAGGGCCCCGACGCCGACTGGCTGGCGCGCTGGTGGCCACTGGACGCCGAGCCGGGCCTGCGGGCGGAGATCGGGCGCCCCCGGGACGAGGCGTGGGCGGCGGCCGTGGCGACGCTGACGCGCGGCCTGGCGGTCGCCGTGGACTACGCCCACACCCGGGACGCCCGCCCGCCCTTCGGGACGCTGACGGGCTTCAGAGAGGGCCGCGAGACGGCTCCCGTCCCCGACGGCAGCTGCGACATCACGGCCCACGTGGCGCTCGACGCCTGCGCGTCGGAGGGAGCCGCCCTGCTCACCCAGCGGGCGGCCCTCGGCGGGCTCGGGGTGAGCGGCGCCCGCCCGCCGCTCGCACTCGCCTCCGAGGACCCGGCGGCGTACGTACGCGCCCTCACGCGCGCGGGAGAGGCCGCCGAGCTCACCGCGCCCAGCGGCCTCGGCGACTTCGGATGGCTGCTGCAGCCCGTCGGCGCCGGCCCCACCGGCGCTGCTCTGGACGCCCTGCTCGCCGCTCCGGACGCCCTACTTGTCGATGTCGCCCACCACGAAGAACAGTGATCCCAGGATCGCCACCATGTCCGCGACCAGCTGCCCCGGAAGCAGCTCGGTCAGCGCCTGGATGTTGTTGTATGAGGCCGAGCGCAGCTTCAGGCGGTACGGGGTCTTCTCGCCCTTGCTGACGAGGTAGTAGCCGTTGATGCCGAGAGGGTTCTCGGTCCACGCGTACGTGTGGCCCTCGGGGGCCTTGAGGACCTTCGGGAGGCGCTGGTTGATCGGCCCCTGCGGGAGGTCGGCGAGCCGGTCCAGGCAGGCGTCGGCGAGGTCGAGGGCGTTGTGGGTCTGCTCCAGGAGGCACTCGAAGCGGGCCAGGCAGTCGCCCTCCTCGCGCGTGACGACCTTCAGGGTGTCCTGCAGTTCGGCGTACGCGAGGTACGGCTCGTCCCTGCGCAGGTCGAAGTCGACTCCGGAGGCGCGGGCGATGGGACCGCTCACTCCGTAGGCATGCACCGCCTCCGGCGTGAGGACGCCGACGCCGCGCGTACGGCCCCGGAAGATTTCGTTGCCGAGCACCAGGTTGTCGTACACGTCCATCCGCGAACGCACCGAAGCGACCGCCGCACGCGCGCGTGTCGGCCAGCCGGCGGGCAGATCCTCCTTGAGGCCGCCGACACGGTTGAACATGTAGTGCATACGGCCGCCGGAGATCTCCTCCATCACGTTCTGGAGCTCCTCGCGCTCACGGAACGCGTAGAACACCGGGGTGATGCCGCCCAGTTCGAGGGGGTACGACCCGAGGAACATCAGGTGGTTGAGGACGCGGTTCAGCTCGGCGAGCAGCGTGCGCATCCACACGGCGCGCTCCGGGACCTCCATGCCGAGCATCCGCTCCACGCCGAGGACGACGCCCAGCTCGTTCGAGAACGCCGAGAGCCAGTCGTGCCGGTTGGCCAGCATCACGATCTGCCGGTAGTCCCGCGCCTCGAAGAGCTTCTCCGCACCGCGGTGCATGTAGCCGATGACCGGCTCCGCGTGCTGGATGCGCTCGCCGTCCAGGACCAGGCGGAGGCGGAGCACACCGTGCGTGGACGGGTGCTGGGGGCCGATGTTGAGCACCATGTCGGTGCTCTCCGCCGCGCCGCCGATGCCGAGCGTGGTCTCCGTGGTGGTCTCCGTCGTGGGACTCATGGCCACAGTCTCTCGCACCCGCCGCCGTCCGCGGCCGCCTGTTCCCGGCCCACGCCGCTGTCACCGGACGTACGTACGCTTGGGGCATGGAAACGGGGACGGCGGGGCCCGCAGGACCGGCGGGACAGGGGACGGAGCCGGTGTGGACCGGGCTGCCGCGAGGGCTGCTGAAGCTGCGGCGGCTCCTGCTGGTGGTCTGGCTGGTGCCGCTCGCGGCGGCCGTCGGCGTGCTGCTCGGCCTGGTCGCGGGCCCGGCCTGGGCCGCGTTCGCGCTGCTGCCGCTCGCCGTGCTGGCCTGGGGCTGGCCGGTGCTCGGCCGGAACTGGCGCTCGTGGCGCTACGCGGAGCGCGCCGACGACCTGCTCATCAGCCGGGGCGTGCTCTGGCGCGAGGAGACCGTCGTGCCGTACGGCAGGATGCAACTCGTCGAGGTGACCTCGGGCCCCGTGGAGCGGCGCTTCGGGCTCGCGAGCGTCCAGCTGCACACCGCCGCGGCCGCCACCGACGCGCGCATCCCCGGACTGCTCCCCGAAGAGGCCGAGCGGCTGCGGGACCGCCTGACCGAGCTCGGCGAGGCCCGATCGGCGGGGCTGTGAGCGGGCCGCAGGAGGTGCCGGACAGCACCGCACCGCAGGAGGCGCCGGGCAGCACCGTCCCGCAGGAGGTGCCGGACCGCGTCCCGCAGGAGGTCTCCGAGCGGCGGCTGCACCCTGTCACGCCACTGCGCCGCGCGTGGGCGCCCTTCGCGATCCTCGTGGGCTGGGCGGTCCACGACCCGAACGGCACACAGCAGCGCCTCTCCGAACTGACCGCCACCACCCTGCTCCTCGGCAGCCTCGCGGTGGTCGTCGGCGGTGCCCTCTACGGCTTCCTGAGCTGGTGGTTCACCCACTTCGCGGTCACCGACACCGAGTTGCGCATCCGCACCGGCCTGTTCTTCCGGCGCACCGCCCACATCCGCCTCGACCGGCTCCAGGCGGTCGACGTGACCAGGCCGCTGCTCGCCCGCATCGCGGGAGTCGCCAAGCTCAAGCTGGACGTCGTCGGGGCGGAGAAGAAGGACGAGCTGGCCTATCTCGGCGAGCGGGACGCCACCGAGCTGCGGGCCGAACTCCTCGCGCGGGCAGCCGGTTTCGCCCCCGAGGAGGCCCGCGAGGTCGGTGAGGCGCCCGTGCGGGGCCTGCTGCACGTCCAGCCGCGCGTGCTCGCCCTCTCCCTGCTGCTGACCGGCGCACCCTGGGCGATGCTCCTCGCCGCGACCGTGGTGCCCGCCTTCCTCTGGTTCGCCACGCACAACGTATGGACGGTCCTCGCGACCGCGCTCCCCATGCTGGGCGGCGCCTTCGCGAGCAGCGGCGGCCGCTTCATCAAGGAGTACGACTGGACGGTGGGCGAGTCCCCTGACGGCATCCGCATCGACCACGGGCTGCTCGACAAGGCCCACGAGACCGTGCCGCCCGGCCGGGTGCAGACCGTCCACGTCGTGCAGCCGCTGCTGTGGCGGCGGATGGGCTGGGTGCGCGTCGAGCTGGACGTGGCGGGCTCGTCGAACAGCGTCCTGGTGCCGGTCGCGCCGCGCGAGCATGCCGAGGCGGTCATCGGGCGGGTCCTGCCGGGCGTGCGCGTGCCGGACGCGGCGGACCTCGTGCGGCCGCCCGCGCGCGCGGCGTGGTGCGTGCCGTTCTGGTGGAAGGGTTACGGCCTGTCGGTCACCGACGAGGTCTTCGCGGCCCGCCACGGCCTGCTCAAGCGCCGTCTCTCGCTCGTGCCGCACGCCAAGGTGCAGAGCGTGCGGCTCTCCCAGGGGCCCTGGGAGCGCTACAAGGACGTGGCGGACGTACGGGTGGACACCGGCGCCGACAAGACGGTGACGGCGCGTCTGCGCCCCGCCGAGGAGGCGTCGGCTCTCCTCCAGTCCCAGGCGGACCGCTCCCGCACGGGCCGCAGGGAGGCAGTCCCGGACCGCTGGATGGCGTGAGCCCGACCGGGGGGCTGACCGCTCAACCACAGCGGAGCGTCATGCCCGAAGGGCCGTCCGCAGCTCCGCCACGTCGATCTGTTCCGTCTCGTCGTGGGCCGTCAGGTCGATGACCTGGCCGACGCCCCGCGCGGCGTCCCCTTCGGGGGCGTCCTTGAACTCGCCCTCGGACTCCGCCTTGTGGACCGCGAGGGCCTCCTCGCCCACCACGTCGGCGAGGTCCTCGTTCTGCACGGACTCCAGCGCCGCCGGCGCCACGCTCTTCGTACCGAAGAAGTCGAAGTCGCCCTGGGGCACCTGGCGTCGGGCCTGCACGGGCGGCGCGACGGCGACCGCGCGCTCGTGCCCGGCGTATCCATCGGCCGCCCCGGGCTTCCCCCGCGACTCTTCCTCCGCCTCCGGCGCGGCCCCTGGTGTCGCTTCCGGTTCCGCCCGGGTCGCCGCGCGCGGGGTCATGCGGTCGAGCGCGGCGTTGGCCAGCTGGAACAGCGAGGGGGTGGGGGTCGCGGCAGGAGCCTCCGTACGCGGGGCAGGAGCCTCCGTACGCGGAGCAGGAGTCTCCGTACGCGATGTCGGCACCGGCGCCCCCGCCCGCACCGCGGGCACGAGGTCCTCGGCGCTGGAACCGGCGCCCGATGCCGAGCCGTTGTCCACACCGGCAGCCGAACCGGCAGCCGCCCCGGCCGCCGGCAGCGCGGGCGTCGGGGATGTCGGGGACGTCGCCTCTATGGCGAGCAGCCGCCTGCCCTCCAGGGCGCTGGCCCGCTCCGTCTCCGCGGTGGCGTACCGCCGCAGGAGCGCGGCGTGTTCGTTGCGCAGGGCGGCCAGTTCGGCGCGCTTGGCGCGCAGCTTCGTCTCCAGCTTGCCGCGCAGTTCGCGGGACTCCTCGAGGTCGGCCTCGGCCTCGGCTATCCGTTCCTCGTAACGCCACTCGTCGCTCGCGCGGGCCCGGCCGAGCTCGGCGACGCGCTTGCCGGCCGCCTGGTCCCAGCGGCGCATGACGACCGAGCCGACGACGGCGGCCGCGGCCGCTGCCGCGACGAGCCCGCGGAGCACGACCGGTTCCGCGAACATCCAGGCGCCGCCGGCGCTGAGAATCGATACGCCTGCGACCGCCGAGGGGGGAAGCAGCCTGTGCAGGGGTGGGGAATGGCGGTGACGTCCACGTGGCATGGCCAGAAACTTACCGCGCGTAGGCGAAGTATGCCGCCGCGCCCGGCAAAAAGCAGGCATCGTATCCATAACTCGCCCCTGGTTCCCCACCCCTCTTCTTGATCAACTTCAGATCAGGCCCTTCGACTCCAGATACTCCTTGGCGACATCCGCTTCCTTCTGACGCTCCTCGTCGACCTTCCGGTTGAGTTCGATGAGGTCTTCCGTCGTGAGCGTCTTGGTCAGCTTCCCGAGCGCGGCGGCTATGTCCTTGTCGCCGGCCTCCTTGGCGTTCACCACGGGAAGGATGTTGTCCGCGTTCTGGAGCTTCTTGTCGTCCTCGAGGATGACGAGGTCGTAGTTCTTCAGCGTCCCGTCGGTCGTCGTGGTGAGCACCAACTGGTCCGTGCCGTTCTTCACGGCCTGCTTGGACTGTGTGGTGCCGACGCCCTTGGGGTCGATTCCGGCGACGTCGATGCCGTACTTCTTCTTCAGCCCCGGTGCGCAGAACGGGCGGGACTCGCATTCGTCACCCGCCGCGATCCTGACCTTCTCGCCCGACCTGCCGAGATCCGAGAGGGTCTTGAGCTTGTGCTTCTTCGCGTATTCCTTGGAGACCGCGAACGCGTTCTGGTCGACCGCCTCACCGGCCGGGAGCACCTTCAGCCCCTGCGGCTGCGCGAGCTTCTCCAGCGCGCTCACCGTGGCGTCGAGATCACTGGAGGCGACGCTCTTCGCCTTCGGGCCGTTCTTCTCCAGGTTGAGGAATTCCGCGAGGGTCGCCGCGTATTCGGGCGCGATGTCGATCGTGCCCTTCTTCAGTTCGGGCTTGTAGATCTCGCGGTTCTGCACGGTCTTGACCTGCGCGTCATAACCGGCGTCCGCCAGCACGCCCACATAGAGCTCGGCGAGCACCTTCTGCTCGGTGAACCGCGCCGAACCCACCACGAGCGAGCCCTTCTTGTCACCGCCCGCCTTGTCCGCCCCCTTGCCGTCGTCCTCCAGGCTGTCCCCGCCGCACGCGGCGAGCCCCGCGGTCAGCGCCACGACGGCCGCGGCCGTCCCTGCCATCCGTCGCGCGCGACGCGTTGTGCTGTTCATCGGTGAACCACCATTTCGAAAGCGAAAGGAAGGAAGGAAGGAAGGTGAGGACGGCAGGCATCGGCGCCCGCTCCACCGCGGGCCCCGCCGCGCTACCGCCGCATCGGGTCGAAGAGGCGCCCGGCGATCACCAGGACCCCTTCCACGAGGAGCGCGAGCAGCGCCACGAGGAAGGCGCCCGCGACCACTTGCGGAGTGTTCTGCAGGTTGAACCCGGCCGTGATGATCCGGCCGAGGCCCCCCTCGCCCGCCATCGCGGCGAGCGTGGCCGTCGCGACGACCTGCACGCCGGCGGAGCGGATGCCGGTCATGATCAGCGGATACGCGAGCGGCAGCTCGACCCGCGCGAACAGCTGACCCCCACTCATGCCCATGCCGCGCGCGGCCTCCACCACGGACCGGTCCACCTCGCGCATCCCGAGATAGGCGTTGGTCAGCAGCGGCGGCACGGCGAAGAGCACCAGCGCGATCAGCGTCGGCGCGTCGCCGTGCTCGCCGAGCGGGGTCAACGTGAGCAGGATCAGCAGGGCGAGCGTGGGCACCGCGCGGCCCACGTTCGAGATGTTGACCGCGAGGGCACCGCCCTTGCCGATGTGGCCGAGGTACAGCGCGAGGGGCAGCGCGATGAGGCAGGCGACGGCGAGGCAGACCCCGCTGAAGTAGAGGTGCTCGGCGAGGCGGTGCCACACGCCTTTCTCGCCCTGCCAGTTGGCGCCCGTGGTCAGCCAGTCGTACGCACCGGAGATCGCGTTCATACCGGCTCAGCCACCTTGGCCACGGCGGCCTCGCGTGCCGCCCTGCTCGTCCGTATTCGATGTCGACGGGGTCTCGTCCACGGGGTCAGCCACCGCTGGAGCCCGAGCAGCAGCAGGTCGGCGGTGACGGCGAGGAGGACGCAGAGCACCGACGCCGTGAGCACCTGGGCCTTGAAGGTCGTGTCGAGGCCGTCGAGGATGAGGGTGCCGAGGCCTCCGTAGTCCACGATGGCGCCGACGGTGGTCAGGGCGACCGTCGAGACCGTGGTGATGCGGACGCCGGCCAGCAGGGCGGGCAGCGCGAGCGGCAGCTCGACCTCCCAGAGCAGCCTCAACGGGCCGTACCCCATGCCCTTCGCGGCGTCCCGCGCCTCGTCGGGGACGGCCTGGAGACCGGCCAGGATGTTCCGCACGAGGACCGTGAGGCTGTACAGCACGAGGCCCGTGACGACCAGGGAGACGGAGAGCCCGAAGAAGGGCAGGAGCAGCGAGAACATCGCCAGCGAGGGGATCGAGTACAGCACGGTCGTCACGCCGAGGATCGGTCCCGACAGGAACCGCCAGCGTCGCGCGAGGAGCGCGAGCGGCAGGGCCACGGCGACGCCGATCGCCACGGCGGCGGCGGTGATCCCCACGTGCTGAAGGGTCGCGTCGGTCAACTCCTGGCTGCGGGTACGGAGATACTCCCCGCAGATCCAGTCGTTCCTCACCAGACAGTTCTGCTCGGCCACGCGCCCCACCTCCCCCGAATCCCCGGACGTATGCCGCACACACGTCCCCCCGTGTCTGGCGACCCTAACGCGCGGCACCGACAATCGCAGAGACTCGTCGTACTGCCGCAACACGGCCGTCACGCAGAGCCCGCCACCGCCGTCCACAATGGGGAACCATGATCCGGTTCGAACACGTCACCAAGCGCTACGCGGACGGCACCACGGCCGTCGACGATCTGTCCTTCGAGGTCGCGGAGGGTGAACTGGTCACGCTCGTCGGCCCGTCGGGCTGCGGCAAGACGACGACGATGAAGATGGTGAACCGGCTCATCGAGCCGAGCGAGGGCCGGATCTTCGTCGACGGCGACGACATATCCGGCATCGACCCCGTCCAACTGCGGCGCCGCATCGGCTACGTGATCCAGCAGGTGGGTCTCTTCCCGCACAAGACCGTGCTGGACAACACGGCGACGGTCCCGCATCTCCTGGGCGTGAAGCGCGGCAAGGCCCGTGAGCGCGCCGCCGAACTCCTCGACCTGGTCGGCCTCGACCCCGCCGTCTTCGGCGACCGCTACCCCGAACAGCTCTCCGGCGGGCAGCGCCAACGCGTCGGCGTGGCACGCGCCCTGGCGGCCGACCCGCCGGTCCTCCTGATGGACGAGCCCTTCGGCGCGGTCGACCCGGTCGTCCGCGAGCACCTGCAGAACGAATTCCTCCGCCTCCAGCAGGCCGTGCGCAAGACCGTGCTCTTCGTCACGCACGACATCGAGGAGGCGGTCCGGCTCGGCGACCGCATCGCCGTCTACGGACAGGGCAGCATCGAGCAGTTCGACACGCCCTCCACCGTGCTCGGCGCCCCCGCGAACGACTACGTGGCGGACTTCGTCGGCGCGGACCGCGGCCTGAAGCGGCTCTCCGTGACGCCGATCGAGGAGGGCGACCTGGAACAGCCCCCCGTGGTGCACCTCGACGACCCGCTGCCCAAGGAGCTCGACGCCCGCTGGGCCGTCGTCCTGGACGGCGAGAACAACCTGCACGGCTGGCTGTCGGCGGAGCACGCGCGCGTGGGGAGCGGCACGGTCCGCGAGCACGCCCGCCGCATGGAGGCGTGGCTCCCGGTCGGCGCGAGCCTGAAGCAGGCGTTCGCGACGATGCTGCAGCACGACGCGGGCTGGATCGCCGTCATCGACAAGGACAGCGAGGGGCGCTTCCTGGGCGTACTCACCCCGGCCCGGCTGCACGAGGCGCTGCGCCGCTCGACGGCGGCGGACGCGCGCGACATCGCGCGCGCGGAGGTCGAACTGGAGACGGTGGCGGCCATCGGCACGGACTGATCCCTCAAGTGCCGCTCGGCCGACGGTCGAGCGGTGCCGGCCGACGCTCAAGCGGCGCTCAGCTGAAGCTCAAGTGGCACTCAGCCGCCGCTCAGCCGCCCGCTCATCCACTGCAGCGTCGCGGGGATCTCCCTGCGCCACGTGTTGAAGTTGTGCCCACCGCTTTCGAGGGTGATCGACGAGACGCGCGTAGGCGCCTTCACCTTGTCGATGAACTTCAGGGTGTCGCGGTAGTTGTCCTCGCCCTTCTTGCTGCTGGTCACCAGGAGGGACGTCTTGGGCGCCGGCATGTGGTCGAGGTACCACATCAGGTCGGCGCGCCGCTCCAGCTCCTTGTCGCCGTGGAAGAGATCGCCGGTGGTGACGTCGATGGGCGCCTTGTAGTACGCGGACAGGCCCGCCCCCGCGCCGTACGCGTCGGGGTGGTGCATGGCGAGCTTCAGGGCGCAGTAGCCGCCCGTCGAGTCACCGATGACGCCCCAGTTCTGCCCTTTGGCGCCCACCCTGTAGTGGTCCGATATCGCCGCCGGCAGGTCCTTGGCGAAGAACGTCTCGGTCTGCGGCCCGCCGGGGACGTCCACGCACTCCGTGTCACGCGGCGGCGCCACCGTCGGCCGCATCATGACCAGGATCATCGGCTGCATCTTGCCCTCGGCGGACAGCCGGTGGGCGGTCTGCGGGTAGTGGAGCCCTTTGATGAGCGCCTCCGCGGTGCCCGGGTAGCCGGTGAGCGCCACGGCCGCGGGGAACTTCCGGTCCTTGTACTGGGGCTGGAAGTACTCCGGCGGCAGGTAGACGTAGGCGGGGCTGGCTATCTTCGACTGCTGGCCGCTGACCTCGATCTTCTGGATCTGGCCGCCGGTCACGGTCCTGCTGCCGCCCGGCACGTTCACGGTCTGGGTGTCGACGACCTTGACGGGCCCTGCTCCTTTGGCCGGATCGTGGTCGACCACCAGTCCGGGCGCCGTCTCCTGGCCGAAGAGGTCGGCCCACGTGGCGTAGAAGCCGAAGGCCTGGTTGGCCGCGAGGCCCACCGACGCGAAGACCGCGACCTGGGTGGCGAGGAGCAGCCCGACGCGGCCGGTGACCGCCTTCCAGCTGCGGCGGGCGAGCCGCGGCCAGAGCCAGATCGTGCCGATGAAGAGCAGTACGGCCAGCAAGACCGCAAGGGCGAGTACCGTGTTGCTCGTGAGACCCATGGGGTGTTCTGCCTGCGCTTTCTACCTTTGCCGGGCACATGCCTCGGCTTGACCGGACCCGGGACCGGGCCTGCCGACGCGAGCCGGGGGCCTTGCCAGAGCTTTTCCAGCGGTTTCCGGTCGGGAATGAACCCGTCTACCCGAAGGACCGTCCTAGAGGGGGCAATGTTGCCGGATGCCTCTTTGGCACCGGGTTAAAGCTCTCTCGCAGAACTACGGGATGCGATGTCTGTCAGGATAGATGGGGAAATGTCGGGCGGGGTTCCGAGCAGTGAGGTGCGCCACCGTGACAGCCGGCTCCGCCGGATACTGCGGGGTCCGCGCCCCGAGGCCGTGCCGGCCCTCGTCGCGAGAGCCTGCGCCCTCGTCGGCCTGCTGAACGTCGCGGCAGGTGTCTTCCCCCGCTTCCGGTACAGCCGCATGCACGCCATCGCCGAGGTGCTGCCCGGCGCTCTCGGCCCCTTCGCCGCCGCCCTCGCGCTGAGCTCAGGCATCCTGCTGCTCCTGCTCGCGCACGGCCTGCGGCGCCACAAGCGGCGCGCCTGGCGGGCCGCCGTGGTGCTGCTGCCCGCGGGTGCCGTGGCGCAGTTCGGGTACCGGCACTCGGTCGTCGGCGTCGTGATCTCACTCGCGCTGCTCGCGCTTCTGTTGCGCCATCGGAGTGAGTTCACCGCCCTCCCCGACCCCCGCAGCCGCTGGCGGGCCCTGGCCAACTTCGTCCTCCTCGGTGCCGGATCGATTCTGCTCGGTCTCGTGATCGTCAGCGTGCATCCCGGGAAGGTCATCGGGGACCCGAGCATCACGGAGCGCCTGGAGCACGTCCTCTACGGACTCTTCGGCTTCGAAGGACCCGTCGACTACTACGGACGCACGTCCTGGACGGTCGGTTTCTCCCTCGGCGCCCTCGGCATGCTCACCGCCCTCACCACCATCTACCTGGCCTTCCGCCCCGAGCACCCGGCCGCCCGGCTCACCGAGGACGACGAGACGAAGCTGCGCGCGCTGCTCGACAAGCACGGCGGCCGCGACTCCCTCGGCCACTTCGCGCTCCGCCGCGACAAGGGCGTCGTCTTCTCCCCCAGCGGCAAGGCCGCCGTCACCTACCGCGTCGTCTCCGGAGTGATGCTCGCCAGCGGCGACCCGATCGGCGACGTCGAGGCCTGGCCCGGCGCGATCGAGCGCTTCATGGACGAGGCGAAGGCCCACTCCTGGACGCCCGCCGTCATGGGCTGCTCCGAGACCGGCGGCGAGGTCTGGACCCGCGAGACCGGCCTCGACGCCCTCGAACTGGGTGACGAGGCGGTGGTGGACGTCGCGGATTTCTCCCTGTCCGGGCGTGCGATGCGCAACGTACGCCAGATGGTCAAGCGGATCGAGCGCAATGGCTACGAGACGCGCGTACGGCGCATCCGTGACCTGGGCGAACAGGAACTCGCCAAGATCCAGCGCGCCTCCGACGACTGGCGCGGCACCGACACCGAGCGCGGCTTCTCCATGGCGCTCGGCCGCATCGGAGACCCGGACGACGGCGACTGTCTGATCGCCACCGCCCACAAGGCCGACGAGGAGCCGGGCCCCTACGGCGACCTGAAGGCTGTCCTCCACTTCGTCCCGTGGGGCAAGGACGGCGTCTCCCTCGACCTCATGCGCCGCGACCGCGCCGCCGACCCCGGCATGAACGAGCTGCTCATCGTCGCCGCCCTGCAGGCCGCCCCGAAGCTCGGCATCGCGCGCGTGTCCCTCAACTTCGCGATGTTCCGCGCGGCCCTCGCCCGCGGCGAGAAGATCGGCGCGGGCCCGGTCCTGCGCGCCTGGCGCGGCCTGCTGGTCTTCCTCTCCCGCTGGTTCCAGATCGAGTCCCTGTACAAGTTCAACGCGAAGTTCCGCCCCCGCTGGGAGCCCCGCTTCGTCGTCTACCGCTCCAGCAAGGACCTCCCCCGCATCGGCTTCGCCGCCATGCAGGCCGAGGGCTTCGTCACGCTGGCGCTCCCCCGCTTCCTGCGCAGGGGCACCCCGCAGCGCCGCCCCTGCCCGCACCAGAGCGCGGAACGTGAGATGCAGGCGGCGTAACACGTCCCCGTCCGGGCCTAGGCTGGAGGTATGAGTACGTTGCGCGGGCGGGGATCGGTCCAGGGGCTGCCGGAGTGGGACCGCTGTGCGGTCATGGGCGTGGTGAACGTGACGCCGGACTCCTTCTCCGACGGCGGCCGCTGGTTCGACACGACGGCCGCCGTCAAGCACGGCATCGACCTGGTCGAGCAGGGCGCCGACCTCGTCGACGTCGGCGGCGAGTCCACCCGGCCCGGCGCCACCCGCGTCGACGAGGACGAGGAGCTCAAGCGCGTCGTCCCCGTCGTGCGGGGCCTGGCCGCCGAGGGCGTCACGGTCTCCGTGGACACCATGCGGGCCACCGTCGCCGAGCAGGCACTCGCCGCGGGCGCCGTCCTCGTCAACGACGTCAGCGGCGGTCTCGCCGACCCGCGCATGGTCCCCGCCGTCGCCGCCGCCGGAGCGCCCTTCGTGGTCATGCACTGGCGCGGCTTCCTCACCGACATCCACGCCAAGCCGGTCTACGAGAACGTGGTCTCCGAAGTCGTCGACGAGCTCCACGCACGCGTGGCGGCCGCCATCGAGGGCGGCATCGCCCCCGAGCGCATCGTCGTCGACCCGGGCCTCGGCTTCTCCAAGGAGGCCGAGCACGACCTGGCGCTCCTGGCCCGCCTCGACCGGCTGCGCGAGCTCGGCCACCCGATCCTGGTCGCCGCCTCCCGCAAGCGTTTCCTCGGCCGGGTCCTCGCGGGCCCGGAGGGCGCCCCGCCGCCCGCGCGCGAGCGCGACGCCGCCACCGCCGCGGTCTCCGCCATCGCCGCCCACCAGGGCGCCTGGGCGGTCCGCGTGCACGAGGTGCGGGCGACGGCCGACGCGGTCCGTGTCGCCCGCGCCGTCACAGGCGCCGCGGGCGGCCACCGGTGACCGCGGCCGGCACCGACATCGAGCAGGTCGAGCGCGCCAACACCGCCTTCTACGAAGCGCTGGAACGCGGCGACTTCGACGAGGTGTCCGACCTGTGGCTGGACTCCGGGGACACCACAGGACACGCGGACGGCACCGACGGCCCGGACGACGGAGAGGACACAGAGGACGCGGCGGGCGACGCCGTCTCCTGCGTCCACCCCGGCTGGCCGGTCCTCACGGGCCGCGGCGAGGTCCTCAGGTCGTACGCCCTGATCATGGCGAACACGGAGTACATCCAGTTCTTCCTCACCGACTTGAAGGTCGGCGTGGCGGGCGACACCGCCCTGGTGACGTGCACCGAGAACATCCTCAGCGGCGGCCCGCCCCCGGAGGGCGGCGGCGAGCTCGGTCCGCTCGTCGGCCAGCTCGTGGTCGCCACGAACGTGTTCCGCCGCACACCCGACGGCTGGAAGCTGTGGTCGCACCACGCGTCCCCGGTACTGGCCGAAACCGACGACGAAGAGGACGACGAGACCCCGTCCTGAGTGGGTAGGCGCGGTTCGACAGACGTGCGACGCGGCGGCCCACGGGCCCCTCGGGCGAACACTGTCAGTGCTCGCAGGTAGATTCGAACGAGGCTGGTGTGCCGACCGCACTCGGTGCAGGCCTGCCGATACCGACGATTGCAGGAGTGATTCGCGTGGATCGTGTCGCGCTGCGCGGCCTCAAGGCCCGCGGGCACCACGGTGTCTACCCGCGGGAGCGCGAAGAGGGCCAGACCTTCATCGTGGACCTGGTGCTCGGCCTGGACACGCGAGCGGCCGCGGCCGACGACGACCTGGCGAAGACCGTGCACTACGGAATCGTGGCCGAGGAGGTCGTGGCGGTCGTCGAGGGCGACCCCGTCGACCTCATCGAGACGCTCGCCGAGCGCATCGCCCAGGCGTGTCTGAAGCACGACGGAGTTCTGGAGGTCGAGGTGTGCGTGCACAAGCCGGACGCCCCGATCACCGTCCCGTTCGACGACGTGACCGTCACCATCACCCGGAGCCGAGTATGACTGCGCCCTTCAAAGCGGGTCAGAGCGACCCCACCGTCCAGCCGGTGCCCACCTCCGTGGTCGAACAGGTCGATGCGGCGGACACCACCCTGTCCAACCCCAAGCGCGCCGTGATCTCCCTCGGCAGCAACCTCGGCAACCGCCTGGAGACGCTCCAGGGCGCCGTCGACGCCCTGGAGGACACCCCCGGCCTGCGGGTCAAGGCGGTCTCCCCGGTGTACGAGACCGAGCCCTGGGGCGTCGACCCCGGCAGCCAGCCCTCGTACTTCAACGCGGTCGTCGTGGTGAAGACGACCCTGCCGCCCGCCTCGCTCCTGGAGCGCGCGCAGGCCGTCGAGGAGGCCTTCCACCGCGTCCGGGACGAGCGCTGGGGCCCGCGCACGATCGACGTGGACATCGTGGCGTACGCCGACGTGGTCTCCGACGACCCGGCGCTCACGCTGCCCCACCCGCGCGCGCACGAGCGTGCCTTCGTCCTCGCCCCCTGGCACGACGTGGAGCCCGAGGCCCAGCTGACGGGCCGCGGCCCGGTGGCGCAGCTGCTGGCCGCGGTCACCCGCGAGGGCGTCGCGCCCCGCGCCGACCTGGAACTCCGACTGCCCGAGTAGACGTTGGAAGGCGGTCGAGGCAATCAAGCGGTCGAGGCAATCAAGCCGATGAAGGGTCATCCGTGAAGCAACTGCGCATCAGGACGCTGGCCGGCCTCTTTCTCGCGGCCGGAGTGCTGTCCTGGTCGGGCGCCCGCCTGTGGGACTCCGTCGGCACGCTGCCGCGCGTCCCGCTGGCCGCGCCCATCGTGCTCGCGGTCATCGCCGTCGTCCTGCTGGCGACGGCGCTCTCGCTGCGTTCACGCCTGCGTGCCCAGCGCGAGCGCCGTCCCGGCGCGAAGGGCGTCGATCCGATGATGGCGGCCCGTGCCGTGGTCTTCGGCCAGGCCAGCGCCCTGGTCGCGGCCCTCGTCGCCGGGATGTACGGCGGGACGGGCGTGTTCCTGCTGGAGTTCCTCGACATCCCGCCCCGCCGCGACCAGGCGGTGTACGCCGGGCTCTCCGTCCTCATGGGCATCGCGGTGATAGCGGCCGCCTTCTTCATGGAGCGCGTCTGCAAGCTCCCCGATGACGACGACGAGAACGGAGAGGCGGCCCCGGCCGCATAGGCCCCGGCCCCATAGGACGGCCGCTACAGCAGCGTGCCGCCCTCGACCTCCGTCTCCTCCAGGATGCGGCCCAGACGCGCGAGGACGTCGGCGTCCAGCCGCACGTGCGCCGCCGCGAGGTTCTCCTCGATGTGCTTCGGCGTGCGGCTGCCGGGGATCGGCACCACGTTCGGGTCCTGGTGCAGCAGCCAGGCCAGCGCCAGCTGCGCCGGAGTGATGCCGAGCTCCTCCGCGACGCCCCGCACGGGCGCGAAGCGGTCGTTGTTCGCCTTCAGGTTCGCCGCGTCGAAACGCGGCGCGTTCTGCCGGAAGTCGCCCTCCGCGACCCGGCCGACCGTGCCGGTGAGGAACCCGGCGCCCAGCGGCGACCACGGCACGAGCCCGACGCCCAGCTCACGTGCCGTCGCGAGCAGTTCCGGCTCGGCAGGCTTCCACATCGACCACTCGATCTGCACCGCCGCCACGGGGTGCACGGCGTGCGCCGCCCGCAGCTGGCCGGCCGTCACGTTCGAGAGCCCCAGGTGCCGCACGAGCCCCTCACGGACCAGCTCGGCAACCGCCCCGACGGTGTCCTCCAGGGGCACCTGCGGGTCCGGGAAGTGCGGGTAGTAGAGGTCGATGTAGTCCGTCTCCAGCCCCCGCAGGCTCGCCTCGGCATAGCCGCGTACGTGCTTGGGGTCGGCGTTGACCGCCAGCTCCCCGAAGGCGTACCCGATGGGGAAGGGGTGCGGCTCCACGCCCTCCGGCAGCCTGAAGCCGAACTTGGTGGCTATCGCGACCTGATCGCGGCGCCCTCTCAGGGCCCTGCCGATGAGCCGCTCATTGTGTCCGTCGGCCCCGTACCCGTCGGAGGTGTCGATGATCGTGGCGCCCGCGTCGACCGCCGCGAGGAGCGCCCGCTCGGCGCGCTCGTCGTCGATCTCGCCGTACACGCCCGGGGACAGCACCATCGCGCCGTAGCCGAGGGCGGAGACCTCCAGGCCGCCGAGCTTGCGGACGGGCAGGGACCGGTTGCTTGTCTCAGTCATGCGCCCAGTCTTTCGGCCGCTGCCCGCGCCCGCCATCACTTTGATCCACAACACCCGCCCACGCGGGGCGGGTTGGGAGGATCGGCCGAATCCGGCCCGGCTCAGCGGGCCATGATCAGGCTCATCGCCTCATTGCGCGTGGCCGGATCCCGCAGCTGGCCGCGCACCGCGGACGTGATGGTCTTCGCTCCGGGCTTGCGGATACCGCGCATGGACATGCACATGTGCTCGCACTCCACGACGACGATGACGCCACGCGGCTCCAGGATCTCCATCAGCGAGTCCGCTATCTGCGTCGTCATACGCTCCTGCACCTGCGGGCGGCGGGCATAGACGTCCACGAGGCGGGCGAGCTTCGACAGGCCGGTGATCTTGCCGCTGGTGGCCGGAATGTAGCCCACGTGCGCCACCCCCCTGAACGGGACCAGATGGTGCTCACAGCAGGAAGTGACCTCGATGTCCTTCACCAGGACCATCTCGTCGTGGCCCAGGTCGAACGTCGTCGTCAGGACGTCCTCCGGCTTCTGCCACAGCCCGGCGAATATCTCCCGGTACGCCCGCGCCACGCGGCCCGGGGTCTCCCGGAGGCCCTCGCGGTCGGGGTCCTCGCCCACGGCGATCAGCAGCTCACGCACGGCGTTCTCGGCCCGCTTCTCGTCGAACTCGCCGATCGAGCCCTCGCCGTCAAGCGTCACCGGGTCGGTCATGTTGTGCCTCGTTCCTGTGCGTCTCGCGCGGGCGTACGAAATCAGCCGCGCCCCCCAGGCTAGAACCAGGGGGGCGCGGCATCCATTCCGGGCCTGCTGAGGCGCGCGGGTCAGCTCTCGGGGCGGTCCTCCGGGGCCACCTCGAGGGACTTCTCCGTGCCCGACGTCACCGCGGGGGTCGCGCCGTTCGCACCGTTCGTCAGGGACAGCTCCCGGGGGGAGAGCACCGGCGGGCGGGTCGAGGGCGTGCGCCGTGAGGAACCGGTCCACGCCGGGCGGGCCGGGCGCTTCACGATACCGGCGAAGATCTCGGCGATCTGCTCCTTGTTGAGCGTCTCCTTCTCGAGGAGCTGGAGGACCAGGTTGTCGAGGATGTCGCGGTTCTCGACGAGGATCTCCCAGGCCTCGTTGTGCGCGGTCTCGATGAGCTTCTTGACCTCTTCGTCGACCAGCGCGGCGACCTCTTCCGAGTAGTCCCGCTGGTGCGCCATCTCGCGCCCGAGGAACGGCTCGGTGTTGTCCCCGCCGAACTTGATCGCGCCGAGCCGCTCGGTCATGCCGTACTGCGTGACCATCGCGCGTGCGGTGGCCGTGGCCTTCTCGATGTCGTTCGCCGCGCCCGTCGTCGGGTCGTGGAAGACGAGCTCCTCGGCCGCGCGCCCGCCCAGCATGTACGCGAGCTGGTCGAGCATTTCGTTGCGCGTGGTCGAGTACTTGTCCTCTTCGGGCAGGACCATGGTGTAGCCCAGGGCCCGGCCGCGGGACAGGATCGTGATCTTGTGGACCGGGTCCGAGTTCGGGGAGGCCGCCGCGACCAGGGCGTGTCCGCCCTCGTGGTACGCGGTGATCTTCTTTTCCTTGTCGGACATGATCCGGGTCCGCTTCTGCGGGCCCGCCACGACGCGGTCGATCGCCTCGTCCAGCGAGTGGTTGTCGATCAGCTTCTTGTCGCTGCGGGCGGTGAGCAGCGCGGCCTCGTTGAGGACGTTGCTCAGGTCGGCGCCGGTGAAGCCCGGCGTGCGGCGCGCGACCGCCGACAGGTCGACGTCCGGGGCGACCGGCTTGCCCTTCTGGTGAACCTTGAGGATCTCCAGACGGCCCTGCATGTCCGGGCGGTCGACGGCGATCTGCCGGTCGAAACGGCCGGGGCGCAGGAGCGCCGGGTCGAGGATGTCGGGCCGGTTCGTCGCGGCGATCAGGATGACGCCGCCCTTCACGTCGAAGCCGTCCATCTCGACGAGCAGCTGGTTCAGCGTCTGCTCGCGCTCGTCGTGGCCGCCGCCGAGGCCGGCGCCGCGGTGCCGGCCGACCGCGTCGATCTCGTCGACGAAGACGATCGCCGGGGCGTTCGCCTTGGCCTGCTCGAAGAGGTCACGGACACGGGAGGCACCAACACCGACGAACATCTCGACGAAGTCGGAACCGGAGATCGAGTAGAACGGAACTCCGGCCTCACCGGCGACGGCACGCGCGAGCAGCGTCTTGCCGGTGCCGGGCGGGCCGTAGAGGAGAACGCCCTTGGGGATCTTGGCGCCGACGGCCTGGAACTTCGCCGGCTCCTGGAGGAACTCCTTGATCTCGTGGAGCTCCTCGACCGCCTCGTCGGACCCCGCCACGTCGGAGAAGGTCGTCTTCGGGGTGTCCTTGGTGATGAGCTTGGCCTTGGACTTCCCGAAGTTCATGACTCGGGAGCCGCCGCCCTGCATCTGGTTCATCAGGAACAGGAAGACGACGACGATGAGGACGAAGGGGAGCAGGGAGAGCAGGATGCCGACGAAGGGATTCTGCTTCGACGGAGAGACGGTGTAACCGTCCGGGATGTCCTTGCTCTGGTACTTGGCCTGCAGGGTCTTGGCGAGGTCGACGCCCTGGTCGCCGATGTAGCTCGCCTGGATCTTGCTGCTGTCCTTGACCTTCTGGCCGTCCTTGAGCTCGACCTTGATGATCTGCTCGTCACCGGTGGTGAGCTTCGCGGATTCGACCCGGTTCTTCTCGATCGCCTGGACGACCTCGCCGGTGTCCACCGTCTTGTAGCCACCGGACGAGCCGACGACCTGCATCAACACGACCACGGCAAGGACGGCCAGCACGATCCACATGACTGGCCCACGGAAGTATCGCTTCACGTCCATCCATACGGAGCGATGACGCCCCGTCCCTCCTGCCATAGTGAGTTTGATAAAGACTGTTCTTCGGACGGTACCCCAGCATTGTGACCCGAAGCCGCCGGGGACGGCTGGCAATCCCGCCTTCGCATGCTTCAACGCCGGGAAACGGGTGAGGGTTCCCCGACGTCGTACGCAAGCCCGCGGAGTGGTTCCGCGGGACGTCAGCCGCCGTAGACGTGCGGGGCGAGCGTGCCGACGAACGGGAGGTTGCGGTACTTCTCCGCGAAGTCGAGGCCGTAGCCCACGACGAACTCGTTCGGGATGTCGAAGCCGATCCACTTCACGTCGATCGCGACCTTCGCCGCCTCGGGCTTGCGCAGGAGCGTGCACACCTCCAGGGAGGCGGGCTCGCGCGAGCCGAGGTTCGACAGGAGCCAGGACAGCGTCAGACCGGAGTCGATGATGTCCTCGACGATCAGGACGTGCTTGCCCTTGATGTCGGTGTCCAGGTCCTTGAGGATCCGCACGACGCCGGACGACTGGGTCCCCGCGCCGTACGACGACACGGCCATCCAGTCCATCGTGACGGGGGTGGACAGCGCGCGCGCCAGGTCCGCCATGACCATCACCGCGCCCTTGAGGACTCCGACGATCAGCAGGTCCTTGCCCGCGTACTCCGCGTCGATCTTCGCGGCCAGCTCGGCCAGCTTCGCGTCGATCTCTTCCTTGGTGATGAGCACCGACTTGAGGTCGGTGCCCATGTCTTTCGCGTCCACCCGCATCACTTTCGGTCGTCCCACCGGCCGACAGGATCCCCAACGAACACGGGGCTCTCGTCAGCCTTGCCGGATCACCAGTCTGCCACCCTGGCGCTGAGCCACGACTTTGCCCGGGAGATTGATGACTCCCTGGCCTCGCCAGCCGGTGATCAGCCGGTCGACCTCTTCGATGTGCCGGGCGAACAGGGAACCCGCGGGTGCCCCCGCCTCGATGGCGGCCCGGCGCACGATGCGGCGGCGCACGGCGGGCGGCAGGGCGTAGAGCTTCGCGCACTCCAGGCGGCCGGCGGCGTCACGGACGGTCGCCTCGGCCTGGGCGGCCCACGCGTCGAGCGCGTCGGCGTCGTCGCGGGACAGCTGGGCCGTCCGGGCGAGGGCCTCGACGACGCCCTTGCCGAGGGCCTTCTCCAGGGCGGGCAGGCCCTCGTGGCGCAGCCGGGAGCGGGTGTACGCCGGGTCGGCGTTGTGCGGGTCGTCCCAGACGGGGAGCGACTGCACCATGCAGGCCTTGCGGGCGGTCTGCCGGTCGATGTGCAGGAAGGGGCGGCGGTAACGGCCCGCGACCCCCGAAGTCGCGGCCATTCCGGACAGGGAGCGGATCCCGGAGCCGCGGGCGAGGCCGAGCAGCACGGTCTCCGCCTGGTCGTCGCGGGTGTGTCCGAGCAGGACGGCGGCTGCCGCGTGCCGCTCGGCGGCGGCGTCCAGGGCCGCGTACCGCGCGTCGCGGGCGGCGGCCTCCGGGCCGCCTTCGCGCCCGACGTCCACGGCGACGGACTCGACCGGGGTCAGGCCGAGGGCGGTGAGGCGCACGACGACCTCTGCGGCGCGCAGGTCGGACCCGGGCTGCAGGCCGTGGTCGACGGTGACGCCGCCCGCGCGGATGCCGAGCTTGGGGGCTTCGAAGGCGAGCGCGGAGGCGAGCGCCATGGAGTCGGCGCCGCCGGAGCAGGCGACGAGCACGGTCGGTGGCGGGGCCTGCTCGTGCGGGGAGTGCGGGAGGTGTGGAGGGTCGGTTTCGGTGCTGCGCTGCACATCGGTCAGTACGTCGTGGAGTACGCGGCGGACCGCCAGGCGTATCGCCGCGACCGCAGGATGGGGACCCATGTCCGGTTCCCTTCGTGAAGTTCGGGGGGTGAGCTCGGACCAGTCACTCAGGACCCACCAGGGAGATCCGGCCCCTCACGGGGCCTTCTCTCTCTTGCGTTCGGTCACTCAGAGTGTGTCGATGGTGACAGAGCCGAGCCGTTACCCGAGCATTGCACGCCTACCCATCGCCCACGGTCCCTCGGACGGGTGATTGCGGGGGCGTTCTCCTGCCATCGGCCGCAACCGGTTCCTCAGTCTCCCTTACGGTGCACCCTCGCGACCCAGTCCGCCGGTTTGGCGATCTCCGCCTTGGTGGGAAGTGTGTTCGGCGAGGTCCAGACGCGGTTGAAGCCGTCCATGCCGACCTGCTCCACGACCGCGCGCACGAACCGCTCGCCGTCCCGGTACTGGCGCAGTTTCGCGTCGAGGCCGAGGAGCTTGCGCAGGGCCTGGTCGAGGCGGCTCGCGCCGCGTGCCCGCCGCTGCTGGAACTTCTCGCGGATCTCGGCCACGGACGGCACGACGTCCGGGCCGACGCCGTCCATCACGAAGTCCGCGTGGCCCTCCAGGAGGGACATCACCGCCGTCAGGCGGGCGAGGATCTCGCGCTGGGCGGGGGTCTGCACCAGCTCGACGAGGGAACGGCCTCCCTCGTCCTCCTCGCCCTCCGCGTCGGTGCGGCCGCCCGCGAGCGACTGGGCGGCCTCCCTGACGCGCTCAAGGACCGTCATCGGGTCGACCTCGGTCTCGCCCAGGAACGACTGGATCTCGCCTTCGAGGTGGTCGCGCAGCCAGGGCACGGCGGTGAACTGCGTGCGGTGCGTCTCCTCGTGCAGGCAGACCCAGAGGCGGAAGTCGTGCGGGTCCACGTCAAGCTCGCGCTCGACGTGCACGATGTTCGGCGCGACGAGGAGGAGGCGGCCGCCGCCGTCCGCGCCTGCGGGGAGGTCGCGGGTGGGTGGGGCGAAGGTCTCGTACTGCCCGAGGACGCGGGAGGCGAGGAAGGACAGGAGCATGCCCAGCTCCACGCCCGTCACCTTGCCGCCCACCGCGCCGAGCACGGCGCCGCCCGGGCTGCTGCCGCGCTTGTCCTGCATCTTGTCGAGGAGGGGCTTGAGGATCTCCCGGAAGCCCGCCACATTGGCCCGGACCCAGCCCGCTCTGTCCACCACGAGGACCGGGGTGTCGTGGGTGTCCTCCGAGCCCATCCTCGTGAAGGAACGGACGTGCTCCTCCGAGGACTTGGCGTGCCGGCGGAGCTCGGCGACGGCGGCTCGCGCCTCGTCCCGGCTCACTTCTGGGCCCGGCCTCACGAGGCGGGTCGCGGTCGCCACCGCGAGGTTCCAGTCGACCATCTCCGCACCACGGATGCTCGTCATGGGCTCAACGGTACGTGCTGGCTCCCTCTGGTGGAGGGGCTTGCACCCCTGACATTGACCCGGAGCTCGCCCCTAGGGTCCCCGTGGTGCGGGGTGGGCTCGCTGTTCCCGGGTGGCCCGGGGGCCCGGGGCGGCCGGGGTGCCCAGCGGCCCCGGGTGGTCGGCGCGGGGCGCCGCTGGGTGCCGCTGGGTGCCGCGGGGTGCTGCTCTTCGGGCGTCTGTCGGTCGGATGTGGCTGGGCGCGCAGTTCCCCGCGCCCCTGGGCGGCGCCTGTGTCCCGTTGCACGCGCCCCTGGGCGGCGCCTTCGCCCCGTGCCCGCGTCCCTGGGCCGTGCCTGTGTCCAGTTGCCCGCGTTCCTGGGCGCTGTCTTTGCCCCGTTGGGCGTCGGCAGTGGGCGGCTGTGGTCTCAGCGGCAGCCGCAGTTCGCCACTGTGGAGGCCATGTGGTCCAGGGCCGATTGGGCTGCTTGGGGGTCCGTTGTGCCTGTGGTCATGAAGGCGAAGAGGAGGAGGCGGCCGTCGGCGTCGACGACTGTGCCCGCGAGGCTGTTCACGCCGGTCAGGGTGCCGGTCTTGGCGCGGACCAGGCCCGTGCCGGGGGAGTCCTTCGGGTAGCGGTCGACCAGCGTGCCGGTGAAGCCGGCCACCGGCAGGCCCGTCACCACGGAGCGCAGTTCGGGGCGGCCCGGGTCGGCGGCGTGGTCCAGGAGGGCCGCCAGGAGTTCGGCGGAGACGCGGTCGGCGCGGTCCAGTCCGCTGCCGTCGGCGAACGTCGCCCCGGACAGGGGGAGGCCCAGCTTCTCCAGGCGGGCCCGCACGGCCCTGCCCGCGCCGTCGAAGCTCGCCGGCTCCTTCGCCGCGACGGCCGTCTGGCGGGCCAGCGCCTCCGCGATGTCGTTGTCGCTGTGTGTCAGCATCCGCTCGACCAGCGAGGACAGCGGCGGCGACTCGACCTTCGCGAGGGACTCGGCCCGGTCCGATGCCTTGGAGGGTGTGGGAGCGGCGTCGGGGGCGGGCTTGGTCGTGATGCCGTGGTCCTTCAGGAAGCCGGCGAACTTCTTCGTCGCCTCCGCCGCCGGGTCACCCGCGCGCGGGGCGGGACCGCTGGAGGAGTCGTCCAGGCGGCCCTCGTCGGCCATCAGCGCGCTGACGGGCGTGATGTTCTCGTTGGGGCCGATGACGTGCTGCGGAGGGCCGGAGTACAGCGACGTGTCGTACGAGAGTTTGATCTCGTCGATGTCGCGGCTCTTGAGGGAGCGTGCCGTGTCCTCGGCGAGCCTGCGCAGGCTCGCCGCCGTGTCGGTGTAGCGGCCGTCCTTGCGGGCCGTCAGCGTGGGGTCGCCGCCGCCGACGAGGACCACGTCGGAGGAGTCGGGCTCCAGCACCGTTCTCGTGGCGATCCGGTGGTCCGGGCCCACCGCCGACAGCGCCGCCACCGCCGTCGCGATCTTGATCGTCGACGCGGGTGTCAGGCCGTCGCCCGCGTTCTTGCCGTACACCCGCTTGCCGGAGGCCGCGTCGAGGACGACGGCCGACCGCTTCGGGCCGAGCGCCGGGTCCTTCAGGAGCGGGTCGAGCACCTCGGCGAGGGCGCGGTCCGTCGGCCTGGGCGCCGTGCCCGCGGGCGCGCCGAGACCGGCGAGCACGGAAGGGGCGCTCGGCGCGGCTTCCGGCGCGCGTCCCGGCGCCCCACCGGCGTGATCTGCGCCACCCCAGGCGTCCTGGGAAGCAGCCCGGTCCCGCTCCGCCGTACGCTGACCGGAGGAGTCCCAAGGGCCGGCCGCGGCCACCGCCCCGGCCGCGATGACCAGGCCGAAGGTGGCGGCACCAGCCGTGAGCTGCAAGGTCGTGAGCTTGCCGGAGAACCCGGCGAGCTTGTCGGCGGAAGGCTTGGACAGCTGTCTCAAAAGCTGTCGAGGCCGCTGCCAAGGCTTGAGCTCCGGCACGACGACCAGCCCCTTTCGCGATCACACATCTGCGTGAGGGACACTTAATCACCCGAAGTATGTGCTGATCATGGAGGAGCCACCCGTGGAGTTCGACGTCACCATCGAGATTCCGAAGGGTTCGCGGAACAAGTACGAGGTGGACCACGAGACCGGCCGGATCCGTCTGGACCGTCGCCTCTTCACGTCGACCAGCTACCCCGCGGACTACGGCTTCGTCGAGAACACCCTCGGCGAGGACGGTGACCCGCTGGACGCCCTGGTCATCCTGGACGAGCCGACCTTCCCCGGCTGCCTCATCAAGTGCCGCGCGATCGGCATGTTCCGGATGACCGACGAGGCGGGCGGCGACGACAAGCTGCTCTGCGTCCCGGCCTCGGACCCGCGCGTGGAGCACCTGCGGGACATCCACCACGTCTCCGAGTTCGACCGCCTGGAGATCCAGCACTTCTTCGAGGTCTACAAGGACCTGGAGCCCGGCAAGTCCGTCGAGGGCGCCGACTGGGTCGGCCGCACGGACGCCGAGGCCGAGATCGAGCGTTCCTACAAGCGCTTCAAGGACGAGGGCGGCCACTGAGCCAGTCGTTCCGGG
The DNA here is from genome assembly GCF_044327655.1 of Streptomyces sp. NPDC018029. Taxonomy (NCBI): domain Bacteria; kingdom Bacillati; phylum Actinomycetota; class Actinomycetes; order Kitasatosporales; family Streptomycetaceae; genus Streptomyces; species Streptomyces sp. NPDC018029. The sequence continues at coordinate 634,880 of NZ_JBIRFV010000004.1, read as the reverse complement.
CGGGCCGCGGGACCCAAGGGGTCACGCGGCCCGTTCGTGTATCTGTGCCCATACTGGCCATACGGAGGGTGCGTACGAGTCGTATGAGAAGTGAGGGCATCAGTGGCCGAACAGGAGGCCGAGGACCGAAAGCCTCAGTCGGACGAGGCCCGCAGCGCGTTCGCGCAGCCCAGCGGGGTGATGCCGCAACCACAGGCCCCTGAGGACGAGTCCCAGACGACATCCGAGTTCGCCATCCCCACGGGCCTCGCGACGCCGTCCACGACGACCCAGGAGACCGACAAGTCGGCGTTCACGCCGCCGCACACCTACAGCGCGCGGAACGCCCCGCAGGCCTTCACGCCCGCGCAGGGCATACCCCTGGTGAAGCTCACCAAGGACGTCCCCTGGCAGGACCAGATGCGCACGATGCTGCGCATGCCGGTCACCGAGCGGCCCGCCACGGAGGCCGCGCAGAAGCAGGAGGACGAGGCCGGGCCCGCCGTGCCGCGCGTGCTCGACCTGACGCTCCGTATCGGCGAGCTGCTGCTGGCCGGCGGAGAGGGCGCCGAGGACGTGGAGGCGGCGATGTTCGCCGTCTGCCGCTCGTACGGCCTGGACCGCTGCGAACCGAACGTGACGTTCACGCTCCTGTCGATCTCGCACCAGCCCTCGCTGGTGGACGACCCTGTCACGGCCTCCAGGACGGTGCGCCGCCGGGGCACGGACTACACGCGTCTGGCGGCGGTCTTCCACCTGGTGGACGACATCAGCGACCCCGAGATCGAGGTCTCCCTGGAGGAGGCCTACCGCCGTCTCGCGGGCATTCGGCGTAACCGTCACCCCTACCCCGGGTGGGCGCTCACGGCGGCCAGCGGCCTGCTCGCGGGCTCCGCGTCCGTGCTGGTCGGCGGTGGCGCTCTCGTCTTCGTGGTGGCCGCTGTCGGCGCGATGCTCGGCGACCGGCTGGCGTGGCTGTGCGCGGGACGGGGGCTGCCGGAGTTCTACCAGTTCGTGGGCGCCGCGATGCCACCCGCCGGGATGGGTGTGGCGCTCAGCTTCGTGCACACCGAGGCGTCGATGGCCTCGGCGGTGATCACCGGTGGGCTCTTCGCGCTGATCCCGGGGCGGGCCCTGGTGGCGGGCGTGCAGGACGGTCTGACCGGTTACTACATCACCGCTGCCGCGCGCCTTCTGGAGGTCATGTACCTGATCGTGGGCATCGTCTGCGGCGTGCTGCTCGTGCTGTCGCTCGGCGTGATGCTCGACGCGACGAACCTGACTCCGGAGACGAAGTTCGGCGTGACATCGTCGCGGCCAGTCATCCAGATCCTGGCGTCGATGGCGCTGAGTCTCGCCTTCGCGATACTGCTTCAGCAGGAACGTAACACCGTGCTGATGGTGACCCTGAACGGCGGCGTCGCCTGGGTGATGTTCGGCGCTCTGGCGCAGACCCCGCTGGAGCTCTCGCCCGTCGCGGCGACGGCGATCGCGGCCGGTCTGGTCGGGCTCTTCGGGCAGCTCTTCTCGCGCTATCGGTTCGCGTCGTCACTGCCCTATGTGACGGCCGCGATCGGCCCGCTGCTGCCCGGTAGCGCGACGTACTTCGGGCTGCTCGCCCTGGCGCAGAACGACCTCAACACGGGCATGAACTCGCTCACCAGGGCCGTCGCGACGGCGTTGGCCATCGCGATCGGCGTGAACCTGGGGAGCGAGGTCTCCCGGCTCATCCTCAAGGTGCCCGGTGCCGCGTCGGCGGCGAATCGCCGTGCGGCCAAGCGGACGAGGGGCTTCTGACCCTGCGGGTCGGCGGGGCCGGGGCTGTCTTGCCCCGCTGTTACCGCTTTGCGTGGCGGCCGCGCTGGGACGGCGGCGTCGTGCCCTCGGCCGCCGCGGTCTTCTTGGACTTGCTGCGGGCCCGCAGGAACTCGATGGCGATCGGCACCACCGAGATGAGAACGATCAGGATGAGGATCGCCTCGATGTTCTTGTGCACGAACTCGATGTTGCCGAGCCAGGCGCCGAGCAGGGTGACGCCCGCGCCCCACAGGACGCCGCCGATGATGTTGAACGTGATGAACGAGCGGTACCGCATGCCGGAGACGCCGGCGATGATCGGCGTGAACGTCCGCACGATCGGCACGAAGCGGGCCAGGACCAGGGACTTCGGGCCGTACTTCTCGAAGAAGTCGTGGGCCTTGACCACGTTCTCCTGCTTGAAGAGCTTGGAGTCCGGGCGGTTGAAGAGCGCGGGGCCGACCTTCTTGCCGAAGAGGTAGCCCGCCTGGTCGCCCAGGATCGCCGCGAGGCAGATCAGCAGGCAGGCCAGCCACAGCGGGGTGTCCAGCTTGTGCGTGGTGATCAGCAGGCCCGTGGTGAACAGCAGGGAGTCACCGGGCAGGAAGAAGCCGATCAGCAGGCCCGACTCGGCGAAAACGATCACCAGCAGGCCCCAGAGGCCGAACTGGTTGAGCAGGTAATCCGGATCCAACCAGCTTGGTCCGAGCGCAAGCGTCGTCACGGTTCCGGGCTCCTGAGGGTGAGGGGGCGGTGCGGCGGCGGGTGCAGCCGCCCAAAGTTATCAACGCCAGGCGGCCCGGCCGGGTTCCACTCCCCTTCTCGGCCCGCACTGTGCGGAAACTGCAACCACGCCGCGCGCCCGTCACCTGCCGTCGCGTGCCGCGTTCGCCAGGATCGCGTCCCGCAGGTAGACGGCGAGGCCGGGCCGGATCGCCTCGTAGAAGGCCGTGAACCGCTCGTCGGCGACGTACATCTCACCGAGACAGGTGTGCATCTCGTGCGAGCACGCGTAGTGGTTCGCCGTGATGAAGCGGCGGTGCGCCTCCGCGGCGTCCATGGCCTCCGGGGAGTCCGCGGGGACGCCCCGGGCGAGCAGGTCGCCCACGCGCGCGTGGACCGCGTTCAGCTCGTCGTTGATCCGCTTCCAGTCGTCCTTCGTGTACGAGGCGGACCTGCGCTGCGATTCCCGGTAGGCCTCCGTGTCGCCCCAGCGCTCCTCGACCTCCTCCGCGTACTGCTCGGGATCGTGGTCTCCGAAGACCTCGAACTTCTCCTCGGGCGTGAGGTTGATGCCCATCTTCTTCGCCTCCATGGCGGTCTCGACGGCGGCGGCCATCTCCTGGAGCTTGTGGATCCGCGCGGTCAGCAGCTCGTGCTGGCGGCGCAGGTGGACCCACGGGTCCGTGTCCGGGTCGTCCAGGAGGGCCGCCACCTCGTCGAGGGGGAAGCCGAGCTCTCGGTAGAACAGGATCTGCTGCAGCCGGTCGAGGTCCGCGTCGCTGTAGCGCCGGTGTCCCGCGTGGCTGCGCCCGCCGGGCACGAGCAGGCCGATCTCGTCGTAGTGGTGCAGCGTGCGCACCGTCACTCCGGTGAAACCGGCGACCTGTCCCACGGAGTACGTCATGGCTTCCGCCCTCCTTCTCTCGGTACGCGGAACAGCCTGCGTCCTCACGCCACGTGAGGTGCAAGCCCGGCTGCCGGCCGAGCGCCCCTACTTGCTGAGCGCCCCGAACCTCCGTACCGCCAACGGCAGGAACACCCCCACGAGCACCATCGGCCACAGCACCGCCAGGAGCCCCGCGTTCTCGGCCGCCCAAGAGGTGCCGGTCACCCCCGGGTCGTTGCCGAAGAGGTCACGGACGGCGGTGGCCGTCGCCGACATCGGGTTCCACTCGACCGCGGCGCCCAGCCAGTCCGGCATGTTCTGCGGCACCGTGAAGGCGTTGGAGAGGAAGCCGACCGGCCAGACCAGGATCTGCACGGTCATCACCAGCTCCGGCCTGCCCGCGACCATCGCCAGATGGATGCCGAGCCACAGCATCGCGAACCGCAGCATCATCAGCAGCCCGACGGCCCCGACCACCGCCCCGAACGACCCGTGCGAGCGCCAGCCGATCGCGAGCCCCACCCCCATCATGACCAGGAGCGACACGAAGGACTGGAGCATGTCGGCGACGGACCGCCCCACCAGGACCGCGCCGCTCGCCATCGGCATGGAGCGGAACCGGTCGATCACACCCTTGTTGAGGTCCTGGGTGACCGCGACCATCGTCGCGTCCAGGCCGAAGACCATCGTCAGCGCGAACATGCCGGGCACGAGGAACTCGGCGTACTCCCCCGCGATGCCCTTCCCGCCGCCGATCAGATAGGTGAACATCAGCAGCATCATCACCGGGAAGACGAGGCCGACCAGGACCTGCACCGGCTGCCGTGCCCAGTGGGCGAGTTCGCGCCGCGTCATGGTCCAGGAGTCGGCCAGGACCCAGCTGGCCGACGTGCCCCGAGGCGTCGTCGTCGGCGCACTCATCGACGTACTCACACGCCCTCCTTCGTACGCTCCGTCAGGCTCAGGAAGACCTCGTCCAGGGTGGGCCTGCGCAGCGCCACGTCCTCCGCGTCGATGCCGGCGTCCCGCAGGGCCCGCACGACGCCCGTGAGGGCCTCCATGCGGTCCGTGACGGGTGCGGACGCCAGGCGGCGGTCCGCGTCCACCGTGGCGCCCGGCGGCAGCAGGGCGGCCGTACGAGCCAGTTGGGCGGCGTCCCGCACCACCACGTCGATCCGGTCGCCGCCCAGCTTCGCCTTGAGGTCGTCCGCCGTGCCGTCCGCGATGACGCGGCCCTCGTCGATCACCGACATGCGGTCGGCCAACTGGTCCGCCTCTTCGAGGTACTGCGTGGTCAGGAGCACGGTGGTGCCGCCGCCGACCAGCGAGCGCACCGAGTTCCACACCTCGGCGCGGCCGCGCGGGTCCAGGCCCGTGGTCGGCTCGTCCAGGAAGAGCACCTCGGGGTCCGTGATGAGGGAGGCCGCGAGGTCCAGGCGGCGCCGCATGCCGCCGCTGTACTGCTTGACCGCCTTGCGGCCCGTGTCCGCGAGGCCGAACCGCTCCAGGAGCTCGTCGGCCCGCACGCGCGCGTGGCGGGCGCCCAGGTGGTGGAGCCGCCCAAACATGTCCAGGTTCTGCCGGCCGCTCAGCTCCTCGTCCACCGCGGCGTGCTGGCCGAGCAGCCCGATGCGCCTGCGCACCTCGTCGGGCCTGCGCCGCACGTCGTGCCCGGCGACCTCCACGCGCCCCTCGTCGGGCCGCAGGAGGGTGGCGAGCATCCGCACCGCCGTGGTCTTGCCCGCGCCGTTCGGCCCGAGCACCCCGTGCACGGTGCCGCGCTCGACCCGCAGGTCGAGGCCGTTCAGCGCCTTCTTCGTCCCGTACGCCTTGTGTGCGCCCTCAACGACGATCGCGTCCGTCATCCGGCTCCCCTCGCTGATCATCTAGTCAAAGTTGACTACGAGGGGAAGCTAGCCCGAGTCCCGGCATTCGTCAAACTTGATTAGCGGTCGCCCTCCGCGGACCCGTTCCCCGCCGCGTACGGGTTCTCCTGGTCCTCGGCGAGCACGCCCACGAAGGGATCGCCCTCGCCCGAGAAGGTGTAGGCGCCGGCCTCGATGCGAGTGATCAGGCCCTTGGTCCACTCCGCGCCCGTGTCGGCCGAGTGCACCCAGTAGTTCATGATCTCGCCGATGTGGCCGAGCTGTTCGGGGCCGTCCTGCGGCGTGTAGTACTCCGTGACGGAGGCGCGCCACTCCTCGATGCGGCGGACCCGTTCCTTGAGCAGGGCCACGGCTTCCTCGCGCGGCAGGTCCACGATGAAACCGATCCCCGTCGTGAGGACGTCGGGCCGCTGGTCGTACGTGGTCAGGGAGTCACGGAGCAGGGAGTAGTACTCCTCCGTGCCCTTCTCCGTGACTTCGTACTCGGTGCGCGGCGGGCCGCCGGCCGTGGAGGGCGCGACCTCGTGCGCGATCAGGAAGCCCTGCTTCGCCAGCTGCTTCAGGGCGTGGTAGATCGAGCCGGGCTTGGCGTTGGACCACTCGTGGGCGCCCCAGAACTCCAGGTCGTTGCGGACCTGATAGCCGTGGGCGCGGCCGTGCTGCCGGACGGCTCCAAGAACCAGTAGCCGGATCGCTGACATGTACCGCGCCCTTCCGCTCAGCCCCCCGGTCATCAATTTTGACTAGGGTATCCCTGCTCCAGCGCCACCAGTTCGAAGGCCGTCTTTCCGTCGAGGGACTCGCGGACGATGTCGGCGTGGCCCGCGTGCCGGCCGATCTCCTCGACCAGGTGCAGCATCAGCCAGCGCATCGACACGGCGCCGTCCTTCGGGAACCACGGCGCCTCGGGCAGCGGGAACGTGTCGTCGAGGCTCGGCACCGCGCGGATGAAGTCCTCGATCTCGCGGGCGACCTCGTCCCAGAAGGCCAGCGTTTCGGCGAGCGTCTCGCCCTCCACAAGGCGGAAGCTGTCGCCCCAGGTCGCTTCCGTGCGCGCCTTCTCGTTGGGCTTCTGCTGGGCCATGCGCAGCCAGTTCAGCTCCGTCTCCGCGACGTGCTTCACGAGGCCGCCGAGGGTGAGTTCGCTGGCGCTCGGGCGGGCCTCCGCCTGCTCGTCGGTCAGGCCGAGCACCGAGCGGCGGACGCCGCCGCGCTGGGCCTCCACGAAGGCGATGAGGGCGCCGCGCTCGTCGCCCCTGGCTTCCGCGCTGACGTGAGTGACCATGGTGTCCGCCTCTTCTCCGGGCCTGCTCTGCGCAGGTGTTCCGCTGGGCTGTTCCGCCGGACTTTCCGACACCACAGACGCTACGGAGCCTTGCGGTCAGGTGCTGTCCGCAAGGCTCCGGGAAAATGCCGAGGAAAGGTCAGAACGGGAAGCGCGACCTGCCGTGCTGCACCGAGATCCACTTCTGTGTGGTGAAGGCGTCGACCGTCGACTCGCCGTTCAGCCGTCCGACGCCGGAGTTCTTCTCGCCGCCGAAGGGCACGATCGGCTCGTCGTGCACCGTGCCGTCGTTCACGTGGATCATGCCGGTCCTGACTCGCTTCGCGACGCGCACGCCGCGCTCGATGTCGGCGGTGTGCACCGCGCCGCTCAGGCCGTACGGAGTGTCGTTGGCGATGCGGACGGCCTCGTCCTCGCCGTCGAAGGGCAGCAGCAGGGCGACCGGGCCGAAGATCTCCTGGCTCAGGACCGGGGAGCCGGCCGGCAGGTCCGTGAGGACCGAGGGGGCGACGAGGTTGCCCTCGGTCCGCCCGTGCAGCAGGGCCTTGGCGCCGGCGGCGACGGCCTGGTCGACGACGGCCGTGACGGCGTCCGCCTGCGAGGAGTTGATGAGCGGGCCGATGTGGGTGCCCGGGTCGGCCGGGTCGCCGACCTTCAGGCTCGCGACCTTGGCGACGAACTTCTCGGTGAACTCGTCCGCCACGGACCGGTCGACGAGGATGCGGTTGGCGGCCATGCAGACCTGGCCCTGGTGCACGAAGCGGCTGAAGACCGCCGCGTCCACGGCGTAGTCGATGTCGGCGTCGTCCAGGACGATCAGCGCGCTGTTGCCGCCCAGCTCCAGGATCGAGCGCTTGAAGTTCGCGGCGCAGACCGTGGCGACGTGCCGCCCCACGCGGTCCGAGCCGGTGAAGGAGATGATGCTCGGCACCGGGTGCTCGATCAGGGCGTCGCCTATCTCGGCTATGTCCGTGATGACCACATTGAGCAGGCCGGCCGGCAGTCCGGCGTCCTCGAACACCTTGGCCACGAGGGCGCCGCCGAGCACCGGCGCGTTCTGGTGCGGCTTGAGGACGACCGCGTTGCCGAGGGCGAGGGCCGGGGCGACGGACTTGATCGACAGCAGGAACGGGAAGTTGAAGGGGCTGATCACCCCGACCACGCCGACCGGGACGCGGTAGAGGCGGTTCTCCTTGCCGTCGTCCGGGGAGGGCAGGACGCGGCCCTCGGCGCGCAGCGCCAGGTGGACCGACTCGCGCAGGAACTCCTTGGTGAGGTGGATCTCGAAGGCCGCCTTGAGCCGGGTGCCGCCCAGCTCGGCGATGATCGCCTCGGTGATCTCTTCCTCGCGGTCCTCGACGATGCGCAGGGCGCGCTCGAACACGGCACGCCTGGTGTAGGGGTTGGTCTCGGCCCACTCCCGCTGGGCGCGCTCGGCGGCGCGGTAGGCCTGGTCGACCTCGTCGGCCGTGGCGACCGTGATGGACGCCAGCTTCTCCCCGTCGTACGGATTGAAGTCGATGATGTCCCAGGAGCCCGACCCGGCCTTCCACTCCCCGTCGATGTACTGATGAGCCAGGTCGGTGAAGAAGGACATGAGACGGACCCCTTGCCGCGGCAGCTGACGGCCGCAAACGGAAGCAGACACCTGATCTCACGTCATAGTACTTATGTTTCAGGTGAGTTGAAGCAGCCCGCGGAGAAGATCCCGGCTGCCCACCGGATCGGGGCTGTCCTTCTGCAGCTGGGCCACGACCCTTTCGTACTGCGCCACTTCCTCCGCCTTGTCGAGATAGAGCGCGCCGGTGAGCTGCTCCACGTACACGACGTCGGAGAGATCGGACTCCGGGAAGCTCAGCATCGTGAAGGCACCGCTCTCGCCCGCGTGCCCGCCGAAGCTGAACGGCATCACCTGGAGGGTGACGTTCGGGCGCTCGGAGATCTCGATGAGGTGCTGGATCTGACCCCTCATCACCTCCCGGTCGCCGTACGGGCGTCGGAGCGCGGCCTCGTCCAGTACGCAATGGAAGCGGGGCGCGTGCTCGGAGGCGAGGAGCTTCTGGCGCTCCAGGCGCAGCGCGACGCGCCGCTCGATCTCGGCCTTGCTCGCGCCCTTCATGCCGCGCGCGACGACGGCGTGGGCGTACGCCTCGGTCTGCAACAGGCCGTTGACGAACTGGACTTCATAGACGCGGATGAGCGAGGCCGCGCCCTCCAGGCCGATATATGTCTGGAACCAGCCGGGCAGGACGTCCGAGTAACTGTGCCACCAGCCCGTGAGGTTGGCCTCCTTGGCGAGCGAGAGGAGCGCGCCGCGCTCCGCCTCGTCGGTGACGCCGTAGAGCGTCAGAAGATCCTCGACGTCCCTGGACTTGAAGCTCACCCGTCCCAACTCCATGCGGCTGATCTTCGATTCGGAGGCGCGGATCGAGTATCCGGCCGCTTCACGGGTGATGCCGCGGGACTCTCTGAGCCGCCTCAGCTGCGAGCCCAGCAGGATGCGCCGTACCACCGAGCCGCTCGACTCCCCTGCGGTCACTTCGCTCAATCCTCCCGATCGACTGGAAGCCAGCAGTCTGCCATTAAACGCTCCGGGCCGTACACGTCCGGTTACAGAAACGGAAAGGGTCCGAAAGGTCCTCAGAAGAATCCGTGGGAAGAAATGGGCAAGAAGTGGCACGGGTTCGACCAAGTCCGGCGCGTGCACGTGCATCTGCCCTTGCATCTGCTGTGCGCATTCGGAACCATGGTCCGCGCGCCACTGCTGTACCGACCGCGTACCACCGCACCATCGGCGACCGACCGCGCCACCGCTCCATCGCTACGTACCGCGAAACCGGGGAGTGCCTCGCATGGGGACGAATGGATCGACCATGCTCGAGCCGTTAAGGCAGGGGCTACCTCCGATCGACCCCTCCGCGGTCTCCGACGCGGCCTCCGTCGCCCTCCCCGCCCGTTACGAAGCGGTGGGCAGCGCACGGCAGTTCACCCGGAAGACGCTCGGCCAGTGGGACCTCGACGAGAGGTTCGACGACATCGCGCTCGTGGTCTCCGAACTCGTCACCAACGCGCTGCGGCACGCGCTGCCCGCGGACACCCCGCGCGACCAACAGGAGCCGCCCGTGCGGCTGCACCTGATGCACTGGGCGACCCGTCTCGTGTGCGCGGTGCGCGACCCCAGTGACGACAGTCCGGTCACGCGCGACACCGACGACGACTTCTCGGCGGAGTCGGGCCGCGGCCTGTTCCTCGTGGACTCGTTCAGCGACAGCTGGGGCTGGCACCCGCTCGCCGGCGCGCTGCGCGGCAAGGTGGTCTGGGCGCTGTTCCGCCTGGGCTGAGACCCGACTTACGGGGAGTGCTTACGGGGAGTGCTTACGGGGAGTGTGGGTCAGCCACCTATCAGGTGGTCGAACTCCCCGTCCTTCATCCCCAGCAGCATCGCCTCTATCTCGGCGCGCGTATAGACGAGCGCCGGGCCGTCCGGGAAGCGCGAGTTGCGCACGGCGACGTCGCCGCCCGGCAGCTTCGCGAACTCGACGCACGAGCCCTGCGAGTTGCTGTGCCTGCTCTTCTGCCAGACGACCCCGTGAAGCTCCGTGGCCGCCATGCCGTTAAACGCGTGGTGCACAGGTCGCTCCCCGGGTGGTGCGGTGCCGTGAGTGGCTCTAGATGCAGTGGTCAACTGTCCCGGATCATAGCTGTGTTCACATGCCGATGCATGGGCAGATGCACGTGCACGCGGGGTGTTCCCCTGATTACAGCCCTGTGGGCACCTCGTACTAGGGAGAGACGCGTACCGTGCCCATCCTGTTCCCTCGGAAACGAGACCGGCCCCCTGCGGGCACCTCGGGGTGCCGACAGGGGGCCGGGGACGGGTGGCGGGTGGCGGGTGGCCGGGGAGAGCGGGGTGCGATCAGCGAGGCGCTCCGTACGGCAGCAGCGCCATCTCGCGGGCGTTCTTGATCGCCGCGGCGATCTGCCGCTGCTGCTGGGCCGTCACACGCGTCACCCGGCGGCTGCGGATCTTGCCCCGGTCCGAGATGAACTTCCGGAGCAGGTCGGTGTCCTTGTAGTCGACGTACGTGATCCCGGCCTGGTCCAGGGGGTTGGGCTTCGGCTTCAGCGGGCGCGGGGGCTTGCGCGGGGACATGGGTCAGACCTCCAGGAGGGTGTCGAAGGCAGGGGGCAGGTGTTTCCAGGCGTCGCGCCCCGCGGCGTACTCCTCGTCGGTCAGGAGGCAGGACTCCAGGACCTCTTCGAGCCCGTCGCGGTCCAGGCCCGGCGAGGTGAACACCAGGTGGTTGCAGCAGTCGCCGTGCTCCGGGTGCCAGTCGAGGGCGGCGGCCGCGCGGCGCACCGGCGGCACCATCTCCCACGCGGCGTCCGGCAGCGAGGCCAGCCACGGCCCGGCGCTCTCGACGCAGAGCGCGCCGCCCGCCGCGTCCCACCCGAGCAGCGTGTCGGGGTGGTCGGCCAGCCAGAAGCGGCCCCGGCTGCGGGCGGCCGCGCAGGTCAGGTCCTCCAGCGCGTTGTAGAGCCGCTCCGGGTGGAACGGCCGCTCCCGATGCCATACGAGGGTGGAGACCCCGCACGCGTCGGCCTCGATCGGCAACAGCGCGCAGGCCGGGTGCTGCGCCGCGGCGGCGGCCTCGACGTCGAATCCGGCGAGCGCGGCGCGGGCCAGGCCGCCCTCGCCGATGAGCACCTGGCGGGCGGTCGGGTGGAGCTGGGCGAGCAGGGCGCGGTCCTCGTCGTCGGCCTCCGGGGAGTCGGCGACGGCGAGCACGGGCGCGTACTCCAGCTGACGCGCCCAGGTGTCGGCGACGGTGCGCTGGTCGGTGGGGGCCGCGGCGAGCCCGGCCTCCATGAGGTCGTCTCCGTTGCCGAGACAGGGCAGGAGCAGGGCGGGGTCGACCGCCGTGACCACGCCGCTGAGCGCGAGGCCCTCGCCGCCGTGCGCGGCGACGACCTCGGCCATCGCCTTGGGCTCGACCGAGTCCCACAGCTCGACGACCGCGAGCCGGGTGAGCCCCGCGTCCGCGAGGCGGTCGAGCTCGGGCACGAGGTCCTCGCGGAGCGCGCAGCACGCGCAGTCGTTGACCAGCGGGGCGTCACCGGTGGAGAGCACACCGGTGGCGTCGCGGACCGTGCGGACGACGGTGCCCGTCACGGCGGTCGACAGGTCGTGGTGCAGGGCCACGCTGCCGGGGACGGCGGCGAGCAGATCGTCGACGGCCGCCTTGCGGGCGGCCGCGTGGAGGCCGGCGACGATCACGACGTCCATACGGGGCGGTTCCGGTTCCATCCGGGGTGTCTCTCCCTCGGCTCGCGCGGGCCGGTCCGGGCCCGGCATCAGCGCTTGCCGAAGCGGCGTTCGAAACGCTCGACGCGGCCGGCCGTGTCCATCACGCGGGCGGTGCCCGTGTAGAAGGGGTGGCTCGCGGACGAGACCTCGACGTCGATGACGGGGTACGTACGGCCGTCCTCCCACTCGACCGTCTTCGCGCTGGTCGTGGTCGAACGGGTCAGGAAGGCGAAGCCGGCGGCCTTGTCGCGGAAGACGACGGGGCCGTAGGGCGGGTGGATGTCCTTGCGCATGGCGGTCAGCGCTCCTCTCGGAAGTCGACGTGGCGTCCTGCCATCGGGTCGTACTTGCGCAGTGTGAGGCGGTCGGGGTCGTTTCGGCGGTTCTTGCGGGTCACGTAGGTGTAGCCGGTTCCCGCCGTGGAGCGGAGTTTGATGACGGGGCGGTGTTCGGTGCGGGCCATGTGGCTAGTATATGAAAATGACTCCCGTTTTCAACTGGGGGTTCGACGGGGTCTCGACAGGGGCCCCGGGGGCTCAGGAGGAGTCCCGGGGGCTCAGCAGGGGCCCCGGGGGCTCGGCAGGAGCCCCAGCCCATCTACCGAGAGGTGCGTCACCTTGTCCGCCCACTGCCAGCTGACCGGCGCGGAACCCCGCTTCGGCAACAACATCTCCCACTCCCACCGGCGGACGTCCCGCCGCTTCGACCCCAACGTCCAGCGCAAGCGGTACTGGCTGCCGAGCGAGGGACGGTACGTGCGGCTGCGGCTCAGCACGAAGGGGATCAAGACAGTCGACAGCATCGGGATCGAGGCGGCCGTCGCCCGGATCCGTGCGCGGGGAGTGAGGATCTGATGGCCAAGAAGAGCAAGATCGCGAAGAACGAGCAGCGGCGCGAGATCGTCGCACGGTACGCCGCGCGCCGGGCCGAGCTGAAGGAGATCATCCGCCGCCCCGGCACGAGCGACGCCGAACGGCTGGCCGCGCAACGGGAGTTGGCGCGCCAGCCGCGCGACGCCAGCGCCACGCGGGTACGCAACCGGGACAGCGTCGACGGGCGCCCGCGCGGATACGTGGGGGCGTTCGGCCTTTCGAGGGTGAAGCTGCGGGAGCAGGCGCACGCCGGATATCTCCCCGGCGTGCGCAAGTCCTCCTGGTAGGCGCCCTGGTAGCTTGACGCGCGTCGTGGCCGGACCGGTTCTTCAGGGGGACTTCAAATGCGCGTGTACGTCCGTAGGGTCCGTGCAGGTGCCGTCTTGGCCGGTGCCGGTCTGGCCGCCGCGCTCGTGCTGACGGGGTGCGGGAGCGGCGGGGACGGGGGCGGCGACGGGGGCGGTGACGGGTCCGGGTCCGGGTCCGGTGGGAAGAAGGATCGCGGGTCGTCGTCCGGTTCGAGCGCTTCCGGCGGGTCCGGGGGCTCGGGTGATTCGGGCGGCGGTTCGGGGGCCGAGGGCGGCGGCAGCCTGGAAGGTACGTGGGTCGCCGCGGCCGGTGGGACGCCGCTCGCCCTCGCCGTCACCGGGAAGACGGCGACGCTGCTCGGCGAGGACGTGCTGTGCAACGGCACCGCGGGTGGCCGCGCGGGAGCGCAGGTGATCCGCCTCAAGTGCCCGAAGGGGAACGCGGACCGCACGACGGGACGTATCGAGTCCGTGGACGGCACGTCCATGAAGGTCGCCTGGGAAGGCGCGGGCAGGGACGAGTTCCTGAAGACGCGGGGCGGCAAGCTGCCGGAGGGCTTGCCCACGGCGGGCGCACCCCAGCCCTGAGGCCTCTCCCCCTCCGGGGGGGGCAGGCGATTAGGGGGCTCTCAACGGGCCGTGGACCCCGGAGGGGGGTCAGGGGTGGTGGAGCCGTCCACCAGCATCGGCGGGGGCGCCGTGTCCAGGGCGTCGGAGAGCTCGTCCAGGGTCTCCAGGAGCAGGCCCGCCCCCTTGCGGACCACCCGGTCGGGGACGCCCTCGCCGTCCCACTCCTCCAGAGCCGTACGGACCGCGTCCCACTTCGGTACACGGCGTTCGCGCACCGCCTTCGCGCCCTGCTCCGTCGACTTGCGCAAGGCGTCGGCCAGGCGGGCCGCCGCGGGCACGGGGGTGTCGCCGCGTTCCGGCAGGTGGGCCTCCATCAGCATGGCCACGCGGCCCAGTTGGGCGAGCGTCTCCTCCGCGTCGGCGGCCGCGGCGCGGGACAGGCCGCGGTGGCGTACGGGCTCGTTCTTGGCCCGGTTGACGGCCTCCTGCCAGGCGACGCGGGCGTCGCGGGCCGCGAGCAGGGCCTCACGCACGTCCGGGCAGGCCTTGCCCGCCGGGTGGGCGTAGTGGTCGACGACCGCGGCGGCGTACCGGCCGTCCGCGATCAGCCAGTCGGCGAGGCGGGTGCGCAGGCGCGGGGTCTCCCAGGCGGGGTAGACCGCGTACGCGATCATCGCGAGGACGCCGCCGAGGAGCGTCAGGACCACGCGCTCCGGGACGGTCTGCGTCCACTGCTGGCCGCCCATGCCGAGCAGGAACACGACGTACGCGGCCACGCAGGCCTGCGCCGCCACCTGGCCGGTGCGCATCAGCAGGTACATCAGCCCGGCGCAGAGCACGGCGAGCACGGCGGACAGCCCCGTGCCGGGGTGGGCCAGCTGGACGAGGCCCGTGGCGAGGGCGACCCCGACGAGGGTGCCGCCGAAGCGGGCCACGGCGCGGGAGTACGTCTGGGAGAAGTCCGGTCGCATCACCATGACGGACGCCATGGGGGCCCAGTACCCGTGCCCGAGGGGCAGCCAGTGCCCGAGCAGATACCCCGCAGCAGCCACCGCCGTGACCCGCACCGCATGCCGCGTCACCGGCGAATCGTGCCTGAAGTCGGCCCGAACGGCCCGGACGGCAGCAGGCACGAGGGCTAGGAGACTGGGGCGGAGGAGGGGGGCGGGGTGGGGGTTGTTGGGGCGAGATTTGTTGGGGCGGGGGTGGGGATGGGGCTCGGCTTGGGGGGTGGGGTCGGCGGGGGCGCCCGGGTCGGTGGGCGCGTCCGACCTGGGCGGGGCGCCCGAGGTGGTGGGAGCGTCTGGGGCAGGCGGAGCGTCCGGCCCAGCCGGGGTGATGGAGGTTGTAGGGGCGGTGGGGGTGCCGTCCGGAGCGGCAGGCGTGGGCGACCCGGTCGGGGGCGCGGAGGGCGCACGCTCGGCCGGACCGGTGGGGGCGGTCGGGGCGGTCGGGGCGGTGGGTGTGGCCGGGGTAGGTGGGGATTCGGGGGTGGTGGGGGTGGTTGGTGGGGGTTGGGGGGTGCCTGCTGTTTCCAGGACGTCTTTTAGGAGCGCGCCCAGGCGGGTTGCCGCTCGGTACGCCGGGCCTGTGAGGATCGCGCCGGTGTCGGGGGTCTTGAGGGCGGCCAGGGCCGCCGGGGGGATCTGGACCGGGGCGCCGTGGCGGATCGCCCGGGCCGCCGCGTCAAGGACCGCGCCCGCCGCGCCGAGGAGTTCGCGGACCCTGTCCCGCTCCTTGCCCTCCGGCGGTACGCCGACCGCCGGGTCCGCGAGGGAGGCCAGGACCGGGCGGATGCGTTCGGCGACGCCTCGCGCGCCGTGCAGCTCCGCGGGCCGGGTGCGCGCCTGGCGCGGAGTGATCGTCGCCGCGTCGCGCGCCGCCATCAGGGGTTCCGGGTCGAACGCGGCCACCGGGTCGTGGCGGAGCCTCCGCGCGTAGTCCGCCTCGGCGGCCAGCGCGTCCGCCAGCGCGTCCCTGTGGGCGCCCCATCTGCGTACCGGAAAGAGGATCACCAGCGCCGCCTGCACACAGCCGCCGACGATCATCATCGCCGCGTGGCCCGCCGCCGCGGCGACCGAGGTGGGGATCGTGACCGTCACCAGCATGATCGCGACGTTGGACGACGCGATGATGCCGACCGTGGGGCCCGCCGCCCAGCTCAGCCCGGCCAGGAAGGTCCACAGGCAGAGGAGCCCGAGGAAGAGGAGCAGGTGGGAGCCGGTGAGATAGCCGAGGAAGGTCGAGACGGCGAGGCTGGTCCCGGAGGCGAGGGCGAGCTCCGGCCGGGGGCGCCAGCTGCGCTGGAACGTGGCGATGGCCGCCTGGAACGCCCCGAACGCGGAGCTCGCGGCCACCGCGGGACCGAACAGCGTGAGGCTGACGCCGATGATGATCGCCAGGCCGGCCGCGCCACGCAGGGCGACCAGCGGCTCAAGGCGTTTGCGCTCGACGGTCAGACCCGAGCGAGCTGTCTCTTTCAGCGCGCGGAGCCAGGTCACTCTGTGATGATACGGGGCATATTGGACGGAGATGGGGCGAGGGGGCCGGGAGCAGCACGGTCACGTCGCGTTCAGTGCTGCCGTCGGGTCCAGGCGGGCTGCCCGGACGGCGGGGTAGAGGCCTGCCGCCATGCCGATGAGCAGGGTGGCGGTGAAGCCTGCCGTCAGGGACCAGGGCGGGACGACCGGGGTCCAGTGCTGGCTCAGGGCGAAGGCGTACGTCGCCGTCGCGCCCAGGAGCGCCCCTGTCGCCCCGCCCAGCGCCGAAAGGAGCAGGGACTCCGCCAGGAACTGGAGACGTATCGCACCCTTCGTGGCGCCCAGCGCGCGGCGCAGGCCGATCTCCGCGCGGCGTTCCAGGACCGAGATCACCATCGTGTTGGCGACTCCGACCCCGCCGACCAGGAGCGCCACCGCGCCGAGGCCCAGCATGAGCGTCGTCAGGCCCTCGTCCGTCGCCGCCTTCGCGGCCAGCGCGTCGGACGGCCGGGAGACCTTCACCGAGCCCTCGTCGCCCGGGCTGACCGTGCGGGCGAGTACCTCTCGTACGTCCTCGACCGTGTGATCGGGCGAACGCTCGAAGACCATGGACGGGTGGCCGTCGAAGCGGAAGTACTTCTCGGCCGCGGGAAAGCCGACCATCGCCACGCGGTCCAGGTTCGGGACCAGCTCCACGGGTGCCAGGACGCCGATGACGACCACGTACTCGTCGCCCATCATGATCTTCTCGCCGGGGGACGTGACGCCGAGCCGGCCCGCCGCCACCGAGCCGAGGACGGTGACGGGGAGCTTCTCGCTCACCTCGTCCAGCCATCTGCCCTCCCGCACCTGGGCGTTGAGGGCCTCCAGGAGGTCCGGGCGGGCGGCCTGTGCCGTCACGCCCGCCGTCTGCTCCTCGGGGACGACGTCGCTACGGCGGATCCGGGCATCGACGTCGCCGGTCGCCGTGGCGTGCTGGACCGGACCGATGCGTTCCACCATCGCCACCGCCGACTTGGGGAGCGGCACGTCGTTGCCCATGGCGTCCTTGCCCGCCTCCGCGGTGAGGAGGTTCGTACCGAGCCGGTCGAGCTTCGCCATCAGGTCCGACTTGCTGGACTGGGAGAGGCCGACGACCGCGACCATCGTGGCGATGCCGATCGCGATGCCCAGCGCGGAGAGAACGACCCGAGCGCGGCGGGTGCGCAGGCCGACGGCGCCGACTCTGAGGATGTCGGTCAGGAGCATCTCAACTCCCCCCGGGTACGGAGTCGGATACGGATACCTCGGATACGGATACCTCGGATACGGATACGTCGGATACGGATGCAGATACGGAGCCGGAGTCGGAGTCGGACGTGATGGTGCCGTCCCGGAAGCGGACTCTGCGGGGCAGGGAGTCGGCTATCTCCTCGTCATGGGTGATCACGCAGATCGTCGTGCCCGTCTCGTTGAGCTCGCGGAGCAGTTCCATGACGACCTGACCCGACGCCGTGTCCAGGGCTCCCGTCGGCTCATCCGCGAGGAGGAGGGACGGGTCGCCCACGAGCGCACGGGCGATCGCCACGCGCTGCTTCTCGCCGCCGGAGAGCTCGCTGGGCCGGTGGTCCAGGCGGTGGCCAAGGCGGACGCGTTCCAGGGCGGTGCGGGCACGGGCGCGGCGCTCCTTGCTGCGCACGCCGGCGTACAGCAGTCCGTCCGCGACGTTGTCGACCGCGTCACGGCCGGCCGCGAGGTGGAAGTGCTGGAAGACGAAGCCGATGTGGCGGGCGCGGAGGGCCGACAGGCGGGCGTCGCCGAGTGCGCTCACGTCGTGGCCCGCGACGCGGACCGTGCCCGAGGTGGGCTTGTCGAGCGTGCCGATGACGTTCAGCATCGTCGACTTGCCTGAGCCCGAAGGACCGACGATCGCGAGGAGCTCCCCGGCGCGGACGGTGAGGGAGACGCCGCGCAGGGCGTGCACGCCGCCGGCGTACGACTTGGTGACGTCGCGTAGTTCGATGACGGGTTCGGGGGCGGGGGTTGGGATGGGGGCGGGGGTGGGCGACGGGGTGCAGGTGGGTGACGGGGTGGAGGTGGCGGCGGGCGTGGGTGTGGGTGTGGGTTTCATGGGGCTGCCACGCCTACCTTCGTGCCCTCCTCCAGTCCGGGGGCGCTCACCTCGATTCTGCCGTCGGCCGTCATGCCCGTCCTGACCCGCACCATGCGCGACGTACGGCCCCGGACCGTCTGGAGGCCGTAGCCGCCGTTCTCACCGCGCAGGGCGACGACCGCCTCGACGGGGACCGTGAGGACGTTCTCGCGGGACTCGCTGACGAACTTCACGCTCGCCGTGGCCCTGGTGTCCTCGCCCGACGCCGCCGACCTGCCGCCGTCCAGGGTCACTTCGACCGTGATGCCGTCGCCTGCGGGTCCGGAGCCGCCGCCTTCGGACGCCGCCGGGTCCTCCGGCCGCACCGTGCCGGTGACCCGGCCCGGTTCCGTCCTGCCGCTGGGCAGGGTGACCTCGACCTTCGTGCCGCGCGCGGTCAGCGACGCGTCGGACTGGTCGAGTTCGGCCCGGACGACGGGCTTCGTCGAGGCGACGGTGAGGACCGCCTGGTCCGGTCCGACGGAATCGGCGAGTGCCGCGTCCGCCGAGACGACCTTGACCTGCTCGGGCTGGAAGACCACGTCCCCTTTGCCGACCCGGCCCGTCGGCGTGCGGTTGAGGGACTTCTGCCACCGTTCGACGGCCGCCTCGGTCGCCCGGTCGAAGCGCGGGTCCACGTAGAGGTCCGCGCCATAGCCGAGGGCGACGAGGTTGCGTTCCAGCTGGAGCACGTCACTGCCGCGGCTCCCCGCCCTCATCTCGCGGAAGGCGGGCACCGGGCCGTACAGGAGCGTCACCGGCTTGTCGTCCCGCTCATAGAGGGCCTGTCCGCGCGTCACGGTGGCCCCCTCCCGCGCGGCGACCGTGACCGTGCCGTCGACGGGCGACTTCACCGCTCGGCGCCCCGCGAAGTCGATCTTCCCGTCGACGGTCTCGGACTTCACGAGATCGGTGCGGGTGACGGTGGCGGTGGCCGGGGGCAGCTCGCCCTCGCCGCTCGCGGCGCCCGTGTCGTCTCCCGGGCCGGAGAGGACGAGGACGCCTGTCGTGATGGCCGTGATGGCCGTGACCACTGCGGCGGCCGACACGGCTCCGCTCCTGCCTGTCAGAAGCCTCGTACGGCGGCGTCTCGTCACTGCATGCCGTCCAGGCCCTCGAGCAGCTTTCCCTTGCAGGCCTCGCGGGCTTCCTTGTACGCGGGCGAGTCGCGGTCCATCGTCGGATCCGTCGGGTTCGGCTCGCCGCCGGGCATGACGTTGCCGCCCGACATCGTGGGGTTGGTGAACTTCGACAGGCCGTTCTCCCGCATGCACTTGGCGTGCGCGAGCATCGACTCGTAGTCCTTCTGTGCGTCGCGCTCGGGCTCCAGGTTCATGGCGGCCCTCAGTTCGGGGACGCAGACGCCGTCCTTGCCGCCCTTGTACTCCTCGCCGTTCCCCTTCGGGTCGACGACCTCGTCGATCTTCGCCCAGTCGAGGTAGCCGCTCAGCTTCGGATCGGGGAAGTCCTTGACGCCGGCCTTGCCGCGCATGCACTGGACGTACTTCAGCTGGGCGTCGTAGAAGGCGCTTCTGGCCTTGTTCGCGCCGGTTCCCTTGGATCCATCGGATCCCTCGGACCCGTCGGACCCGTCGGACCCGTCGGACCCCTCAGATCCCTGTTTTCCCGTGTCCCTGGCTGCGCCCTTGCTGTTGCCGTCGGCCGCCTCAGGGGCGGAGGCTACGCCCGCGTCCTTCGCCCCGGCGTCGCCGTCCCCGTCGGCCCCGCAGGCCGCCGTGATCACCAGGACGGGCAGGGCGAGGAGGCCGGCGAGGCGGCGCCGGGCGGTCGCTCCGGGTGTGGTGTGGATGCTCATGGCGGCAATCTGCCGCCGCCACATGGTGGTCGTTCCACGACCGCATGATGAACGCGTAACGCCACATGATGAGCACGTAACAATGCCCTGCGGAGCCGGAGTCACTGCCCCGACAGCCCCTGAACTGGGCAAACCCTCGCCCATAATCGTCCGCATGGCCCGAGTACCCCACGTGCTGCTGATCGAGGACGACGCGTCCGTGCGCGACGGCATGGAGCTCGTGCTGCGGCGCCACGGGTACGCCGTCGACACCGCCGCCACCGGTGAGGACGCCCTCGCCCTCCTCGCGAGGCCCGCCGGGCACGACGTCGAACTCGCCGTTCTCGACCTGATGCTGCCCGGCATGGACGGCTTCGAGGTCTGCCGGAGGATCCGTGCCACCGGGTCGACGATCCCCGTCGTCATGCTCACCGCGCGCGGCGACGACAGCGACATCGTGCGCGGCCTGGAGGCGGGCGCCGACGACTACGTGGTCAAACCCGTGACCGCGCCGGTCCTCGAGGCCCGCATCCGGGCGGCGCTGCGGCGGGCCGAACCGGTGCGGCGGCGGCCCGGCGAGGACACGTACGCCGGTCTCGTCATCGACCGCGCCGGGCTCACCGTCACCAAGTGCGGCACACCCATCGCCCTGCCGCCGACCGAGCTGCGGGTCCTGCTGGAGCTCTCCGCGTCGCCGGGGCAGGTGTTCAGCCGCGAGCAGCTGCTGCGGTCGGTCTGGGAGCACGACTTCCTCGGGGACTCGCGGCTCGTGGACGCGGCGGTCGGGCGGCTGCGGGCCAAGATCGAGGACGTGCCCGCCAAGCCGGTGTTCGTGCAGACGGTGCGGGGGTTCGGGTACCGGTTCGGGCCGGTGTGAGGGGCCGGGGAGCACGGGGCCGGCGCGGGGTGGCCGCGGTGGAGGGTGGGGCGGGGCGGGAGGTGCGGGAGGTGCGGAGGGTTCGGGAGGCGCAAGAGGCTCGGGAGGTGCAAGAGGTTCGGGAGGCCCGGGGGGTGCAAGAGGTTCGGGAAGTGCAAGAGGTTCGGGAGGTGCGGGAAGTGCGGCGCGGGATGGGGGCCGGCCGCCGCGATGCACCGCGGGAACGGACGCGGTGGAAGGTGTGGGGCGGGCTGCGCACGCGCCTCGTCGTCGCCTTCGTGCTCGTCGCGCTCGTCAGCGCGGTCACCGCCACCGGGCTCGCCTACGGCGAGTCCCGCAACGCCGTCCTGGACCGCAAGCAGGACGCGGTGCGCACCGACTTCAAGAACCGCGTCGACCAGGCGTCCGCCGACCTCGCCATGCCGCCCGACGAGGTGTCCCTCACGCGATTCGCGGCCGGGGTCGCCGACGGGCTCGGGGACACCGTGGTCGTCGCCGAGTACCGGTCCCTGACGGCATCCTCCGACGCCTCCGCCGAGGCGTCCGCCGACCGGTCGCTGATCTCCGCCTCCCTGCGCGACGCCGTACGCACCCGGAACCGGATGAGCCTCCAGCGTGTCGACCGGGACGGCAGCCCCTACCTGGTCGTGGGCACGCCCGTCACCTTCGACTCCGGGTCGCCGTCCGGGCTCGACGTCTTCGCCGTCAGCTCGCTGCGCGCCGAGCAGGACGACACGGAGGCCATACTCGCCGCCGTGCGGGACGGCCTGGTGCCCGTCCTGCTGCTCACCGTCGTGCTCGCGCTGCTCGCCGCCCGTACGGTGCTGCGGCCCGTACGGGAGCTGGGGCGGGCCACGCGCCGGCACGCGGCCGGTGACCTCACGTCGCGGGTCGTGGTGCCGAAGGGGCGCGACGAACTCGCCGACCTGGCCCGGGACTTCAACCGAACCGCGGCGGCCCTCGAAACATCCGTCGCCGAGCTGCGCGAGCAGGAGGCGAAGGCGCGGCGGTTCGTGGCCGACGTCTCGCACGAGCTGCGTACGCCGCTCGCCGCGATGACGATG
The DNA here is from genome assembly GCF_044327655.1 of Streptomyces sp. NPDC018029. Classification (NCBI taxonomy): domain Bacteria; kingdom Bacillati; phylum Actinomycetota; class Actinomycetes; order Kitasatosporales; family Streptomycetaceae; genus Streptomyces; species Streptomyces sp. NPDC018029. Next base: position 612,919 of record NZ_JBIRFV010000004.1, on the reverse strand, counting down.
GTCGCCACCGTCCTCGACGAGGACGCCGGACAGCTGCCGCCGGACGCGGCGCGCGCCGCACGCACGGTCAGCGCGGAGACGGCGCGCCTCGCGCGGCTCGTCGACGACCTGATGGAGATGTCCCGCTTCGACTCGGGCGCCGCGCGTCTAAACCTCGGCGAGCTCGACCTCGCCGAGACCGTGCGGAACACGCTGGCGCTGCGGGGCTGGACGACGCGGGTCCGGGTCGAAGTGGAGGTGGAGATGGAGATGGCGGCGGAGGCGGGGGTGGAGGTGGGTGTGGAAGTGGGGGAAGGGGGACGGGACGGGCTCCCGGGTGGGGTGCGGGTCGTCGCCGATCCGCGGCGCCTCGATGTCGTCGTCGCCAACCTCGTCGGCAACGCCCTGCGGCACGGTGCCGAGCCGGTGACCCTCACCCTGCGCGCCGCGGGCGACTGGGTGACGGTCGAGGTCGCCGACCGCGGGCCGGGCATCGCCCCCGAGGTCCTCCCCCACGTCTTCGACCGCTTCTACAAGGCCGACAGCGCGCGGACGCGTTCGGAAGGCAGCGGGCTCGGCACGGCCATCGCACTGGAGAACGCACGGCTGCACGGAGGGACGATCGACGTGGCCAACAGGCCGGACGGCGGGGCGGTGTTCACGCTGCGGCTGCCGTGGCGGCGGGGTGAAGAGGGTGGCGCGCGGTGAGTCTCGTACGCGATGTCGTGTGGGGGTGTGGACGTGCTGCCAGGGGGGTGAAGGGAGCCTCGTCGGTCGCGGTCATGGCGGTGGCCGTGGTCGTGGTCGCGCTCACCCTCACGGGGTGCGGGGTGCGGCCCACCGGTGTGGTGGACGCGGGCGAGGCGGCGGGCGGGCTCACGAAGGGGCTGCGGATCTACTTCGTCTCCGAGACGGGACGGCTCGAAGGGGTGACACGGACCACGCCCATCCGTGAACCGGCCGCCGTCATCAAGCTGTTGATGTCCGGCCCCACGGAGGCGGAGCAGCGGTCGGGGCTGACCTCGTTGGTCGACAGCGGGTCGTTCGAGGTCACCGGCGACGGCGACCGGCTCTCGGTCCGGGTGCCCGCCGCCACTCTCGACCCGACCTCCGTCGGCGACCGCAATCTCACCGGGCAGCTGGTGTGCAGCCTGGCGCGGGCGCGGGCCGTCCTCGACAAGCGGGGGCGGACGCGGCCTGACGATGTGCGGGTGTCCGTGCATCCGGCGGAGGGGGCCGCGTTGGGGCCGTATGTCTGCTCGGACTTTTTGAAGTAGGTGGGGGGCTGGGTGGCGGGGTCGCCGCTCGCCTCGGGGCGTCAGCGTTCGGTGTGCTCGGCGCGCTCGATGTATCCGGTGCGTTCGGCGTGCTCGGCGTGCTCGGTGATGTGCTGGTCGCGTCCCGCTTGGTAGACGCGGCCGTTGCCCTCTGCGTGAGCCTCCATGTGGATGCCGCCGGTGACTTCCTGACCGTCGGCTCCGCGCGCGAGGCGGTCGATCAGGGCCTCCAACTCGGGGGCCGCCTCCGGGTGTTCGCTCAGCAGCGTGACCGCCCTGGCGCACCAGTGGCCCTCCAGGCGGCCCGTGGCGGGGGTGGTGGCGTTTTCCGTCGCGTCCAGCGCCGTGCGGCGCGACGCTTCGAGTTCCCGCTCCACGTCGTCGGCCGCCTCGGGCTGGAAGCGGCGCCAGAACGCCACCACGCCGTCCTTGGCCTGCTGCCAGCCGTCCGTCACCAGGAGGGTGACGACTGACGTGCCGGCGGTGCCGGCCAGAGTGAGCAGATACGGATCCATCCGGTGCCCCCGAGGTTCCGAACAGTCAGTGCGGAGTGGTGTCCAGGGTAGGGCGAACTGCCGTGTTGTGTGGGGGTGTTGCTCGGCGTCCGCTCACGGCAGCGCCGGGCCCTGGCCCCTGCCCTGGCCCTGACCGTGGCTGCGGCCACGGTGCGCGACATGGGCGCGGTCCGCTGCCGCCGTTCCGTGGTTCCAGCCCTCGGCGTCCGTCACGCCCCGCACCCGCGTCGTGGTCGTCTCGGGGAACATCCGCTCGGTGTGTTCGGTGACGGCGACGTCGCGTGCGGCCAGTACGGGGAGCAGGGCGGCCGGGTCGGTTTCCGCGCCCCCGCCCGAGCCGGTGGGTCCGGCGGCCTCCCGTGCCGCTTCCGTCACCGCGTGTTCGCCCGCCGCGGCCAGGCGGCCGCCTATGCGGTGCGCGTACGCCATCAGGAAGGCCTGCCGGAACGTCTTCGTGCGCTTGCGGCCCGCCGCACGCTGACCGGCCTCCGCCTTGGTCATCGCCGTGGTGCCCTGCACCAGCAGGGAGGTGTAGAGGAGCTCGACCGACTCCAGGTCGGGCTCGAAGCCGACCACGGTCGAGAAGCCGTACGCCTCGTTCCACACCGCCTTGCAGTGGTTCGCGGCGGCGACGGCGTCGAGCAGGATCGCCTTCGCCGTCTCGTACGGGGCGTCCACGCCGACGCGGCACGCGCCAGGGGCGTCCTTCGCGTGCGTACGGGCCGCGAGCAGCGCCTCGTCGAGCGAGTGCCGGGCCATCAGCTCCTGCGCCTTGGCGGTCAGCGCCTCGGCCTCCTCCGGGAAGCCGGTCGCCTCGGCCTTGGCGAGCAGGGCGCGGATACGGGTGAGTGTGCGGGGCTCGCCCTGGACCGGGCCGGGGAGGGTGTCACCGGGTGGTGGTCCTGCCGGTTCGAGTGGGGGGAGGCGGAGGAGGAGGCGGTAGAGCTGGAGGTGGGTGGTGGCCCGGGTGAAACGGTCCTGGGCGGGCCCGTCCGCGTCGGCCGGCCCGAGGTCCGCCAGCTGGGCTGCCCAGCGGGGCGGCAGGTGGGCGTATCGGCTGGTCTCGGCGCGGATCAGGGTGGCGGTCAGGCGTACGTGGGGGTCGTCCAGGTCGCGGCGGACGAGGCGGATGATGTCGGCGGGCTGCCAGCCTCGCTGCCAGGCGCGGTGCAGGTACTCCTCGCCGCGGCGGCGCAGGTCGGCGTCCGCCTCGGGGGCGGCCGCGAGGAGTGACGCCCCGGCGTCCAGGCCTTCGTCACCGTCGCCGTACAGCGCCGCCGCGAACGCCCTGTCGATCACCGAGTCCATGGGGCAAGGGTATGGGGCGGGTTCTGGCGGGGGCGCCTTGTGCGGGTTTGCGCCTTCTGCCCGTCTGTGGGGCGGGCGGGTTGTGGCGTCGTTCGCCTTGTGGGGGTTTGCGCCTTCTGTCCGCCCGTGGGGCGGGGCCGCGGGGGTATGTGCGTACTCGCCATCCCTGCGCCGCGCCTCAAGTCCAAAGGCGCCAGAGTGTGCTCGGTGCTCCGTTCGCACATACCCCCACGTCCCCTCGGGCGCGTGCGCGCCTGCGGCCCGGTGGGGGGCCTTGCCCCTACTCCCGCATGACGGCGCGGGGCAAACGGGTGGGTGGGTGGGAAACATCCGCCGCGGAGCGGCGGGCTTGGTGGTTGTGGGTCGGCGGGGCGGCGCGGGTGGACCGGGGGCGCCGCGGGCCCGGGGGCCCGTCCGGGGGGCTCCCGGGTGCGGGAGGCGGGCGGGGCTGGAAGGCTCGGCGCATGCGAGTCGCGCTGGCACAGACGGACTGCGCGCTGGGTGAGGTCGAGCAGAACCTGGAGACCGCGCGGGACCAGGCGGCCCAGGCCGCGGCCCAGGGCGCCGACCTCGTCGTCTTCCCCGAGCTGAGCCTGCACGGCTATCACCTGGGCGGGCTCAAGAGGGACACGTCGATCACGACGGACGACCCGGGGCTGCTCGGCCTGACGGAACCCGGCGGCCCCGACGTCCTGGTCGGCCTCCACGAGCACACGAGCCTCCGCGCGTACAACACGGCGGCGTACGTCTCGGAGGGCCGGCTCCTGCACGTACACCGGAAGCTGTACCTCCCGAACTACCTGGCGTGGGAGGAGCGCAAGCACGTGAGTCCGGGCCAGCACCTGCGCGCGTACGACCTGCCGCACGGGCAGGGCCGCGCCGCCACCCTCATCTGCAACGACGCGTGGCAGCCCGCGCTCCCCTGGCTCGCCGTGCAGGACGGCGCCGAGGTCATCTTCGTACCGACGAACAGCGCGGCCAGCCTGGACCCGGAGGCCATGGACACCGGCCTGTACTGGGACACGCTGCTGTCGTACACCGCCCGCATGCTGCAGTGCTGGGTCGTCTTCGTGAACCGGGTCGGCAATGAGAACGGCGCCTCGTTCTGGGGCGGTTCACGCGTCGTCGACCCGCGCGGCACGGTCGTCGCGCAGGCGCCGAAGTGGGAGCCGGGGCTGGTGACCGTCGACATCGACGTGCACGAGGCGCGCCGGCAGCGCCGCGCCGTGCCGCTCGTCGCCGAGGCGCGGCTCGGCCTGGTCGACCGCGAGGTGCGGCGCCTCATCGACGAGGGCGGCGACAGCTGAGGAGCTGCCGGAGCCCGTGGGCTGCTCCGGGATGTGTTCAGGGTGATCCTCCGGGTCTTCTCCGCGCACCCATCACCGCCGCCGACACCGCCACCACCGCGCACACCCCCACGCTCACCCCGAGCTCGCCCCACGGCACCGCCACTCCCGCCGGCACGGAGAGGAGGGCGAGGCTGGCGGACAGGCCGGTCAGGTTGACCGCGGTGACGGCCAGGCCGAGGAGCGTGCCCGCCGCCACGGCCACCAGCGCCTCTCCGGCGACGACCAGCCGCACCTGGCCGTGCGTGGCGCCCGCGAGGCGCAGCGAGCGCAGTTCCGCGCGGCGCACGGAGGTGGCCATCAGCAGGGTGCTCGCCAGCGAGATGCCCGTGTAGACGAGGGAGATGCCGAGGAGCATGAGGAGGCCGAGGCGCGTCTGGGCCTTGGTCCGCGGGTGCGTCGCGGCCAGCCACTCCTCGGCCGTGCGCACCTCACCCCCGCTGCGGGCCCGCAGCGCGGTGGCCGCGGCGCTGCGGTCCGCGCCCGCCGCCAGCCGGACGTCGATCCGGTCGACCGGGGCGGACGGCGCGTTCGCCCTGGTGACGTACGCGCCGTTGTCCCCGGTCCCGCGTGCGAGGACCGCCACGATCCGCAGCCGCGCGGGCCGTCCGTCGCCGAGCCACACGGCGACGCGGTCGCCGACCCGGTGCTTCTCCCACTCCTCGTTGACGACGATCGAGCGGTCGTCCAAATCGCGTACGTCACCGGCGATCACCGGCAGCCGCGAGGTCGCCGCCAGCGCCGCCGGGTCGCCCACCGCGCGCGCGTCCGTCCGGACGAGGGCGCTGCCTTCCTCGCGTACGAACACGCCGGTGGCGGCGGAGGGGGAGACGGCGGAGGCGCCTGGTACGTCCTGAGGGCGGATCGGCCTCAACGAATCCCCGGTGGCCACCAGGTGGGCCGACGTCCGCCGCTCCGCCTCCGTCGCCTTCGCCGCGCTCACGGTCTGCGCCGAGCCGAGCAGGCTGCCCGCGAGGGCGACGCTGACCAGGACCGGTGCTGCGATGGCGGCGGTGCGGCGCACGGCGGCGGTGGAGTTCTCGCGGACGAGGAGTCCGACGGCGCCGGGCAGCCGGAAGACGCGGACGACGGGACGTACGAGAAGGGGCGCGAGCGCGGCGGCCGCGGTGATCAGGATCATCGGCTGGGTCGTGTACGTCTTGCGCTTCAGGAGCGCGGACGGGTCCGTGCCCAGGGTCCGTACGAGCAGCCCGAGCCCGCAGGCGAGCAGCAGCGCCCCCACGATGCGCCGGCTCCACGGCATGACACCGCTGTCCACGGACGCGTCGCGCAGCGCCTCGACCGGGCCGACGCGCCCGGCCCGCCGCGACGCGGCCCAGGACCCGGAGAAGGAAACGAACAGGCCCGTCCAGAACGCGAGTTGGAGGGGCCAGGAGAACCAGCCGATCTCCTCGCCTCCCACCGCGAACCAGTCCGGCGCGATCCCCGCCCGCACCAGCGCCTCGGCCTGCGGCCGCGCGCCCCACGCCCCGAGCGCGCACCCGGCGGCGGACGCCAACACGCCCACCGCGAGGGCCTCGCCCAGGAGTTGTCTGCGCACCTGCCCCGGCGTGGCTCCCGCCATCCGCAGCAGCCCGAACTCCCGCCGCCGCAGCGCGACCACGAAGGCGAACGTCGACGCCGTGACGAACACCGACACGAAGGCGGCCACGCCACCCGCCGTGCCGAGGAAGGAGTTGACGGCCACCAGCGCCTCGGCGTCCCGCGCGGTGCCGGGGTCCGCGTGACGGCGATCGTCGCCGGTGAGGACGCGGGCCCGTCCGCCGACGACCTCGCGTACGGCAGGGGCGGGGGCGTCGACGCCGACGGCGTCCCGTTTGTCCCCGTCGAACCGTACGGGCCCGAGCCGCCGAAGCTCGCGCAGCAGTTCGATATCCACAGGCTGTGGATGAACGAGCGGCTTCGTTACGTGGGTGACGTCCGGGCCGCGCCGAACCGGAACCGTCAGTGTGTCCTGCCCCATGACGACGACGGGCCACCCGGCGAACCGCTCCGGGGCCCGCTCGGGCGCCGAAAGGCTCGCGGCCAGCCCCAGCGCCATGGCGGCGGTGAGCCCGACGCCCAGGGCGACGGCCACGAAGGCTCCCACGAGGCTGCTCCACCGGGCCCGGAGCGAGGCGAGGAAGATCATCACGCGCGCACCTCCGCCATTGCGACCGCTTCGAGGCCCGCCATCGCCGCCGCCACCTCACCGGCGTCCGGCGCCCGCAGCTCGCTCGCCACCCGCCCGTCGACGAGGAACACCACCCGGTCCGCGTACGAGGCCGCCACCGGGTCGTGGGTGACCATCACGACGGTCTGCCCCTCCTCGTCCACCAACCCGCGCAACAGCGCGAGCACTTGACGACTCGTGCCCGTGTCGAGCGCTCCCGTCGGCTCGTCGCCGAAGAGCACCGCGGGCCGGGTGACCAGCGCCCGCGCGAGCGCCACCCGCTGCTGCTGCCCGCCCGACAGCTCACCGGGCCGGTGCCCGGCACGGTCGGCGAGGCCCACGCGCCCGAGCGCGTCACGGATCTCCGTACGCGAGACCCTGCGGCCCGCGAGGCGCAGCGGGAGCGCGACGTTCTGGGCGGCGCTCAGGGCGGGCAGCAGGTTGTAGGCCTGGAAGACGAAGCCGATCCGCTGCCGGCGCAGCAGCGTCAGCCGGCGCTCGCTCAGTCCCGTCAGCACGGTCCCGCCCACCTCGACAAGCCCGGACGTCGGGCGGTCGAGTCCGGCGGCGCACTGCAGCAGCGTGGACTTGCCGGAGCCGGAGGGGCCCATCACGGCGACGAAGGTGCCGGTGCGGACGTCGAGGTCGACGCCGTCGAGGGCGGTTACTTCGCCGTGGAGTCGGCGGACTCCGGCGAGGCGCACAACGGTTTCACTCATGCCTCCACCCAACCGGCGCGCCCTCCCCGGAACACGCCCCCTGGAGGGCGTCCCGGGGGTAGGGCAGGCCATACCCTCCGGGGGGGGCGGGGGGGTATGGCCTGTCCTGCGCCGTCCAGCGGGGGTAGGAGCACCGAGCCCGCCGCTCCGCGGCGGATGCTTCCCACCCACCCACCCGTTTGCCCCGCGACGTCCCGCGGGAGTAGGGGCGGGTGGGCGGGTGTTCCCCGCGACGCCCTAGGGCGGGTGGGGACGGGCGGGTGGGGGCTGCCCTGCGCCGTCCAGCGGGAGTAAGGGCGGGTGAGTGGGGGATCGCCCCACGGCGCCCTGCGGGAGCAGGGCAGGTGGGTGGGGATCGCCCCGCCGCGCAGATGCCGCGCAAGGGAGCAAAGCCGAGGACGAGGTACGCCCGAGGAACCCCCACCGGGGCGCAGGCGCACGCGCGCCCGAGGGGACGTGGGGGTATGTGCGAACGGAGCACCGAGCACACTCTGGCGCCTTTGGACTTGAGGCGCGGCGCAGGGATGGCGAGTACGCACATACCCCCGCGGCCCCGCCCCACAGACGAGCAGAAGGCGCCCCCCCAAGGGAACGACGCCAGAACCCGCCCCGCCCACAGACGAAGCAAAGGCGAACCCCGCCCAAGGCGCCCCCGCCAGAACCCGCCCCGCCCCACCGACGGCACAAGGCGCGGCCCGCGCACAGGAAGCAGAGGGCAATGTCAGTGCCGGGTGCGATGGTGGGGGTGTGGGTGAGAGGTGGGTTGTTCGTGTTGTCGAGGGAGGAGCCGCGGAGCTCGTCCGGCTCGGGGACGACGGCCTGCCCGCAGGGGCCGAGATCCACGAGCCCGACCTCGCCGAAGCCGTCCGCAAGCGCCCCGACGTGGACCGCTGGGTCTGGCGGTCCACCGCCGCCGTCTACCCCCGCCTCCTCGCAGCCGGCCTCCGCGTCCCCCGCTGCTACGACATCGAGGCCGCCGAGCTCCTCCTCCTAGGCCACGAGGGCCGCCTCGGCGAGCCCCGCTCCGCCGCCGCGGCCCTCGCCCGCATCCGCAACACCCCCGTGCCCCCCGACCCCCCGCCCCGCGCCGCCGAGCCCGGCACCCAGGACTCCCTCTTCGAGCCCCGCCCCGGCGGCACCGACCTGTCCCTCGCGGAGCTCGTGGAGGTGCACGCCGAGCAGCAGCGAAGACACGACGCGACCGCCCACCCCGGCCGCATGCGCCTGCTCACCGCGTCCGAGTCCGCCGGCATGCTCGTGGCCGCCGAGATGAACGACGCGGGCCTGCCCTGGCGCGCCGACGTCCACCGCGCGCTCCTGACCGAACTGCTCGGCGAGCGGTACGCGGGGCGCGGCGAGCCCCGCCGTCTCGCCGAGCTCGCCGACGAGGTGTCCACCGCGTTCGGCCGCCGCGTCCGCCCCGATCTGGCCGCGGACGTCGTCAAGGCCTTCGCGCAGGCGGGCATCAGGGTGAAGTCGACGCGGCGCTGGGAGCTCGAGGGGATCGACCACCCCGCAGTGAAGCCCCTCATCGAGTACAAGAAGCTGTACCGGATCTGGACCGCCCACGGCTGGAGCTGGCTCCAGGACTGGGTGCACGACGGCCGTTTCCGTCCGGAGTACACCCCGGGCGGCTCGGTCAGCGGCCGCTGGACGACCAACGGCGGCGGCGCGCTCCAGATCCCGAAGGTGATCCGCAGGGCCGTCGTCGCCGACCCCGGTTGGCGGCTCGTCGTCGCCGACGCCGATCAGATGGAGCCGAGGGTCCTCGCCGCGATCTCGCGCGACCGGGGCCTGATGGAGGTGGCGGGCAGCGAGGAGGACCTGTACACCCGCCTCTCGGACCGTGCGTTCTCCGGCGACCGCGAGCACGCGAAGATCGCTCTGCTCGGCGCGGTGTACGGACAGACGTCGGGCGACGGCCTGAAGAACCTGGCGGCGCTGCGCCGCCGCTTCCCGCTGGCCGTCGCGTACGTCGACGACGCGGCGAAGGCGGGCGAGGAGGGCCGGCTCGTACGGACGTGGCTGGGGCGGACGAGTCCGCCCGCGGCGGGTGCCGGGGAGGACGACGAGGCGGGCATCCCCCAAGAGGACCCGACGGGCCGAACGGGCCTGACGGGCTCCGTGGCCGTACCGGCCGGCGGTGACGGGGGGCCGCCCTCCGAGGGCGAGTTCACTCCGGGCTACGCCTCGTCCGACGCCCGCGCCCGCGGCCGCTTCACCCGCAACTTCGTGGTGCAGGGCAGCGCGGCGGACTGGGCGCTGCTGATGCTGGCCGCCTTGCGGCGGTCGATCGCGGAGGGCGGCCTGCGGGCCCGGCTCGTGTTCTTCCAGCACGACGAGGTCATCCTGCACTGCCCTGCCGAGGAGGCGGACACGGTGGTGCGCGCGGTGCGCGAGGCGGGGGATCTCGCGGGCCGGATCGCGTTCGGGGAGACGCCGGTCCGGTTCCCGTTCACCACGGCTGTGGTGGAGTGCTACGCGGACGCGAAGTAGGAAGAAGACGGAAGAAGACGGAAGTACGACGAAGAGGCGGGAGAGGGGAGTGGTGCTACGCCGCCGCCAGCAGCTCCCGCAGCTCGTCCGACACCTTGCTGTCCGTCCCGTCCAGCGCGCGCAGCGCGGCCCTCCACTGGTCGTACGCCTCTTCGTCACGTCCCGCCGCCCGGAGCAGGAGCCCGCGCTGGTGCCGGGCGAGGCCCGTCATGTGGGTGTCGCCGCGTTGTTCGGCACGGTCGAGGAGGGCGGCGCACTCACGCGTCGCCTCCACGGAACGGGAGAGTCCGCGCAGGGCGCGGACCAGTCCGAGGCGGGCCTGGGAGGCTCCGTGCCAGTCCTCGTACTCGCCGTGCAGACGCAGGCTCTCCTCGAAGTGGCCGAGGGCGGCGGCCGGTTCGCCGAGGGTGAGGTGGGCGTAGCCGATGTTGCAGTGGGCGGACTGGCGGACGACGGCGTGCCCGATGGTCTCGCCGATCGCGAGGCTGCGTTCGTGGTGGGCGATGGCGGCGCGGGCGTCGGTGTGCTCGTAGAGGTTGCCGAGGTGGCTGAGGGTGATCGCCTCGCTGAGCGGGTCCGCGAGGTCCTGCGCGAGGTCGAGGCTCTGGTGGAGCGCCTCGGCGGATTCGGCGTGGCGGCCGAGGCCTTCGAGGAGGAGCCCGCGGTTGTTGAGGCCGCGCCGTACGCAGGACACGATGCCGAGTGCCCGCCAGAGGGCGAGCGCCTCGTCGTTCAGGGCGAGGGCCTCCCGGCTCCGGCCTGACATGAAGTGCAGCCCCGCGAGATCGGTGAGGGCTTGGGCCTCGGCGGCGGCGTCGCCCTGCCGGCGGGCGCCGTCCAGGGCGAGGGCCCCGAGCACCGCCAACTCAGTGAGGCAGCCGCGGCGTTGGAGGTACGGGAAGAGACAGCGGACCAGGACGGGAAGCAGGCCGAGGGGGTCGCGGTGCCTCTCGGCGAGGGCGAGCACATTGGCGAGCTCGGCGTCTCCCCAGGCGAAGGCGTCCTCTGCGGACATGGGTGCGTGTGCCGGGGGTGTGCCTGTCTCCGGGGGTGCGCCCGTCTCCGGGGGTGTGCCCGTCGCCGCCGCGGACGGGCTTGTTCCCGCCGCGGGTGGGGTGGGGACGTCCATAGGCTGGGCCGGGCGTCCCACGGGCTCCCCCGTTGACGGGGGCACTTCCGCCTCGCCGCGCTCGGCGCGTACGAGGCGGGGCCCGACGCCGCGTAGGCGGTCGGAGCGGTCCAGGCCCTCGGGGAGGATCGCCAGCAGGGTGCGGCGGGCGGACTCCGCGTACCAACGGAAGGCCTCCTCGACGACGCCGGCGCACGCGGCGGCTCCGCCCTGGCCCCTGGTGGCCGTCTCCCGGGCGAAGTCGCGTACGAGATCGTGCGGGGCGTACCGGCCGTAGGACGTCTCTTCGAGGAGCGCGACGTCGACGAGGCGGTCGAGGGCCGCGCCTGCGCGCAGTTCGTCGGTGCCCAACAGGCGGGCCAGGAGCGGCACTCCGTACGTCGGCAGGTCGAGCGCGCCGATCCGGGTGAGGGCGCGGGCGGCGTCGCGGTCGGCCTCGCGGTCCGAGGTGCGCAGGGCGTCGAGGGCGACGGCGAGGGAGCGGCGCACGCTCAGGTCGTCGTACTCCAGGTGGTGCAGGCGGCCGCCGCTGACGGTGAGGAGTTCGGCGAGGGCGTCCGGGGTGAGGGCGCGGCGGGCAGCCAGACGGGCGGCGACGATGCGCAGGGCTAGGGGGAGGCGGCCCGCGAGTTCGATCAGCGGGTGCCCGGCGTCGAGCCCCGCGCGGCCGGAGACGGCGCGCAGCAGTGCGGCGCTGTCCCTGTCGGAGAGGGGCGCAAGCGGGAAGCGGGCGGCGCCGTCGAGGGCCGTCAGCGGCGAGCGGCTGGTGACGATCACCGCGCAGCCGGAGCCTGCGGGCAGCAGGGGCCGCACTTGCGCCGCCGTCGCCGCGTCGTCCAGGACCATGAGCGTGCGGGTGGGCGCGAGCAGGGACCGCAGCAACGCGCTCGCCGCATCCGGCGATTCACGACGCGCGCCGACGGCATCCGGCACCGCGCACCCCACCCCTGCCGCCGCACCCGGCGCAGCCGGCACATCCGCCGCACCCTGCGTGCCCGGCGCCTCACGGCTCACGCTTGTGCCACCCGGCGATGCACATCCCACACTCGCGGCATCCGGCGACGGCCGGTCCTCGGGGCTGCCGACGTCCTCTCCGCACACGCGGCTGCCGGAAGCCTGTGGGGGTTCGGCGCCGAGGTCGCGGAGGAGGGCGGCGAGGGCCTGGCACGGGGTGAGTGGGGTCATGCCGGGTGTCGCGCCGCGCAGGTTGACGTAGAGCTGGCCGTCGGGGAACTCCTCCCGCAGCGCGTGCGCCACATGCACGGCGAGCGCGCTCTTGCCGACCCCGGCCATGCCGGAGACGACGGCGACGCGCGATCCTCCGGCCAGGGCGAGTTGGAGCGAGCGGACGGTGCCGTCCCGGCCGGTGAAGTGAGCTGGCGCAGGCGGCAGTTGCGCGGGACGGGCCGCCCCGGCGCGTCCCGCCCCATCCGCGCATTCGGGCCGGGACGCTTCCGCGGGAACGGGTGGCGGCACGTCTGTGGACTCCCCCGCACCCAGATCCGCCGGTTCCCCGCCCAGATCCGCCGTCTCGCCGCCCGGGGCCGCCCCCAGCACCTCCCGGTGCGCGTCACGCACCGCCGTGCCCGGTTCCACGCCGAGTTCCTCGATGAGTCTGCGGCGCAGTTCACGGTGGACGGCGAGGGCCTCGGCCTGGCGGCCCGTACGGTGCAGGACGAGCATCAGCTGGCGGTGGAAGGCCTCGCGGAGCGGATGCTCCGCGACCAGTGCGGCGAGTTCGGGGGCGAGCGCCGCCAGGCCGCCGGTGCCGAGTTCCAGTTCGGCGTCGTACCGCCATTCAAGGGCGAGGAGACGTGCCTCTTCGAGGCGCGGTATGAGGGGGTGGCCGTCCAGCGAGTCCGGGAGGCCGCTCAACGGCGTGCCGCGCCACAGCGAGAGCGCGTCCGTCGCGCGGGCGGCGGTCCGCGCCCAGTCCCCCGCCGCGTGCGCGGCCCGCGCCTGCGCCACCAGGTGTTCGAAGACCCGGACGTCCAACTCGCCCTCGCCGACGCGGAGCCGGTATCCGGGCGGCACCGCGCGCAGCCGCCGCGGATCGTCGAGGAGGCGCCGCAGCCGCGTCACGTGGTTCTGCAGGGACGCCTGTGCCGAAGCTGGCGGAAAGTCGCCCCACAGGGCGTCCTTGAGGGCGCCGAGGGAGACGACCCGGTCGGGTTCGAGCAGGAGCGCGGCCAGCAGGGCGCGGCCCTTCGCACTGCGTACGGGGTGCGGCTCGCCCTCGTCGTCGTACACGGCAGGTGCCCCGAGCAGACCGAACCGCAGCCCGCATCGATCACTCACACCGTTCCCCCGTGCCGTACTCGTATCGCCATGTCCCGCTGTGTGCACCGGCTGCGGGTACCGGCTGCGTGTCTGTTCCGGAGCCGATCCGGAGCTGATCCGGAGCTGATCCGATGTGCTCAGAGAGCCGTCGGGCCACATGTTAGCGATCTGTTGGCGTGGCCTGATCTGATCACTGCATCGGATCTGGCCCGCCGGTACTCGCGCACAGCGCGTAGCTCGGGGGAGTGTCGCCGCCGCGGCCGGATCCGGGGGCAGAGAAAGCCCCGGTCGGCGGAGGTGACCGACCGGGGCTTTCGCCCTGCCGCCCCCTCCCCCACCTCCTCCCCCTCCGGAAGCCGTTACTCTCCCGGCGGCCGCTGCTCCCCCGGCAGCCGCACCGTGAACAGCGAGCCCTTCCCCGGCACGCTCTCCGCCGACACCGTCCCGTCGTGCGCCTCCACCAGCTTCCGCACGATCGACAGGCCAAGACCACTGCCGCCCGTCGCGCGGGTCCGCGACTTGTCGGCGCGCCAGAACCGGTCGAAGACATGCGGCAGGTCGGCGGGCGCGATGCCGGTGCCCGTGTCGGCGACTTCGATGAGCACCGCGTCGGACGTCGTGCGGCAGCTGATGCGGACGCTGCCGCCCTCGGGGGTGTGGCGGACGGCGTTGGAGACGAGGTTGCCGACCGCCTGGCGCAGCCGCAGCGGGTCGGCCGTCACCCACGGGTCACCGAACGCGGTGGCCCTGAGCTTCACCCCGGCCGTGTCCGCGCGCGCCTGGTGCGCCGCCGCCACCTGGTCGGCGATCTCGGCGGCGCGCACCGGCTCGCGGTGCAGCCGGAGCGTGCCCGCGTCGGCGGCCGCCAGGTCCTGGAGGTCGTCGACGATGTGCTGGAGCAGCAGGGCCTCTTCGAGGAGCGAGGTGACCAGTTCGGGGTCGGTGTCGACGACGCCGTCCTCCGCCGCCTCCAGCCAGCCGCGGATGTTGGACAGCGGGGTGCGCAGTTCGTGCGCCACGTCGCTCACCATGGCCTTGCGCTGTTCCTCCAGGGCCTTGCGGTGGGCCGCCATGTCGTTGAACGCGGCGGCCAGTTGGCTGATCTCGCCCGCCGAGCGGGTGACCCGTTCGGGCACCGGCTCGCTCGGCTCGCCCGCCTTCATGCGCCGCGTCGCGGTGGTGAGCGCGCGCAGCGGCCGGGTGAGCCGGGTCGCGGCGAGGGCGGTGACGGCGACCGTGACGGCGAGGACGGCGGCGGCGAGCCCGGCCAGGCGGGCGGTGTTGGCCCGGGAGAGGCTGAAGGCGGGGGTGCTGCGAGTGCCGTCGGAGCTGGTGATGAAGAGCAGCGCGGGCGAGGAGACGTACGGGCCGAGTTGCTCGCGGCGCGCGGTGTCGACACAGGACCTGATGGCGGCGTCGGTCGGCTCACCCACGGCCGGCTTGGCCGCGGCGGCCTGCCTCCGCGCGGCCTGCTCGTCCGTGGCCAGCCTGTCCGCCGCCGGCTCGCTCGCGGTCGGGTCCGGGTAGGTCGGGGTGAAGGCGGGGTCGGGGCCGGGGGCGGCCGGTGAGTCGACGGGCGGGGTCTCGCGGGGCGCCACGGGCACCGACGTCGGGGCGGCGCCGATCGGTTTCGGTCCGGACCGCGCGGTCAGGTCGAGGCTGATCGGGACGGGGGCGAGCCCGCGCCGCTTCATGCAGGCGTCGGCGAGGGAGTTGAGCTTGTCGAGGGCCTTCTGTTCGTGTGCGGTGGGCACGTCGAGCAGGCTCATGCGGCAGCGCGAGTCCATGAACTCGCCGGAGTGGTAGTCGAGTCGCACGAAGGGCCGGCCGCCGGTCCCGAAGACGACTTCGGGGCTCATCCCGAGCTCCGTCAGGCAGGCCGCGCTCCGGGCGGCGGCCTCCTTGAGGGCCCTGCGCTCCTGCCCGGGGAGGCGGTAGGGGCCGACCGCGCGCGGGTCGATGCGGTCGACCGCCGTGTCCTCGTCCGCGCGGCCCGGCGCCAGCGTCGCGTCCACGGAGAGGGGGTCGAGCACGGCGGATGCGGTCGGGGGCAGGGCGGTGCGGCGGGGCGCCGAGTCCGCGATGACCTTGTGGTCCTGGGTGGTGAGGGCGATACGGCGGCCGGTGTTGCGGGACAGTTCGCGTACGGCCTTGTCGGCGCCCCGCCACTGGGGTGCGCTCGCGCCGACGCCGAGGAGCCTGTCGTAGATGCGGGCGTCGTCGGCGAGGACCTGGCCCTGCTCCTGGCGCAGCGCGCCGGAGGTGGTCTGCGCCGCGAGCCACGCGGTGGCGGCGATGGAACCGATGGAGACCAGGACGGACACGGCGAGGAGGCGCGCCAGCAGGCTCTTACGAAGCGGAACATCACGCACGACGCTGCGCCGCCACACCGTCGACACCCGGTCCGCCGGCGCCCACACCGTCAACGCCCGGCTCATCGGCGACCACACCGTCGACGCCCGGCTCGCCGGCGCCCACCCCGCCGGTGCCCGGCCCACCGCCGACCACCCCGTCGGCGCCCAGCCCACCGCCGACCACCCCGCCAGTGCACGGCCCACCGGCGACCATACCGTCGGTGCCCGGCCCGCCGATGCCCACGCCTCCGGCAACCACCCCACGGGCGACCGCACCGCCGGAGCCCGAACCGCCCCCGGCCGGTCCCGCACCTGCTCCCAGCCCCAGTCCCGTTACCGCTCCCGCGCCCGCCCCGGCACCGGCACCAGCACCGGTCCCCGCACCCGCACCCCCACCGGCACCCCCACCCGCCAGCTTGTATCCCACCCCGAAGACCGTCACCAGGCGATCGGGGCGGCGCGGGTCGGATTCGATTTTCTTGCGGAGGTTGAGGACGTGCACGTCGACCGTGCGGGCGGATATGTAACCGGACGAGCCGTGGATGCGGTCGAGGAGCTGGGGCCGGGTGAAGACCCGGTCCGGCTCCTCCGCGAGCGCGGAGAGCAGGTCGAACTCCCCCGGAGTGCAGTCCACGTGCCGCCCGTCGACCGTCACCTCGTGCCGCAGCGGGTCGACGACGAGGCCGCCGACGCGCAGGATCCGCCGGTCGGCGTCGGGCAGCGGCGGCTGGATGCCGCCCGCGCGGCGCAGCAGCGTCCGTACCCGGGCCATCAGCTCGCGCGGGCTGTACGGCTTCGTGAGGTAGTCGTCGGCGCCCGTGTCGAGGCCCGCGAGCAGGTCGTCCTCCGTGGTGCGGGCGGTCAGCATCAGGATCGGCAGCCGCGCGAGCTCGGGCGGCCCGCTCCCGTCCCGCAGGAGACGGGTGACCTCCAGGCCGTCGGCGCCCGGCATCATCACGTCGAGGATCAGCAGGTCCGGTAGCCGGTGCCGCACCTCGGCGAGGGCGGCGGAACCGTCGTGGACGACGGCGACCGAGTGACCCTCGCGCTCCAGGTAGCGGCGGACCAGCTCGGCCTGTTTCTCGTCGTCCTCCGCGACCAGGACAAAAGCGCACATGGCGTTGAGGATAGGCATGCCCCGGCCGGATCAGGCCGGCCAAACGGGATCAGGACAGCGGCCTGACAGGATCCTCATAAGTGACCGCCAGACTGGTGCGGCCACGGAAGCGCCCCTCTCGGGACACCCTCGGCACACCCTCGGGACACCCTCGGGACACCCATGGGCGTGCCTCCGCCCCTCTCGGGGCACCCATGGGCCCGCCCCTGCCCCATCCCCCCCGTAATTCATTGCACCGCCCCATCCCCCCGCCTAGCCTCCCCGCATGGCAACCGCACAGCTCAACGGGATCACCATCGGCTACGACGACACCCACGGCGAGACGGGAACCCCGAACACCCCGAACCCCCCGAACACCCGCCCCCACCCCCTCGTACTCGTCCACGGTCACCCCTTCGACCGCTCCATGTGGGCCCCGCAGCGCACCGAACTCGCCGCGACCCACCGCGTGATCACCCCGGACCTCCGCGGCTACGGCGAGTCCACCGTCGTCCCCGGCACGACCGGCTTCGCCACCTTCGCCGAGGACATCGCCGCCCTCATGGACCACCTGGGCATACGGGAGTTCGCACTCGGCGGGCTCTCCATGGGCGGTCAGATCGTGATGGAGTGCTACCGCCTCTTCCCGGAGCGCATCACCGGGCTCCTCCTCGCGGACACCTTCCCCGCCGCCGAGTCCCCGGACGGCAAGGTCGCCCGCAACTCCTCCGCCGACCGTCTCCTCGCCGAGGGAATGAAGGGGTACGCGGATGAGGTGCGGGACAAGATGGTGGCCCCGTACAACACGGAGGCGTCCGCGTACGTCCACCGCATGATGCTCGCCGCCCCGCCCGAGGGTGCGGCCGCCGCCCTGCGCGGCCGGGCCGAACGCCCCGACTACCGCGACCTGTTGACCCGCGTCGACGTCCCGTCCCTCGTCGTCGTGGGCCGCGACGACGCGTTCACGCCGGTCTCCGACGCCGAGGCGATGCACGCCGCGCTGCCCGACTCGGCCCTGCACGTCATCGAGTCGGCGGCCCACATGCCGAACCTGGAACGCCCCGACGAGTTCAACGCGGCCGTCCGCGCGTGGCTGGCCCGCATCTCCTGAGAATCCGCCAGGCCCGCACGCCCGCACGTCCGCCCGTACATCCATCCATCCAGAGTGAGCAACTCTTGGCCCGAAGAGGGGAGTTTTCACCACCGACGTCCGCCCCACCCCCGTCCCATAATGAACCCGCGGACGGCCGCCGCGTCAGAAAACCGCAGTTCACGGCGCTAGGGGGAAGTCATGACCACACCACCACGCACGCCCACGGGGAGCAGTCCCGGTGGCGCCTTCACACGCTCCCTTCTCCTCTGGGTGCTGTCCCTGAAGGCGTTCTGGATCTCCCTGTGGGTGGCCCACGTACAGCTCCTCGGCGGTGGTCCGGCCGGCGCCCGGCTGCTTCCGGCCGCCATGCGGAGCGTACGAAGGCTCGCGGACCGGCAGCGCGGGCTGGCCGAGGAGTGGTCGGGCCGGGACTTCCCCGCGCCGTACCGGGACCTGCCGGAGAAGAACCAGGGGCTGGCCCTCCGCGCCCAACTCGCGGGCAAGGAGGGGCAGGTGTGGCGTGACCGGCGCTGGGTCGGTCTCGACGCGTGCGTCGGCGGCCTGATCGCCCTCGGCCCGCTCGCCCTGGTGCTCAGCGGGGTGTGGGGCCTGGTCACGGCGGTGTTCGGGGTGCGGCTCTCCGAGGAGTGGGACAGCATCTGGTATCTGTTCGTGCCGGTGCAGGACTGGCCGACGGCCGTCCTCGCGGGGGTGCTCGGCGCCCTGCAGTTCCCCCTCGCCTTCTTCTGGGCCGCACCCCGCGCCGTCCGGCTGCACGAGCGCTTCCTGCGCACCGTGCTCGGCCCGAGCGAGAGCGCGCTGCGCGCGGAGATGTCCGAGATGGCGCACCGCATCGACCACCTCACCACCACCCGTACCGCCGCCGTCGACACGCAGATGGCGGAGATCCGCCGCATCGAGCGCGACCTGCACGACGGCGCGCAGGCTCGCCTGGTGGCGATGGGCATGACGCTCGACGCCGCCGAACACCTCCTGGAGTCCAACCCGGAGGCCGTGCGCGCCCTGCTCGTCGAGGCCCGCGAGAACTCCACCAAGGCCCTCCAGGAACTGCGCGACCTGGTCCGCGGCATCCATCCGCCCGTCCTCGCGGACCGCGGACTCGTGGACGCCGTACGGTCCTTGGCGATGATCAGCCCCCTCACCACCGAGGTCGTCGCCGAGCTGCCCGGCCGCCCCGAGCCGCCGGTGGAGTCGGCCGCCTACTTCGCGGTCTCGGAGATCATGGCCAACGCCGCGAAGCACTCCGGGGCGGAACGGGCCTGGATCGACGTCCGCCACGAGAGCGCGACCGCCCCGGACGGCGGCGAGGACACGGGCGGCAGCAGCGGCCGCGGCACCCTCCGCATCACCGTCACCGACGACGGCCACGGCGGCGCCGACGCGTCCCGCGGCTCCGGGCTGCGTGGCATCGAACAGCGCCTGGCGACCTTCGACGGCGTCCTCGCCGTGAGCAGCCCGCCCGGCGGACCGACCATGGTGACGCTGGAGGTGCCGTGCGCGTTGTCCTCGCCGAAGACCACTTCCTGCTGAGGGACGGCCTCAGCAGGCTCCTCACCGCCTTCGGGCACGACGTCGTGGCGGCCGTCGACAACGGCCCCGACCTCCTCGCCTCGCTCACCGATTCGCGGCCGGACGTCGCCGTCGTCGACGTCCGGCTCCCGCCCGGCTTCAGCGACGAGGGCCTACGCGCCGCCGTGACGGCCCGCGAGCGGGTGCCGGGTCTGCCGGTCCTGCTGCTCTCCCAGTACGTGGAGCCGCTGTACGCGCAGGAGTTGCTGGCCACCGGCTCCGAGGGGGTCGGATACGTACTGAAGGACCGGGTCTCCAACGGCGCCGCGTTCATCGCCACGATCGAGCGCGTCGCCGCGGGCGGCACCGCGATGGACCCGCAGGTGGTCTCCCAGCTCCTGGGCCGCAAGGCCCGCGACACCGCGATGTCGACGCTCACCGCACGCGAGCGCGAGGTCCTGGAGTGCCTGGCGCAGGGGCGGTCCAACGCGGGAATCGCCGAGGCCCTGTTCATCTCCGAGAAGGCCGTCGCCAAGCACATCGGCAACATCTTCCCGAAGCTGGGCCTGCCTCCCTCGGACACCGACAACCGCCGCGTCCTCGCGGTACTCACCTATCTGGACCTGGACCCGAACCACCTGGACCACCTGGACCACCTGGACCGCC
Source organism: Streptomyces sp. NPDC018029 (assembly GCF_044327655.1). Lineage (NCBI taxonomy): Bacteria > Bacillati > Actinomycetota > Actinomycetes > Kitasatosporales > Streptomycetaceae > Streptomyces > Streptomyces sp. NPDC018029. Next base: position 592,958 of record NZ_JBIRFV010000004.1, on the reverse strand, counting down.
TGGACCCGAACCGCTGACACCGGCCAAGGCGCGCGCCGCCCGAGGCGACGCACCTACCAGGTCGGCCGCGCCCCCACCCCGCCGTCCACCACCAGGTCCGTCCCCGTGATCCAGGACGCCGCGTCCGAGGCCAGGAACACGCAGGCGCTGCCGACGTCCTCGGGCCGCCCGAGCCGCCCGAGCGGCGCCGCCCTGCCCCACCGCGCCACGCCGTCGGGCCAGTCGTCGGCGAGCCCCGGCCGGTCGATGAGGCCGGGCGAGACGCTGTTGACGCGGATGCCGCGCGGCCCGTACTCCAGGGCCGCCGAGCGGGCGAACATGATCAGGGCCGCCTTGGACGCGCTGTAGTGCGCGTGACCGGGGGCCGGGTTCGATCCCTCGATGGACGCGATGTGTGTCACCGTGCCGCCGCCGTCCTGTCCGGCCATGATCTCGGCGGCCGCCTGCGTGCAGCAGAACGCGCTCGTCACGTTCGCCTCGGACAGCTGCCGCCACTCGTCGGCCGTCATGCCCGCCAGTTCCCGCACCGGCTGGATTCCGGCGCTGTTGACCAGCGCGTCCAGGCGCCCGCGCCAGGCGTGCGCCTCCGCGACAAGCCGGTGGCACTCCTCCTCCCGCGTGAGGTCCGCCGGTACGGCGAGGGCGTCACCGCCCGCCGCCACGATCCGCCGGACCAGTTCCTCGGCGCGCTCCCCGCCGCGCCGGTAGTGGACCACGACCGCGGCCCCCGCCTGCGCGAACCGGAGGGCGACCCCGGCGCCGATGCCCCCGCTCGCCCCGGTCACCAGGGCGACGCGCCCGGCCAGCCCGGGCAGGCTCTCGTCACGCATCACCGCGTCACCCGCCGAAGTCCCCTCACGCATCACCGCGTCACCCGCCGAAGTCCCCTCACGCATCCCCGCCGTCCTCTCCCCGCATCCGCAGCGGCTCCCCGGGCCGGCACAGCTCCCGGATGAGTCCGGCGCGCCTCGGATAACGGGCACTCAGCTCCTCGGCGTCCCCGCCCTCGTAATCCTCGGGTACGAACCCGGGTGCCATCGTCGTCCCGAAGAGCGCCCACCCGTGGCAGCCGCCGGCCCTGACGCGCGCCCCCATCCACGTCCCGGCGGGGACCACCAGCTGCACCTCGCCCCCGGTGCCCAGCACGGCCGTCCGGTCCGTGCCGTCGGGCGCGAGGAGGAGGAGTTCCAGCGCGTCACCCTCGTAGAAGTGCCAGACCTCGTCGATGGGCAGGCGGTGCAGCGCGGAGAAGTCACCTGCGGCCGTGGTCAGCAGCGCGACGATCGCCGAACCCGCGGGGCGGCCGTCCGCGTCGGGCGGACCCGCCCAGATCCGCCGGAACAGTCCGCCCTCGACCGGCAGCGGGCGCAGCCCGTGCCGTTCGGCCACTTCGTCAGCAGTCTCGCCAGTCTCGACCATGGTCGATCGCTCCCCGGCCCGGACGTGTCATAACCGCGGAGTACGTCACTCCGGTCGCCTCACGACCCATCTCACGGCTCACCTCGTGACTCGCTCGCCTCACGGGCCGAGCGAGCGCCAGATGCGGTCCGGCAGGACGCGGGCGGCGTCGTCGAGGTCGACGTCGTCGATGCCGGAGAGCCACCGGCGCGCGGTCGCCACGACGGGCCCCATGACCAGTGCCTCGACCATGGGCACGGAGAGCGGGGCGAGTTCACCCGACGCGACGTGCAGGCGCACCCAGTCGGTGAGCGGCGACAGCCGCGCCTCCTGCGCGTCGCGGAGCTGTCTGGCCTGCGCCATTCCGAGCCGGTCGGCGTAGGAGGAGTGCAGGAGCCGGGCCGCGTCCGGATGCTCCTGGATGAAGGTCAGATAGGTCCGCACGAGGGCCCGGACGCCGCCGCGGGCGGTACGGGAACGCTCCACGGCCGTGGTCAGTTCGCCGAGCAGCCGGCCGAGCCAGCGCAGCAGCAGGGCGTTCATGAGGCCGTCGACGCTGCCGAAGTGGTGGTAGAGGCTGCCGAGGCTGACCCCGCTGGCCTTGTTGAGCGCGCTGACGGTGACGCCCTGTTCGCCGGACTCCGCGTACACCTGCAGGGCCGCGGTCAGGAGACGGTCGGCGGTTTCCGCGCCGCGTTGTTGCTTGGGACTCATCGTGCCGACCAGCGTAAAGCCCCACGAAGTGGAACATGATTCCAGAACGCGATTCTAGAAAGATCTTCCACTCCGGCCGATGGATGGGCCAGACTGTGCGGCGGGTCCGGCCGCGGGGAGGCCGGTGAACGGGGAGAGTGTGAACGGGGCAGGCGGAACAGGCGGGACAGGCGGCACGGGCGGGACCGGCGAGGCGCAAGGGGGCGACGGGTTCGATCTGACGGGCAGCGGCGCCGAACCGCTGCGCGCGCAGGACCCGCGACGGATCGGGACGATCCCGCTCGTGGGCCGGCTGGGGGCCGGCGGCATGGGCCGGGTGTATCTCGGTGTCGTCGACGGGCAGTTCGCCGCCGTCAAGCAGATGCTGGCGTCCGTCGTCGCCGAGGACCGGGGGTTCCTGCGCCGCTTCGGCCAGGAGATGGACAACCTCGGGCGGCTGCCCGCCGACGCCACCGCGCCCCTCCTCGCCAGCGACCGCACCGCCGAACCACCCTGGTTCGCCACGGCGTACGTCCCCGGCATCACCCTGTCCGAGGCCGTCGAGCAGCACGGCGGTTCCCTGCCGGGCGACGCGCTGTGGCTGCTGCTGCGGGAGGTCGCGGCGGGGCTGACGGCGGTGCACGGCCTCGACATGGTGCACCGGGACCTCAAGCCGTCGAACGTCATGCTGACCCTCGACGGTGTCACCCTCATCGACTTCGGCATCGCCCGTGCCGCCGAGCAGAGCCAGCTGACGCAGACGGGGCTCGTCGTCGGCACACCCGCGTACATGTCTCCCGAACAGGCCTCGGGAAAGCGCCGGTTGACGAGCGCGTCCGACATCTTCGCGCTCGGACTCCTCGTCGGGTACGCGGCGAGCGGCCGCTGGCCGTTCACCGACGCGGGCGAGGGCAGCCCGCTCTACCGCATCGTGCACGACGAGCCCGACCTCGCGCCGCTGCGCGCGCTCGACGCCGAGCTGGCGGAGCACGTCGCGGCCTGCCTGGACAAGGACCCGGAGGGCCGCCCGACCGCCCCCGAACTGGTGGAACTCGCCGAGCGGCGCGGCCCGTCGGACCCGGCCTCCCCCGTCTGGCCCGGCCCCGTCCTCGAGCTGCTGACCGAGCGGGCCGCTTTCGCCGCGCGAGTACCGGCGGCCCCGCCCGAGCCGCCGGCCCCGGAGCCGGTCCCCACACCCACCGCGGCCCCCGCGCCCGTCCCGGTACCCGTATCGGACACCACCCCCGACGCCGAGGCCGACGCCCGCACCCGGACGCCCCGGCGCGAGCGGCGTCGTACGCGCATCGTGATGGCCGCCGTCCCCGTCGTGGTGGTCGCCGCGGGGACCACCCTCGCCCTGCAGAACCTGCCGTACGTCACCGGGCCGGACCGCGCGTCGGGCTCGACGCCGTCCGCCCCTGTCACGGCACCCGCCGAACCGGGGCAGCCGTCCGACGACGCGTCGAAGCCCGCGGCGAAGAAGCCGAAGGGCGAGCCGTCCCGGGAGCGGGACGTGGCCGACAGCGAGTCTGCGGGCTCTGGAGGCAAGGGCGGATCCGACGGCAAGGGCGGTGACTCTTCCGGCTCGCGGGACGCCGGGGACAGGAAAAGGGATAGGGACACGGACAGCGGCTCGTCCGGCTCGGACTCGTCGAACGGCAGCTCGTCGGGCTCCGGCTCCGGTTCCGGCTCCTCCGGTTCGGACTCGGCCGGCACAGGCTCCGGAGGCTCGCCCTCGTCCCCTTCCTCGGGTTCCTCTGGTTCCTCCGGCCCCTTCCGGCTGAAGAACGCCGACAACGACGCGTGCCTCACCCAGGTCTACGGCGCCGCCGACGACGGAAGCTGCGGCGACCCGAGCGCCTCCTGGAAGACCGTGAGCGCGGAGAACAACAGCTTCAAGGTGGTCAACAAGCAGTCCGGGTCCTGCCTGGTCGCGAACATGCTCGGCCAGGCCGTCTTCGTCGGCGACTGCACGCAGGGCAGCGCGCGCCTCTGGCGCTGGGGCTCGGGCGGCACCCTGAAGAGCACGAGCAACGGCGGCTGCCTCGACCTGGCGTACGGGGGCGGCGTGGCCGCGTCGACGTGCCAGTCCGGCAAGGCGTCACAGCGCTGGGCGAGGTGACCCGCAGACGGGGAAAGCCAGGTCACGGGTCACGTGACCTGGCTTTCCACGGTGCTGGGCCCTCCGGAGACCCCAGACCCGGGGGGGGGACGAGACCTACTGCGTCGGCGTCGCGTCGTACCCGAAACGGGCCGCCGTCGCGACCAGGCCCGGGTGGGCGAAGCGTTCGGCCAGGTCGCCCTCGCCGATCCACTCGCGCCACTCGCCCACCTGCCCGCGCCGCATGATGCGGGCGTTCTTCGTGGTGTCGTCCTCACCGGCGGACGCCGCGTCCTCGCGGGCACGCATCGCCTTGAAGGAGCTGCGCTCGGCCGCCTGCTCGACGACCTCCGGCGGCACCGCGAGCCCCAGCGCCGCGAGCATCGCGGTGATGGCGCCCACGGGGTGCGACTTGAGGTCCTCGAACCGCACGACCGCGAACTTGGAGAACTCCGGCGCCGCCTCCAGCCAGCTCCGGTAGAAGCGGGCCCAGCCGGGGATCGAGGGCTCTCCGTCCCCGAGCCTGACGCGGTCCAGGAAGTCCGGGTACGTCAGCTTCCCGATCATGTCCGCGGCGTCCGGGATCCAGGAGCCGCCGAAGGAGGAGAACCACTTGTACGACGAGTAGATGGTGTCGCGCGGGTCGCGCACCACCAGGATCGCGCTGTTCACCGCGGACTCGGCGAACACCTCGGGGTAGAAGTGGGTCTTGATGAACCTCTTGGGCACGGCCCCGCTCGCCGCCCTGTCCAGCGCGGCCTGGCTCTTCTCGGAGGTGGCCGCGAGGCGCTGCCGGTAGTAGTCGAGACGGCTCTCCACCGACTGGGCCGCGCCGTCCGCCTCGTCGGGCGACTCGACGTACGGGTCGAGGTAGTCGAAGCCCAGCTCGAACACGATGTTGGCCACGAGCGCCTGGCCGGACCCGGGGTCGCCGGCCACGACGATGTCGTTCTCGCCCAGCAGGCGCGCGCTGCGGCGGGCCAGTTCGTCGGGACGCAGTTCCCGGACGGAGTCCTCGGTCATGTCAGAAATCCTGTCTGTCGGCTCAGGGCGGGTCAGCGGCCCTGTCTCTCGGCTTACTTCTTGGCGCGCGCCGCGACCGCCCTGGTCAGGTAGGTGACCTCGAGCTTCTCCGCGTCCGCGAGGCGCTCGCGGATGTAGTCGAGGAACTGCTCGAACTTGGCGTCGCCGAGCTGGACCCGCACGTCGTTCACGGACTGCCACAGGCCGATGTAGTGGTCGATGGTCTGCTCGACGGAGTGCCGGCCCTCCAGCACGACGACGTCGTCGAAGCGCGGGCTGGCGTTGAACTTGTCCGACAGCTCCTTGATCATCTGCGGGTGCGCCGAGGTGATCCGCTTGCGCTCGCCCATCAGGCGCTTGAGCTCGTTCTCGATGTCCACGAGCACCGGGTTGACCTCGATCAGCCGCGGGTTGTAGAGCGCGACGAACCAGCCGCCCGGCCGCAGGACCCGGCAGAACTCGGCGGTGCCCACCTCGAAGTCCACCCAGTGGAACGAGGACGCCATGCTGATGAGGTCGGCCGACTCGTCCGGGAGCCCGGTCTCCTCGCCCTTGCCTGCGCGCCAGGTGATCGAGTAGCCCTCCGAGTCGGAGATGCCCTCGGCGCGCATGTTGTCGTTCGGCTCGACGGCGGTGACCGAGCGGAATCCGCCGTCCGCCACGATGCGGGTCCACAGGCCCGTGCCGGCGCCGACGTCGACGGCGTCGAGCTCGGCGGCCGGCCGGCCCACCAGGCCGATCAGCGCGTCCCGCACCGAGGTCGCGTAACCCTCACGGTACTTCGAGTAGTCCTTCGCCAGGTCGGTGAAATCTCCGTGCTTGAGCTTGGTCGACGTCGTCATGCGAGGCACAGCTCCTTAATATCTACGTGAAAACGAGAACGCCCGGAAAAGGCGAGGTTCCCGGGACTTACGGGATTACGGGGTTTACCGGGTTTACGGGGCTTGCGGGGCTTACGGCTTTTATGAAATACGCGCTCATGAAATAGGCGCGGGTCACGCCACCGCCGACGAAGGCACACGCTCCTCGTGCGCGAGTCGAATCATGGTGGCCGCGGCCTTCGGGTCGACGTCGCCGTAGTTGGTGACGACCAGGTCGGGGTGGGTGGGGAACTCGGCGGACTGCCCGATGCCGACCACGTCCTTGGCGTCGTTCCCGCTGTAGACGCCCTTGCTGTCCCGCCGCTTGAGTTCTTCGACGGGCACGTCGAGCAGCACCTCGAAGTAGTCGGGCTGGTTCTCGCGATTGTGCCGCTGCACCTCGTGGAACAGCGAGATGGTCGCGACCACGACGAGATGCCCCTGTTCGGCGAGGAGCTGGGAAAGCCGCGCATAGGTCATGGACGTCTTTATGCGGCTTTCCCGGTCGAAACCATGGGTCATCATGCCCAGGGCCGTCCGCACCTCGTTGCCGTCAAGGAGGATCGGCTGCTTGCCGCGCTGGACCAGCTGACGGACCAGCTCACGAGCGACCGTCGTCTTGCCGGCCTCGGCAAGCCCGGTCACCCAGATGACCGCGCCGCCGGAATCGGCGCCTCCAATTCCCGTGGTTCCCATGGATGACTCCCCTCAGTGGACGTACGGTGGCCCGCTCGCCGCGGATGAACTCTTCACAGCCCGACCGCGCTGCTGTAAAGTTCCTCAGAAAATTTTGGCACGCGCATTCGGCATGCATTACTCAGAAAATTCCGAGTATCCCCGTGAAAAAGGCCGCTGACTGGCCGTTGAATGGCCGCTCTTTCCTTACTTTCCGAGCGACCCCGTCAGTATTGTCCCGGCGTTTACCGGGCGTCCAATATCTGTTCGTACTGAAGCCTAGATCGGTCAGTTATGGAGATACGCCAACTCGAGTACTTCGTCGCTGTCGTGGAGGACGGCAACTTCACCAGGGCCGCGGCCCGGGTCCATGTGACCCAGCCGGGAGTGAGCGCGCAGATCCGCCGCCTCGAACGGGAACTCGGGTACGAACTGCTCGACCGGTCCGGGCGCACGGTCCGCCCCACCGCCGTGGGCGAGGCCCTGCTCCCCTACGCCAAGGCCGCACTGGCGGCGGTGCGCAACGCCAGACTCGCCGTCGACCAGGTGGCCGGGCTGCTGCGGGGCCGGGTGAGCGTGGGCATGGTGACGGTGGTGGCGTCGCTGGACGTGCCCGGCATGCTCGCGGAGTTCCAGGCGAGCCATCCGACCGTGGAGATCGCGCTGCGCCAGGGCAGCACCGACGACCTCGTCGACGCGCTCAAGGACGGCGAACTCGACATGGCCTTCCTCGGCATGGGCGTCGAACCCCCGGCCTTCCTGCGGACCGAGGTCGTCCTCGCCGACCCGCTCGTCGCGGTGCTGCGCGCGGACGACGAGTACGCGGACCGGGATTCCGTGCTGCTCAAGGAGCTCGCGTCCCGGCAGCTGATCTCGCTGCCCGGCGACAGCGGCACCCGCCGGCAGCTCGACATCTCCCTGGCCACGGCCGGGATCGACGCGCCCATCGCCTTCTCGGCCAGCGACCCCCAGGTCCTGGTGGACATGGCGGCCCGCGGCTTCGGTGTGGCGATCCTGCCGCGCGGGGCGGTCCGGTCAGCCGGTGACGACCTCCGCCTTGTCCCGTTCCGCGACCCGGACATGCACGGGCGGCTGTACCTGGCGTGGCCGGACGACCGGACGATCGACCCGGCGGCGCAGGCGGTCATCCAGCATGCGCTCGACCGCATCCAGGAGCGGGACGGCTCGGTCTGACGAGCGTCCCGCTCCGTCCGGTCTCACTTCACCGGCTGCGGCTCACCGGCTTCGACCCCGGTCTCCTGCGGCGGCGGCTTGGCGGCCAGGAAGTCCTTGGCCCGGATCAGGAAGAAGGAGAAGACCGCTCCGACCAGGGCCAGGACACCGGTGATGATCAGCAGGTCGTTCAGCGCCTCGGCGTAGCCGGAGTGGAGGGCGGTGGCCACCTGGTCCCGCAGCGGCGCCGGCACCTTCTCGGCGAGGCCGGACACGTCACCGTGTTCGACGGCCGCGGCGATGCCCGGGGCGCTGCCCGCGAGTTCGGGGATGCCCGACAGGTTCCGCATGACGTCGTCGTGCAGCGACGCCGTGAAGATGGAGCCGAGCACCGGGATGCTGGCGGCCATGCCGACCTGGCGGAACGTGATGTTGATGCCCGAGGCCGTGCCCGACCGGTCCGGCGTGACGACGCCGACGGCGGTCGAAGCGAGCGGCGGATTGACGACGCCGCTGCCGATACCGGCGATGACGAAGCCCGGGATGAGGTGCGTCCAGCTGCTCGACGCGTCGTTGCCCGACATGAGGAGCAGGCCGGCGCCGACGAGGAAGAGGCCGGGGCCGATGAGCCACTTCACCGGCACCTTCGCGCTCAGCCGGCCCGCGATGGTCGACGCGACCAGGGCGCACACGCTGATCACGAGCAGCCGCACGCTGGACTCCAGGACGGAGTAGCCGAGCCCGTTCTGCAGGTAGAGCACCAGGTAGAGGAGCATCGCGAACAGCGAGCCGTTCATGGTGAACGCGGCGATCGAGCCACCGACGAACGTCGGCGTACGGAACAGCGAAAGGTCGAATAGCGGCTGCTCGGAGCGGAGTTCCACGATCAGGAAGGTGACGAGCAGGACGGCCGCCGCGCCGAGCCACAGCACGACGTCGGTGTTGCCCCACTCGGTCTCGCCGGCCCGGATCAGACCGTAGATCAGCGCGACCAGGCCGCTGGTGAAGAGGACGAAGCCCGGCCAGTCGAGCCGCAGCTTGCGCCGCATCGGCGACTCGTCGACCTGCCACAGCGTCACCGCGATGGCGAGGAGACCGATGGGCACGTTGACGAGGAAGATGCCGCGCCAGCTGATGTTGCTGGCGATCAACCCGCCGAAGACGGGCCCGAGTCCGGTGGCGATGCCCGTCACCGCGCCCCAGATGCCGAACGCGACGCCCCGCTCCTTCCCGGTGAAGTTCCGGGCGAGCAGCGCAAGCGACGTGGCGTACATGACGGAGCCGCCGATGCCCTGCGCTGCGCGCGACAGGATCAGCATGAGAGGTGTGGAGGAGATGCCGCAGAGCAGCGAGCTGACGGTGAAGACGCCGAGCCCCACCAGGAACAGCTTGCGGTAGCCGAAGCGGTCCGCCAGCGAGCCGCCGACCAGCAGCATCGCGGCGAGGGTCAACGAGTAGGCGTCGACCACCCATTGCGCGTCGGCGAAGCTGGTGTCGAGTCCGCTCTGGATCTGCGGCAGCACGACGGTGACGATGGTGGCGTCCAGCAGGATCATGAAGGTCGACGCGGAGACGACCACCAACGTCCACCATCGCTTGGCCATGACTGTTCTCCCCCACACTTCTTATGGCGTATACGCGTCGGCCGGACCGACCGCCGGCCGTCGCCGACTGCTTACTTGGGCTGGATGAACTCGGGCTGGTCGAGGATCCGCAGCCACGAGCCGTCGGGCTGGCGGCGCACCACCTGGGCGCGGGCGCCCGTGCCGTCCTTCGGCGGGGTGGACGTGAGCGCGATGTCACCGTTGATCAGAGTCGGAAGGGGCTCCTCCGGCTCGAACTTCGGGTTCCGCGTCATCGCCATCTCCCACAGCTTGCGGATGGCCTCACGCCCCTGGGTGATCTGCCCGGGCGGGAAGGCGACGACCGCGTCCTCCGCGTAGAGCTCCGCGACGCCGGCCGCATCGCCCTTGTTGGCGCGCTCGACGAACAGACGCGTGATGTCTTCCGGCTTGTAGGCCTTCTCATATTCGGACACAGGGGGGCCTCTCGTTCAGAGCTGATTTCCAGCACCGACAAGCTTGGCCGCGCGGAACTGGCGCGTCCAACTCCCCTTACTTCTGGCAGCCAGAAGCAATGGATCTGGTTCGCGACCGCGCGACCGGCGGGCGGCCCGCTAGCGACCGGTGAGCGACCGGCGAGCGACCGGGCGACTGAGGAATTCCTCAGTCGCCACCCCCGCGCCCGCGCCGAGTGAGTCGTACGCTCACTGGCTTCACATCCCCACTGAGGATCCCCACTGAGGTCACATCCCCTCCCGCCGAAGACGGAGGCACCCATGACCAGTCACACCCTGCGCATGCTCCATCACGCCGTGCGAGATTCCCGATGAGGGTCGACGTCGCCTGGTGGCACCTCGACGGGACGCCCCAGACCATCGAGACCATGCGCGAACACCTGCGCGAGAACACGCTGGACCGGTGGACCAAGGTGCCCGGCCTGCGGCTCAAGATCTACTTCGCGGACCGCGAGCAGAACCGGTGGGGCGCGATGATGCTCTGGGAGAACGAGCGGCCCCCGCTCGACGAGATGCCGCCGAACGCCGCCCTCGCGCTGATCGGCCGGCCACCGGACGTCCGCGCCACCTTCGAGGCGGAGGGCACCGTGGAGGGCCTGTACGAACTGGCCACGCTCCAGGCCCTCGGCCCCGCTTTCACGGGTAAGAACCTGGAGGTGGAACGGTGTTGACATTCCTGAATAGCCCCGGTTCCAATGCCCTGGTTCTTTCACGGGAAAAATCGTCGGGTAACCATTCGAGCAGCAATCCAGGCAACAGACGGACGACAAGGCCGGGAGGATAACGACAACATGGCGTCGAAAACCTGGGACATACTCGACCTGCCTCCCGGCGAACGCCCCGACCCGGACGAATACATCAGAGCCGCGATGGAGTGGCACTTCGGCCCCGAAACCGGCTCTCCCTACTGGCTGGAGCGCGCGAAGTCCCTGGACTTCGACCCGCGCACCGACATCTCCTCGGTGGCCGACCTCGTCCGCTTCCCCAACGTCGCCTCCGAGCTGCGTACCGTCCCCGCCGAGGACCTGATCCCGCGCGGTTACGGCGACCACCCCGACGTACGGGGTGTGTTCGAGAGCGGCGGCACCACGGGCGCTCCCAAGCGGGTCGTCCTCCTCGGGGACTGGCGGAAGCGGCTGCTCCACTGGACCGCCGAGCAACTCGACGCCCACGGTTTCCCCCGGGGCGCAAACTGGCTGGGAATCGTTCCCAGCGGCCCGCACATCGTCGGCGAGTTCTTCCGGGGTTCGGCAACCACGCACGGCACCCACGGATTCACGCTCGACCTCGACCCGCGCTGGGTGAAGCGGCTGATCTCCACGGGCCGCGGCAGCGAGGCCGACGACTACGCCGAGCACGTCGTCGACCAGGCCGCGGAGGTCCTGCGCTCCCAGAACATCGGCGTCCTCACCGTCACCCCGCCGATCCTGGACCGCATCGCCCGCCGTGACGAACTCGTGGAACTGATCAACGAGAAGGTGCGGGCGATCCGTTGGGGCGGCACGCAACTCGACCCGGATTCCCGCCAGGTGTACCGGACGGAAATCTTCCCCGACACCGTCTTCTCCGGGAACTACGGCAGCACGATGATTCTCGGCTTCGCCGGGGAGCGGCCGGGGCTCGGCGACGACGACCCCTGTGTCTTCGACACCCTGAGCCCGTACGTCACCTTCTCGGTCGTCGACCCGGAGACGCTCCGGCCGGTCCCGTACGGGGCGCGCGGCCGGGTCGTGGCCAGCCACGTCAGCAAGTCGTTCCTGCTGCCCAACAACCTCGAACGCGACATCGCGACCCGCGTCGAGCCGCTCGACGGGGGCCCCGGCGACTCGGTTGCCGACATCGCGCCCGTCAGCAGGTTCGAGAACGAGGACGTGGTCGAGGGGGTGTACTGATGGCACCCGAACCGGCCCCCCTGGACGCACCCGAACCAGCCCCCCTGGATGCTCCCGAACCGGCCCTGCTGGACGCACCCGATCCGGCCTTGCCGGACGCTCCCGAACCGGCCTTGCTGGACGCACCCGAACCGGTCCTCCTGGACGCGCTCGGCCCGCGCGGCGAGTTCCGCGCCAGGAACCGTCAGCTGGTCACCGACGTCACCGGCCGCCCCGCCGCCGAACTGAGCCTCGTCCCACCGCCGTTCATCAGCCGCACCCTGTCGGCGCTGCGCCGCGCCGAGCCCGCGCCGGCCGACGAGCGGGTACGGCGCATCGCGGCCGCCGCCGACCTCTTCGCCACCGGGACGGTCGCGGGCCAGAGCGTGGCGGAGTACTGCCTCCTGGTCAGCCGCGTCGGCGGGGTCCCGATCACGGAGGTCACCTCGGCGGTCGACCGCATCGCCGAACGGCTCCGCGACATCGGCACCGGCATCGCGCAGGCGCGGCCCGCCGGTGCCGTCACCGACTGGCGCGACCCCTTGGCCAGGTCCGGCCGGGCCGCCCACACCCGGCGCGGCCACGTGTTCGCCGTCCACGCGGCCGGCAACCACCCCGGCACCCACAGCCTGTGGCCCGAGGCGCTCGCGCTTGGCTACCGCGTCGCGGTCCGGCCCTCCCGGCGCGAGCCGTTCACCCCGCACCGGCTCGTCACCGCGCTGCGCCTCGCGGGCTTCGGGAACGACGAGGTCACGCTGCTGCCCACCGACCACACCGGCGCGGACGGCGTGCTGCGCGGCGCCGACCTCGGCATGGTCTACGGCGGCGAGGACGTCGTCCGCAAGTACGGCGCCGACCCCACGGTCCTGCTCCAGGGCCCCGGCCGCTCGAAGATCCTCCTGACGGCCGACGTCGACTGGCACGACCACCTCGACACCATTGTCGACTCGATCGCCGGGCGCGGCGGCACGGGCTGCGTCAACGCGACGGCCGTGCTGGTGGAGGGCGATCCGACGCCGTTGTGCGAGGCCCTCGCCGAGCGGTTCTCGGCGCTGCCCAGCCTCCCGCCGGACCATCCGAAGGCCGTCCTTCCGGTGCAGCCGGCGGCGGGCGCGCGGGCGCTCGCCGAGTACGTGGGGCGCCGCGCCGGTGACGCCAGGCCCTGGCTCGGCGCCGACACGGTCGCCGACGAACTGGGCGACGGCAGCGCGGTCCTGCGGCCGGCCGTCCACCAGGTCGACCGCGCCGACGCCCCTCATCTCGGTGCCGAACTGCCCTTCCCCTGCGTATGGGTGGCACCGTGGCGCCCCACGGACGGGATCGCCCCGCTGCGCGACAGCCTGGTGCTCACCGCGCTGACGCGGCAGGAAGAGCTGCTCGACCGGCTCCTGGCCGAACCGACCATCGCCAACCTGTACGTCGGCGACCACCCGACCCACTGGATGCGGCCCGGGCTGCCGCACGACGGCTACCTCTCCGACTTCCTGATGCGCACGAAGACGGTCGTACGAGACTGACGTACGCCCCTCACGTACGCCCTGATGGCAGCAAGCCGCGCTTCACTGCGCCGAGGCGCGGCTGTCCACTTCCTGCGCGACGTTGAACCAGACCTCGCCGCAGGCCCGCGCCACGCTCGCCACCATGTCGACGCAGTGGGCGGGGACGCTCTCGATGAGCCGGCTCCACTCGTCCGGCGGGAGGGTGGCCGCGTCCAGCAGCCGCAGCAGCAGGCGCCCGGAGTCGGTGAAGCGGATCGAGGGATCGCGCTTCAGGATCGGAATCAGCTCGGCGGCCGCCGGCGGCACGGAGACACCCGACACCACCGGTGCCGGCGCGGCGGCGGCCTCCGCGGTCTCGGCAGGTGCCACTCGTGCCGATACGGCCGATACGGCGCCGGGGTCGGCGGCGACCCGGGCGGGCGCGACCCGCGCCGGCGCAGCCGTAACCGTGCCGACCCCCGCCGTACCGCCGGCCACAACGGCCGGCCCAGGCACATCGGCCGGCCCAGGCACACCGGGCAGCCCAGGCACACCGTGCAGATCGGGCGCCCCTTCATGAAGCGCCCGCGGCTTCGGGAAGACCACCTCGTCCTCCTCCAGCCTCCTGCGCACATCGCGGGCGGTGGCGCGGGAGACCCCGGCGGCACCGGCGATCTGCCGCAGCGTCGCGTCGGGATGGGTCCGGATGAACTCGCCCGTGACGGCCCGCACCCCGCTGCTGTCGACCGGCCGCGTCCGGCCGTCGCGCCCGATCCGCACCGGCGCGGCCGGCAGGTCGTCGCCGAGGCGGCGCCGGATGCTTCCGACCGTCTTGGGCGAGAGCCCGGCGAACGAGGCGATCATGCGGTCCGACCACTGCGGGTGCGAGTGGATGATCCGCGTCGCGGCGGCGTTGCGGTCGGCCCGGCTCAGCGGCAGTCCGTGCGTGGTGTTGGCTTGAACGGCGACGATGAAGACGTCCGACTCGTGCCCGTCGAGGAAGCGGACGGCGATCTCCCGCTCACCGCGCAGCACCGTCGCCCGCAGCCGGTGCATCCCGTCGATGACCCGCATCGTGGACCGGTGGACGAGGATGGGCGGCAGGTCCGCGCCGGACTCGGCGAGGACCCGGATGTGGTCGACGTTCTCGCCGACGAGGCGTGGTGAATCGGCCGACCAGAGCTGATCCACGGCAATACGTTCAATGGGCAGGGAATGCGGCCTTATTTCCCATGGCCGCTGTTCATTGGACCGTCCTCTTTCCCCGTATATTCCATCTCCGACTGTCTCGTGTTCCGCAACTTCTGCCGACTTGCTCGTGTGCATGAACCCGTCGCCCCCTGTCAGAGTTCGCGCAAGCGTGAAATAGTTGTTAACTTAAATTACCGCCAACGTACCCCCACGGGCCACCGCGCCAGGTGTCACGCTCGGCCCGCGTGCGCGATTTCCCGTCAAACTTCGCAGAAAGCTTGACACACACAACCCCCAAACCCTAAAGGCCGCCTTTCTCGACCAAGACTCAAGCAAGAATTGACCAGAAGTCCTACATATGCCATCGCCCATTACTAGAATCCCGAGGCATGGAACTCAGGCAGCTCGAATACTTCGTCGCGGTGGCCGAGGAGGAGAACTTCACTCGGGCCGCCGAGCGCGTGCACATCAGCCAGTCCGGAGTGAGCGCCCAGATCAGACAGTTGGAGCACGACCTCGGCACGTCCCTGTTCGACCGCTCGGGCCGCAGCGTCAGACTCACCCCCGCCGGAGTGGCCGCCCTGCGGCACGCCCGCTCCGCGCTGGCCGCCGTCGACGCCGTCCGGCAGGCGGTGGACGAGGTGAACGGCCTCATCCGCGGCAGGCTCGTCGTCGGCATGGTCACCGCGTGCACGGTCACGCCGCTCTTCGACGCCCTGTCCGCCTTCCACCACAGGCACCCCGGTGTGGAGATCGTCCTCCTGGAGGACACTTCCGACCGGCTCATCGAGCGGCTGCGCGCGGGCAGCGCCGACCTGGCTCTGGTCAGCACCTCCGGCTCCACCCCGCCGGGCCTGGAGGCGTACGAGATCATCCGCGAGCCCCTGGTCGCCGCCATGCCGGTCGGCCACCCGCTCTGCGAGAAGCCCCAGGTGACCCTGGAGGACCTGGCCCACTACTCAGTGGTGAGCCTGCCCACGGGGGCCGGGGTGCGCAAGGTCTTCGACGACGCGTGCGCGGCGGCGGGCGTCAACATGGAGATCGCGTTCCAGGCCGGCGCCCCCAGCGCGATCGCCGACCTGGCAATCCGCGGCCTGGGCGTCGCAATCCTCTCCGAGTCCCTGGTCGCCCAGCACCGCCCCCGCCTGACGACCCGCCGGATCGAGGACATCCACACGGAACCGGTCCTCTCCCTGGCCTGGACCACAACAGAAAACCCGGCCCTACGCCAACTGGTCCACCACTGCCGCCACGCCTTCACCCGCCCGACCCCGCCCCTGACCCCGACCGCCACCCCCCAGACGACCGCGGTCCCGGAACCCACCCTCTCCGCCCAGTAGTCACACCCGGAGGGACGCGAAGGACGCGAAGGACCGCGACAAAAGCAAAAGCCCCAGGTCACGGCGAGTGAGTCCTGGGGCTTCCACAGAGCCGCCTTCGGGATTCGAACCCGAGACCTACGCATTACGAGTGCGTTGCTCTGGCCATCTGAGCTAAGGCGGCGCGCTGTCCGCACCATCGTGCGATCAGCAACGCGGCCAAGTCTACACAGTTTTCAGAGCGCTCCGCACACCCCCTCCTGACGGCTATGAGCAGCGCTTTCCGTCCTTGGGGACGGTTCCCTTCAGGAGGTAGGCGTTGACCGTCGAGTCGACGCACTCGCTGCCGCGGCCGTACGCCGTGTGGCCGTCGCCCTCGTAGGTGAGGAGGTGGCCGGAGGAGAGCTGGGAGGCGAGGGCCTTCGCCCAGCGGTAGGGGGTGGCCGGGTCGCGGGTCGTGCCGGCGACGAGGATCGGGGCCGCGCCCTTCGCATCGATGCGGTGCGCCTCGCCCGTCGCCCGCACCGGCCAGTACGCGCAGTTCAGCGAGGACCAGGCGAGGCCTTCGCCGAAGACCGGGGACGCCTTGCGGAAGGAGGGCAGCGCCTTGCGGACCTCGTCCGGGGAGCCGAAGGACGGCGGCAGGTCCAGGCAGTTCACGGCGGCGTTGGCGAACATCAGGTTCGCGTACCTTCCTTCGCCGTCCCGCTCGTAGTAGCCGTCGGAGAGGGCGAGCAGGCCCGCCCCGTCCTTGTCCTTCATCGCCGAGGTCAGCGCGTCGCGCAGCTGGGGCCAGCCCGCCTCGTCGTACATCGCGGCGATCACGCCCGTCGTGGCGAGCGCCTCGCCGAGCTTCCTGCCGCCGATCTCACCGACCTGACCGCGGCCGATGCCGCCGTCCCCCTTCACGGTCAACGGCTCACGGTCGAGGCCGCGGAAGAAGGCCTTGAGGCGCCTGCCCGCGTCCTCGGGGCTCTCGGCGCCCAGCGGACACTCCGCGCCGCGCGCCACGCAGTCCTTCGCGAAGGACCGGAACGCCGTCTCGAAGCCGGCTGTCTGGTCGCGATTCATACGCCGCGCGGGCAGCGACGGGTCCATCGCGCCGTCCAGGACCAGGCGGCCCACGCGGCGCGGGAAGAGCTCCGCGTACGTCGCGCCGAGGAAGGTCCCGTACGAGGCGCCGACGTACGTCAGCTTCTCGTCGCCGAGCGCCGCCCGCAGGACGTCCATGTCGCGGGCCGCCTCGACTGTGGAGACGTGCGGAAGGATCTTGGCCGACCGCGCCTCGCAGCCGTCCGCGAACGTCTCGAAGGCGGCGCGCAGGCCGTCCGTCTCGCGCTGGTCGTCGGGGGTGACGTCGGTCTGCGTGTACGCGTCCATGCGCTTGCCGTCGAGGCAGGTGACGGGCTCGCTGCGGGCCACCCCGCGCGGGTCGACGGCGACCATGTCGTAGCGGGCCCGGACCTCCGCGGGGTAGCCGAGTGCCGCGTACGACTGGAGGTAGCCGATCGCCGAGCCGCCGGGGCCGCCCGGATTGACCAGGAGCGAGCCGAGGCGGCCCTTCTTCTTCGTGGCCTGTTTGCGGGCGACCGCCAGCTCGATGTCGCCGGCCGCGGGCTCGGCGTAGTCCAGCGGGGCCTTCATGGAGGCGCACTCGAACCCGGGTGCGCCGCACTCGTGCCAGCTCAGCTTCTGTCCGTAGTACGGCGCGAGCTCCGCGGGCGTCGAGCGGGACAGCGACGCCATCGAAGCGTCCGCAGTCGAACTTCCCGACGAACAGCCGGACATGAGCAGGCCGGCGGTCACGAACAGAGTGCCGCACGTACGGAAGGGGAGTTGACGGCTGCGACGGCCGTGACGGCTGAGGTCCATCACGCGAGAGTAACTCTCCGCGCATGCACGGTCACTCAACGCGCTCGTACGAGTGAATCCGTGAGACCGGCCAACCCACGCCCCGAACGGGGGTGTTCAGCCCGCCCGCAGCGCCATCGTCATGGCTTCGACCGCGAGCAGCGGTGCCACGTTCCGGTCGAGGGCGGTGCGGCAGGCGCCGATGGCCTCGATGCGGCGCAGCGTGGACTCGGGCGAGGTCCCCAGGGCCAGGCGCTCCAGCATGTCCTGCACCTCGGTGTTGGCGATGGCCACCCGCGAGCCCAGCTGCAGGGCGAGCACGTCCCTGTAGACCCCGGTCAGCTCGGTGAGCGCGAGGTCGAGGCTGTCGCGCTGCGTGCGCGTCTTGCGCCGCTTCTGTCTGTCCTCCAGCTCCTTCATCACGCCGGCCGTGCCGCGCGGCATCCGGCCGCCCTGCCCCCCGCCGAGCGCCGCCTTCAGGTCCTCGGTCTCCTTGCCGTCGACCTCCTCGGCGACCTGCTTGGCGTCCTCGGTCGCCGTGTCGATCAGCTCCTGCGCGGCCTTGAGGCAGCCGCCGATCTCCGACACCCGCATCGGCAGCTTCAGGACGGCGGCCCTGCGCTCACGCGCGCGCGGGTCGGTCGCGAGCCGCCGGGCGCGGCCGATGTGGCCCTGCGTGGCGCGCGCCACGGCCGCGGCGACGTCCGGCTCGATGCCGTCTCTCCGTACGAGCACGTCGGCGACCGCATCCACGCTCGGGGTGCTCAGCGTCAGGTGGCGGCAGCGGGAGCGGATGGTCGGCAGCACGTCCTCCAGAGAGGGCGCGCAGAGCAGCCACACCGTGCGGGGGGCGGGCTCCTCGACGGCCTTCAGGAGGACATTTCCCGCACCCTCGGTGAGGCGGTCGGCGTCCTCCAGGACGATGACCTGCCAGCGTCCGACGGCGGGCGAGAGCTGTGCCCGGCGGACGAGGTCGCGGGTCTCCTTCACACCGATGGAGAGCAGGTCCGTGCGCACCACTTCCACGTCGGCGTGGGTGCCGATGAGGCTGGTGTGGCAGCCGTCGCAGAAGCCGCAGCCGGGGGCGCCGCCGAGCGCCCGGTCCGGGCTCGTGCACTGCAGGGCGGCGGCGAAGGCGCGCGCGGCGGTGGCGCGGCCGGAGCCGGGCGGGCCCGTGAACAGCCAGGCGTGCGTCATCTTCGACGACTCCGGCGGCGGGGTGTCCGTGGCGGCCGCCGTCACCAGCGCGTCGGCGTCCCGGGCGGCGGCGCCCAGCTGCTCGCTCACCCGCTCCTGCCCCACCAGGTCGTCCCACACGCTCATGGGGTCACCGCCTTACGCTGCGCTCTGCTCCTGCCCGGACCGCCCATCGCCTGCCCGGACTGCCCATTGTGGAGGACGCCTCTGACAATCCGGCCCGGCCGCGGTGTTCAGCGGCCTCGTCGGCCGCGCCGCGGCCGCCCGTCGCCGTCGTCGTCCGCCGCGTCCGGGTGCTCGTCCTCGTGCGACCCGAGCAGTTCGTCCGCCAGCGACGGCAGGTCGTCCAGCGGGGTCTCCTCGGCCCACTCGGAGGACGGCCGCCGGGGCACGCCCTGCTCGTCGACCTCGATCTGGGGCAGCTCACGGGTCCGGTCGTCGGACCCGTCGGGCGAGGGCGCGCTCGAAGGCGCGCTCGCGGGCCGCTCGTCCCGGAAGTACCCCGGCGGAACCTTGTCCTCCCGGACGGCAGGCAGCACCGCCGTCTCGTCGGCGGCCCCCTCGGGGACGGGCGGCTGCGGCAGCACCGCGGTGTCCTCCGCACCGGGGCCCTCCGTGCCGGGACCCTCGGCGCCGATCGCCGGCAGGACGGCCGTCTCGTCGGCGGCCCCGGAGGGCGGCTGCACCACGGGCGTGGGCACGGTGGTCTCGTTGTCGGGCACGGCGGTCCCGGTGTGCGGCACGGACGACGCGGACTGCTCAGACTGCCCGGACTGCTCGGGCTTCCCGGACTGCCCGGACTGCCCGGACTGCCCGGACTGCCCGGCCGGAGCCTGACTCTTCGGAGCCGAAGCCTTCGGAGCCGCAGCCTTGGGAGCCGGAGCCGCCGCAGCAGCAGCCGTAGCCGCGGCCGCCGAAGCCGCAGCAAGCCGCCGCGCCTCCTCCGCCCGAAGCAGCGCGGCCTCCGCCTTCCGCTGCTTCTCCAGGCGCCGCTCCTCCGCCTCGGCGCGCAGCCGCGCCTCTTCCTCGGCCTCCTTGCGGCGCCGCTCCTCCTCGGCCGCCCGCGCCTTCTCCTCGGCGAGGAGCCTGGCCTGCTCCTCCTCGGCCTTGCGGCGGGCCTCCTCGGCGCGCTTCCTGGCCTCCTCGGCCTGCCGCTCCGCCTCGCGGCGCTGGGCCTCCTCCAGCTCGCGCCGCTTGCGCTCCTCCTCCTCGGCGCGGAGCTTGGCGAGCTGCTCCTGGCGCTCGCGTTCGAGCCGCTCCTCCTCGGCCTTGCGCGCGGCCTCTTCCTCGGCCTTGCGCCGGGCCTCCTCCTCGGCGGCCCTGCGGGCTTCCTCGCGTGCCTTCACCTCGGCCTCGGAGAGCGGGAGCACCAGGTCGAGCCGGTGCCGGATGACGGTTGTGACCGCCTCCGGCTCCTGGGACGCGTCGACGATCAGGTACCGCCCCGGGTCGGCGGCGGCGAGCGTGAGGAAACCGGAGCGCACGCGCGCGTGGAACTCGGCGGGCTCCGACTCGAGGCGGTCGGGCGCCTCCGTGAACCGCTCGCGGGCGGCTTCGGGCGACACGTCGAGCAGGCACGTCAGGTTCGGTACGAGGCCACCGGTCGCCCAGCGGTTGATGCGGGCGACCTCGGTGGGCGACAGGTCGCGCCCGGCGCCCTGGTAGGCGACGGACGAGTCGATGTAGCGGTCGGAGATGACCACGGCGCCGCGTTCGAGGGCGGGTCGTACGACGGTGTCGACGTGCTCCGCGCGGTCGGCGGCGTACAGGAGCGCTTCGGAGCGGTGCGAGAGACCGGCCGACGACACGTCGAGGAGGATCGACCGCAGCCGTTTGCCGACGGGCGTCGCCCCCGGCTCGCGGGTGACGACGACCTCGTGGCCCTTGGCGCGGATCCACTCGGCGAGCGCCTCGGCCTGCGTCGACTTGCCCGCGCCGTCGCCGCCCTCCAGGGCGATGAAGAAGCCGGTGCCGCACGGCACCTGTGCCGGGTCGTCGCCGCCGCGCAGCGCGTCCAGGAGGTCGCGCCGGAGCGGTATGCCCTGGCGGTCGTCGGCCTTGGCGAGGACCAGCGCGGCCACCGGCAGCAGCAGCGCGCCGACCAGCATCAGCGTGAAGGCGGCGCCGCCGTGGTCGAAGACGAACTTTCCGTTGACCATGCGGTGCGGCCCGATCGCGGCGGCGACCACGGGGGCCACCAGCGCGCCGAGCGCGAGGACGAGGCGTACGACCGCGTGGAGGTGCTCCGTGGTGCGGGCCCTGCGGTAGTCCTCGACCTCCTGGTCGAGCAGCGCGTGCCCGATGTTCGCGGCGACTCCCGCGCAGACGCCCGTGAGGGCGAGGAGCAGCAGCACGGTCGTGGTGTCCGGCACGAGGCCCGCGGCGAGCAGCGCGACGCCGGTGAGGGCGATGGCGAGCGCGAGCAGCCTGCGGCGGGAGAGCGAGGGCAGCAGGGACGGCGCGACGCGGATGCCGACGGCGGTGCCGCCGGTCAGGGCGAGGACGATCAGGCCGTACGTGACGGGCCCGCCGCCCAGGTCCTTGGCGTGCAGCACGGCGACGGCGACGGCCGCGGCGACGGCTCCGGCGACGGCGGCGCAGGCCGCCACGAAGAGCGGGATCGCGCCGGTGCGGCCCTTGTCGGGACCGGTGCCCGCGCGCGGCCTGCGCAGTCCCTCCAGCGGGCTACGCGCGCGTGGCGTCTGCGTACCGGGAAGTTCGAGGAAGTAGAGGATCGAGAGCGATCCGGCGAAGAGGCCGGCCGCCACGAAGGAGGCGAGCCCCGCCTGGTGCAGGTCGAACCAGTCGATGCCGGCGCCGAGGACGTTCCCGATGAGGGTGATGGCGACGAGGATCGCGGCGGCGACGGGCAGCGCCAGGAATCCCGTACGCAGCGACAGGCGCCGCAGGGCGTCCATGTGGTCCGGCAGTGGCCGTATCGTCGCGCCCTCCAGGGGCGGCGCGGGCAGCAGCGCGGGCGCCGCGCTCTCCTTGGCGACCGTCCAGAAGCGCTCGGCGACACCGACGACGAAGGACGTCACCAGGATCACCGCGAGGGCGTCATCCGGGGTCCAGTCGATCCACAGCGGCGCGACGACCAGCAGGGCGGCCCGCACACCGTCGGCGCCGATCATGGTCCAGCGGCGGTCGAGCGGGCCGTCCGGAGAGGTGAGCGAGGTGAGCGGCCCGAGAAGCACCGCTCCGAAGAGCAGCGTCGAGAGAACGCGCGCTCCGAAGACAGCGGTCACGGCGAAGGCCGCTCCCCGATAGCCGCCTCCGAAGGCACCTTCGGCGATGGACGACTGGAGCGCGAGGATCACCAGGACGAGCAGCGCGAGCGCGTCGCCGACACTGTCGACGAGATGGGCGCTCCACAACCGCTTCAGCTGCGGTACGCGCAGCAAGGCGCGAACGGCGCGCTCTCGGGAATCTGCGACCAGGGCGTCGTCGGGGGCCGGGATTCCGGCCGTTGGCTGCTCGGCACGCGTCATCCGTCCAGCCTATCTGGACGGACCGACTCCCCGACGAGCCACCCGAACAAACGACCGTCTGGTTCGGGTGGCGTCCAGTGAAGAAGACGTGGAGAAGACGTCGGGCGTCAGCCCTCCGAGGAGGTCAGTCCTCCGAGGAGGTCAGTCCTCCGAGGACGTCAGCCCTCCAAAGCGGGAGCCCTCCGAGGACGTCAGTCCTCCGAAGCAGCGGCCTTGCTGGAGGCCGCCGTCTTCTTGGCCGTGGTCTTCTTCGCCGCGGTGGTCTTCTTCGCCGCCGTCTTCTTGGCCGCGGTCTTCTTTGCGGGTGCCTTCTTGGCCGCGGTCTTCTTGACGGCCTTCTTCGCCGTCTTCTTG
The DNA here is from genome assembly GCF_044327655.1 of Streptomyces sp. NPDC018029. Lineage (NCBI taxonomy): Bacteria > Bacillati > Actinomycetota > Actinomycetes > Kitasatosporales > Streptomycetaceae > Streptomyces > Streptomyces sp. NPDC018029. The sequence continues at coordinate 570,206 of NZ_JBIRFV010000004.1, read as the reverse complement.
GCGGGGCCCTTCGCCCGCTTCTCCGCGAGGAGCTCGTAGCCCCGCTCCGGAGTGATGTCCTCCACGGAGTCCGCCGCCCGCAGCGTCGCGTTCGTCTCGCCGTCCGTGACGTACGCCCCGAAGCGGCCGTCCTTGACGACGACCGGCTTCCCGCTGACCGGGTCCTCGCCGAGCTCCTTCAGCGGCGGCTTCGCGGCGGCGCGGCCACGCTGCTTCGGCTTGGAGTAGATCTCCAGGGCCTCTTCCAGCGTGATGGTGAAGAGCTGCTCCTCGGTCTCGATGGACCGCGAGTCCGTGCCCTTCTTCAGATACGGGCCGTACCGGCCGTTCTGCGCGGTGATCTCGACGCCCTCGGCGTCGACACCGACCACGCGGGGCAGGGACATCAGCTTGAGGGCGTCCTCGAGGGTGACCGTGTCGAGCGACATGGACTTGAAGAGGGAGGCCGTGCGCGGCTTGACCGCGTTCTTGCCGGTCTTCGGGGTGCCCTCGGGGAGGATCTCCGTCACGTACGGGCCGTAGCGGCCGTCCTTGGCGACGATCTGGTTGCCGGAGACCGGGTCGGCGCCCAGCTCGAAGTCGCCGCTCGGCTTGGCGAGCAGCTCCTCCGCGTACTCGACGGTCAGCTCGTCGGGCGCCAGGTCGTCGGGTACGTCCGCGCGCTGGTGGTTCTCGGCGTCGCGCTCGCCGCGCTCTACGTAGGGGCCGTAGCGGCCGACGCGCAGCATGATGTCGTTGCCGACGGGGAAGGACGACACCTCGCGGGCGTCGATGGCGCCGAGGTCGGTGACGAGTTCCTTGAGGCCGCCGAGGTGGTCGCCGTCGCCGTTGCCGGCGTCGGCCGCGCCGCCCGCGGCCTCGCCCTCGCCGAAGTAGAAGCGCCGCAGCCACGGCACGGCCTGCGCCTCACCGCGGGCGATGCGGTCGAGGTCGTCCTCCATCTTGGCGGTGAAGCTGTAGTCGACGAGCCGGCCGAAGTGCTTCTCCAGGAGGTTGACCACGGCGAAGCTCAGGAAGGACGGCACGAGCGCCGTGCCCTTCTTGAAGACGTAGCCGCGGTCGAGGATCGTGCCGATGATCGACGCGTACGTCGACGGGCGGCCGATCTCGCGCTCTTCGAGCTCCTTGACCAGCGAGGCCTCGGTGTAGCGGGCCGGGGGCTTCGTCGCGTGGCCGTCGACCGAGATCTCGTCGGCGGAGAGCGCGTCGCCCTCGCTGACCTGCGGGAGCCTGCGCTCGCGGTCGTCCAGCTCGGCGTTCGGGTCGTCGGCGCCCTCTACGTAGGCCTTGAGGAAGCCGTGGAAGGTGATGGTCTTGCCGGACGCGCTGAACTCGGCGTCGCGGCCGTCGGAGGCGCGGCCGCCGATCTTCACCGTGACGGAGTTGCCGGTCGCGTCCTTCATCTGGGAGGCGACGGTCCGCTTCCAGATCAGTTCGTAGAGCCGGAACTGATCGCCGGACAGGCCGGTCTCGGCGGGCGTGCGGAAACGATCACCCGAGGGGCGGATCGCCTCGTGCGCCTCCTGCGCGTTCTTGACCTTCCCGGCGTACGTGCGCGGCTTGTCCGGCAGGTAGTCGCTGCCGTAGAGCTGCGTGACCTGCGCGCGGGCGGCGGTGACGGCCGTGTCGGAGAGCGTCGTGGAGTCCGTACGCATGTAGGTGATGAAGCCGTTCTCGTACAGCTTCTGGGCCACCTGCATGGTCGCCTTGGCGCCGAAGCCGAGCTTGCGGCTCGCCTCCTGCTGCAGCGTCGTCGTACGGAAGGGCGCGTACGGCGAGCGGCGGTACGGCTTGGACTCGACGGAGCGTACGGCGAAGTTCGTGTCCTGGAGGGCGGCGGCCAGCGCCCGGGCGTTCGCCTCGTCCAGGTGCAGGGTGCCCGCGCTGCCCGCCTTGAGCTGCCCGACGGAGTTGAAGTCGCGGCCCTGCGCGACGCGCTTGCCGTCGACCGTGGTGAGGCGGGCGACCAGCTGCGACGGGTCGGAGGCGTCACCGGCGCGGCCCGTGCCGAAGGTGCCGGTCAGGTCCCAGTACTCGGCGGAGCGGAAGGCGATGCGCTCGCGCTCCCGTTCGACGACGAGGCGGGTGGCCACGGACTGGACGCGGCCCGCCGACAGGCGCGGCATGACCTTCTTCCAGAGGACCGGCGAGACCTCGTAGCCGTAGAGGCGGTCGAGGATGCGGCGGGTCTCCTGGGCGTCGACCATGCGCTTGTTGAGCTCGCGCGGGTTGGCGACGGCGCTGCGGATCGCGTCCTTGGTGATCTCGTGGAAGACCATCCGGTGGACGGGGACCTTGGGCTTCAGGACCTCGAGGAGGTGCCACGCGATGGCTTCGCCCTCGCGGTCCTCATCGGTGGCGAGGAAGAGCTCGTCGGAGTCCTTCAGGAGGTCCTTGAGCTTCTTGACCTGCGCCTTCTTGTCGGCGTTGACGACATAGATGGGCTGGAAGTCGTGCTCGACGTCCACGCCGAGGCGGCGCACCTCGCCGGTGTACTTCTCGGGCACCTCCGCGGCGCCGTTGGGGAGGTCGCGGATGTGCCCGACGCTGGCCTCGACTACGTAGCCGGGGCCGAGGTAGCTCTTGATCGTCTTCGCCTTGGCAGGCGACTCGACGATGACGAGTCGGCGGCCGCCCTGTGCGGTCTCGCTGGTCGGGGACAACTTCGCTCTTCTCTCCGGTCGACGCTCGGTGGCAGTGCGCGGCGGCACCGCTCGGCCGCACCGCCCGGTGGCGCTGCGCGGTGGCAGGGCTCTGGTCAGTGCGGTGGCAGTGCCCGCATGGCTTGCGTTGCGCTGTCGCTGCGGAGTGTGACGGTACATCCCGCCCCCGTGTCAAACGGGAAAAGCCCGCAACGGCCACTCGAACGGTAACCCGACTACCGCCATTCCTGCCGCCCGGCGTAGCCACCACTGTTCCGGCGCCCCGTGCGGCCGGAGCCCGTACGACGACGGGAAGGAGAGGATCCGCCGTGTCGTCGGCACCACGTCACAGCCGCGTGAAGCACCACACTCCGAGCAGCAGCGCGCCCGTTCCCGCGAGCATGGCGAAGGTCGCCGATGCGACGGGGTTCACACCCTGGGCGACGGGAGCGCGGTGCGCGACACGCGCACCGGTCCACAGCATCAGTCCGGCTCCGAACAGTGCGAACACCGTCCCGGCGAAGATCGCTGGTCCGCTCTCCATGGTCGTGCCTCCCCGTGCCGATTTCCCCTGCCGGGAGGCTGGCACGCACGGGAATCGGGAGGACTAAATCGGGGTGAACGGCGAGCGGCCCGGCCGTACACCCCACCCGAAATGCCCCGTACGAGCTTCGAAACGTTCCGTAGGAGCTCCGAAATGCCCCGTACGAGCGGGATGTTGGCCGGTTTCCTCCCACCGCGCGGGGCGGTACGCGCAGGCGCTACGCCCCGACCGGCAGCAGGAAGCCCTGCTCCACCAGGAGCCTGATCTGCGCGGGCGTCCGGTCCCGCAGCAACACCGGATCCTCCCCCACCAGTTGGGCGATGGCGTCCAGGATCCGCCCGGCGCTCAGCGAACCGTCGCAGACGCCCGCGAACCCTGCGCCGACGGTGTCCACCTTGGTGGCCCGCCGCATCCCGCGGTTCTGGCGCAGCACGACGTGCTCGGGGTCCTCGGCGCCCGGCAGCCCGACCTGTTCCTGCACGACCTCGTCGGCGAGCTTGAAGTGCGCGGCGAGCAGCGCGGCGTCGTCGTGCGTACGCAGGTACTCCTGCCGCTCGAAGAACTCCCGGACCGTGTCGCCGAGCGGCTGCTCGACGGGGTGCGGCCACTCCTCGAGAGTGATGGACGGCTCATCGGATCCGGACTTCCTGAGCGTGATCCAGCCGAACCCGACGGCGCGCGTGCCCCGCGCCTCGAACTCGTCCAGCCACGCGTCGTACCGCGCCGCGTACTGCCCGGGGTCCGTGCGGTGGTCCCCCGCGTCGCGCAGCCACAGCTCGGCGTACTGCGTGATGTCCTGCACCTCGCGCTGCACGATCCAGGCGTCGCAGCCGCGCGGCACCCAGGAGCGCAGCCGGTCCTGCCACTCCTCGCCCTCGACGTGCTGCCAGTTGGCCAGGAAGTGCGCGTACCCCCCTTCGTTCAACCGCTCCCCCGCCTCCTGAACGAGCGACCGGCACAGATCGTCCCCGCCCATCCCGCCGTCCCGGTAGGTGAGCCGCGCCCCCGGCGAGATCACGAAGGGCGGATTCGACACGATCAGGTCGTACGTCTCGTCGCCCACCGGCTCGAAGAGCGAGCCCTCGCGCAGGTCCGCCTCGGGGGCCCCGGAGAGGGCCAGCGTGAGCCGGGTGAAGCGCAGCGCCCTGGGGTTCAGGTCGGTGGCCGTCACGCGCGTGGCGTGCTGGGCGGCGTGCAGCGCCTGGATGCCGGAGCCGGTGCCGAGGTCGAGGGCGCTCGCGACGGGCGTACGCACCGTGATGCCGGCCAGGGTGGTGGACGCGCCGCCGACCCCGAGGACGACGCCCTCGTCGTGGCTGCCGATGCCGCCGGCGCCGCCGACGGCGCAGCCCAGGTCGGAGACGATGAACCAGTCCTCACCGCCCGGCCCGCCGTACGGCCGCACGTCCACCGTCGCCCACAGCTCGCCGTCCCGCTCGGTCAGCCAGTCGCTCTCCAGGAGTACGCCGACGGGGAGAACGTCCGCCACGCGCGCGTGGGGCACGGATTCCTGGAGCAGGAAGAGACGTACGAGCGCCGCGAGCGCACCGTCTCCTCGCGTGGCCCGCAGCGCCGGCACGGTCTCGCTGCGGGCGAGCGCCGTGTAGGCGGGGGCGCCGAGCAGTTCGAGCAGCCCGTCGGCGGTGAAGTCGGCGGCGAGCAGCGCGTCCCGCAGGGCGGCGGCTGCGTCGGCACGGTCGGACGCGGGCAGGGGGAGGCCGGCATTGCGGCTGGCGTTGCGGCTGGCGTTACTCACCCCTCCATTGTGGCCCGCCGGGTGCGCCGACGCCCCCGGCGCCGCCTGGGCGTCGAGGGCATCGGGAAGGTGGGCCGGAAGGGGTCAGTTCTTGGCGGAGGGCGTGGCGGACGCGCTCTTGCAGCTGTCCTGCTTGCCCATCGCCTTGCCGACCTCCCCCTCCTGCAGCTTCTCCAGCGCTTCGTTGCCGCTCTTGCTCAGCTTGTCCAGCTCTCCTGCGACGTCCTTGAGGCCGTCCGCGAAGTCCGCCTGGTTCTTGGTGTCCAAGCCGTCGACCTGCTTCTTGAGGTCTCCGTACGACTTGGAGATGGCGTTGAGCTCCTTGACGGCGTCGTCCGTCTTCTTCTTGCCGTCGTCGACCGGCGGCGCGCCCGCGTCCTTCACGGCGCTGCCCATCGACTTGTAGGCGTCGGACATGTCCTTGAAGGCCTTGGAGTCGGTCTTCTGGACGTCGGCCGGCGAGCTGTTGTCGGAGGTCTCCTTCTGGATCGCGGCGTTGGCGTCCGCGATCTTCTTCGACTCCGGCTGCACGGAGTCGCAGACCTTCTTGGCCCAGTCGTCCAGCTCCTTGTTGCCGTCGTCGCTGCTGCACCCTGACAAAGCGAGTACCAGTACCGCACCGCCGGACAGTGCGGCTGCAAGCTTCTTGTTCACCGGATTGGTCCCTTCCGTGGCTCTCGGCCCCGGAACTTACACGCCAACTGGGCGACATCCGCATGTCGGGGGCCCGGCCTCACCGCTATTGCAGCCATTTGCACCAAGCGGGGGAACGGTACGGAGGGCCGCGAGAGAAGACTCACGGGTCTCACGGGTCTCGTGGGTCGCCCCGCACACGCCGACGGGCGGACGGCGCATCAGAAAGCGCCGCCCGCCCGCGTGTTGCCGAGTGGGTTACGAGACCACGGCCGGGTCGGCCGACTTGGCCACGCGTCCCGAGTTGCCCTCGTCCCCGACGGCGATACCGCGCCGCTTGGAGACGTAGACCGCGCCGATGATGACCACGATGGAGAGCGCCGCGATCAGCACCCGCATCCCGACGCTGGCGTCGTCCCCGTAGCTGAACTTGACGACCGCCGGCGCGATGAGCAGCGCCACGAGGTTCATCACCTTCAGCAGGGGGTTGATCGCCGGGCCCGCGGTGTCCTTGAACGGGTCGCCCACGGTGTCGCCGATGACGACCGCGGCGTGGGCCTCGCTGCCCTTGCCGCCGTGATGGCCGTCCTCGACGAGCTTCTTGGCGTTGTCCCAGGCACCACCGGAGTTGGCGAGGAAGACCGCCATCAGGGTGCCCGTGCCGATCGCGCCCGCGAGGAACGAGCCGAGCGCGCCGACACCGAGCGAGAAGCCGACCGCGATCGGGGTGAGCACGGCGAGCAGACCCGGCGTGGCCAGCTCGCGCAGCGCGTCCTTGGTGCAGATGTCGACGACGCGCCCGTATTCGGGTTCCTCGGTGTAGTCCATGATCCCGGGGTGCTCGCGGAACTGCCGCCGCACCTCGTAGACCACGGCTCCCGCCGACCGCGACACCGCGTTGATCGCGAGCCCCGAGAAGAGGAAGACGACCGCGGCGCCGAGGATCAGGCCCACCAGGTTGTTGGGCTGTGAGATGTCCATCACGAGGTTCATCGGGGCGCCGTCGCCGAGTTTCTCGCCGACGTCCTTGGCCGCTTCCGCGATGGCGTCGCGGTAGGAGCCGAAGAGCGCCGAGGCCGCGAGGACCGCGGTCGCGATGGCGATGCCCTTGGTGATGGCCTTGGTGGTGTTGCCGACGGCGTCCAGGTCGGTGAGGACCTGCGCGCCCGCGCCCTCGACGTCGCCGGACATCTCGGCGATGCCCTGCGCGTTGTCGGAGACGGGACCGAAGGTGTCCATGGCGACGATGACGCCGACCGTGGTGAGCAGTCCCGTACCGGCGAGCGCGACCGCGAAGAGGGCGAGCATGATCGACGTACCGCCGAGCAGGAACGCCCCGTACACGCCGAGCCCGATCAGCAGCGCGGTGTAGACGGCCGATTCCAGACCGATGGAGATACCGGCGAGGACGACGGTGGCAGGACCGGTGAGCGAGGTCTTGCCGATGTCCTGCACGGGCCGCCGGCTGGTCTCGGTGAAGTAGCCGGTGAGCTGCTGGATCAGTGCGGCCATCACGATGCCGATGGCGACGGCGACGAGCGCGAGGACGCGTGGATCGCCGTCGTGGCCCTTGATGGCCGCGTCCGTGACGCCGTCGAGGTCCGCGTAGGTGGACGGCAGGTAGACGAAGACCGCCGCGGCCACGAGCACGAGCGAGATGACGGCGGAGATGAAGAAGCCGCGGTTGATGGCGGTCATTCCGCTGCGGTCGGAGCGCCGGGGCGCCACCGCGAAGATGCCGATCATCGCCGTCACGACACCGATGGCCGGGACGAGCAGCGGGAAGGCGAGGCCGGAGTCGCCGAACGCCACCTTGCCGAGGATCAGCGCGGCGACGAGCGTCACGGCGTAGGACTCGAAGAGGTCGGCGGCCATACCGGCGCAGTCGCCGACGTTGTCGCCCACGTTGTCGGCGATGGTCGCGGCATTGCGCGGATCGTCCTCCGGAATGCCTTGCTCGACCTTGCCGACCAGGTCGGCGCCGACGTCGGCGGCCTTGGTGAAGATGCCGCCGCCGACGCGCATGAACATCGCGATCAGGGCGGCGCCGAGGCCGAAACCTTCGAGCACCTTCGGCGCGTCGGCCGCGTAGACGAGCACCACACAGGAGGCGCCCAGCAGACCGAGCCCCACCGTGAACATGCCGACTACGCCGCCCGTGCGGAAAGCGATCTTCATGGCCTTGTGCGATACGGCGGTGAGATCCTTTTCAGGCTCGCCTTCTGCCGGAGTGGCCTCTCGGGCGGCGGCTGCCACACGAACATTGCTGCGCACGGCGAGCCACATACCGATATAGCCGGTGGTCGCCGAGAACGCCGCTCCGACCAAGAAGAAGATCGATCGGCCGGCGCGCTGATTCCAGTCGTCCGCGGGCAGCAGCATGAGCAGGAAGAACACCACGACGGCGAATACGCCGAGAGTGCGCAGCTGGCGTCCCAGATAGGCATTCGCGCCCACCTGGATCGCCTTCGCGATCTTCTTCATGCTGTCGGTGCCCTCGCCGGCCGCGAGTACTTGTCGTACGAGCACACCCGCGACGACGAGAGCCGCGACCGCGACGGCCGCGATGACCATCACGATGAGGCGGTTGTCGTCGGTCAGGACTGCGGCTGCGAAGGTTGAGGGGTGGTCAAACTGATGAGGGGTAGAAAGCCCCGCCATTCGTCCTCCTTGACGCTTGGGCTGAGCTCAAGATGTGGACGGATTGTAGGGAGCGGAACCTGATCAAAACAGAGCGCCACAAACGGAATTGACCTGAGATTGCTTCTCAGCAAATGATCGGGCTCGAAGATTGGCCCCGAAAGCGGTAATGCCTCAAAACCGTTGACTCGGGAGATGCGGAGCGCCGATCTTGTGAAATTAGATCTTGCGCCATTAAATGATCAAAATAAAAGGCCCTGTTCACCGTGGTGGTGACAGGGCCTACAAGGTCCGCTGGGCGGCGGGCGCGTCAGGGCAGGATCGTCGGCAGCGCCGTGGGCCACCTCATGCGGATGAGGCCGCCGGACTCGCCGGACGTGACCTCCACGTCGTCCACGAGGCCGCTGATGACCGCGAGGCCCATCTCGTCCTCGCCCTCGGGCTCCGTGTCGTCGCCGTCGCCGAGCCCCGCACCGGGCGCCCGGCCGCCGGGCGCCGCACGCGGCGCCTCGTCCCCGACCTCGATGGAGAACTGCTTCTCGTCCTCGATCAGCGCCACCCGCACCGGCGCGTCCACCCCGCTGCTCTGATGGAGCCCGACGGCACGCGTGCAGGCCTCGCCGACCGCGAGCCTGACCTCGTCGAGGACGGCCTCGTCCACCCCGGCCCTGCGCGCCACCGCGGCCGCCACGAGGCGGGCGGTCCTGACGTGTTCGGGCAGCGCGCTGAAGCGGAGTTCAACGGTGGCCATGCATCCCCCTCGACAGACGCGCGTGCTGTCAGAGGGCCGGGCCCGCAGGCCCGGTCCCCTGCTGTACTGCCGTCCCGGACCCAAGGGCCCGGGACGTCTCACTTCCGGTCGGCCGAAGCCACTCGGCCGAGGCCACCACTCAGTCGGTGGCCTGGACCGCTTCCTCGACCGAGGTGTGAATCGGGAACACCTTGGTCAGGCCGGTGATGCGGAAGATCTTCAAAATGCGCTCCTGGTTGCAGACCAGGCGCAGCGAGCCCTCATGGGCACGCACCCGCTTCAGGCCGCCGACCAGCACGCCGAGACCGGTGGAGTCGAGGAAGTCCACGCCCTCCATGTCGACGACAAGATGGAAACTGCCGTCGTTCACCAGCTCGACCAGCTGCTCGCGCAGCTTGGGCGCGGTATATACATCGATTTCGCCACCGACCTCGACGACCGTACGATCGCCGACGGTACGGGTCGACAGGGACAGGTCCACGGATCCTCCAGCACCTTGCTATCGAGCGGTCATCCCTCGGGACACCTCGGCAGAGCCCCCAGGACGGATCGCCAGCCGCGATGGCATTCAATCACTTACAGGCACGCATGCACGACGCCTTCGGACCATTGTCCATCCCGCCAGTGACACACTCGATGCCGATGGCCAAAATTTCTCCTCCCGGAGGACCCGCTGCGGGCGCCCCGGCACGCACGTCCCCGCGGACCGTTCTGGACCGGCTCACCGCGGGGCCGAGCCGTGCATCGCGCGTCACTCATACGGAGCACCTGCCCCCACGTGCGGCCCGGTATGCAGTCTGGCCCGACCGCATCCGGCCCGAGGTCATATCCGCGGTCCAGGCCGCGGGCATCGAGCACCCCTGGGCCCACCAGGCACAGGCCGCCGAGCACGCCCTGGACGGCGAGTCCGTGGTCGTCGCCACCGGCACCGCGTCCGGCAAGTCCCTGGCCTACCTCACACCCGTCCTCTCCGCCCTCCTCGACGGCTCCGAAGCGCCCAACGGCCGCGGCACCACCGCCCTGTACCTGGCCCCCACCAAGGCGCTCGCCGCCGACCAGCGCCGGGCCGTCCGCGAGCTGGCCGCCCCGCTCGGCAACGCGGTGCGCCCCGCCGTGTACGACGGCGACACCCCCTTCGAAGAACGCGAATGGGTACGTCAGTACGCCAATTACGTCCTGACCAACCCCGACATGCTGCACCGCGGGATCCTCCCCTCCCACCCCCGCTGGTCCTCCTTCCTGCGCTCCCTGCGCTACGTCGTCATCGACGAGTGCCACACCTACCGCGGCGTCTTCGGCTCGCACGTCGCCCAGGTCCTGCGCCGCCTCCGCCGCCTCTGCGCCCGCTACGGCTCCGAGCCCGTCTTCCTCCTCGCCTCCGCCACCTCCGCCGACCCCGCGGCGTCCGCGGAGCGCCTCACCGGCGTGCCGGTGCGGGAGGTCGCCGACGACGCCTCACCCCGCGGCGACCTCGTCTTCGCCCTCTGGGAACCGCCACTCACCGATCTGCACGGCGAGAAGGGCGCCCCGGTGCGCCGCACCGCCACCGCCGAGACAGCGGACCTGCTCACCGACCTCACCGTCCAGGGCGTCCGCTCCGTCGCCTTCGTACGCTCCCGGCGCGGCGCCGAACTCATCTCGGTCATCGCCCAGGAACGCCTCGCCGAGGTCGACCGCTCCCTCGTCCGCCGCGTGGCCGCCTATCGCGGCGGTTACCTCCCCGAGGAGCGCCGCGCCCTGGAGCGCGCCCTGCACTCCGGCGAACTCCTCGGCCTCGCCGCCACCACCGCGCTCGAACTCGGCGTCGACGTCTCCGGCCTGGACGCCGTCGTCATCGCCGGCTATCCGGGCACCCGGGCCTCCCTCTGGCAGCAGGCCGGGCGCGCCGGACGGTCGGGGCAGGGCGCGCTGGCCGTGCTCGTCGCCCGGGACGACCCGCTGGACACGTATCTCGTCCACCACCCCGAGGCGTTGTTCCAGCAGCCCGTGGAGTCCACGGTCCTCGACCCCGACAACCCGTACGTCCTCGCGCCCCACCTCTGCGCCGCCGCCTCCGAACTCCCGCTGGTCGACGACGACCTGGCGCTCTTCGGCCCCACCGCCGAGGAACTCCTCCCACAGCTCGAAGCCGCGAAGCTGCTCCGGCGCCGGACCAAGGCCTGGCACTGGACCCGCCGCGAGCGGGCCGCCGACCTCACCGACATCCGCGGCGAGGGCGGCAAGCCCGTCCAGATCGTCGAAGAGGGCACGGGCCGGCTCCTCGGCACCGTCGACGCGTCCGCCTCGCACACCACCGTGCACGAGGGTGCCGTCCACCTCCACCAAGGGCGTACGTATCTCGTCCGCCACCTCGACCTGGAGGACTCGGTGGCCCTGGTCGAGGAGGCCTCGCCGCCCTACTCCACGACCGCTCGCGACACGACGGCGATCTCCATCCTGGAGACGGACACCGAGGTTCCCTGGGGTGCCGGGCGGCTCTGCTACGGCTCCGTCGAAGTCACCAACCAAGTCGTCTCCTTCCTGCGTCGCAGAGTCCTCACCGGCGAGGTGCTCGGCGAGACCAAACTGGAACTCCCTCCTCGTACGCTCCGTACGCGGGCGGTCTGGTGGACCGTCACCGAGGACCAACTGGACGCCGCCCGCATCAATCCCGAGATCCTCGGCGGCGCCCTGCACGCCGCCGAGCACGCGTCCATCGGCATGCTGCCGCTGTTCGCCACGTGTGACCGATGGGACATCGGTGGCGTCTCCGTCCCGCTGCACCCGGACACGCTCCTTCCCACGGTGTTCGTGTACGACGGCCACCCCGGCGGGGCGGGCTTCGCCGAGCGGGCCTTCCACACGGCGCGGGAGTGGCTGACGGCCACGCGGCAGGCGATCGCCTCCTGCGAGTGCGAGGCGGGCTGCCCTTCGTGCATCCAGTCCCCCAAGTGCGGCAACGGCAACGACCCTCTACACAAGCGGGGCGCGGTGCGGTTGCTTTCGGTTTTGTTGCGGGATGCGGGGGAGGGCTAGGGCGGTGCGCCTTGTTGGGGCGGGGGATCACCGCCCTTGCTCCTACCTGGCAGCTGCGTCGCGGGGCAAACGGGTGGGTGGGTGGGAAACATCCGCCGCGAAGCGGCGGTCTCGGTGCTCCTACCCCGACGGGGCGGGGCCGGACCCGTGGAAGTACGGCGGAGGGGGCGTTGAGGCCGGGCCCGCCCGGGACCTGACCGTCGCGGAGAAGGGACCCGCCGAAGAGGACGCCGTGACCTCGGAGATCTCACCCCGCACCACGCACCGCACAACCCGCGCCCCCTGCGCCTCAGCCACCCGGACGGCCCCCGCGCACGCCCCGGCGGAGCCCGCCGCCCACCGGTCCGCCGCAGCGAGCGCCGCCAGGTCCGCCGCGCCACCCGCCCGGTGCCGGACCGCCACGACCTGCGCCATGGCGAGCACGGCGCCGCAGATCACGCCGAGTACGGCCATCACGACGACCACCCACACGGTGGCGGCCCCTCGGTCCCGGCCCGCTCCGCGCCACCTCCCGGACTTCATGCGCCCACCCCCACTGTCTCCTCCGCCAACGCCGCCGCCTCGGAGCGCAGACGCAGGCCCAGACCCAGCACCTGCGGGCCCGGCGCGTCCGCCACCACCTCGACCCGCACCAGGTCGCCCTCGCGTCGCACGGACACGCTCGCCCCGCGCGGCGCCGCCTGCCGTGCCGCCGCGGTGACGGCGCCGTCAGGGTCCTGTCGGGCGGCGGCGCGGGCTCCGGCCCGGGCGGCGTCCACGCACTGGATGTGCGCGGACGCGGCCAGCAGAGTCCAGATCAGCGCCATGGTGAACAGCACCAGCGTCGGCAGCACCACTGCCGCCTCCGCCGTCACGAATCCCTGGTCCCTGAAGCGCCCTTGGCCCCCGACGAAGCGCACGCCCCGCCTGGCCTTCCCGGCATCAGAACGGAACATCGAGCGCCTTCTCCACGACCGCCTGCAGCGCCGCTTTGACCTGCCCGCTCGTCACCACCTTATAGAGCAAACCGGCGAAGCCCACCGCCGCGATCAGCCCCATCGCGTACTCGGACGTGACCATCCCTGCGTCCGTGCCCAGCCGTCGTCCACGTCCACCCCGCCGGTTTGTCGATGTCCGCCCTTGCCTCAGTCGTCCCAGCATCACCAAGCTCCTCACCTATCGCGCCAGTTGTCGGCCATCAGTTGTTTGTTCTCAGTGGGCGGTAATCGTTTTGTTGTCAGCAGGTCGGCACCCGGCGTCAGCCGTCGTGCGCCTCGCCCCAAGCCCTCAGCCCGCGCCCAGCAGCCCCTCCGCCAGTCCGATCACCACCGGCAGCACTCCGATCGCCACAAAGGCCGGCAAGAAGCACAGGCCCACCGGGGCCGTCATCAGGACCGCTGCTCGTCGCGCTCCGGCCGTCGCCAGCCGGGCCCGCTCCGCCCTGACGTCCGCGGCCAGGCGGGCCACCGGGTCCGCTGCCGGCGCCCCGGACTCGCCCGCCCGCTCCAGGAGTCGGGCCAGTGGAGCGGCGCCGGGTATGGCACCCAAGTGCCGCCAGGCATCCGCTGGTTCGCCGCCCAGCCTCACTTCCGCCGCGCCGCGTGCCAGTCGCGCGCCGACCGGGCCCTGGAGGGATTCCCCCACCGCCTGGGCGGCCGATACCGGGCTTGCTCCCGCCGCGACGCAGGCCGCCAGGAGGTCGGCTGCCAGGGGGAGTTGTCGTGCTGATTCCGGTGGCGGCGAGGGTGTGCCGTCCGGCGTTTGTGTGGATGCTCGTTTCCGTTGGGTGTGTCGCCGGACGGCGTAGGCGACGGCTGCTCCGGCCAGCAGGCCCGGCCATCCGCCCACCAGGGCGTAGGCAGCGCTCGCCGTGCCTGCCAGGAGGAGCAACTCCCGGCTCCGGGGTGATCGTGGCGTTCGGCGCGGTGCAGGTGGTTTCTGTATGTTCAAGGCCTTTGCCGCTCGGCGCCGATGTGTTCTCTCGCGTCGCGCGGCCAGTGCTGTCAGCGCGAGCCAGAGCACGGCCGCGATTTCCCACACGGTCACCCCCAGCCTGTGGAAAACGTTCATCGGCCCTCCGCCCCTCGTACGATGCGCAGCGCCCACCAGACCCCGGCGCACTCCAGCGCTCCGCCCGCCGCCAGACACGCCAGCCCCGGCCCCGTGTGGAGCAGCACCCGCAGCGGCTCCGCCCCGAGTGCGCTGCCCATCAGCAGGCCCAGCACCGGCAGACCGGCGAGCATCACGGCTGTCGATCGGGCGCCCGCCAACTGGGCTCGCAGATCGGATCGTTGGTCCCGCTCGGCGCGCAGTGCGCCCTCCAGCCGCTCCAGTCCGGCGGCGAGGCCCGCGCCGCGGTCCACCGCCACCCGCCAGCACGCCGCGAGCCCCAGGAGCCCCTCGGCGCCCGGTTCTTGGGCCGCCTGCCGCAAGGCCCCCGGCACATCTCCGCCGAACCGCGCCGCGGCCAGCACCGCGCTCCGGGCGGCACCGGATCCCACGCCTGCGCCGGATCCCACGCCTGCGTCGGATCCCACGCCTGCGTCGGATTCGTCCAGGGCCAGTCGCAGGGACTCCCCTGGCTGCCGTCCGGCCCGCACCTCGCCCGCGATTTCTCCGCACAGCGCGATCACTGCCTCGGCCCGGCGTTCCCGCGCGCGGCCCGTGTCCCGGGCGCGCCGCACGCGTGCCGCGACCGGAACCCCTGCCGCGCCCACGATCAGCGGCAGCACGGACTCCCCCAGCAGCGAGACCACCGCCCCGGCCACCAGACACCACCACTCGTGACCCATTCGGCCGCGCCCTGCCGCGACCATGCGACGCCAGGGCCGGGCCGGGGGAGGGTGTGACGCCTCGCTCGCGAACATCGCTCGTGAGCGTCGGGTCTCGTGGTTCCGCCAGCCGATCAGCCAGGCCGCGCCTCCCGCGCAGAGGGCGGATGCCCACATCGAGGCGTTCATCGGGCTTCGTCCCAAGTCGTGGTAGTGAGCAGGGTGTTCAGTCGCTGCCAGCCCCGCTCGCGGGTGAAGGCCGTCTCGCTCCAGCGCAGTGCCGGCACGGTTTCCACCAGGCCGGAGTCCGCCCGCTCCAGCACATGCACCTCGGCGATCCGGCGGCGGCCTGCCCGGTCCCGTACGAGATGGATCACCACCGACAGCGCGGCCGCCAACTGGCTGTGCAGGGCTGCTCTGTCGAGTCCCGCCGCCGTCCCCAGGGCCTCCAGGCGGGCGGGGACGTCCGAGGCGGCGTTGGCGTGGACCGTGCCGCAGCCGCCCTCGTGTCCCGTGTTCAGCGCGGCCAGCAGGTGCACCACCTCCGGGCCACGCACCTCGCCGACGACCAGCCGGTCCGGGCGCATGCGCAGCGCCTGACGCACCAGGTCGTCGAGGCCGACGAGGCCCGCTCCTTCCTGGTTCGCCGGCCTGGACTCCAGGCGGACCACGTGGGGATGCTCGGGCTTCAACTCGGCCGAGTCCTCCGCGAGCACGATCCGCTCCTTGGCGCCCACCAGGCCGAGCAGCGCGCTCAGCAGGGTCGTCTTGCCGCTGCCCGTGCCCCCGCTGATCAGGAAGGACAGCCGGGCGTCGAGCAGGGCCCGCAGGATGCGGTCGCCGCCGGGCGGGACCGTGCCCGCGGTGACCAGTTCCGTGAGGGTGAAGGCCTTGGGGCGCACGACCCGCAGGGAGAGGCAGGTCGAGCCGACCGCCACCGGTGGCAGGACGGCGTGCAGCCGGGTGCCGTCCGGCAGACGGGCGTCCACCCAGGGCCGCGCGTCGTCGAGGCGTCGCCCCGCCACGGCCGCGAGGCGCTGGGCGAGCCGCCGCACTGCGGCCGCGTCCCGGAACGTGACTCCCGTGAGCTCCAGGCCGCCGCCCCGGTCCACCCAGACCCGGTCGGGCGCGGAGACCAGCACATCGGTCACCGAGGCGTCCGCGAGCAGCGGCTCCAGGGGGCCGGCCCCGACCAGCTCCGACCGCAACTGCTCCGCGGCGCCGAGGATTTCCGTGTCACCGAGGACCCTGCCCTGGGCCCGCAGCGCTTCGGCGACCCTCGCAGGGGTCGGCTCGGTGCCGCTCTCCGCGAGCCACTGCCGCACCCCGTCCAGCATCCGGGCCCCGACCACCGCGCTCATACGCCCCCTCCCGCGGCGTCGACCGGCAGCTGCTCCCACAAGGCCGTGCAGAACCGCGCCAGCGGCCCGCGCGCGGCTCCCCCGGGCGGCTTCCCGGCTGCCAGCGACGCCGCGAGCCCGGCCTCCCAGGGCACTTCCCCGGCCAGTGGCAGTCCGAGCAGCCGCGCGACCTCCTCAGAGTCGAGCCCACCGGCCACTCCGAGGCCCGCACCCGGTGCGACCACCACCCGCAGATCCCGCAGCACCGCTCCCGCGGCCGACGCCACCCGGCGCGCCCCCGCCACCGCGCGCAGTTCGGGCGGCACCACCAGGAGCCCGAGATCCACCTGCGCCAGCGCCTCCGCGGCCGTCTCGTCGACTCTGCGGGGCAGGTCCACGACCACCGTGCCGCCGCGCCTGCGGGAGGCCGCGACGACCGCTCGCACGGCCTCCGGGGCGATCGTGACCGCCTCGCCCCGGTCCCAGCTCAGGACCCGCAGCGCATGCAGCTCCGGAAGCGACTCCTCCAGCGCGCCGCCGCCGACCCTGCCCCGCGAGGCGGCGAAGGCCGGCCACCGCAGTCCTTCGGCGCCCTCACCGCCGAGGAGCACGTCGAGTCCGCCGCCCAGTGGGTCCGCGTCGACGAGCATCGTGCGCCGCCCCGCACGCGCCGCCGTGACCGCGAGGGCGCAGGCCAGTGTGGACGCCCCGGCGCCACCGCGGCCGCCGATGACTCCGATGGTCAGCGCGGACCGCCCCACGCCCTCGGCCACGTCGGCGAT
This sequence comes from Streptomyces sp. NPDC018029, assembly GCF_044327655.1. Lineage (NCBI taxonomy): Bacteria > Bacillati > Actinomycetota > Actinomycetes > Kitasatosporales > Streptomycetaceae > Streptomyces > Streptomyces sp. NPDC018029. Next base: position 553,353 of record NZ_JBIRFV010000004.1, on the reverse strand, counting down.
GCGGTCCACGAGCCACTGCTCTCCGTCGGGCAGCATCAGCACCCGGTCGGCGCCGATCTCCACCGCCCGCCGCCAGACGTCCGGGTCGTCCTGGTCCCGCCCGACCAGCACCACGCCCCGCCGTCGCACGGCTCCCCGCATCCGGTCCGCGGCGTCGTCCCCGACCAGGACGAGCGGGGCCGCGTCCCAGCCCTCCCCGCACCCGGGGCCGCCGTGATGCACCTCTGGCAGCGCTCCCGCCGCGGCGCACAGCCGCAGCAGGTCGTCCAGCAGCTCCACGTCCTCCGTGACGATCAGTGGCCCGCCCTGCCGTCCGTCGGCCGGCGCGGATCCGTCACGCGCACTGACTCCACCCACGATCCCCATCCCCCTTCGCCGCAAGCCTGTGAATGCAGCGCCCCGCGAGCGCGAAGAACCGGGCAGGCAATCCGGCCATGAACTTCGCGAGCGGAACGAGCGGAATCAGCGTGCGGCCCGGCGGGAAATGGTGTGGATCTTGGTCAATAACTGTGGACAAGGCGATGGCTGTGAATATCCCGGTCACCCATACCAGTGACATCACACCGCCTTCACAAGACTTCCGCAGCGCAGCGCTACGACTACCGTCAGTGACGGATCTTGTGCGTCGCGAAAGCCGGTCGAGGCGGCGAAGAGGACGGCTCAAGGGCCGAAAGAGGATCAACGGAGGGTTCAAAAACCCATCCGGACATGCGACGACCCCCGCCGGGGGGGAGAGCGGGGGTCGTCCCCACGGTCCGACTCGGGGGGGGAGGAGCCAGACCGGGTTAGCACGGTCGCGAACGATCCGTGACTTCCATGGTGTACCCGAGAGCCTTCTCAGGCAAACCCACGCGCCTCAGCTTACGCCGAATGGTGGGCGCCTATGCTCGGCCTCGTGGAAAACCACTCCTTGCCTCGCACCGCCGCGTTCTTTGACCTGGACAAGACGGTCATTGCGAAGTCGAGCACGCTCACGTTCAGCAAGTCCTTCTACCAAGGCGGCCTGATCAACCGCAGAGCGGTGCTGCGCACCGCGTACGCGCAGTTCGTCTTCCTGGCCGGCGGCGCCGACCACGACCAGATGGAGCGGATGCGCGAATACCTGTCCGCGCTGTGCCGCGGTTGGAACGTGCAGCAGGTCAAGGAGATCGTCGCCGAGACCCTGCACGACCTGATCGACCCGATCATCTACGACGAGGCCGCGTCCCTCATCGAGGAGCACCACGCCGCGGGCCGCGACGTCGTCATCGTCTCCACGTCCGGCGCGGAGGTCGTCGAGCCGATCGGCGAGCTCCTGGGCGCGGACCGGGTGGTGGCGACCCGCATGGTGGTCGGGGACGACGGCTGCTTCACGGGTGAGGTGGAGTACTACGCGTACGGCCCCACCAAGGCGGAGGCCATCAAGGAGCTCGCGCAGTCGGAGGGGTACGACCTCGACCGCTGCTACGCCTACAGCGACTCGGCGACCGATCTGCCGATGCTGCAGGCCGTCGGGCATCCCTTCGCGGTCAATCCGGACCGCGCACTGCGCCGGGAGGCCCTCACGCGCGCGTGGCCGATTCTCGACTTCCACCGGCCCGTCCGCCTGAAGCAGCGCCTGCCCGCGCCGCCGCGCCCCGCCCTCGTCGCAGCGGCGGCGGTCGGTGCCGCCGCGGCCACGGCGGGCCTCGTCTGGCTCGCAAGCCGACGCCGCCCGGCCGCGAGCTGAACGCCGGACCGGACAGGCTGGACGCCGGGCCACGCAAGCCGAACGCCGCGCAAACAGGTCGAATGCATATGCCTGTTTCACTCCTGTTTGAACCTAAAAGTAAAGAAGTGCGGCCACCACTTCCGCTTACCCCAGGACAGGAGTACAAAGGAGTCAACGGCCCGCGAGACCAAGGACATCCGAGAGGATCACCTTTTAACGCAGTAAAGGCCCCACGGACCGAAGCATGAACACCGGGCACCCACGCGACGTCGACCCGTCGATTACGGGCCAGCCGCACCAGGTGACGGGCAATGTTCCCGACCTGATGGGCAACACTTCGAGGACGCTTGGTAACCCGGTGGACATGCCAGCGGCGGTATGGATTCCGTACCGCCGCAACCCTTTGTGCCGCGCCGCTCCTATGCGGCGCCGCGCTGCAGCGCCTCGCACACCGCCGCCGACTCCCTGACGCCGAGTTCGACCGCCTTGCCGCAGTGGGCGATCCAGGCCGCCATGCCCTCCGGCGTACCGGACGCGTAGCCGTCGAGGGCCGCCAAATAGGCCGCCCTGCCCAATTCCGCGCCCCCTGCCTCGGCCGGGCAGATCGCCTTCGGGTCGAGGCCGCTGCCCACCAGGACGATGCGTTCGGCGGCCCGCGCCACCAAGCCGTTGTGCGAGCCGAAGGGACGCAGGCTGAGAAGTTCCCCGTGGACCACAGCAGCCGTCACGAGAGCCGGCGCCGCGCTGCCCGCGATGATCAGCTGGGAGAGCCCTTCTAGGCGGCCCGCCACCTCGTCCGCGTCCGGCAGGGGCAGCTCGACCAGCGGTTCGTCGACGGGCTCGCCCGCCAGCCTCGGCCGACCCGCGCCCTCGGTGGAGTCCGCGGCGGCGACCAGGTGCAGACGTGCCAGGACCCGCAGCGGCGACTGCCGCCAGATGGACAGGAGTTGACCGGCCTCGGCGGTCAGCCGCAGGGCCGCGCCCACCGTCCGCGCCTCGCCGTCGCCGCTGAAGTCGGTACGCCGCCGGACTTCTTCGAGCGCCCACTCGGCGCCGGCGAGCGCGGCGGAGCCGCGGGCGCCGCGCAGTGCCGCCTCGGAGGTGATCTCGTTGCTGCGGCGCCGCATGATCCGGTGCCCGTAGACCCGGTCCACGGCCTTGCGCACGGAGTCCACGGAGTCGGCCACGCCGGGCAGTGCGCCCAGGGCCGCGATCGGATCGGCTGTCGTACTCATGAGTACGACACTACGTACTTCCGGGCCCCCCGCCACGAAGGAGTGGTCTTCTTCACGCGGATCGAGCACCCCCAGTGCGCGAGCCGCTACGCTACGTGGTTATGAAAATCGCTTTCGTAGGGAAGGGCGGCAGCGGAAAGACCACGCTGTCCTCGCTCTTCATCCGCCACCTCGCCGGCACCGGCGCGCCCGTCATCGCGGTGGACGCCGACATCAACCAGCACCTGGGCCCCGCACTGGGTCTCGACGAGACGGTCGCCGCCGAGCTGCCCGCCCTGGGCGCGCGCCTGCCCCTGATCAAGGACTATCTGCGGGGCTCCAACCCGCGGATCACCTCGGCGGACACCATGATCAAGACGACGCCTCCCGGTGAGGGCTCCCGGCTCCTCCGGGTGCGCGAGGACAACCCCGTCTACGACGCGTGCGCGCGGCCCGTGGAACTGGACGACGCCACCGTGCGTTTGATGGTCACCGGGCCGTTCACCGAAGCCGATCTCGGTGTCGCCTGCTACCACTCCAAGACGGGAGCGGTGGAGCTCTGCCTGAACCACCTGGTGGACGGCCGCGACGAGTACGCGGTCGTGGACATGACCGCAGGCTCGGACTCCTTCGCCTCCGGCATGTTCACGCGCTTCGACATGACGTTCCTGGTGGCGGAGCCGACGAGGAAGGGAGTCTCCGTCTATCGCCAGTACAAGGAGTACGCACGGGACTTCGGCGTCAGCCTCGCCGTCGTCGGCAACAAGGTGCAGGGCCAGGACGACGTCGACTTCCTGCGCGAGCAGGTCGGTGACGACCTCCTGGTGACCGTCGGGCACTCGGACTGGGTGCGCGCCATGGAGAAGGGTCACCCGCCGCGCTTCGAGCTCCTGGAGGAGGAGAACCGCCGTTCCCTGCAGGCGCTCCAGGGCGCCGTCGACGCCTCGTACGACCGGCGCGACTGGGAGCGGTACACCCGCCAGATGGTCCACTTCCACCTGAAGAACGCGCAGAGTTGGGGCAACGAGCGCACGGGGGCCGACCTGGCTGCCCAGGTCGACCCCGACTTCGTGCTGCGTGAGCGCATGACCGCCACAGCTGATCCCGTCGCCACGGCCTGACCGCGTCGCCACGGCCTGGTTGAATCGGCACAGCCTGATCGAGTCGGCACAGCCTGATCGAGTCGGCACGGCCCGACCGAGTCGACGGGACCCGACCGGGCCGGCGGGGCCTACCGCTTGATCGCCGGAGCGCCCGGTACCCCCTTCGGCGCCGGCGCGGGCTGGGCGGAGAGGAACGCCGCCCAGCCTTCCTTCGGCTCCTTGCCGACCCGCAGCCCGGCCAGCCTCTTCAGCGTCTTCGGGTCCTGCGCGTCGAGCCAGTCCGCGAGCTGGCGGAAGGAGACACAGCGCACGTCGCGCTTGGTGCAGACCGCCTCGATGGTCTCCTCGATGGCGCGCATGTACGTGCCGCCGTTCCAGGACTCGAAGTGGTTGCCGATGATCAGGGGCGCGCGGTTGCCGCGGTAGGCGCGGTCGAAGCCCTGGAGCAGGCCGTCACGCATCTGGTCGCCCCAGTACTCGTGCTTGTCCGGGTCCCCCTGTGACGTCGAACCGGACTGGTTCACCATGAAGTTGTAGTCCATGGTGAGCGTCTCGAACTTGCGGCCCGGGACCGGGACGAGCTGCATCGACAGGTCCCACAGCCCCTCCTTCTTCTTGGGCCAGACCTGGTCGTTCACACCGCTCGTGTCATAGCGGAACCCCAGCTCCCCGGCGGCCCGCATGAAGTTCTTGCGGCCTTCGAGGCAGGGGGTGCGGGCGCCGATCAGCTCCTTGTCGTAGTCGAAGGGCAGGGGCGGCGCCTTCTTGATGCCCGTGTTGGTCTTCCAGGCCTTCACGAAGGACTTGGCCTGCCTGATCTCGCTCTTCCAGTCCGCGACGGACCACTCGCCCACCCCGCGTCCGCTGCCGCAGAAGTGGCCGTTGAAGTGCGTGCCGATCTCGTTGCCCTCGAGCCAGGCGCCGCGGAGCTGCTCCACGGTGTCCTTGATCCCGGCGCGGTCATTGAAGCCGATGTCCGAACTGCCGGCCATGTGCTGCGGCGGTTTGTAGAGCCTGCGCTTCTCCTCGGGGAGCATGTACACGCCGCTGAGGAAGTAGGTCATCGTCGCGTTGTTCCGCTTGGCCACCTTGCGGAAGTGGGAGAACAGCTTCTGGCTGTCCTCGCCCGCCCCGTCCCACGAGAAGACCACGAACTGCGGTGGCTTCTGGCCCGGCTTGAGGCGGGTGGGTCTCGGCAGGTTCGGCTGTTTGCCGGTGAACGCGGTCGACCCGTCACCGATCATGCGGACGGCGCTCTTGGGCGCCGGAGCACCGGCCGCCTTCTTCGCGCCGTGAGCGCCCTCCTTCGAGCCGGTGCTTCCGTCGGCACAGCCGGCCAGTGCGGCTCCACACGCCACCAGGGCGGTGAGGCTCGCGGTGATCCTCCGGGTGGTGGCCATGTTCCGCCCACCTACTTTCCGTACAAGTCGGGACATATCACACCGAAGTTCGCACGGAGTTCGATAAGCGATCATTCGACAAGCCGATTACATTTTTTATTCACTCATCAGGGTGACTAATTGCCCCATTTGCCACGAAAGTCCTCCCAGATCCTTTACTCTGGATTACGGTTCGTTTACCGAGAGTTGAGAAATCCCGCCGCTGTTACGCCGTGACCCACGGCCGCGATCTGCCCTCCGGAGACCTCCGGAGGACCCCTTGTCCGCGACCGCGCTGCCCCGGAGGAGACGGGAAACATGTCTGCCTGCGTCCCCACTCGCACCACCGACTCGGCTCACACGCCCCGCGACCACGAGCCCCACGCCCCGCCGCCCCACAAGAGATTCCGCATCGCGGGGGCCGACCTCTCCGCGTCGATCGCCGTCTTCCTGATCGCGCTGCCGCTGTCCCTCGGCATCGCCCTCGCCACCGGGGCACCGCTCCAGGCCGGCCTCGTCGCCGCGGCCGTCGGCGGCATCTTCGTCGGAGCGCTCGGCGGCTCACCGCTCCAGGTCAGCGGCCCCGCCGCCGGACTCACCGTGGTCACCGCCGACCTCATCCACCAGTACGGCTGGCGCACCACCTGCGCCATCACCGTCCTCGCCGGCCTCTGCCAACTCGGCCTCGGCTGCCTGCGCGTGGCCCGCACGGCCCTCGCCGTCAGCCCCGCCGTCGTCCACGGCATGCTGGCCGGCATCGGCGTCACCATCGCCGTCGCCCAGCTGCACATCGTGCTCGGCGGCACCCCGCAGAGCGTCGTCCTCGACAACCTCCGGGCGCTGCCCGCCCAGCTCGCCGACCTGCATCCGGCCGCCCTGACGATCAGCGTCCTGACGCTGGCGATCCTGCTGCTCTGGCCACGGATCCCCGGACGGGCCGGCCGCATCGCCCGCGTCCTGCCCGCGGCCCTCGTCGCCGTCGCCGCCGCGACCGCCGTCTCCTCGCTCGCCGGGCTCCGCGTCGACAAGGTGGAGCTGCCGTCCTGGCGCAGTCACGCGCTCGTCGGGCTGCCGGAAGGGCCCGCGCTGGGGCTCGTCGCCGCCGTGCTCACCATCACGCTGGTGTGCAGCGTGCAGTCACTGCTCGGCGCCGTCGCCGTCGACAAGGTCGTCGCGAGCCAGTCCGAGCTGCACCCGGGCGTGCGCCGCTCCGACCTCGACCGCGAACTGCTCGGCCAGGGCTCGGCGAACATCGTGTCCGGAGCGCTCGGCGGCCTCCCCGTCGCCGGAGTCGCGGTGCGCAGCATGGCCAATGTGCGCGCGGGCGCCGTCAGCAGGAACTCCACGATGCTGCACGGCATTTGGGTAGTGGTGGCCTCGCTCCTCCTGGTTCCCGTCCTGGAGCTGATCCCCCTCGCCGCCCTCGCCGCCCTCGTCATGGCCGTCGGCATCCAGATGGTCAGCCTGAACCACATCCGGACCATCACCCGCCACCGCGAAATCGTCGTCTATGCCGTCACCACCCTCGGCGTGGTCTTCCTCGGCGTCCTCGAAGGCGTGGCACTCGGCGTCGCCGTCGCCGTGGCCGTCTCGCTGCACCGGCTCGCCCGCACCCGCATCACCCACTGCGAGGACGAGACCGGCGTCCACCGCCTGCGGGTGCGCGGCCAGTTGACGTTCCTCGCGGTGCCGCGGCTCAGCAAGGCGCTGCACCTCGTGCCGCAGGGGTCGGACGTCATCGTGGAGCTGGACGGCTCCTTCATGGACCACGCCGCGTACGAATCGCTCCAGTGCTGGCAGGACTCGCACACCGCGCACGGCGGCAGCGTCGAGATCACCGGCCGCTCCGGGGCCCGCATCGCCGAGCCCGCCAGCTCCTCCTCCCACTCCTGCTGCAGGCCCTGGGCCCCGTGGCGCAACCACCACTGCGACCGGCCGCAGGAGGAGCGGAAGGACGGGCGGACGGTGCGGCGGCCCAGCGGGCACCAACTGGCCAGCGGCATCAGCGCCTTCCAGCGGAACACCGCGCCTCATGTGCGCGGCGAGCTCGCCAGGCTCGCGCGCGAGGGCCAGCAGCCCGCACAGCTCTTCCTGACCTGCGCGGACTCCCGGGTCGTCACCTCGATGATCACGTCGAGCGGCCCCGGCGACCTCTTCGTCGTCCGCAATGTGGGCAACCTGGTGCCGTTGCCGGGTGCCGAGAGTGGGGACGACTCGGTGGGCGCCGCCATCGAGTACGCGGTCGACGTGCTCCAGGTCCGGTCCATCACCGTGTGCGGCCACTCGGGTTGCGGTGCCATGCAGGCGCTGCTCAGCGCCCCGCCCGGGGGCGCCCAGACGCCGCTGAAGCGGTGGCTGCGGCACGGCCTGCCGAGCGTGGAGCGGATGGGTGCGCAGGACAGGGCGTGGGCGCGCCTCGCCGGAAGAGCGCCCGCCGACGCGGTGGAGCAGCTCTGTCTCACCAATGTGGTGCAGCAGTTGGAGCACTTGAAGGCGCATGAGTCGGTGGCGCGCCGACTTGCCGAAGGTGATCTTGAGCTGCACGGTATGTACTTCCACGTCGGTGAGGCGCAGGCCTATCTGCTGACGGAGGGCACCGGTCTGGAGCCGCTCCCCGACGAGGTCTTCGATCAGGTGTCCCCCACGGCGCAGGACGAAGCCGAGCGGACCCCTTCCGGGTAGCCGGAGGTCAGATCGAGTAAACCAGGTAAAGGTCTAAACCAATTTTCGGCAGACCCTTGTCACCACGGGATGTGTCTGATGAGCTGTGGCTTCGGACACAACGGTCGCCCCCGGCAAAGCAGCGCAAGGGAGATGTCGTGAGCAATGAAAGCCTGGCCAACCTCTTGAAGGAGGAGCGTCGCTTCGCGCCGCCGGCGGAGCTGGCAGCCTCCGCGAACGTCACGGCGGATGCGTACGAGCAGGCCAAGGCTGACCGGCTCGGCTTCTGGGCCGAGCAGGCCCGCCGGCTGACCTGGGCCACGGAGCCGACCGAGACGCTCGACTGGTCGAACCCCCCGTTCGCCAAGTGGTTCGCCGACGGAAAGCTCAACGTCGCGTACAACTGCGTGGACCGCCACGTCGAGGCGGGAAACGGCGACCGTGTCGCGATCCACTTCGAGGGTGAGCCCGGCGACAGCCGGGCCATCACCTACGCCGAGCTCAAGGACGAGGTCAGCCGCGCGGCCAACGCCCTGACCGAGCTGGGCGTCCAGAAGGGCGACCGCGTCGCCGTCTATCTGCCGATGATCCCCGAGGCGGTCGTCGCGATGCTGGCCTGCGCCCGCATCGGCGCCGCCCACTCGGTGGTCTTCGGCGGCTTCTCCTCCGACGCGATCGCCAAGCGCATCGAGGACGCCGACGCGAAGGTCGTCATCACCGCCGACGGCGGGTACCGCCGGGGCAAGCCCTCGGCGCTCAAGCCCGCCGTGGACGAGGCCGTCAGCCGCGTCGACGGCGTGCGCCACGTCCTGGTGGTGCGCCGCACCGGCCAGTCCCTCGAAGAGGCGGGCAGCACCTGGACCGAGGGCCGCGACGTGTGGTGGCACGAGATCACGGAGCGGCAGTCCACCGAGCACACCCCCGAGGCCTTCGACGCGGAGCACCCGCTCTTCATCCTCTACACCTCGGGCACCACCGGGAAGCCGAAGGGCATCCTGCACACCTCCGGCGGCTATCTCACGCAGGCGGCCTACACCCACCACGCCGTCTTCGACCTCAAGCCGGAGACCGACGTCTACTGGTGCACGGCCGACATCGGCTGGGTCACCGGCCACTCGTACATCACGTACGGCCCGCTGGCGAACGGCGCGACCCAGGTGATGTACGAGGGCACCCCCGACACCCCGCACCAGGGCCGCTTCTGGGAGATCGTCCAGAAGTACAAGGTCACCATCCTGTACACGGCGCCCACGGCGATCCGCACGTTCATGAAGTGGGGCGACGACATCCCCGCGAAGTTCGACCTCAGCAGCCTGCGGGTGCTCGGGTCGGTCGGCGAGCCGATCAACCCCGAGGCGTGGATGTGGTACCGAAAGAACATCGGCGCCGACAAGTGCCCCATCGTGGACACCTGGTGGCAGACCGAGACCGGCGCGATGATGATCTCGCCGCTGCCGGGCGTGACCGAGACCAAGCCGGGCAGCGCCCAGCGCGCCCTGCCGGGCATCTCCGCCACCGTCGTCGACGACGAGGCGAATGAGGTGCCGGACGGCGGCGGTGGCTATCTCGTCCTGACCGAGCCGTGGCCGTCGATGCTGCGCACCATCTGGGGCGACGACCAGCGGTTCATCGACACGTACTGGTCGCGTTTCGAGGGCAGGTACTTCGCCGGTGACGGCGCGAAGAAGGACGACGACGGCGACATCTGGCTGCTCGGCCGGGTGGACGACGTGATGCTCGTCTCCGGGCACAACATCTCCACCACCGAGGTCGAGTCGGCGCTCGTCTCGCACCCGGCGGTCGCCGAGGCGGCGGTCGTGGGCGCGGCGGACGAGACGACGGGCCAGGCCATCGTGGCGTTCGTGATCCTGCGGGGCACGGCGAGCGCCGAGGACGAGGGGCTCGTGGCGGACCTGCGCAACCACGTGGGCGCCACGCTCGGCCCGATCGCCAAGCCGAAGCGGGTCCTCCCGGTGGCCGAGCTGCCGAAGACCCGGTCCGGCAAGATCATGCGCCGTCTCCTTCGGGACGTCGCGGAGAACCGCGAGCTCGGTGACGTCACGACGCTCACCGACTCGTCCGTGATGGACCTGATCCAGACGAAGCTGCCGGCCGCGCCCAGCGAGGACTAGGCCGTAGCCGTACGACGAGAAGGGCACCCGGCGCCAGGCGCGCCGGGTGCCCCTTTTGCACTTAGGGTGAAGATCACTGGATTCGTCCGGGCGTACGTTAGGTAAGCTAAGGATCGCGTCAACATCGCGACAAGATGACGCGACGAGAAGTACCAAGGTGCGCCGGGAAGTCTGGTCGGCATGTGCTCAGCCCTGCCTACCCGACCGGAGGTCGACTCACGTGTCCGCGCCCATACGCAACACCGACAGCCAGCGCAAGGTCCTCGGACGCCTCTCGCTCCCTGAGCGGAACTTCGTCGCGAACGCGCTGCGCGCCGAGACCGTCGGTGGCGTGCTCCTGCTCGTCGCGGCCGTCACCGCCCTGATCTGGGCCAACACGGCCGGCGGCTCCTACGACTCGGTACGCGGCTTCCACCTCGGCCCCGCCTCGCTCGGGCTCGACCTCTCCATCCAGCACTGGGCGGCCGACGGCCTGCTCGCCGTCTTCTTCTTCGTGGCCGGCATCGAACTCAAGCGCGAGCTGGTCGCGGGCGACCTGCGCGACCCGAGGGCGGCGGCGCTGCCCGTCGTCGCGGCGCTCTGCGGCATGGCCGTGCCCGCGCTCGTCTACGTCCTCACCAACACCGTCGGCGGCGGTTCCCTGGACGGCTGGGCCGTCCCGACGGCGACCGACATCGCCTTCGCGCTCGCGGTCCTCGCGGTCATCGGCACCTCGCTGCCGTCCGCGCTGCGCGCCTTCCTGCTCACCCTCGCCGTCGTCGACGACCTCTTCGCGATCCTGATCATCGCGGTCTTCTTCACCAGCGACCTCAACTTCGCGGCGCTCGGCGGCGCCGTCCTCGGCCTCGCCGTCTTCTGGCTGCTGCTCAGGAAGCGGGTGCGCGGCTGGTACATCTACGTTCCGCTGGCGCTCGCCATCTGGGGCCTGATGTACAACAGCGGCATCCACGCCACCATCGCGGGCGTCGCCATGGGCCTCATGCTGCGCTGCCACAAGGAGGACGCGAGCGAGGAGCACTCCCCCGGCGAGCACATCGAACATCTCGTACGTCCCCTCTCCGCGGGCCTGGCCGTGCCGCTGTTCGCCCTGTTCAGCGCCGGGGTGGTCGTCTCGGGCGGCGCGCTCGGCGATGTGTTCACCAAGCCGGAGACGCTCGGTGTGGTGCTCGGCCTGGTGATCGGCAAGGCGGTCGGCATCTTCGGCGGCACGTGGCTCGCGGCACGCTTCACCAAGGCCGAGCTGAACGACGACCTGGCCTGGCCCGACGTCTTCGCGGTCGCCTCGCTGGCAGGCATCGGCTTCACCGTCTCGCTGCTGATCGGCGAACTCGCCTTCACCGCGGACCCGCTGCTCACCGACGAGATCAAGGCGGCCGTCCTGAGCGGCTCCCTCATCGCGGCCGTGCTCTCCGGGATCCTCCTGAAGGTCCGCAACGCCAAGTACCGCAAGCTGTGGGAGGACGAGGAGCGCGACGAGGACCTCAGCGGTGTCCCCGACATCTACGAGATGGACGATCCGGAGTACCACCTCCGGATGGCCGCCATCTACGAGAAGAAGGCCGCGGAGCATCGAAGGCTTGCCGAAGTCTCGGGTGGGGAACGCGAGGATGGCAACGGTCCGGCATGATCTGAGCAGACATATCTCAGAAGAGATCAGAAGAGAAAAAGGGGAGAACGCGATGAGCTCACCCGACGGTCCTGTCGGCGCCGAGCGCAGCCTCGGCCAGCTGGTCGCCACGGCGACCGGTGAGATGTCCGCGCTGGTGCACGACGAGATCGCACTGGCCAAGGCCCAGCTGCGTCAGGACGTCAAGCGCGGCGCGATCGGCGGCGGCGCGTTCGCCGCGGCCGGCACGGTCCTCATCTTCTCGCTGCCGATGCTGAGCTTCGCGCTCGCGTACGGCATCCGTACCTGGAGCGGCTGGAACCTCGCCGTCTGCTTCCTGCTGTCCTTCGCCGCCAATGTGCTGGTGGCCGGGCTGCTCGCGCTGATCGGCGTCGTCTTCGCGAAGAAGGCCAAGAAGGGCAAGGGCCCGCAGAAGGTCGCCGCTTCGGCCAAAGAGACGGCTGCCGTACTGGGGAACGTCAAGCCGCACCCCCGTGCGGTGAGCCCCGCGGGTACGGTCGACGTCCGAGTCGGTGAGACGGGGGCCACTGTGGCACGCTCGTCCTCATGACGGACCCTGCCACCCCATCGGCCCAATCCTCCGCCTCGGTCGTACGCATCGAGGGCCCCTGGTCCCACCGGGACGTGGCCGCCAACGGCGCGCGCTTCCACATCGCCGAGCTGGGCGACGGGCCGCTGGTCCTGCTGCTGCACGGCTTTCCGCAGTTCTGGTGGACGTGGCGGCACCAGATGGTGGCGCTCGCCGACGCGGGCTTCCGGGCCGTCGCGATGGACCTGCGGGGGGTGGGCGGCAGCGACCGCACGCCCCGCGGCTACGACCCGGCGAACCTCGCGCTCGACATCACCGGCGTCGTGCGCTCCCTCGGCGAGCCGGACGCGGCGCTCGTCGGGCACGACCTCGGCGGGTATCTGGCGTGGACGGCGGCCGTGATGCGGCCCAAGCTGGTGCGCCGCCTCGCCGTCTCCTCGATGCCGCATCCGCGGCGCTGGCGTTCGGCGATGCTGTCGGACCGCAAGCAGACCGCCGCCGCCTCGTACGTGTGGGGTTTCCAGCGGCCGTGGGTGCCGGAGCGTCAGCTCGTCGCCGACGACGGGGCCCTGGTGGGCCGTCTGGTGCGGGACTGGTCGGGGCCGCGGCTGCCGGACGACGACGCGATCGAGACGTACCGGCGCGCCGTGTGCATCCCCTCGACGGCGCACTGCTCGATCGAGCCGTACCGCTGGATGGTGCGGTCGATGGCGCGGCCGGACGGAATCCAGTTCAACCGGCGCATGAAGCGCCCGGTGCGGGTGCCGACGCTGCATCTGCACGGTTCGCTCGACCCCGTGATGCGAACGAGAAGCGCGGCAGGCTCCGGCGAATACGTCGAAGCCCCGTACCGCTGGCGCCTGTTCGACGGCCTCGGACACTTCCCGCACGAGGAGGATCCCGGGGCGTTCTCCACGGAGCTGGTGAACTGGTTGAAGGATCCCGAGCCCGATCGGTGAAACAGTGCGGGTGTTCGCGGCGAACACTTGTCCTACGAACGCCAATTGCCCGGCGCATAGGCCAATTGGGGCGCCTGCGCGCGGTTACCGACCTTGGGGCGCGGGCACACGTCGGGGTATGGGCTGGACGCACGACTACAGTGACGTAGCACGCAATCGCCGCTCGGCCGCAGCGCTGAACAGCCACGAGAGGGGCGGGCCGCAGCAGGACCCGGGCCACCACGGCCCCACTCAGGCGATGGGCATTCCCCGCATCCTCCGCAGGAGGGCCCGCTGGGTCTCCGCGCGGCTTCGGCACACGCGCGACTGACCCGGCCGGCCGGGCCCTCCCGCCACCGCTCTAGAGCGCGCAACCCTGGCTGTCGACCTCTTGGTTGGCGGTGCGGCCGCGCTCGATGTCCTCGCGCACCTCGTCCGTCGTCAGTACGTACCCGGTGTCCGGGTCGTCGAGGGACTTCGCGAAGACCACGCCGTAGACCTTGCCGTCGGGCGTGAGCAGCGGGCCGCCGGAGTTGCCCTGGCGGACCGTCGCGTAGAGCGAGTACACATCACGGCGCACGGTGCCGCGGTGGTAGATGTCCGGGCCCTTGGCCTGGATGCGGCCGCGCACGCGCGCGGGGCGGACGTCGTAAGGCCCGTCCTCGGGGAAGCCCGCGACGATGGCGCCGGCGCCGCTGGGCGCGTCCTGCGACGTGAACCGCAGCGCGGGCGCCTTCAGCGTGGGCACGTCCAGTACGGCGATGTCCCGCTCCCAGTCGTAGAGCACGACCTTCGCGTCGTACACCTGGTTCTGATCGCCTATCTGGACCGTCGGCTCGTCCACGCCGCCGACCACGTGCGCGTTGGTCATGACGCGGCGGTCGGCGAAGACGAATCCGGTGCCTTCCAGGACCTTGCCGCAGCTGCGGGCCTCACCGCGGACCTTCACGATGGAGCGCTTGGCCTCCGTCGCGACCTTGCTCTTGGCGAGCTTGGGGTCCGGGGGCCTCACGTCCTTGATGGGCTCGTTCGAGAACGGGCTGAAGACCTGCGGGAAGCCGTTCTGCGCGAGGACCGACGAGAAGTCGTTGAACCACGTGTCGGCCTGGCCCGGCAGCGCGCGGGAGACCCCGAGGAGGACCTTGGAGCTGCGCACCTCCTTGCCGAGCGTCGGCAGCGTCGTGCCCGCGAGGGCGGAGCCGATCAGCCAGGCGACGAGGAGCATCGCCACGACGTTCACCAGGGCGCCGCCCGTCGCGTCCAGGGCGCGGGCGGGCTGCCAAGTGATGTATCTGCGGAGCTTGTTGCCGAGGTGGGTGGTGAAGGCCTGGCCGATCGAGGCGCAGACGATCACGATGACGACGGCCACCACCGCCGCGGTCGTACTCACCGTGGCCGCGTCGTCGTCCTTGACGGCGTCCCAGATGATCGGCAGCAGATAGACGGCGACGAGGCCGCCGCCCAGGAATCCGATCACCGAGAGGATGCCGACCACGAAGCCCTGGCGGTACCCCACGACCGCGAACCACACGGCGGCGAGCAGCAGCAGGACGTCCAGCACGTTCACCGATTCAATCCTCGCCTCGCATCGCGGTCGCCCATTCCACGCAACCTTGTCATGCGTGCCAGTCGAGCGGGACCCGCCTGCCGCGGTCCCAGGGGCGCTCCCAGCCCGCGAAGTGCAGGATTCTATCGATCACGCCCGCGGTGAAACCCCAGACCAGAGCGGACTCGACGAGGAACGCCGGGCCGTCGTGGCCGCGGGGGTGGACCGCCGTCGCCCGGTTCGCCGGGTCCGTGAGATCGGACACGGGGACCGTGAAGACCCGCGCTGTCTCGTTCGGATCGACGACGCCCACCGGTGTCGGGGTGCGCCACCAGCCGAGCACGGGGGTCACGACGAAGTCGCTCACCGGGATGAAGAGGCGGGGCAGCACGGCGAAGAGCTGGACGCCCCTGGGGTCGAGCCCCGTCTCCTCCTCGGCCTCGCGCAGGGCGGCGCGCAGCGGCCCTTCACCCTGCGGGTCGCCGTCCGCGGGGTCGAGGGCGCCGCCGGGGAAGGAGGGCTGGCCCGCGTGCGAACGGAGGGAGCCCGCGCGCTCCATCAGGAGCAGCTCGGGACCCTTTTCGCCCTCTCCGAAGAGGACGAGTACGGCGGACTGGCGTCCGGCGCCGCTCTCCGGGGGCAGGAAGCGGCTCAGCTGGAGCGGCTCGACGGTCCGCGCGGCGTGGACGACCGGGTCCAGCCACGTGGGCAGGCCCGCGGTGCTGAGCAGGGGGCTGCCGTCACTCGTGCCCGCATGGGTGTTGCTCGGGTGGGTGTTGCTCAGGTGGGTATTGCTGGTCGTGCTGTCCGTCATGTCGCTCGCGTGCGTCATCGGCACCCCCGTCCGTCTCTGGACAACGCTCTTGGCCCTGTGGTTCGTTCCACCCGGTGCTGTCGGTACTCGTCCGTGGCGCCTCACCCCGCGGCGAGCGGCGGTGCGGGCTTGCCCGGGTAGTCCGGCGGCGGCTTGAGGCGCTGGCCCGGGAAGCCGCCCTTCTCGTACTTCAGCAGCTTCTGTGCCTTCTCCGGGTCCGTCTCCCCTTCCCCGTACGCCGGACAGAGCGGGGCGATGGGGCAGGCGCCGCAGGCGGGCTTGCGGGAGTGGCAGATGCGGCGGCCGTGGAAGATCACCCGGTGCGAGAGCATCGTCCACTCGCTCTTCGGGAAGAGCGCGGCGACGGCCGCCTCGACCTTCTCCGGGTCGGTCTCCTCGGTCCACTTCCAGCGGCGGACAAGGCGGCCGAAGTGGGTGTCCACGGTGATGCCGGGGACACCGAACGCATTGCCGAGGACGACGAACGCGGTCTTGCGGCCCACTCCGGGCAGCTTGACGAGGTCGTCCACGCGGCCGGGGACCTCACCGCCGAAGTCGTCCCGCAGGGCCTTCGCCAGGCCCATGATCGACTTGGTCTTGGCCCGGAAGAAGCCGGTGGGCCTGATCAGCTCCTCGACCTCTTCGGGGACGGCCGCGGCCAGGTCCTCCGGAGTCGGGTACTTGGCGAAGAGGCGCGGGGTCGTCTGATTCACCCGCAGGTCGGTCGTCTGGGCGGAGAGGACCGTGGCGACCAGGAGCTCGAAGGGGTTCTCGAAGTCCAGCTCCGGGTGGGCGTACGGATACACGTCCGCGAGCTCGCGGTTGATCCGCCGGGCGCGGCGGACGAGGGCGGTCGACGGCTTCTCGGGCGTCGCCTTCTCGCGGGTCACCTTCCCGGGCGCCGCCTTCTTCTTCGCGGGCGCCGCCTTCTTCTTCGCGGGCGCCGCCTTCTTCTCCGGAATCGCCTTCTTCTCGGGCGTCGTCTTCTTCGCGCTCACAGGGCCGACCTCTTCGCCGGGGACATCAGAAAAGCTGTCCGTTTTGTCGCTTTATTGGAAGCATTGGACGCGTGTTCGCCCACAGCGGAATCCTGGAGGGCGGCCACCGGCTCAGCCCCCTCGGCCTGTGCTCTCACCGGCTTTTTGGACACCCGGCCAGCCTAGAGCCCGACACTGACATCCGTCCCTGACCCCATGGATCGGCCCCCAATTGGCCCCCTCCCGCACAGCTCGCGGCGCCGGTGCGGCAGACTTGTGACTGATCACACTGTTTGGACCGTCCGGCAAAATGGGGAACACGGACCCCTGATATGCGGGGAACCAAGATCCCCTGAGCAGGTCGACAAGGAGAGAACTCGTGGAC
Organism: Streptomyces sp. NPDC018029; assembly: GCF_044327655.1. NCBI lineage: Bacteria > Bacillati > Actinomycetota > Actinomycetes > Kitasatosporales > Streptomycetaceae > Streptomyces > Streptomyces sp. NPDC018029. The sequence goes on along the minus strand of NZ_JBIRFV010000004.1, from coordinate 536,358 downwards.
GACGTTCTGCGGCGCGCCCCGCTCTTCGCGGCGCTCGATGACGAGCAGGCCGCGGAGCTCCGCGCCTCCATGAGTGAGGTGACGCTCGCGCGCGGGGATGCTCTCTTCCATGAGGGCGACCCCGGAGACCGGCTGTACGTGGTCACCGAGGGCAAGGTGAAGCTCCACCGCACCTCGCCCGACGGCCGCGAGAACATGCTCGCGGTGCTCGGCCCCGGCGAGCTGATCGGTGAGCTCTCGCTCTTCGACCCCGGCCCGCGGACCGCCACGGCCTCCGCCCTCACCGAGGTGAAGTTGCTCGGCCTCGGCCACGGCGACCTCCAGCCCTGGCTGAACGCCCGGCCCGAGGTGGCCGCCGCGCTGCTGCGCGCCGTCGCCCGGCGCCTGCGCAAGACCAACGACCAGATGTCCGACCTCGTCTTCTCCGACGTGCCCGGCCGCGTGGCCCGCGCGCTCCTCGACCTGTCGCGCCGCTTCGGCGTGCAGTCCGAAGAGGGCATCCACGTCGTGCACGACCTCACGCAGGAAGAGCTCGCCCAGCTGGTCGGCGCCTCCCGCGAGACGGTCAACAAGGCGCTCGCCGACTTCGCCGGTCGCGGCTGGCTGCGGCTCGAGGCCCGCGCCGTGATCCTGCTGGACGTCGAGCGCCTGGCCAAGCGGTCGCGCTGACGCTTTTTCTGTACGCGGTCTGACACGTTCCGACGCGTTCTGTACGTGGATGGGTCCCGCCTCTTCGGAGGCGGGACCCATCGCGTTTTCCGGCCGTCAGATCAGCCCGTGTTCCCGCAGGTAGTCCAACTGCGCCCGGACCGAGAGCTCCGCGGCCGGCCACAGGGAGCGGTCCACGTCGGCGTACACGTGTGCGACGACGTCCGCGGCCTCCGTGTGGCCGTTCTCCACGGCCGTCTCGACCTGCGCCAGCCGGTGGGCGCGGTGCGCCAGATAGAACTCGACGGCCCCCTGGGCGTCCTCGAGGACCGGCCCGTGCCCCGGCAGGACCGTGTGGACGCCGTCGTCGACCGTCAGGGAGCGCAGCCGGCGCAGGGAGTCCAGATAGTCGCCGAGGCGGCCGTCGGGGTGCGCCACGACCGTCGTGCCGCGTCCGAGGATCGTGTCGCCCGTCAGGACCGCGCGGTCGGCGGGGAGGTGGAAGCAGAGCGAGTCCGCCGTGTGGCCGGGGGTGGCGACGACGCGCAGCTCCAGGCCTCCCGTGGTGATGACGTCGCCGGCCGCCAGGCCCTCGTCGCCGAGGCGCAGGGCGGGGTCCAGGGCGCGTACGTGGGTGCGCGTCAGCTCCGCGAAGCGGGAGGCGCCCTCCGCGTGGTCGGGGTGGCCGTGGGTGAGCAGGGTCAGGGCGACGCGCTTGCCCATCTTCTCGGCCGTCTCGACGACGCGGCTCAGGTGGGCGTCGTCCAGCGGCCCCGGGTCTATGACCACCGCCAGCGGGGAGTCCGGCTCGGAGACGATCCAGGTGTTCGTGCCGTCCAGGGTCATCGCGGAGGGGTTGGGCGCGAGGACGTTGACCGCGCGGGCGGTGGCGGGGCCGGTGAGGACTCCGCCGCGGGGCTGGCCGGGGAGGGCGGCGGCATCGGTCATGCGGGGGTGACTCCTGTCCTGTCTGGGCGGGGGTGGCAGGGTGAGGTCACCGCTCGCTGCCCGCGGCGATGTGCTTGGTGAACTCGTCGTGGCCCGGCCAGGAGAGGACCAATGCGCCGTTCTCCAGGTGAGCTTGTGCGAGGACCGGTGCCATGTCCTGGGAGGGGGCGGCGGCGAGGGCCGCCTGGGGCGTCGGGTGGGCGCTCAGGGCGCGCAGGGTCGCGATGGTGGGCGGCATCATCAGGAGCTCGCCCTCGTCGTAGCCGGCGGCCGCCTCCGCGGGGCGGATCCAGACCGTGCGGTCGGCCTCCGTGGAGGCGTTGCGGGTGCGCTGGCCCTCGGGAAGCGCGGCCACGAAGAAGAACGTGTCGTAACGCCTGGGCTCAAACTCGGGGGTGATCCAGCGGGCCCACGCGGCGAGGAGGTCGCTGCGCAGGTGGAGGCCGCGGCGGTCCAGGAACTCCGCGAAGGACAGGTCACGGGCCACCAGGGCCTCGCGGTCGGCCTCCCAGTCGTCGCCCGTGGTGTCGCCGACCACCGTCTCCGGAGTCGGCCCCGCGAGCAGGACGCCCGCCTCTTCGTACGTCTCGCGGACCGCGGCGCAGACGATCGCCTGGGCGGCGGCCTCGTCCTCGACGCCGAGCCGGGCCGCCCAAGACGCGCGCGGGGGCCCTGCCCAGCGCACCAGATGGTCGTCGTCGCGCGGGTCGACGCCGCCGCCCGGATACGCGTACGCGCCTCCGGCGAAGGCCATGGAGGCGCGTCTGCGCAGCATGTGTACTTCAGCGCCCTCCGTGCCGTCCCTGAGCAGCATGACGGTCGCGGCGCGGCGCGGGGTGGCCGGAGTCAGCTCGCCGCTCGCGAGGGCGCGGATGCGGTCGGGCCACTCCGGGGGGTACCACTGCCCATTTGCCATGGGCGGAGGCTATCCCCTAGTGGGCTGATGTTCGAGAGGCAACAATCGGGCCCTACGGAGCGCCGCTCGGTGTGAACGGCCACTCCGGAGGGACGGTTTCTCCGGAGGGACTGTTCTCCGGAGCGACCGTTTTACGCCTCTGTGAGCTCCACCTGGAACTCGACCTCCACCGGGGCGTCCAGCGGCAGCACGGCGACACCCACGGCGCTGCGGGCGTGCACGCCCTTGTCGCCGAAGACCTCGCCGAGGAGTTCGCTGGCGCCGTTGATCACGCCGGGCTGCCCGGTGAAGTCCGGGGCCGAGGCGACGAAGCCGACGACCTTCACGACACGCGCGACGCGGTCCAGGTCACCGGCGACCGACTTGACCGCGGCCAGCGCGTTCAGCGCGCAGGTGCGGGCCAGGTCCTTGGCCTCCTCCGGGGTGACCTCGCCGCCGACCTTGCCGGTCACGGCGAGCTTGCCGTCCACCATCGGGAGCTGGCCCGCGGTGTAGACGTACACGCCGGACTGGACGGCCGGCTGGTACGAGGCCAGCGGCGGCACGACCTCCGGCAGCGTCAGGCCGAGCTCGGCGAGGCGGGCCTCGACTGCGCCGCTCATGCCTGCTTCTCCCGCTTCAGGTAGGCGACGAGCTGCTCGGGGTTGTTCGGCCCGGGCACGACCTGGACCAGCTCCCAGCCGTCCTCGCCCCAGGTGTCCAGAATCTGCTTCGTGGCGTGGACGAGCAGAGGCACGGTTGCGTATTCCCACTTGGTCATGTGGCCGACTGTAGTCGGTGTCGGGGGCTGCTCAGGGTGGGCTCCTGCATGGTCCGGGCGGCGACTGGTTAGGCTCGGAAGGGTGAGCAGGCTCCAGGTCGTCAGTGGCAAGGGCGGTACCGGCAAGACCACGGTGGCCGCGGCCCTCGCGCTCGCCCTGGCGACGGAGGGCAAACGCACCCTCCTCGTCGAGGTCGAGGGCAGGCAGGGCATCGCGCAGCTCTTCGAAACCGAAGCGCTGCCCTATGAGGAGCGGAAGATCGCCGTCGCTCCCGGGGGCGGGGAGGTGTATGCCCTCGCCATCGATCCCGAGCTCGCGCTGCTCGACTACCTCCAGATGTTCTACAAACTGGGGGGCGCGGGCCGGGCCCTGAAGAAGCTCGGCGCCATCGACTTCGCCACCACCATCGCGCCGGGCCTCCGTGACGTGCTGCTGACCGGCAAGGCCTGCGAAGCCGTGCGCCGCAAGGACAAGAGCGGGCGGTACGCGTACGACTGCGTGGTGATGGACGCCCCGCCGACCGGCCGCATCACCCGCTTCCTGAACGTGAACGACGAGGTCGCCGGGCTCGCGAAGATCGGCCCGATACACAATCAGGCACAGGCCGTGATGCGGGTCCTGAAGTCCCCCGAGACGGCCGTGCACCTGGTGACCCTCCTGGAGGAGATGCCGGTCCAGGAGACCGCCGACGGGATCGCCGAGCTGCGGGCCGCGCAGCTGCCCGTGGGCCGGGTCATCGTCAACATGGTGCGTCCGGCCCTGCTGGGCGACGCCTCGCTGGAGCGCGGCCTCGACCGGACGCCTCGTACGGCCATCGCCAAGTCGCTGTCGGCCGCCGGGCTCGGCGGTGCGCGCCGCGGCGGCGGCGCCGAGCGGCTGGTCGATCCGCTCCTGGAGCAGGCCGCGGAGTACGCCGAGCGGTACGCCCTGGAGCGCGACCAGCGCGCCCAGCTGACCGGATTCGGTCAGCCTCTGCACGAACTCCCGCTGCTCACCGGCGGGATGGACCTGGCGGGCCTCTACGAACTCGCCACGGAACTGCGGAAGCAAGGGATCGCATGACGAGCAGCCAGGAAGCGGCACGGACGCTGGCCCCCGGCCGCGTGCTGGACGTGGACTCCCTGATCGACGACCCGAAGACCCGCATCGTGGTGTGCTGCGGATCCGGCGGCGTCGGCAAGACGACCACGGCGGCCGCCATCGGGCTGCGCGCGGCGGAGCGGGGCCGCAAGGTCGTCGTGCTCACCATCGACCCGGCGCGCAGGCTCGCCCAGTCCATGGGCATCGACTCCCTCGACAACGTCCCGCGGCAGGTCAAGGCGATCGACGGCACCGGTGAGCTGCACGCCATGATGCTCGACATGAAGCGCACCTTCGACGAGATCGTCGAGGCGCACACGGACAAGGAGCGCGCGAGGGCGATCCTCGACAACCCCTTCTACCAGTCGCTTTCGGCGGGCTTCGCGGGCACGCAGGAGTACATGGCGATGGAGAAGCTGGGGCAGCTGCGGTCCCGGGACGAGTGGGACCTGATCGTCGTGGACACGCCGCCCTCGCGCTCGGCGCTGGACTTCCTCGACGCCCCGAAGCGCCTCGGGTCCTTCCTGGACGGGAAGTTGATCCGGCTGCTCATGGCGCCGGCGAAGGTGGGCGGCCGGGCCGGGATGAAGTTCCTGAACGTCGGCATGTCGATGATGACGGGGGCCCTCGGCAAGCTGCTCGGCGGGCAGCTGCTGCGTGACGTACAGATGTTCGTGACGGCCATGGACAGCATGTTCGGCGGTTTCCGTACGCGGGCGGACGCGACGTACCGGCTGCTGCAGGCGCCAGGAACGGCGTTCCTGGTGGTGGCTTCGCCGGAGCGGGACGCGCTGCGGGAGGCCGCGTACTTCGTGGAGCGCCTCGCCGCGGACGACATGCCGCTCGCCGGTCTCGTACTGAACCGGGTGCATGGCAGCGGCGCCGCTCAGCTGTCGGCCGAGCGGGCACTCGCCGCCGCGGAAAATCTTGAGGAGAGCGGCATTGTGGATCAGGGGGAGGGGAAGGTAGGAGTTCGTAACTCCCACGATAATCAGGCGACTTCAGAGGAACCCGCGACTCCAGAAGACCCCGGGCCCACCGAGGCTCCCGCGCCGTCCGAGGACCCCGCACCGTCCGAGGACCCCGCGACCACCGCAGCGACCACCGCAGACTCCGCGACCAGCGAGCCCCCCGCGGTCACGGAGAACCCTGCCGTCACTGAGAACCCTGCCGTCACGGCCGCCACGAAGACCCCTGCGGCACCCGACCCGTCCGTCGAGCAGTTGACCGCGGCTCTGCTGCGGCTGCACGCGGAGCGCATGCAGCTGCTCACACGGGAGCAGCGCACGCGCGATCGCTTCACCGCGCGCCACCCCGAGGTGGCGGTCGCCGAAGTGGCCGCACTGCCCGGGGATGTGCATGACCTTGCGGGGCTCCGGGCCGTAGGGGACCGGCTGGCGGGCTGACGGAACGTGGGGTTCACCGGCCCGGACACCCCGGATCAGGTTTCATCGCCCTGACGGCCTACCCCACCGCCGCGTAGCTCTCGTACGTCTCCTCGTCCTCCAAGTCCACGGGCAGCAGGCCCGCGCCGCGCTCGTACTCGGAGCGCGCTGTCTCCAGGAGCCTGCGCCATGAGGTGACGGTGGGACGCCTGCGCAGCAAAGCGCGACGCTCCCGCTCCGTCATGCCACCCCACACGCCGAACTCGACGCGATTGTCCAGCGCGTCGGCAAGGCACTCGGTCCGCACCGGACATCCGGTGCACACCGCCTTGGCCCTGTTCTGCGCTGCTCCTTGAACGAACAGTTCATCCGGATCGGTAGTGCGGCAGGCCGCCTGCGCACTCCAGTCGGTTACCCAGCCCATACCGGCGCCGTCCTCTCCCGAATCGAGGCTCCCCCACGGCGGCAGCGGCATATGCACCGCCGCCAGTTGAGGACGTTACGGAAGGTGGGCACAGCGCAACACCCCCTTCGGGCCCAATCTTGGATGGCCCGAACGGACTATGCGTAAGCGGCAGATCACCCGACGGAGTGAGCGGGCGACATCCGTGAGGAACCCGGCATTCCGGGACAGTTCAGTTGAGTCACAACGGACGACGGGCGCCACATGAGGCGAATTCGGACAGGAATTCGTCGGATCCGGAAGCGATGCAGGGCTTGTTGCCGAACCGCACCGCTGTGACAGTTGGGAGCAGCTTAGGCCAAGGCATTAAGGCCTGTCCGGCGAATCAGAACGTAGGCTGCCCTCATGGGAAAGAAGCGCTCGGGCGGTGGTCTGTCACCAACTCAGCAGGCCGCGAAGTTCCTAGGAGTCAGCGTCCTGGCAGGTGCGGTGCTGGCCGGGATCGCCCTGCCCGCGGCCGGGGCACTGGGCCTGGCGGCCAAGGGCTCGGTCGAGTCGTTCGACGAGATCCCCGCCAACCTCAAACAGCCGCCGCTCAGTCAGCGCACCACGATCCTGGACAACAAGGGCGGGCAGATCGCGACGGTCTACTCACGTGACCGCACGGTCGTGCCGCTCAAGGACATCTCGCCGTACATGCAGAAGGCGATCGTCGCGATCGAGGACGCCCGCTTCTACGAGCACGGCGCGGTCGACCTCAAGGGCATCCTGCGCGCCCTCAACCAGAACGCGCAGAGCGGCGGCGTCTCGCAGGGCGCGTCCACGCTCACGCAGCAGTACGTGAAGAACGTCTTCGTGGAGGAGGCCGGCGACGACCCGACGAAGGTCGCCGAGGCCACGCAGCAGACGCTGGGCCGCAAGATCCGCGAGCTGAAGTACGCGATCCAGGTCGAGGACAAGCTCGGCAAGAAGCGCATCCTCAAGAACTACCTGAACATCACGTACTTCGGTCAGCAGGCGTACGGCATCGAGGCCGCGGCCCAGCGGTACTTCTCCAAGCACGCCAAGGACCTGAAGGTGCAGGAGGCCGCGCTCCTCGCCGGCATCGTGCAGTCCCCCAGCAGGTACGACCCGGTCAACGACGCGGCCGAGGCCACCAAGCGGCGCAACGTGGTGCTGCAGCGGATGGCCGACACGCACGACATCTCGCAGGCGGAGGCCGACGAAGCGAAGAAGACCGACCTCGGCCTGAAGGTGAGCCGCCCTAAGAACGGCTGCATCACCTCGGTCAGCGGCGCCGGCTTCTTCTGTGACTACGTGCGCGAGGTGTTCCTCAACGACCCGGTCTTCGGCAAGACGAAGGAAGAGCGGGCCAAGGTCTGGAACCGGGGCGGCCTGAAGGTCCGCACCACGCTGGATCCGCAGGCCCAGGACTCGGTGCAGGCCTCGATAAAGGATCATGTGAACAAGACCGACGACGTGGCGACCGCCGCCACCATCGTCGAGCCGGGCACGGGCAAGATCCTCGGCATGGGCCAGTCCCGTCCGTACGGCTTCAAGAAGGACGAGACCACGATCAACCTCTCCGTGGACGACTCCATGGGCGGCGGCGCGGGCTATCAGCCCGGTTCGACGTTCAAGCCGATCGTCGCGGCGGCGGCCCTGGAGGGCGGCAAGTCGGCGGGTCAGAGCTACTCGTCCCCGTACGAGATGCCGTATCCGGAGCGGGTGGCGACCTGTGACGGCAAGGAGTGGCGGAACTCGGGCGGCGCGAAGCTGACCAACGAGAACGAGTCCGAGGTCGGTCCTTACGGCATGGAGGAAGCGACCGCGAAGTCGGTCAACACCTACTACGTGCAGCTCATCGGCGACATCGGCATCTGCCCGGTGACGAAGCTGGCCGACAAGATGGGCGTGAAGCGGGCCGACGGCAAGGAGCTCGTGCAGGCGCCGTCGATCGCCCTCGGCACCCAGGAGATGTCACCGCTGACGATGGCGGGCGCGTACGCGACCTTCGCCTCGCGCGGCACGTACTGCACGCCGATCGCCATCGAGACGATCACGACGCTCGGCGGCAAGTCGCTGCCGGTGCCGAAGTCGACGTGCTCGCGTGCCATGTCGGAGAAGACGGCCGACACCATCAACACGCTGCTCCAGGGCGTGGTCGAGGACGGCACGGGCAAGAAGGCGGGGCTCGGCTCCCGCCCGAGCGCGGGCAAGACGGGTACGACCGACTACCGCTACGCCGCCTGGTTCGTGGGCTACACCCCGAACATGTCGGGCGCGGTCTGGGTCGGCGACCCGATGCACAAGCGGCAGATGGTCGACATCACCATCGGCGGCGTCCCGTACGACAAGGTGTTCGGTGGCGAGGTGCCGGGCCCGATCTGGCGCGACGCGATGAGCGGCGCCCTCGCGGGCAAGCCGGCGCCGGGCTTCAACACCGTCCACATCCCCGGCGGCAAGAGCAAGGACCGGGACCACGGCGGCGGCCACGACGACGGGAAGCCGGGCGGTGACGGCGGCAGCGGGAACGGTGGCGGCGGTGCCGGTGGTCCCGGCGGCAACGGCGGCGGTGGCAGTGACGGTGGCGGGATCGGCGGTGGGGGCGGCGGCGAGCCCTGGCCCGGCTTCTCGATCCCGCCGGACGTGCTCGGCGGGAACGGGAACGGTGGCGGTCACGGTGGCGGCGGGAACGGCATCGGGGGCGGGATCGGCGGGGGCTGGCCGCGGTAGTCCCGGCTCGCTGCATCGGCTGATACGTGGATGAGGGCGCCCCCTGAGGCAGGGGGCGCCCTCATCGCCGTACGGACCCTTCCCTCCATGAAAGGCGAGGGATCGGCTCTCAGCCCGCGAGAAGCTTCTTGACCGTGGCGGCGACGCGGCCGCCCTCGGCCAGACCCGCGACCTTCGGATTCACGATCTTCATGACCTGACCCATGGCACGCGGCCCCTCCGCACCGGCGGCCTTGGCCTCCGCCACGGCCTGGGCGACGATCTCCTGGAGCTCGTCGTCGGAGAGCTGCTTCGGGAGGTACTCGGCGAGGATCTCGCCCTCCGCCTTCTCCTTCGCGGCCTGCTCGGCGCGGCCGCCCTCGGCGAAGGCCTCGGCGGCCTCGCGGCGCTTCTTCGCCTCGCGGGCGATCACCTTCTGCACCTCGTCATCGGAGAGCTCGCGCGCTTCCTTGCCCGCGACCTCCTCCTTCGTGATCGCGGTGAGGGTCAGCCGGAGCGTCGAGGAGCGCAGCTCGTCGCGCCCCCGGATCGCGGCGGTGAGGTCTTCGTGCAGCTTCGCCTTGAGGGTGGTCATGGGTTGATTGTGGCAGGTGCGGAGAGTTGTCTGCCCCTCGATTTCCGCTCGGTCGGCGTGCCGGGGGCGGGCATCGGCCCTGAACGGGGCGGGGGTTGACCCTGAACGCCCTCCGGATCGAGGGCCGGCGGGGGTCTGACACGATGGGGGGATGCGCGCGCGATACGCAGTACCTCTGGGCATCACGGCGACGGCCGCGGCCGGTCTCGCCTACTCGTTCGGCATCGAGCCCCGTTCTTTCCGGTTGAGGCGGGTCACGGTGCCCGTACTGCCGTCGGGGATGCGTCCCCTGCGGGTCCTCCAGGTCTCCGACATCCACATGGTCTCGGGACAGCGCAAGAAGCAGCGGTGGCTGCGCTCGCTGGCGGGGCTGCGGCCCGACTTCGTGATCAACACGGGCGACAACCTGTCCGACCCGGAGGGCGTCCCCGAGACGCTGGACGCGCTGGGCCCGCTGATGGAGTTCCCCGGGGCGTACGTCTTCGGCTCGAACGACTACTACGGCCCGAGGCTGCGCAACCCCGCCCGCTACCTGCTCGAAAAGGCACAGGGCAAGCACGGCCTGAACGGCAACGCCCCCGCGGTCGGCGTCATCCACAACCCGTGGGAGGGCCTGCGCGACGGCTTCGACGAGGCGGGCTGGGTGAACCTCACGAACACCCGCGGCTCGCTGAAGATCGAGGGCTACGAGATCGGCCTCACCGGCCTGGACGACCCGCACATCAAGCGCGACCGGTACGCGCACGTGGCGGGCGGCCCCGACTCCGGCGCGGACTTCTCGATGGGCATCGTGCACGCCCCGTACCTGCGCTCCCTGGACGCGTTCACGGCGGACGGCTACCCCCTGATCCTCGCCGGCCACACCCACGGCGGCCAGCTCTGCATCCCCTTCTACGGCGCCCTGGTCACCAACTGCGACCTGGACACGGACCGCGTGAAGGGCCTCTCCCGCCACGAGGCGGAGGGCAGGAAGTCCTACCTGCACGTCTCCGCGGGCTGCGGCGCGAGCCGCTACACCCCGATGCGCTTCGCTTGCCCTCCGGAGGCGACGCTGCTGACGCTGGCACCGCGAGACTGAGGCCGCCCCGCAAGCCCTGGCTAGCCCCGCCCAGCCCCACCCCGAGGAAACCGGATTTCGTCTCCGGCCGCCGGTCCGCTAAAGTAATCGATGTCGCCACGACCTGCACCACAGGCAGTGGGCCAACGACATCGGGGTGTAGCGCAGCTTGGCAGCGCGCTTCGTTCGGGACGAAGAGGTCGTGGGTTCAAATCCCGCCACCCCGACAGCTGAAACAGCAGGTGAGGCACCTACTCTTAAGAGTCGGTGCCTCACCTGTTTTGTGTGCGTGTCTCCCGTTTCGGAGGCGAGGGCGTGCCCAGGATGCCGTCCACGGCGACGGTCCCTGCTCCCGAAGACCTTCGACCCACGTCACGCGGAAAGCCGCCCCATGCCGCCACCGCGATCCGGCCTGGAAAGAGAAACCCTCAGCCCTGCCCCTAGGGTCACCAGTGCGGTAGCGGTGATCACGCGACGCGGGATGAGTGCCTATGCTCCGCCAGTCTCTCGTCGTGGGACGTTCTTCTCAGACGTCGCTCTCCCCGGAGGCGAACCGTGCTCCCGCTTCAACGTCGTCGTAGCGCACCCGGACGTCCTGGATACCGAGTGCGCGCATCAAGTCCGGAAGCCGCACCACGTACCGTCGCCCCCTCCTGCGCACCCGGCATGGAAAGTCACCGTTTCTCACACGCCGGTAGGCAGTGCCCAGACTCAGGTTCAGAGCTTCCGCAGCGATGCGTAATCCGACCTCAGCCGGGAGTCCGAACATCGCCGAGAAGGACACGGACTCGTCACTCCAATGCTTCATCGTCCGGCCTCCTCAGCTCGAACAGGCAGGGCTGCTGGCTCGGATCCGTCCGCTTGTGACGGAATTCGCCACGCAGTCGGCCTTGTCGGCGCTGCTGGCGGATAGTACGCATGTGCGCCAACAGGCCCATGCGATACGCGAGCGCACCCAGTCGTTCGCCCTGTGCCTGCTGGGCGAGTGCACCGGACATCGCACGGACATGCACGACGTCGCCCAGAGCGAAGGTCAGCGAATCGAGTACGGCCGCATCCGGTTCCGCGGACCATTCGACCACTCCTGTAACCAGCGTCTCCTTGGAGTTACGTCGGCCGGTCCGCCATCCGGCGGAGAACGCCGCGTCGACCAAGTGCTCTTCGATCTCGGCTGCATCCGCTTCTTCAACGGTCCGGGCAGCCTCCAGCACCCCCTTGAGTAGACCGGAGCAGACATCGGCGCGCTCTGCACCCGTACGGCGGGAGAGCACATACGACGCTCGTCGCAGGCGGGGAGTGAGCAGCCACACCGCGATCATCGTCCAGTCGTGTCCCTGCCCGGCCGTTGCTTCTTCCCGCAGGTGGCCGGCGACGTGCAGCCACGCGGTGGTTCGGTCGAGGCACCCACGCTCACTGTGGGTCGCGCGGATCACCAGATCGTTCAGGGTGCGCTCCGCTCCGTCGCAGAATGTCGCAGGAGATCGGCTCGCGCATCCGCACAGCGGCGCCGATTCGGCGTACCGCTCCTCTACAGATCGACAGATCCGGTCGAAGACGTCCTGTGTCGTGAGCCTGCTCAACGACCGCCCCTTTCAGGAGTCGGGTCGAGGCCATCGGGCCCTGATGCTGTGCGGTCCCACCAGTCCGTCTCGTCCGCTTCGGACACCGCGCCATCCGGAGCGACCTGCCAATCAGCGGCGCGAGGAGGTGGACCGGCTTCTTCTGGATCGTGGTCTCCCGGCTCTCCGTAGCCGCGGGACGGCGCCTCTTCCTGTCTCACCGCATGCATTCGCCTACGGATGTTCTCCGCAGCTTCCGGCCGGCCAGCAGCCTCCGACATCTCCATGAGGCGACGCAGGAACACCGCGCCTTCGACGGACCCTTCATCGATCCCTATGCTCGCCAGCAGGCTGGTCAGCGGATCATCCATGGAGCTCTGGTAATCGGCCGCTGAACGATGGGACGGGCCGACCTCCCCGGTCTCCTCGCCGGTCGGTTCCGGATGGGCAAGGCCGTCCATCGGGCCTCCCCCCGGCGACCCAGCATGAGGCTGTGTCATGGCGCGGTAGTCCTCAGGTATCTCCTCGTCGTTGGCAGTCGCCGACAGGACCGTCAGAGGGCCGATCATCTCCACCGCGCGTTCAATCTGATCGTCGTGGCGGGCCATCCACCAGACGACCGCGCTGCCTGGGCTCTGCAGGACGTCGCCGCCGAGGTACTCACGAACATTGCGTTCGTGCTGCTGGCGGCTCTCCCACGTGCCGACGGCCTTACGCAACCCCTCCAGTTCGTCGAGGTGCTCCCGGTCCTTCGCCCGCAGAGTGAGCCGGATGTCCGTGGCGAAGGTGATCACCAGGCCTCCGGCTTCGAGAACGGGTTGGCCAAGCTCGCTCTCCATGGAGTGCTCCAGGAACATGCACTGGTTGGGGTGCTCCGTGGACGTCAGTCGCTGGACCCGCTCCAGAACGGACGCCGAGGCCAAGGCACCAGGATTGCCGTGCGACAAGGGGTCGTTATGAACGGCCGGTCGCCACCAGACAGTGGCCGAGAACAGGAACGGGCAGTCCGCAACGGAACTTTCCACTGGCACCGAAACCACCGATGTCTCCCGGTAGGGGCTCTCGGCAGGACGCTCCGGAACTACCTCGTCCGGAGCGGAAGCCGAGGCACGGGACTCTCTCTCGGAGCGCGGCACCCGCATGTCGATCAGGAGCGCACCGGCACAGATCGCCGGAAGCAGGAACCACACCCAGATCGGCCAGCCGTGTACGGCTGCTGCTGCCAGCACGGCGATCAAAAGGCCGACCGACAGGAAGCGCGTTACGTGATGGGTTTTCATGTTTCCCCCGTACTTTCCGCACCAGGAGTGGGGGAGACGGCTCCGACTCCTTGTGCGCGATCGATTTGCCGACAGAACACCTCTGCGATCCGCGCTCTTTCCTCACCGCGAGCGTGTCCGACGCCGTCATCGGCCTCGGCCGATGAGTCGGCCCAGTCGTAGGTGGTTACGTAGAGCTGGTTGAGCAAGTTCCGGTCGCCCGAGGCCGCCAATAGCAGAGCGCCGAGCACCCGGTCGCTCGCTCTCCGACGCGCTAGCAGGCAGAGCCAGCGCTCTACGAGGGGTCGCCAGACGGCAACCGGCTTAACTCCCATGACTGCCCGCCATGCCAGCGCGAACGGCTGTCCTGGAGGTTCAACCGCCAGATGTACGGGATCCAGGAGGGCAAGGAGGAGATCCAGGTTTTCGCCCTGCGCTCGGGTCCTCGGCAACAACGGCATGACCACGCGCGCGTACATGCGCCGATTCCTGCCGGCGAGTCGCAGCAGTGCCGCACGTGCCTCTTGCCCGAGCTCCCCTGTCACGTCCCGGCGCAGGGCGAGGTGGCGGAGCCTCACCACGGCTTGTTCCGGGTGGGTCACAGCGATGACGTGCCGACAGATACCGATCAGCACACGTGCGAGATCGGGCCTCAGGCTCCTTGCCGTGGCCCACTGGTAGACACGTAAACGGAAGTGAGCGCCGTACTGTTCATGACTGAGGCCCAGTTCCAGGGTCGTCGCTGCCGTAGCGCTCAGCCTGTCGCCGACTGAAGACTGAGTCCACCTTTCGATGAGTACGCACAAGTCCTCGGGCCGGCCGGTGGAGAGCGCTTGTTCTGCGAATCGGCCGACGAGGCGAGCACGGTCCTCCGGACCCAGTTCCGCGACTTCTGCGCAGTACCCGACCCAGTCCCGGAAACCCTCGCGGAGCTCCGGGAAGTTCTCCCAGAAGTGCCGGCGGACCGCAGCGTCGTAGGCAAGCCCTCCGAAACGAACGCGCCCATCGGATTCGCGGACGAGGGACAACTTCTCGAACTGCTCCCCCAACCCCTCCTGAGCAAGTTTCGGTGTCTCGTCCTTTGGGTGTTCCACAAGTTCGAGAAGCCGGCTCGCGGCCCCCATGATCGTGTCCGCTGCCGCGCCACTCATCATCGCGGCTGCCAGCAGCAACGCCCGCTCCGAGCCGCTCCGATGCTCCCGCAACTGTTGTGCCACCTGCTGGGACCAGTTCGTCGCGGCGGCCATGGCTTCGTCCCGCCAATGCGCGAAGTTCGTGCCGTGACGCGCTCCGTTACGCGCTTGCAGAACCAGCTCCGCCAGGCGGTCCAGCTCTCGCATGGGCGCGGTGTCGAACATATGGCGCAGCTCGTCCGTGCTCAACTGCTCGTACTCGAACCGCACCCGGCGTACACGCAAATGCCTGCTGAGAACCGCTCGACCGGCGGGCCGTTCGAGGGTCACCGCAAGCTGCGTGAGCTCCGCGTCCAGCATCCACTCCAGGCCCGCCGGGAAGACGACGACCATGCGACCGCCGTGCTTCTCCACGAGCGAGCGGTATCTCATCAGTGTGCGCTGGGCGGCCGCGTACTCATCCTCGGCCACGCGAGAGAGATCCAACAGGTAGCGGTCGGCGGTCGACGGATCGAAGACGTCTTCCTTCACATCCGCCTGCAACTCCTCGATCCGGCTGCCGTCTGCGGACTGCTCTCCGAGCAACATCGTCGCCGCCGCGCGTCGCCCCGTCCCCGGTGCACCCTGCAAAACGACCACCGCGCCCGGCCGCGCCAGCAGTTCAGCCACCCGGCCGTAGCCGCGTGGGCGGACGAAGCACTGGGCCAGCCGGAGTTGGTAATCCCGTACTATCTCCAGCCGGTCAGTGCCGACTCTGGCCAGCGCCTCGCCTCGGCCCATGAACCAGTGGTAGTTGTACTGGTTCCCCGCTCCGCTGTGCAGAGGCCCCTGCGGATTGTTGACCGACGTACCGCTTGGGCCGGTCAACGCTGTTCGTCCTCGTCCCCGTGCGGATCCGTCACAGGGCTCGGCCCACCGTTCTCGCTCGAGGTGTACGGACCAAACCGCTGCTCAGGGGCCTGGTAGAGATGTCCACTGCCTGTATGGACGGGACCCTGGGGTTCGCTGACGAAGGACCCGGAGAAGTCGCCGTTGAGGTTTCCGATGCCGCCGCGCTGACGGTGCTTTATCACCTTGGCCCGCACCCTGGCGCCACCGGAAGCGCCTGCCTCCTCCCCCTGCTCGTCGTCCGAAGCGGTCGCGGGCGATCGGTAACCGTTGCTCTCAGCGGAGGCCGCGAGTTCGGGCGAGAGTTTCACGAGGTCGTCGGCGAGCCTCGTGAGATCGGCTTCGGCGTTCCGGTGGTTGAGCCGACGGTACTGGCAGTCGGCGAGGTCCTTGATCTCCGCCGGAAGGTCCTCTACGGCCAGCCGCTTCACTCCGCCGACCAGGAGAGGGATGACGACAGCTCCGGTCTCGAACGCTTCCCGGATTTCTCGTCGCGTCCAGTCGCTCTCGTCCTCCAGCGGACTTCGGCCCCCGGACCCCCCTGCCGTCAGCCAACGAGGACCGATCACGGCCAGCAGCACATGACTGCGGCGGACTGCGGTGAGCAGTTCCTGGGGAAACCGGCTGCCCGGCCCGATCGACTTGCTCGCCCGAAAGACGTTCTCATTTCCGAAAACACGAGAAAGTTCCCTGTCCACGAGTGTGGCGGTTGCTTCCTCGTCGTCGGTTCGATAGTTCAGAAAAATTTGGGGCATACGAGCCTCCGCTCTGAATGAATGTGCCTGAAGTGAAGAGATGGCGATCTTGCCGCGTATAAGGGCATGGGAGTGCCCGCCGGAAATCCAAATTGACGATACAGGCGAACAGGCGGTAACTGCAGTTCACGCCTGACGGGTGCGGTCGAATCCCCTACATGGCTACTGCCCGGAATCCAGCACATTGGCGAGCGCAGGCCGCAGACTCCGTACCGCTGCGTTTCCACGTGACCGTGACCATTCGCGGTCGAGCCTCCGTACATCGGTTCGCACAGTGGCGGACGGTACGACGGCCATGAAGGAGAGCAGTTCGCGAGCAGTTTCGCAGGAGCTCTCGATCTCGCCTGCCGCGGCAAGCGACAAGGCGTGTCGCATGCCGTACCGCATACGGCTGTTCAGGGCATGAGGAGCAATGCGCCGACACTCGCGTTCCAGCTTCTCTGCCGCCTCGCGCGGGCGCCCCAGGTCATACAGGCACCAGCCGCTCACCATGGAGACGGGGTCGAGGATCTGCTTCGTGCCCAGCACCGGCCCGTCGGAGAGGTCCCCTGCCTTTCCGAGCAGCTCTCGAGCTCGTTCCAGAGCTTGCCCACAGGACCGTTCATCACCATGGAGTGCGTGCCCCTGGGCCTCACGCTGCGCTGCAAGGCCCCTGATCCGAGGCGGTGCGGCGCTGCGCTGCGCCTGTTGGGCCAGCGCGATCGTCCGGGACGCGTCTCCGTCGTAGTACGCGACAAGTGCGCGACGGACCAGCGCGTAATCCGCGAGGTGCTCGTCGCCGCCGGCCCGAGCCAGTTCGACCGCGTCGGCTGTGGCGCTCAGCGCCATGCTCGTATTGCCGTCCTCCTGGGCCATCCATCCGATGTACTCGGCGAACCGGGACGCCGTGACCATCAGGTCGGCTCGCAAGGACCCACTGCTCCGGGAAGCCAATGCGATCACATTCGTAACCTGAGCACGTAGGACGGGCAACATCGCGCCAGGCGCCAGGTTCTGGCCCAGCCGTTGCATCTGAGCAAGCTGCTCCAGGAACAACTCCCCCGGTGGCAGTTCCCCGCCACGCCCGTCATCTGTCAGGCTGGTGACGAGCAGCGAACTCACCCCTGTAGCCACCACCTGGCGACGCGCCGGCCGGGGCTTGGCCCCGGCGGACTCCACCTCGGCGACATATGCCCTGCGCAGCCGCCCACCCGTACGGAAGTACACGTCACAGCGCTGCACCAGGCTCAGGCTGGGAGGATTATCTCCCCGCTCGATCTTCGAGAGGTGCCCTCTGCTGTAGTTCGTCTCCTCGGCCAGTTGCTGAAGAGTCATGCCGGCGCGCTCCCGCAGCCGACGCAACTCCGCCCCAAAACGTAATGGCACGTCCATTCCTCCGCCTTTCGTCACGGTCTGGCGCACCGAATTACTGTTCCACCTTCGACGGAAGAGAGTCTGGCATGATCGAACGCCATTTTCGCCCGACCTGATGAAGTTTCATGTTTCCTCCTTTGGCGCACTCACGTCACTGAATGATTCCGGCCATCTCGTGCCCATATTGCACATGACTCAATGGCCGTAAAGGGCTCCTGGCGGCTTGCTCTGGAGAGCTCGGGGCGCAATCTCGATCGCTCGTCGCGTGACCCACCCACAGGAGCCGGGGGTCGAGCAGCCGGGAATCGCTCGAGTGACGGAGACTGCGACCGCTCCGCGAACAGCGGGCAGCGCCTTGCGGCTGGACCGCACGCTCAAGGTGTCTGGCAGGCCTCAACCGTGGAGGCCGCCGAAGGGGGGGTGCGACCGGTGAGGCCGCTCTGGCGTTCCGTCGGTAATGGCGACAGGAGTCCCCGGAGGTATGGGAGCCCATGACTCAGTGAAGGGCGACGCGTCAGGCAGGCACCTGATGGCGGCTGTGTCCGACTCGAGGATCAAAGTTACTTACGCCGGCAGCCGGACGGCTCTGGGTGAGCTCAAGTCTGTGGACCTTAGTTGGAAGCGCCCGGCGTGCTGGTACGAACCGGCGTTCTCGACGGCGCAGCTGTAGGACGCGGTCGCGGCTGGCAAGGGCAGGCTCGTCAACGCTCCGAGATCGCGCTGAGGCCCAAAGGCAGAGCGACGGTGAACCTGCCCTCTTTGGGGCTGGCTGGACAAGGCCACCTTCAAGCACGTATCGGTCCACACCGACCTCCCCGGCACGCGTTTGTACGCGGTGCCCACGACGATGCCCGTCGCCTGCACCTGGATCCGGGCACCCGCGGCACCGGTGAGGTGAAGATGCCCCCCCATTTCGGCGACCGCCCGGTCCATGAGGACGGCTCCATTTGGGTCCGACCCGACAAGATGGGCGACGCGGGGCAGGAACCGGTGTGCGAGATTCAGTACCTCGGCGCCACGAGGGCGAGCCGTACAAGCTGAAGGTGTCGGTCACTTGGGGCCCCTGGGCGCCTCGACCCGTGCCGGCAGCCAGCCATGGAAAACATGGAGGGGCCCTGGTGCCATGTGGCACCAGGGCCCCGAAGGAATTGCTACACCATCTGCCGACCTTGATACCGCGTCGGCCTTTTGCGTCCGCAGGCCCGACCTGAATGCTGTCGGGGGTGCGGGGATCGCGGTTGCTTGACCGGAGACCACCTCACTATCGATGTCCTGCGGTACCCAGACTCAGACTTCCGCCTGGGCGATCCTGATGGCGTCTTGTTCCTCCGTATTTCCTCGGTGATCAATTACTGCTTGTACTTCTTCTTGCGGGTACTGCTACTGCGGTACTGCTGTTCTGCTCATGGCGGCCCCTGATCACTGCGGGCCACCCGGTCCGGTGGTCAGTCCCGTCGCCGTCCTGCATACAACCCTGGCTTCGAAACTCCACCACCGCACCGTCCTGCGTACTGCTACTGCGGGTACTGCTCCCTGGCAGTTCGTCTCTGCCAGGCCCTGCGGTCTCTCTGGGGTACGAGAGAAACCATAACCACACCAGCACCCAATGTCTACTCCGGCTGGCATAGATTTTTGAGTGTGGGGTGGGGAGGTTCCAGGGGGTGGGGTTTGTGGGGGGTGTGGGCGGGGCGGGTGCCGTCGTAGCCAGCACGTGTAAGCCCGTCACGCCGTGGGCGGCATGACGGGCTTCGCTCTGCGGAGTCTGATGAGCAGCAGCGCGTCGGACCGGCGCCGGTCCCTCCCCTCGTGGGGACCGGCACCGATCGACGCGTACAACGCCGACCCGTGATGGAACTTCGTATCGGCGCGGATCAGGGAAAGTCCGGAAACGCCTTCGATGTGAACGCGGTCCGTATTTGACCGACTGCACTGATCTCTCGAGCCACGCGACGAGCCCGTCGTCACTGTGACGCAAGCCAGGCTCAGAACCATCGGTGGCGTGAGCCGCCTCCGTGAGCACTGCGCCGGTGACCTGCCAGGACGCTGCGTGGTTGGTTCGCTACTGCGACGAAATCCTGCCAGTTACCGGTCTCCGGGAGGAGGGCGCACCCTCGTCCGGACACCTTCCGCGCAGGTCAGCCGTATAAAGTGAGTTTTCCGGTCCGGATGTCCAGGCGCGGCGGAAGTAAGGGGTGGAGGCCTTGAGTTCCGACTCAGGGGCACGCACAAGCTTCGCGGAACGTCTCGCGCTGCTGTACAAGGAAGCCGGTAACCCGCCCCTCAAGCGTGTGGCCGAAGCGGTCGTCAGGCTCCAGCGGGTCGACGAGCGGGGGCGGCCCGTACGGGTGTCCGCCCAGCGGATCAGCGACTGGCGGCGGGCGAAGAACGTGCCGGCCCAGTTCGCCGCACTCGCGGCCGTACTGCACGTCCTGATCCCCGAGGCGCGGCGTGAACGGCCCGCGCCCGTCTCCGCCGGTCTGTACGACATGGCTCAGTGGCACCGCCTGTGGGAGCGCGCGGTGGCCGACCCTGTCGGCGACCGGGCCCCCGGGACCGAGGAGGGCGCCGATTCGCCGGGCGCCGCCGAGGATCCCGCCGCCCCCAGCGTCTGCCCGTATCGGGGACTCGCTTCGTACCGTCAGCAGGACGCCCAGTGGTTCTTCGGTCGCGAGCGGAGCACGGAGGCCCTCGTCTCCCAGCTCCGCGCGGCGGAGGCGACGGGCGGTCTGGTCATGCTCGTGGGCGCGTCCGGCGCGGGGAAGTCCTCCCTCTTGAACGCCGGCTTGGTGCCCACCCTGCGCAACGGCGCCCTGGACGAGGAGGGCGGCCGGGCCACCGGGCCCGTCCTGCAGCTCGTACCGGGCGGGGAGCCGCTCGCCGAGCTGCTCCGCCAGATACCCGAGCTCGCGCGTGCCGTCCCGCACGTCGTCCCGGAGGAGGGCACGGCCGACGAGCCCATTACACCCGAATACGCCCGGTCTGTACGTGAGTCCATCGCCGCCTGGGCGGAGCGCACGGCCGGGGAACGCACGGGCGCAGAACGCACGGCCCCCGACAGGGAGGCGGCTCCAGACGCCCCAGCCCCCGCACCCACACCAAGCACCCGTACCCGCACTCCCCCCACCCGCCCCGTCATCATCGTCGACCAGTTCGAGGAGACCTTCACTCTCTGCCCGGACGAGGCCGAGCGGCGCGCGTTCATCCAGCTGCTCCATGCCGCCTGCAGCCCGGCCAAGGACGGCACAGGCGCCCCCGCCCCCGGCCCCGACCCCGGCTCCAACCCTGCTCCCGCCCCCACCCCCGCCCTCGTAGTCCTCGGCATACGCGCCGACTTCTACGAAGAGTGCCTCGGCTACCCCGAGCTTGCCGACGCCCTCCAGCACCGGCACATGGTGCTCGGGCCGCTGACCACCGGTGAGCTGCGCAAGGCGGTGACCGGGCCGGCCAAGGCCGTCGGGCTCGAACTCGAACCGGGGCTCGCGGAGCTGATCGTCCGGGAGGTGAGCACGGACGGGCCGCGCGGGGCGCACGACGCGGGAGTGCTGCCGCTGCTCTCCCACGCGCTGCTCGCCACCTGGCAGCGGCGGAAGACGGGGCGCCTCACCCTGGCCGGCTACCGCGCGGCGGGCGGCATCCAGGGCGCGGTGGCGGCGACCGCCGAGCGGGCCTGGTCCGGCCTCGACCCGGCCGCCCGTACGGCCGCGCGGCTGCTGCTGCTCCGCCTCGTCCGGCTCGGCGAGGACACCCAGGCGACCCGGAGACGGGGCACGCGCCGCCAGTTGGCGGAGGAGTCGACGGATCCCCACAAGACGGAGGAGTCGCTGGAGGCGCTGGTCCGTGCCCGGCTCGTGACCCTCGACGCGGAGACCGTGGAGATCACGCACGAGGCGCTGCTGCACGCCTGGCCGCGGCTGCGCGACTGGATCGACGAGGACCGCAGCGACCATCTGCTGCGCCAGCGCCTGGAGGAGGACGGGAAGGCCTGGGAGGACTCCGGGCGCGACTCGTCGCTGCTCTACCGGGGCTCCCGGCTCGAACAGGCGAGCGCCTGGGCGAAGAGCGCGGGCGACACGTATCTGACCCGGGGCGCGGTGGAGTTCCTGGCCGCTTCGGGCCGGCTGCGCAGGCGATTCGTCTGGCTGAGCCGGGGCGCGGTGGCGGTCCTCGTCGTGCTGGCGATGGTGGCCGTCGTATCCGCAGTGGTCGCGCGGCAGCAGCGGGACGACGCGGTGTTCCAGCAGGTCGTCGCCGAGGCCGACCGGGCCCAGCACACGGATCCGTCGCTGTCCGCGCAGCTCGACCTGGTGGCGCACCGCCTGCGGCCCGGCGACGAGGGCGTACGGAACCGGCTTATCTCGATCGTGAACGCGCCGCTGGCCACACCGCTCCTGGGTCACAAGGGTGCCGTGTACCTCACCTCGTTCAGCCCGAACGGGCGCGTTCTGGCCACCGCCAGCTACGACCGGACCGTCCGCCTGTGGGACGTGTCGGACCCGGCGCACGCCGAACCGCTGGGCAAGCCCCTGACCGGTCACAAGAGCTGGGTGAGCACCGCGGTCTTCAGTCCGGACGGCAAGACCCTCGCCAGCGCTTCGGACGACGGCACGATCAGGCTGTGGGACGTGCGGGACCCGAGCCGGCCGCGGCCGCTGGGCGCGCCGGTGACCGGGCACGGCGGCACGATCTATCTGCTCGCCTTCAGCCCGGACGGGCGCACGCTGGCCTCCGCCAACGAGGACCATGCCGTACGCCTGTGGGATGTGGCGGCGCCGGCCAGGCCGAAGGCGCTCGCCAAGCTGACCGGTCACACCGCGGCCGTGCGGTCCGTGGCGTTCAGCCCCGACGGGCGGACGCTGGCGGCCGGTGGCGACAACGGCCCGATCAGGCTGTGGGACACGGCCGACCGGCGCCGCCCCGAGCCGATCGGCAAGGTCCTGCGCGGGCACACGAGCACGACGCACTCCGTCGCCTTCAGCCCCGACGGCGCCACGCTCGCCAGCGGCGGCTCGGACAACACGATCCGCCTCTGGGACGTCCGGAACCCCCGCCGCGGCAAGCCGCTCGGCACGCCGCTGACCGGCCACACCGGCCCGCTGTGGTCCGTGGCGTTCAACCCGGCGGGCACGATGCTCGCGGCGGCCAGCGCGGACAGCACGGCGAGCCTGTGGAACGTCCGCGATCCGGCGCATCCGTCGCAGGTCGGTGAGCCCCTCGCGGGCAGCAGCGGGGAGATGTACGCCCTCGGCTTCAGCCCCGACGGACGGACCCTCGCCACCGGCACGGGCGACAACAAGGTGCGCCTCTGGTCGATCTCGACGGCGGACATGCTGGGACGCATCGGGGCGTTCCGGCCCGACGGGCAGGTGCTCGCGACGGCGGCGGGGGACGAGAAGGTCCGGCTGTGGAACGTGCGGCGTCCCGAGCGGCCGGTGGCGCTCGGCAAGCCGTTCCGGCCCGGGGAGGGGCTCGTCCGTTCGCCGATGTTCTCGCCCGACGGGCGCACGCTCGCGGTGCTCACGGGCAATCGCGCGGTGCAGCTGTGGAACGTCTCCGACCCCGGGAAGGCCGTCGCCTACGGCCCGCCCGTCAAGCTGCGCACCCGGTTCGCCGCCGCGCTCGCCTTCAGCCCGGACGGGCGCGTCCTCGCGACCGCGGACACGGACCGCACCATCCAGCTGTGGGACGTCAGCTCGCCGGACCGGCTGCGCAGGCTCGGGCCGCCGCTCACCGGCCATCAGGGGTACGTCAACTCCCTCGACTTCAGCAACGACGGCCGCACGCTGGTCAGCGGCAGCGCGGACGCCACGGTCCGGCTCTGGAACGTGACCGACCCGCGCCACGTGAAGCGGCTCGGCGCGCCCCTCAAGGGACATCTGGGGCCGGTCAACGAGATCGCGTACAGCCCGGACGGCCGCACGCTGGCCGCCGGCAGCGACGACGGGACGGTCCGGCTCTGGAACGTCGCGGACCGCCGCGCGAAGCCTCGCCTCGACGCGACCCTGACGGGACACACCGACGCGATCGTGTCGCTGACGTTCAGCGAGGACGGCCACACCCTGGCGACCGGCAGCAACGACAACACGGTCCGGCTCTGGGACGTCGGCGATCCGGCGGACGTCTCCCCCATCGGCCAGTCGATGAGCCCCAACGCCAAGACCGGCACTTTCCTGGCGTTCAGCCCGCAGAGCCACATGCTCGGGGTGTCGAGCGGTACGGACACGGTCCGGCTGTGGGACCTGGACACCGAGGAAGCCGTCAGCCGTATTTGCTCGACCACGCGGGGTGTTCTGACGCGGGATAAATGGGATGAGTATCTTCCCCGCCTCTCGTACGACCCGCCGTGCGAGGAGTAACGGACCGCCACTGCCACGTGATCCCGATCACAACTCCATGGTCAAAAGGCAGAGTTGACTCCCGTCGCGCATTAAGCCTTGTTACTGTTGTAAGCAGAGCCCGATCGCTGGTGCATCCCCCGTCGCCAGCGGTCGGGCCCTTCCATTGTCCGGCGCTATTCAGCGCCTCGGGCGATGCGCCGTCGCCCGTTCAGGTTTTTAGCCGCGAGATCGTTTCGTACCGAAACTTCCTGGTGTTCTCGTCAACTCCTCTTTCGGAGTCATAGGGTGTGGGCCCAGGAAAGGTGGTGAGTGCCGTGCGCAGGCGGATCATCGTCGTCACAGCTGTCCACGCGCCCTCGGCGCCCTTCCTCGCGGACGCATACGAGTCGCTCCGCCGGCAGGTGCTTCCGCCGGGCTGGGAGTGGCGCTGGCTCATCCAGGAGGACGGCACGAGCGACCGGGTCGCGCCGCACGTCCCGGACGACGAGCGGGTGTCGTTCCGCCAGGGGCGGCCCGGCGGTCCGGGGGTCGCGCGCACCATGGCGCTCGCGCGCGCCGACGGCGAGTACGTGAAGATCCTGGACGCCGACGACCAGCTCACTCCCGGTGCGCTGGCCCGCGACCTCGCGGCGCTCGAAGGCGACAGGACCATCGGATGGGCCACGTCCCGGGCGCTCGACCTGCTGCCCGACGGCTCCACGGCCGGGTTCCCCGGCGATCCGGAGCACGGGCCCGTCGAACGCGGGACGGTTCTCGACCACTGGGCGCGCCACGACTACCGCGCGCCGGTCCACCCGGCGACGCTCTTCGTCCGCCGCGAGCTGCTCGTCGCCCTGGGCGGCTGGATGGCGCTGCCCGCCTCCGAGGACACGGGGCTCCTGCTGGCGCTCGACTCGGTGGCGCGGGGCTGGTTCTCGTCGGAGGTGGGTCTTCTCTACCGCAAGTGGGAGGGCCAGGCGACCGGCCAGAGCGCGCACGTCGACACGGGTGAGCGGGCCGCGCGGATGGCGGTGGTGGAGGCCAGGGCCAGGGCGCTCGCGGACCTCGGGTGGCACTTCCGGCCCGGCACCGACTGAGAGTTCCGACCACCCTCCCTGCTCACTCCAGTGTCTCCGCGTCGACCCGTGAGAAGACCAGCTCGGTCTCGCCGACCACCGGCTGCCGCCACCGCACCGGCGGCGCGGGGCGCCGGATCGCGCCGGGGTAGCTCTCGGCCGCGTACTCGTTGACCAGCCGATAGGGGTGGAACCCCGCCTTCCGCAGGGTGTCCAGCAATTCGTCGACGCTGTCCCCCAGTTGCGTCATGCGGTCGGGGGTCACCTCCACGGCGATCTCCACGTCGGGCCGGAGGCGGCCGAGGGCCGGGGCGAGGCCCCTGATGACGCCGCCTTCCGCCCCTTCCACATCGATCTTGATGACCCGCGCGCGGGCGAGCTCGTCGGGCTCCAGGAGCTCGGGCAGCGGCACGGCGTCCGCGTCGAAGGTGGACTCGGCGGGCCCGTCGTACGGGACGATGCTGTTCGCGCCCATGTTGTTCGAGCTGGCGAGGATGAACGTGAGCCGCTTGTGCTCGTCCGACACGGCCGCGTTGACCGCGCGGATGTTGGAGCATCCGTTCAGTTCGGCGTTCCGCAGGACGCGCCGGTGGAACTCGGGCGACGCCTCGATCGCCACGACCCGCCCCTCGGGTCCGACGAGCCCCGAGCCGAGGACGGCGAAGTACCCCACATTCGCCCCGACGTCGACGAACACGTCCCCGGCGCCGAGGCGCCCGCGCAGCCACCGCGTCATGTGCGGCTCCCAGGCCCCGAAGAGGTACACGTAGCGCTGGATGAGGTCCTGGGTGTCGACGGCGAACCGATGTCCGTACCGGTCGGCGACGACACGGCGGCGCGGGCTCTCCCGGAGGCGCGGATTCAGGAAGCGGGCGGCCAGCGCCGCCTTGCCGAGGGTGCCGGGGGCGTCACGCACGTACCGCCGGCCGAGCGTGACCAGCGTCTCCGAAAGGGGAGTGCTGATCCCGGGAGTGCTGATCCCGGGGGTGCTGATCCGGGGGATGCTCATCCGATCGCCTCTCCGTCGGGGGGTCGGATGAACCGTATCGGCCGGTCGTCGGCCCCCTACCGGCCGGTCCGGTCGAACGGCAGGTCCAGCATGCGGATCGCGTTCCCGCGCAGCAGCTTGTACTGGATCTCCGCCGGCAGGTGGCCGACGTGGTCGGCCGCGACTTCCTTGGTGTGCGGCCAGGTCGAGTCGACGTGCGGGTAGTCGGTCTCGAAGGTGGCGTTGTCGACGCCGACGGTCTCGATCGCCTCGATGCCGTGCTTGTCGCGGAAGAAGCAGCAGAAGATCTGCCGGTAGTAGTACGTGGAGGGCGGCTCCGGGATCAGGTCCTTCACGCCGCCCCAGGCCCGGTGCTCCTCCCACACGTCGTCGGCACGCTCCAGGGCGTACGGAATCCAGCCCATCTGCCCTTCGCTGTAGGCGAGTTTCAGCCGCGGGAACTTCACCAGGACCCCGCTGAAGAGAAAGTCCATCATCGACGCCATCGCGTTGTTGAAGGAGAGCGACGCCTGCACCGCGGGCGGCGCGTCCGGGGACGCGGCCGGCATCTGTGACGACGAGCCGATGTGCATGTTGACGACGGTTCCCGTCTCCTCGCACGCCGCGAAGAACGGGTCCCAGTACCCGGAGTGGATCGACGGCAGCCCCAGATACGTCGGGATCTCGCTGAAGGTGACGGCCCGCACCCCGCGGGCGGCGTTGCGCCGGATCTCGGCGACGGCGAGGTCCACGTCCCAGAGCGGGATCAGGCAGAGCGGGATCAGCCGGCCGCCGCTGTCGCCGCACCACTCCTCCACCATCCAGTCGTTGTACGCCCGGACGCAGGCGAGGCCGACCTCCTTGTCCTTGGCCTCCGAGAAGGTCTGCCCGCAGAAGCGGGGGAAGGTCGGGAAGCAGAGGGACGCCTCGACGTGGTTGACGTCCATGTCGGCGAGGCGGGCCTGCGGGTCCCAGCAGCCGCGGCGCATCTGCTCGCGGGTGATGCCGTCGAGCGTCATCTCGTCGCGCGAGAAGCCGACGGCGGCGATGATGCGCTTGTACGGGAAGATGTTGCCCTCGTACTCCCACCAGTCGGTGATCTGGCCCGCCGGGTCCGTCGTGAACCTGTACTTGCCGCCGATGTACTCCAGTTCGCCGATGCCCGCGGTGAAGGGCTTCGGGCCCCGGTCGCGGTACTTGGCCGGGAGCCACTTCTCGAAGAGGTGCGCGGGCTCGATCACGTGGTCGTCCACGCTGATGACCCGGGGGAGTTCGTTGGTTCCGACCTCGCTGCTGACCACTGTTGTGCCCCCTACCGCTGCCGCCGCCTGCCGGTTTCACCGACCTAAATCTGACGCTCCATCAGATTCCATCGGATCGAGGTTATGGCCTCCCCCGGGCGACGGCAAGCGCCCGCCCGCAACTCGACCCCTTGCGCGTCACGGCCCGATCCGCTGAACTGACGCCCCGTCAGGTTGGTTGGGGAGGACGCGCGATGCAGACGATCTGGCTCGGTGGAGCCGAATGGGTGGCCGTACTCCGGATCGGCATCGGCCTGTGGTGGCTGGAGAGCTGGCGCCACAAGGACAAGAAGCAGTGGTTCGGCGGCGGCGGCATCGACTGGGCCGCGGGCATCGCCGAGAAACACCGCTGGCCTGCCGTGCGCCGGGGATTCGACGTCGTGGTGAAGCCCCGGCCGCGCGTGATGGCGTACGTCGTCGCCTACGCCGAACTGGCCCTCGGGCTCGGCCTGATCTTCGGATTCCTCACCCCGGTCGCCCTCGTCGGCGGCCTCGTCCTCAACCTGATCTACCTCGTCCTGATGATCCACGACTGGGCCGAGCAGGGCCAGAACCTCATGATGGCGCTGGCCTCTCTGGTCGCCTTCTTCACGTGGAGCTGGCAGACGTGGTCGCTGGACGCGGCCCTGGGAATCCTTGTCTGACCTGTCTGACCTGTCTGACCCCC
This sequence comes from Streptomyces sp. NPDC018029, assembly GCF_044327655.1. Lineage (NCBI taxonomy): Bacteria > Bacillati > Actinomycetota > Actinomycetes > Kitasatosporales > Streptomycetaceae > Streptomyces > Streptomyces sp. NPDC018029. The sequence goes on along the minus strand of NZ_JBIRFV010000004.1, from coordinate 508,557 downwards.
TGGCCTGTTGAAGCCGCAGCTGTCACCCTGCCGGACATTCGGCACCGTCACCGGCACACCGGCACACCGGCACCCGGCACGTCCCGCGGACGAGGAGACGACCATGAGCGACCGCGCCCCCGACGAGAAAGCGACCCCTGAGGCACGCCCCGAGCCGGACCCCGACGCGGCTCTCCGGGCAGGTCACGCCGCCCGCGCCAAGAGCGCCGCCTTCCGCGCCGCGGCGGTCCGCCACCACATCGAGCGGCACGGCGCCGAGCAGAACACCTCCTGGAAGGCCGCCCACGCGGCCCGCGTCTGCGCCCAGGCCCTCGCCGTGCTCTCCGAGTCCGCCCCCGACCCGGCGGCGGACTCCCGCTGCGCGCGCAACGCCGCGGCCGCCGCCGCGCAGGCCGCCCAGCTGGGACAGCTGCACGACGGTGAGAGCGGGCCCGTCGACGCCGCGTACCGCGCCGCGCTCGAGGCGTCGCAGGCGGCAGCGGCCGCGGCGGGCCGGGACGCCCTCGGCGCGGACGAGGCGCTGAACGCCGCGGCGGACCGGGCGGAGGCGGCCGCCGTCACCGCCGCCGAGCGCGCGGGCTGGATACGGCCTGGCCAACGCCTCCCGGAGATGTCGACGGGCCTGCGCAGCCCCGAGCTCATGTCGATGCTGCACTTCTGACGCGTGCGCTGCTCTGTGCTCAGCTCCCCGCGCCGCTCTGTCCTCATCGCTCGGACGGTGGAATTGCCCGGGTTACCGGCGGTGTCGGCGCACCTTCCTGCGCTCTTCGCCGTTTGAAAGACCATGAACAACTCGAAGCGCATGCTCACCGCTCTGACCCTGGCCGCCGCCGCCGTCGCCGCGACCGCCCCCGCTCACGCCGCCGCCGCGGCCTCGCCCGAAGAGGGACAGGGCAATGTGGGCCGGGCCGTCGGCGAGACCCTGATGGACCCCATCGAGAAGGGCCAGCAGGTGATGGACGCGGGCAAGATCGCCCTGTCCGTGGTCGACACCGGGCTGAAGTCCGTGCGGACGAGCACGCAGGCCGCCACCACCGGACGCTGACCGCACCCGGGAACCCGCACCCGCGCACACCGACCCGCCCTCCTTCGGCGGCCCGCTCAGGACACCGGCGGGCGTCCGGAGGAGGATGGGGACGTGCTTACCGTGCTGGTGCTGGTCGGGCGGGAGAACGAGAAGGATCTGATCGCCCGGATCGAGAGCATCCCCGACGTGTGCGTCCTGTCCCACACCGATGACAGCACGCTGGCCCTCGCCCGGGCCCGGGTGCTGCTCCCGGACGTGCTGGTCATCGACCTCAGCGCCTGCCTTCCCGGGGACGCGGCCGCGGTCGTCCACCGGGCGCGCGGTCTCGGTCTGCCCAGCGAGCTGGTCGTGCACGGGGGCGACGCGGTCGTCGGCGCCGTCTCCTGCGACGGAGAACCCCTCCCCGCGCGCGAGAGCGGCCCGGGCGGCCTGGTCCGTACGCTCACCCGGCTGGCCCGCAGGCAGCACGCCTCCTAGACGCCGCTCCCCGCCCGGCCGCGGCGGCTCTGCAGCGTACGGGCGAGACGCGGACCCAGGCGCTGCTTGAGCCAGCGCAGGGCCTGGAGGCGGCCGACGGCCTGGTCCAAGTGGAAGTAGAGCTGCGGCGGCACATGGGGCAGGAGCGGCGAGTGCCGCTGGCCGAGCAGCGCGAACATCTGGTGCGGCTCCAGACCCATGTAGCGGGGCAGGTTCTCGTACCACTGGGCGCTGTGCCGCGCGGCGCTCTGCACCGAGAGCAGGGCCTGCTTGCGTTCCCTTTCGTACGCGGCGAGGGCGGCGGGGAGCTCCGCCGGTGCGGTGGCGGTCCGCAGGGCGCGGGCGAGGCCCATCGCGTCGCGGAGCGCGAGGGTCGTGCCTGCCCCGATGGAGTAGTGCGTCGTGTGGGCGGCGTCGCCGATCAGCACGAGGCCGTCGTACGACCAGGACGCGTTGGTGACGGTGGGGAAGGCCTGCCACTGGGCGGGGCTCTCGATGTCCCTGCGGCCGAGCAGTTCATGGCCATCGAGCAGGTCGGCGAAGAGCTTCTCCAGCAGGCGCAGCGCATCGCCGTGGCCGAGCCGGTCGAAGCCGAGCGCCGCCCAGGTCGTGGCGGAGCACTCGACGACGCAGGTGCTGTGCCCGGCGCTGAATCCGTAGGCGTAACACCAGATCCAGCCGTGGTCGGTCTCGACGAAGGCGAAGGTGAACGCGGTGAAGACGCGGGTGGTGCCGAGCCAGATGAAGCGGTTGGCGCCGGTGGTCACCCGCGTGCCGAACCGGTCCGCGTGTTCGGCGCGGAGCCTGCTGCGCGCCCCGTCGCCGGCGACGACGAGGTCCGCGTCGGGGAGGTCCGCGCGGCCGCCGATCTCACGGCCGAACTCCAGGCGTACGCCCAGGGACCGGGCCCGGTCGGCGAGGACGGTCCGCAGCCGGTGGCGGGCGATGGCGTGCCCGGGGTCGCCGTCGTGGGCCGTGGTCCGGTCGCCCACATGGGCGAATCCGCCCTGCCAGCGCACGGACTGCTCCTCGATGAGCCGGGCGGACTCGGGGTCGTGGGCGTACAGGTCCGCCAGGAGGTCCGGCCAGTACGTGACGCCCCAGCCGAAACAGGCGTCGGCCGCGTGCCGCTCGTGGACCGTGATCTCGTGGGACGGGTCCTGGAGCTTGGCGAGGACGGCCAGGTACAGGGAGGCAGGTCCGCCACCGACGCAATCGATCTTCACGCGCGCTCCTGATGTCGTCGGCCTGGAGTCGTCCGGAGAGGGGCCGAGGGGCACCAACGTAAGCGGCGGCTGTACGTCCAGGGCGGGTCCCAGCGCCGGACGGACGGGTGAATTGTCCGATTCGGGTGGTCGGCTTTCGGCGCCGGCCCGGTCGGCTTCCGGTGCCTGGTGACAGCTGTGACTTGGCCCCGTGGGCTGACGTCTCCCTGTCGATCCTGTATACGTCGATCCTGGATCGTCGACGAAACCGGAGGTGTGATGGGCATGCAGTCCCACCGTTTGTCCATCGCGGGCCTCGCCCACTCCGACCTCTGCGCCGTGCTGCGGCTCAGCGGCGAACTCGACCAGGCGTCCGAGAAGTTCTTCATGGACACCCTGGCCGGTGCGGTCGACGCGGGCCGGCGCCACATCGTCCTCGACGTGACGGCGCTGACGTTCTGCGACTCCCGCGGCCTGAACTGCCTGCTCGCCCTGCACTGGCTCCTGCGGCGGCGGTCCGGTGACCTGATGCTGGCGGGCGTGGGCCGCCGCCTTGCCACACTGCTCGAACACAGCGGGAGCACCGCCCTGTTCTCGTCACACACCTCGGTCGGCCAGGCCCTGCGCTCCCTCCCGGAGCACGCCCGCCCCCACTGGCCGCCGCCCGCGGAGCTCGGCGCGGACGAAGAGGTCTTCCCTCCGACGGCCTAGCGAGGGCGGCATACGCCGGGCGGCTCACCCGAGATGCGAGGCGGGCGCGGCACCGATGAGCTGTCGGACATGGAACAGGACATAGCCAGTGCGGCAAAAGGGGTCACCACGCGGCGTCGCGCTCTGGGGGCCGCCGCGGCGCTGCTGGCCGGCGGCGCGCTGCCGCTGACAGCGTCCCGCGCCGCCGCCCGGGCAGACCACTCCCCGTCAGACCCCTCCCCGCCAGGCCACTCCCCGTCGGACCACTCCTCTTCGGACCACGTCTGTACGGGTGCCTACGACGCCGAGTTCGAAGCCGCCCTGGCCGAGGCGGACGACCGGCTCGGCCTGGATGAGACGCGCAGGGTCCCGGAAGCCCCGCCGGAGCAGTACGCGATGCCGCTGCGCGTCGGATTCCGGGTCTCCGCGCCCTACGGCATACGCGGCAACTGGCTCGCCGGCCACCACACGGGCATCGACCTCGCCGTGCCGGAGGGGACGCCGGTGTACGCCGTGGGTGCGGGCACGGTCCTCGTCGCCCGGTGGTCCGGCGCGTACGGCAACGCCGTGACGGTGCGGATGCCGGACGGCCACTACGCCCTCGTCGCCCATCTGTCGAGCATCGCGGTCCGCGAGGACCAGGCCGTCGAGGCCGGTTTCCTCCTCGGCAGGAGCGGGGCCACCGGGCGTGCCACGGGCCCGCACCTCCACCTGGAGATACGGGCCCGGCGTGAATACGGTTCGGACATCGACCCGGTGAGTTACCTGGCCGAGCGCGGAGTGCAGCTCATCTGACCGTCGGGCGCCGGCCTACTGGATGCCGGGCACGAGGTTCGTGAGGGGGGCCACCAGGTCGGTGATCTGGCGCAGCTGGTTCAGCTCGTTCAGGTTGTTGAGGCCGACCAGCTGGTCCTTGAGGTGCGGCATCCGGGCCGCCTGGTCCGCGGGCATGCCGGTCGTGCCGAGGCCGTCGATGGTGTCGAGCACCTCCATCCTTCCCGTGTCCTGGGTGGGGGCGGACGCCTGGGCGGCCGGCGTGGCCAGAGCCACCGCGCCGGCGGCCAGCGAGACGGCGGTGATGAGTCGTCGTGCTGAAGTCATGTTTTCAGAACCGGCCGGGGCTCCCGAAAGTCACGGGTCCGGCCGAGGCCTCACTCAGGAAGCGCATTCGCGGCCCTCTGTACGCGGGGCGCGCCCGGCCGCGGACCGCCGCCACCCGTTCGGGCCAGTTGTCCCACTTATCGCCACGGCATTTCGCGAAAACGATGCATTCATCCAGCATGGTCATGCCGTACGCCCGCACCGTGACCTCGCCTCGGCGAAAGCAGTTGGACAATAGGCGGTTGCGTGTGGGCAGCCGCTCTATCCGAATCAAAGGAGAAAGTGATGTCTCGCATCGCGAAGGCAGCCGCTGTCACCCTCACCACCGGAGCGGTCGTCATCGGCGGCGCCGGTATGGCCCTGGCGGATGCCGGTGCGTCGGGTTCCGCGGTCGGTTCCCCCGGTGTGCTCTCGGGCAACCTGCTGCAGGTCCCGATCCACGTCCCGCTGAACGTCTGCGGCAACACCGTCGACGTCATCGGCCTGCTGAACCCCGCCTTCGGCAACCCGTGCGTGAACAACGGCGGCCACAAGGGCGGTCACCACAACGGCGGCGGTCACCACGGTGGCGGTCACAACGGCGGCGGCCACTCCGGCTACGGCGGCTGACCCCACCCCGACGAAGCCCCCGCCGCGCGTTCCGCCGGGGGCTTCCTCATGCTCCTTCAGGCTCCGTCAGGCGTACTTGTAAAGCCCCTTGTGCCCGAGCAGTTCGCCCGGGGTGACGTCCCAGGGCGGCATCGGCTCGTCGCGGGCGACGATGCGCCCGTGCTGGGACGAGCCGGGGCCCGGCGGCCGCTCCGGCAGATAGGGGGCGGACTCGGGGTGCCGGCGCCGCCACCGGTCCCAGAGCAGGTCCACGAAGGCGTGGTTGAGCCAGAAGACCGGGTCGTTGACCGACGCCCCGCCCAGCATGTGGCCGCCGACCCAGCGGTGGACACGGTTGTGGTTCTGCCACCGCTCGGTGCCGCTCGCGGACGTCCAGCCCTCCAGCCTGTTGCGGAAGCCCTCCGGTGACGTGGAGTTCCACGGCGGCACGTCGTAGCGGGGATCGGCCAGGGCGCGCGCCACGTCCCGCGCCGTGGGCAGGTCGATCGGGTCCTTGGGGCGCCCGAGGTCTCGGGTGAGGAAGTCCCCGTCGGTGACCCCCTCCTTGATCTTCCAGCGCCCGTGCCGGTACGCGAACGGGCCGGTCATGACCTGCCGGTCGCCCCGCCGTCCGTTCCCGCCCATCAGGTCCTCGCCCCACAGCGACGCGGCCGGACCGCGGTCCTTCGTCCAGTCCCAGTAGGGGACGGTGACGCCGGGGTCGACGCGCTGGAGGGCCCGCTCGAAGTCGAGCAGGAAGCGGCGGTGCCAGGGGAAGAACGAGGGGGTCATATGGGCGACGCGGAGTCGCTGCTCCCCGTCCGACACATAGAAGTCGATGTGCGTGCGGACGAATTCGTCGTACTCGCCCCGGCGTTTGAGCTTCAGCACCGCGTCGACGAAGCGGCGCCGCTCCGGGCGGCTGAGGCTCCGCTGGTTCCTGCGCGTGGGGGCCATGCCCGTCCCTTCCGCGTTCGGGGGCCATGTGGCCGGCTCAGTGGCCGCGGCCGCTCAGGGCCTGGAGGGGGCCGAGTTCGTCGACGGCTCCTCGGGCGGCGGCCAGCGGCGTCGCGTACGAACCGTAGTGGTCCACCATGCTCAGATAGCTGCCGTCCGCGCGGCGCATCAGCGCGAGCCGCCGCCCGTCGACGGTGACGCGCCAGCCCGCGGAGTCGTGCCCGGCCTGCTGGGCCATCGGTTCCCCCTGGATGCGGCGGCCCTGGTACGTCTCGTCGAACGGCGGGTCCGCGGGCGCGGCCGCCGGTCCCGGTGCGGGCGGGTCGGGGGCGGGCCGGTCCGGCAGGGCGCGGACGACGCCGGCGGCGCCGAGGAGCGCCGCGGCCGCGGCCCCGATGAGGTGACGGCGGGTCACCCGGTCGGCCAGGTTCTTCTCCATCGGGCTCGATCCGTCCTTTCGCCGTGCGGTTCCCCCGGTTTTCAGCTGGTCCAGAAATCCCACCAGCGCGTCAGGATCAGCATCCCGACGACGCCCATGTGCACGGCGGGAAGGACCCACGTGAATTCCCACGGAAAGGCGCGCAGAGCGCGCGGTGCGGGGAGGAATCCGGACCGTACGTTGTGCGCTGTCACGTACCAGAACATGACGATGGTGGCGGCCCAGGCGAGGCAGCACCACAGGCAGAGGGAATTGATGCGATAGAGCGACTGGAATTGCAGCCAGCCGCAGAACGCGACACCGAACGCGGTGCCCGCGTGGAAGGTCAGCCAGTACCAGCGGGGGTGGCGGGCGCCGCCGATCAGGCCGGCGCCGACACAGATCACGACGGCGTACGCGACGAGGCCGAGCAGCGGGTTGGGGAAGCCGAAGGCCGCCGCCTGCTCGCTCTTCATGATGTTTCCGCAGGCGACCACGGGGTTGAGGCTGCACCCGGGGACGAAGTCCGGGTCCGCCAGGAGCCTGAGCTTGTCGAGGGTGATGACCCACGCCGCGAGCAGCCCCGCCGCGCCGGTGACCACCAGGAGCAGGCCGAGCCGCCGGCCGCCCCGCTGCTCGGGGGCGCCGTCCGGTGCGGGCGTGGTGGTGGGGCCCGCGCCGGGTCGGCCGACGGCCTGCGGCGGTACCCGGTGCGGCAGTTCGGTGGCGCCGCGCATCAGCGCAGGCTGCGCGCGGGCAGCAGACAGTGGGTGGCGTTGAGCAGGGTCTCCTCGGCACCGGCGAACTCGCGGAGGCGGTCCTCCGGGACGGGCTCGCCCGGCTTGGCCTCCGGCCACGCGCGCGTGGTGGCGAGGAAGTAGGCGTGTCCACGCTGCTTGACGGCGGCGAGCCACTCCGGCGGCACCGCGCACTGCGCGTTCAGGTGGGGCATGTTGACGACGGCCTGGTCGCCCTCGACGAGCAGGCTCACCGGCAGGGAGGGGTTGCGCGCCCCGTCGAGGAGGGGACCCCCGATGGGCAGGCCCGCCTCGTCGAGGACGGTGCGCATCGCTTCGGCGGTGGCCTCCGGGCCGCCCTCCGTGTCACCGAGGGAGTAGGCCAGCAGGAAGGGCATGTCCTTCTCTTCCTCGGGGTGCTCGCCGCTCCAGGCGAGAACAGCCAGGGTTCCCAGGTCAGTCTCTTGAAAGGGGCGCTGTTCGCTGGATGTTGAGGTCATGAGGGGAACCGTATAGACGCGGACGGACGCGCCCGGTCCGGTTGTCACCCGTGTGGCCCAACCGGGGCCCGCCATCACACGATGGGGTCACTCGGTCGGCTGCGGTGACGCGCCGAAGGGCCGGTCCGTGGAAGAGGTGACCGGCCCTTGCGCGACCTCGGACGGCGATCGTGCCGCCCGGGGGAATTACTTCACTCTGTGGAGCCAATTCCGCTGCCCGGCGCGGTAATTACGGGCTCTTACTTGCCGAGGGGAAGTCCGCCGAGGAGTTCCGCGGGGCCACCGGCGGAGTTCAGGCCCTCCGCGGTGTCCTTGACGGTGTTGATGACGGAGCCCTTGTTCTCGGTGTCGAGGATGTTCGTGCCCACCGGCTTGGTGTCGAGCAGGTTCTGGCTGGTGATGGCTTCGAGCCCGCCGTTCAGGCTGGTGGGCGTCAGGCTGTCGGCGACCGCGGGCGCGGCGGAACCGGCGACGGCGAGCGAACCGGCAAGGACAGCGGCAGCCTTCAGGGCCTTCATCATGTTCCTTTCTTTGGCGACGCGTGTCGCCTTCGGCGAGCACCGTTCAGGCATCGTTTTGCCTGTCGTCTCTTTTCGCCAGGGCTAACGAGCGCGGGCCGGTACGGAAACGCCGGAAAGAAAGGACCGCTCAGACCGCCGGGAGCGCCGGGGTCGCCGGGAGCGACGGGTTCTGCGTCAGCGACGGGGTCTGCGGGAGGGTCTCAGTGGGCGCCTTGGGCTGGGTGCCGCCCAGCAGGGAGGTGAGGGTGCCGATCAGGCCGGTGAGGATCTGCGGGAGCCCTCCGAGCACGTCCTTCGGGGGGTCCTCGGCCGAGGTGGCCCGCACCAGACCGTCGACGGCCTTCCGCAGCTCGGCCACGGCTTCCGCCGTGGGGTCCGATGCCTCGCCTGGTGTCTCGGCGACGGCCTCGATCGCCTGACGCACGGCTTCGGTGCGCTTCTCGATCTCCTCGGGGGTGGCAGCGCGCGGGGCGGTCCGGGCTTCGTCGCGGGTGACATCGCCCTGGGAGGCGAAGGCCGGGCCGGCCGTGCCGAGAAGCAGCGTCACGCACAGGGTGGTGGTCGCGAGGCGCCGTACGGGCAGAGCGCGCATAAGTTTTTCCCTTCCGGTGATGCGTCGGATCTTGTGATCACCGTGGGAGCGGCGCACGCCGCCCGCAACCGAGCGGCCGCGCGACGCCCTGGCCTTTCCTGATGCGCGCGGGCATCCCCGCAGGTGGGGGGCGGAGGTGACGGCCGGTCGGCGACGGGCGGGCGCACACTCCATTCGGGGCACGGCCGTCACCACCGCGGCGGGCGGCGAAACCCGGCCGGACATGCGGAACGGCCGCCCCCGCTTCCGTGGGGACGGCCGCTCAGATCAGACGGTGCGTCAGTCGTTGGCGCACTGGTTGCCGAACGCCGGGTTCAGCAGACCGATGACGTTGATGCTGTTGCCGCAGACGTTGACGGGAATGTGGACCGGCACCTGCGCGGTGTTGCCGGAGATGACACCGGGGGAGTTGGTGGCGGCGCCCTGCGCGCCGCTGTCGGCGGCAGCGACACCCGCGGATCCGGCCACGGCTGCGGCGGCGACGGCGGACAGGGCGAATGCCTTGGTGGTACGCGACATGGGGTGCTGCTCCTTGGTGATGATGCGACGTACGGGCGGGATGCCCGTCTAGAGGGATCAACTGCCGACCTCGACGCCGAGTTGTGCGCCCAGACGGGTGATACGCGGCGGGATTCATTGCGCCCGCGCCTCTCTTCACGAATCCGACACACGTACCGAGGTTGACGGAGCGGCTCACTTCAGCGGCTACAGTTGCGCTTCCGTTTAGGGCATTCCACCCATACGCGTTCAGATTCGTACATTCACTGCGCATCACCCCATGTCCGCTGTGGTTCAGAGTTCTCACACTCGGAAGGCCAACGCCGTCATGCGTCACTCAGGAGTGCTGAGGGCAGCCGCAACGGTCCTGCACATCAGCCAGCCGGTGGACGGCGGCGTGGCGCGGGTCGTCGTCGACCTGGCCACGGCACAGGCCGCGGCCGGGACGGACGTCCACGTGGCCTGTCCCCGGGAGGGCTTCCTGCCCCGGGCGTTGGCCGCCGCCGGCATCCGCGTCCACCCCTGGGAGGCGACCCGCTCCCCCGGCCCCCGCCTCCGCGCCGAGACGAGGGACCTCAAGCGCGTCATCGACGCGGCGGCACCCGCGCTCGTCCACGCGCACAGCGCCAAGGCCGGACTCGCCGCGCGGCTCGCGCTGCGCGGCAGCATCCCCACGGTGTTCCAGCCGCACGCCTGGTCCTTCGAGGCGGTCGGCGGCCCCACCGGGCTCCTGGCCCGCCTCTGGGAACGCCACGCGGCCCGCTGGACGACCCGCACCGTCTGCGTCAGCGAGGCCGAGCTGGCCACCGGCCGCCGGGCCGGCGTCACCGGCCCCTGCTCGGTGGTCCCCAACGGCGTGGACACCGCCCGGTTCGCGCCCGAGGGACACGGGCCCGCGCGCGTCCCCCTCGTGGTGTGCGTGGGGCGGCTCTGCCGGCAGAAGGGGCAGGACGTGCTGCTGCGCGCCTGGCCCGCGGTGGCCGCGCGGGTGCCCGAGGCACGCCTCGTCCTGGTCGGGGACGGGCCGGACGCGGCGCGGCTGCGGGAGCGGGCCGGGCCGCGGGTGGCGTTCGTCGGGGCGGCGGCCGACGCCGCCCCTTGGTACCGGGCGGCCGATGTCGTCGTCCTGCCGTCCCGCTGGGAAGGCATGGCGCTGGCCCCCCTCGAAGCCATGGCCTGCGGCCGTCCCGTCGTGGTCACCGACGTCGACGGGGCCAGGGAGAGCCTGCCGCGGGACCACCGCCCGCACGCCCTCGTACCGCCGGAGGACCCCGAGGCACTGGCACGGGCGCTCATCGCGCTGCTGCGGGACGGCGCACTGCGGGACGCGCTGGGGCGGCGGGGCCGCCTGCACGTACTGGACCACCACGACGCACGGCGTGCCGCGGCCGCGATCGACGCGGTGTACGGCGAGCTTCTGGGCACGGCGCCCACCGAACGCAGGGAGTGCACCACCACGTGAGTGCCGAACGGACCGTTGCCTCCTCATCGGCTCAGCCACGGCAGGACACCCAGGCCCCGCCCGGAACCTTCGTCGTCGCACCACGCGAGGCGACGGCCCGCCGCGCCGGGGCGTCGGCACGGCGGCCGGCCCGCACGCGGCACCCGGCCGCGGCACCGGTGGCCGCCGACTGCGTGGCGGCCCTCCTCGGCCTGCTGCTGCTCGACGACCCACGGCAACAGGCCGTACTGGCACCCCTGCTCGTGGCAGGCGTGCTGCTCCTGAACGCGCGCGGGCGCTTGTACGAGTACGCCCCACTCCCCGACACGCTCGGCCAGGTGCCGTCGCTCACCGGGCGGATCGCCCTCGCGTGGTCCCTCACCGCGGTCCTCGCCCCCGCGCTGCCCTGGTCGCAGCCGCTCCCGCTCCGCACGCTGCTCGGCATGGCGGCGGTGCAGGCCCTGCTGAGCTGCTGCGGGCGCGCGCTCGTCCACCGGCACCGGCGGACCGCCACCCTGCGCAGGCCGAGCCCGGTCCTGGTGCTCGGGCCCGGCGACCAGGCGCGCGGTGTGGCCGCTGCGCTGCTGCGGCGCCCCGGCTGCGGCGTGCGGCCCGTCGGCATCGTGAGCGAGCCTGCGGACCCGGCCCCGCAGGACGACGACGGCGGTGCCGATACGGCGGCGGATCCCGGGCCCGGCCTTCCGGTGCTCTGCACGGAGGACGAACTCCACCGGGCGGTGATCCAGAACGACGTCCGGGCCGTGTTCCTCCTCGCCGGCCAGGGCCCCGGGCTCACCGGCCTGCTGCCGACGCTGCACCAGCTGGGCTGCGACCTGTGGGAGCTCGACCCGCGCTGCTCGGGGGCCGGGCACGGACCTGACGGACCCCGGCAGTACGTGGCCGGGTTCGCCTGCCGCCCCCTGACATCCGCCGCGCCCCCGCGGCCCGGCGTCGGCAAGCGGCTCCTGGACATCGCGGTGTCGGGCGTCCTGCTGCTCGCGGCCGCGCCGGTCCTCGCGGTCTGCGCCCTGGTGCTGCGGGCCGTCGAGGGCCCCGGCGTGATCTTCCGGCAGGAGCGCGTCGGCAAGGACGGGCAGCTGTTCACCCTGTTGAAGTTCCGCACCCACCGGCCCGCCGACCAGCAGGAGGCGGCGACCCGGTGGAGCGTCGCCGACGAGCACCGCATGAGCGCGTTCTGCCGGTTCCTGCGGGGCACCTCGCTGGACGAGCTGCCCCAGCTGTGGAACGTGCTCCGGGGCGACATGAGCCTCGTCGGACCGCGGCCCGAACGGCCCTTCTTCGTCGCGCAGTTCAGCCAGACCTACCCCGACTACGCCCACCGGCACCGCATGCCGACCGGCATCACGGGACTGGCCCAGATCCACGGCCTGCGCGGCGACACCTCCATCGAGGACCGGTGCCGCTTCGACAACGCCTACATCGACAGCTGGTCGTTCTGGCAGGACCTGTGCATCCTCCTGCGGACCGTCGGCTGCCTCGTACGCCGCACGGGGAGCTGAGCGCGTGAACCACCTGACGACCGCCCTGCCGTGCGGCTCCCGCCTGCCCGGCGCGGTGCTGCCCGCGCTGCGGCGGAGCGCTCCGGTCCTGCCGGTGGTGCTCCTGGTCGCCCTGCTCGCGCTGCCGGTGCCCGCCGGGGGTGCCTCTTCCGGTGGCGGAGGCGGCACCGGCACCCTCGCCGACGCGGCGTCCGCCCTCGTCGTCGGCTTCTGCGTCGTACGCGCCGTGCGGGCCGGGCGGCGCCCGCTGACCCGTACCGCCGCGGTGGTCCTCGGGCTGCCGGTCGTCGGCATCACCGTGGCCGCCTTCGGCGCCTCGTCCGCCGCGACCGGTGTCGCCGGGGCCACGCGCTACCTCCAGGTCTTCGTCCTGGTGCCGGCCGCCGTGCTGCTGCTGATCCGCGACGCCCACCACTTCCGCCTGCTCGCCTGGTCGTTCGTGGCGCTCGGGCTGTGGCAGGGCGTCATCGGCGTACACCAGAACCTGACCGGCACCGGCGCCTCGTACATGGGCGAGGACATTCGCGCGGTGGGCACGTTCGGCTCCACGGACGTCATGGGAATGGCCACCGTCGTCTCGTACGGACTCGTCTGCGCGCTCGCGCTGGCCTTCCGTCCCCACTCGCCGCGCCAGCGCTCCGCGGCGGTGGTCTGCGCCGCCCTGCTCACCGTGCCGCTCGCCCTGTCCTTCAGCCGCGGCGCGTGGATCGCCGCCGCGGTGGCGTGCGCCGGGGTGCTGCTGCTCGCCGGGGTGCGCCGGGCGGGACGGGTCCTGCTGGCCGCCGGTGCCGCCGCCGTGGTCCTGGTGGCGGGCCTCGGAGTCGGCTCCGCGATGCTCCAGGAGCGCCTCAGCAGCATCACCCAAGTCACCGGCACACCCGACCAGTCGGTCACCGACCGCTACACGATGTGGGCCGCCTCGGTCGACATGTGGCGGGAGCGGCCGGTGACCGGAGTCGGCCTGAAGGGGTTCCCCGACCACCGCGACAGCCACGCCTCGCTGGCCCTGTCCGCCGGCAGCGACACCGCGGGGGCAGGCAGCGGCTTCGTCCGCCAGCCCCTGCTGTCCCCGCACAACATGTATCTGCTGGTGCTCGGCGAACAGGGACTGCTCGGCCTCACCACGCTGGCCGGCGGCTGGGCGGCGCTCGTGGTGTGCGCGGTGCACCGGTGGCGGCGGCAGCGCAGCGGACCGAACGGTCCCGGCGGCCCGGAGCTCGACTGTGCGCTGGTGGCCTGCGGGCTGCTGAGCTGGCAGCTGACCGACTTCGTGTACGCCGACATCGGCGGCCCCTCCACCGTCCTGACCGGCGTCGCGTTCGGCCTCGCGGGCTGGTGGGCGGTCGGCTCCCACGGGCGGGCCGGAACGGGGGGTGTGCGATGACGGCCGTGCCTTCGCCGGTCGCCGCAGGCCCGGACCCGACGCCGGACACGGACCCGGGCCCGGGCCCGGACCCGGCCCCCGGGGCAGGGCTCGCCGAAGGCGGCCAGGAGACGGGCGGGAAGACCGGCGGCTCGTTCCTCGCCAAGGCCGCGCTCGTCACGGTCGTGCTGTCCGTCGCCGGTTCGCTCCTCGGGCTCGTACGCGACCAGGCGCTGGCGCACTTCTTCGGCGCCGGTACCGACACCGACGCCTTCCTGGTGGCGTGGACGGTCCCCGAGGTGGCCGCGACGCTGCTCATCGAGGACGGCCTCGCCTTCTTCCTCGTGCCCGCGTTCAGCCTGGCCCTCGCGCGCCGCGCGGACGGCCCGGCCGCCGACCCGGTCCGGGAGCTCGTCCGGGCGTCGCTGCCGCGGATGATCCTGTGGTTCACGGGGACCGCCGCGCTCCTCATCGCGGCGGCCCCCTACCTGGTCGCCGTGCTGGCCCCCGGACTGCCCGACCCGCAACTGGCCGTCGACTGCACCCGGCTGACCGCCACCTGCGCCCTGACCTTCGGGCTCACCGGCTACTGCAGCGCGGCGCTGCGGGCGCACCAGCGGTTCGTCGCGCCCGCGACGGTCTACGTCGCCTACAACGCGGCCATCATCGCCGCCCTGTTCGCCCTCGCGGTGCCGCTGGGGGTGCGGGCCGCGGCGGCGGGCGTGGCCGTGGGGGGCGTCCTCATGGTCGTCGTACAGGCGCCCTCGCTGTGGCGGCAGTTGCGACGCCCGTACCGTCCCGAGTCCGAGTCTGCGTCTGCGTCTGCGTCTGCGACCACGACCGCGAGCGGTCCCGAGCCCGCCAAGGCCCTTCAGACCGCCATCATCTGGACGGTCCTGCTGTTCGCCCTGTGCCGTCAGTCGCAGGTCCTCATCGAGCGGTTCCTGGCCTCGTCGCTGCCCGCCGGGGCCATCTCGCACCTGAACTACGCGCAGAAGGTCGCGCAGATGCCGATGGCCCTGTCCCTCATGATCTGCACGGTCACCTTCCCCGTGGTCGCCCGGGCCCTGGCCATGGGCGAGACGGAACGTGCCCGCGACCGCGTCGAGCGTGATGTCGTCCTCGCCGGGTGCGTGGTCCTGGTGGGCGCGGCAGCCGTCATCGCCGCCGCGCCGCCGCTCATCGAACTGCTCTTCCAGCGCGGCGCCTTCACCGCCCGGGACACGGCCACCACCGCCTCGGTCATGCGGGTCTACGCGCTGGGCCTGCTCGGCCACACGCTGGTGGGGGCGCTGGCCCGGGCGCACTTCTCCGTGGCCAGGACCACCTGGATCCCCCTCTTCGCCATGTTCATCGGCGTCGTCACCACCGCGGGGATCGGCTTCCTGACCGTCGGCACGTGGGGCGTACACGGGATCGCCGGGGCCAACGCGACGGGCATCTGCGTCTCCGCCCTGCTCCTGCTGCGCGGCCTTGGCCCGCACACCGTGCCGGTCAGGACGCGGGCCGTGCTCGGGCAGCTCGGCCGGCTGGCGCTCGCCGCCGGGGGCGCCGCGCTGCTCGGCGCGGTGGCCGCGCGGGCCGTGGCGCAGCCCGCCCCGGCCGTCCTCGCGAGCTTCACCGCGGTGACCGTCTCCTTCGTGGTCCTCGGCCTGCTCCTGGGGGTGCGGCCCTGGACCACCGTCCTTCGCTCCGTCGGCAGAAAGCTGTGTCATGTCCGTTGACCTCACTCCGCCCGCGCCGTCCGGTACGGAGCCCTTCCTTCGGCTGCGGCCGCCGCGCAACCCGGCGTGGGTGGCGATGTACCACTCCGTCGCGGATCCGTCCGACGACCCGTACGAGATCACCGTCGCGCCGGACCGGCTGGCCGAGCAGCTGCGGTGGATGCGGCGCCAGGGGCTGCGCGGCGTGTCGATGACGCACCTGCTGGAGGCGTGCGCGCGGGGCCTGGAGCACAACCTCGTGGGCCTCACCTTCGACGACGGCTACCGCGACTTCGTCGAGGAGGCGCTGCCGTTGCTGCGGCGGTACGAATGCACCGCGACCCTGTTCGTCCTGCCGGGCCGCCTCGACGGCGACAACGCCTGGGACCCGCTCGGCCCGCGCAAACCGCTCCTCGGCGCCGAGGGCATCCGGCACGCGGCCGAGAGCGGCATGGAGATCGGCTCGCACGGGCTGACCCACGTCGACCTGACCGCCGCCGACGACGCGCTGCTGCGCCGCGAGGTGAGCGACAGCCGTGCCGCCCTGCGCGACCTGACGGACGGCGAGGTGCGGGGCTTCTGCTACCCCTACGGCCACGTCGACGAGCGCGTCGTCGCGGCGGTGCGGGAGGCCGGATACGGCTACGGGTGCGCGATCGCGCCGGGAGCGCTCGCCGGGACGTACGCCCTGCCCCGCGTCCACGTCGGCCAGGGCGACACGGCCTGGCGCCTGCGGCTGAAGCTGCGCACGAACCGGCTCAGGCGCCGCGCGCTGGACGGCTCGGCGGTGGCGGAATGAGGGTCCTGCACGTCATCACCGGGCTCGGGGTGGGCGGCGCCGAGCAGCAACTGCGCCTCCTGCTCCGCCACTTGCCGACGTCCAGCGACGTGGTCACGCTGACCAACGCGGGCACCGTGGCGCAGGGCATCGAGGCCGACGGCACCCGCGTGACCGACCTGGGCATGGCCGGCAACCGCGACGTGGCGGCGCTGCCGCGGCTGACCCGGCTGATCCGCGTGGGCCGGTACGACCTGGTGCACACCCACCTCTACCGCGCCTGCCTGTACGGGCGGGTCGCGGCCCGGATGGCGGGAGTGCGCGCGGTGGTGGCCACCGAACACTCCCTGGGCGACTCGCAGATGGAGGGCAGGCCGCTGACGCCTGGGGTGCGCGCGCTGTATCTGGCCGGGGAGCGGCTCGGCCGGGTGACGGTCGCGGTCTCGCCCGCGGTCGGGGCGCGGCTGCACCGGTGGGGCGTGCCGCGGCAGCGCATCCGGGTGGTGCCGAACGGCATCGAGGTCGAGCGCTTCCGGTTCGACCCGGCGGCCCGCGCCCGCACGCGCGCCCGGCTGCGGCTGCCGGAGAACGCGTTCGTCGTCGGCGGCGTGGGGCGGCTGGCCACCGGCAAACGCTTCGACGTCCTCCTGGAGGCCGCCGCCCGGCTGCCCGAGGACGTCGTCGTCGTCCTGGTGGGGAGCGGCCCGCAGGAGGAGGGGCTGCGGCGGCTCGCGCACCGGCTCGGCCTCACCGGGCGGGTGTGGTTCACCGGTGAGTCCACCCACGACGCGGGCGGCCTGCCCGCGCTGCTCTCCGCCATGGACGTCCTGGCCTCCCCCTCCCCCGAGGAGGCCTTCGGCCTGGCGCTCGTCGAGGGCCTGGCCGCGGGGCTCCCCGTGCTCTACGCGTCCTGCCCCGCCGTCGAAGGCCTCGGCGCCGGCGAACGGACCGGCGCCGCCTACTGCCCGAGCGACCCGGACTCCTTCGCGCGGGCCCTGCACGGCCTGCGCGGTGACGTGCCGCCGCACCGCGAGGCACCGGCGGCGGTGCGCCACTACAGCATCACCCGAAGCGCCGACCAACTGATGGACGTCTACGCGTCAGTTGTCCCCGGCCCGACCCTGGAGGTGACCCCTCGATGAGCGACTCCGCGCACGCGCACTCGCGCACCGGACCCCTGCGAGCCCGCCTCGCCCGGCTGCCCCGCTGGTCGGCCCTGCCCGCCTGCGCGGTCCTCGGCGCCCTCATCGGCACCGGATACGGCGCCCTGCAGACCCCGGAGTACACGGCCACGAGTTACGTCGTCGCCGTCCCGCAGGCGAAGGCGGACCCGGCCACGGCGCTCGGTTTCGCCCAGGCGTACGGCCGGGTGGCGACGCAGCTCGCCGTGCTGGGCGACGCGCAGGTGGCGGCGGGCATGTCGGCCACGGAGCTGCGGGACAGGGTGCGGGTCGCCACGTCCCCCGACGCGCCGATGATCGCGGTCTCGGCGACCACGGAGCAGCCGGACTCCGCCGTGACCGCCGCCGACGCGGTGGCGCGGTCGCTCGCCACGAGCGCCAACCACTCCAAGGGCAGCACCCAGGTCAAGCTGCTGCCGTTCTCCCGCGCCCTGGCGCCGGACGCGCCCTCGTCGCTCTCCACCGGGGTGACGGCCCTGGTCGGCGCGAGCGCCGGCGGGCTGCTCGGCGGCCTCGCGCTCCTGGTCCGCCCCCGCGCGCGTACGGAGGAGGCGGCGGCGGGCGCCTCCGTCCCCGGGCCCGCGTCCGGCCTGGTCCGGAGCGCCCCATGAGCACGGCACCGGCGAGCACGGCACCGAGCAGCCTCCCCACGGCCCAACTCTGCGTGGACGAGGACGAGTTCGAGGCGCTGGCCGAACCGTGGGGGCGGCTGTACCGGGCGTGCGCGGCGGCCACGCCGTTCCAGAGCCACGCGTGGCTGTCGTCCTGGTGGCGGTCGTACGGCAGCCCCGGCCGGCTGCGGGTGCTGCTCGTCCACAGCGGCGGCCGGCTGATCGCCGCGGCACCGCTGATGCGGGTGGACCGGCCGCTCCCGGCGCTGAAGCCGCTGGGCGGCGCGATCTCCGACTTCACCGACGTGCTGCTGGACGGCTCGTGCCGTGAGGAGGGGACGGAGGCGCTCCTCTCCGGCCTGTACGCGCTGGCCCGGACCGCGCTGATCGACTTCGGGGAGGTCAGGCCGGGCGCGTGCGTGGAGAGCCTCTACGAACGCTGGCCGGGGCCGCGGCGCACGCTGGCCGCCTCCGACTGCCTGGAACTTCCCGGACTGCCGCTGGACGGGCTGCTCAAGCGGCTGCCGGCCCCGCGGGCCCAGCGCGCCCGCGCCAAGATCCGCAAGCTGGCGGCGATCGGCGTGGAGAGCCGGGTCGTGCCCGTCGAGGAGGTGGAATCCTCGGTGCGGACGCTGCTGCGCCTGCACCAACTGCAGTGGCAGGGACGCAAGGTGACCCCCGAGCACCTCCAGCCGCGGTTCCACGAGCACCTGCTCCGCTCCATGCGCCCGATGGTCGCGGCGGGCGAGGCCGTGCTGACCGAATTCAGCCTGGACGGCGAGGTGCTGGCCGCGGACCTGACGCTGCTGTCGGGCACGCTGGCCGGCGGCTATCTGTACGGCGCCCATCCGCGGCTCAGGGAGCGCAAGGTGGATGTGGCGACGATGCTCCTGGAGGCGTCCACCCGGCACACCGGCGGCGAGCACCCCCGCGCGCTGAGCCTGCTGCGCGGCAACGAACCGTACAAGCACCACTGGCGGCCCGAGCCGGTCACCAACCGGCGCTTCCTGCTGGCCCGCAGGCGCACCGCCCCCCTGGTGCACGCGGTGGCCTGGGGTGCGGCGGGCCGCCAGTGGGCGAAGCGGCGGCTGCGCGAGCGCGAGGGGGACGCGCGCCGCGGGGGCGGAGACACGCGCTCCGGCGGCGGAGCCTCGTCGTGACGGCTCACGCCACCAGGGCCCGGTGGGGCGTCAGGGCTGCTTCTGCGCCTTCTCGTCCTTCAACCAGTCGAAGCGCAGACACAGCCTGCCGCCCAGCCAGTACTCGACCCAGTCGCCGAGCTCCACCGGCGAGCAGGCCGGGAGCTTCCCGGGCTCGGCCGGCCTGGTCGGTCCCGTCGGGTCCCCGGCGCGGCCGGAGAGCAGCTCGCGGTAGACCCGCGCCGCGGCGGGGTTGTCCTTGCACTGCCAGACACCGTGCGGGCAGTAATCGGTGACCGTGTTGTACAGCGGCTTCTTCTCGTCCATCCATTTCAGCATGCGGCGCATGTATTCCTCGTTGTCGCCGTTGCGGAAAAGCCCCCATTCCGGGTACGAGATGGGCTTCTTGTGCTCCGCCGCGAAGTCCACGTGCTGCTGGAGCCCATAGGGCTCAGCGATCTGCTCGTCGAACGACATTCCGCGCGGCTGGTCGTACGAGTCCATTCCGATGATGTCGACGACGCCGTCACCGGGATAGCACTCCGTCCAGGGAACGGCGTCCCGCCCTCTGCTGGGGGTGAAGTCGAACGTGAATTTCTGCCCCGGAACGGATCGCATCGTGGTGACGATCCTGTTCCAGTACTTCTTCCAGGACTCCGGGTCCGGACCACAGCGATGGGTGTACGTCGTGCCGTTCATCTCCCAGCCGAGCACGACCACCGTGTCGGGCACGCCCAGGTCGACCAGGCGCTCGGCGAGCACTCTGTAGTGGCCGTCGAAGTCGCCCGCGGCGCCCCGCTCCAGCAGTCGGGCCACCTCGCGGTCGTCGACGCCCTCCTCGTTGCGTTCGAGCATCGGGACGTTGAGGACGAAGAGCCTGTCGTCCTTCTCCTTGCGCCACGCCGCCCAGCTCTCCAGGAAGTTCGGGGCGCCCTCGATGTTGCTCCAGAGATCGCCCGGAAGGTACGTGTGCCCGACCCGCAGCTCGGCGCCGCCGAGCCACTCGCTGAGCTCACCGATGCGCTCGACCCCGCGCGGGCCGTAGTCGAGGTACGCGCCGAAGGCGGGGGCCGGGGAAACGGCGGCCGGCGGTTCACCGTCGCGTACGACATCCACGGTGTGTCCCGGTACGGAGGCCAGGGCCGTCGAAGAGACGATTCCGGCGACGATGAAGGCGAGACGTTTACGGCCTCGAAGACGTTGACTGCGTCGAAGACGTTTGCCGCCTCGAAGGCTTTGTGGGGCGTGTGCGCCCATACCTGCTCCTCGTTTCCGACCTCACTTCACTGACACCCCGTCATATGTATTTCTATTGCGCCAATCGTGTTTCTAATCCCGTATTCCGCCACATCGCCCGCATGGGCGATCGACAAGCGAGGGTGACGTTGCAGCCTCTGGATACACGCATTCCTGCGGTCCTGTTGCGGATCGACAGGAATCCCTTCCATCACGGGACGCTGGGTGCCGTGCGCTCACTGGGCCGCGCCGGAATCGAGGTCCATCTGGTGGCCGACGACTTCGGGAGCCCCGTACAGCGGTCCCGTTATCTGCACCGGATGCACGCGCCGCCCGCCCCGGGAGCGTCGCTCGCCGAAGTGGCCGCCGTGCTGCGCCGGGTCGCGCACCGGCTCACCGGACCAGCCGTGCTGATCCCCCTCGACGACGCCGGCGCCCTCGCGGTCGGCACCCTGTACGACCAGCTCACCGACCGCTTCCTGGTGCCCCGCGTGCCCGGCGACGTGGCCGAGCGCGTGGCGGACAAGGCGGCTCTCGCCCGGGTCTGCGCCCAGGCGGGCGTGGCGCACCCCACGACCCTGGCGCCGGAGTCCGCCGCCGAGGCGGCCGACGCCGTGCACCGCCTCGGGACCCCCGCCGTGGCGAAGTGGAGCCGCCCCTGGCTGCTGCCCCGCGGCACCGGCCTGCGCAGCACCACCGTGCTCGGCTCCCCGCACGAGGCCGCCGCCCTCTTCGAGCGGCGTACCGAGGCCGGCAGCCGCCTCCTCCTCCAGGCCTTCGTGCCCGGGACCCGCGACGCCGACTGGTTCGTGCACGGCTGCGCGGGCCGTGACGGTGTCGTACGCGGCGGTGGCACGGGCCGCAAGCACCTGTCGTGGCCGCGCTCCGCGGGCCTGACGGTGAGCGGCGACTGGACCGCGAACCCCGCGCTCTGGTCCGCCGCCGCGCAGGTCGTCTCGGCCCTGGAGTACCGCGGGATCTTCGACCTCGACTTCCGCAGGGACGCCACGACCGGCGACTTCCACCTCATCGACTTCAACCCGCGCCCCGGCGCCCAGTTCCGCCTCTTCGCCGACGGCACGGGCACGGACGTGGTGCGCGCCCTGCACCTCGATCTGACCCACCGGCCGGTGCCCGACCCGCAGCCCCTGCCGGGCCGCACGTTCGTGGTCGAGAACTACGCCCCGCTGGCGGCGCTGCGCTCGCTGACCGTCTCCTCGCCGTACGGGGAACTCGCCTGGCACGCCGCCGACGATCCCGCCCCCGGGGCCGCCATGCGCCTCATGTGGCGCCGCCATGTGGTGCGCAGGCTGCGCGACGGCATGGGCCACCGGTCGCGCCGCGCCCTGACGTCCCTGTCGGCCGGGCCGGTGGAGCACCCGCCCGCCGTCCTCCCCGCCCAGGCGAACCGAGAGCGAGCCGTCACCGATGCATGACCTGCTGGTCGTAGGAGCGGGCCCGTACGGCCTCTCGATCGCCTCGCACGCCGCGGCGGCCGGCCTGGACGTACGCGTCTTCGGCAGGACCATGGCCTCCTGGCGGGACCACATGCCGCGCGGCATGCTGCTCAAGTCGGAGCCGTGGGCGTCCGACCTCTCCGACCCCGCGGGCCGGTACGGCCTGGCCGCGTACTGCGCCCGCGAGGGCCTGCCCGCCGAGCACGGCCGCCCGCTGCCCGTCGAGCACTTCGCCTCCTACGGCCGCTGGTTCGCCGAGCGGGCGACCCCGCCGGTCGACGAGCGCCTCGTCGCCGCCGTCCGGCCCGTCCCGGGCGGCCACGAGGCGCGGACCGAGGACGGCGAGGTCCACCACGCGCGTGCCGTGGCCCTCGCGGTGGGCGTCCTGCCGTTCACCGAGATCCCCCGGTCCGTACGCGGCCTGGGCGACGCCCACGTCTCGCACAGCAGCCACCACGCCGACCTGCTGCGCTTCCGCGGCCAGGACGTGACCGTGCTCGGCGCGGGGCAGGCAGCCCTGGAGACCGCCGCCCTGCTGGCCGAACAGGGCACCCGCGTGCGGATCCTCGCCCGGTCGCCGCGCGTGCGCTGGAACACCATGCCGCCGCCCCGGCAGCGTCCGTGGCGGGAGTCCGTGCGCGCCCCGCACACCGGCCTCGGCTGCGGCTGGCGCAACACGTTCTACGCGTCGGCGCCCGGGCTCTTCCGGCTGCTTCCGGAGCCGACCCGGGCCCGCGTCGCGGCGGGCGCGCTCGGCCCGGCCGGCGCGTGGTGGGTCAGGGACCGCGTCGAGGCCGGCGTCGAGATCCACACCGGCCACCGGGTCGAGACGGCCGAACTCGCCGATGGCCGCGTCCGCGTGCGGTCCGGCGGCGGCCTGCGCTTCGAGACGGACCACATCATCGCGGCCACGGGTTTCCGTGCGACGACCCACCGCATCGGCGTCCTGCCCCCGGACGTCCGCGGTCGCCTGCGCTCCCTCGTGGACGGCACCCCCTACGTCAGCGACCGCTTCGAGTCCTCGCTCCCCGGGCTCTTCCTGGCCGGCCTGACGACCGCGTCGAGCTTCGGGCCCGCCATGCGCTTCGTGTACGGGGCTGCGTTCACCGCCGAACGCCTGGTGCGGGGCGTCGAGCGGTACGTACGACGTGCTGATTCCGGCGGCTCTCTTATGAGTGACACAGCGGGCGAACGGGTGAACTCCGCTTCCCGCGCGGGCCGTCCGGTGATGCACTGAACGGGCTTCACTGGGACAGGCCGGGTCGCTTCCCGCCAGCCGTCGGCTCCCATGCCGTGGGTGAGCGACGCCCCCCGATGGGCAGGTCAGGTCTCTACCTCCCTGAACGCCGGCAGGGAAGCGATTCCGTCTCCGCTTCCCTGCCGGCGTACTGCCATGTCCGGACTCAGCGCCGGGACGATGCGCGCCCCCTCCGGTACAGGATCGCCCCGCCGAGCAGCAGCCCCGCGCTCGCGCCCGCCGCACCAAGCAGCGCGGCGTCCGTTCCCGTGGCGGCCAGCAGGTCGTGGGGTGTCTCCATGGCGACCGGGCGCCGGGCGTGCCTGCCCTGCGGCACGTGGTGCGGATCGGTGGCCGACGACACCTCGGGGGAACGCGGATCCGCGGGGCCGCCGGGGCGCGCGGGGTCCTCGGGGGTAGCCGCCCGGGGCCGCGGGACAGGGGTGCCCGGTGGGGTGACAGGCGGCTTTCCTGCGGCCGGGGGCTCGGCGGGGTGCGGGTCCCGGTGGGAGTGGTGGCCGGCGCCGCAGCGGTTGCCGGTGACGGGCGAGAGGGCGGCGACGATGCCCACGGTGTTGCCGCAGGCCTTCACCGGCGCGTCGACCGGGGCCTTCGCGTTGTTGCCCGCGCCCACGCCGGGCGACCGGGTGGTGTCGCCCTGGGCCGCGGAGCCGGAGGCCGAGCGGGCCGGGGTGTCCGAACGGCTGGAACGGGAGGGCGTGGCAGGGCTGTTGGCGCTTTCGGAGTTGCCGCGCGGCGCCGCCTTCGGAGCGCTCTCCGCCGAGCGTGGGGGCGCGGAGCGGGGCGCGGAGTGGGAGCCGGAGTGGGAGGACTGAGAGGAGTGAGAGGAGTGAGAGGAGTGGGAGGAGGAGCCGCAGGTGTTGCCGAAGGCCGGGTTGCCTGCCGCGGCGGCGTTCGCCGAGTTGCCGCACACGTTCACCGGCACTTCCACGGGGGCCTGCACGTTGTTGCCCGACAAGAAGCCGGGCGAGTCCAGCGCCTGCCCGTTCGCTCCGGAAGCGGCGAACGCGTGGGTGCCGGACAGGGACAGGATGCTCGTGGCGGCCGCGGCGGAGAGCATTCCTTTGCTGAGGGCCTGTCGCAATCTAGTGGTCTTTCTCTGAACGATGGGAAGCCGGCCCTGGCGCCGGGAGGGCCGCCAGGGCCGGCTGGGACACAGCAGGAACAGCTGAGCCGTTACGTCAGTCGTTGACGCAGGTGTTGCCGAACGCCGGGTTCAGGAGACCGACGACGTTGATGCTGTTGCCGCACACGTTGACCGGCACGTGGACGGGAACCTGGATGACGTTGCCGGAGATGACACCCGGGGAATTGGAGGCCGCACCCGAGGCACCGGCGTCGGCGAAGGCCGGGGCACCCATGCCCAGCGCCATGACCGCACCAGCGATGATCGTTGCGCTCTTCTTGAGCTTCACAGCTTTTCCCTTCTTTCGGGCCACGCCTAAACGGCGGCCGGAGCCGGGCGGGCAATCCCTGTTCCCGCACCGCGACCTGAGCCCTGCTTAACGAGCGGCCGGATCCCAAGAAACCGCCGGGTTGACACACTTCGGAAGTTCACTCGAATGCGGCTCGCCAGGGAACCGGCCGCGACGATAAGGGAGTTGTCCCGTGACATGAGAAAGCCCGGGCCACCCGAGGAGGAAAAGGGCGGGTGGCCCGAGCAGTCTCTACAGCGCGGCAGTTCAGCCGTTGTGCTCGCCGTTGGCGGACAGCACCGGGATGTCGCTGAGGATGTGCGACAGCGGCTCGTCGCCCTTCGCCTGCGTCGAGTTCTCGGTGCACTGCTGGGTCTGCGGCGCGGAGAGGATCGGGATGTCCTGGATGCCGACGTTGACGAGGGCAACGATGTTCTGGATGTTGGCCTTGACCGGGAGGCCGATGCAAGGCTTGTTCAGCGTGCCCTGGACCAGGGAGAGCTGCGGGCTCATGTCGCCCTTGGTGGCGGAGTTACCGAACGACTGCTGGGCACCGTTGCCGCTCATCGACTGGGTGCCGGTGTCGTCGCCGACGGCCATCGCGGGGGAAGCGATACCGGCTACGGCCACCGCAGCCGCTGCCATTGCCATTGCCTTCTTAAGCATTTGTGGTTCCTTTTCTGGGGCAGACGCTCACGTTACTGCGGCCTGCTCAACTCCCCACTCCACGTTTAGTTCCGCGCATTCACTCCATCGGATCGTCGGCGATCGGCACGACGACGGAATCACTCATACCCGCGGGTGGCCGCTTATTGGGCCATCGGAGTGAATTTCAGCAACCCCTCCCGTTCCGGGCAGTTGCTCAGGGTGCTCCGAGGACGGGGCTAACTCAGAGAGGAACACCTGTGATCAAGAAGGTTATGACCGCAGCTGCGGTCACGGCTTCCGTCGTCGGCATGTCGGCGTCCGCCGCACCCACGGCCCTCGCCATCGGCAACGACGGCGGCACCGAGACGATGAGCGGCAACAACGCCATGCAGTCGTTCGGCAACTCGGCGACGCACGGCAACATGAGCCCGCAGATGGCGCTCATCCAGGGCTCGTTCAACAAGCCCTGCATCGCCCTGCCCGCCAAGGCCAACATTCAGAACATCGTCGGCCTGGTCAACATCGGCATCCAGGACATCCCGATCCTCTCCGCGCCGCAGACCCAGCAGTGCACCGAGAACTCGACGCAGGCGAAGGGCGACGAGCCGCTCTCGCACATCCTGGAGGACCTGCCGATCCTGTCCGGCAACGGCACCGCCAACCGCTGACACCGAACGCCTCCCGGCGGGCCGCCATCTTTCTCCTCGGCGGCCCGCCGCATTCGTTCACTGCCGGGGCCAGGGGTCGCGCTCGACCAGTCTTCGCCACTCGGGGTCGGGCCGTCCCGGGACGGTTTTCCCCTGCGCGTACCAACTCCTGAGCAAGGAATCGTAGATGGGGTCGGTGCGGCACTCCGGGGACTGCCTGCTCGTCGGAATGACACCTAGCCGCTGCCATGGTCCTGTGCGGTCAGCCATATTTCCTCGTCAAGAGTGGGGCGTCTCCGTCTTCGTTTCCGTCGTTCCTGTCGTTCCTTTCGAAGTGCGCGACGAAACGGTGCCGTTGAGACGAAAGCTGACGTTCAGCACATTTATCCATCGAATGGCCGAATCGCCGCAACTCCCGCTCTGTCGCTCAGTTGATCACCACGCGGCTCCGGAGTGGAGCCTCACTCGAAGGGAACTCCTCACCATGAAGAAGCTGCTCGCAACGACCGCCATGACCCTGACCGCAGCCGGCATGGCCGTCACCGCGGCTCCGCAGGCCATGGCCATCGGCGATGACACGGGCACCCAGTCCGTCAGCGGCAACGGCGCCGGGCAGGCGTTCGGCAACTCCGGGACCAAGGGCGACATGAGCCCGCAGATGACCCTGGTCCAGGGCTCGCTGAACAAGCTCTGTGTCGGCCTCCCGGTCAAGGCCAACATCCAGAACATCGTCGCCCTCGTCAACGTCGGCGTTCAGGACATCCCGATCCTCTCGGCGCCGCAGATGCAGCAGTGTGTCGAGAACTCGACGCAGGCCAAGGGTGACGAGCCGCTGTCGCACATCCTGGAGGACATCCCGCTGCTCTCGGGCAACGGCACCGCCAACCACTGATCCAGGGACTCCGCTCCCCCCGGGGGCGCTGCCGGGGAAGGCCCGCACATCGCTGACGGCGCCTTCCCCCCGCCCCCGGACGGCGTCACTCCGCCAGCGGCGCTCGGCGAGCAGGCCCCCGTACGACCCTTCAGCGTGGTGAGCGTCCGTGCACGCCGCACCGGCGCGTGCACACGCATTCACCGAAGGGTCTGAGTATGAAGCGCATATCCCGCGCCCTGTCCGTCGCCGCCGTCACCGCCGCGCTGGCCGTCCCGGCCGGCGTCGCGCTCGCGGCTCCCGCCTCCGCCGCCGTCCCGGCCGCGCAGCAGGCCGACGGCCGGGACGGGGACGACTGGCACCACGGTCACCACGGGCACGGGCACGGCCACGGCCACGGGCACGGGCACCACCACCACTGGCACGCCGGACTGGGCCTGGACTTCCTGTTCTGACCCCCCGGACACCATGCCCGGTGGCCGCACACGGACCCCCGCGTGCGGCCACCGGGCATTTCGGTGCCGACCGGGCGAACCACCCGAACACCGTGTGTGGGGCCGGACTCACGGGGCAGCCGAAGAGGAACAGTCCCCACAACATCGGTGGGAGTGATGCGCTGTGACAACCGACAGCACTCAGGAAGCCCGCATCCTCACCCGCCCCCGCAGCCCGGCAGCCGCCCGGGAGGCCGTGCGCGCAGCGTTGCGCCAGGGGCATCGGCACATCGGCGAGATGGCGGTCGCGGACGCGGTTCTGGTCACATCGGAACTGGTCACCAACGCGCTCAGGCACGGCGGCGGTCTGCGCGGATTCCAGTGCCGCGTAAGGTCCGACTCCGTCGAGATCGTCGTCGAGGACGGCAGCGACGCGGTCCCGGCCACCCGCCCCCGCACGGCCCTCCTCGTGAGCGGCGGACACGGCTGGCCCACGGTGTGCCGCCTGTCCGACGACGTCAGCGTGACGCACCTCCCCGGCGGCGGGAAGCGCATCGTCGCGCGGGTCCCGCTGACCCCGTGAACCCGCGGGTGGTCACGGGAGTCCTCTCATACGCGTCCGGTCACCGTCACCGTGACCCGTGGGGGTTCCGGCTCACCGGTCATCCGCAGCAGCGCCCCGGTCACGGCGGCGCGCACTTCCCGAGTGACGTCCACAGAGCGGTACCCGCGGCGCAGGACGACGTGGATCTCGGCGTGCCAGGCCGCGGCGCCCTTGTCCCGGGTGACGCGGACCGCCGAAGAGCGCCTGGTCAGCGGGGTGGTGACGCGCAGGAGTTCGGCGATGCCGGGGCGCAGGAAGGCGACGCCGGCCGTGCCGAGCACCGCTTCCTGGACGGCCTCGGCCAGCTCACCGGCAGTACGTCGGTCCGTCACGGGTGCCGCCTCTCCGCGCTGTCGTCGTCAGCGCCTTCAGCGTCGTCGATGATGTCGGCGACCGTCACGTCGACGGTCGCGACCCGCATGCCGAGCTCGGCGTCCACCGCCTGAAGGACCCGTCGGCGGACCAGCTCGGCGACCTCCGGGAGATGCCAGGTGAGGGTCACCGCGACCTCCGTGCGGATCCGCACGGGCCCGCGCGGATGCCGGCCCGCCGCGTCGGCGCGGCCCTCCTCCGGGAGCGCCTCGATGCGGCAGCTGCCCGCCCGTACGCCCGGCAGGGACTCGGCGGCGGCCCGGACGGTCCTTGCGGCCGCGGCCTCCACGATCCACGCGTCCTCGTCCTCCTCGCCCAGCGGCAGCGTGCGGCCGGGGCGCAGTTCGAGGCGCACCACGTCCATGACGCGCCCCACCAGCGCGGAGGTGTCGGGCTCGGGCTCCCGCGGGTCCGCGTCGCGGGCCGCGGCGACGACGTCCTCCAGGTGCCGCAGCGTGTTCCGCGCGTCGGCGCAGTGCGGGCAGGCGGCGGCGTGCGGGTCGGCCTCGCCGTTCTCCGCGCGCTCCCACACGCTCCACACGTCTCGGCCGCAGGGCAGCAGTTCGTTCTCCTCGTTCAACGCCATGCGGCCATCGCCTCCGTGAGATAGCGCCGAGCCCGGAAGACGCGGCCCCGTACCGCCTCCGGACTGATGCCGACCGTCTCGGCGATGGTTTCGTAGGCGAGGCCGTTGAGCTCGCGCAGCACCCAGCACACGCGCTGTTCCGGAGAGAGCCCCTCCATCGCCCGGCCGAGCTCCGCCACGGCGGCGTGCGCCTCGGCGACCCGCGCCGGGGAGGCCTCGTGCTCGGGTGCCTGCGGCTCGGGCACGTCGCCCAGGTCGACGGCGGGGCGGCGGGCGCGCAGGACGTTCAGGCACCGGTTCGTGACGATGCGGTGCATCCACGTGCCGAACTGCGCGTCCCTGCGGAACTCCGGCACCTTGCGCCAGGCGCTCACAAAGGAATCCTGCACCGCGTCCTCGGCCTCCGTGCGGCTGCCGAGCAGCCGTGTCGCGAGCCGCAGCAGGCCCGGCGCGTGGCGGCGCACCAGTACCTCGAAGGCCTCTTCGTCGCCCTCCGCGGCCCGTACCGCCAGCAATCCGTCGTCGGACCGCGGGGAGTCGTCCGCTTCGGCCGGCGCTCTGTCCGGGTCGCCCGGCACACGCGGCTCCTCTCACTCAGGTCGTACTCCTACGACACTCGGCGAGCGCCCGCGTTACGCGACGCGGGTGCGGGGGCCGCCGGGAGAAGAAATTCCACCGGGACGCGTAACGAATCCTCTGCCCCGGTGTCAGACATGCGCCGGGCCGGGCACTCGGTCCGCAGTCACTGACGACGAGGAGATGGCTCCATGGCGACTCAGGAGATCACTTCGAAGACCGCCGCCTCCGGTGGCGGCGAGCAGGGCCTCACCGGCGCCCCGCACCAGGCGGTGCCGGGCAGCACCACCGTGGCGGGCAGGACGGGGGCCACCGAGCCGGCCGCGACCCGCGGGAAGACCTCCATCGCCGACGTGGTGGTGGTGAAGATCGCGGGTACGGCCGCGCGTGAGATCCCCGGTGTGTACGACATGGGCGGCGGGCTCTCCCGCACCATCGGCGCCGTCCGCGACCGCGTCCCCGGCGGCCGGCCCAACGTCGGGCGCGGGGTGAAGGTCGAGGTGGGCGAGCGGCAGACGGCGATCGACCTGGACATCGTCGTCGAGTACGGCGTGCCCATCACCGACGTCGCGCACGACGTGCGCGAGAACGTCATCGCGGCCGTGGAGCGCATCACCGGTCTCGAGGTCGTCGAGGTCAACGTCGCGGTCAACGACGTACGACTGCCCGACGACGACGGTTCGGACTCCGCCGGCGAGACGCGCGTGGAGTAGGTGAGTGGTGAGCGCAGCTCTGGTAGGCCTGATCGCCGGGATGGCGCTGGGGTTCGCCGGGTGGTTCGGCGGCTTCGGTGCCTTCCTCCTGGTCGCCGCGCTCGGCGCGGTGGGCTTCGTCGCGGGGCGTCTCGTCGACGACGGCACGGACATACGGGGTTTCCTCAGCGGCCGTGACCGGGGGCGGCGATGAGCACTCCGGCGGCGGACCGCGGGTCGACGACCGTCGCGGACCGGGCGGTGCGCCGCATCGCAGGGCAGGCCGCCACGGAGGCGCTCGCGCCCGGCGAGGTGCGGACGACCCGGAGCACGGCGTCCGTACGCGGCCGTCGGGCCCGGGTCGACGTCACCGTGACGCTGCCCTATCCCGCGGTGCTCGACGACGCGGGCGAACGCGTCAGGGCCCATGTCGCCGACCGCACGGCGCGGCTCACCGGGCTTGCCGTGCCCGCGGCGCGGGTGCGGGTCCGGGAGCTGTCTCTACGGGAGGAGGGCGGGGTCGGCGCTCCGGTGGAGGAGAGCGCTTCGGTGGAGGCGCGTGTCGGGGGTCGGGCCCGGCGGCCGTGGTCCTCGCGGCGGGTGCCCGTCGCCGTGTCGGCGTGCGCCGCCGCCGTGGTGTGCGGCGTCTTCCTGTACGACGTGGTGGCCGTCCGCACGGCCGACCGTCGGCCCGCCCGGTGGCGGGCCGACCTGATGGAGTGGCTCACCACGCACGGGCCTGACAGCGGCGTCTGGCCGGGTGCGGCGGTGGCGTTCGCCGTGTTCTGCCTCGGTGTGTGGCTGCTGGTCCTCGCCGTCACGCCGGGCCGTCGCGGGCGGCTCCCCATGCGGCCGCCGCTGCCGGGCGTCCACGCGGTCCTCGACCGGCGTGCGATGGCGTCGCTGGTGCGGGACGCCGTGTCGGACTGTCCCGGCATCACCCGGGTGCGGGTCGATGTCGGCCGCCGTAGGGCACGCGTGCGTGCCGGGCTCGCCTTCGGCCGGGAGGAGGACGCGCGCCGGGTGGTGACGGAGGCGGCGGTGCGGGCCCTGACGTCCTGTGGGGTGGCCCGGCCGCCGCGGCTCCGCGTCCGGCTGCGCCCCGAGCCCGCCTGGCGCGCTCCCGCGCCGGGGCCGGTGGCGGTACCCGCGGCGGACGGTGACTCGACTCCGGAGAGCGGTGTCCGATGAGCCGACTCCGCAGCGGCGCGAACCGCACGGCGCTGCTCTGTGCGGCCGTGGCGCTCCTCGGCGCCGGAGCCGCCCTTGCGTCCGCGACCGACGGCGTCCGCGAGCGGCTGCCGGCGGGCTGGCCGCGGCTGGGCGCCGACCGGGTGTGGCTCGACGGGCGGGACCTCGGCAGGTGGCGCGATCAGGGCTGGTGGACGCCGCTGGTGATCGCCGCTCTCTCCGTCGGCGTACTCCTGTTCCTGGGGTGGGCCGTGGCGCAGCTGCGCAGCGGGCGCGTGCGTGAACTGCCCCTGGGGCAGCCCGATGTGACGCTCTCCGGGGCCGCGCTGGCGGCCGCGATGGCCGAGCGGGCACGCGCCATCGAGGGCGTGGCCGACGCGCGCGTACGCCTACGGGGGAACTCACGGCGGCTGCGGGCCCGCATCACCGTGGTCCTGCTGCCGGACAGCTCTCCGGAGACGGTCCTCCAGATGCTCGCCCGGCACACGGTGGCGGAGGCGCGGGCGGCGACGGCACCCCGCACGCTGACCGCCGACGTACGCCTGAGGGTGCAGTCGCACAAGTCCCGTCGCCTGCGCTGAGGGACCGTCGGCTCAGCTTTCGGTGAGCAGTCCGGAGCGCAGCTTCGCGAGGGTGCGGGTCAGCAGTCGCGAGACGTGCATCTGGGAGACCCCGAGCACCTCTCCGATCTGTCCCTGCGTCATCTCCTGGCCGAAGCGCATCTCGATGATGTGCCGCTCGCGCTCGTCCAGTTGCTCGACGAGGGGCGCCAGGGCGTGCAGGTCCTCGAAGAGGTCGAGCGCGGGGTCCTCCTCGCCGAGGACGTCTGCGTAGTCACGGCCCTTCGAGCCGTCGTCCTGGCTGAGGGGGACGTCGATGGACCCCGCGGTGTAGCCGTTGGAGGCGACGAGGCCGTCGTTGACCTCGCTCTCGGTGAGGCCGAGGTGGTCGGCCAGTTCCCGGACGGTGGGCTCGCGGTCCAGCTCGGCGCCGAGCGCCTCCTTGGCCTTCACGAGGTCGACGCGGAGCTCCTGGAGGCGGCGCGGCACGTGGACCGCCCAGGTGGTGTCGCGGAAGAACCGCTTGATCTCACCGGTGATGTACGGCAGCGCGAAGGTGCTGAACGCGACCTCACGGGACAGCTCGAAGCGGTCGATGGCCTTGATCAGGCCGATGGTGCCGACCTGCACGATGTCGTCGATGTCGGTGCTGCCGCCGCGGAAGCGGGAGGCGGCGAACTGCACCAGCGACAGGTTCATCTCGATCAGGGTGTTGCGTGCGTACTGGTACTCGTGCGTGCCCTCTTCGAGGTGCTGGAGCCGGTCGAAGAAGATCTTCGAAAGGGCCCGCGCGTCCTTGGGCGCGACACTCCCCGCGTCCTCGACCCACGGCAGTTCGCTGCTGGGCGTCTCTTCCCAGGGAGCCGCGGCGCGCGCTTCCTCGAGCGTGGGTGCTGCGGACAACTGTGTGGGGGTCCTCACTGGTTCACCTTCGCTCGTGGGGGGCGGCGGGGGCACGTCACCAGACCACCTGCCCAGTGATCTGCCGGTTAAGCATGTTGATCCTGCCCGTCGCCCCGTTCCCCTCGCCCGTCCGTGCTGACACGATGCGGAGTCCAGGGTGTAGGGGGAGTTGCCCTCAGCGGGCCGGGGCGGGAGGCGTACATGCCAGAGGTGTTCTTGCGGCGACTGAGCCGTTGGCAGGCGGAGATGCAGCGTGAGGCCTTGGCCGACCTCTACGTGGAGTCCTGTCGCGGCATGGCCGGCGCCGAGTTCGGGGACCGGCGTGAGTTTCTGCACCGCTTCGAGCAGGACGTGCAGCAGACGGACTTCGACATGGTCGTGGCCGACTCGGCGGGCCTGGTCGGCTGTCTCTACGGATACCGCGCCGAGCGCAGCGGCGCGTGGTGGGAGAGGTTCAGCGGCGTCCTGCCCCCGGCGGTCGTGGAACAGACCGCTTCGGGGCGGGTGTTCCTGCTGAGCGAGCTGATGGTCGCGCCCGCCGAGCGCGGCTCGGACCTCGCCTCCCGCCTTCGGACGCTGCTCCTCACCCGGCACACGTCCGATGTCGTCGTCGCCGTCCTGAAGCCGGACGACGACCGGGGGCGTGAGGTGCTGCAGGCGTGGGACTGGACGAAACTGGGCGAGTTCGCGCCCGACCAGGAAGGCTGGCTGCGGCCGCCCTCTCCCCTCCCCTGACGTTCACTCGTCCCGGGCGCGGCTCGCCCGCAGGGAGTACATGAGCGGGATGCGGGGCCGGTCCGCGGGGAACCGGTAGGTGCCGTCGCGGAGTTCCAGCGCGCCGAACCGCGCGAAGAGGGTCTGGTCGCGCTCGCGCAGGAACTCGACGCGCAGTCCCGCGGCGGCGAGCGCCGAGACCACGTCGCCGATCGGGTGCTGCCATTCGACGGTGCGGTTGTGGACGGTGGGGGTGACGGTGTCCGCGTAACCGCCGGGCGTCTCGTCGACCCAGGCGTCGCGTGCGAAGTAGTCGTGCTCGACGCGGGAGCCCGTGGCGTCGTCCAGGACGTCGGTGAGCGGATGGAATTCGTTGAGGTAGAGGAAGCCGCCGGGGGCGACCAGCGAGGCGGCGGTCTCGGCCCAGCGCCGGATGTCGGGGAGCCAGCCGAGCGCGCCCACTCCGGTGTAGACGATGTCGTACGAGGAGTCGGGCACCGCCTCGGCCGCGTCGTACACGTCGGCGGTGACGAAGGTGGCCTGCTCCGGAGTGAGGCCGAGCTCGGCGGCGAGTTCCCGGGCCGCCTCGACGGCGGGCTCGGAGAAGTCGAGGCCGACCACGCGGGACGCTCCGTGGCGCGCCCAGGACAGGGTGTCCAGGCCGATGTGGCACTGGAGGTGCAGCAGGGACTTTCCTCGTACGTCGCCCACTTCCGCGAGTTCGTGGTCGCGCAGGGGGTCCTTGCCGGCGCGGAAGGCGTCGAGGTCGTAGTAGTCGCTGGCGAGGTGGAGGGGAACGCGCTCGTCCCAGCGTTTCCGGTTGGTCTCGCGCCAGTCGGCGGGCGTCGGGGAGTACATGGCCGGAAAGTTATCCACAGGCTGGGGACTCTCGCCAGCGGATTGTCGGCGGGGCCAGGCAGTATGGAGGGCATGAGCGAGACGGGTGCGACGAGTGAGACGGGTACGGGTTCCTCGGGTGCGGGGTCCTCGGGTGCGGATGCCATGCCGGACTGGGAGAAGCGGTTCAGGGCGCCGCGCGTCTCCCTGCCCGACTGGGCGGAGGACGCCCCCGAGCGCTCCCTGTTCGTGTCGAACGCCACGGGGACGTACGAGTTGTACGCCTGGGACAGGGCGACCGGCACCCAGCGCCAGGTGACCGACCGGCCGAACGGCACGACGGACGGCGCGCTGTCGCCCGACGGCGAGTGGATCTGGTGGTTCGACGACAAGGACGGCGACGAGTTCGGCGTCTGGCTGCGCCAGCCCTTCGGCGGCGGCGCCGACGAGCCGGCGGTCCCGGGCTTGGCCGCCTCGTATCCCGCGGGTCTCGCCCTCGGCAGGGACGGCGGGACGGTGGTCGTCGGCCGTTCCACGGACGAGGACGGTTCGACGATCCATGTCGTACGCCCGGGTGACGCCGGCCCGGTCGAGGTGTACCGCCACCGGGAGTCGGCAGGCGTCGGCGACCTGTCGTACGACGGCTCGCTGATCGCCGTGGAGCACACGGAGCACGGCGACGCGATGCACTCCGCGCTGCGCGTGATCCGGCCGGACGGTGCGACGGTCGCCGAGCTCGACGACACCAAGGGCGGCACGGTCGAGCTCGGCCTGGAGGTCCTCGGCTTCGCGCCGGTCGACGGTGACACGCGCCTCCTCGTCGGGCACCAGCGGCGCGGGCGCTGGGAGCCGATGGTGTGGGACGTCGCCTCCGGCGAGGAGAACGACCTCGCGCTCGGCCTGCCGGGCGACGTGAGCACCGAGTGGTATCCGGACGGCTCCGCGCTCCTCATCGCGCACGGCTTCGAGGCACGCGGCGAGCTCTTCCGCTACGACTTCGCCTCCGGCGAGCTGGTGCGCATCGAGACGCCCGCGGGCTCCGTGTCGGGCGCGACGGCACGCCCCGACGGCAGCGTGGAGTACATGTGGTCGTCGGCCGCCGAGCCGCCGGTGGTCCGCTCCACGGCGGGCGGCGTGGTCCTTGACCCGCCCGGCATGAAGGCACCGAAGTCCGTCCCGGTGGAGGACGTGTGGGTGGACGGTCCTGGCGGCCGCATCCACGCGCTGGTGCAGCGGCCCGCGGGCTCCTCGGGCCCGCTCCCCACCGTCTTCGAGGTGCACGGCGGCCCCACCTGGCACGACAGCGACTCCTTCGCGGCCGGCCCGGCGGCCTGGGTCGACCACGGGTACGCGGTCGTGCGCGTCAACTACCGCGGCTCCACGGGCTACGGCAGAGAGTGGACGGACGCCCTCAAGCACCGCGTCGGCCTCATCGAGCTGGAGGACATCGCGGCGGTGCGGGAGTGGGCGGTGTCGTCGGGGCTCGCCGACCCCGACCGGCTGGTCCTGTCGGGCGGTTCCTGGGGCGGTTACCTCACCCTCCTCGGCCTCGGCACCCAGCCCGACTCCTGGGCGGTCGGCCTCGCGGCGGTCCCCATCGCGGACTACGTGACGGCGTACCACGACGAGATGGAGGCCCTGAAGGCGATGGACCGCACGCTGCTCGGCGGCACGCCGGAGGAGGTCCCCGAGCGCTTCGCCGCGTCGTCCCCCCTGACGTACGTCGACGACGTCAAGGCCCCCGTCTACATCTCGGCGGGCGTCAACGACCCCCGCTGCCCCATCCGCCAGATCGACAACTACGTGGACCGCCTCGCCGCCCGTGGCGCCACCCACGAGGTGTACCGCTACGACGCGGGCCACGGCTCCCTGGTCGTGGACGAACGCATCAAGCAGGTGGCCCTGGAGCTGGACTTCGCGGGGCGGCACTTGGGGGCCTGACCGGTATGTCCCGCGACTGTGCCGAGTGCGTCCGGGAGTGAGGCGGGTGGACCCCACGGGTCGGCGGGGGGCGGCGGCACCGTACCTTGGGGGTGTGTACCGGTTTCTGCTGACGCCCCGCTGGTGGGGGATCAACATATTCGTCGTGCTGGCCATCCCCTTCTGCATCTTCATGGGGTCCTGGCAGCTCGGCCGCTTCGAGGACCGCGTACAGGATCACGAGTCCGCCAAGGAGCAGGTCGCGGACCAGGCGGCGGATGCCCGCGGTGACGCCGAGGGGCGTCCCCTCGCCTCCCTGCTGCCCGTCGACAAGGAAACGTCCGGCGAGCAGGCCACGGCCACCGGCCGCTACGGCACACAGCTCCTCGTCCCTGACCGGGAGCTCGACGAGAAGCGCGGCTTCTACGTCCTGACCCTGCTCCGCACGGACGAGGGCAAGTCACTGCCCGTGGTCCGCGGCTGGCTCCCCGGCGACGCGAGCGCCGCCAAGGCCCCCGCCGCCCCCAAGGGCGAGGTCACGGTGACCGGGGCGCTGCAGGCGTCGGAGAGCCCGGGATCGAACGGCGTCAGCGCCGCGGGCGGCCTGCCCAAGGGCCAGCTGGGCGCGATCAGCTCGGCGTCACTGGTCAACCTCGTACGCGACGACGTGTACGACGCGTGGATCACCCTCGACAAGGGGGACTCCGGGATGAAGGCGGTCCCGGCGACCGCGCCCAGCAACACGGGCCTCGACCTGAAGGCCTTCCAGAACCTCGGCTACACCGGTGAGTGGTTCGTCTTCGCCGGGTTCGTCGTCTTCATGTGGTTCCGGCTGTTCCGCCGCGAGGCGGAGTTCGCGCGCGACGCCCGGCTGGGCCTGCACGCGGACCCTCAGGCCTCGGAACCCCAGCCCTCCGAACCCCGGACCTCGGAACCCCCGGCCTCGGAACCCCAGACCGCCGGGCCGCAGGCCTAGGAAGCGGGCAGCACCCCGGTCCGGTACACCGTCCCCGCGCACGCGTTCGTGATCGTGGCGGCCGCCGACGGGGCCCCCGTCTCGGCGGTCAGGGAGACCACGACGCTGCCGTCGGCCACGCCGCCGTCCGTGCGGCCCAGCTGGGTCTCCATGCCCTCGGGCGTTCCGCCGCCCGGGGTCCCGCTGCCGCCGCCCTCCGAGGGCGACGGGTTGGGCGTGGGCTCGCCGCCGTCCGAGGGACACTTCTCCGACGGCAGCCAGGCGAACCGCACCTCGTACGCCGCGCCGGGCTGCAGCACGAGCGGGCTGGCCTCCTGGGAGGGGTCGGGCAGACCGAGCGCCGCGTCCCCCGCCGTGTGGTCGACCACGACGATCTTCGTGGGGTCGGCCGCGCCCTGCGCCACCGCGCTGACGGCGCCCGCGGCCTCGACCGTACAACTGCTGTCGGAGACGTTCGAGACGCGGAAGGAGCCGTAGACCGAGCCACTGGCATCCGCGGGGTTCGTGCTGCCCGTGGCGCCGAGCTGGGCCGCGTCGCAGGCCGGCGAGCTGGCGGCCTCGGAGGTGGAAGGGTCGGGCGATCCCGTACCGCCGCCGCCCGTGCCGCCCTTCGCCTTGCCGTCCTTCTTGTCCTTCTTGTCTTTCTTGTCCTTGCTCTTGGACTTGTCGGGCTTCTTCTCGGACCCCTTCGCGTCCCGCTCCGGGTCCTTGCCCTGGGTCGAACCGCCCTGCGCGTCCTGGCTGTTGCCCGCGATCGAGGGGCGGTCGTCCGAGTCGCCCTTGGAGTTGGTGACGTGCACGAGGGCGGGGACCGCGGTGCCGATGAAGAGCGCGGCGGCCGCGATGCCGACGACGGCCTGGCGCTTGCGGGCCCGGCGGGCGGGGACCGCCTGCCGCAGGTGGTCGAGGGCGCGCTCACCCGGCTCGATCTCCTGCACGGCCTGCCGCATCATCCGCCGCAGTGCGAGCTCGTCGGCGCCGAGCGTGTCCTTGGGGCCGGACTCGTCCTCGGAGCCGAGCCCACCGACGGCCCGAAGACCGCCCACCGGGCGGTTCCCGCTCTCCGAGCCGGGCCCATCCGCCGAGCCGCGCCCGCTCTCCGAGCCGGGCCCATCCGCCGAGCCGGGCTCGTCCGTCGAGCCGCGCCCGCCCTCCGAGCCGAGTTCGTCTTCAGCACCGGACCCTTCGGGTCCGCTGTCCGGCCCGGGGCCGTCGTCGGGACCGTGGTTCACGTTTCCGTTCCTGCCATGGTGCTCAAATCCGCCCTGCTCATCACGCTTGCGCTCACTCATGCCGGCGCCTCCATGGCGACCCGCAGGGCCGCGATGCCACGCGAGCCGTACGCCTTCACCGAACCCAGGGATATGCCCAGGGTCTCGGCGACCTGCGCCTCGGTCATGTCGGCGAAGTAGCGCAGCACGAGGACCTCGCGCTGGCGCCGCTGGAGGCCGCGCATCGCCTTGATCAGCTCGTCGCGCTCCAGCTGGTCGTACGCCCCCTCCTCCGCGCTCGCCATGTCGGGCATCGGCTTGGAGAGCAACTTGAGCCCGAGGATGCGCCGGCGCAGCGCGGACCGCGACAGGTTGACCACGGTCTGACGCAGATAGGCGAGCGTCTTCTCCGGGTCACGCACCCGCTTGCGGGCCGAGTGCACCCGGATGAACGCCTCCTGCACCACGTCCTCGCAGGACGCCGTGTCGTCGAGAAGCAGCGCGGCGAGGCCGAGCAGCGACCGGTAGTGGGCGCGATAGGTCTCGGTGAGGTGGTCGACTGTGGTGCCCGCGGTCATGGTCATGGCGTCGTCAGCGCCTTC
This sequence comes from Streptomyces sp. NPDC018029, assembly GCF_044327655.1. NCBI lineage: Bacteria > Bacillati > Actinomycetota > Actinomycetes > Kitasatosporales > Streptomycetaceae > Streptomyces > Streptomyces sp. NPDC018029. Next base: position 469,800 of record NZ_JBIRFV010000004.1, on the reverse strand, counting down.
GCGCTGCGCCGGCATACGGGCGGGCCGCGCCGCGGGCATGGGTGCGATCACCGGCATGCCGCCGGCCGTGCGGGGACGACGAGTAGGACGCAGCGCTGCCGCGCCTCTCGCCTGTACCGCTGTGAAGTCGAGTACCTCTGCCACGCTTGTTGGACACGCTTCCCCCCATCAGGGTTGTACGCATCCGGCATCGCGTTTGCGGCATGTCGCGCGGGCACCGCTTGTGACGATGCATCAAAAGCCCCCATGCGTACCAGCTCTTCCCCTATGCCCCATTTTTTCCCGGCGCTCGGGCCGCCCCTGAGGGCGACCGCTAAAGACGCCCCCCGCCCCGCCGCCGGTTGCAGTGATCAGACGCGAATCTTCGAACGCGGAGATGATCCAGTTCAAGCGTCCACGGTCACTGAGTTGGACACAGAACTTACACAGATCCCACAAAGGGCTCGCCCGTGGGGTGGTATGTACCAATCCGCACGCCCTGGGCGGTCGCTCGACTCAGCCGGCCGTGAACTCCCCGGCCACCAGCTCGGCGATCTGCGCGGTGTTCAGCGCGGCGCCCTTGCGCAGGTTGTCCCCGCAGACGAAGAGCTCCAGCGCGGTGGGGTCGTCCAGGGCGCGCCGCACCCGCCCCACCCAGGTCGGATCGGTCCCGACCACGTCGGCCGGTGTGGGGAACTCCCCGGCGGCCGGATTGTCGAACAGCACGACGCCGGGCGCGGTGGCGAGGATCTCGCGTGCCCGGTCGACGGTGACCTCGTCCTCGAAGCGCGCGTGGACGGTCAGGGAGTGGGTGGTGACCACGGGCACGCGCACGCAGGTGGCGGCGACGCGGAGCCCGGGCAGACCGAGGATCTTCCGCGACTCGTCCCGGACCTTCATCTCCTCGGACGACCAGCCGTCGTCCTTCAGGGAGCCGGCCCACGGCACGACGTTCAGCGCCACGGGCTCCGGGAAGGGGCCGGTGTCGTCTCCCACGGCACGGCGTACGTCACCGGGGCTGGTGCCCAGTTCGCTGCCCGCGACGAGGTTCAGCTGCCGACGCAACGTATCGATGCCGTCGCGTCCCGCCCCGCTGACCGCCTGGTACGAGGAGACGATCAGCTCGCGCAGGCCGAACTCGGCGTGCAGCGCGCCGACGGCGACGATCATCGAGAGCGTCGTGCAGTTCGGGTTGGCGACGATGCCGCGCGGCCGCACGCGCGCGGCGTGCGGGTTGACCTCAGGGACGACCAGCGGAACGTCCGGGTCCATCCGGAAGGCGGCGGAGTTGTCGACCACGACGACGCCCTTGGCTGCGGCGACGGGCGCCCACTGCGCGGACACCTCGTCGGGAACGTCGAACATCGCGACGTCGACCCCGTCGAAGACGTCCTCGGACAGGGCAAGGACCTCGGTCTCCGCCCCGCGCACGGCCAGCTTGCGGCCGGCCGAGCGCGGGGAGGCGACGAGTCTGATCTCGCCCCAGATGTCGGCGTGCTGCGACAGGATCTGGAGCATGACGGTGCCGACGGCCCCGGTCGCTCCGACGACCGCGAGCGTCGGCTTACGGCTCATCGGCCGGTGCCTCCATAGACGACGGCCTCGTCCGTGTCGGAGTCGAGCCCGAAGGCGGTGTGCACGGCACGCACGGCTTCGTTCACGTCGTCGGCGCGGGTGACGACCGAGATGCGGATCTCGGAGGTCGAGATGAGCTCGATGTTCACGCCGGCGTCGCTGAGCGCCTCGAAGAAGGTCGCGGTGACGCCCGGGTTGGTCTTCATCCCGGCGCCGACGAGCGAGATCTTCGCGATCTGGTCGTCGTAGCGGAGGGAGTCGAAGCCGATGGCCGACCGGGTCTTCTCCAGGGCGTCGATGGCCTTGCGGCCCTCGGCCTTGGGAAGGGTGAAGGAGATGTCGGTCAGGCCCGTCGAGGCGGCCGACACGTTCTGCACGACCATGTCGATGTTGACCTCGGCGTCCGCGATGGCGCGGAAGATCGAGGCGGCCTCGCCCGGCTTGTCGGGCACGCCGACGACCGTGATCTTGGCCTCGGAGGTGTCGTGCGCGACACCGGAGATGATGGCCTGCTCCACCTTGCGGTCCCCTTGCGGTTCGTTGCTGACCCACGTGCCCTGAAGCCCGCTGAAGGACGAGCGCACATGGATCGGGATGTTGTAACGACGTGCGTACTCCACACACCGGTGGAGGAGCACCTTGGACCCGGAGCTCGCGAGCTCCAGCATGTCCTCGAACGAGATCCAGTCGATCTTCCGCGCCTTCTTGACCACACGCGGGTCGGCGGTGAAGACGCCGTCCACGTCCGTGTAGATCTCGCACACCTCGGCGTCGAGGGCGGCGGCGAGGGCGACCGCGGTCGTGTCCGACCCGCCGCGCCCGAGGGTCGTGATGTTCTTCCCCTCCTGGCTGACGCCCTGGAACCCGGCGACGATGGCGATGTTGCCCTCGTCGATCGAGGTCCGGATGCGGCCCGGGGTCACATCGATGATCCGCGCTTTGTTGTGGACGGAGTCGGTGATGACGCCGGCCTGGCTGCCCGTGAACGACTGGGCCTCGTGGCCCAGGTTTTTGATCGCCATGGCCAGCAGGGCCATGGAGATCCGCTCACCGGCGGTCAGCAGCATGTCGAATTCGCGTCCGGCAGGGATCGGGGATACCTGTCCGGCGAGATCGATCAACTCATCCGTCGTGTCGCCCATCGCCGACACCACGACAACGACCTGGTGGCCGTTCTTCTTGGCGTCGACAATTCTCTTGGCGACCCGCTTGATGCCCTCGGCATCGGCTACGGAGGAGCCTCCGTACTTCTGCACGACAAGGCCCACGTGCGCTCCTCGCTCAGTCCGTCTGTCACCGCACTACTGCGGTCGGCTCAGTCTAACGAGCGGCCGAAATTAGCCTCGCTGATATCACATCGTGAGATGTCCCGCTCACAAGTTGATCACCGCAGGCGTACGTTCCCGCTCTTCGGGGCGTACGTTCCGACCGCTCGGCTTGGCACATGCCCGGTTCGGAGCACTGCACTCCGGAAAGTGGGGCGCGTCACAGGGTCTGGCAGAGCCTGGCCGGGGGGCCTCAGTCGGCGTACTCCTTGAGCTTGGCCGTGTCCAGGGTGATACCGACGGGTTCGGGGAGCTCGACGGCGTCGCCGAACGCCCGCCGGACGAGGGAGCGGTACCTCCCGGCCTCCGGATCCGCGTACACCCGGACCTCACCCGCGTCGCGGTCGACGAGGAGATACACCGGGATGCCGGAGGCGGCATACCCGTCGGGCTTCTCGACGCGGTCGCGCCGGTCGGCGTCCTGGTCGTAGGAAGTGACCTCCACGGTCATCAGCACGCCGGCCGGCTCGGCCCACTGTCCCTGGCCCACGAAGTTCTCGTCCGGCGCGAGCACGCCGTCCGGGCGGGCCCGGCCCCTCCGGTAGCCCTCGACCTTGAGGCCCTGCTCGGGGAAGAGGGAAAGCTCGGGCCGCTGCTGCATGCAGTGCTTGATCAGCCACATGACGATCTGGCCGTGGGAACCATCCGGCACCGGCTTGACCTGGACCTTTCCATTGATGAACTCCAGCCGCACCGTCTCGGGCGCACGGCTGGCCAGCTCCTCGAAGTCCTCGACGGACATCTGGGGCCGGTCGGTGGTCCTGGGGGTCATGGCGTCGCCTCCTTGACTCCATGGTGCCCGGACCGGCACGTCCTGCACGCTCATACGTCGCCCCGGGGCGACGGCAGCCCGGCGGCGCGACGCAGCTCCGCGACCCGCTCGGTCACGTCCACCACGTCGTCGTATCCCGCCGGGCGCGGGCGCGGCGGGCGCGGCGCGCTCGACGGGATCGACGGGCTCGACGGGCTCGACGGCCGTGCGAGGAACGTGTCCGGGATGTACCCGGACCGTTCCTCCTGGGGGCAGCAGTCCGTGCAGATCCCGTCGACCAGCTCGACAGAGGTCTCGGGCTCCTCGCAGAACGGGCAGATCATGACAGCGCGGGTGACGCGGGCGCGTGCCTTGGCGGGGGCCTGACGCTTGGGGGGCATCTTGTTCTCCAGTCGGTTGCGGGCAAGACCGCCCGGGTTGGTGACGGTGGGCGGCAGCCCTTCGGTGAGGGCGCGTGTGATGTCGGACGGGGTCGCGCCTCGTTCCAGCCACTCGACCGCGCGGGGCGCGAGCTGCGTGCATTCCGCCTCGGAGAGGGCCATGCGGCGGTCGGCGGCCCGGAGTTGGGCGAGGGTACGGTGCGCTGCGCTGGGCGCGGGGGTGGGATTCGTGGCCACCTCCGGCTCCGGCTCCGGCTCCGGCTCGGACACCCTTGCCAGGCCCGGCTGGTAGGCGTCGGTGACGTCCCGCCCGTGCCGGGTGCGCACGAACTCGGCCCACCACTTACGGGACTTGGGCTCCCGTGACCAGTACGTCCTGGTCACCCACCGCATCGAGTTGTCCTCGACGGTGATGTGTTCCTTGACCCAGCGCAGATGGCCGGCCTCGGTGAGGCGCCTGAGGGAGGTACGGGTGGCCTGCTGGCCGTAGCGGGGGTGTTCGGCGGCGATGACCTTGTGCCCCATCGCCGCCCCGTCGGGCAGGTGATCGACGAACACCGCGAATTCCGCGTCGCGGGGGCCCAAGTGTGCGAAGTCGGGCTCGGTGTCCGGTTCCGCGTCACCCGCGAGGCGTTTCCCGTACCCCGATTTGGCCATCGGGTGGGACGGGGAGGGGAGGACCGGATTAAGGTGAGTGGTAGCCACGATCGGCTGCTTTCGAGAGTAGGGCTTAGGAATCGAAGGCACTCGACACGTCGAGCTAGGCCTCGGACCCGGTGTTGGCGCACCGGCCGAGGCCGTCCTTTTGCCGCGAACCTAGATCGCCTTCACGCTCCGGCGCAAGCCGACTACGGAACGTCACTCTTGAGGGTGACGGAACCCTCAACTCCCCTTTTGGCCCGGTTGGTTGGGTTCATTTCATCGGTGAACCAGACCCAGGAAAGAGCTCGGGTCCCGGGGCTCAAGCCCCGGGCTGAACTGCGGCGATAAGGGCCGTCCAGGCGGGGGCGGAGAGGGTCAGCTCACGGCTGGCGGGGCTTTTTGAGTCCCGGACGTGGACGGCCACGGGCGTGCTCGTGCTCAGGGCGACTTCAAGGCAGGCGTCCCCTTCGGGGCCGCTGTAGCTCGACTTGAACCATTCCAGCTCGTCGCTCACAGCTCGTCCACCATCTGCTCGATGAAGCGCACCGACCCCTCAGTGCCGAGGGACTCCGCGCGGATCACGCTAAGCCGCTCTGTGTACGAACTCACCACCTCGACGTCAGAAGTGAGCTGGCTCACGGATGAGCCATCCGCGTAGGCGAAGCGCTCGCGGTCCTGGGTTTCGAGCAGAACCATCTGCCCCATGAGCGCGGAGGACACAGCCCGCGCATAGGGCAGGACCTGAATGGAGACGTTGTTGCGGCGCCCCACTTCCAGCAGGTGCAGCAGCTGGTCCTTGTCCACGTGTGGTCCGCGCAGCGCCGGCTCGTACAGAGCGAAGCTGAACGCCGTCATCGGCTTCCGGTGCAGAAGTTCCGTGCGCTCCAACCGGCCCGCGACCCGCTCCTCGATGGTCTCGTCGTCCAACGGTGGCACGAAGGAGCTGATGAGCCTCCGGGCGTACGCCTCGGTCTGCAACAGCCCGGGGATCAGTACCACCTCGTACCACCACAAGCTCACTGCTCGCTGCTCGTACTCCATGAAGTCCTGGGCTCGCGGCGGGAACTTCTCCGCCTTCACGTAGTCCTTGGCCGCGCGCAACAGCCCGTCCGCCCCACACATCCCATCGGCCACATCCAATACCCGGGCGGTCGGCATACGAACACCCTGCTCCATCGCCTTGATGGTGTCCGGCGCGTAATTCGCGGCGGCGCCCAACTCCTCCCGCGTGACGTTCGCCTTCATCCGCCACCGCTTCAGCTGGTTCCCGCTGTACCGCCACGTCGGGTTGTACTGAACGGACACAGTGACCACCTCCGACGGATACAGCCGGGCGTGTATCCCCTGAGTCACTACCGAGCGTAGCCCCGCACTACGCACCCTGTGACCATGACGAACGCAATTCACTGGCCCGAGTGGGTCCCGGTGGCGGGCCACCAACTCCGGGTGTCGGGCGTGCACTTCGACACGCTCCGGATTCAGGGCGTACGAGGGGAACAGGTCGCCGCACGACTGGTAGCCGAGGCGGACGGGGACGCCGGCCCCGTCATCTGCGAGGCGACGGGGTTCCGGTGGATGTACTTCCTGGTGGCCCCGGGCACCGCCAAGGACCACACCTGGCCGCTCGGCGTACAACGCTTCGGCACCCCGCGCACGGTGACGTACATCGGCGTCCCGGCACTGGCCGGCAACACCTGGCCCCTGCTCTGGTACTCGGAGCCGACACCGACAGCGCCGTACGTGGCCCCGGCTCACCTACTGGCAGTCCTGGACCTGGTCAGTCCGTCGGCTTCCTGAACTTCCAGTTCCTCGCCCGTAGAGCATTCAAGTTTCCAGCAACAGCCTTGGTCGTTGGGTGCTCCGCCCCCAGCATCCGGTGACAGCCCGCCAACGTTTCCTCAAGCATCTCCATCGAACGGCGCACCTGGCCCGATGCCTTGTACGCGCCCGCCAGGTTGTTCCGCGTCACCAAGGTGTGCGGGTGATCCACACCCAACACCCGTGACTGCGTATCCACCGTCTCCACATACAACGAAATCGCACGCCCCACGTCGCCCGCCGACTGATACGCGCCCGCCAGGTTGTTCCGCGTCGCCAAGGTGTGCGAGTGATCTGGACCCAACACTCGTAGCCGAAGAGTCAACACCTCTTCAAACAAGGTGATCGCGCGCACCACATCCCCCAACTCTCGATGGCAATGAGCTAGGTTGTCGCGCGATGTCAGCGTATTCGGGTGGTCCGCTCCCAGCGCCAACAATCGATCTGCCAACACCTGTTCGTACAAGGGGACAGCACGCCCCAGATCGCCTGCCGAGTCATATGCACCTGCCAGGTTATTCCGTGAAATCAGCGTTGACGGATGATTCGCGCCCAGAACCCGCAGCGTTGCTGCGACGGCGCGGTGGTGAAACTCGATGGCCTTGAGAACTCCGCCTTGCCCTTTGAGGTACAACCCGACCTCGTTGAGGACAAAGGCAGTGTCCGCTGTGTCATCAGCGGGATCCCCTGCCTCCAACAGGGCCTCGGCGTGCGGCAAGAGGTTCCTCCACGTCGGCCATCCAGCCACATTGTCCACAGGATCGTCCGGGAGTACGTCGCACAGCCAAGCCGCAGCACGATCACGAGCCTCCGTGATCAGAAGTTCGGTGCGGTGAGGGTCGTCCTCCGATGGCGTGCGGGCCACTGTCTGGACGAGGCGGTGGACGCCGAGCGTCGAGCTGTCGAGGGTGATCATGCTGTAGTTGGCCAGAAGGGACAGGAGTCCGGCCAGGTCGACGAGGTTTTCGGCGAGTGGGGCGAACAGGTATCGGGGAATGCTCGTCGGGGCATACCAAGCCGCCACGCGCAGGAGGGCGACGGCGCGTGGGTCACGCTCATGGAGAGCGTCCAGCGTAATTCGCCAGATACGGGCCATCGTCCGCGTCGGGTCCGAACCCTGTGGCGCGGCGTCTGTGGTGTTCCGCGTGTACTCGCGGAACATCGCTCGGTAGTCCGCGATCGTGATCGTCGTCTGCGCGATAAAAGCTCCCGCTTGCTCCAAGGCAAGGGGGAGATGACCGAGCTCTTCGGCCAAGGCACGGGCCTCCACCTCGTCGCCACCATCTGTCAGACGTGCGAGCAGGTTCAATGAGGCTTCGGCGTCCAAAACAGCGAGTGGAATCGGCTCACCCGGCCAGCCTCCCTTGCAACGACTGGTGATCAACTGACGGCCGGAGCCCCGGAGCTGTCCCGTAACCGCCCGGACGTCCTCCGGCCTCTCCGCGTTGTCGAAGACCAGGAGCCAGCCCGGGTGGGTCTGCAGCCATCCGATGGCCCAGGAAGCTGCCTGCGCCGTGGCGAGGGTGGGGGCGCGGTCACCCCGGAGACGTGTGGCGAGCGCCGCCAGGCTCGCGTCGATCAGGTCGGGCGTGTCCGCGCGGAGCCACCACACCAGCCGGTACGCGTGCCGGTTGGCGTGGGCGTAGTGCAGCGCCAGCGTCGTCTTTCCGACGCCGCCGAGGCCGTGCAGGGTCTGGGTGATCGTCTGGGAGCCCTCGGACAGGGCGCGGCCGAGCGTGGCGAGTGCCTCTTCGCGGCCGACGAAGAACCGTGACGGCAGGTCGGGAAGGTTGTGCATCCCCCGGAGCACCTCGATGTCGTACGCCGTGCGCGGCACGTCCGCGTCGGCGTCCGTCGCCGTGACGTCCTCCAGGACCAGGTCACCGCCCGCCGCCTTCACGACCATCGCGAAGCCGGGCCGCGCGGCGAGCGATGCCACGGAGACCGCCGTGAGCTGGTCCCCCTCGTAGTCCCGTGCGCGGTCGGTCGTGACGACGCCGATGAGCCGGCCGCGTGCGAACAGTGCCGCGCCGGAGGCTCCCGACCAGCGCGACTTCTCGTCCGGTTCCGGCTTGCTGGGGGTGGCGACCCGGTCGACGTGCGCGGTGATCACGTCGCCGCCCGACTTCAGGCCGGTCAGGGTCTCGACGTGGCCCCGGATCTCCTTCGTGTCCCGGACGCCGTCCCGCACTTCGGAACGCGGGAAGCCGACGGCCAGGCAGCCGAGTCGGCTCTCGGTGACGGCCGCATCGATGCGGCCCCACCGCAGGGGGGCGGCACCGGACGGCAGCGGCGCCCAGGACGCGCCCGTCACGCGGATCAGTGCCGCGTCCGGCTGCGGGTCCGGCGCGGGCTCAGGCCAGAGCAGTTCGGCTTCGGTCCACTGCTCGTGCCCGTCCGGGTCGAGTCGGCGGACCTCCAGTCCCCCGGCACCCCGGACGTTGTGCAGCGCCGTGAGGACGATCCGGTCCGCGACCAGATAACCCGTGCCCACCCTGCCTTCGCCCGGGTTCCAGATTTCCACGACCCGTCGTACGTCCATGACGTGGCCGCCCTACCGGGGCCGCTCCCCCACGTCGTCGCCGACCCGCGCGTCCTCCCCCGTCTCCGCGTCGACCGGCTGCAACGTCACCTTGAGCCGGTTCACCGTGCCCTTGGACCGCGCCGCCTTCGCTTCGGCCCCGAAGGGGAGGACGAGAACCTTCGCTCGGGCCTCGCCGTCCTTGCGCACGTCGACGGTGAACTCCAACTCGACGTGCCCCGTACGGAATTGGAGGCCCTGCCCCCGCCCCTCCTCGGCCGCCCGCCCCAACTCGGCCCGCACCGCCCCGATCGCCTCGGCCAGCCCCACCCACGCTTCGTCCGCCATGGAGCGGCCCCCTCCCGTCCAGAGATCCCGACGTGGGGCAGCGTATCGCCAGAGCACACCAAAACGCCCTGCAGTAGACGAAGTTGAGCACCTTACGCGGCGCCGACCGTCCGATCCCTGTACTCGATCGACACCGTGATCCTCGCGCCGAGCGCCGCCGCGTACGTCCGCATGGTTTCCAGGTTGTGGATCTCGCCCCGCTCGACCTGCGAAACCCGCGCCTGGGAGATTCCGACCGCCTTGGCGACGTCCGCCTGGGTCAGGTTCTGTTCCTCGCGGATCTCCCGCAGGTGGTGTCCGAGGACGTACGCCTGGGTGGCGGTGCGCGCCGTCTGCTTGCGGCGCTCCCACTCGGCGTCGGACACGTCGGGGGCGCTCTCGCGCATCCGGCGCTTCACCTCTGCCCAGCTGCTGTGCTCACCCATCAGGCGCCTCCACCCTTTCCTGCTCCGTGCCGCGCCGCCAGGTACTCGTGGTCGAAGACGAAGAGGATGCGGACCTCCGTCCGGCCCGAGCTACCCGGTCGCAGTTCCTTGAGGTTGTGCGTCCGGCAGACCGTGAGCCGGTCGACGAGCGGGCGCCCCAGAGAGGGGCCGTGCTCCGCCAGCGCAGGAGCCAGGGCCGGGCAGGGGCGGGGGTTACTTCACCGTCCTGAGGCCCAGTGGTCCCGCGATCTCCTCTGCCATTACCTTGCCCGCTTCCTCCTCCAGGCCTTCTGCTGCCAGGTCCTCGTCCGTGTCCAGGCCGTCGAGGTCTTCCAGGGGCTGGTTCAGGCGGACGTGGGCGACCAGGGACTGGAGGGCTCGGAGGGCGCCGGAGGCTGTGGAGCCCCAGTTCGAGAAGTAGGAGAACTGCCACCACCACAGGGCCTCCGTGGTGCGGCCCGCGCGGTAGTGGGCCAGGCCGTGGGAGAGGTCCGCGACCACGTCGGCCAGGTCGTCCGAGATGCGGCAGGGGACCGGGGCCTTGCGGGGCTCGTACGGGTCGAAGACCTCGGAGTAGACGTCGATCGGGTCCAAGAGGAGGGCCAGGCGTTCGCGGAGGTCGTCGACGTCCTGTTCCGGGCCGAGGTCCGGCTCGTACCGCTCCTCGGGGACGATGTCCTCGTGGGCGCCCAGGCGGCCGCCGGCCAGGAGGAGCTGGGAGACCTCCAGGAGGAGGAAGGGCACGGCCGAGTCCGGCTCGTCGCCCTTCGCCACCTCGCGGACCGAGACGATGAAGCTCTCGATCTGGTCGGAGATCTGAACCGCGAAGTCGTCCGGGTTCTGGTTCTGGGCAGTCGCGTGCAGCGTGGCGTCAGACATCTAGGAGTCGTCTCCCCTCGAAGGCGCGGCCCAGGGTGACCTCGTCCGCGTATTCCAGATCTCCCCCGACAGGGAGTCCGCTGGCCAGGCGGGTGACCTTCAGGCCCATGGGCTTGATCATGCGCGCGAGGTACGTCGCCGTCGCCTCGCCCTCCAGGTTCGGGTCCGTCGCCAGGATCAGCTCCGTGACCGTGCCGTCGGCCAGGCGCGCGAGGAGTTCTCGTATGCGCAGGTCGTCCGGGCCCACGCCCTCGATCGGGCTGATCGCGCCGCCCAGGACGTGGTAGCGACCACGGAATTCCCGCGTCCGCTCGATCGCGACCACGTCCTTCGGCTCCTCGACCACGCAGATGACGGAGGGGTCCCGGCGGGGGTCTCTGCAGATGTTGCAGAGCTCTTCCTGCGCGACGTTCCCGCAGGTCGCGCAGAAGCGGACCTTGTCCTTGACCTCTAGGAGCGCGTGCGCCAGGCGGCGCACGTCCGTGGGCTCCGTCTGGAGGATGTGGAAGGCGATCCGCTGCGCGCTCTTGGGACCGACGCCGGGCAGCCTGCCCAACTCGTCGATGAGGTCCTGAACCACGCCTTCGTACACGGAACGCCTTTCCTGTAGTGCTGCCGAGGGTGTCTGCCTTCTACGTACGGTAGTTGGCCGGGGGGTTTCTTAGAAGGGAAGGCCCGGGATGCCGCCGCCGCCCAGGCCCTGGGCCAGGGGGCCGAGCTTCTCCTGCTGCAGCGCCTGCGCGTTCTCGTTGGCCGCCTGGACCGCCGCGACGACCAGGTCCGCCAGGGTCTCCGTGTCCTCGGGGTCGACCGCCTTCGGGTCGATCACCAGGCCGCGCAGCTCGCCGGAGCCGGTCACCGTCGCCTTGACGAGGCCGCCGCCCGCCTGGCCGTCCACCTCCGTGCGTGCCAGTTCCTCCTGCGCCGCCGCGAGGTCCTGCTGCATCTTCTGGGCCTGCTGGAGCAGCTGCTGCATGTTGGGCTGGCCACCACCGGGGATCACGATCAGCTCCGTTTCGTACGGTCCGTGGGTACGGGTCCATCTGGCGGGGTTTCCGCCTGGAACGAGCCTACGTGGTCGGCGGGCGCGTCGCTCCAGCACTCTTTCGAGTGAGATCAGCCGTCTTCCTATACCTGATCAAGCACCTCTTCCGGGCGGAAAAGCCGTGAATCCGGGCTCATGGCCACCCATTGGGCGGTAGGACTTAGTGTCGATACGCGCGATCTCGTAGAGGAGTGCCGGGTGAGCCAGCCGGAGATGCAGCCCGAGGGGATGCCCCCTGAGGGGGTGCCCCCCGATGGGCAGGGTTCGGGGGCGGGCGCCTCTCCGGGACCGGGGGCGGGGCCTGGTGCGAGGCCGGGGGCGGGGGCGGGTGCGCGGTTCGGGGATCTGACCGGGCGGGCCTTTCCCCTCGGCGACTGGGGTGAGCCCGCCGCGCACCTCGACGAGCTGTACCGGTGGGTGGAGCGCGGTGCCCTCGACACCGCCGAGTGGTATCTCGCCGACCGCGGTCGCAAGCGCCGCGCGGCCCGGCTGCTGCGGATGGGCGCCGCGCTGGGCGCCGTGGGCGCCGGCGTGCTGCCGCTGCTCGATCTGGCCGCGGTGGCCGGGCCCGAGGCCTCCTGGGGGTTCGTGTCGCTGCTCGCCGGGGTGGCGTGCGTGGGATGCGACCGGTTCTTCGGGCTCACGTCAGGGTGGATGCGGGACGTGGCGACCGCGCAGGCCGTGCAGCGGCGGTTGCAGGTGCTGCAGTTCGACTGGGCGTCGGAGAGTGTGCGGGAGGTGCTCGGGCCCACCGAGGGCACCGCCGGGGAAGCGGCCGAGCGGTGCCTCGGGGTGCTGCGCAGGTTCTCCGACGACGTGACGGAGCTGGTGCGGGCGGAGACCTCGGACTGGATGGTGGAGTTCCGGGCCGGGCCCGTGCCGCTGGCCATGCAGGCGATGACCCCGGGCGGCCCGCCCCGGGAGGCCCCCGCCTACCCCGGACGGTTCCCGCTGCCACCCGGGGCCCGGCCGAACATGCCCCGCCAACGCCCACCGGAGCCGCGCTGAGCCGCCGGGCAGGGCGGTGGGCGGTACGTGCTGGCAGGACGGCGGTCGTACGCCCGGGCAGGACGGCCGGTCGGTACGTCCAGGTAGGACGCCAGCAGGGCGCCCGGGCAGTACGTCCGGCAGCAGTCCGGCGGTCAGGTCACCTGCGCCAGAACACGTGGTGGGTCACGCCGCTTGGGCTTGGGACGATGTCCAGGTGGTAGCGGTCGAGGAGGTCGTCGGGGGAGTCCCAGAGGCGGACGCCGGAGCCCAGCTTTATCGGGGTGACCACCACGTGCAGCGTGTCGATCAGGCCGGCTGCCAGGAACTGGCGGATGACCGTGGCGCCGCCGCCGAGCCGCACGTCCTTGCCCTCGGCCGCCTCCCGGGCCCGCTCCAGGACCGCGGCGGGGTCGCCGCCGACGAAGTGGAACGTGGTGTCGGAGAGCGTGAACGACGGGCGCTCGTGGTGCGTCATCACGAAGACCGGCGTGTGGAACGGCGGCTCCTCGCCCCACCAGCCGCGCCACTCGTGGTCCTGCCAGGGCCCGCGCTGCGGCCCGAACTTGTTGCGGCCCATGATCTCGGCGCCGATGTTGTGGGAGAAGTCCCGCGTGAAGTAGTCGTCGAGACCGCGGCTCCCGCCCGCGTCCTTGCGGTTCGGCCAGCTCGCCGTCGCGCCCGCCCAGGTCATCAGCTCCCGGGGGTCCGCGTGGCCGAAGGGCCGCTCCAGGCTCTGGCCCTCACCGGCACCGAACCCGTCCTGCGAAACAGTGAAGTTCTGCACCTTCAGTAGCTGACTCGGCTGACTCGGCTGACTCGGCTGACTCACGTGGCTCCTCCTGTTGCTGCCTCTGGCAGTCGGTCGTGTACGACAGTCAGATCGGTAGACCGGGCGAGACGCGGAAAGTCATCGCTAGCTGTAGATGATCATTGAGCCCTGCGCCAGGCTGCGGGTCGCCGCCGCGTGCAGGCCCAGCCAGACGTGGCGTTCCCGCGCGAAGGGGCTCGCGTCCGGTGGTGGCGGAGCCGCCGGTTCCTCCAGGGAGGTCGGGGCCGCGGGCGGGGCCGGGGGCAAGGGTGGGTTGGCGGGGTCTATGCCGATCGAGGGGGCCACGTACTCCAGCTCGCGCAGGAGCGCCTGGGAGGAGCCGAGGGGGCCGCCGCCCGCGAGCAGCTCGTCGTTCGAGAGCGGGGCCGGGAAGTCCACGGGGACGTACGCGCCCGCGTGGTCGTAGTGCCAGACCAGGTGCGACTGCTGGGCCGTGGCATCGAACATCTCCAGGAGCTGTTCGTAGTCACCGCCGAGCGCGTCCACCGGCGTGACCTCCAGGCCGCAGATCTGGAGGAGGTACGCGCGGCGCAGGAAATGCAGTGCGTCGTAGTCGAAGCCCGCGACCGGGGCCACGTCGCCCGACAGGCCGGGCATGTAGGCGAAGACGGGGACGGGCGGCAGTCCCGCCTCGTGCAGCGCCTTGTCGTAGACGGCGAGCTCTTCCGCGAAGGGATTGTCGGCGCTGTGGCACAGCACGTCGACGAGCGGGACCAGCCACAGGTCGCAGGCCAAGAAGGACTCCTCGGGTCAGGTCGGGCGACGGACGGTACGAGTGAGCTTTACGAGTCAGCAGCTTTACGAGTGAGCTTTCGTTTGCGGAGTGTTGCTTCTCGTGCAGGCAGGTGCGGAGTGTTGCTTCTCGTGCGGGCAGTTGCGCAGCGCTGCTTCGCGTGCAGGCAGCGTAGTCGGGCCTCTGGTCCTCTAGCTGCCCTGGTGCAGGTCCCATATCCATACGCCGCCCACCCACTTTCCGTGACGGCCGACGAGCGCGTCCACGGTCGTGCGCAGTTCCGTGTCGTTCTCCTGCGGCGCCAGGACCAGGACGCCCGCGTTCCAGAACGTCAGGTCCCTGCGGACCGCCTCGCGCCAGGCGGACGTGATCTTGGGGATGCGGCCCGTGGAGCGGACGTGTCCCAGCAGGTTCGACGTGTTCGTGGGGGTGGGGCCGTAGATGCCGACGCGGTCGGGGCCCCAGGGGCCGTTGAAGTAGCCGCCCGGGATGCGGAAGCCCAGGTCGGCGGTGGTCTGCCAGTGCAGGCCCTCCGCGTTGCCCGGGTCGGGGACCGGCACCGGGACGAGACTCTCGCCGTCGCCCAGGTACGTGCGCCAGGTGCCCTGCGCGATGAACGGCGGCACGTCGGTCCGGTCCACGGCCTTCAGCGGCGCGGGCACGATCGGCAGCAGCGCGACGGCGACGGCCGCGAGACCCGCGTACCGGTGCATGCGCCGGGGGGCGGACAGCAGGCCGGCGAGCGCCAGCGCGAGCAGCATGCCGAGCGCCGGGGCGCACACCATCGCCACGCGCGACTCGATGACGGACTCGAAGAGGGGCAGGTCGGAGAGTGCCGCCCACGGGCCGGGCAGGACGGTGTCCGTCAGCGGAATGCGGAACTTCGGTCCGAGCGAGAGCAGCGCGGCGCCGACCACGGTGAACGCGAGCGCCTTGACCACCGTGCGCTCCCAGAGGCGTACGACGATCGCGAAGGCCAGCGCGGCGAGCGGCCAGCCGAAGAAGGCGTTCTCCTCGGTGGGGTTCATGGCGAGGTGGTCGGCGGTCGCGTCGCTGCCCGCGAGGGAGCGCTCGGCGAAGGAGAGGAACGCGAGCGGGCTGTTGCCCGCGTTGTCGCCGTGCAGCACGCTCTTGTAGCTCTGCGGCCCGAAGAACTGCCAGTACAGGGGGAAGGCGACCAGCGGGATCGTCACCGCGAGGGCGATCGCGAGGCCGCGCGCGAGCGGGCGCCAGGCCTCCCTCGCCACGTCTCTGCGTACGGCCGCGTACGCGAGGGCGAAGAGCAGCATGCCGAGCGCGGCGAGGAGGAGCGGTTCCTCGCCGAGGAAGATCTGGTACGTCGTGAAGAGGCCGAGGACGACCCCGTCGCGTACGACCCGGGTGCCCTCGCAGAGCCGCAGCGCCCGCTCGATGATCAGCGGGATCATGAACAGGACGATGAAGTTCGGGTGGGCGTTGGCGTGGCTGACCATCGGGGGCGCGAAGGCGGCGAGGACCGCGCCGGTGGCGGCGGCGCCCCGGTGCGGGACGAGACGCTTGCGGATCAGCCGATACCAGGTGAGGGCGGTGGCGGCGAGGCCGCCGGTCATCGCCACGTTCAGGGCGACCGCAGGGCCGAGGAGCCAGGTCAGGGGGGCGAGCGGGACGGAGAGGCCGAGCATGACCGTGTTGGCCATGAGGTTCACGCCGTCCGGGACGTTCTGGAGGGTGGTGAACAGGGGGTTGTTCAGGTGGCGGACGTTGTCCGCCGTCACCGCGAAGAACCACTCCCACTGGTTCTGGTCCTGCATGGAGTCGGGGAAGTAGCGGTGGGCCGGGTCCGTCCAGCGTCCCGAGAAGAGGGTGAAGGACAGGGCCAGGAAGAGGAGGGGGATCAGGACGTCCGCCCGGCGGACCGCGCGGGCCTTGAGGAGGGTCAGCTCGGCGAGGACCTTCACGTAGTCGAGCGGCCGGACCTTCGAGCCCTCCTGGTGGGACCAGCGCACGGGCACCTCGGCGACGGGCCAGCCGGCCCGCCGGAAGTACTGCAGTATCTCGACGTCGATGCCCCAGCCGTGCAGCCTGGACGCGGCGAACGCCTCACGGGCCCGGTCGCCGTCGAAGAGCTTGAAGCCGCACTGGGTGTCGCGGATTCCGGGGACGGCGACCGTGCGTATGAGGAAGTTGCCGGTCCGGCCGAGGAGCTCGCGCAGCCGGTGCTGGTGGGCGCCGATGGTCGCGCCGGGGCGGGCGCGGGAGCCGATCGCGGCCGCGTTGCCGTCGGCGAGCGCCTTGTCGAGGTGGTCGAGCTCCTCGATGGGCGCGGCGAGGTCGGCGTCGGTGACCAGGACGCGACGGCCGTACGAGGCGAGGACGCCGAGGCGCAGTGCGTGGCCCTTGCCGCGGTTGCGGTCGCCGCGGACGAGCTGGACGCGGGGGTCGTCGGCGGCCGCGGCCTCGGCGATCTCCGCGGTGCGGTCGGTCGAGCCGTCGTCGACGACGATCAGCTCCCACCCGCCCCGGCACGTCAGGTCGAGGTGGTCGCGGAGCGCGGCCAGCGTGGGGCCCAGGCGCCGCTCCTCGTTGTACGCGGGAACGACGACTGTCAGGTCCACGCTCATGCAGCGGCCAGCCGCTCGATGAGGGACAGGGAGTGCGCGTTGTACTCGACGACGATCCCGTGGGCGGCCGCCGGGTCGTGGTGCACCAGCGCGTCGACGAGCTCGGTGTGCCGGGACCAGAGCAGGCCGCGCAGGTCGCCGCCGTTGAGGTCGCTCCAGCGCCGCAGGTGGGTGACGGCGCAGACCCAGGACTTCACGCGCAGGCGGTGCAGGAACTCGGAGAGGTAGGGGTTGCCGAAGAGGGCGCTGAGCTCGCGCCAGAAGCGCAGGTCGTAGCCGATCAGGACGGTGAGGTCGCCGGCGCAGGCCGCGCGGGCCGCCTCCTCGCCGCGGCGGCGCACGGAGAGGAGGGCGTCGCCGACGTCGCGGCGGGCGCCGTGCTCCGTGAGGTCGCGGAAGATGCCGTCGGCGACGAGGCCGCGGGCCTCCAGCATGCCGCGGTAGTCGTCCAGGGTGTGCTCGTGGACGCGGAAGCCGCGGTGCTGGTCGGCATCGAGGAGGCCCTGCGCGGTGAGGTTGACCAGGGCTTCGCGGACGGGGGTCGCGGAGACGCCGTACTGCTCGGCGATCTCCTTGACCGTGAACTCCTGGCCCGGCTCGAGCCTGCCGGCCAGGACCTCGTCGCGGAGGGCGTCGGCGATCTGCTGGCGCAGAGTGCTGCGGATGACGGCGGGGCCGTCGGTGCCGGGCATCTGTTTTCCCCCGCGGAGTCTGGGTGCGTGGTCGCGTGTGTGTTCCCTTACGAGCACGCCAGACTACGCGGTCGGGGTTTCGGGGCGGGGGCCCGAAGGTGGCCCCGCCCCGGCACCGTCACCCCAGGTGAGGCGGTGCTACACGGTGTGTTCGTCGGCCACCGAGAGCGCCGCGTCCAGGGCGGCGAGGCCCTCCTTCGCCTCCGCTTCCGTGATGGTGCACGGGGGCACGACGTGGGTGCGGTTCATGTTGATGAAGGGCCACAGGCCGTGCTTCTTGGCGGCGGCGCCGAACGCGGCCATGGGGGCGTTCGCCTCGCCGGTGGCGTTGTAGGGCACGAGCGGCTCACGGGTCTCCCTGTTCTTCACCAGCTCCAGGGCCCAGAACATGCCGACGCCGCGCACCTCGCCGACCGAGGGGTGGCGCTCGGCGAGCGCGCGCAGGCCCGGCTCGATGACCTGGGCGCCGAGGGTCGCCGCCTGCTCGACGACGCGCTCCTCCGCCATGACGTTGATCGTGGCGACGGCGGCGGCGCAGGCGAGGGGGTGGCCGGAGTAGGTGAGGCCGCCCGGGTAGGGCCGCTTGGCGAAGGTCTCGGCGACCTTGGCGGAGATGGCGACGCCACCGAGCGGTACGTAGCCGGAGTTCACGCCCTTGGCGAAGGTCATCAGGTCCGGCGTGACGTCGTAGAGGTCGGCGGCGAACCACTCGCCGGTGCGGCCGAAGCCCGCCATGACCTCGTCGAGGACGAAGACGATGCCGTACTTGTCGCAGAGCGCGCGCACGCCCGCGAGGTAGCCGGGCGGCGGGAGCATGATGCCCGCGGTGCCGGGGACGGTCTCCAGGACGATCGCCGCGATCGTCTGCGGGCCCTCGAAGGTGATGGTGTCCTCGAGGTGCTGGAGGGCGCGCTCGCACTCCTGCTCCTCCGTCTCCGCGTAGAAGCGGGAGCGGTAGAGGAACGGCGCCCAGAAGCGGACGACGCCCGCCGTGCCGCTGTCGGAGGCCCAGCGGCGCGGGTCGCCGGTGAGGTTGATGGCCTGCTGGGTGCCGCCGTGGTACGAGCGGTACGCGGTGAGCACCTTGGGGCGGCCCGTGTGCAGGCGGGCCATGCGGGTGGCGTGCTCGACGGCGTCGGCGCCGCCGTTCGTGAAGAAGATCTTGTCCAGGTCGCCGGGGGTGCGCTCCGCGATGAGGCGTGCGGCCTCGGAGCGGGCCTCCACGGCGAAGGCGGGCGCGAAGGTCGTCATCGTCGCCGCCTGCTCCTGTATCGCGGCGACGACCTTCGGGTGCTGGTACCCGATGTTGGTGTAGACGAGGCCGCTGGTGAAGTCGAGGTAGCGGTTTCCGTCGTAGTCCCAGAAGTACGAGCCCTCGGCGCCGGCGATCGCCGGCGGGTCGATGAGCTCCTGTGCGGACCAGGAGTGGAAGACATGTGCGCGGTCCGCGGCCTTCACGGCGGCGCCGACCTGGGGATTCGGCTGAGGGGTCATGGGGCCGAGGGTAAATGTCCACGGAGTGGACAGGGTATGGGCGTCCTGTCGGGCGTGGGGGGAGGAACCCGACAGAGTGTCGGGTGGCGTACCTCTTCGCTCCCCTCCGGGGTGGGGGCTTGCTCTGCTTTCCCCGGTGCGGGCGGGTGGGGGCTGGCCGCGCAGTTCCCCGCGCCCCTGGGTGGGCCGGGCATCTGCCTCCCGCTTCGGCCGGGCCACCCGGGGCTTGCCCTGCCGGGCGAGGGTTTTGCCCCGGCTTACCGCCGGTGGGGGTTGAGCGCGCAGTTCCCCGCGCCCCTGGGTGGGCCGGGCATCTGCCTCCCGCCCCGGCCTGCCACCCGGGGCTTGCCCTGCCGGGCGGGGGTTCTTTCGCGGCTTGCCGCCGGTGGGGGTTGAGCGCGCAGTTCCCCGCGCCCCTGGGGAGCCGGTGTGGCCGCCCCCGCATTGGCCCGCGGGACGGGTGACGAGGAGTCGGATGCCTCAGGGGCGCGGGGAACTGCGCGGCCGGCCGCAGCGGGCCCGCAAGGGTCAGTCGTCGTCCATGTCGGGGGCGACCTTCACCCGCGGAGTGGCCCCCGCGCAGCGGACCTCGTACGGGAGGTCCTCCTGTTCGTCGTCGTCGGCGGGTTCGGCCTCCAGGCGTACGACAGGGGCCGGGCCGCGCTCGACGTCGTCGTCTATGTGGAAGCCGTCCGCAGGGCTCCAGGAGATGAGCCGGACCGTGCCGTCAGGACGGCACTCCACTGTGGCGGAGCCGCCGGTGAACCGGACCGTCGACCGTTCCCCAGAGGGGGAGGAGGAGGGGGAAGGGCGAGCCGAGGTCGGCGGAGACGTGGGAGTCGCCGGGCGTACCGGAGGAGCATCCGCGGCCTTGGCCAGCGCCCTCCGCACCGCCCCCTCATCCAGCGGCCGACTGTGCGCCGCGTCGCCCCCGCCGTCCGCGCTCGCCAGCTGCCACGCGCCCAGCGCCCCCGCCGCCGTCCCCACGGCCACCCACGCCGCCGTGACGACGGCGTTCCGCCACTTCCTCATCCCGCCACTGTGCCGCATCGTTTCCTAACGTCCGGTTAAGACCCCGACAAGGACCCTGCCCAAGCTCCGGCCCGGCCCCTCACTACGGTGGTTGTATGGCGCATCTTCTCGTCGTCGAGGACGACCCCCAGCTCCGCGGCGCGCTGGTGCGGGCCCTGCGCGACAAGGGCCACGCGGTGGCGACCGCGCCCAGCGGCATGGCGGGCCTGGACGCGGCGGTGACCAGCGGGCCCGACCTGGTCGTCCTCGATCTGGGGCTGCCGGACGTCGACGGCGCCCAGGTGCTGCGGATGCTGCGTGCGGTCAGCGATGTTCCCGTCATCGTGGCGACGGCCCGGGACGACGAGCCGGAGATGGTCACGGTCCTCGAAGCCGGCGCCGACGACTACATCGTCAAACCCTTCGGCGCGGCCCAGCTGGACGCCAGGATCAAGGCGGTGCTGCGCCGCCTCGGGGTGGCGGAGACGGAGGAACCCCTCCGTGTGGGCGCCCTCTCCGTCGACCCGACGGCCCGCGAGGTCACCCTCGACGGCACGGCCCTCGACCTCACCCCGCGCGAGTTCGACCTGCTCGCCTATCTGGCCCGCAGGCCCGGTCAGGTCGTCTCGCGCCGCGAGCTCCTCGCCGAGGTCTGGCAGCAGCCGCTGGGCGGCGCGGACAAGACCGTCGACGTCCATTTGTCTTGGCTGCGACGGAAGTTGGGTGAGACCGCGCAGCAGCCCCGGTACCTGCACACGGTCCGCACCGTCGGCGTGAAGCTCGCGGCCCCCGAGAGCCCCGCCACCGCCACGGACCCGCACCCGGACATGGACACGGACTGACCCATGCGCCGCAGCCTCCTCCTGCTGACCGCGGCCACCACCGCCCTGGTCCTCACCGCCCTCCTCGTCCCCCTCACCCTCCTGACCCGCACCCACGCCGCCGACCGCGCCACCGCCGAGGCCACCGCCCGCGCCCAGTGGGTGGCCCACGCCCTGGGCCCCGCCCTGGCCACCGCAGACGAGCGCGAGACCGCCGAGCAGACGGTCGAGAGCGTCAACGGCAAGGGGCTGCCCGCCACTTCCCTCATCCTCGCGGACGGCTCGGTCATCGGTCCGCGCGCGAAGAGCGGCTCCCCTCTCACCGATCCGGTACGCCTCGCCCGCACAGGCCGCGCCTTCACCTACGAGACGGACTCCGGCAGCCGTCTCGTCCTGGTCCCCGTGCAGGGTGCGAAGGGCGGCACGGCGGTGGTCCAAGTCACGCTGACCGAGAAGCAGTTGTACGCCGGTACGCTCGCCTCCTGGCTCGTGCTGGCCGGCATCGGCGTGGGGCTCGTCCTCCTCGGCCTGCTCCTCGCCGACCGCCTCGGTGCCCGGCTCGTCGGCGCCACCCGCCGTCTCGCCCGCACCGCCGACCGCCTCGCGGCGGGCGACCTCACGGCGCGGGCCACCCCCGAGGGCCCGCCCGAGCTCCGCCTGGTGGCGGGCGAGCTGAACCGCCTGGCCGCCCGCATCGACGAACTCCTCACCGCCGAACGGGAGAACGCCGCCGACCTCGCCCACCGTCTGCGCACCCCGGTGGCCGCCCTGCGCCTGGACGCCGAGACCCTCCGCGACCCGGACGAGGCCCACCGCATCGCGGCGGACGTCGCCGCGCTGGAGCGCAGCGTCGACGACGTCATCCGCAAGGCGCGGCGGCCGCTGCGCGAGGCGCCGAGCGCGGACCTGGCGGCGGTGGCCCGCGAACGCGCGGCGTTCTGGGCGCCGTTGGCGGAGGACCAGGGGCGGCGGGCGGAAACGGTCACCCCCGGCGAGGACGAGCCGCTGCCGGTCCCTGTCACCGTCCCCGCAGACGAACTCGCCGCCGCCCTCGACGCCCTGATCGGCAACGTCCTGGACCACACGCCGCAGGGCACCGCCTACCGCGTGACGGTCCGCGTCCTGCCCGGCGGCGAGGCACAGCTCACCGTCGCCGACGAGGGCCCGGGCTTCCCCGACGGGACCGCGCCCGGCCGGGGCACGAGCGGCGCGGGCTCCACGGGCCTCGGCCTGGACATCGCGCGCCGCACGGCCGAGGAGGCGGACGGCCGCTTCGAGACGGTGAGCACGGCCGACGGCGCCGAGGTCACCCTCACGTTCCCGCGCCCGCTCCCTCAGGAGCCGCCGCCCGCGGGAACGCCGTCCGCACCGCCCGGGCCCACTTGTTGATGCCCAGCTCGGGCCGGACCGCGGCATACCCTCCGCAGTACTTGGTGAACTCCGCGGCGCGCACCCCGAACCGGTGCAGCACCCGGTCGGCGTCCGTCAGATGCCCCTTGGTCTTGGTCTCCACCAGCACGAGCCCGCTGTCGGCGGCCGCGCTGCGTCCGGTCGCCGTGTCCCGCACGACGAGCCCCGCGTCGCACGTGATGCGCTGCCCGTCGGCGACGAAGGTCGCGCGCTGGTAGTCGGTGACGAGCGAGGGGGTGAGGCCGCCGGGCGCCTCGATGCCGTACGACCCGCGCAGCACGCCGGCGAGGAACCCGAGCCGGACCGCGTCCAGGACGTGGTCGGCGCCCTCCAGGCGCTGCCGGTGCTTGACGGTCTCGCCGCGCCCGCTCTTCAGCTTGATCTCGAACTGCCGCTCTCCGCTGTCCTGATAGACCCGCTCCCGGATGCGGTAGCGGAG
Source organism: Streptomyces sp. NPDC018029 (assembly GCF_044327655.1). NCBI lineage: Bacteria > Bacillati > Actinomycetota > Actinomycetes > Kitasatosporales > Streptomycetaceae > Streptomyces > Streptomyces sp. NPDC018029. The sequence continues at coordinate 447,072 of NZ_JBIRFV010000004.1, read as the reverse complement.
CCGCCGGCCCTGCCGGTGGTCGTGGAAGGTGAGCAGCTCGGGGGTGTCGTAGTACGTCGAGTGGTAGCGGAACCAGCGCTTTCCGCCGATGCTGAGCGCCCGGAAGGGCCCGCCCCGCCGCCGGGGGTCGGTCAGCAGGGCCGCGAGGTCCTCGAAGATCTCCACGGGCACGAGATAACTGTTGTCGAAGCGGGCGAGCAGCTCCGCCCTGGCGTTCACCTCGTCGAGCGAGATGGGGTGCGCGGCGAGAGCGGCGCGGCCGATGGCGCGTACGGCGGGGTTCACACGGTCTCCTTCTGGTGGCCGGGGGTGATCGTGCGGGACCGGGTCGTGCGTCGTCGTACGGTCAACTCCCCACGCCGCTCGGAAGGTTCCGGCTGACGGAAACGGACTTCCAGCACCATCAGGTCGCGTACATAATCAACCTCCTGGACCGTCCAGCCCAGCGGCCGTCCGAGGCGCCGTTCCAGCTCGGCCCTGAGCGGGCCCTCCTCGCGGTAGACGGCGTCCAGCGTGACGATCGCGCGCCGGTCCCCCGCGAAGAGGCGGGGGTGGTCGGCGCCGTACATCACCACGAGCAGGACGCCGGAGAGCAGCGCCGCCACCGGCAGACTGAGCGCGGGCAGGCCGCAGAGCAGGCCGAGCACCAGGGTGATGAAGTAGTACGCGACTTCCTGGTGCTGCAGGGCGTCGGAGCGCAGCCGCACGATCGAGAGCACCCCGAAGAGGCCGAAGCCGAGGGCGAGCCCGCCGTCGCCGCCGACGGTGCCGAGCCCGGCGACCACCGCGAACAGCGCGACGTTCAGGGCCAGATACGCGGGGACGAGCTCACGCCTGTGGTGCCGCGGATAGAAGACCCCGAAGGTCAGCAGGGCGACGGCGGCCAGGTCGAGGCCCAGGTGGGCGCTGAGGGTCAGTGTGCTGTCCATGACGAGGACGCTAGGGAGGGGCGGGTTAAGGGCGCCCCTTGTGGACGTTAAGGAAGCGTGGGGCCGCACACGGGGCCACTCCCCCTATTGACAGCATGCTGTCTTTTTGTCAGGATGCTGTCAATCGATACGGCTCGCTTCTGGAGGCCCTGATGTCCCGCAAGCCCGTACACCTCGCCGTCTACGACACCTTCGCCGACTGGGAGACCGGCCACACCACGGCCTGGCTCGCCCGCTTCGGTCACGAGATCCGCACCGTCGGCCCGACCACCGCCCCGGTCACCTCCATCGGCGGTCTGCGCGTCCAGCCCGATCTGGCGCTCGGTGAGCTGCGCCCCGAGGACAGCTCGCTGCTGGTCCTGCCGGGCGCCGACCTGTGGGACACGAGCGACGACCTCGCGCCGTTCGCACGCACGGCCCGCGCGTTCCTCGACGCGGGGGTGCCGGTCGGCGCCATCTGCGGGGCCACGGCGGGCCTCGCCCGCGAAGGTCTCCTCGACGACCGCGGGCACACCAGCGCCGCGCCGATGTACCTGGCCGCCACCGGCTACCGGGGCGGCGAGCGATACGTCGAGAGGGACGCCGTCACCGACGGCGACCTGATCACGGCGGGGCCGACCGAACCGGTCGCGTTCGCCCGGGAGATCTTCGGCAGGCTCGGCGACGTACTCGACGACGAGAAGCTCGACGCCTGGTACCGCCTCTTCCACCACTCGGACCCGGCCGCGTACGAGACGCTCAACTCATGAGCGAGCCCGGACAGATGACACGCGCCCGGCAAGACCTGCTCAGCCGCACCGCGCTGACCGTCTTCCGGCTCAACGGCCAGCTCCTCGCCGTCTCCGAGGAGCTGGCCGGACCCGCCGGCCTGACCGCCGCGCACTGGCAGGTCCTCGGCGCCGTCCTGCGCGAACCGCTGCCCGTCTCCGGGATCGCCCGCGCGATGGGCATCACGCGGCAGAGCGTGCAGCGCGTGGCGGACCTCCTGGTACGCAAGGGCCTCGCCGAATACGCCCCGAACCCGGCGCACCGCCGCGCCAAACTGCTGCGCCCCACGGACGCGGGCCTGACCGCGGTCGCGAAGATCGACCCGGGCCACGCGGAGCTGGCGGAGCGCCTCGCGGCGGCGCTCGGCACGGACGGATTCGCCGAGACGGTAGGGGTGTTGGAACGGTTGTCCGCCGCGCTGGACACGGTCGCCGCCGGTGCTCCGGAAGCCGGTTCCGCGGGCGGCTCGGGGCCTTTCGCGGAACCCGTAACGGAACCCGTTACGGAACCGTAGAGGCAAGCCCGCTCCACCCCGTCCCACGGCCGCACTATCCTCACTCTGTTGCACACCAATGGGGGAGGTCGGTGCGGCGATGGAGAAGCTCGTACCCGGAGATCCGCAGCGCATCGGCGCGTACCGCCTGCTGGCGCGGCTCGGCGCCGGCGGCATGGGGCAGGTGTACCTCGCGCGGTCCGACCGGGGCCGTACGGTCGCGGTCAAACTGGTCCGCCAGGAACTCGCCGAACAGGACGAGTTCAGGAACCGGTTCCGGCAGGAAGTACAGGCCGCCCGGCAAGTGGGCGGGGCGTGGACGGCGCCGGTCCTGGACGCGGACACGGAGGCGGCCATCCCGTGGGTCGCGACCGGGTACGTCGCGGGACCCTCGCTGCAGAGCGTCGTCTCGCACGACCACGGCCCGCTGCCCGAGCGGTCCGTGACCATCCTCGCGGCCGGGCTCGCGGGTGCGCTCAAGGACATCCACGCGGCCGGCATCATCCACCGCGACCTCAAGCCGTCCAACGTCCTCGTCACCATCGACGGCCCGCGCGTCATCGACTTCGGCATCGCCCGCGCGCTGGAGACGGTCACCGACGGCGGCCTCACGCGGACCGGCGCGCTGGTCGGCTCGCCCGGCTTCATGGCACCGGAGCAGGTGCGCGGCGACCGCATCACCCCGGCGTGCGACGTGTTCTGCCTCGGCTCCGTCCTCGCCTACGCGGCGTCGGGGGCGCTGCCCTTCGGCACGGCCAACAGCGGTGTGCACGCGCTGATGTTCCGCATCGCGCAGGAGGAACCGGATCTGGAAGGGCTCCCCGAGAGCCTCTCCGAGCTGATCGCCGCATGCCTCCGGAAGGACCCGGCGGCCCGGCCCTCCCTCGACGAGGTCCTGGAACGCACGGGTGCGGCGGCGGCCCTCGGTGACGGCCGCACCATCGACCCGTGGCTGCCGGCCGCGCTGGTCGCCCAGCTCGGGCGGCACGCGGTGCAGCTGCTGGACGCGGAGGACCCGGAGAGCCCGGAGAACCCGGAGAACCCTGAGCGCTCTGACAGCGCGGAGGGCCCTGAGAGCCCGCAGAGCACGCAGAGCCCGGAGGACAAGGCCGGTCCCGTCGCCCCTGCCGCCCCCGCCACCCCTGCCGCCTCGGAGAAGCCGGCCTCGGGCCCGGACAGGACGCCCGCCCAAGCCCCGCCCGCCGTACCGGACGCGGTGAACGGCGCGCACGCCACTCCCCCGCCCCCCGGCACGCCCGGTGCCGCGCCCCTCGACCACCTGCCCACCATGGTGTCCGGCCAGACCCCGCCGCCCACGCCCCCGCCCGGCGCCCCGGTGTACGGCTACCCGCACCAGCCGCCGCACCCCCAGTCCACCCCGTACGGCTACCCCCAGCAGCCGCCTCCGGGTTACGGCCCCACACCCCCGTACGGCCCCGTCCCCCTGCCCGAGCCCCCGCGCCGCAGCGCCCGGTCGACCGTGGCGCTGGTCGTCGTGGCGTTGATAGTGGCCATAGGAGCGGGCGGCACGGTCTACGCCGTCATGAACGGTGACAGCACCGAGGACAAGCGCGGCGAAGCCAAGAACAGCGCGAGCAGTTCGCCGAAGACGCCGGGGCCCTCCTCGCCGACGCCGGGCCCGACCACGCCGGGGCCCACGACCCCGGCGCCGGAGAAGGGCACGATCCCCGACAAGTACCTGGGCAGCTGGAGCGGCGGGCTGACCACCGACACCGGCCGCAGCACCCGCGAACTCACCCTCCAGCAGGGCGAGGTGGGCGACACGGTGCTCTCGGTGACGGCGGACGGGCCGACCGAGGACGGCGGGACGTACCACTGTGTCTTCCAGGGGAAGCTGGAGTCCGCCTCCGGCGACCGGCTGCGCATCGGCCCGACCGTGGTCACCGTCGGCGAACCCATGTCGTCCTGCACGCCCGGCGAGCCGAGCGTCATCACGATCCTCGGCAACGGCAAGCTGCGGCGCGCGAACACGGACGGCAGCGGCGAGTTGACGTACGACAGGGGCAACTGACCGGCGTACGGGCGCGATGGGCTGAACCCGTGGCGAACAGCGGGCGACGGGACGGGGAAGCCGCCGCCGGGCGCCACCGCGCCGCCTACCGTCACCGCCCATGGACTGGTTGAGCGCCGAGAACACCATCGCCGTGCTCACGGCCGCCCTCGGCCTTGTCGCCACCGTCGGCGCGCTCTGGTACGAGCGCCGGGTGCCGCGCCGCAAGCGGATCGGCTACCGCGTCCAGCTGGACACGGCCATAGGCGACAACATCCGCACGGGCGGCGCCAACACCCGCCTCGGGCTCTTCGACGAGACCCCCGAGATGTCCGACGCCACGCTCGTCCTGCTGCGCGTCGAGAACGACGGTTCGCAGGCCGTGACCGACGCCGACTACAGCGGCCGCGCGCTGCACGGGCTGACCGCCGTCTTCACGGGCCGCACCGTCCGCGGGCTCGCCGTCACCGCGCCGTCCGGCGACGACCACCTGATGGAGCACTTCACGCCGGGCGCGGGCCTGCGCTACGAGGGCAGCACGCTGCACATCCCGCGCGTCCCGCTGAACAGGGGCCAGCACTACAAGCTCCTGGTCCTGCTCACCGGCGGCCCGGTCGGCGGCGAGGTCACCCTCTCCGGCGGCATCCAGGCCGGTGAGGTGCGGCCCAACCGCTCCACCACCCTCGACGGCAAGCCGCCGCTGCTGTCCAGGCCCGCGCAGCTCCTGACCGTGCTCCTCACCCTGTCCGTGATCACACTGGCCTCGATCATCGTGCTGCGGGACGCCGACCCGCCGCCGATCGAGTGCGCGAAGGGCGATCTGACGGTGCTCGGCTCGACGGCGTTCGCACCCGTCGCCGAGGAGCTCGCGAACAAGTACGAGGAGGACTGCCCGGGCTCCGACATCACGGTCAGCGCGCACGGCAGCGCGGCGGGCATACGCGAACTGGACGACGCGGGGCGGAAGTCCGGCCGCGCGAAGGACGACGGGGCACCGCCTCTCCTCGCCTTCTCCGACGGTCCCAAGTCCGACGGCTTCCCGCGGCTCGCCGAGACGCGTGTGGCGGTCTCCGTCTTCACGCTCGTCCTCAACGACCGCGTGCCGCTGCGGAATCTGACCCTGCCGCAGGTGCGCCGCCTCTACCGCGGCGACGTACGCAACTGGAAGGAGCTCGGCGGCCCCGACCTGCCCGTCGTCCTCGTCAGCCGGGGCTCCAGCTCCGGCACCCGCGACACGCTCCAACGCCGCGTCCTGGACGGGAACTTCGAGATCAAGGCCTCCTCCAACGACTGCCTCGGCAAGGACGACCGGTCCGTCCCCGTCACCCGCTGCGAACTCGACTCCACCGACCAGGTCCTCGACGCCGTCGGCCGCATCCCCGGCGCCATCGGCTACAGCGAACTCCGCGCCGCCTCCGGCCTGAAGGGCCTGCACCGACTGAACCTGGAGGGCCACGCCCCCTCGACCGACCAGCTCCTGAAGACCGGCTACCCCTACCGCGAGATCGAGTACGCCTACACCTACGGCCTCCCGCCCGCCGACTCCCTGGCCGCCGGTTTCCTCGCCTACGCCCGCGGCACCGGCCTCGACGTCATCCGCACCCACGGCCACCTGCCGTGCGCCACCCCGGAGGGCCTGCGCGTCTGCGGCGACGACGCGTCCGGCTGAGGCATGCCGAAGGGGTGGGCCGCAGTCCAGCGCGACCCACCCCTCATGCGACTCGTGTGACCGGTGAGCCGATCAGACGAACGAGTTGATCTCGATCGTCTCCGTGCGGCCCGGGCCCACGCCGATCGCGGAGATCGGGGCGCCGGACATCTCCTCCAGGGCCTTCACGTAACCCTGCGCGTTCTTCGGCAGGTCGGAGAAGGTCTGGGCCTTGGTGATGTCCTCGGACCAGCCCGGCAGCATTTCGTAGATCGGCTTCGCGTGGTGGAAGTCGGTCTGCGAGTAGGGGAGTTCCTCCACCCGCTTGCCGTCGATCTCGTACGCCACACAGACCGGGATCTGCTCCCAGCCGGTGAGGACGTCGAGCTTCGTGAGGAAGAAGTCCGTCAGGCCGTTCACGCGGGTCGCGTAGCGGGCGATCGGGGCGTCGAACCAGCCGCAGCGGCGGTCACGGCCCGTGGTCACACCGCGCTCGCCGCCGATGGTGCGCAGCGCCTCGCCGTCCGCGTCGAACAGCTCCGTCGGGAACGGGCCCGCGCCGACGCGGGTCGTGTACGCCTTCAGGATGCCGATGACGCGGCTGATCTTCGTCGGGCCGACGCCGGTGCCGGTGCAGGCGCCGCCGGCGGTCGGGTTCGACGAGGTGACGAAGGGGTACGTGCCGTGGTCCACGTCCAGGAGCGTGCCCTGGCCGCCCTCGAACAGGACGACCTTGTCGTCGTCGAGCGCGTTGTTCAGGATCAGCGTGGTGTCGGCGACGTACTGCTTGATGTTCTCGCCGTGCTCAAGAAGCTGCTCGACGATCTGCTCCGCCTCGATCGCGCGGCGGTTGAACACCTTGGTCAGGAGCTGGTTCTTCTGCTCCAGGGCCGCTTCGACCTTCTGCTGCAGGATCGACTCGTCGTAGAGGTCCTGCACGCGGATGCCGGTGCGGTTGATCTTGTCGGCGTAGGTCGGGCCGATGCCGCGGCCGGTCGTGCCGATCTTCCGCTTGCCGAGGAAGCGCTCGCCCACCTTGTCGACCGTCACGTTGTACGGCGTGATGATGTGGGCGTTTCCGCTGATCAGGAGCTTCGACGTGTCGACGCCGCGCTCGTTCAGACCGCTCAGCTCGGAGAGCAGGACCGACGGGTCGACGACGACTCCATTGCCGATGACAGGCACACAGTCCGGGGACAGAATCCCGGAAGGGAGGAGGTGCAGCGCGTACTTCTGGTCGCCTACGACAACCGTGTGGCCGGCGTTGTTGCCGCCCTGGTAGCGCACTACATAGTCCACCGAGCCACCGAGCAGGTCAGTGGCCTTTCCCTTGCCTTCGTCACCCCACTGAGCACCGAGCAGCACAAGTGCGGGCACAGGCGTACACCCCTTCCGGGCGGGGCATGTCCAAGGTCAGGGGCCGTAGCCGCCGTATGGGTGTGCCTTGGATGCTGCCCCGGAATAGACGAAGCCCCTGGCGCAATAGCGCAAGGGGCTCTTGCACAAAGATGCTACCCGAGGTCTCAAAGAACGGCTAAAAGAAAGGGCGCACGTTGTCGGCTCGCGACCAGCTCCTAGTCGTCATCGACCCGGTCGCCCGGCGCACGGACGGTGAGTCGGTACGGATCGCGAAGGACGTACTCGGTGCGGGTGCGGCGGTCCGTCTCTGTCTGCCCGACGGCCCCGAGGACTTCGCGAAAGCCCTGGCCAGACGGGGTGCCCGGCGTCTCGTGGTGATCGGGGACGACCGGGCGCTGCTGCGGGCGGTGGGGGTGCTCCACCGGGAGCGGGACCTCGCCGGATGTGTGCTTTCCGTCGTGCCGGTGGGGGCCTCGCAGACGCTCGCGCGGGGGCTTGGAGTGCCGGTCGGTGCGGTCGCCGCGGCGCGGGCCGTGCTGGAGGGAGCCGAGCGGCGGCTCGATCTGCTCGTCGACGACAGCGACGGGGTCGTCCTCGGCGATCTGCGCATTCCGCCCGTGGGGGCGTCGGCCGTCGCCCGGGGTTCCGCTGTCGGCGCCGCCGCCCGCGTGCCGGCCGGGGCTCCCGCGGAGGGCCACGCCTGGCTGCGGACCTGCCAGTCCTTCGTACGGACCCTCGCCGCCCGCCCCTCGCGGCCCGCGGCGGCCGACGGGCGCTCCCCGGCGCGGCTGCGGATCGAGGCGGACGGGGTCACGCTGGTCGACCTGGACCAGCCGGTCGAGACCGTGCACATCACCGCGGGGCCCGGCGGCCTCGCCCAGGTGGAGGTCCGGCCGACCTCGGTGGGTGCGGAGGCGGCGCCCCTGCGGGTGCGGGCGAGGACGGTCACGGTGTCGGGGGCGGACTTCCGGTACCGGGCGGACGCGGTGGTGGCGGGCCCGGTGCGGACGCGGACCTGGACGGTCCATCCGAAGGCGTGGCGGCTGACGCTGCCGCGGTGAGCTGCCGGGTCCGGCTCACATCTCGACCAGGAGCTCCTTGAACCCCCGGATCACGAAGTTCGGCCTGCGTTCCGGCTCCGCGGCGAGGCGCAGGCCAGGGGCCCGGCGCAGCAGCGCGCCGAGGGAGGCCGTCAGCTCCATGCGGGCCAGGGGTGCGCCGATGCAGTAGTGGATGCCCGCGCTGAAGGAGATGTGCGGGTTGTCGCGGCGGGCCAGGTCGAGGGTGGCGGGGGCGTCGAAGACCGCCGGGTCGTGGTTGGCCGAGCCGAAGAGCAGGGCGAGCTCCGAGCCGCGCGGAATCGTCACTCCGTCGATCTCGATGTCGTCGAGGACCCAGCGCTCGAAGAGTTGCAGGGGGGTGTCGTGGCGCAGCAGCTCCTCGACGGCCGTGGGGATCAGCCCGTCCGGGTCCGCGCGCAGGGCCGCCAGCTGGTCGGGGTTGCGGAACAGCGCGTGCCAGCCGTTGACCGTGGCGTTCACCGTCGCCTCGTGGCCCGCGTTGAGCAGGAGCACGCAGGTCGAGATCATCTCCTGCTCGGTGAGCGCGTCCCCTTCGTCGTGGGCCGCGATCAGCGCGGAGAGCAGGTCGTCGCCCGGCTTCCGGCGGCGGTCGGCGATCAGCTCCGTGAGGTACGCGGTGAATTCGACGGACGCGCGCACCGCCCGCGCCGCCGTCTCCTCGGACGGGTTCAGCTCGTACATGCCGCAGATCGCCCCGGACCAGGGGCGGAGGAGGGGGCGGTCGCTCTCCGGGATGCCCAGCAGCTGTGCGATGACCGCCACGGGCAGCGGCTCGGCCACGCGGGCCGCCAGGTCCCCGCCGCCGTCCGCCGCCAGATCGCGCGCCAGCCGGTCCGCCAGCCCGTGGACGTACGGCCTCAGTCGCTCGACGGTGCGGGGCGTGAACGCCTGGGAGACCAGGCGGCGGATGCGGGTGTGGGCGGGTGCCTCCAGGTCGAGCATGCCGTTGTCGTTGAGGACGTGGAACGGCTCGTGCTCCGGGGGCGGGGCCGCGCGCCCGAACTCCTCGTACGTGAAGCGGTGCAGGTGGGTGCGGCCCAGGCGGCGGTCGCGCAGGAGGGCGGCGACGTCCGCGTGGTGGGGGACCAGCCACTGGCCGGTGGGGGCGTAGTGGTGGACCCGGCCGCTTTCCCGGAGGGCCGCGTATGCCGGGTACGGGTCGGCCAGGAAGCCGGGTGACGAAGGGTCGAAGGGGGCATCGGCTGCGTCGGGGGCGGCGGCTGCATCGAGTACGTCGGGTGCGTCGGCTGCGTCCATGGAGGGACGCTAGGTGCTCTCCCCCCTTCGTGGCACTACCCCGGCGTGACCAGCCTCGCCTCGTACGCGAACACCGCGGCCTGCGTGCGGTCCCGCAGGCCCAGCTTCACGAGCACCCGGCTGACGTGCGTCTTGATGGTGGACTCGGCGACCACGAGGCGGGAGGCGATCTCCGCGTTCGACAGGCCCTGCGCGATGAGGACGAGCACCTCCGTCTCGCGCTCGGTGAGCTCGCCGTACTGCTGCGCCTGGACGGCCGCCGAGAGCCGCGGCGCCTCGGCCAGCTTCGAGAACTCCGTGATCAGGCGGCGGGTGACGGTCGGCGCGAGCAGCGCCTCGCCGGACGCCACCACGCGGACGCCGTCCGCCAGCTGGCGGGCCGACGCGTCCTTGAGCAGGAAGCCGGAGGCCCCGGCGCGCAGGGCCTGGTAGACGTACTCGTCGAGGTCGAAGGTGGTCAGGACGAGCACCTTGCACCCGTCCGTACCGCCCTCGGACGCGACGATCTCACGGGTCGCCTCGATGCCGTTCAGCTCCGGCATGCGGATGTCCATCAGGACCACGTCGGGCGCGAGCTCGGCGACCTTGGTGACCGCCTCCCTGCCGTTCACTGCCTCGCCGATCACCTCGATGTCGGGCATGGCGTTCAGGAGGACGGAGAAGCCCTCGCGCACCATCATCTGGTCGTCGGCGATCAGCACCTTGATCGTCATGCGTCTTCTCCCGCCGGGTCGAGGCGGTCCGCGAGCGGCACCGGCAGGAACACCGTCACCTCGTAGCCGCCCTCGGCCGTCGGCTCCGCCGTCATCTCGCCGTTCAGCATGGTGACCCGCTCGCGCATCCCCGTGATGCCGTGGCCCGCCCCCGGGGACGGCTTGACCAGGCCGGTCGCAGGGCCGTTCACGATGCGCAGGCCCAGGCCGCCGAGGACGTAGCCGACCTCGACACGGGCCGGGGCGCCCGGCGCGTGGCGCAGGCTGTTGCTGAGCGCCTCCTGCACGATGCGGTACGCCGAGAGCTCCACGCCCTGCGGCAGCTCGCGGACCGCTCCGGTGACGACCTTGTCGACGGTCAGGCCGGCGTCGCGGACGTTGGCGAGGAGCCGGTCGAGGTCGGCGAGCGTGGGCTGCGGGGCGTCCGGCGCCTCGTAGTCCTCCGCCCGTACGACACCGAGGACGCGGCGCAGCTCGGTCAGCGCCGACACCGCGTTCTCGCGGATCGTCACGAAGGCCTGCTCCAGCTCGGGCGGCGGGTTCTCCACGCGGTAGGGCGCGGCCTCCGCCTGGATGGCGACCACCGACATGTGGTGCGCGACGACATCGTGCAGCTCGCGGGCGATGGTGGTGCGCTCCTCCAGGAGGGTCCGCTTGTCGCGCTCGATGGCGGTGACGGTGCGCTGCACGGTGACCTCGCGCTGCGCCTCGCGGCGCACGTGGACCACGGTGGTGACCAGGAGTGCCAGCGCCGAGAAGAACAGCATCTGCGGAGCGTTGGTGCCGATGCCGCCGAGGAACACCTCGGCCGCCACCGAGTACGCCCCCGTGCCGACCCACATCCACAGGGCGGTGCGCGGCCCCGTCCTGGCCGCCACGACGACCATCACCACGATGTGCCCGAAGAACGCGGCGGGCCCCCACGGCCAGCCGTCCCAGCTGTTCCCGAGCGCACCGGTGACCGGGGTGGAGAGCAGCGAGAACCAATAGGCGCCGACCGGCCTGGCCAGTGTCATCAGGATCGCGACCGCGGGGACGAAGCCGGTCAGGACGTACGCGATGTCGTTGTCGATGCCGCCCGAGCCGGCGGCGAGGAGCATCGCGATCAGGGCGGCGGACACCACCAGGGCGTGCCGGCTCCAGACCGCGTAACCGCGTATCCGTTCCGGCAGCCGGCTGCTCAGCGGCCCGTACGTGTCCCGGGGCGGCAGGGGCCGGTAGGCGAAGGCGTCGTGGAAGAGCGCCTGGCGCATGCCCCCGAAGAGGTCCAGCAGGAGGTGGTACTCGGGGCTGGTGCGGCCCCGGGCCTTGCGCTGCTCAGTCGTATCGGTCACGTCTACGAAGGTACGGGGGCGCGGCCGGGCGGTCGTCCGCACCAGGACGGGTTCGGGAAGGTCCGTCGCAAGTACTACTCGGGGGTTTCATCGGGGGTTTCAGAGACCTCAGAGGCCACCCGAGGGGCGGACCACCCCCGACTCGTACGCGAACACCGCAGCCTGTGTGCGGTCGCGCAGGCCCAGCTTCACCAGGATGCGGCCGACGTGCGTCTTCACGGTCTGTTCGGCGACGACGAGCCGCGCCGCTATCTCCGCGTTCGACAGGCCCTGTGCGATCAGCGCGAGGACCTCCGTCTCGCGCTCGGTGAGGCCGCCGACGCGGGACCTGAGCGGGCCGCGCGGGCCGCCGTCCATGCGGGAGAACTCAGCGATGAGGCGCCGCGTGATCCCCGGCGCGAGCAGCGCGTCGCCCGCCGCCACCACGCGGACCGCCTCGGCGAGCTGGTCCGCCGACGCGTCCTTGAGCAGGAACCCGGAGGCGCCCGCGCGCAGCGCCTCATACACGTACTCGTCGAGGTCGAAGGTGGTCAGGACGAGGACCCGCACCTCGGACCGGGCGGCCGTGATGCGGCGGGTCGCCTCGATGCCGCTCAGCTCGGGCATGCGGATGTCCATGAGGACCACGTCCGGCACGAGCTCGGCGACCTGGGCGACCGCGTCCGCGCCGTCGACGGCCTGGCCGATCACCTCGATGTCCGGCTCGGCGTTCAGCAGGACGGAGAAGCCCTGCCTGACCATGATCTGGTCGTCGGCGATCAGGACCTTGATCGTCATGGTGTGGTCTCTCCGTGGGTCGGCTGAGCAGTGGTGGGCGGGGCGTCGGTCGGCAGGAAGGCGGAGACCTCGTAGCCGCCCTCCGGGGTGGGGCCGGTGACGAGGTCGCCCCCCAGCATGGCCGCCCGCTCCCGCATGCCGAGCAGCCCGTGGCCCGCACCGGGCGAGGGCGGCGCCGCGCCACGCGCGCCGGAGTCCGTGACGCGGACGCTCAGCCCGCCGCGCGTGTACGTGAGACCGATCCGTACCGTCGAGCCCGGCGCGTGCCGGATCGCGTTGCTGAGCGCCTCCTGCACGATGCGGTACGCCGACAGGTCCACGCCGGGCGGCAGCGGGCGCGGCTCGCCCGCGCTCTCGCGGTGGACGGTCAGTCCGGCCGCGCGCGCGTTGTCGACGAGGCCGCCGAGGCGCTCCAGGGTGGGCAGCGGGGCGTGCGGCGCGGCCTCCGGCTCGTCGGGGTTCTCCGAGCGCAGGACGCCGAGGACGCGGCGCAGTTCGGTGAGGGCCTCCAGGGCGTTCGCCCGGATGCCCGCGAGGTTCTCCCTGAGCTCGTCGGGCGGGTCCTTCACCAGGTGCGGGGCGACCTGCGCCTGGATGGAGATCACGGACATGTGGTGGGCGACCACGTCGTGCAGCTCGCGGGCGATGCGGCTGCGCTCCTCAAGGAGCGTGCGGCGGGCCCGCTCCTCGGCGGTGAGCGTCTCCTGCTCGACGAGCCTGCTGCGGGCCTCGCGGCGGCCGCGCAGCAGCGTGCCGATGAGGGTGACGGCGCCGAACACGACCGCCGAGAGCGGCACCGTGGTGTCGTACCCACCGGGGTTGATCGTCTGTTGCAGCAGTCCGGGCACGCCGACACTGAGGGCGCACGCGGCCCAGGCGGCCCGGGGCGGCACCCGCAGGGTGAGGAGCAGCAGCACCGTGGCGTGCGCGACGAGCGAGGGCGGGCCCCAGGGCCAGGGCTCGCGCTCCTGGTCGGTCGGCATCATCGTCAGGGCCGCGGCCGTCATGTTCGCCCCGAGCGACAGCCACCACGCGGGGACCGGCCGCACCAGCACGAGCAGGAGCGCCGCGGCCTGGCCCAGGGACAGGAACGAACCGACCGTGTAGCCGAGCCGGTAGCGGGCCGACAGCTGGTCGAGGTTGCCGAGCGTCGTGCCGAGGGCGATCCACACGATCACGACGTGCGGCAGCCAGCGGATCAGACGCGGCCGCCAGAGGGGCGGCAGGGGCATCGGCGCGACCGTCCACAGCTCCTTGCGCAGGCCCCGCAGCCCGGCCGTGACGGCCCCGTCGAACCGCTCGCTGTCGCCGCGCCTGCGGCCGTCACCCTCCACAAGATCAACTCTAGGCACGCGGCACCGCCTTCGCTCCCCTGCCCCCGGCCCCGCGACGCGCCCGGCCCCGCTTCACCCGGGCCCCTCGGCGCCCCCGGCCCCCCTGCTCGTACGTCCGGAACGCCGACCGGCACACCACGAGCCCCAGCCCGAACACCGGCAGCCAGGCGAGCCGGGCGAGCACCCAGCCCGGCCCGTCCGGCACCGTGTGCAGGCCGGGCAGCGGGCCCCCGGCGAAGAGGCTCGCGGGGAGCAGGCCGAGCGCGGTGACCGCCATCAGTGCCGTCTGGTGCCAGAGGAATATCGTCATCGCGGAGAGGTTCACGAGGGCCACCGCGGCCCAGGCCGCGGGCCGGCGCAGCCACCGTGCCAGCGGCTCCCGCAGCAGCAGGGCCAGGCCGCACTGGGCGATGCCGAAGGTGACGGCCGCCAGCGTGGGCGGGTTCAGATTCGACATCGGCTCGCCCGGGACACCGACCATCGAGGCCGGATAGCCGCCCCACAGGACGAGGCCGGCGGTGGCCGCCGCGCCGCACACCAGCAGCACCCGGCCCGAGTGCCGCGTCAGCTCACCGCGCGTCCAGGCCGCGCCCAGCGTGTACGGCACGAGCCAGCCCGCCGCCAGGTTGACCCAGCCGAGCCAGGCGGGGCCGCCGAAACCGAACCGCACGAGGTCCACGTGGAGAACGACGGCCAGCGGCCACAGCGGGTTGAGCCGCCGCACCAGCGGGGTCGCCGCGGTGAGACCGGCGAAGGCCAGCAGGAACCACAGGGGCGACAGGGCCAGCTTCACCAGCGTGTGCACCGTGTCCGGGGCCGCGCCCGACAGGACCAGGCCCGCGCCGACGGCGGTCCACAGCGCGAGCACCGCGGCGACCGGCCGGAAGAGGCGGCCGACGCGGGCCGCGAGCCACGGGAGATACCCGGTGCCGCGCTCCCGCGCCGTCGCGTAGCTCTTCGTCGCCATGTGCCCGCCGACCAGGAAGAACACGGCGAGCGTCTGGAAGACCCAGGAGACCGGCGCGAGCCACGGCATGTGCTGCAGCGGGCTGGCGGCGCGGAGCGTGCCGCCGTCCGACACCAGGGCGGTGACCAGCCAGTGGCCGCCCACGACCCCGACGATGGCGAAGGCCCGCAGGGCGTCGACGGCACGGTCTCTGCCGGGCGGGGTGGCGGCGTCGATGCGCCTGGCGAGCCGGGACAGTTCACGCATGAGTGACCTCCGGGTCGTCCCCGCGCACGATCCGTGCGAGGTTGCCGAGCGCGACCGAGCCCGGCTTCAGGTAGTCGCTGTGGCCGCCGTCGCCCGCCGCGAAGACGCGGGCGCCGAAGCTTGCGGAGACCGGGTCGGTGCCGAAGCCGACGGTCGTGCCGAAGACGTCGGCGCTGGTGTGCGGCACGTCGGCGATCCAGTCGCCGGCGCCCCGGCCCGCCCAGATCCGGGCCCGCGTGTGCAGCTCCGCCGCGTCGTCGACGCCGGTGCCGGGACTTCCGTAGAACGCGATGTCGGCGACGTCCAGGCCGCGCGGGCCCGAGGCGGCGCTGCCGCACACCACCGAACCGTACGAGTGGCAGAGCAGGGACACGCGCGCGTGGGCGTTGATGCCGTGCAGGCCTGCGACGAAGGAGCGCAGCGCGGGCGCCGCGTCGTCCGCGCGGCCGGTGGTCAGGACGGCCGGGCTTACCGTGCCCGGCGTCTCGTACCCGAGCCACGCCACGACGGCCGTGCGCGGGCCGAGCTCCGCGTGCAGGGCGAGGGCACCGGACCGCAGCCTGCCGTACGAGTCGAGGGACGTGTCGGAGCCCGGCACGAGGACGGCGACGCGGTCCGCGCCCGCCAGGTCGCCGACGACCTCGGCGGTGCGGCCGGCGCCCCGCCCGTCGAAGGCGAGGAACTGCCGGCCGGGCGAGGCCATGGCGCGCAGTGCGGCGGCCCGATCCGCCGCGCCGTACCCCTCGGCGAGGGCGGCCGCCTCGGTGGCGTTCGCCCGGTTCGCCGCGTACGCCTCGGGGAGGGTCGCCGCCGTGACGCGGCCCAGCGCGGCGGGCGCCGGGGCCGGGATCTCCGGGCGGGCGGCGCCCGACACCGGGACCACCACGGCGGCGGCGACACCGAAGGCCAACAGGGTGCGGCGCAGCCGCCCGGCCCGGATCCTCATCGCGTCCATACCTTCCGCTTCCGTGCGGGCCGGTGCTCCGACTCGCTCTCACGGAAAGGAAGTTATGGATCGGGCGCTGTCGCCCACATCACGCTGGGGTATACAGCGGCGGGGTAGCTCTCAGGTATTACGGGTATCCCGGGGGATGATCGGAACGTCGACCGCAGGCGCGCCAGAGCACCGGCCGCAGGCGCGCCAGAGCGCCAGCCGCAGGCGCGTCAGAACGCCAGCTGGGCGATCTCCTCCGCGACCACCGCGCACGCGTCCGCCGCCGGGTCGATCAGCGGGAAGTGGCCCACGTCCTCAAGGAGCGTGAGGCCCACGACCTCGCCCGCCTTCGCGGCCGCGTCGGCGTACGCCTCGGCCACCGCCTGCGGCACGACGATGTCGGTGCGGCCCTGCACCACGGTCGTGGCGATGCCCGTGGGGAGCAGCGCGGCCGGGTCGGCATACGGCAGCCGCTCCTCGAACCGGTCGCCGCCGCCCAGGAGTTGGGTCGGCGCACCGTCGCAGACCCCCAGCTCCTCGGCGGCGCGGAAGTCCGCGATCGGCGCGAGCGCGACGACGCCGCGCAGCGGGGCCGGGCGGTCGGTGCGCCAGGGCGCGTCGGCGGGCAGGACGTGCCGGGCGGCGGCCCACAGCGCGAGGTGCCCGCCCGCCGAGTGCCCGGTCACGACGGTGCGGCGCGGGTCGGCCGACGGCAGCGCCTCCCGTACCAGCGAGGGCAGCGCGTCAAAGAGGGCGGCCACGTCGTCGAAGGTCTCGGGCCAGCGTCCCGCCACCGGGCGCGTGCCGCCCTGGGCGGGGATCGGACTGCCCCTGCGGTACTCGACGTTGGCCACCGCGAAGCCCCGGCGGGCGAGGAAGTCGGCGAACGGCGTGACGTGGCGCCGGTCGTAGGGCGCGCGCCACGCGCCGCCGTGCAGCAGGACGACGAGGGGCGCGGGACGGCCCACGTCGCCCCTCGGCGCGTAGAAGTCGACGATCTGGTCGGGGTGTTCGCCGTACGCGGCGGTGGCGTCCGGCTCCACGGCGGGATGCGAGAAGGCGGCTTCGGCCTCGGCGGCATCGCGGGCCACGGCGGCGTCGTCCGGCATGCGGCAACCTCTCAACAGCGGTACGGCTGGCGGGCTCGCCCCCGCCCCTCCGGCGGCGCGGAGCGGCGGGAGCAAGATCCGCCGGACGTTATCAGCCCAGGGTCTCCGCGAGGACACGAGCCGCCCGCTCGGCGTCCGCGAAGGACACGTACAGCGGTGTGAAGCCGAACCGCAGCACGTCAGGGGCGCGGAAGTCACCGACGACGCCCCGCTCGACGAGGCGCCGCATCACGTCGCCCGCGTCCTCGCAGCGCAGCGCGACCTGGCTGCCGCGCTCGGCGTGCGCGGCCGGGGTGAGGGACTCGACCCTGCCCTGCGGCACGTACGCGCCGACGCACCGCAGGAAGAAGTCCGTCAGGGCGAGGGACTTGGCGCGCACGTCGTCGACGGACACGCCGTCCCAGACGTCGAGCGCCGCTTCCAGGGCGAGCATCGACAGGATGTCGGGCGTGCCGACGCGGCCGCGCAGGGCCCCGTCCGCCGCCTCGAACGCGGGCCGCATCCCGAAGGGCTCGGCGTGCGAGTTCCAGCCGGGCAGCGGCGAGTCGAAGCGGGACTGCAGGCTCTCGCGTACGTAGAGGTAGGCGGGCGAACCCGGGCCGCCGTTCAGGTACTTGTAGGTGCAGCCCACCGCGAGGTCCACGCCGTGCGCGTCCAGGCCGACGGGCAGGGCGCCCGCCGTGTGGCACAGGTCCCAGACGACGAGGGCGCCCGCCGCGTGGACCGCCGCCGTCAGGCCCGGCAGGTCGTGCAGGCGTCCGGTGCGGTAGTCGGCGTGGTTGAGCAGGACGGCGGCGGTGCGCTCGCCGAGCACGCCGGGGACGTCGCCCGGGGTCACAGGGATGAGCCGGCAGCCGGTGAGGCGGGCCGCCGACTCGGCGATGTACCCGTCGGTGGGGAAGGTCGTGGCGTCGACGACGATCTCGGCGCGCCCCTCGCCCCCGCTCCCTGCGTCCTCGGCGCCCCGCGCGATGCGGACGGCCGCCACCAGTGCCTTGAAGACGTTGACGCTGGTCGAGTCGCCGACGACGATCTGGCCAGGCGCGGCGCCGACCAGCGGGGCGATGCGGTCACCGATGCGTTCGGGCGCGGTCCACCAGCCGCTCTCCTCCCACGAGCGGATGCGGAGCGTGCCCCACTCGTGGGTCATGACCTCGGCGAGCCGTCCCGGCACGTGCGCGGGCAGGGCGCCCAGCGAGTTGCCGTCCAGGTACACCGTGTCGTCGAGGACGAACTCCTTGCGCTTGGCGGCGAGTTCGTCGCGGGAGTCCAGCGCCTCGGCCTCGCTCCGCAGGTCAGACATAGCTCCTCGCAGTCCACAGCTCGGGGAACACGTTCTTCGACGCGCGCTTCTCCAGCCAGGCCACGCCGGCCGAGCCGCCCGTGCCCGTCTTGGCGCCCATGGCGCGGCGGGTGGCGACCAGGTGGTCGTTGCGCCAGCGCCAGACCAGCTCGGCGACGTCCGTCAGCGTCTCGCCGAGGCGGGCCAGGTCGGCGTGCTCGTCACCGGAGTAGAGCTCGGTCCAGACGGCCTCGACCTCCGGCGACGGCTCGTACTTCTTGGAGAGGTCGCGCTCCAGGACGGCCGCGGGGACGGCGTACCCGCGCCGCGCGAGGAGGCTCAGCACCTCGTCGTAGAGGCTCGGCTCGTGCAGCGCCTTCTCCAGCTCCGCGTGGACGCGGGGCGCGCCCCGGTGCGGGACGAGCATGGACGCGGACTTGTCGCCGAGCAGGAACTCCATGCGGCGGTACATCGCGGACTGGAATCCCGAGCCCTCACCGAGCGAGCTGCGGTAGGAGTTGAACTGGGCGGGCGTGAGCTGGGCCAGCGGGCGCCAGGAGGCGTTCAGGGCCTCCAGCTCGCGCAGGCTGCGCTTGAGCGCGTTCTGCGCGGTGGGGATGTCGTCGCGGCGCAGGGCGTGCGCCGCGGTCTCCCACTCGTGGACGATCACCGTGAACCACAGCTCCATGACCTGGGTGGTGACCAGGAAGACCATCTCGCCGGGGTCGTCCGAGCGCAGGTGCTGCAGATGGGTGAGGACGTCCGCCTGGACGTAGTCCTCGTAAGGGGTGGTGCCTGCGAAGTCGAGGTTCGGGCTCTCCGCCTCGTGGACCTCGGTGGACGCCGCGCGCTCCTCGGGGGATGCCTCATGCGTCTCTGGGGACATCGCTGTCTCCTCGATACGTACTCCGGGTAGCGGTCCGCCCCTGCCGTTACCGGCACGGGGGCCCCGGTCCCCACCGGCATCTTCCGCAACTTTCCCGCAATCGGCAAGGCACACCCTGGGAGAGGACAGCCCCTAAAGCTTTACGCTGCTTTCAGGCTGTGCCCGGCGGCGCTCCCGGCAGGCCCGCAGATGGGCGGCGTTCCCGCAGCCGCGCACCGAGTGCCAGACGCCGCTGTTGTTGCGGGAGCGGTCGTAGAACGCGGCGGAACAGGGTTCGTTGCGGCAGATCTTCAGCCGCCGCCAGAGGTTCGAGGCCTGGGCGAGCAGCGCCTCGGCGAGCACGGCGGACGCCAGCCAGCGGGCTCCCGCACCCTCCGGCTCGACGGTCAGCGCGCCGTCGCCCGAGAGGGCGACCACCACCGGCGCGGAGGTGAAGCGCACCGCGCCCCCGTCCCGGTCGGTACAGGCCAGTGCGCGCCGCAGCTGGTCCCGCAGGCAGCGCAGCTTCACCAGGTCCTCGGCCGTCAGGACCAGGCGCACGTCACTCCGGCCCGTCTCCTCCGCCCAGGCGCGTACGGCCCGGTCGGCCCACTCCTGGGCACGGTCGAGCTCACCGTCGGCGAGCAGGTCGACGGGGTCGGCGTGGCCGGCGGACGCGGTGTTCAGAAGCTCCTGAACGAGGGCGAGGCCGCCGGGCGCGGGGGTCAGGCTGAGGCGCTCGGTCGCGGGCCAGTTCATGACGTTCACGGTACTCGCCTTGCTTTGGACATGGGCAAAGTGCGTACAGTGCTGTCATGGAAAGCACGAAGAGCACGGACCCCGCGGCCACCACGGCCACGACGGACACCACGGCCACCACAGACGCCGCAGCCGCCACGGACACGACCGCCGCACGAGCCGCCCGGCTCCTCGGCCGCCCCTTCGACATCAACGGCCTCAGCCTGCGCAACCGCGTCGCCATGGCCCCCATGACCCGCGAGTTCTCGCCGGACGGCGTGCCGGGCGAGGACGTGGCGGAGTACTACGCGCGCCGTGCCGCGGGCGGCGTCGGCCTGATCGTCACCGAGGGCACGTACGTCGACCACCCGTCGGCCGGCAGCAGCCACCGTGTCCCGCGCTTCTATGGAGAGGCGGCCCTGGCGGGCTGGCAGCGGGTCGCCGAGGCCGTGCACGCGGCGGGCGGCAAGATCGTCCCGCAGCTGTGGCACGTCGGCGCGACCCGCGACGAGGGCCAGGGCCCGGTCCCCTCCGCACCTCCGGCGGGCCCCTCCGGCCTCGCCCTCGACGGCACCGCCAAGGGCCACGCGATGACCGGCGCCGACATCGACGCGGTCATCGGCGCCTTCGCCGACAGCGCGGCCGCCGCCGAGCGGATCGGCTTCGACGGCGTCGAACTGCACGGCGCCCACGGCTACTTGATCGACCAGTTCCTCTGGGGCAACACCAACCGCCGCACCGACGGCTACGGCGGCGACCTCGCGTCCCGCACCCGCTTCGCGCGCGAGATCGTCGAGGCGGTGCGCGCGGCGGTCTCGCCGACGTTCCCCGTGATCTTCCGCTTCTCGCAGTGGAAGGCGGACGCGTACGACGCGAAGATCGCCGCCGACCCCGCCGAACTGGACGCCCTGCTCGCCCCCTTGGCGGCCGCGGGCGTCGACGCCTTCCACGCCTCCACGCGCCGCTACTGGCTCCCCGAGTTCGACGGCGACGACCTGAACCTCGCGGGCTGGGTCAAGAAGCTCACCGGAAAGGCCACGCTGTCGGTCGGCTCGGTCGGCCTCGACAAGGAGTTCCTCAGCCCCGGCTGGACGAACGAGACCGCCACGACGGGTATCGACCTGCTCCTCGACCGCATGGAGCGGGACGAGTTCGACGTGATCGCGGTGGGCCGTGCGCTGATCGCCGACGCGGAGTGGGCGAACAAGGCGATGAGTGGCCGCCTGGGGGAGGCGGCGCCGTTCGATGCAGGGCTCTTGGGGTCCTTGCGTTGATTTTTCGGGTGCGGGTCGGGTGTGGCTGGTCGCGCAGTTCCCCGCGCCCCTGAAAACACCCCCGGCGCCGTAATGTCAGCCCGTCCGGGCCCAGGGAGTTTCAGCCCGTCCGGCGTTTGAGGACGAGGCCGTTCAGGCCGATGAGGGGGTCCGGGGGCAGCGCCCCCGAAGCTGGGGGTCCGGGGGCAGCGCCCCCGTGGCGGCAACCCCGGACCCCGCTCACGTCAGCCGAGCGTCTTCGCCGCGGTCTCGGAAGAGTCCCGCAGGAAGCCCGCGCAGCGCTCGTACTCCTCCTGCTCGCCGATCGCCTGCGCCGCCCGTGCGAGGGCGTGCAGGGCGCGCAGGAAGCCGCGGTTGGGCTCGTGCTCCCACGGCACCGGGCCGTGGCCCTTCCAGCCGCTGCGGCGCAGGGAGTCCAGGCCGCGGTGGTAGCCCGTACGGGCGTACGCGTACGACTCGACGACGCTGCCGCGCTCGTACGCCTCGTCGGCGAGCCGGGCCCAGGCGAGCGAGGACGTGGGGTACTTCGCGGCGACGTCGGCGGGAGCCGTGCCGTTCGCGAGGAGCTCGCGCGGCTCCGGGTCGTCGGGCAGGTGGGTCGGGGGCGGTCCCCCGAGCAGATCCTTGTGAATGGCCATGGGTCCAAGTCTGCGGCATGCCGGTACGGCGAAGGCCCCGGGTCACCGACCCGGGGCCTTCACACGCGAGACGAGAGGTACTACTTCAGCTTCGTGCCCGTGGAGCGCAGGTTCGCGCAGGCCTCGGTGACGCGCTGCGCCATGCCGGCCTCGGCGAGCTTGCCCCAGGTGCGCGGGTCGTACGTCTTCTTCGAGCCGACCTCGCCGTCGACCTTCAGGACGCCGTCGTAGTTCTTGAACATGTGGTCCGCGACGGGCCGCGTGAAGGCGTACTGCGTGTCGGTGTCGAGGTTCATCTTCACGACGCCGTTCTCCAGCGCGGTCGCGATCTCCTCGGCGGTCGAGCCGGAGCCGCCGTGGAAGACGAAGTCGAACGGCGACTGCTTGCCGTACTTCGCACCGACACCCTCCTGGAGGTCCTTGAGGAGCTCGGGGCGCAGGACGACGTTGCCCGGCTTGTAGACGCCGTGCACGTTGCCGAACGAGGCGGCGAGGAGGTAGCGGCCCTTCTCGCCCAGGCCGAGGGCCTCGGCGGTGCGCAGCGCGTCGTCGACGGTCGTGTACAGCTCGTCGTTGATCTCGTGGCTGACGCCGTCCTCCTCACCACCGGTCGGGGTGATCTCCACCTCGAGGATGATCTTCGCGGCGGCGGCCTTCGCGAGCAGCTCCTGGCCGATGGCCAGGTTGTCGGCGAGGGTCTCCGCGGAGCCGTCCCACATGTGGGACTGGAACAGCGGGTTCTGGCCGGCCTTGACGCGCTCGGCGGAGATGTCGAGGAGCGGGCGGACATAGCCGTCCAGCTTGTCCTTGGGGCAGTGGTCGGTGTGCAGCGCGACCGTGATGCCGTACTTCTTGGCGACGATGTGCGCGAACTCGGCGAGCGCGACCGCGCCGGTGACCATGTCCTTGCTGTGCTGACCGCCCAGGAACTCCGCACCACCGGTGGAGATCTGGATGATGCCGTCGCTCTCGGCCTCGGCGAAGCCGCGCAGCGCCGCGTGCAGCGTCTGCGAGGACGTCACGTTGATCGCCGGGTAGGCGAACTTGCCTGCCTTCGCCCGGTCGAGCATCTCGGCGTAGACCTCGGGAGTTGCGATGGGCATGTGTCCGCTCCTTGTGATGTGCGGGTGGGTGCTGTGCTGCCTGGACCCTGACCTGGGGGCGACGACATTGTCGCCCCCATCTTTCCAGACGCGACGGTCCTTGCGGACGCGGCCGTCAGTCCAGGCCGAGGTCGTCCTTCGAGTACGCGAAGAGGTACGGCACACCCGCACCCTCGGTGATCTTCTCGCCTGCGCCGGTGGCCCGGTCCACGATCGTGGCGACGCCGACGACCTCGGCGCCCGCCTCGCGGACGGCCTCGACGGCGGTCAGCGGCGAGCCGCCGGTGGTGGAGGTGTCCTCGACGACCAGGACGCGGCGGCCCTTGATGTCGGGGCCCTCGACGCGGCGCTGCATGCCGTGCGCCTTGGCGGCCTTGCGGACCACGAAGGCGTCGAGGCGCTTGCCGCGCGCGGCGGACGCGTGCAGCATCGCGCCCGCGACGGGGTCGGCGCCCATGGTCAGGCCGCCCACGGCGTCGAAGTCGAGGTCGGCGGTCAGGTCGAGCAGGACCTGGCCGACCAGCGGGGCGGCCTCGCCGTCGAGGGTGATCCGGCGGAGGTCGATGTAGTAGTCGGCCTCCAGGCCGGACGAGAGCGTCACCTTGCCGTGCACGACGGCCTTGTCCTTGATCTGCTGCAGCAGCTCGCCGCGTACGTCAGTCATGTCCAGAAGCTTAAAGGCGTCGCCACGTCCACGTCGTCGCCGTCTCCAGGGGCTCGATGGGGGTGACCAGGCGCGGGTCGGTGTTGAGGCCGTTGGGCGGGCCGGTCTGCGGTTCGACGCAGACCGCGGCCTCCTGCTCGTCGTAGACGACGACCCACTGCTCGCGGCTCTTGACGTTCACTTCGAGCCGCTCGGGCCAGGTCAGCGTAACGTCGACGCCGTCCGGCATGCCGAAGCAGTCGTCCCAGGGGCCGGGCTTGCGGTCGATGCGGTGGCCGGTGGGGAGGTGGTCGTCGCCGCGCTCCTCCTGCCAGGCGGGGTCGAAGCCGATGCGGACGGGCTCGCCGCCGCCGTCGAGGACCCGGTTGAACCACGGGTGCCAGCCGGCCTGCGCGGGGAAGGAGTCGCCGTACGTCTCGATGCCGAGGCGGAGCGTCAACGCGTCCTCGCCGAGTTCCACGATCTGGGTGACGCGGCCCGGGTGGGGCCAGGGGTCGGTCAGGTCGTACGTGAAGACGGCCTCGGTCCTGGAGGTCCGTGCCGTGCGCCATTCGGCGTCGCGGGCGAAGCCGTGGATGGCGTGCGGCGGGGAGTTCAGCGGCATCTGGTGGACCACCGCGCCGTCGCGGAACCGGCCGTCCCTGATCCGGCCGCACCACGGCACCATCGGGAAGCAGCCGTACTTCTTCCCCTGGCGCAGCAGCTCGACGCCGCCGATGCGCAGACTTCCGATGCGGCAGCCGTTGCCCGGCTGCACCGTCACTTCCGCGTCGCCCGCGGTGAGGGTCACGTCTTCGGTACTCACAGGGCCGACCCTACGACGTGCGCGGTCGGCACCGCGTGAGCGGTCAGCGGCGGCGGCGCAGGGCCCGGCCGACGACGATGGCCGACGCCAGCGCGAGCGCGGCGGCGGGCGCGGCCCAGCGGAGCGTGGCGTTGGCGGTGAGGGACTCGGGGGCGGGGGTGGGTGCGTACCGGCCGCGGGGCGGGGCGTGGTCGACCTCCTCGGCGCTGCGGCCGATCATGGTGCGGCGCGCGTGCGCGGCCTCGGCGGGCGGCACGTCGATGTCCCCGATGTCGTCCACGTTGTCGAGGTGTTCGAGGCGTTCGAGCTCTTCGAGGTCCTCGAGGTCTTCGATGCCGTCCACCTCGTCGAGGACGTTGGTGTCGTCGAGGTTGATGCCGTCGTCGGCGTCGTCGATGTCGTCGAACTCATCGGCGTCGTCGGCGTCATCAATGTCGTCGCTCGGCGCCGTGTCCGGGGGCGCCGCCGCCCCGAGGCCCTCGGCGAACCGGTCCAGAAGCCGCCGGACAGCGGATTCCACAGCCTGTGGAGAACCTTCCGTGATCCGGCCGTCGGCGGTCGCGCCGCCGTCGAACACGAGGGTCGCCCCCTCGGCGGCCGGCACAAGGCGCACGGTCAGCGTCAGCCGCACGGCACCGGAGCCGCGGACTTCCGCGCCCTCGCCCTCGACGGTGTACGTCCCGTCGGCGCGGGCAGCCGTCCGCGCCGAGCCGCGGTAGGTGATGGTGTGTCCCCCGACGCGCACCTTGAGGCGGCCGGAGATCGGCCCCGCCGTCTCCTCCGCGTCGCGCTGAAGCCCGGGAACCGCCCCGGCGACCCGCTCGGGGTCTGCCAGGACCTGCCGGAGCCGCTCTGCCGATACCGGAACGAACACCTCATGCTCCATGGCAGTGGAGCCTACCCACGCGGCCACCACTTGTACGACAGTTCGCCGCGCCGGGTACGTCAGTTCGCGTAACGCGGATGGACCAGCGTGGAGGGCGGCAGTCCCCGCTGCCGGGTCGGCTCGGCCGCCCGCGCACCGGCCCGCACCACCTCCGACCGTGCCGCGCGGAGCAGCACGGGCCGGGTCCGCGAGGCGAGCACGAAGCCCCAGTCGCGGGGCGCCCCGGCCCCCTGCGCCGTGCGGTCGGGCCCGGCGGCGAACCCCGAGAGCCGCCCGCCGACCCGGTACGCCACGGTCCGCAGGCCCGCCGCGCGCAGCGAGGCCTCCACCGTCCAGAAGACGCGCGGCCTCGCGGTCAGCGGTCCCGCGTGCACGGCGAGCCTGCCGCCGTCGGCGAGGGCCCGGGTGGCGAGGCCGTAGAACTCCCGGGAGTACAGCTTCGTGCTGGCCGTGATGCCCGGGTCCGGCAGGTCGGAGACGATCACGTCGTACTTCGCGCGGGTCTGGCGCAGCCAGCGGAACGCGTCGGTGTGCACCACCCGCACCCGGGGGTCGCGGTACGCCCGGCCGTTGAGCTCGCTCAGGGCGGGGTCGTGCCGCGCGAGGTCGACGACGCCCGCGTCCAGCTCGACGATGTCGACGCGGCGCACGTCCGGGTGGCGCAGGATCTCGCGGGCTGCGAGGCCGTCGCCGCCGCCGAGGACGAGCACGCGCGCGTGCGGCCCGCGCATCGCGGGTGCGACGAGACCCCGGTGGTAGCGCTGCTCGTCGCGTCCGCTGATCCGCAGGCGGCCGTCGAGGAAGAGGTCGAGGGAGCTGCGCCGGCCGCCGGTGAGGACGACCTCCTGCACGTCGGTCTGCACGGCGACCCGGATGTCCCCGCCGTACACCGCGCGCCGGGCGGCCCGTTCGAAGTCGTCGACGAGCACCGCGGCGGCGGCGAGCAGGGAGAGCACCACCACGTTGGCGGTGAGGAGCACCCAGCGGGCGCGGACGCTCAGGTCCTGCCGGAACAGGCCGAGGACGAGCGCGCCGCCCGCGACGGCGTTGACCGCGCCGGTGAACAGGGCGCCCGTCAGCTGCCCGAACTGCGGCAGCAGCAGAAAGGGGAAGGCGAGCCCGCCGACCAGGGCGCCCACGTAGTCGGCGGCGAAGAGGTCGGCGACGGCGCCGCCCGCGTCCTGCCGCCGGATGCGCTGGATCAGCACCATCAGGAGCGGCACCTCGGCGCCGATGAGGATGCCGATGGCGAGGGAGAACGCGACCAGCAGGCCGCGCGACCCGCTCGCCCACACCTCGCCCTTGTCGCCGGTCCACGCGAACGCCGCGTACAACGCCATGGCGCTGCACCCGCCGACCAGCGCGAGCGCGGCCTCGACGAGGCCGAACCAGGCGGCGGCGCGGCGCCTCAGCCGCTTGGCGAGCAGCGAGCCGATGCCCATGGCGAAGACCATCACGGAGAGCACGACGGAGGCCTGGGTGACGGAGTCACCGATCAAGTACGCGGCGAGGGCGACGAGTTCCAGTTCGTACACGAGGCCGCAGGCGGCACAGACGAAGACGCCCACGAGGACGAGGAACCGTCCTGTACGGGGCGAGACCGGCAACCGCACCGACGACTGGAGCACCCTGGAACGCTACGTCACCACCGGCTCGCGCCGAGTCCCCCACATGGGTGCAAATCCCCCGCCGGTGCTCCCGCCCGTCCCTTGCCCATCGCCTCGCTCATCGCCTCGCCCGTCAGAGCGACGCGGGCAGCGGCATGCGCGCACCCACCCTCGTCCGCGTCGCCACGAGCTGGCCTTCCTGGGGATACGCGTGCCACGTACGCCACATCAGCGATCCTTCGTGCCGCTGTGCGAGCATTGCGGTGAATGCATGCGGACTGCCGGGGAACACACCCGCCAATCCGTGCGGGTGTTCGGCCACAAGTGCGAGCAACTCCTGCGCACGGCCCGCGAACTGACCCCGCGACAGTGTTTCCACCCGGGCCGCGAATTCGTACTCCCATTCACCCACGCGTTTCGAAACGCCGAGCGGAAGGGGCGTACTGCTGCCGGGGATGCAGGCCACGGTCTCCGAACAACCGCCCTGTTCGTCCTCCAGGAGTACCTGGTGCGAGGCCCCGAGCAGTCTCAACTGCATTTTCGCGTCCGCCAGTTCCAATTCGAGGGTGGCCAGCGCGGGCAACGGCTCGCGCCCCAGGGCCCAAGCCAGGTCCTCGGCGCGCGTGTCGGTATAGACGGTCTTCAGGGTCGTGAGCATGGGTCGGCTCCGCTAACACTCAATGGAGGTGGGGCCGGCGCACCCGGAACGGACTCCGGGAGGTCGGAATGCCGGCTCGTGCCCACAAGAACGTCTTTCGGGTATCCAGATCCCGGTCTGTGAAACCTGGACCAGGAAACCTGGACCAGACGTCCGAGGGCGGTGCTGACGTTTCAGAGGGAATCATGGTCGGCGACGCTGCCACTGCGTTTTTACCCAAGTACGTGTGGTTTCCATCCCCATGAGGGCTACGCAGTTCAACTGTTCAGTACAGCCATCACGGAACACGCCCCTGACGTGGTGCCGAAGCGGTGCCGAAGCCCGACTCCACGCCGCAACACCGAAGCGCCCGGCGGGAATTGCGGGCCCCGCCGGGCGCTTCGTGGATTCGGTGGACCAGCTGCCCCGTGTCAGCTGCCTCCGCCGCATCCACCCCCGCCGCCCCCGCAGGAGGAGCTGCCTCCGCCGCACGACGAACCGCCGCCGCACGACGATCCGCCGCCGTCGTGGTGCCCGCCGTCGCCCCCGGCCCACCAGCTGCCGCCGCCCGCCGAGCTCGACGCCGTGCCCGAGGTCCAGCGCGACCGGGTGCGGCGCCGGCCGTTCCCCCCGTAACCGATCGCCGCGACCAAGGCGAAGATCAGCACCGCAACGAAGACGAAAGCCACGAACATGGCCCCCACGCTCCTTCCGTTCCCCCGAAGCAGGTCCCCCGTGGGCCGGCTTCTCGCGTGACAGGGGGATGCCCTTGTCCAAGCCGACGCAAAGCAGAGTTGAGGAACTCCAGAGGTTCGGCGCAGGATGGCGGCCATGACGTCCTCCTCCGGCCCCTCCGGGCGCGAGCCCGGCCCCTCCGGGCGCCCGCTGCTCAACCGCCGCCTCGCCGAGTTCGGCACGACGATCTTCGCAGAGATGTCCGCCCTCGCGGTCCGGACGGGCGCGATCAACCTGGGCCAGGGCTTCCCCGACACGGACGGCCCCGAGGCCGTGCGGGAGGCCGCGGTGCGGGCGCTGCGCGACGGCCGCGGCAACCAGTACCCGCCGGGACCCGGCGTCCCCGAGCTCCGCACGGCGATCGCCGAGCACCAGCTCGCCCGCTACGCGCTCTCGTACGACCCCGACCGCGAGGTCCTCGTGACGGCGGGCGCCACCGAGGCGATCGCCGCGTCACTGCTCGCCCTCGTCGAGCCGGGCGACGAGGTCATCGCGCTCGAGCCCTACTACGACTCGTACGCCGCCTCGATCGCCCTCGCGGGCGGCACCCGCGTCCCCGTCACCCTGCGCCCCCGCGACGGCCGCTTCGTCCTCGACCTGGACGAGCTGCGCGACGCGGTCACCGACCGCACCCGGCTGATCCTCCTCAACACCCCGCACAACCCGACCGGCACCGTCCTCACCCGCGCCGAGCTCACCGAGATCGCGAGGCTGGCGGTCGAGCGCGACCTCCTTGTCGTCACCGACGAGGTCTACGAACACCTGGTCTTCGACGACGCCGAACACCTCCCGCTCGCCACCTTCCCCGGCATGCGCGAGCGCACGGTCAGCATCGGCTCCGCGGGCAAGACGTTCTCGTTCACGGGCTGGAAGGTCGGCTGGATCACCGCGTCGCCGGAGCTGGTCGCGGCGGTCCGCTCGGCGAAGCAGTTCCTCACGTACGTCTCCTCCGGCCCCTTCCAGTACGCGATCGCGGAGGCGCTCGCCCTCCCGTCGTCCTACTTCGACGACTTCCGCGCGGACATGCTGGCCAAGCGGGACCTCCTCGGCGAGG
The DNA here is from genome assembly GCF_044327655.1 of Streptomyces sp. NPDC018029. Lineage (NCBI taxonomy): Bacteria > Bacillati > Actinomycetota > Actinomycetes > Kitasatosporales > Streptomycetaceae > Streptomyces > Streptomyces sp. NPDC018029. The sequence goes on along the minus strand of NZ_JBIRFV010000004.1, from coordinate 417,823 downwards.
GCCTCACGGCGGCGGGCTTCGACGTCTACCGCCCGGCCGGCACGTACTTCATCACGACCGACATCACCCCGCTCGGCACGACCGACGGCTTCGCCTTCTGCCGCTCGCTCCCGGAGCGGGCGGGCGTCGTCGCCATCCCGAACGCGGTCTTCTACGACCACAGGGACGCGGGCGCGCCCTTCGTCCGCTTCGCCTTCTGCAAGCGGACGGCTGTCCTGGAGGAGGCGGTGACGCGCCTCAAGTCACTGGCGGGCTGAGAGCCGGCGGCCTGCGGTACGCCGAGAGCCCGGCGGGGTGTGCATCACCCCGCCGGGCTCTCACGCGCTTACGGCTTCACTTAGTGGTCTTACGGCCCTCAGGCCTGCTCGTCGCCCGGCTTCTCTTCGCCCTCGGCGGAGTCGACCTCGGCCTCCAGGCCCAGCTGCTCCACGAGCCAGCGGTCGAACTCGATCGCGGCACGCACCCAGCTGACCGTCGACGACACGAAGTGCTCCAGCGAGACACCGGTGCCGATCAGCATCTGGGCCTCGCCGATGAGGCGGACCGTGCCGTCGTCGTGCGTGTGGCTGTAGACCTTCGGCCACAGCGTGCGGCGGTTCCAGTCGTCGATCGACTCGAGAAGCTGCTGCTTCTCCTCGATCTGGTGCGGCCGGTCGTAGAACGTCCGCACCGAGAAGACCTGCTGGTCGTCCTCGCCGCGGAACATGAAGTACGTACGGAACTCCTCCCACGGCGCCGCGAGGTCACCCTCGTCGTCGACGACGTGCTTGAGCTCCATCTGGTCCAGGAGCTGCTTCACCAGGTCCTGGTCGGGGACGACGGGGCCCGCCGGTCCTGAGCCCTGCTGCGGGTCGGGCTGTCCCCCGAAATTCGGAATCGAGGACGGGTCGATGCTCACGTGCTTTGTCCCTTCGTATGGATGGGCCCATCCTCTCCCAGGGTGGGCCCCCCGGGGCAAGCCCGGCTGCTCGTCTGCCGTGTTTCCGCCGTTCGCCGTCTGCGGACAGTGGTCCGTCCTCGCGCAGTTCCCCGCGCCCCTTCAGGGGCGCGGGGAACTGCGCGAGCAACCACGAAGCCGCCGCACCCGGCGGTCAACCGGTCGGGGCAGACGGGGTGCCGCTACAGAGACTTCCCCGTAGGGGAGCCCGTCGCGGGGCCCACAATCAGGCCGTCCTCGAAGCGGTCCACGCGGACCACGTCCCCGTCCTTCACCTCACCCGCGAGGATCTCCTTGGCGAGGCGGTCGCCGATGGAGGTCTGGATGAGGCGCCGCAGGGGCCGCGCCCCGTACGCCGGATCGTTGCCCTCGTCCGCCAGCCAGGCCAGCGCCTCCGGCGTGACGTCCAGCGTGAGCTGCCGGTCCGCGAGCCGCTTGGCGAGGCGGTCGATCTGCAGCCCGGCGATGTGCGCGAGCTCGTCCTTGGTGAGCGCCGAGAAGACGACGATGTCGTCGAGCCGGTTGAGGAACTCGGGCTTGAAGGAGGCCCGCACCACCTCGAGGACCTGCTGCTTCTTCTCCTCCTCGCTCGTCAGCGGCTCCACCAGGTACTGGCTGCCGAGGTTGGACGTGAGCACCAGAATCGTGTTGCGGAAGTCGACCGTCCGCCCCTGCCCGTCGGTGAGCCGCCCGTCGTCGAGCACCTGGAGCAGGACGTCGAAGACCTCGGGGTGCGCCTTCTCGACCTCGTCGAGGAGTACGACGCTGTACGGGCGGCGGCGCACCGCCTCGGTGAGCTGGCCGCCCTCCTCGTACCCCACGTACCCGGGAGGCGCGCCCACCAGCCGGGCGACGCTGTGCTTCTCGCCGTACTCGCTCATGTCGATGCGGACCATGGCCCGCTCGTCGTCGAAGAGGAAGTCCGCGAGGGCCTTGGCGAGCTCGGTCTTGCCGACACCGGTCGGACCTAGGAAGAGGAAGGACCCGGTGGGCCGGTCGGGGTCGGCGATCCCGGCGCGGGTGCGCCGCACCGCGTCGGAGACGGACCGCACCGCTGCGCCCTGCCCGATGAGCCGCTTGCCGAGCTCGTCCTCCATGCGCAGCAGCTTCTGCGTCTCGCCCTCGAGGAGCCGTCCGGCGGGGATACCGGTCCAGGCGCCGACCACATCGGCGATGTCGTCGGGACCGACCTCCTCCTTCACCATGGTGTCCTTGGACCGGGCGGCGGACTGTGCGGCCTCCTCCTCGGCCTCGGAGGCGGCTTCGAGGTCGCGCTCCAGGGCGGGGATCTCTCCGTAGAGCAGCTTGCTCGCGGTGTCGAAGTCGCCGTCGCGCTGGGCGCGCTCGGCCTGGCCGCGCAGTTCGTCGAGCTTCTCCTTCAGCTCACCGACGCGGTTGAGGGACTGCTTCTCCTTCTCCCAGCGGGCGGTGAGGCCGCGCAGCTCCTCCTCCTTGTCGGCGAGGTCGCGCCGCAGCTTCTCCAGGCGCTGCTTGCTCGCCGGGTCGGTCTCCTTGCTGAGCGCCAGCTCCTCCATCTTCAGCCGGTCGACGGCGCGCTGGAGCTCGTCGATCTCGACGGGCGAGGAGTCGATCTCCATCCGGAGCCGGGACGCGGCCTCGTCGACGAGGTCGATGGCCTTGTCGGGCAGGAAGCGGGAGGTGATGTACCGGTCGGAGAGCGTGGCCGCGGCCACCAGGGCGCTGTCGGCGATCTGCACCTTGTGGTGCGCCTCGTACCGCCCCTTGAGTCCGCGCAGGATCGCGATGGAGTCCTCGACGCTCGGCTCGGCGACGAGGACCTGCTGGAAGCGGCGCTCCAGGGCGGGGTCCTTCTCGATCCGCTCGCGGTACTCGTCGAGCGTCGTCGCACCCACCATGCGCAGCTCACCGCGGGCGAGCATGGGCTTGAGCATGTTCCCCGCGTCCATGGCGGAGTCGCCGCCGGCGCCCGCGCCCACGACGGTGTGCAGCTCGTCGATGAAGGTGATGATCTGCCCGTCGCTCTCCTTGATCTCGGAGAGGACGGTCTTGAGCCGCTCCTCGAACTCACCGCGGTACTTCGCGCCGGCGACCATGGCGCCGAGGTCCAGGGAGACGAGCCGCTTGTTCTTCAGCGACTCGGGGACGTCGCCCTTCACGATGCGCTGGGCGAGCCCTTCCACGACGGCGGTCTTGCCGACACCGGGCTCGCCGATGAGGACGGGATTGTTCTTCGTACGCCGTGAAAGGACCTGCACGACGCGCCGGATCTCCTGGTCCCGCCCGATGACGGGGTCGAGCCGTCCTTCGCGGGCCGCCGCGGTGAAGTCGGTGCCGAACTTCTCCAGTGCCTTGTACTGACCCTCGGGGTCGGGTGTGGTCACCCGGCGCCCTCCCCTTGTCTTCTCGAAAGCGTCCAGCAGCTTCTTGCTGCCGGCCCCGTGCCGAGTGAGTACGTCCCCGGCCTTGCCGCCCTTGGCCGCGATGCCGATGAGCAGGTGCTCGGTGGACAGATAGTCGTCCCCGAGCTCCTTCGCGCGCTGTCCGGCGTCCGAGACGACGGCCAGCAGGTCACGGTCGGGCTGGGGCGGCGCGACGGTGGACCCGGTCACGCTGGGCAGGCCCGCGAGGACGCGCTCGGTGTCCGCGCGCACGGCGGCCTGGTCGGCGTCGACCGCGGCGAGCAGGTCGACGATGTTCTCGTTGTCCTCGCCCTCCAGCAGCGCGAGCAGCAGGTGCGCGGGCGTCAGGTCGGGGTGACCGTCCTTGACCGCGCGGCTGCTGGCCGCGTTGATCGCGTCCCGGCTCCTGTTGGTCAGCTCGGCGTCCACGTGCGCTTCTCCTCCTTACGGGGTCCTACGAGTGGGGGCCCTTGCGAGACGGGTCCCCCTCCCACACTGACTTACTCAACCTACACAAACTTGAGTCTATTCCACTCAAGGAGAGCCCGTGAAGTCCGGGCGGCTATGTTCCCTGGTCATGGCCCCGAACCCGCGCATCGACCCGTCCGACCCGCCCGAGCCCTACCTCAGCTTCTGGCGTGAACGGCACCTGTGCACCCTGACGACGCTGCGCCCGGACGGCACCCCGCACGTGGTGCCGGTCGGCGTGACGTACGACCCACAGGCGGGCGTCGCCCGGGTCCTCGCCCGCAAGACGAGCCGGAAGGTCGCGCACATCCTGGCGGCGACGGGCGTGGAAGGACCCGGGGCCCGGGTGGCGGTCTGCCAGTTCGCGGGCCGGCGCTGGGCGACCCTGGAGGGCCACGCGGCCATCCGTACGGAACCGGCGGCGATAGCGGAAGCGGAGGACCGCTACGAGGAGCGCTACGAACGCCGTCCGTCCCCGAACCCGGACCGGGTCCTGATCGAGATCACGGTGACCCGAGCCCTGGGCAAGGCCTGACGCCGCCCCTCTCCTGTCTCGGCACACACCACAGCGGCGCCACCGTGTTCAGGTCCACGGTGGCGCCGCTGCTGGGGGAAGCGCCTGCGCGATTTACAACGACGGGGGAATCGCGTCAGGCACTGCGGGGGGTGGCTGTGATGTTGTCCGAGACGCCCATGGCGTCCGGGCCCTGCTGTTCCTGCTGCCCGACCATCTGGTGGTCGCGCCGGTCGAGATTGACGAACACCATCCCGTACCGGATGGCGCACCGCACGGGCTGCGGCGCTCCTCTGGGCCGCCGCAGGCACCGGTAGGCCCGGATCTCCTCCTCGTCGTCACGCGTGACGACGATCGGCTCACCGAGCAGGGTCACCATCAACGAGTCACCGCGGTGGGGGATCGCGGTCACCAGATCGATGAAGTGCCAACCGGAGCGGTAGGCGGTGGCCATTTCTCGGCGGAAGGTGCGGTCGTCGGGAGGGGTGCTCACGATGCGTCAACCTCCTTAACCGCAGAAGGCGCGGTATCGCTTCCAGCCGACTTGTTGCCCCAGACGATGTCGTCCTTCGACGCCGAAGACCAGACAATGTCTCCGGCCGGACCGGAGGTCCAGACGATGTCCTGCGTCTCTACCCCCGGCTCGGAGACCGCTTTCGTGTTCCCGGCCCCCGAGTCCAGATCAAGGCCGCTGAACGCACTGATGGCCAACCCAACGGAGAAGGTACCGACAAGTACCGAGCGAAGCATTCCCTTGCGCATAGCGGGCTTCGTCCTCACTTCCATCGCGACTCTCCCCCGGCCTGACAAGACGATGGCTCATTCAGCCATGCGAGCACCACAGGACCGATGCATCATGTTCCTGCACGTTCAGGACCCTGGGGGGTGGAGGCATGACAACAAAAAGCCCAATTGGGACACATCCGCACTCCGTGGTTGAACTATGCGCCGACGGCAAGCGGCTTTACGCCAGTGCACTGCGCTCGGGCCGCGTCCACCGCAGCGAAGTGGAGGCCGCACCCTGCCTGATGGAGTTCGCCCTTCTCCACCCCGACCCGGAGGACTCGGACTGGCTGCGGCCGGCCCCGCCCACCTCAGTACTGGCGCAGCGTCTGCACCCCATTGAGCGGGAAATCCTGCAGCGCAGGACCCTTGCCATCGAACTGACCGACGCCTTTGAGCCATTCATGGCCATCAGCGCGATGGACCGGCCGGCCGACCATGCCATCACTGTCCTGGAAGGCGCCACTCGGATCAATGCGGCCATCGATGTCGCCACGGCTGAATGCCGGTCCGAGATCCTCACCGTGCAGCCTGGCGGCGGACGAAGCGAAGCCGTCCTCACCGAGGCCGTACAGCGGAGCCAAGGCATCATCGAGCGCGGCATCACAATGCGTACGCTCTACCAGCACACCGCCCGGCACAGCCAAGGGACCATTGCCTACGCCGAGTACATGAAACAGGGCAAGGTCGAGGTGCGCACACTGGAAGAGCTCATCGAGCGGCTGATGATCTTCGACCGAACGGTCGCCTTCATACCGGCCCAGGACGACCGCCAAGTGGCCCTGGAACTGCGCCACAGCGGACTCGTCGGATACCTGGCAAAGGTCTTCGAGCAACTCTGGCGACGTGCGTCCCCTCTCCTCGACGAAGCGCCCTACGACCCTCCCACCGGAGGGATCACCGGCGTCCAACGCTCCATAGCCAAACTGCTCGTCGAAGGCCACGTCGACGAGGCCATCGCCCGCCGCCTCGGCATGAACGTCCGCACCTGCCGCGCCCACATAGCCAAAATAGCCGCCGCCCTCGGCAGCGGAAGCCGCGCCCAACTCGGCTACCTGATAGCCCAGTCCGGCATCCTCGAACAAGGCCGCCCGACATGACGGCCACACCGCACGCCGCCCACGACGACGGCGAATTATGTGAAGCGGGCTCGGAACTCTATGCCCGCGCCCTCCACGAAGGCCGCCTCCCTCGTCACGACACCGACGGCGCCCCATGCCTGATCGACCTCGGGCTACTGCGCGTGGACACCGAGCACGACGGATGGCTGCTCCCCGTACCTCCGTCAGTGGCCCTGCCCCGCTTGCTCCACACCATCGAGCAACAACTGCTCCAGGAACGCCGACACGAGGTCCAACTCGCCGACGCCTTCGCGCCGCTGCTGGACATTGTCCCTAAGGCAGTACGCACCGAAGGGCCGCCCGCCATCGCCGTACTGGAAGGTCTTACCGAGATCCAGGCCGTGATAGGCCGGGCCATGGCACGCACGTGCCAGGAGGTGCTTGTCATCCAGCCCGGCGGCCACCGGCCGGCCGAGGCGTTGGCCAAATCCCTGGCAGACGCGCAGGGGATGCTCTCCCGTGGTGCACGGATGCGGACCCTTTACCAGCACACCACGCGTTACTCCTTCTCCGCTCTCGCCTACTACGAGCAACTCGACGGCGACATCGAAGTCCGGACCCTCGAAGAAGTCACGGAACGGCTCTTCATTCTCGACAGATCCGTGGCGTACATCCCAGTGACGAAGGAGCGCAACGTAGCGCTCGAGATCCGCCACCCGGCCCTGATCGACTTCCTCATCGCCGCCTTCAAGCGCCAATGGAACATGGCCATCCCCTTGTTCCCGCAGGCGGCCCCACAGCCGGCCCCGAAGGGCATCAGCACCCGCCAACGCGCGGTCGCCGGCCTCCTGGTCGAGGGCCTCACCGACGCCGAGATCGCCGACCGCCTCGGCATGAACGTCCGCACGGCACGTGTCCACATCGCCAAACTCGCCGCCACTCTGGGAAGCGAAAGCCGGGCCCAACTCGGCTTCCTGATCGGTGAATCGAAGATCCTGGAACAACGCAACAACTGAACCGGAGCGGAACCTCGCGTGTTCTCCGTGGTGTGGCTGAGCCCAGCCCATAGAATCACCGCCCCTTCGACCGAACGGGAGGGTGAAACGCATGGCCGCGGAGCACGAGCCGCATGGGGTGGAGAATCTCTGCGCGTCAGGATCAGCCGTCTACGCCCAGGCCCTGCGCGAAGGCCGGGTCCACAGCCGCGACGCCGAGCCTGCCCCGTGCCTCGTCGACTTCGGCCTCCTCCACCCCAGCCTCAACGACATGCAGTGGCTCCACCCCACGACTCCCGCCGTTGCCCTGTCCCGCCTCCTGCGCACCATCGAGGACCGGGTCGCCCACCACCGCCGCCGAGAGGAAAGACTCACCGCCGCATTCGAGGCGTTCCTCGACATCGACGTCCCGTCCGCACCGGTACGAGCCTCCTCGACCATCAGAGTCCTGCAGGGGCCGGCCCGCATCGACGCGGCAATGGACGAGGCCATCGCCCATGCCTGCCATGAAGTGCTCACCATTCAGCCCGGCGACGTCCGGCCCCCCGAATCACCGGCCCGTACTCGAGCGCGCGAACAAGCCATCCTGAACCGAGGCGGCCGACTCCGTACTCTCTACCAGCACACGACACGGCATGCGCTGCCCGCACTCGCCCACTTCGAGCAGCTACGCGGTGACGTCGAAGCCCGCTCCCTGGACGAGGGCACCGAACGGCTCTTCGTCTTCGACCGGACCGTCGCGTTCATCCCGGCGAGCCAGGACCACACCACCGCGTTGGAGATACGGCACACCGCTCTCATCGACTACTTCGTCACGACCTTCGAGCGCCTGTGGCGGTTCGCGGCCCCCCTGTATCCGCAGACGTCACGGCTGCCGTCGGAGAAAGGCGTCACGCCCCGCCAGAAAGCCATCGCCGGCCTCCTCATAGAAGGCCTCACCGACGCCGAAATAGCCGCCCGCCTCGGCATGAACATCCGCACCGCCCGCGTCCACATCGCCAAACTCGCCGCCACCCTCGGCAGCAACAGCCGCGCCCAACTCGGCTACCTCATCGGCCAGTCAGGGATTCTTGACCACGACCGGTGACACCGGTGTCAGCAAAGCCGCACGCCCAGAACCGGACACCCGGAAACAGCCGTCCAGAAGCAGACACTTCAACTGCGGCATCCGGCCCCGGCTCTCCCCGCCTGCATAGAATCGCGACGCTTCAACCAGGCAGGAGGGGGCTCGCATGGCCACGAAGCACTTACCGCACCCGCTCGAAGAAATGTGTGCAGCAGGGCTGTCCGTCTACGCCCGCGCCCTGCGGGAAGGCCGGCTCCACCACAGCGCCGCCGAACCGGCCCCGTGCCTCGTCCGCCTCGGCCTCCTGCAACACGGCCTCGACGACCTGCAGTGGCTGCACCCCACCAGCACCACCGTCACCGTGCTCGACGGACTCGACCGCATCAACTCGGCCATCGACCGGGCCATGAACGAGGTCACCGAGGAGTTCCTGGCCGTCCAGCCCGGCGGCATGCGGCCCCCCGAGACCTTGGCCGAAGTCTTCCCGCGGGACCAGGCGATCCTCACCCGGGGATGCCGGATGCGGACCCTCTACCAGCACACAACGCGCCATTCTCTGCCCGTGCTCGCCTACTTCGAACAGCTCGACGGCGACACCGAGGCACGCACCCTCGACGAGGTCACCGACCGGCTCTTCGTCTTCGACCGGACCGTCGCGTTCATCCCGGCGAGCAAGGACCGCAGCGTCGCCCTCGAACTCCGCCACCCCGCCCTCGTCGAGTACTTCGCCACCACCTTCTGGCGGCTGTGGCGCATGGCCACCCCCATGTGGCCGCAAGCGGCTCCCCAGCCGTCCGAGAACGGCATCACCGCCCGCCAGCACGCCATCGCCGGCCTCCTCGTCGAGGGCCTCACCGACGCCGAGATCGCCGAGCGCCTCGGCATGAACGTCCGCACCGCCCGCGTCCACATCGCCAAGCTGGCGGCCACCCTCGGCAGCAACAGCCGCGCCCAGCTCGGCTTCCTGATCGCCCGGTCGGGGATCCTCGACCGGGGATGACTCGTCCGGTTGCGGGTGCCTTGTGCCTTCTTGTTCCCTCCTCAGCTCACTGCACCGCAACAAGATGGCGCTACCGCCCACCCCGCCCCGCCCTGCAAGCTGGGGGCAGCGGCGGGGGCAGCTGGTAGGCCCCCTCCCGCTTCCCCCGAGCGCCCCGGCCGACTGCTCCCCCGTAGCCGACCGGGGCGCTCTCACGTCACGCCAGGGGGCTGCCCCACTCGCGCAACAGCTCCACCCGCTGTGCCGCCCGCGGCGACCCGCCCTCATGGCGGCGGCCCCAGTCGGACATCGCCGTCAGGGTGGTGAGGAGGGTCCCCGCGCCTTCCGTGAGGCGGGCGAGGAGGGCGCGCGAGAGGTCGTACTCCGTACGGGAGTAGCCGACCGCCGCCGCCGTGTACGCCGTCAGCTCCGTCTCCTCACCGTCGGCGTCCGTGAGACGCACCGTCATCGTCGGGGCCTCGTCGCTGCCGCCGAGGCCGACCGTGAGCGCCAGGTCGACCACCGCGCCCACCTGCCGCTTCAGGGACTTCACCGGGACGTCGTCGACGGTCAGCGCGCGCACGTCCTCCCACGGCCACATGCCGGACTGCTTGTCGCCGAGGGCCAGTACGCCCTCCGGCGTCAGCCGCACCCCGGGAGCGAGCCCGGCCGGCTTCGCCCCCACGTACACATCGCCCTCGGCGATCCAGAACAGGCCCACCATGGCCATCGTCAGCTCAACTCCCCGCACCCGTACACACCGAAGCGGGGCCGGGAGGTCACCACCTCCCGGCCCCGCTTCAGGGTACTCAGACGTCCTCAGACCATGAGGTCTACTGCTCGGTCGTCCGCTTCGGCCGCCACACCACCAGCGCGCTCGCCTGCTGCACGTCCTGGTAGGGGACGAGGTCGCGGCGGTACGAGGCGTGCACCGCCGCTTCGCGCTGCTGCATGGCCGCGGCGGCGCCGTCCACGGCCGCGGAGAGCTCCGCGACCCGCGACTGGAGCGCCGCGACCTGGTTCTCCAGCTCGATGATGCGCTTGATGCCCGCGAGGTTGATGCCCTCTTCCTGCGACAGCTGCTGCACCGTGCGGAGCAGCTCGATGTCGCGGGCGGAATAGCGTCGGCCGCGGCCCGCCGTGCGGTCCGGGGAGACCAGACCCAGGCGGTCGTACTGCCGCAGGGTCTGCGGGTGCAGACCGCTCAGCTGGGCGGCCACCGAGATGACGTACACGGGTGTCTCGTCGGTGAGTTGGTACGGATTATGACGACGGCCGACCCTATCCATGGGGTCACGCTCCCTTCGCGGCCTGGAACAGTTCTGCCCGCGGGTCGTCGCCCGCAGTCGCCTTGCGGTAGGACTCCAGGGCTTCCTTCGCCGAGTCCGACAGGGATGTCGGGACCGACACCTCCACCGTCACGAGCAGGTCGCCCCGGGTGCCGTCCTTGCGGACCGCGCCCTTTCCGCGGGCCCGCATCGTACGACCGTTCGGCGTGCCGGCGGGGAGCTTCAGGGTGACGGGCGGCCCACCCAGGGTGGGCACCTTCACCTCGCCGCCCAGCGTCGCCTCCGGGTACGTCACCGGAACCGTGACCGTGAGGTTGTCGCCCTTGCGGCCGAAGACCGGGTGGCTGTCGACGTGCACGACCACATACAGATCGCCCGCCGGACCGCCCCGCTCACCGGGCGCGCCCTTGCCGCGCAGGCGGATGCGCTGCCCGTCCGAGACACCGGCCGGGATCCGCACCTGCATGGTGCGCGACGACTTGGCACGGCCGCTGCCGCCGCAGACCTCGCAGGGGTCCTGGGCGATCAGCCCACGGCCCTTGCAGTCCATGCACGGGTCGGTGAGGGAGAACCCTCCGCCACCGCCCCGCGAGACCTGGCCCGTGCCGACGCAGGTCGGGCACACGCGCGGTGTGCCGTTCTTGTCGCCGGTGCCGGAGCACGCCTTGCAGGCGGCCTGGGAGGACATGCGGAGCGGCACGGTCGCGCCGTCCACCGCCTCCGTGAAACTGAGCGTGACCTCGGACTCGATGTCCTGGCCGCGCCTCGGCTGCGTACGCGTGCCGGCTCCGGCACCCGCGCCGCCGCGGTTGAACAGGCCCCCGAAGACGTCACCGAGACCGCCGCCGAAGCCGCCGGCCGCTCCACCGCCACCCGGGCCGCCGCCTCCGAAGAGGTCGCCCAGGTCGAAGTTGAACGAGCCGCCGCCGGCTCCGGGGCCCTGCCGGAATCCACCGTTGCCGAAGAGAGCACGCGCTTCGTCGTACTCCTTGCGCTTCTTGGGGTCCCCGAGGACGTCGTTCGCCTCGGAGATCTCCTTGAAGCGCTCCTCCGCCTTGGTGTTGCCCTTGTTGGCGTCCGGGTGGTTCTCGCGGGCGAGCTTCCGGTACGCCTTCTTGATCTCGGCTTCGGTGGCGTCCTTGGGGACGCCGAGGACCTTGTAGTAGTCCTTCTCGATGAAGTCCTTGGTGCTCATCCCCGACGTCCCTCCTCACTCATGTCGTTGCCGTCAGCCCTCGTCCGGGCCACCGGTCTCCTTCTCGTCCGCCTTCTCCGCGCTCGCGGAGCCGTCGGGCTCCTCGCCCTTGACCGTCTGCGCGCCGGGCTGCGGCTCGGCGACGGCCACCCGCGCGGGGCGGATGGTGCGCTCGCCGATCCGGTACCCCGGCTGCAGGATCGCGACGCAGGTCGTCTCGGTGACGTCCGGTGCGTAGCTGTGCATCAGGGCTTCGTGGATCGTCGGGTCGAAGGGCTCGCCCTCCTTGCCGAACTGCTGAAGGCCCATCTTGGCGACGACGGTCTCGAGGGACTCGGCCACCGACTTGAAGCCGCCCACCAGCTCGCCGTGCTCACGGGCGCGGCCGATGTCGTCGAGGGTGGGGAGGAGCTCGGAGAGGAGGTTCGCCGAGGCGATCTCCTTCACCGTCACCTTGTCCCGCTCCACCCGACGGCGGTAGTTCTGGTACTCGGCCTGCAGCCGCTGGAGGTCGCCGGTGCGCTCGTCGAGCGCGGTGCGGACCTGGTCCAGCTGGGCGGTCAGGCTCACGTCCTGAGCGGACGTCTTGCTCGCTGCTGCGTCCCCGGCCGGGGCCGCCGGACCCTCCTTGGTGGAGGGCTCGGCGGCCTTCGGCGTCGCGTCATCAGGGGTGGCGCCGGAGGGGACGTCAGGCTTCTCGGCGTTCTCGTTCTCGCCGAAGCCCGGGGTCTCCTCGGTCATCAGGCGGCGCCACCCTTCGCGTCTCCGGGCTTCTCGTCGTCGACGATCTCGGCGTCGACGACTCCGTCGTCCTCCTTGGCCTGGTCGGCACCCGGGGCAGCGCCCTCGGGACCGCCCGCGGCCTGCGCGCCCTGGGCGTCGGCGTACATGGCCTGGCCCAGCTTCTGCGAGACGGCGGCGACCTTCTCGGTGGCGGTGCGGATCTCGGCCGTGTCCTCGCCCTTGAGCTTCTCCTTCAGCTCGTTGACGGCTTCCTCGACCTCGGTCTTCACGTCACCGGGGACCTTGTCCTCGTTGTCCTTGAGGAACTTCTCGGTCTGGTAGACGAGCTGCTCGCCCTGGTTGCGGGACTCGGCGGCCTCGCGGCGGGCGTGGTCCTCGTCCGCGTACTTCTCGGCCTCTTCGCGCATCCGGTTGACCTCGTCCTTCGGCAGCGAGGAGCCACCGGTGACGGTCATCTTCTGCTCCTTGCCCGTGCCGAGGTCCTTCGCGGTCACGTGCATGATGCCGTTGGCGTCGATGTCGAAGGAGACCTCGATCTGCGGGACGCCGCGCGGGGCCGGCGGCAGGCCCGTGAGCTCGAACATGCCGAGCTTCTTGTTGTACGCCGCGATCTCGCGCTCGCCCTGGTAGACCTGGATCTGCACGGACGGCTGGTTGTCCTCGGCCGTCGTGAAGATCTCCGACCGCTTGGTCGGGATGGTCGTGTTCCGCTCGATGAGCTTCGTCATGATGCCGCCCTTGGTCTCGATGCCGAGGGACAGCGGGGTCACGTCGAGGAGCAGGACGTCCTTGACCTCACCCTTGAGAACACCGGCCTGGAGCGAGGCGCCGATGGCGACGACCTCGTCCGGGTTCACACCCTTGTTGGCGTCCTTGCCGCCGGTGAGCTCCTTGACGAGCTCGGCGACGGCGGGCATGCGGGTGGAGCCACCGACGAGAACGACGTGGTCGATCTCGCTCAGCTGGATGCCCGCGTCCTTGATGACGTTGTGGAACGGCGTCTTGCAGCGCTCCAGGAGGTCGGACGTGAGCTGCTGGAACTGGGCGCGCGTGAGCTTCTCGTCCAGGTGCAGCGGGCCCTCGGCGGAGGCCGTGATGTAGGGCAGGTTGATCGTGGTCTCCGTAGAGGAGGACAGCTCGATCTTGGCCTTCTCGGCCGCCTCGCGCAGGCGCTGGAGCGCCATCTTGTCCTTGGAGAGGTCCACGCCGTGGCCGTTGTTGAACTGCTTGACCAGGTAGTCGACGACGCGCTGGTCCCAGTCGTCACCACCGAGGTGGTTGTCGCCGTTCGTGGCCTTCACCTCGACGACGCCGTCGCCGATCTCGAGGAGCGAGACGTCGAAGGTGCCGCCACCGAGGTCGAAGACCAGAATGGTCTGGTCGTCCTTGTCGAGGCCGTAGGCAAGGGCGGCGGCGGTGGGCTCGTTGACGATGCGCAGGACGTTCAGGCCCGCGATCTCGCCGGCCTCCTTGGTGGCCTGGCGCTCGGAGTCGTTGAAGTACGCCGGGACGGTGATGACCGCGTCGGCGACCTTCTCACCCAGGTACGACTCGGCGTCGCGCTTCAGCTTCTGCAGGATGAACGCCGAGATCTGCTGGGGGTTGAACCCCTTGTCGTCGATGTCCACCTTCCAGTCGGTGCCCATGTGGCGCTTGACCGACCGGATGGTCCTGTCGACGTTCGTGACCGCCTGGCGCTTGGCGACCTCGCCGACGAGCACCTCGCCGTTCTTCGCGAAGGCGACGACGGACGGCGTGGTCCTGGCGCCCTCGGCGTTGGTGATGACGGTGGGCTCGCCGCCTTCGAGAACGCTGACGACGGAGTTAGTCGTGCCCAGGTCGATGCCGACCGCACGTGCCATTTCGGTTCCTCCAGATGTACTTCTTGAGTGGATCTGGCTCAAGCATGCATCAGCGCTGCGCTGGCGTCAACAGATGTGAGTCTGGGGCACTCAACTCTTATCCTGTGCTTACGCGCAGGTGCGGGCCTTCCGGGGGTTCGGTTTTCGGCTGCGGGTTGTGTGTGGCTGGGCGCGCAGTTCCCCGCGCCCCTGAAAACACGGAGCACCCGGCACCTGACATGCAAAGGGTTGCCTGAGCGACGCAGATCACCGGGTTGCTGGCTACAGTGCGGCGGAGTAAGTGGGTAGTCTCAGACGGACTGCATAAGTTACCGCTTAGTAATAGTTCGCCTCGCAGGCCCGAGGAGCCCCCAATGCAACTCGCCGCGATCATCGTGTCGCTGGTCCTAATCGCGGTCGGCGTCGCGCTGTTCGGCCGTGCCATCGTGCAGATCTACAAGTTCGTACGACTCGGTCAGCCCGTGCCCGCCGGCCTCAGGACCGACAACCCGGTCCAGCGCACCCTCACCGTGGTCAAGGAGTTCCTCGGCCACACGCGCATGAACAGGTGGGGCATCGTCGGCTTCGCGCACTGGTTCGTGGCGGTGGGCTTCTTCTCGCTGCTGCTGACGATCGTCAACGCCTTCGGCCAGCTCTTCCAGGCCGACTGGATCCTGCCGATCATCGGTGACTGGGCGCCGTACAACGTCTTCGTCGAGTTCATCGGCACGATGACCGTGCTCGGCATCCTCACGCTGATCGTCATCCGGCAGCTGAACAAGCCCGGCAAGCCGGGCCGCAAGTCCCGCTTCGCGGGCTCGAAGACCGGCCAGGCGTACTTCGTCGAGTCCGTCATCCTCATCGTCGGCGTCTGCATCTTCACGCTGCACGCCCTCGAAGGCGCCCAGCACCACGTCGACAGCTACGAGGCGTCGTTCTTCATCTCGTACCCGGTGGTCAGCTGGTTCGAGGGCATGGATCTCTCCACCCTCCAGAACCTCACGTACTTCTTCGCCGGGCTGAAGATCGCGACGTCCTTCATCTGGATGATCGTCGTCTCCCTGAACACCAACATGGGTGTGGCCTGGCACCGCTTCCTCGCCTTCCCGAACATCTGGTTCAAGCGCGAGGCCAACGGCGGTACGACGCTCGGCGAGCTGCAGCCCATGACGTCCGGCGGCAAGCCGATCGACTGGGAGGACCCGGCCGAGGACGCCGTCTTCGGTGTCTCCCAGGTCGAGCAGTTCAGCTGGAAGGGCATCCTCGACTTCTCCACCTGCACCGAGTGCGGCCGCTGCCAGTCGCAGTGCCCCGCCTGGAACACCGGCAAGCCGCTCTCCCCCAAGCTCCTCATCATGTCGCTGCGCGACCACGCGCACGCCAAGGCCCCGTACCTGCTCGCGGGCGGCGGCAAGACGATGGAGGGCGAGGAGAAGGCGACCGAGGAGCAGCTGAAGGACGTGCCCGCCGCCGCCCTCGCGGAGGCCGAGCGCCCCCTCATCGGCACCCACGAAGAGAACGGCGTCATCGACCCGGACGTCCTGTGGTCCTGCACCACCTGCGGCGCCTGCGTCGAGCAGTGCCCGGTCGACATCGAGCACATCGACCACATCGTCGACATGCGCCGCTACCAGGTGATGATCGAGTCCGCGTTCCCGTCCGAGGCGGGCACGATGCTCAAGAACCTGGAGAAGAAGGGCAACCCCTGGGGCCTCGCCAAGAAGCAGCGCCTGGAGTGGACGAAGGAAGTCGACTTCGAGGTGCCGGTCGTCGGCAAGGACGTCGAGGACCTCACCGAGGTCGAGTACCTCTACTGGGTCGGCTGTGCCGGCGCCCTGGAGGACCGCGCGAAGAAGACCACGAAGGCCTTCGCGGAGCTGCTCCACATCGCGGGCGTCAAGTTCGCCATCATGGGCGGCGACGAGAAGTGCACCGGTGACTCGGCGCGGCGCCTGGGCAACGAGCCGCTGTTCCAGCAGCTCGGCCAGGAGAACGTCATGACGCTGAACGCGGCGTTCGGCGAGGAGTTCGACGACGACGGCAAGGTGACCGAGGAGTCGCGCAAGCCGAAGACGGCCAAGAAGATCGTCTCGACCTGCCCGCACTGCTTCAACACCATCGCCAACGAGTATCCGCAGCTCGGCGGTGACTACGAGGTCATCCACCACACGCAGCTGCTCCAGCACCTCATCGACGAGGGCAAGCTGATCCCGGTGACGCCGGTCGAGGGTCTGATCACGTACCACGACCCGTGCTACCTGGGTCGCCACAACAAGGTCTACACGCCCCCGCGCGAGATCATGTCGTCCGTCCCGGGCCTGCGTCAGCAGGAGATGCACCGCCACAAGGAGCGCGGCTTCTGCTGCGGCGCCGGTGGTGCGCGCATGTGGATGGAGGAGCGTATCGGCAAGCGCATCAACACGGAGCGGGTCGACGAGGCGCTGTCGCTCAACCCCGACATTGTCTCCACCGCCTGCCCCTTCTGCCTCGTCATGCTCACGGACTCCGTGAACGGCAAGAAGAACGACGGCCAGGCCAAGGAGTCCCTCCAGGTCGTGGACGTCGCGCAGCTGCTGCTCGACTCCGTGAAGACGCCGGTCGACCCGGCGGGCGACGCCGAGTCGGTGGACGAGCCGGAGCCCGAGCCGGTGAAGTAACGGCGACAGCAGAATGGTTCAGGCCGGTTCCGCCTTCGGGCGGGACCGGCCTGTTCGCGTCAGCGCCTGTTCGCGTTGCGTACGACCTACTTCGGGTCACGGTTGAACTTCGACGTCGACCAGAAGTAGCCGAGCACCGCGAGCCCCAGGCACCAGCCGGCGGCGAGCCATCCGTTGTGGCCGATCCCGCTGCCGAGCAGCAGGCCGCGCAGGGTCTCGATGGCGGGGGTGAACGGCTGGTACTCGGCGATCGGCTGGAACCAGCCGGGCATCGAGTCGACCGGGGTGAAGGCGCTGGAGAGGAGCGGCAGCAGGATCAGCGGCATCGCGTTGTTCCCGGCGGCCTCGGCGTTCGGGCTGACCAGGCCCATGCCGACCGCGATCCAGGTGAGCGCCGTCGCGAAGAGCACGATCAGCCCGAACGCGGCCAGCCATTCGAGAGCGGACGCGTCGGTGGACCGGAAGCCGATGGCGACACCGATGGCCCCGACGAGGACCACGCTCGCGATCGCCTGCAGCACGCTGCCGACGACGTGCCCGATGAGCACCGAAGGGCGGTGGATGGCCATCGTGCGGAAGCGGGCGATGATGCCCTCGGTCATGTCGTTGCAGACGGAGACCGCGGTTCCGATCACGGTGCTGCCGATGGTCATCAGGAGCAGGCCGGGAACGACGTACGCGATGTACGCGGAGCGGTCGGGCCCGCCGGCGCTCTCCGCGAAGCCCTGACCGAGGCCCGAGCTCATCGCGTCGCCGAATATGTAGACGAAGAGCAGCAACAGCATGACCGGGGTGAGCAGCAGGTTCAGGGTGAGGGACGGGTAGCGGCGGGCGTGCAGGAGGTTGCGGCGCAGCATCGTGGACGAGTCGCGCAGGGCGAGGGAGAGGCTGCTGCTCATCGGGCGTTCTCCTTGGGCTGGTTGTGGATGGCTGCCGGGCCGGTGAGGGCGAAGAAGACATCGTCGAGGTCGGGGGTGTGGACGGTCAGTTCGTCGGCTTCGATGCCGGCGGTGTCGAGCCGGTCGAGGATGGCGCGCAGGGCGCGCTGGCTGCCGTCGCTGGGGATGTGCAGAGCGAGTGCTTCGTCGTCGCGGGTGGCGTCGTGCAGGGCGTGGGCGGCGGATCGGTGGGCGTCCGGGTCACTGAACCGCAGCCGCACATGCCCGCCCGGTACGAGCCGCTTCAGTTCCTCGGCGCTGCCTTGGGCGGCGATGGTGCCGTTGTGCAGGACGGCGATGCGGTCGGCGAGCTGGTCGGCTTCTTCGAGGTATTGGGTGGTGAGGAAGACGGTGACGCCGTCGGCGACGAGGCCGCGGATGATCTGCCACATGGTGTGGCGGGAGCGCGGGTCGAGGCCGGTGGTGGGTTCGTCGAGGAAGATGATGCGCGGGCTGCCGACCAGGGTCATGGCGATGTCGAGGCGGCGCTTCATGCCGCCGGAGTAGGTGGCGGCAGGCTTCTTGGCGGCTTCGGTGAGGCCGAAGCGCTCCAGCAGTTCGGCGGCGGTCCTCCGTCCTTCCTGCTTGGGGAGGTGGTGCAGGTCGGCCATGAGGAGCATGTTCTCCTCGCCGGTGATGAGGCCGTCGACGGCGGAGAACTGGCCGGTGACGCCGATGGTGGCGCGGACGGCCTGCGGGTCGGCGTCGATGTCGTGGCCGGCGATCCTGACCCGGCCGCCATCAGCGCGGACGAGGGTGGAGAGGATCTTGACGGCGGTGGTCTTGCCGGCGCCGTTGGGGCCGAGCAGGGAGAAGACGCTGCCGGTGGGCACGGTCAGGTCGATGCCGTCGAGGACGGTCTTGTCCCCGTACGCCTTGCGCAACCCGTACGCCGCGATGGCCAGGTCGTCCGTCATGGTGGCTGCTCCTTCATGGGCTGTGGGCGCTGACTGTGGGTGGCGCGTGGGGTGCTCAGAGGCTGCGGGCGGCGATGTCGCCGTAGGAGGTGGTCGCGCGGATGGAGAGGCCGGCGTCGGGGCCCTCGGCGTTCATGAGCGCGTTGTGGATCCGGCCGTAGGTGGTGCCGGCGTCCAGGGAGGCGGAGACGCCGCGGGCGACGCCGACCGAGATGTCCCCGGCCTCGGTACGGAGGTCGACGGTGCCGCGTACGGCCTCGGCGACGCGGATGGCGCCCTTCTGGACGTCGACCTTCGCGGGCCCGGTGAGACGGCCGACCGAGACGTCCCCGGCCATCAGGGAGAGGACGGCGTCGGCCGCCTCGTCGAGCTTGACCGAGCCCTGTGCGGCCTCGAAGACGACGTCACCGAGCCGCCCGACGCCGCGCAGCTCGCCGGCGGCCGCCTTGGCCTCGACCTTGGACCCGGCGGGCAGCTGGACGGTGATCTCGACCGCTCCTGAGCCGTTGCCGAGGAGGCGGTTCTTCGGCTCGGCGGCCGCGATCCGCAGGACGCCGTCGCCGTACTCGACCGCGATCCGCTCCGCCGCCTTGACGTCCTTGCCGTTCGAGGCGTCGGCGGGCCGGACCTCGACCGCGGTGTCGGAACGGTCGGCGGCGATGAACTGGATGCGGCCGGCGGGGATATCGAGGACGGCGGAGATGGGGGCGGGGGTGGCGAACTTCTGCATGGTGTGCTCCTGGGGTTGGGCCCCGTTTGGCTGGTGGGGCGCGGTGTTTCCGGTGAGGGAAAAGCTACGTTGCGTTTCTAGATCGGGCAACACACTTGTTGCACGCGACTTACGTTTACGCAGCTCACTGCCACCATTTCGTTGCAACGGCTATGAATTCAAAGCAACGAGGGCGGGCAGCCTCGTTGCAATGGGGTGAAATCGAACGCTAGGCTGGCAACACCAGAGACGACCGCGAGGAGACCGCGATGCCGGGAGGCAGACTCACCCAGCAGGAACGCCGGCAGATCGCGTCGGGACTGGCCGACGAGCTCGCCTACGCGGAGATCGCCAGGCGCCTCGACCGCCCCACCTCGACGATCACGCGCGAGGTCATGCGCAATGGCGGCCCCACCGGCTACCGCGCCGACCTGGCCCACCGCGCCACCGAACAACGCGCCCACCGGCGCAGGCAGGCCACCCCCCGAGGGCCACAGTCCTCTCCACAGTCCTCTGCGCACGCCTCTCCGCAGGCCCATGGACGCGATGGCGAGGCGGTGCGTGAGTACGAGGAGTTGCTCGCCACCGTCTTCATGCAGTCGGGCCTGCCGAAGATGACCGCCCGGGTCCTGGTCGCCGTCTCCGTCAGCGACGCGGGCAGCCTCACCGCGTCCGAACTCGTCCAGCACCTTCAGGTCAGCCCCGCGTCGGTTTCCAAGGCGGTGGCGTTCCTCGACAGCCAAGGCCTCATCCGCCGGGAGCGGGACGAACGTCGCCGTGAGCGCTATGTCGTCGACAACGACGTCTGGTACCAGTCGATGATCGCCAGCGCCCGGGCCCACGCCCAGCTCGTCGAGACGGCGCGGCAGGGCGTCACCGTCCTCGGCCCCGACACCCCGGCCGGCGCCCGCCTCGAAAACGTCGCCCGTTTCGTGGACTTCGTCTCCGAGAGCATTGTCCGGGCGGCGGAGCAGGCGCGGGAGATTCTCAATACGAAGCCGAGTGCTGGTGGGCAGGGCTAAGGGCGGCGCCTTCGGTGGGCCTGCGTCTTTGATGGTGACCGGGGCCGCCCGGACTTTCCGGAGTGTGGCGGCTCCGGGCCGGCAGTAAAGGGCGCTCCCTGCGGTCGCGTCGGCTACGCCGATTCCGCTCCGCTCCACCCTTGACTCCCGCCCCTCCACCGCACGTTGACTTCGACCCGGACGGCCAGGGGTGGGGCCGACGGGGACTGTCTGTGGGGTCACCCCCTTTCATCGCCGGGTGCGGCCCGGTCCATCGTGCGTGCCCGTCACGGTCGGGCCTCGGCCTCCCGCCTCCCGGCTTCGCCGCTCGGGTCATCGCCTCTCGCGGCCGGGTGCGGACCGGCCCATCGTGCGTGCCCGTCACGGTCCCGCCTCCGCCGTCCGCGCGGCCCGGCTGGCCGGGCCATCACCCTTCATCGCCGGGTGCGGACCGGCCCATCGTGAGCGCGGGCCACGGTCCGAGCTCAGCCCCCCGCGCGGCTCGGCTGGCCGGGGCATCGACTCTCGCCGCCGACTGCGGACCGGCCCATCGTGGGCGCGGGCACGCTCGGGCCTCGGCCCCCCCGCCCCCGGCTTCGCCGCTCGGGTCATCGCCTCTCGCGGCCGAGTGCCGACCGGCCCATCGTGTGTCGACGTCACGTTCGGACCTCGGCGACCCGCGCGGCCTGGCTTGCCAGGTCATCGGCTTTCGCGGGCAAATGCCGACCGGCCCATCGTGGGCGCGGGTCACAGTCGTAGCTAGATCACCGGCGCGGCCTGCCCGGCCGGGTCATCGGCTCTCGCCGCCGCGTGCAGGCCGATCCGACATGGTGGGCCCATCGCAGGGGGAGCGTTCCTGGGCATACGGGCCGCCGGTCGGGCACCTACTTTCGCAAAGTTGTGAACCCGAAGGGCGCGCGCCCCCTGACACTCCCCGTGCGCCGTCACAAACGCCCAGGCCCCGGCTTCGCTGCTCGGGTCATCGGCTCGCGCGGCCGGGTGCGGACCGGCCCATCGCGGGCGACCGCCACGGTCCATGGCACGGGGCAGGCCCGGGCCCCGCCCTCCCGGGCACCTACTTCGGAAAAGTTGTGAACGAGGAGGCCGCGCGCCCCCCACCACAACTAATGCGCCGCCCGGCCGGGAGGGGGAGGCCGCTTGTCGGGGACCAACTTTCACGAAGTTGCGAATGGAGGAGCCCCGCGCCCCCTCTTCACGACCAATACGCCGCCCCGGCCGGGAGGCAGAGGTCCCGCTCGGGGACCAACTTTGGGCAAGTTGCGAATGGGGAGGCCGTGCGCCCCCACTTCACGACCGATGCGCCGTCCCGGCCGGGGTGGGAGAGGCTGCCCCTCGGGGACCTACTTTCGCGAAGTTGCGAATGCGTCCGCCGCACGCCCCCCCTGAGTAGCCGATGCGCCCCCCAGCATCCGAGCTCACCGCGCCACAATCCCTCCATGAACGGCCTTGCGTGACGGCGCGCAGAGCGTGACAGGGGGGCGCGCGGCATCCCCATTCACAACTTTTCCAAAGTAGGTGCCCGACCGGCAGCCCGCATGCCCGGCAACACCCCCACCGCGACGGGCACACACGATGGACCGGCCCGCACCCGGCAATGAAGGGTGATGACCCGGCCAGCCGGGCCGTGCCGGGCGGCCGCACCCCGAGCGTGGCCCGCGCCCACGATGGGCCGGTCCGCACCCGGCCGCGAGAGCTGATGGCCCGAACGGCGAAGCCGGGGGCCGAGCCCCAACGGTGACGTCGGCGCACGTTGGGCCGGTCCGCACCCGGCGATGAAAGGGGATGACCCCACAGACAGTCCCCGTCGGCCCCACCCCTGGCCGTCCGGGTCAAGGTCAACGTGCGGTGGAGGGGCGGGAGTCAAGGGTGGAGCGGAGCGGAATCGGCGCAGCCGACGCGACCGCAGGGAGCGCCCTTTACTGCCGGCCCGGAACCGCCACACTCCGCAAAAAGCCGGGCGGCCCCGGTGCGTATCGAACGACACCGGCCCACCGAAGTCGCCGAGCCGCCGGCAGTTCATCCGACAGCCACCCCACCACTCCCTTCGCACAACCCTTCGTACGCCTCAGAAGTCACACCCCCGCAAGCAGTACCCAAAGATTTCCAGAGGCTCCGGGAGTCCCACGTGCGCGTAAGAAGCCTGGCCGGCACCACCGGCGAGGACATCGGCACCGGCTTCGGAGTCGGAGTCGGAGTCGGGGCCGGGGTCGGGGTCGGCGGCACCGGAGCCGGCTTCGGCCGCACCGTGCGCTGACCCCACCCCCCGCCGGGCCGCCCCATGGGCTCCCGCCCGGCCTCCACTCATGCACACCCTCAACTGATGAGAGACCTCTCCATGTCCTCGTACGTGCGAAACACCGCGCGCAAGAACGCGCGCAACAAGCTCCTCGCGGCAGGCGCCCTCTGCGCCGCCACCGCCCTCGGCGTCACCGGCCTGACCGCGGGCAACGCCCTCGCGGCCGCCCCCGCCGCGCCCTCCGCGCCCTCCGCCCCCTCCAAGATCCGCGCCGACTACAACGGCGACGGCTACGTCGACCTCGCCGTCGGCGTGCCGAGCGCGACCGTCGGCGGCCACGCCAAGGCCGGCTACGTCAACGTCGTCTGGGGCGGCGCCTCCGGCCTCGGCAAGCACGGCTCGGCCACCGTCAGTCAGGCCACGACCGGCGTGCCCGGCACCGCCGAGGCCGGCGACAAGTTCGGCTACGCCGTCGACTCGAACGACATGAACGGCGACGGCTACAGCGACCTGGTCGTCGGCGCGCCCGGAGAGGCGACCACCGCCGGCACGGCCGCCGGCACCGTCGCGGTCGTCTGGGGCTCCGCGAGCGGCTTCAAGGGCGGCTTCACCGCCGCCAACGGCGGCACCGACAGCGCCAGGTACGGCTCGATCCTCACCACCGGTGACTTCGACAAGGACGGCGACAAGGACATCGCCCTCAACTCGCACTTCGACGAGTCCGACGCGGTCGTGACCCGGCCGGGCCCCTTCACCGCGGGCTCGCCCTCCGCGGTCTCCCGGGTCACGGGCTGGCACTTCGCGGGCCCGTCCGCCCTGGCCGCCGGTGACTTCGACGGCGACGGCGGCGACGACCTCGCCATCTCGTACCACGGCATGGAGGTCAGCGGCACGACCGTGCAGAGCCGCGCCTCCGGCGAGTGGCAGCAGACCTGGCACACGGCCGACAGCTCCGACACCGCGCTCGCCACCGGCGACTTCGACGGGGACGGCACCGCGGACCTCGCCGTCGGCAACATGCGGCCGAACCCCGAGGCCGAGGGCACCTACTGCGAGGACATCCTCGGCGGTGCCATCGCCGTCATCTACGGCAAGCAGGGCGGCAAGCTCGGCGACGGCGGCTCCTCCTGCACCTCCCAGAACAGCCCGCAGGTCGGCGGCACCGCCGAGACCGGCGACAACTTCGGCGCGCAGCTCGCGGTCGGCAACCTCGACCGGGACGGCATCGACGAGCTGGTCGTCGGCGCCGACGCCGAGGCCGTCGGCACCGCCCAGAACGCGGGTACGTACTGGGTCCTCGCCTCGTCCGGCACCGGCGGCGACCTCACCGGCCCCGCCTTCAGCCAGAACTCGACCGGCGTGGCGGGCACGGCGGAGGCCGACGACCACCTCGGCGCGGCCGTCGCGACCGGCGACTACAACGGCGACTCCTACCCGGACGTCGCGGTCGGCGCGCCCGGCGAGGACGGGCAGAAGGGCGGCGTCTGGTACTCCGCGACCCCCAAGGACGGCCCGAACCCGGCGGTCACGTCGGTGACGCCGGGCAAGCTGGGGCTCACGGGAGCGCGGGAGTACGGGATGGTTCTCGGGCGGTGACCCGGGCACGGACGGGCTGGATCTCCGAGGTCCAGCCCGTCCTGGGCGCAACACCCCCGAACCCCGCCCATACACCCCCAACTCCCGCCCCCCGTACAACCCTTGTGCCCCACCGCCGGTCTCCCCTTAGCCGATCACGGCATGACGCCAGGGCCAACGCCCGGTGAACACGCCCGCCCCGGCCCCCATCGACCGCGGATGCCCGCCAGGCATCCCCGCATGCCGCAGGAGTACCGCATGGCCAAGCACAAGCGCACCTCCACCACCGTCCGCTCCAGACGCACGCGCCTCGCCGCGGCGACGGCCACCGCGGCCGCGCTGACGGGCGGGCTGCTCGCCGTCACGGCCACCACCGCGTCCGCCGCGCCCGCGGACCCGCTGCCCTCGCACGAGGCCGACTTCAACGGTGACGGCGTCGCGGACCTCGCCACCTCCGCGCCCGGCGCCAACGTCGGCGGGAAGGACAGTGCGGGCCAGGTCACCGTCACGTACGGCGGCAGCACGCTGCGCCACAAGACCTTCAGCCAGAACAGCGCGGGCGTCCCCGGCTCCGCCGAGACGGGCGACACCTTCGGCTACGACACCGCGTACGGCGACTTCGACCGCGACGGCTACGACGACCTCGCGGTCGGCGCCCCCGGCGAGGACGTCGGCAGCGACAAGGACGGCGGCACCGCGCAGATCCTGTGGGGCTCCGCGAACGGCCTCTCCGGCGGTACGACGGTGAAGGACCCCCGCCCGGACGGTCACGACTACTTCGGCGGGCCCATCGAGGCCGGTGACTTCGACGGCGACGGCGCCACCGACCTCGCCGTCGGCGCCCGGTCCGGCGCGGCCACCATCGACGTCCTCAACGGCAAGATCTCCCGCAGCAGCGGCACCGGTACCAGCCGCTACACGGTCAAGCCCGCCATCCAGAGCGGCGAGGGCGCGGGCCCCTTCAACCTGCACTCCGGCGACGTGAACGGCGACGACCGGGAAGACCTCATCGTCGACGGCTACTCCACCGGCGACGGCTACAACGCCAACCTGTGGGTGCCCGGCACCGCCGACGGCCTCAAGACCACCGACCAGCAGCGGCTTCCCGGCGGCATCATCACCGACGTCGGCGACACGGACGGCGACGGCTACGGCGACATCGTCATCGGCCTGGAGTGGGACGACGAGATCGCCGGCTCGCACAAGGGCGGCTCGGTGTACGTGGTGCACGGGGCGGCCAACGGCCCGTACGGCGACACGCAGATCTTCACCCAGGACACCGCGGGCGTGCCGGGCACCGGCGAGAAGGGCGACGTCTTCGGCGGCGAGCTCGACCTCGGCGACATCAACGGCGACGGCCACCTCGACCTCGTCGTGGGAGCGCCGGGCGAGAACCTCGATGGCGTCGCGGACGCGGGCTCGGCCACCGTCATCTACGGCAAGAAGGACGGCTCGGGCCTCTCCACGGACGGCGCGGTCTTCCTCGACCAGAACACGCCGGGCGTCCCCAACTCCAATGAGGAGAGGGACTACTTCGGCGCGGACATCCACGTCGACGACCTGAACGGCGACGGACGGGGCGACGTCATGGTCGGCGCGTACGGCGAGAACGGGGCGAACGGCGCGTTCTACCCGCTGACCAGCAAGAGCGACGGCTCCCTCACCGGCTCGGCGGGCGTCTACACGTCGACGGTCGGCATCTCGGCGACGGGCACGCCCCGCCTCGGCGCGAACTTCGCCGACTGACGGCCCAGCCCATCTCCTCTTCGCCGGGCCCGCGCCACCTCCCTCCGCGGGCCCGGCCACGCCCCTCCCTCAAGAGCGGTCAAGCCGCCCTGACGACCCAACAGTTGGAGCCCTCTTGCGCACACGCACCCTCGCCCTGGCCCTGGCCGCGGCCACCGCCCTCGCCGCGACCGGCCTCACCCTCCCCCTCACGACGGCCGCACACGCCGCACCCCCCGCCGCACCTCCCACCGTGCCCGCCGAACCCACCCCCCTCGCCGGCGACTTCAACGGCGACGGATACGCCGACCTCGCCGTCGGCGTGCCCAGCGGCAGCGTCGACGGCAAGGCGAAGGCCGGCTACGTCAGCGTCGTCTTCGGCGGTGAGGACGGCCCGGGCACGAACGGCGTGCGGCGCATCACGCAGGCCACCGTCGAGGTGCCCGGCACCCCGGAGGCCGGTGACCGCTTCGGCGGCGCGGTCACCACCGCGTACATAGACGACGACAAGTACGCCGACCTCGTCATCGGCGCCCCGGGCGAGGACATCGCCGCCAAGACGGACGCGGGCTCGGTCACCGTCCTGTACGGCACCGGCGACGGCTTCTCCGTGGCCAACACGGCCGCCCGCGGCGACAAGACCGGCGCCGCCTACGGAAACGCCCTGGTGGCCGCCGACTTCACCGGCGACACGGACGTCGACCTGGCGATCGGCGGCAAGGACCAGGTGGTCTACAACGCCCACCCGCTCGTCGACCGCACCCAGCCCCTCATGGCCAGGCCCATGGGCGGCCGCGCCCCCGTCATGACGACCGGCGACTACAACTCCGACGGCCGCCCCGAGCTGGCCGTCGCGTACTACACGCAGAACCAGCCCAACACCCAGTCCCACGTCCAGCTGTACGACTACAGCAAGGACGAGTACGCGTTCTTCCTGACGTGGAGCAGCGACAACAGCGCCGCGAACGCCCTCGCCACCGGCGACTTCAACGGCGACGGCCACGACGACCTCGCCCTCGGCAACTGCCGCGAGATCGCCGACGAGAACATCGACGACCCGTGCGGCCCCGAGGAGATCGCCAAGGGCGGCGGCATCCACATCCACTACGGGGACGGCACCGGCCTCGTATGGGAGGGCCAGACCCTCAACCAGGACACCCCCGGCGTCCCCGGCGTCGCCGAAACGGGTGACGACTTCGGCAACGCCCTCGTCGCCACGGACCTCGACGGCGACGGCAAGGACGACCTGATCGCGGGCGCCCCCGGCGAGGCGATCGGCAGCGCCGCCCGCGCGGGCAGCGTCACCGTCCTGAAGGGCGGCGCGAAGGGCATCCTGAACGCTGACGGCTCGGCGGCCGGCGCGGTCGCGTACCAGCAGAACACCCCCGGCATCCCGGGCACGGCAGAGAAGGGCGACACCTTCGGCGCGAACCTCGCCGCCGCCGACCACGACGGCGACGGCCGCCCCGACGTGTCCGTGGCCGCCCCCGGCGAGAACGCCTCCGCGGGCGGCGTCTGGGAGCTGCCCGGCGGCGGCGCCACGGGCAGCAGGGCCATCACGCCCAACTCCATCGGACTGCCCGCGTCTTCGCACCCGTACGCGTACGGAGCGGTGCTCGGCCGCTGACCGACCCTGACCCAGGCCCCGGGGGAACCCTGACCCTTCAGGGTTCCCCTAAGGGTTGTCACAGGTCGGCCGCAAAGCCCGTCTCCTCCCGGGGAGGGACGACCCGACCCCGGAAGACCAGGTACGTTCGATTCGTGGCTGGATTCAGGATCGGACGCGGCCGGGACAACCGCGCCGCGCGACCGCAACAACAACCGCGGCAGCAGCCGTACGGACAGCAGGCCCCGCAGGGCGGCCAGCAGCCGTACGGCTACCCACCCGCGCCGTCGAACCCGCAGCGCCCGCAGCCCTCGCAACCCCCGCAGCAGTACGGCGGGGGCGGCAGGCCGTACGGCGGTGGCGGTGGCGGCCAGCAGTGGCCCCCGGCCGGGGCCGCCGGCGGCAACCACGGCGAGCCGGAGTACTTCGGCGGCCCCGACGACCACGGCCGGAGCCACGGGCCCGGCCACGGCGGCTACGCCCCTCAGGGCGGCGGCCACGGCCCCCAGCCCGGTGGCTACGACCCGTACGCGGCCAACAACCCCGGGCACACCCAGGCCTTCTCCATCGGCGAGGACCCCTACACCCAGGGCGACACCTACCGCGCCGGCCAGGCACCCGCCCCGGTCCTCGGCCCCCGTCTGCACTGGAAGGAGCTGCTGCGCGGCATCGTGCTGCGCCCCGGCCCCACCTTCCTCCACATGCGGGACTACGCGATGTGGGGCCCCGCCCTCGTCGTCACGTTCCTCTACGGCCTGCTCGCGATCTTCGGCTTCGACGACGCCCGCGACGACGCGATCAACGCCACGCTGTCGTCCGCGGTGCCCTTCGTCCTCACCACCGGCATCGCGATTACCATCAGCGCCTTCATCCTGGGCGTGGTCACACACACCCTCGCCCGCCAGCTCGGCGGCGACGGCGCCTGGCAGCCGACGGTCGGCCTCTCCATGCTGATCATGTCGCTGACGGACGCGCCGCGCGTGATCGTGGCGATGTTCCTCGGCGGCGGCCAGCCCTTCGTCCAGCTGCTCGGCTGGGCGACCTGGCTCGCGGCGGGCGCACTGCTCACGACGATGGTCAGCAAGTCCCACGACCTGCCGTGGCCGAAGGCACTGGGCGCGTCCACGATCCAGCTGCTGGCGATCCTGTCGATCATCAAGCTGGGCACGTTCTAGTACGTACGTGACGTAGGCATGCGAGAAGGGCCCGGGGACGACAAGTCCCCGGGCCCTTCTAACTCCGTAACGCCAGACGGGTCAGGCGTCAAGAACCTGCCCGGCCCGCTGCACGACGGGCGGCTCGACGCTCCAGGGGAAGTTGATCCACTCGTCGGTCCGCTTCCACACGTACTCGCACTTCACGAGGGAGTGCGACTTCTCATAGATGACGGCGGACCGCACCTCGGCGACGTGGTCGAGGCAGAAGTCGTGGACGAGCTTCAGCGTCTTCCCGGTGTCGGCGACGTCATCGGCGATGAGCACCTTCTTGTCGGTGAAGTCGATGGCGTTGGGGACGGGCGCGAGCATGACGGGCATCTCAAGGGTCGTCCCGACGCCCGTATAGAACTCCACGTTCACGAGGTGGATGTTCTTGCAGTCGAGCGCGTACGCGAGCCCGCCCGCGACGAAGACGCCACCGCGGGCGATGGAGATGATGATGTCGGGCTGGTACCCGTCGTCGGCGATGGTCTGCGCGAGCTCCCGCACAGCGCCGCCGAACTTGTCGTACGTAAGGTTCTCGCGCACGTCACTCATACCGCTGCTCACACCTGGGTCCGATGGAAGTTGAGGAAGGAACGGGAGGCGGTGGGCCCGCGCTGCCCCTGGTAACGCGACCCGTACCGCGCCGAGCCGTAGGGCTCCTCGGCGGACGAGGTCAGCCGGAAAAGACAGAGCTGCCCGATCTTCATCCCCGGCCAGAGCTTGATCGGCAAGGTCGCCAGATTCGACAGCTCCAGGGTCACATGCCCGCTGAACCCCGGGTCGATGAACCCGGCGGTGGAGTGCGTGACCAGCCCGAGCCGCCCGAGGCTGGACTTGCCCTCGAGACGACTGGCGAGATCATCAGGGAGGCTGACGACCTCGTACGTCGACGCGAGCACGAACTCACCCGGGTGCAGGATGAACGGCTCGTCGCCCTCGGGCTCCACGAGCCGCGTCAGGTCGGCCTGCTCGACGGAGGGGTCGATGTGGGGGTAGCGGTGATTCTCGAACACCCGGAAGTAGCGGTCCAGCCGCACGTCGATGCTCGAGGGCTGCACCATGGATTCGTCGTACGGGTCGATCCGTACCCGTCCGGAGTCGATCTCGGCCCGGATGTCCTTGTCTGAGAGAAGCACGCACCGAGGATACGCAGAGCGCGCGGGCCCTCCCCAATCGGACGGGACCCACGCGCTCCACTAACCCACTTCAGACATAGCGCCCACTGGCCGCTACCTGCTCCCCACTACTGCTTCTGCAGGGTGACCGGCACAGCGTGCCGGAGCCGGGCGCAGCGCGGGCACCGGATGAGCCGGCCGGGACCGAGCCGGTCCGCCTGCTGCATCGGGAACGAAGCGGTGCTGAACACGTGCCCTTCGGCACATCGGACGACGGTGCGCTCCATCAAGTCTTCGAGTCCCTTCCCCAGTCGTAGGTGAGCTCGTACGTACCCGTACTCACTCGTCTCTCGCTCGCCTCCGAGCCGACGACGAATGCCCACATTACGGTATGAAAGGGACGGCCCTCCAGGCGGCACGACCACATTCCACGGTACGCCCCAACTCCCTCCCGCCGCACGGCGCATCCCCCCTCCCGAACACCACTCGGGCCCCACGGCGAGAGCGCCGGGGGCCCGGGATGAGGTACAGTGTGCGACGGTACGACACCGCTTCGAAGCAACTTCGGGACGGCGTCTTTCGCGGGTGTAGTTTAGTGGTAGAACATCAGCTTCCCAAGCTGAGAGTGCGAGTTCGATTCTCGTCACCCGCTCCACGAAGAAGGCCCAGGTCATCGACCCGGGCCTTTCTGCTGTCCGCTTCCGCTCAGCCGTCGCGTGCCACATCCGTGCCAGATGCCTGATCATCCGGGTTCCGTGCCACAGCCCGGCGGGCCTTCCGAACACTCCGATCGAGCATCCCCGCAACCTCTTGCTGACGCTCCTCCTCGGAGTGCTGGTAGATCATCGCCGCCTTCTCGGACGACTGGCCGGCGCGGACCATCGTGTCCTTCAGGGTCGCGCCGGATCGGGTCGACAGGGTGTGCCCGGTGTGGCGGAGATCGTAGAACCGGAAGTTGTCCGGCAGACCGGCGACCGTGCGCACCCTACGCCAGTACTTGCCGAAGGTGCTCCGGCGGAAGGGCGCTCCCCGATCACCGACGAAGACGAGCCCGTTCGGTCCTTCCTCGGCGAACGACTCCATGTGCCAGCGAACCTCACGCTCCAGGAACGCGGGCAGGTAGATCGTGCGGGTACCGGCGTCCGACTTGGTGTCGCCGGGCGCGCGTCGCCCGTTCGTCCTCTCCGGCTCGGCGGTCCGCACCGTGATGCGTAGCGCGTCGAGGTCGACGTCCCGGCGACGTAGCCCGGCCAGTTCCTCGGGACGAGTCGGGCCGTAGGCGCCGAGGTAGACCATGAGACGCCACCGCATACCGACCGCTTCGGCGAGGGCATCGACCTGCGCGACGGTAGCCGTAGGCCGTTCCTGTGCCTTCTCGGCTCCCGCGCCCTTGATCCGGCACGGGTTGCGGCGGATCAGGTCGTCATCGACGGCGGTCTCCATGATGGCCTTGAGGAGGCGGTACGCCTTAGCTGTCGCCGTCTTCGCGCCAGTGCGAAGACGTTCGGTGCGCCAGGTGCGGACGCGGGGCGCGGTGATCTCGTCGAGGTCGTCATCACCGAAGGTCGGAAGGATGTGCCGGTCCAGGAGATACCAGTACAGGCCGCGCGTGAGCACGCCGAGTTCGCGCTCCTCGACCCGCTTGTCGGCGTACGCGCGAAGGTTGACGGCCTCGGCCTCCGGATCCCGCCAATCGCCCCTCCGGATCTCCGTCTGTTTCTCGGCCAGCCAGTCATCAGCGTCCGCCGCCGTCTCGAAGGTGGGCTCCCCTTCGGTTCCGGGGGCGGGTTCGAGGGTTTCGGCAAGCCAGGCTTCGGTGTCGGTGAGGCCGGTTCCGGCGTAGACCCAGTGGGCGAGGACGAGGGTCGATTCCGAGGCGGTCTGGTCGTCGGTGACGGCTTGGGCTCGGCGCCATTCGGCTCGGGCGTCGCGGAGTGCGCCAAGAGTCACGGAATAGCGGCGGGACTTGGTGGAGAAGTGGCCGCGGAAGCCGAGCAGGTGGGCCCAGGCCCGAAGCCGCAGTTCTTCCAGTTTCTCGCGTGCACCTAGGGCCCACGCGGTACGGATCATGCGGCGGGCGTGCTCGCTGATGTCGAGCTGGACGAGTTCGGCGAGGAACTTGAGGGGGGCATCCAGCGGTCCCGTGGCGGTTTCGGCGCCCTTGGTCGGCGTACTTGGCGATGTAGGCGGCGACAGTTCACTCGGTCAGCTCCTAGCCGCCGTCGAAGTCGGCGGACCGGATGGGGCGGACGTCAAGCTGACGGCCGAAGGTGAAGCCGTGGGCGCGTCCCTCGATGACCGAGTCGTCCACACGGACAGCGGTCACGCCTGCTCGGATGGCGTCGGTCAACAGCTCAGCGGTGGTCCAGGGCGGGAGGCGGAGTGTCACCGCGTACCGCGCGCCCAGTCGCATGCCTCGTATCAGGTATGCCGTGGCTTAGGCAGTCGGCCCCACGCTTCTCCAACCTGGAAGTTCGATGCAGGACTTCAGCCAGCAGGGGCTCAAACAGCTTCAACGCAGTCCATACTGATGCAGTACAGGGTGATAAGGGAGGGGACCCACGTGTCGAAGCAACTAGCATTCAAGGAGGAACAGGTGGGACTGCAGGAAGAAATCGTCCAACGCTCTCGGGAGATCCACACCGACCGTTACAGCATGGCAATTAATGAAGCGCTATCAATGTACGAGAACTCCGATCTCGAAATCCACCCGGAATTCCAGCGAATCTTCCGATGGGGACTCCAACAGCAGTCCCGACTCATCGAGAGCGTATTTCTCGGAATTCCGATTCCCCCTATCTTTGTAGCGGCACGAAAAGATGGGGTATGGGACGTTGTAGATGGCGTTCAGCGATTGTCGACTCTTTTCCGATTCATGGGCGCATTGCGCGAAGATGACGGCAATATTGACACCCCTGAACCATTGACAGCTGGAGACTACCTGAAGAGTCTTGAGGGTGTGGTATGGAGTGAATCAGTTGCCCCCTCCGAAGGAGAGTCTTTCACTGCCCTCTCAGAAGCCCAACAACGCTTTTTCAAGCGGGCTCGACTTGACTTTCAAATCGTTGAACATACAAGCGATGAACAGGCGAAGTTCGACTTGTTTCAGCGGTTGAATAGCGGGGCGCACCTTTCCGAACAAGAGGCGCGCAACTGCCTTGCCGTGATGTTGGATCCAACGTTTTTTAGGTGGCTCCAGCAACTGGCGAAAGCTCCGGCGTTTACACAAACCGTTAGTCTCAGCGAGCGGCAGGAGGAGGAGGCTTACGGCGTGGAACTCGCACTCCGCTATCTCTCCATTGTCACTGCTCAGCGATCTGACCTTTCCGGACTTGCCGACGTGGGCGAATTCTTGACTTCCCGCATGCGCGACTTCATCGACTCTTCGGATTTCGATCGAGATTTCGAATATGAGCGCTTCACGGATATCTTCACCTGGCTCAATAAAGCCCTCGGGGAATCCTCTTTTAAGCGCTACGACTTGGTGAAGGCCAAGCACAGCGGACGGTTCACGGTTTCCGCGTTCGAGGCGGTAACAACCGGTTTGGGTCTCAACTACGAGCAATGGAAACAGCTAGAAGACGGAGTCCGTCCAAAGATTCTTCGCCAGAGGGTGCAGGCCGTCTGGAAGGACGCAACATTCCAAAGTCGAACAGGTGCCGGAAAGTCCGCAGACCTCCGTATTCCATATATGTTCGAGGTTGGTCAAAAGGTTTTCTCTCTGGGAGATTGAGTGCGGACGCTGACTGAGCTTCAAGATGCACTGGACGATGATTTCGCTTGGCGTCGCAGCGAGCTTCACAGCTACCTAAGCTCAATTCGAAGGGCAAAAACTGAAAGCCCAGCTCAACGCGCCCTTTGTCGGGCCGGCGTGCCTCTTCTTTATGCGCACTGGGAGGGCTACGCGAAGCACTGCCTGTCTATGTATCTCCAGTACGTCGGACGTCGCCGTCTGACCTACGGTGAACTCCATCCTGCATTTGTCGCGCTTGGACACGAATCGGCACTGGATTCTCAGGAGGGATTGTCCGCAACTCGCAGAATTGTGCGAAGGGCTCAGGCACTGCTATCGGGAGATGCTACACGGGCGCAAATTCCTTGGCGCAGAGGTGTGGATACTCAGTCCAACTTGAATAGCGCCAGATGCTTCGATCTATTCGAATCTCTTGGGCTCGACGCTTCTCCCATCCAAACCAAAACGAGACTGATTGATTACGAGCTCCTGAGGGTTCGGAATGAGATAGCTCACGGGCAGTACCTAAGCGTCGATGCCGACTCCTATGAAGAACTCCATCTAGAAGTGCTAGGCATCATGGATTTCGTGCGAAATACTGTTAGCGCGGCAGCAGAAAACCAAATATACCGAAAAGCCAAGGAAGCCTGAGCTACAGTCGGCTTCAGGTGACTGCCACGTCCACCTAAGCTCCCCCGGGAACG
Source organism: Streptomyces sp. NPDC018029 (assembly GCF_044327655.1). Taxonomy (NCBI): domain Bacteria; kingdom Bacillati; phylum Actinomycetota; class Actinomycetes; order Kitasatosporales; family Streptomycetaceae; genus Streptomyces; species Streptomyces sp. NPDC018029. The sequence goes on along the minus strand of NZ_JBIRFV010000004.1, from coordinate 383,431 downwards.
ATTAGCGAAACGCATCATGCGCGCCTTGTTATCTACGCACTGCATGATCCGGAACATCCGTGCGAAGAGCAGGAATGCTCGAGTCTGGCAATTCCTCTCCAGGTTCTGGCATATTGTCGCTGGTTGGCCACCGTGGGATGCTCAGCTGAGGGCAACTTCGCCAGGGCCGCACCTGACGGTCGGCACCCGCAGTGTTCGAGGCCGCCTGCCCCATTGCCTGGCCCGGGATGAACCGATCACAGCATGTGTGGAGCGCATATAGGAACTCCACGTCAGGGCACATCGCCTATCGCAAGGACCCTTTCTGCATGGTCGGCGGAGAGGTAGCGGCGGATCGACGCTTCCATAAGAACACCCAGGAGGGGCATCTCGTGCCCGAGGCAGGGAGCAGGTTGAGCGCTTCCCAGCACAGCCCCTCGTCTTGCCGGTCCACAATTCACCGATGAGGCCAGCGAATACGGCGGCCGACTGCCCGGCGGACCGCGCGACGAGGCCGTTCACCGCCTCAGCCAGCCACCGGTCGTGCTGCCGTTCGACGTTGAGGGGAAGCAACGGCAATCGCGACACGCCCCGCCGCCGATCGCCTTGTGCATTCCAGCGTGAACAGATCTATGAACTCACGGACCGGCCGCCGGGGATGGGCAGGCACCGTGCGCAGGACCCGCACCGGCTGCGCCTGCTCAAGCAGGTCGCGCCGATTGCGCTCGTTGACACTTTCACCCACTCAGGAACGCCACGGCCGCACCAGGACTTCGTCGTTGATCCCGTCGCTCGGGACCTTCGGTTCCTTGTCCCTTGTCGGTACCCAGCCGTTGATCCGCTCGTCGCCGGCTCTCCTCCCGTATGAGGGCTTGGCGAGTGCCTGGAGCACCTCTCGGCGTGAGTGCCGTCGGACGGCTCGTTGACGGGGCCCTCCCGCGCTTCTTGCTCCAATGCGCGCAGTTGCTCGTAGGGTAGCCGTGCCTCCCGAGACCGTGTCGTCGCCCGCGCTCTCCCTCCTGGCCGCGCCGTGCCCGGGACCGTCCGCAGCGGGTGCAGCGGGCGCTTCGTCGGCCAGCAGCGTAGAACGAGAAACGTCCTCCCCTCCCGACCGGCAGGTCTCTTCACGTCACCACACGAAACTCGGACTGCCGGCTCGCAGCAGCGACGAGATGAGGAGATTCCGATGAGCAAGCTCACGGAACGGAAGCTGCAGCGAACCGCTCGACGCAGAGTCGTTGAACGAATCGCAAGCCGGCGCCGCAGCGATAGCGTGTTGGGTCAAGCCCAATGCTCATGAGCACAACACGCCGCTCTTCCAATCGGCAAGGGGAAAGCGTCGAGACGACCGAGCTCTCCGTACCGCCCCGGCGCGTGGAAGTCAGTACGCTGAGTGCAGCGGGATCGGGCCCGCCGCACAGTGTCCGGGAGGCGTGTCATGACTGCCGAGATGGTGGCCCCGGCGTGGATGCACCAGCAGATCACGGCGGAGGAGTACGAGTCGTGGTCCGAGGAGCAGTGCGCCGGCATCGAGATCGTGGACGGAATGGTCGTCGTGAGCCCTAGCGCCTCCAAGCGGCACAATCGGCTGGCCAGGCTCCTGGCGAACGCCCTGGACGCCGCAGCCGGCCCCGATTGGAACGCCGACACGGACTTCGACGTCCGGCTTCAGGACGTCCCGCTGACCAATCGCCGCCCCGACGTCATCGTCTACCGTGCGGACACGATCGACATCACACCCACCCGCCCGGAGCACGTACTGCTCGTGGTCGAGGTGGTGTCGCCGGGCTCGGAGACCACCGATCGGGTCGTGAAGGTGGACCAGTACGCCAAGGCCGGGATCGGCTTCTACTGGCGGATCGAGCAGGCCGCGACGGGTACACCGCTGGTGTATACGTACCTGCTCGATCCCGCGACGAGGACATACCGCGAGGGGGACGTGTTCGCCGGCGCCCTGAAGATCACCGCTCCCTTCGCAGCGGAGATCGACCTCGGCCAGATCTAAACCGGTGTGATGCACGGCACGCTCCCCGTACAGGCACATGAGTGCTCGACGCTTCCTGGCGGCGGTCACTCGAGACATATTTTCCGGGTATCCCTGCTCCGGACCAGGACCGGAGCGACGACTTGATCCTGCTGTTTCCGGGTGGAACTTCTTTCTCAACGGGTGGGTGGCGGGTGCCTCACCCCATGGGGGCGAGAAAGCGGAAGCTTCGCCTCTGGGTGAGGGGTGCGGCGTAGGGTTTCGGTATGGAGCCGCAGTGCCGCAGGGGTGCGGAGATGACGTCCTCGGTGTGGTGTGGGCGGCTTGGGGGCTCGTGGCGTGGGGTGGGCGTATACACAGGGTTTGGTCGCCGCGGTCGTCGTTCGGTGGGGCTTGAGCCGAGGTCCCCTTCTCTGAGGAGCGTGGCATGACGCCCCAGCAGCGGCTGGCCGATGTCTTCGTGGCCTTGGCCGGCGGCTCGGGGGAGGGCTCGCTGGACGTTTTTCGTACCCTCGCGGTCCTGGCGGAGCGCAGTCCGTCTCTGCTCGGTGTGCGGGCCGCGTCCGTGGTGTACGCCCCCGGTGGGCGCGATGAGGCTCGGGTCAGTGGCTCCGAGCCCGGGGTGACTTGCTTGGAGCGGGAAGCCGTGGGGTGGCGTGAGGGGCCGGGGCATGTTCCCTATGGCGACGCCGCGCTGACCGTGGGGCCGGTTCCCCTCGACCGTGGTCCTGCGGTGCGGGCGTGGCCGCGTTACGCCTCGCGGGCCCTCTCCCTCGGTCACACCCACCTGGTCGCCCTGCCGCTTCGCGTGTCCGACGGCGCCCTTGGTGTGTTCGTTCTGTTCGCCGAGCACGGGGATGCCTTCTCCCCTGGTTCGGTCTCGCTCGCGCAGTCGCTGGCGGACTTCACCGCCGTCACTCTGCACCGTGCGCGCGAGGCCGAGCTCAGCCTGGTGCTCGTCGACCAGTTGGAGCGGGCTCTGTCCAGCCGCGTCGTCATCGAGCAGGCGAAGGGTGTGCTCGCGGTGCGCAGGGGGCTTTCCGTGGACGACGCCTTTGACGCGTTGCGTGCGCATGCCCGTTCGCGTCGGCGGGTGCTGAGCGAGGTGGCCCGCGAGGTGGTCGAGGGGCGTGCCGATCCTGCGTTGGTCGGGCCCGAAGTGGTCAAGCCCGCAGTCGGTGGGGGCCTGCCGGGTAGAGGCCTGCTGGGTGGGGGCGCTGAGGGTGCTGGTCGTGGGCCGGTGGGTTCTTGAACGGTGGGTTCTTGAACGGTGCCTCTTGAACGGTGCCTCTTGAACGGGCAGGCGTGGGGCGGGTGGTTCGGGCTGGCCCGGTGGTCCGGGCAGGGTTCCGGTGGGCCGGTGGGATGGCGTGGTTGGCGTACGTCCGTTAGGGCGGGGGCTGGCTGGCCGGGGTGGGAGGGTGTGCGGCAGCCGGGCGTCAGTGGGGCGGCAGTGGGACGTTAGCGGGGGCGGGCAGAGTTGGGGATGTCAGCAGGTCAGGCGGTGGGTTTCCTCGGCCGGGCAGTTGTCGTGCCAGCATTCGCGTTTCATCTCGGGGGACATCCCATGCGTACGTTCCGTAGCACTACCGTTCTCGCCGCCGCCGGTGCGGCCGTCTTCGCTCTCTCCCTCACCGCCTGTGGCGGGGGTGACTCCGACACGAAGTCCGCCGGGGCTACGGGCAGCGAAAGCACCGTCTCCGTCGGCGGCTCCAAGTCGAGTGGGGCGAAGGCCGACTCCGTCGGATCGGAGGGGCAGTCCGCGAAGGGTGGCGCCGGTGCCCAGGCCGCCGGCGTCAGCGGTGGTGGTACTGGGGGTTCCGGTGGTGTCCCCGGTTGCACCACCAAGGACCTCAGCATCAGCGCCGCGCGCCACGGTGGTCCGCCCTACACCCACATCGTGCTGACCGCGAAGAACACCTCGGGCCACAGCTGCAAGATGACCGGCTTCCCCGAGATCCAGTTCCTGGAGAGCCACAAGCAGAACGTGCCCGCCGTCGCCAAGAGCAAGCCCGCCACCCCCGTGGTCCTCAAGGCCGGCGCCCCCGCGTACGCGCTGGTCAAGGTGTCGGACGGCGGTGTCGACGAGAGCAACGAGCCCGTCTCCGGCTTCTCCGTGACGTTGCAGGGCGGTGGCGGCATGGCCGCCGTCACGGCACCGGGCAGCGGTGGCATCGCCGTCGACCCGGCGAAGGCGCTGACCGGCTTCTGGACGTACGAACTCCGCAACGGCGCCGACGACTTCTGAGGGAGTCGTCCGGCCCCCCGTGCGGCCTACGATCTCCCGGCGAGGCGGGCGCGGACCGTCGCCTCTTCGGTGCCTTCCCCCGCACCGAAGAGGTGCACCACCGAGCCCGTCTCGCCGGGTACTTCTAGTCGGACGAACCGGCCGAGTTGTTGTTGCTCCGGCCGCTCTTCCGTACCGCTGAGGTGACCAGTTCCGCGGAGACCGTCGTCGCCTTCGCCACGCCGTGGACCCAGCGCGGGCCACCGCGTGCCGCCCAGACGACCGCTCCCAGGCCCGCCGCAGCGACCAGCACACCGATGCCGAGCAGCACGATCATCATCGGTTTTCCCCTCCCTCGTACCCCCGTACGGAGGGTGATCTTCTCAGATCCGGAATCAGGCCCTTCCGGGGAACCCGTGCCTACGGGCCGCCGCCACCACAAGGAGCACCGGGGCCAGGAGCAGCAGGATCGTCCAGGGGAAGGACGAGGTGCCGACCAGGCCGAGCAGGACGCCGCCGAAGACGCCACCGGCCGCCATGGCGATGTTCCAGAGGGTGACGAGCATGGCCTGGGCCGCGTCCGCCGCGTCGCCGGCCGCGTCGCCCGCGGCGGTCTGCAGGAGAGTGGGGGCGCCGCCCCAGCCCAGGCCCCACAGCGTCACGGCGACGTAGACGAGTGCCGGGGTGTCGGAGAAGGCGGCCAGTACGGCCGCCGCCACGCCGACCAGGAGCACGCTCGCGAGCGTCAGCGCGCGCAGCCTGCGGTGGATCAGGGACCCCACGATCCAGATGCTCAGCAGAGACGCGGCGCCGAAGACGAGAAGGACGACGTCGGTCGAACCTGCCATGCCGAGTTCGTCGAGGAACGCGGCGATGTACGTGTAGAGGACCGTGTGCGCCAGGACGAAGACCAGGGTGACGAAGAGGACCGGCGTCACACCGGGGACGCGCAGGGTGTGCAGCATTGAGGGCTTGGTGCTGTCGCGATCGTCCCGCTGCTGCTTCAGTTGCGCCTTCTGCCCCTGCCCCGGGTAGTCGGGTACGAGTGCTGCTATCCAGGCCAGCAGGACCACGGTCAGGGCGGTCATGGCGAGGAACGCGATCTGCCAGCTGACCGCCTTGCCGAGGAACGTCCCGGCCGGCACGCCCAGCGACAACGCGACCGGGATGCCCGCCATGGCGATGGCGATCGCCTTGCCCTGGAGATGGGGCGGCGCCATGCGGCGGGCGTAACCGGCGAGCAGCGCCCAGGCGAGCCCCGCGGCGACACCGGCGACGAAACGGGCCGTCATCGTGAGGGGGTAGTTCGTCGAGAGCGCGGTGACGGTGTTGGCGGCGGCGAAGCCCGCCATCGCGGTCAGCAGCAGCCGCTTGCGGCGCCAGCCCGCGGTGGCGGCGGTCAGGGGTATCGCGGTGAGCGCGGTGCCGATCGCGTAGATGGTGACGGTCTGGCCGGTCGCCGATTCACTGACGCCGAGGTCGGTGCTCATCGCGGGCAGCAGGCCCGCGGGCAGCGTCTCGGTGAGGCTGGTGATGAAGACGGCGGTGGCCAGGGCGAGGAGGGCCAGGAGGGGGAGACCTCTTTGCTCATTCGTCTCTTGGGGGTGCGCTGGGGTGGGTGCGGTGGGGGTGGGAGTTACTTCTGTTGTGCGCATGGTGGGTGTGGGGCCTTTCAGTACGTGTAGGGGTTCGGTGCGCGTACGCGGATGAGTTCGGGGGCGGGCTCAGCCGTGTGGGTGTGGGGGTCCGGGGGTGTGGGGCGGAGGTTTCGTTGCCAGGTGGAGTGCTATGCCTGCTGTCTCGTCGGCCGGGGCGCGACAACGGGTCAGGGGTGCCAGGGAGTTGGCCGCCGGGTCGTCGGTCGAGCCGCCGGTGAGGACGACCGAGCCTCCTTCCCGTAGGAGATCGAGCAGTTCGGGCGCGGGCGGTGCGGCGAGGCCGTCGTCGGCGTGGATGAAGAGGAGGTCGATGCCGCCCAGCCGTTCCTGGATGGCGGAAGCGAGGGCGGTGGAGAACGCCGAGAACACCGAGGACGAGGGGGATGTCGGCGCGGCGCTGATGACGTGGGCGCAGGAGCCCACCTCTGCGGCGGTGTCGGCGAGGTCCGCGTGGGGGCCGCCGCCGGTCACCAGGACCTCGGCTCCGCCCTCGACCAGCCGCTTCGCGATGGCCAGGCCGAGGCCTGTGGCGCCGCCGATGACCACGGCTTTCCTGCCTGCGTACTTGGGCATGTGGCCCCCTTCCTCTCCTGCCTTGCAGCGGCGCTGCGCCGCTCATGTGACGACTGTGCTCGCGGGTGCTTCGGGGGCGCTGATGATCCGCTGACGGGGCGTTGTGGGCCGGTCACCGGTGTGTACGGTGATCCACATGCGGTTCGGGGTGCTGGGTCCACTGGCGGTGTGGGACGGCGAGGGGGAGCCGGTCAAGGTTCCCGAGGCGAAGGTCAGGGCGCTCCTGGCCGACCTGCTCGTGCACGAGGGGCGGCCGGTCTCCGCCGACCGGCTCATCGACGACCTGTGGGGCGACGCGCCGCCGCGCAATCCGGCCAACGCCCTCCAGGCCAAGGTCTCGCAGCTGCGCCGCGCCCTCGGCCGTGACCGCGTGGTGTACCAGGCGCCCGGTTATCAGTTGCGTGTTGATGTGGCGGCCGGTGACGAGGTGGACGCGGATCGTTTCCGTTCTCTCGTCGAGGAGGCGCGTGGCGTGGCGGATGCGCGTGGGCGGGCTGATGTGCTCACGCGGGCGCTTGCGTTGTGGCGCGGGCCCGCTTACGCCGATCTCGCCGACGAGTCGTTCGTACGGGCGGCAGCCGACCGGCTCGCCGAGCAGCGCCTCGCCGTGGTGGAGGAACAGGCTGAGGCACGCCTCGAGGCGGGCGAACATGCGTTGCTCACGGGTGAGTTGGCAGAACTGGTTGCCCGGCACCCGCTCCGTGAACGGTTGCGGGGCGTGCATATGCGCGCGCTCTACCTGGCGGGCCGCCAGAGTGAGGCCCTCGCCTCGTACGCGGCGCTACGACAGCAGCTGTCGGAGGAACTTGGCCTCGATCCCGGCCCGGAGTTGGTGTCGCTGCATGAGGCGATACTGCGCCAGGAGCCGGGGTTGGGGGCGGGTGGGGGTGTTGGCGGTGGCGGTGGTGCTGGAGGCGACGGCGGTGCTGGGTGGTTGAGGGCGGGGGCCGGTGAGGCGCTGGGTTCGGACCTCGGCTCCGGGCGCGGTTCGGGATCGGGCTCCGGCCCCGAACCCGGGCCCGGTTCCGGCCCGGCTTCCGGTCTCGGTTCGAGCCTGGGTAACGCTCCGGCCCCCTCACCCGTAGTCGAGCCTCCCGTCGGGTCCGTCGGCGTTCGCACCAATCTCCCCGCTTCCCTCACCGCGCTCGTCGGGCGGGAGCGGGCCGTGGCGGAGACGGGAGAGCTTCTCGGCGCCGGGCGGCTTGTGACGCTCACCGGGTCCGGGGGTGTCGGTAAGACGCGGCTCGCTGTGGAGGTCGCGGGCCGGCAGGCGGGTGGGAGCGAAGGGCGCGCCGCCTTCCCTGACGGCGTCTGGCTCGTCGAGTTCGCCGGGCTGCGGGGCGGGAGCGGCGTCGCCGATCTCGCTCAGACCGTGGCCGGTGTCCTCGGCCTCCGGGACGACATACCGTCGGGGCCACCGGGCTCCGGCTCGGGCTCGGGCTCCCGCTCCGGCTCCGGATGGTCCGAGCCGATGGACTCCGACCCACCCGGGCCGATGGACTCCGGTCCACCCGGGCCGACGGGCTCCGGCTCGGCCGGGGGTGGCACAGTCAGGCCTCCCACCCCCACCGAACGCCTCGCCGCCGCCCTGCGCGGCCGCCGGATGCTGCTCGTTCTCGACAACTGCGAGCAGGTCGTCGAAGAGGCCGCCGAGCTCACGGACACGCTGCTGCGAGCCGCGCCGGGGCTGCGCGTGCTGGTCACCAGTCAGGAGCCGTTGGGCCTCACCGGTGAGGCCGTGTTCCTGGTGGAGCCGCTGCCGGCCGCCGACGCGGTCAACCTGTTCGTGGCCCGTGCCCGTGCCGCGGCGCCCGGTTTCACGGTCACCCCCGGTGGCGCCGAGGAGGCGGCCGTCGCGGAGATCTGCCGTCGTCTCGACGGCATCCCGCTCGCCCTCGAACTCGCGGCCACGCGTGTACGCGCCCTGGGGGTAAGGGAGTTGTCCGAACGGCTCGGTGACCGCTTCCGGCTGCTTACCTCGGGGCAGCGCGGTGCGCCGGCCCGCCAGCAGACCCTGCGGGCGGTGATCGACTGGAGCTGGGAGCTGCTCAGCGCCCCCGAACGCATCGTGTTGCGCCGCCTGGCCGTGCACCGCGACGGCTGCACGCTGGACGCGGCGGAGGCGGTGTGCGCGGGTGACGGTGTGACCCGGGACGAGGTTCTGGACCTGGTGACCCGCCTCGTCGACCGTTCCCTGGTCGTCATGGCGCCGGGGCCCGCCGGGACGGGCCCGCGCTACCGGCTCCTGGAGTCCGTCTCCGCGTACGCCATGGAGCGGCTGCGCGAGATGGAAGATCTCGGTGGCGTACGCGAACGCCACCTTCGCTATTACTTGGACCTCGCCGAACGTGCCGAGCCGCACCTTCGCGGGGGTGAGCAGCGCGTGTGGCTCGAACTCCTCGACGCCGAGGCGGCGAACCTGCGCGCGGCGCTGGAGGAAGCGGTGCGGGGGGCCTCCGGCCAGGGTGCCCGAGAAGTGGTGCGGCGGAGTTCCGACCGGCGCGCCGAAGAAGCCCTGCGACTCGGTGGCGCGCTCGGCTGGTGGTGGCTGTTGCGCGGGCGGCTGGCCGAGGCCCGCCGTTCGCTTTCCACGGTGCTCGACGTCGCGCCCGATGCGGGTGAACTCCGGCTTCTCAGGGATGCGTTCGCCCTGCTGACCGGCGAGAGAGGGGGCAGCCACGGGCTCGGAGCAGCAGCGGGGCGCGCCGCTCACCTTCCCTCTGCCGTTGACCTCCGCGACACCGACCTCCGCATCCTCTGGCTCTACGCCTACGGCCTCTTCAGTGCGGGTGAGCCCCTCGCGAGCGAGGAGGTCAACGCTCGGGTGCTTGCCCTCGCCGAAGCGGTCGGCGAACGGTGGGTCACCGCCGCCGCGCTCGGCCTGCGTGCGATGCACGCCCTGCTTCGGGGGGAACTCGACACCGTCGGGGACGACGGGCGGCGCGCGGCCGGGCTGTTCGCCGAACTGGGCGACCGGTGGGGCGAGTTGCAGGCCGCCACGCCCCTCGCCACCCTCGCCGAGATCCGGGGCGACTACGACGAAGCCGCCCGCCGCCAGCAGGAAGGCCTGGCCATCGCCCGTGAGCTCGGGCTTCAGGCCGAGGTCGCCGCGCGGCTCTCCGGGCTCGGCCGGCTGGCCCTGCTCACCCGCGACTGGGAGCGGGCGCGCGAACTCCATGAGGAGGCGCGGCGGTTGGCCGCCGAGTACGGCTACCGGTACGGGGAGATCCACGCCGAGATGGGGCTCGCGCTCGGGGCGCGCCGCGTCGGCGACCTCGCCGCGGCCGAGACGTACCTGCAGCGCATCCGCGACCGCCACGCCGACGTGTCCTCCCTGGCCGGCGATCACCTGCACCACGCCGAGCTCGGCTTCATCGCCGAGCTGCGCGGTGACACGGCCGGCGCCGAGGCCCACCACCTCCGCGGCCTCCGCACCGCCCGCCTGCTCGCCGAGCCACGCGCCGTCGCCCTCTCCCTGGAGGGCCTGGCGGGTGCGGCGGCCGTCTCCGGTGCGCCGGAGCGCGCCGCCCTGCTCCTTGGCGCGGCGGACGCGGCCCGCAGGAGCGTGGGGGCGCCCCTCCCGCCCGCAGAACGCGGTGACGTCGACCGGATCACAGCCGCGGCGAGGGCTGCCCTGGGAGAGGACGCCTTCGGTCTCGCCTTCACGCGCGGCGCCCAGCTCGACCCGGCGCGGCTGCCGGTCGGCCCGGCACGGTTGCCGGTCGACCCGGGCAACTCGGGCCCGGCCGCCTCCCCGTAGAGATCATCCGGCGCGTGCGGCACCCTTGTGCCGTGGATGCGCTCAGGCCTCAGGACCCGCAGTCGATCGGTCGGTACACCCTTGTCGCGCGCCTCGGCGCGGGAGGCATGGGGCAGGTCTATCTCGGGCGGTCGCCCGGTGGGCGGCTCGTGGCCATCAAAGTGATCAAGGATGAGATCACCGATCATCCGGAGGCCCTCGCGCGGTTCCGGCGCGAGGTGGAGACCGTGCGGGTCGTCCGCAGCGCGTACACCGCCCAGTTGATCGACGCGTCGCTCGACGCGGCCCCTTACTGGCTCGCCACCGAGTACGTGAAGGGGCCGACGCTCGGCTCCGCCGTCGCCGAGCGCGGGCCGTTCCCCGCCGACACCTGCCGCAAGCTGTTCGCCGCGCTGGCCGAGGGGCTCGCCGCCGTGCACGCGTACGGCATCACACACCGCGACCTGAAACCGCAGAACGTCATCCTCGGCGGCCAGGGCCCGCAGCTCATCGACTTCGGCATCGCGCGCGGGGACGGACACACGGCGCTGACCGACACCGGTCTGGCTCCGGGTACGCCCGGGTTCACCGCGCCGGAAGTGCTGATACGTAATGAAGTCGGGCCGGCCGCCGATGTGTTCGCGCTGGGCGCGACGCTGGCGTACACGGCCACGGGACGTCCGCCGTTCGGTGCGGGCGCGGCGGCCGGGGTGAGCTACCGGGCCGTGCACGAGCCGGTCGACCTGGCCGGCGTCGAACCGGGTCTTGCGGCCCTGATCGAGGCGTGCGTCGCCAAGGCGCCCGGTGACCGGCCGACTTCGGCCGAGGTGATCGAGCGGTGCGCCGTGCGGTCCGCACTCGTGGACGACCCGGCGTATGCGTCCCTCGCGGGGATCACCGCCGCACCCTCCCCCTCCCCCACTCCCGCTCCCGAAGCGTTCGCCCACTTCCCTACGCAGCCTGCGGGCCCGCCCCCGCCCCCGCGCCGGAAGCCGTACTGGTTCAAGCTCGCCGCGATCACGACGGCCGCCGCGGCCTCGGCCGTCGCACTCACACTCGTCGCCATCCAGCTGCTGCCGGACGACGGGGGCCGGACCGAGCGTGGGAACAAGGAACCGGAGTCGGGATCCGGGTCCGGGACCGGATCCGGAGCGGGCGATCAGGCGTCCAGGGGCGGCGGCCCCTCCCACATCAACGCCGACCGCATAAGCCGCGTCTTCTGGAACTCCGAAGACGACGCCTGCAACGTGCCCTCCGAAGTGCGCGGGCCGTCCGGCTTCCAGCGTTCCGTCGTGCCCGGACGGGACGGCACCGTGAAGATCGCTTTCCGCGACAAGTACGCCTTCAGCTCCTCCCGCGACAAGGCCGGAAAAGCCAAGAAGTATTACGTCGCCGTGACCGTCAAACCCCCGCACGACATCGATCCCGACACCGGCCGCCCCGTCGCCGGTCTTCCCACCGAGAACCGGGCCATGGGATACGCGAGCAAGCCCGTCGACCTGTACGGCGGCAAGGAACCCGACGACTGGAAGACCGCCACCTACCCGGACGACTTCGCGACCCGGATTCCTCAGGTGGGCACGAAGAAGGCGATTCCGACGGCCAACGACCCGGGCGACTGGGCGGTCGAGTTCCACGTGGTCCGGGCGCCCGACGACTACTCCAGCATCGACTGCACGGGCTTCACCGCCCCCTGACTGACGGACGCCTGAACCACCCGAGCTACCTGAACCACCTGGGCAGAAACGCGTCACCTATACAGTGACGGTTCATCGAAGTTGAGTGAGTGGGGGGCCTGACATGGCACTGTTCGGAAACGCGCACACCGTCGACCCGGCGAAGGCGCAGAGTGATTACGCGCGGCTGCTCGGTCACGGCGAGCAGGTGCACGCCGCGTACACGCTGATACGCGACACGATGCTGTTCACCGACCGTCGGCTGATCATGGTCGACAAGCAGGGGATCACCGGCAAGAAGGTCGAGTACCACTCGGTGCCGTACCGCAGCATCACGCACTTCGCGGTGGAGACGGCGGGGCACTTCGACCTCGACGCGGAGCTGAAGATCTGGATCTCCGGCAACCCGGCGCCGATGCAGAAGACGTTCACGAAGGGCGTCGACATCTACGAGGTGCAGGCGATCCTGACGCAGTACGTCGCGCGCTGAGCGGTTCGGACCCTTCCGGCATGCGGCCTCCGCCTCGCTGATCTTCACTGGGGGGGGACCAGTTGGAGCGAGTCACGGAGGCGGCATGGCCGGCGGCACCGCCTCGGACGCGGCCAGCCGGGCGGCTTCGGCGGTGGCCTCCGCGACCGCGCGGGCGGGCGGGAAGATCCACGAGGTCAAGGGGCGGCGTCGACGCCAAGGACGACGTACGGCTCGGCGAGCCGTCGACCGACAAGGACGGCCGCACCACCGTGAAGGTCACGGCCGAGAACCGCGCCGACTCGTCGAAGTCCTTCGCCGTCCAGGTCACCTTCAAGGATGCCGACGGCAAGCTTCTGGACACGGTCGTGACCAAGGTTTCCGGCGTCCCCGCAGGCACGTCCAAGGACGCCACGGCTCGCAGCACGCACAAACTCGACGGCGACGACGTGAAGGCCGACGTCACCACGGCTCTCCGCTACTGAAGCGCCACCGTCCGCCCTCAGGAGCGCAGTTGGCATGCGGATGCCTTCCCTCCCCCTCCCGCGTGTGCTTGCCTGGTGCCCGTTTCGGCTGACTGGGGCGGGAGTTGCCGCATGCGGAAGCTGTGGAGCGCGGGGGTGCTGCCGGGGTTGCTGGCCGGCGTGCTGCTGTTGGGTGCCTGCGGCGACCCCGGATCGGGTTCCGGGGGCGCGGCACCGGCCGACGCGCCCGAGGCACCACCCGGGGCCGCGGCGCCCCGGGAGCCCTCGCCGTCCTCCACCACGCGGCAGCGTGCCGCGGAAAAGCCGCGGTCGAAGGCCCCAGAGGCACCGAAGGCCCCAGAGGCTCCGAATGCCCCGAAGGTCCTCTACCTCGGGGACTCCCTCGCCATGGAGAACCAGGACGTCCTCGGCGCGCAGCTCCGCGACGGCCTCCGCGCCCGCTACCGCAGTGCCCCGTACTCCGGCACCACCCTCTGCGACTACCTCGAAGGGACCGGCAAGGACTCCCTCGTACCCGACAAGGACAAGGCGGCCGCGCTGGTGCGGGCCGAGCGGCCGGACTATGTCGTCCTCCAGTTCTGGGGGAACGCGTGGGGCTACACGCCGTGCATGGACGGCATCACGTACGACAAACAGCGTGCGAAGTACTTCGACCGGTACGCCGCCGACGCGCGGCGGCTCGCCGCGCAGATCGACGCCGCCGCCGGTTCGGGCCGGACCCGTGTCGTGTGGGTCCTACAGGGGCCCGACGCGATGACACCCGACCGCGTGCGGCGCGTCAACGCCGTCTACCGGGCGCAGGCGAAGGCGTCGGGCGGGCTCGTCGCCGACGCGGGGCGGACGGTCAGCCCGGCATCGGGCCGTTACACGTGGGTCGAGAAGCTGCCGTGCACGGCGTACGAGACGCGGCACCCGGCGTACTGCACGGAGCCGGGCAGCGGCCGTACGGCCATGCACCGCGGCGACGACTTCCTGCACTTCTGCCTGGCGCCGACCACGGCCAGGTCACGGCCGTGCCCGGTGCGGTCGCCGGGCATCCGGCGGATGACGGCGGAGATCACCCGCGTCGTGGCCGCCGCCTCCTGAGCGTTCGCGGGAAACGGAAACACCGCCCCACCCGTTCGGCCCAGCACCGCTCGCCCCGCCCCTCGTGACGTCACAGGCTGTGAGTCCACCTGAGACCCGAGCAGAGAGATGAGGGGGTGGTGGCCATGAGCAGCGCGAGCGCGCCGCACCGGCCCGGCCACGGAACACACGAGCCGCACCCGACCCGGGAGAGCGGGTGGGCCGCGGGCGGCACCATGTTCGCCGGTGTCCTGATGATGGTGAACGGCATCCTCGGCATCTTCGAGGGCGTCGCGGGCATCGCCAAGGACGACGTCTACGAGCGGATCGGCGACTACGTCTACAAGTTCAACCTCACCACGTGGGGCTGGATCCACCTGGTCCTCGGCATCCTCGTGGCCGTCGTCGGCTGGGGCATCCTCAAGGGTGCGAGCTGGGCGAAGGCCAGCGGCGTCGCGCTGGCCGCGCTGGCCATCGTGGCGCAGTTCCTGTGGCTGCCGTACACCCCCATCTGGGCGCTCATCTCGATCGCGATCGGCGTCTTCGTCATCTGGGCGCTGTGCAACGACCGCTCGGACGTCGCCGGCCCCTGAGAAGCCCCCACGTGGCTCGCGCTCAGTACGGCGCCGGACCGCCGTTCGCCGCGATCGCGTCCTCCACCGCACGGATGAACGCCTCCGCCCGGGCGCCGACGCCCGCCGTCCGGTGGATCAGCGCCACATCGGCGGACGGCACGTCCCGCAGGGGTACGAACGTGACGTCGGGCCGCGCGTAGTACTTCTCCACTGACGCGACGACCGGTGAGATGCCCTGGCCCGTCGCGACGAGGGTCATCAGCTCCTGGAAGGACGCGACGGCGCGGCCGCGGTGGATCTCGCGTCCGCTCGGCGTGCGCGGCGGCACGTGGAAGTCCCACCAGTACGCGGGCGCGCCGTTCACGACGCCGAAGAACGTCTCGCCCGCCAGCTCCTCCAGGGAGACCGACGTGCGGCCGGCGAGCGGGTGGCCGAGCGGCATCGCCAGCATGCGCGGTTCGTTGATGACGACCGGGCCGACCGTCAGGTCCGGCTCCTCGACCGGCAGGCACGTGAAGAGCAGGTCGACGTCGCCGCCGCGCAGCGCGCCCAGCGGGTCCTGGAACTGGGTCTCCCGCATGCGCACCTCGACGTGCGGGCAGCGCTCCCGGAACATCGCCAGGATCGGGGCGGTCAGCGTGCCCGCGCCCGAGCCGAGGAAGCCGACGTTCAGCTCGCCGTCGACGCCGCGCGCCGTGTCCTTGGCGCGGGCCACGGCCGCCTCCATCCGGGCGTGCAGGGGCGCCAGATCCTCGTACAGCTGACGGCCCAGCGGGGACATCCGCACCACGCGGCTGGTGCGCTCGAAGAGCGGGGCGCCGATCCTGCGCTCCAGCTTCTTCAGCGTCTGGCTGACCCGGGCCTGGGAGAGCAGCAGCCGCTCGGCCGTGCGGCCGAAATGCAGCTCCTCGGCCAGGGTCAAGAAGGTCTCCAGCTCTTGCCGCTCCACCACGTACCCCCCGGTACCCACCGTCATACCCACTGTGACCTGCATCGATAAGCCTGAGCGCGTCGATCGTTTCACGGATCGCCGTTGATGGGGGATCGCGTCCGGCGGATCTTTGAGGAGTCAGGACGGCGACCCGCCGGACGGACACCCTCTCTCTTCAACCGCCAGGAGATCCCGATGATTTCGCGTGCCCGCACGTCCCTCGCCGTCACCGCCGGCGCCGTCGCTCTCGCCCTGACCACGACCCTCGCCGTGACCGGTGCCGAGGCGTCCCCCGAGCGCACCGCCACCGGCCCGTCCTGGACCGCCGCCTGGGCCGCCGCCCCCCAGCGCCCCAGCACCGGCTTCAAGCCCAACTGGTCGGAGGCGGGCTTCGACGGCCAGACCCTGCGCCAGGTCGTCCGCGTCACGGAGGGCGGCGACAGGGCCCGCATCCGGCTCTCCAACGCGTACGGCACCTCGCCGCTGAAGGTCGCGGGTGCCACCATCGCCCGTACGAAGAAGGGGGCGTCGGTCGAGAAGGGCTCGGTCAGACACCTCACGTTCGGCGGGAAGCGGTTCGTCACCGTCCCTGCCCACGGTCAACTGTCCAGCGATGCCGTCGGGTTGGAGCTCGACCCGTTCGAGTCCGTCACCGTCACCCTGCACCTCGCCCAGACCACGGGACCCGCCACCTTCCACGCGCAGTCCTTCGCGACCAGCTACCGCGCGGACGGCGACCACTCCGCCGACACCGCGGGCCGCGCCTTCGGCGAGTCGACCGAGTCCTGGTACTACCTCGCGGGCGTGGACGTGGACGGCGAGGCCCGGCAGCGGCGCGACGGTGTCGTCCTCTTCGGCGACTCCATCACCGACGGCTTCGCCTCCTCCACCGACCGCGACCGCCGCTGGTCCGACGCCCTCGCCGAGCGCCTCGACGAGGCGGGGCGGCCGAGGCCCGTCCTCAACGCCGGCATCGGCGGCAACATGGTCCTCAACGATTCGGCCTGGTACGGCGAGAAGAGCACCAACCGCTTCGCGCGGGACGCCCTCGACCTGCCCGGCGTCAGCACGGTCGTCGTCCTCGAAGGGCTCAACGACATCGGTTTCAGCGAGACCGACAAGCCCACCTACAAGCCGGCGCCGGTCGTCTCCGCCCGCGACCTCATCAACGGCCACCGGGAGTTGATACGCCAGGCCCGCGCCAAGGGGGTCCGGATCGTCGGCGCCACCCTGCTCCCGCTCGGCGGCTCCGACCACTACGGCGAGCACGCGGCCGCCGTGAGCGACGAGTTCAACCGGTGGGTGCGGACGTCCGGCGAGTACGACGCGTACGTCGACTTCGACAAGGCCCTCGCCGACCCGAAGGACCCGGAGCGGATCGCGCCCGCGTACGACAGCGGGGACCACCTGCACCCGAACGACGCCGGCTACCGGGCCATGGCCCGCGCGGTCGAGCTGGACGCGCTGTGAGCGCCGTCGAGATCTCGGCGGGCACCGGCCCGGGCAGCGTGCGCGTGCGCATGACCGGCCGCCAGAAGCTGGTCCTGACCCTCCTCCTCGGCTCGCAGTTCATGGTCGCCGTGGACTTCTCGATCCTGAACGTCACCCTCCCCGTCGTCGGGGAGGGGCTCGGCTTCTCCCTCGCCCACCTCCAGTGGATCTCCACGGCCTTCGCGCTCGCCGCGGCCGGTTTCACGCTCCTCCTCGGGCGGATCGCCGACCTGTTCGGGCGGAAGCGGCTGTTCGTCGGGGGCATGGCGCTCCTCGGGCTCTCCTCGGCCCTGGGCGGCCTCGCCACCACGCCGGAGGTCCTGCTCACCGCCCGGGTGCTGCAAGGCCTGGCGACCGCGGCGGTCACCCCGGCGGGGCTCGCCCTGCTCACCACGGCCTTTCGCGAGGGGCCGCTGCGGGACCGGGCGCTCGGCCTCAACGGAGCGCTGATGTCGGCGGGCTTCACCACCGGCGCCGTCCTCGGCGGGCTCCTCACCGAACTGCTCTCCTGGCGCTGGGCGTTCCTCATCAACGTGCCGGTCGCCGCGGCCGTCGTCGCCCTCGCCCCGGCCCTCCTCACCGAGTCGCGCATCGTCTGCAGACACCGCCTCGACCTGCCCGGCGCGGTCACCGTCACCGGCGGCCTTCTCGCGCTCGTCCACGGGCTCACTCGGGCGGGCGAGAGCGGGTGGGGCGACCCCGTCGCGCTCGCCGCGCTGCTCGCGGGCGTCGCCCTGCTCGTCGCCTTCCACTTCGTGGAGCGGCGCTCGCCCGCGCCGCTCGTGCCCGTCCGCATCCTGCGGCGCCGCACGGTCGTCTGGGGCAACACGGCGGGGCTGATCGCCTTCGCCACGGAGACCTCACTGGTCTTCCTCCTGACGCTCTACCTCCAGGAGGTCCTCGGCTACTCGGCGCTCGCCACCGGTCTGGCCTTCGGCGTCCTCGGTCTCGGCACGGTGGCAGGGGGGCTGCTCGGCGGGCGGGTGGTGAGCCGGTTCGGCGGCCGGGCGGCGATCCTCGGCGGAGGCGCGGTGCAGGCCGCCGCCACGCTGTCCCTGGTGGCCCTCGGGACGTCCGGGGGCTGGCTGTATCTGCTGCTGGCCGCCACGTTCGTCGGCGGCGTCGGCAACATGGTGCTCATCGTCGGCTTCATGGTGACCGCCACCTCGGGCGTCGCCGACTCCGAGCAGGGCCTTGCGACCGGTCTGGCGACCATGACCCAGCAGGTCGGCATCACCCTCGGCATCCCGGTGATGAGCGCGATCGTGGCGGCCCGGACAGGGACGGGTGCGGGCGCTGATCCGCAGGCCGTCCTGTCCGGGGTGAGCGTGGCGGTGGCCGTCAACTCGGGTCTGGTGCTGGCCGCTTCACTGCTCGTCGCGCACCGGCTGGGGCGCGGGGCGGGCCGGGAGCGGGACCGGGACCGAGACCGGGACCGAGCTCACTCGGTGGTGTAGTAGCGGTAGAACGTCACCGCGAAGACGCCCGCCGCGACCACCAGCGCCATCACGGTGGACCGCAGCACGCTCGCCCCGCCGAGACTGTAGAGGAAGCCGAACGCGATCCCCGCGAACGCCGTCCAGGACAGCGCGCGCAGTTCCCGCGGGAGCGCGGGCGCCACCCGGTGCAGGGCGAACATGAGGGCGGCGAAGACCAGGCCGGTCACCACACCGAACAGGACGTTCCCGGTGGTGATCGGCCCGCCGTCGCGCCGGATCGCACAGGCCCAGAGGCCGTAGACGACCCCCGCGAGCAGGGCGAGACCGGCCCAGCGGGCCGCGGAGGTCGGGGTGGCGCGTGCGCCGGGCGTGGTGCGGGGCGTGTAGTGAGCGTGAGTGGGCGCGGCATGTGCCATGACGGTTCCCTTCTCTGCACGGGGCGTACGCGTACGTCAGTGATCGCGGTGCGCGCACAGGGCGTACGTCAGTGATCGCGGTACGCACACGGGTCGTGGTCGTGGTCGCAGTCCCTGTGGTCCCGGTGGTCCTTGTCGCGCCACTGCGGGCACGGGTCCTGGGACGACGGGCAGCTCGGCACGTGCCGGCCGCCGGTGTCGATGTACGCCGCGCTCACCCAGCCGCGGACGCCCTCCAGCCAGTACCAGTGCGGGTCACCGTGCACAGTGGTGCCCTTGACGGCGCATTTGACGCGGTCCTCGCTGCCGTACGGCAGCTTCGCGAGGACCGTGCCGCGGGTGCTCGGTTCGTCCCTGACCTTCAGGTCGGGGCCGGACACGACGGTGCCCCAGATGACGTCGTCGTTGTGGGCGGGACTTACGGATGCGGGACTTACGGATGTAGTGGCTGTGGCGGTGGCGGCGGTTCCTGCCGTCAGTACGGCCGCCGCGCAGGCCGCCCCCAGGCCCAGAGCGATTCGCATGATCAGCCTCCTGATCCCCTCATCCAGGAAACACCCGTTCGGCCCAGCGCTCCACCGGAGACGGTTCTAGCCTGGAGACCGATGAGTTTCCGGGGCGGACCCGGTCTGCCCCTACGACACTCCTTCGCGGAACCCCTTGCGAGAAGGCGGGCGGACATGAGCGGCACGGCCATCGAGACCGCGGGTCTGGTGAAGACCTTCGGCGACAACCGCGCGGTCGACGGAATCGACCTCACCGTCCCGGCCGGCACGGTCTACGGCGTGCTCGGGCCCAACGGCGCGGGCAAGACCACGGCGGTCAAGATGCTCGCCACCCTGCTGCGCCCGGACGGGGGCGAGGCGCACGTCTTCGGCCACGACGTGGTGCGCGAGGCGGACGCCGTACGCAGCCGGGTCAGCCTCACCGGGCAGTACGCGTCGGTCGACGAGGACCTGACCGGCATGGAGAACCTCGTCCTGCTCGGCCGCCTCACCGGGCACGCCAGGAAGGCGGCGCGGGACCGGGCAGGGCAGCTCCTCGAAGCGTTCGGCCTGACGGACGCGGCCGCCCGGCAGGTGAAGAACTACTCGGGCGGCATGCGGCGCCGCATCGACATCGCCGCGTCCATCCTGAACACCCCGGACCTGCTCTTCCTCGACGAGCCGACGACGGGCCTCGACCCCCGCAGCCGCAACCAGGTCTGGGACATCGTGCGCGCGGTCGTCGGCCACGGCACGACGGTCCTGCTCACCACCCAGTATCTCGACGAGGCCGACCAGTTGGCGGCCCGCATCGCCGTCATCGACAAGGGCAAGGTCATCGCGGAGGGCACCAAGGGCGAGCTCAAGGCGTCGGTCGGCGCGGGCTCGGTGCATGTACGGCTGCGGGATGCCGCGCGGCGCGAGGAGGCGGCCCGGCTGCTCGGCGCGGTGCTCGACGCGCCGGTGCAGCTGGAGCCCGACCCGGTGGCCCTGACGGCCCGCGTCGGCACCCACGGCGAGCGGAACGGCGGCGGCGCGGCCGAGCAGGCGTCCCGGGCGCTCGCCGAGCTGGCCCTCGCCGGCATCACCGTCGACAACTTCTCGCTCGGCCAGCCCAGCCTCGACGAGGTGTTCCTCGCCCTGACCGGCGCGGACGCCGGCCACCGGGCACCCGTGACGGAAGACGTGCAGGACCTGAAGGAAGAGGCCACGGCATGAGCGCCCCCGCCCCCACCGAGACCCAGGAACTCGCACCCGTCAGGGCCGAGTCCCTCGCCGAGCTCCTCATCGCCACCGAGCGCCCGGCAAGGCCGACCGCGCTCTCCGCCTGCCTCACCTTCGGCTGGCGCGCCATCCTCAAGATCAAGCACGTGCCGGAGCAGCTCTTCGACGTCACGGCGTTCCCGATCATGATGGTGCTGATGTACACCTACCTCTTCGGAGGGGCGCTGGCCGGGTCGCCGCGCGAGTACATCCAGTACCTGCTGCCCGGCATCCTCGTGATGTCCGTCGTCATGATCACGATGTACACGGGCGTCTCGGTCAACACCGACATCGAGAAGGGCGTCTTCGACCGGTTCCGTACGCTGCCGATCTGGCGGCCCTCGGTGATGGTCGGCTACCTCCTCGGCGACGCCCTGCGCTACGCCATCGCCTCCGTGGTGATCCTGACCGTCGGCCTCATCATGGGCTACCGCCCGGACGGCGGCTTCGTCGGCGTCGTGGCGGGCATCGCGGTCCTGCTCGTCTTCTCCTTCGCCTTCTCGTGGATCTGGACGATGTTCGGGCTGCTGCTGCGCACCGAGAAGTCGGTGATGGGCGTCAGCATGATGGTGATCTTCCCGCTGACGTTCCTCAGCGACATCTTCGTGAAGCCCGAGACGATGCCGGGCTGGCTGCAGGCCTTCGTCAACAACAACCCCATCACCCACGTCTCCTCGGCGGTCCGCGCCCTGATGGACGGCACGTCGCCGACGACGGAGCTGGCGTGGACGTTCGGCTGGGCGCTGCTCCTGGTGGCGGTGTTCGGGCCGGTGACGATGCGTCTGTACAACCGCAAGTAGCGGGTGTTGGCCGCTTGTGCGGCTGACTTCGTTGCCCCATATGCAGTCGCCCCGGTCGCGCCCCGCGTGATCGGGGCCTTGCCTTGGACGCGTGCCGAAAAGCGTCCGCCCCGCCCTGTCCGCCGTCCTCCTCGTCCTCGCCTGCCTCCTGGTGCCGTTCGGGGCGCTCTCCGCCTGGGCGAAGTACGAGATCGGGGACCGGGACAGCTACGTCGCCACGATGGCGCCGCTCGCCTCCGACCCCGCGGTGCGCGCGGCGGTGGCGGACGCCGTCACCGACTCGGTGATGAAGGAGATCGACGTGGGACCGCTGCGGGGCGCGGTCGAGTCGTTCGTACGGGACGCGGTGCGGTCGTTCACCGAGACCGGGGCGTACCGGACAGCCTGGAAGGCGGCGAACCGGGGGGCGCACGACGCCGTGCAGTCCGCCCTCAACGACGACTCGAACGGCGAGGTCACCATCGACCTCGCGCCCATCACCGAGCAGATCAAGCGGCAACTGGAGGACGACGGCGTGCCGTTCGCGTCGAAGATCCCGGTGAAGCACACGGAGATCACGGTCCTGGAGTCCGAGGACCTCGGCCGGCTGTGGAAGAGCTTCCACACGTTGCAGGTGGCGGGGGTCTGGCCCGCGGTGGCGGCGGCCGTCCTCGCCGTCGCGGGCGTCCTGCTCGCCGCCCGCCGCCGCAGGGCCGTCACCGCCACGGCGCTCGGCATGGCCCTCACCGCCGCGGTCCTGGCCGCCGCCGTCGCGACCGGCCGCGCCCTGACCCTCGACGACCTCCCCCCGGACATCTCACGCGACGCCGCGGGCGCGGTGTACGACGCGCTGACGGAGACGCTGCGGGTGACGGCCTGGGTGATCATCGCGACGGGACTCGTCGTGGCTCTGGCGATGTGGCTCCTACCGCGCCTGAGCGACCGCCGTCATAGGTCTGCGTAGGTCCGCGTACACGGAAACTCGCGGGTGGTGACCGGTCGGTTCGATTACCGTCACCGAGCATGTGTACGCCCGGACCTGCCGTTCTGCTGGCCCCGCACCCGCGCAGCTCTACCGCCGTGCTGCTCACCGAGGCGGCCGTCCGGCGTGGTCTGCGCGTGTCGGCGCGGCTGCCCGTCGCGCCCCCGGGCCCGGGGCCGGCCGTGCACTGGTACGGCGGGCCCCTCGCCGCCGACCGGGTCGCCGGCCGCGCCGGTATCGCGCTGCTCGAACCGGCCGACGGCTGGCTCGCTGCCCTGCCGTACGACCTCACGTGCCGCCGCGTGGAGTCGACGACGCTCGGTGAGGCGCGGCGGCTGCGGCGGGCCGCCTTTGTGAAGCCGCCGTCGGAGAAGTCGTTTCCGGCGGCCGTGTACCCGGACGGCTCGCGACTGCCGCCTCCGGACGCCGCGGCCCGCGTCACGGACGACGCCGCCGTACTCGTCTGTGACGTCGTCGACTTCGCCGCCGAGTACCGGTGCTTCGTGCTCGACGGGCGGGTCGTCACCGGCAGCCGGTACGCGGTCCGCGGGCTGCTCGGCCCCGGGCCGCTCAGCGACGGCGCCCGCGCCTTCGCCGGGCGGGTCCTCGCGCACTGTGCGGGGGCGGGACCGCGGCTTCCCCGTGCCGTCGTCCTCGACGTCGGCGTGCTGGCCGACGGCCGGTGGGCCGTGGTCGAGGCCAACATGGCCTGGTTCGCGATTTACGCCGCCGACCCGGACCGCGTCCTCGACGTCGTCCTCGCGGCCACGGGACCGCCCGACGCCGTCGCCCCCGCCGACCGCCCCTTCCTGCGGTTCCCGCCCGATGGGCAACCGTCGTAGGTCCCACCCCGTCTCTGAGGGAGGATGCGCCCGGCGGGAGCGACAGGCACCACAGCCACCGACGACGAGAGGCCCGTCCCCTTGGACAGCGTGAACAGCGTGGACAGCGTGAACGACGTCAACAGCACGGCCGCCGACGAGGGCCGGGACGAACCGGCGCCGCGACGGCGTGCGGGGCGCGCCGCCGCGTGGGGTGCCGGGCTGCTGCTAGCCGGGGTGAGCGCCGTCATCGGCTTCCGGGTCGCCGACTCGGACGGTTTCACGCCCGTGCCGCAGCTGCTCGCGTTCCTGCCCTGGCTGCTCGCGCCCGCAGGGGCAGGGCTGCTGATGGCCGTGCTCGTGCGGTGGCGGACCGGCATGCTGTGGGGCGTCGTCGCGCTCGGCCTCGTCGCCTGGTACATGGAGCCGTACGGGAACACCGACACGCCCCGCGGCTCCGCCGTCGCCGAGCTGCGCGTGCTGACGTCGAACGTCGAGTTCGGGCAGGGCACCCCGGGCCTGGTCCGGGCTGTCCGCAAGGAGCGGCCCGATCTGCTGTTCGTGGAGGAGTGCGACCCGGCCTGCTCGGCCCTGCTCCGCAAGGAGCTGCCCCGCGCCGACTACCCGCACCGCGAGGCCGTCGAGGCGTACGGCGCCGAAGGCTCCGTCATCCTCTCCAAGTTCCCGCTCAAGAGCGCGGCCGGCGTCAAGGCCACCCTCGGCATGCCCGGCGCCGTCGCCGACGTCGACGGACATCCCGTACGCGTACAGCTTGCGCACCCCATGCCGCCGCTGCCCCGCGAGGTCGGCCTGTGGCGCTCCGAGCTGCGGAAGCTCCAGGAGTACGCGGCCGCGGGAGGCGGGCGGCCCACCATCGTCGCCGGGGACTTCAACGCCACCCAGGACCACGCCGCGTTCCGTGCGCTCCTGGACGAGGGGCTGCGCGACGCGGCCCGCCTCGCCGGGTCCTCGCGCACCCCGAGCTGGCCCGCCGCCGCGCCCGCGCCGCTCGGCGCGCAGATCGACCACGTCCTCGCCACCCCGGACTTCGCCGCCCGCGACGCCCGCTTCCTGGACATCGGCGACACCGACCACCGGGCCCTGGCCGTCACCCTGACCCTGTACGAAGCCGAAAGGGAGCGTTGACCGGGGTGCCCTGCCGGGCCTTGATCGCCCGGCCCGGGAAAGTAACGTAAAGCACCGATAATGGGCGCATGCCCCGAGAGTCCCGTACCGCCCGTCCGGTCTCACTGAGCCCGCTCACCCCACCCGACTGGCTGGTCAGGTCCCTCAAGCCGCAGTCCGCGCCCATCCCCTGGGCGGCCGTGGCCCGCGCCTCCGTGGCGATGGCGCTCCCCCTCGCCGTCGGCATCCTCGCGGGCAAGCCCACCTATGGCGCGCTCGCCTCCATGGGTGCCCTCTCCGGGGTCATCGGCGACACCGCCGACGCCTACCGCATGCGGATCTTCAACATCGCCGTGCCGCAGCTCTTCGGCGCCATCGGCGTCACCCTCGGCTCGCTCGTCTTCGGGCACGGCTGGGTGGCGGTCGGCGCGGTCACGTTCGTCGCGCTGGTCTCCGGGATGATGTCGACGATCGGCGCCGTCGCCTCCGTGTCGGGCCTGCTCCTGCTGCTCAACTGCGTGGTCGGCGCCGGGCTGCCGATGCCGGGGGAGTGGTGGCTCGCCCCGGCCCTGATGACCGGCGGCGGGCTCCTCGTCCTCGCGCTCGCCCTGCTCGCCTGGCCGCTGCGCTCCGGCGTCCCCGAACGCTCCGCCGTCGCCGCTTCCTACCGCTTGGTGGCGGCGCTGCTGGATGCGGCGGGCACGGACGCGTACGGCGATGCGCGCACCGCCGTGACGGCCTCCCTGAACCAGAGCTACGACCTCGTCCTCGCCCGGCGCACCCGCGACCACGGCCGCAACCCCGAACTGGTCCGGCTCGTCGCCCAGTTGAACGCCCTCATCCCGATCGTCGAGGCCGCCCCCGCCGCCGACCAGGCCGCCCGCCACGCCTGCGTACGCCTGCCGCCCGAGGTCCCGGACGCCGTCCGCGCGCTCGCGGACGCGGTGGAGCGAGGCGCGACCGCGCACGCCACCGTCAGCGCACCTGCGACCCGCGCCGCGGCCCGCATCCCGGAACCCCAGGACCACGCCGCCCGCGCCCTCGACCACGCCGTGCTGCACGCGGCGGAGACCCTCGCCGACCCCGACCCGCTCGGCGTCATCGCGGCCGACGACCGCCTCGGCCGCCCCGCCGCCCTGCGCGTCCGCGCCCGCCGCGCCGCCCGCAACGTCATCCTGTCCAGCACCTCATGGCGCTACGGCCTGCGGCTGGCCCTCTGCATCGGCGTCGCCCAGGCCCTGGTCTCCCTCGTCGAAGTCCCCAGGTCGTACTGGGTGGCGCTCACCGTCACCTTCGTCCTCAAGCCCGACTTCGGCTCGGTCTTCTCGCGCGCCGTCCTGCGCGCGCTCGGCACGGCGGCCGGCCTGGTGGTCGCGGCGGCGGTCCTCGCGGAGGTCCCCCACGGCTGGTGGGACGTGCCCGTGATGATGCTCCTGGCCCCGCTCATCCCGGCCCTCACCACCCGCGGCTACGGCTACCAGACCGCGGCGATCACCCCGGTCATCCTGCTGCTCTCCGACATCCTCAACCACCAGGGCCTCGGCCTCGTCGTGCCGCGCCTCGTCGACAGCCTGATCGGCTGCGGCATCACGCTCGTCGCCGGATATCTGCTCTGGCCGGAGAGCTGGGGCACCCGGATCGGCGACCGGCTCGCGGACGCGGTGGCGGACACCGCGCGGTACGTGGAGTGCGCGTTCGGCACCGACGGGGAACCCGCCGAGCGCGCCCGCATGCGCCGCGGCCTCTACCGCGACCTGTCCGTCATCCGCTCCGAGTTCCAGCGCGCCCTGACCGAGCCGCCGCCCACCGGCACGCGGGCAGCCGCCTGGTGGCCGCTGGTCGTCGCCGTGGAACGCATCCTCGACGCCACGACGGCGGCAAGGGTCCGCATCCGGCACGGCGCGAAACCCCCGACTCCGGAGGAGGTGGCCGAAGTCGCTCGCGAACTGGAGGGCTTGGCGGACCGCCTGCGCAAGTCGGTCATCCTGGAGAAGGGCCACGCGAACTTCACGGACAACTCCAAGGAGAGCGTCTTGGAGCCCCTACGCCAGGAGGTGGGCGCGGCACGGGCGGTGGCCTCACCGAAGGGTAGGTAAAAGGGGCGCGGGGAACTGCGCGACCAGCCACAAACCGGCCCGCAGCTCCCCAACAACCGAAAATCCCTTACAGCACCGCGCTCAGCGGGCGCCAACCTTGTGCAGCGCCTTGGCGAACCCATTCGCCCAAAGCTGCTCGACCTTCGAGCGCTCCGCCGCATCGGGCTGCGCATTCGTGCAGGAGGGCCCGGGCCCACCGCCCGACATGAGCTGGCTGCACGGCCCGTCGTACGTGTCGGGCAGCCCGAGCACGTGCCCGGTCTCGTGCGCGGTGACGCGCGTCGAGTCGTACTCCTGGTTCTGCGCGTGGTCCAGGAAGATGTAGCCCTTCCCGTGGCCGTCCGTGCTCGCGTACGAGCCGCGCGGGTCATTGCCCTCGCGGTACTCGAAGCTCGCGCCGGAACTGCCCTCCTGGAGCTTGACGTTGGAGACGGCGCTGTTCCATATGGACGTGGAACTGGCTATCTGCCGGGCGAAGGACGGGGCGCCGGACGCGTCGTACGTGACGGTCACGGACTTCGCTCCGGGGTTGGCCGCGCGCTTCTCGGCGACCGCCTTCACGACGGCTTCGAAGAACGCCTTGTTGGCCTTGGCCTCCGCGGCCGATCCCTCGTACCGGGCGTACGAGGACTGGCCGGAGCCGACAGGGCCGGCCGGCGCGGCGGAGGCCGAGACCGAGGTCGCGCCGAGTCCGGCCACGGTGAGGCCGAGGACGGCCGCGACAGACAGGTAACGCTTGTTCATGTGTGGGGGGCTCCCTACTCGTTCCACGACCGCGTGGGGCAGTCGATGAAAGGTGAACGGTTCGGTACCGGTGAGTGTCGGGGAGCGTGTGACGCGTGGGGATGATGGCAACTCGCGATAGCACGGAGCTATCGCCGGGACCCGGCCTGCCCAGATCGGCCGGTTCTCATGGGGTTTGAGCGTCTGGTGCGGCGGCCGTACCGCCTCTACGCTCAACGGCCATGGAGCTCGAGGTCAGGCACCTCCGCGCGCTGTGCGCCATCGCCGACACCGGCAGCCTGCACAAGGCCGCGCGGCAGCTCGGCATGAGCCAGCCGTCGCTGACGACGCAGCTGCGGCGCATCGAGCACGCGCTCGGCGGCCAGCTCTTCGCCCGCGAGCGCACCGGCTGCCGCCCCACCCAGCTCGGCCGGGTCGTCCTCAGCCGCGCCCGCCCCCTCGTCACGGAGATGCGGGCGCTGGTCGCCGAGACCAGGGCGGCCGCCACCCGCACCGCCGAGGGCCCGCAGCTGCGCATCGGCTCCACGGCGAGCCGTGCCATACCGGGCTGGCTGCGCAGACTGCGCGCACGGCTGCCCGGGACCGAGATGTCCCTCCAGATGGACGTGTCCGCGAATGCCCTGCTGCGCATGGTGGAGACCGGCCAGCTCGACATCGCCTTCGTGCACGAGGTGGAGGGCTGCCCGCTGCGGATGCCGGAGAGCCTGCGAAGACGGATACTCCTCGACCGGGAGCCGCAGTTCGTCTCCCTCGCCGCCGACCATCCGGCGGCGGACCGTCCCGTCGTACGCCTCTCCGACCTCGCGGACGACCGCTGGATGGTGGACCCGACGGTCGACGGCGAGTGGGACGGCCTGCGCCGCGTCCTGACCGCGGCCGGCCTCAACCCCCGTGTCCTGCACGGCGACTACCTCACCGCGTCCTCCCTCGTCGCCACCGGCGAGGTCGTCACCCTCTGCCAGCCGACCTCACGAGGCAGGACCGACATGGCCGTACGCCCCCTGTACGGCGACCCCCTCGGCGTACGCCTCATCCTGACGGCGCGCACCGAGGAGGAGCTCGACGCGGTGTACGGCGAGCTGGAGGCCGCCTACTGGGAGGCGGCCCGGCAGGCGCCCGCCTACGCGGAGTGGCTGCTGCGGGCCGGCGACGCCCGCGGGACGACCGGCGGAACACTGATCCCGGCCACCCGCTGACGCCCCCCGCCCCCACACCCGCTCTCCGGCGTATCAGACGCCGATGTCGCGGCCGTCCTCGCGCCACACCGCGACGACCGACGGGCGGACGATCTTCCCGGGCCCGTCGGGCCAGGCGCTCGCCGGCTTCTCCACCGACGCGCCGTCGACCTCGCCCGGGTGCTGCACGGAGACGAGCACGCGCCGCTCCTGCACGATCGGGCCGCAGGTCTCCGCGCCGGTCGGCATGGTCAGGAACTGCTTGAGCTCGCCGCGCCGGTCACCGCGCGTGGCGACGCCGAAGAGGCCGTCGTGCGAGCCGAGCTGGTTGCCGTCGGTGGAGATCCACAGGTTGCCGTGCGGGTCGAAGGCGACGTTGTCGGGGCAGGAGATCGGGGAGACCCGCTCCTTGGGGAAGCCCGCGAAGTACGTCGAGGGGTCGTTCGGGTCGCCGGCGACGAGGAAGAGCGACCAGCCGAAGGTGGTGGCGTCCGCGCGGTTGCGGCGCTCGGTCAGCTCCAGGATCTGCCCGTGCTTGTTGAGGTTGCGCGGGTTGGCCTCGTCGGCACCGGCCTTGCCCGCCTTGCCGCGGTCGGAGTTGTTGGTGAGCGCCACGTACACCTTGCCGGTGTGCGGGGACGGCTCGATGTCCTCGGGGCGGTCCATCTTCGTGGCGCCCACCTTGTCACCGGCGAGGCGCGTGAAGACGTACACCTCCTCGGCGGTCATGCCGTCGACGTGCGAGACGGCCTTGCCGCCGGGCCCCGCGGTGGCGAGCGGGATCCACTTGCCGCTGCCGTCGAACTCCCCGTCCGCCGGGAGCGTCCCCTTGCCGTCGATCTCGGCCGCGGGCGAGTCGCCGGTCAGCTTGGCGACGTACAGGGTCCCCTCGTCGAGGAGCGTCAGGTTGTGCTCGTGGGCGGCCCGGGACGTGCCCTTGGCCATGCGCTTGCTGCTGACGAACTTGTAGAAGTAGTCGAACTTCTCGTCGTCGCCCATGTAGACGACCGGGCGGCCGTCGTCCGTGAGGCGCGGCTGCGCGGCCTCGTGCTTGAAGCGGCCGAGCGCGGTGCGCTTGCGCGGGGTCGAGTCGGGGTCGTACGGGTCGAGTTCGACGACCCAGCCGAAGCGGTGGGCCTCGTTGGGCTCCTGGGCGAGGTCGAAGCGGCGGTCGAACCGCTCCCACTTCCGCTCGGAGGCGGCGCCCGTCACGCCGTACCGCTTGAGGCGGGCGGTGGTCGTCGGGTCGGTCACCTTCTCCGCGTTGGCGAAGTACTGGTTGAAGTTCTCCTCGCCGTGCAGCGTCGTGCCCCACGGGGTGGTGCCGCCCGAGCAGTTGTTGAGGGTGCCGAGCACGGTGGTGCCGCGCGGGTCGGCCTTGGTGCGGACGAGCTCGCTGCCGCGCACCGGGCCGGAGATCCGGAAGGGGCTGGTGGCGGTGAGGCGCCGGTTGAGGTGGTGCCGGCTGACGGCGCGCAGCTTCC
Source organism: Streptomyces sp. NPDC018029 (assembly GCF_044327655.1). NCBI lineage: Bacteria > Bacillati > Actinomycetota > Actinomycetes > Kitasatosporales > Streptomycetaceae > Streptomyces > Streptomyces sp. NPDC018029. Next base: position 353,770 of record NZ_JBIRFV010000004.1, on the reverse strand, counting down.
CGCTCTTCCGCTCCCCCTCGACCACGACGACGGACAGACCGTGGGCGGCCCAGGCGATCTCGACCTGCTCACGGGTGGGGTTCTCGGGGTCGTACCCCTTGAACATCAACAGCTCGTCCGTGTACTCGTGATTGGCGACGAGAACCTGGCGCCCGTGCTCACCCCGCAAGGGCAGCAGACTCAGAAAGTCATTGTTGTACCCGAACTGCCCGGCCTGCGCCTTGGCGGTCTGCTTCGCCGCATCGAAGGCGGGGGCACCGCGCAGGATGGGCTCGCCCCAGCGGATGACGACGCTCTGCTGGTAGCCGGCGGGGATGGTGACGGTGTCGGCGGTGTTCGGCGCGACGGGCGCGAACCGCAGCCCGCGCGCCCCCTTGCTCTTCCTGTCACCGGGCCGGCCGGTGGGCGCGGCGGCTGCTGCCTGCGGGGCGCCCGGGTCCGCTATGACCGCACCGCCCGCGGCGGCGGCGACGGTCACCACGGCGGCGGCGCGCATCATCGAACGGCGGCTGAGCGCACCGGCGATGACGTCCCCGACGTACTCGTTCTCACTGGTGTTCGGGACCTCGCCGAAGCAGGCGTCGCCGCAGCGGAAGCGGCAGGTCAGGGCGGAACGGCCGCCGCTCCCCTGATGCGAGGTGATGATCGGCAGCAGCTTGCGCACGTGTCCTCCGTCGTCTGGCATGGCCTGTTTTCGCCGTGACGCTATGGGCGGTATTCGGCATAACGACGGCCGGAGGGTGAACGGAGAGTGAATCCGCGACGCACGGGAAGAAGTTGAGGCCAGGCCGGCAGTGGGCTGATGTGGGCGGAGGAGGAGTCCCGTGCCGGTCGATGACCCTGCCCAAGATCGCCCACAGCGGCGGCTAACCTTACGTGTCCGCCCTGGCCAGGGATTTTCGGGAATCAACTCACGCGAAGGGTTGCGCACATGGGCATTCTGAACCGCCTGCGGAACGCGTTCGGACGATCACGCAAGGAGAGCGTTCCGGAGGCACGGGAGCCTGAGCGTGCGACTGCGCCGGAGCAGGATGCGGCAGCCTCGGAGCCGGTGACCCTCCCGTCCCCGTCCCCCGAGCCGACCCCGCCCCCCAAGGCCTCGGTCCCCTCCCCGAGCCCGGAACCGTCCCCCTCCACGGTGGACGACCTGGTGGCAGCAGCATTCGACAACGTAACGGTCCCCCAGCAGCCGGCGCCGCCGAACACGGCCCCCGAGCCGGAGGCCGAGGCAACTCCTGACGCTGCCCCCGAGCCGAAGGCTGAGGCGGCTCCCGAGCCGAAGGCCGAGGTAGCTCCTGACACTGCCCCCGAGCCGAAGGCTCAGGCGGACCCCGAGCCGGATGCCGCCACCGCCCCCACGGCGGACGAGCCGAAGACCGAGACCGAGCCCGCTCCCTCTGCGGACGAGCCCCAGGCCAAGGCCGAGCCCGCTCCTGCCCCCGCTGCGGACGAGCCCGAGGCGGAAGCCGCTACCGCTGTGGGCAATCGTCCCGCTGGGCGGGACGGGTGGGCACAGCCCCCGGTGCCGAGCACCGACAACGAAGGCGCCCCTGAGGCCGACCCCGAGCCGAAGGCTCAGGCCACCCCCGAGGCCAACCCCGAGCCGAAGGCTCAGGCAACCCCGGACGCGGGCGGCAACCCCACCCCGGCCAAGGGAAAGCCCGCCGTCTCCGCGGCAAAGGTGAGGTCCAAAGCCCCGGGGCTAGCCAACGCATACAAAGCCGCAGCCGCCGCCCTGAAGAAGAACAACCTCACAGGAACCCGAGCCCAGGTCTACCTGGTCCTCGACCGCTCCGGCTCCATGCGCCCGTACTACAAGGACGGCTCGGCCCAGAGCCTCGGCGAACAGGTCCTCGCCCTCTCCGCCCACACGGACCCCGAAGCCACCGTGCACGTCGTCTTCTTCTCCACGGAGATCGACGGCACCGGCACCCTCACGCTCCCCGAGCACGAGGGCCGCATCGACGAGCTGCACGCCGCCGCGGGCCACATGGGCCGCACCAGCTACCACCGCGCGATCGAAGAGGTCGTGGCGCACTACGAGAAGTCGGAGCACAAGGAGAACGGCACCCCCGCCCTGGTGATCTTCCAGACGGACGGCGCCCCCGACGCGAAGGGCCCGGCGACCCAGGCCCTGAAGGACGCCGCCGAGCACCCCCTCTTCTTCCAGTTCGTGGCGTTCGGCGAGCACGACGCGAAGGGCTTCGACTACCTCCGCAAGCTGAAGGCCGACAACGCGGCCTTCTTCCACGCGGGCCCGGCCCCGCGCGAGCTCACGGACAAGGAGCTGTACGAGGGCCTGCTGGCGTCCTGGCGCCCGTAACCGGTCGTACGCCACCCCAGGGGCTGGACCGGAAGCCACCGGTCCACCCCCTGGAATCGAGGTGAGTGGATCTTCGCAGGGCCGTTAGGATTTCGACCATGGCGGCCACTGGATCCGAGAAGCAGGGGACGAGCGAAGACGCGAAGGCGTTCTACGTGACGACCCCCATTTACTACGTCAACGACGCTCCTCACCTGGGCCACGCCTACACGACCGTTGCAGGGGACGTGCTCACGCGCTGGCACCGTCAGCGCGGCGAGAAGGTGTGGTACCTCACCGGCACGGACGAGCACGGTCAGAAGATCATGCGCACGGCCGAGGCGAACGACGTCACCCCCCAGGAGTGGTGCGACAAGCTCGTCACCGAGGCCTGGAAGCCCCTCTGGGAGCACCTGAACATCGCGAACGACGACTTCATCCGTACGACGGAGAAGCGTCACACGGACCGCGTGCAGGAGTTCGTCCAGGATCTCTACGACAAGGGCGAGATCTACAAGGGCGGCTATGAGGGCCCGTACTGCGTGGGCTGCGAGGAGTACAAGCTCCCCGGCGACCTCATCGAGGCCGAGGACGGCACGAAGCTCTGCCCGATCCACAAGAAGCCGGTGGAGCTCCTCAAGGAGGAGAACTACTTCTTCAAGCTGAGCGAGTACGGCGACAGGCTCCTCGCCCTGTACGAGGCGAACCCGGGCTTCATCCAGCCGGAGTCCGCGCGCAACGAAGTCGTGAACTTCGTCAAGCAGGGCCTCCAGGACCTCTCCATCTCGCGCTCGACGTTCGACTGGGGCGTCAAGGTTCCCTGGGACGACAAGCACGTCATCTACGTCTGGGTCGACGCCCTCCTGAACTACGCGACGGCCGTCGGCTACGGCGCGGACGAGCAGAAGTTCGCCTCGACCTTCCCCGCGAACGTCCACCTCGTCGGCAAGGACATCCTCCGCTTCCACGCGGTGATCTGGCCCGCGATGCTGCTCGCGCAGGGCCTGCCCGTGCCCGGCAAGGTCGCCGCGAACGGCTGGCTGATGGTCGGCGGCGAGAAGATGTCGAAGTCGAACCTGACCGGCATCAAGCCCCAGGACCTGACGTCCCACTTCGGCGTGGACGCGTACCGCTGGTACTTCCTGCGCGCCATCGCGTTCGGCAGCGACGGCTCGTTCTCGTGGGAGGACTTCACGGCCCGCTACACCAGCGAGCTGGCGAACGACTACGGCAACCTCGCCTCGCGCGTCGCGGCGATGGTCGGCAAGTACTTCGGCGGCACCCTGCCCGAGGCGACGGCTGCCGGCGAGGCCGAGCAGGCGGTCCAGGACGGCCTCGCCAAGGCCGTCGCGACCGCGGACCGCGCGATCGGCGAGGAGCTGGACTTCCAGGGCGGCATCCTGGCGATCTTCGACTTCGTGAAGCAGGTCAACGGCTACATCACGGAGCAGGAGCCGTGGAAGGTCGCCAAGGACGACAGCCCGGAGGGCAAGGCCCGCCTGGCGACGATCCTCTACACGGCGGCGGAGTCCCTCCGCGCGGTGGCGGTCCTCCTCAACCCGATCATGCCGGAGACCTCCCAGAAGCTCTGGGACTCCCTCGGCGCGGAGCCCCTCCTCGGCGCCCTCGCCGACCAGGACGTCCGCGCCGCCGGCACGTGGGGCACGCTCCCCGCGGGCGCGACGGTCACGAAGGGCGCGGTCCTGTTCCCCCGCCTGGAGGAAAAGCCCGCCGCGTAGCGATACGTGATGTTTCGCCGGGAAGTCCCGGCGTCGCCCCCCCCTGATCCGGGTGGCGGCGCCGGGACTTCCCGCGTCGGAGGGCGTCAGACTTCGTCGCCGTCGAACAGGCCGGCCGCGTCGGTCACCTCGTAGGAACGGTCGAGCCACACCGCGAGGCGGTCCAGGTCACCACAGGACCGCACCCGCTCCCGATCCGCCTCCGACAACTCGACACCGCGCCAGTCGAGCGTGCGCAGAATGGCCTGCCCCCGTTCCTCGGCTCGCGCCTCATCGCGACCTTCTTCCCGCACCTTCTCGGCGACCTCGTGACGGAAGAAATAGTTGGTCGTCGTCATCAGGTCCCTCCAGATCTTCTGTGCCTGGGGGTCGACCAGGCCTGACTCGGTGAGCTGGGCGAAAACCGCCGCGCTGTCGGGGTCGATGGTTTTCAGGCCGGCGGCCAGTGCCACCAGTATGGCGGCGGTATCCGGGCCCTTTCCATGCGTAATCGCCGAGAACACGGCGAGCGGGACGTCTCTCGCGACCTCCTTCTCGTCCGCGATGACCGGCACGCTGTCCGGACCCAGCACGAGCGGCCGCACCGTCAGCGTCGACCAGCCCGGCAACCCGAACTGGGTGGGCTAGCTACGCCGCACTTAGTTCGCACCAGACGTGCTTGCCGGGTTCCGTGGCCCTCGGGTCCCCCGGATACCAGCCCCACCCGTCCGCACAGGCCCGCACGAGATCGAGGCCGCGCCCCTGCTCTTCACCCGCGTCGGCGGCGCGCGGAGGCGTGGCGGGCGGCGTGGGGTCGGCGTCCCAGGCCCCCACGCGGAGAACACCGTCGCGGTAACGGACGCGAAGGGCGGCGGGGCCCTTGGTGTGACGGACAGCGTTACTGACCAGCTCGGTGGCCAACAGCTCGGCCATGTCACTGAGTTGCGGCAAGCAGTGCAGGCTGAGGATGAGGCGCAGAGTGCGGCGGCAGATGGTGACGGCGCGGGGGTCGTGGGGGATGTACAGGGTGTACTCCCAGGGTTCGCTTGAGGGCATGCGAGAACTCCTGTTACGTGAGGGGAGTTACCGGACGCAGCGGGCTCTGGGCGGTGGCAGTGTCACGTCCGTCATGGCATGACGGGGTGGTGCGCTTCCGGGCTCCCGGTCTCGCAGCGTGTGCCACGCGTCACCGAAGGTAGACCTCAATATTTAGGTGCTGCAAGTCGTTGTCGTACTCTGGCACCCGAACGAGGCACTCCGGCAGGCAAGTTGTCCAAAGGAGCTAGTGCATGGCGTTGCGGTCTCACCCCACCGCTCGGCAAGTGCGCCTGGGTACCGAACTGCGCAGACTGCGCGAGGCCGCAGGCATGACCGCGCGGGACACTGCTGCGCTGCTCGGCGTGAACGCGGCACAAATGACACACATCGAGTCCGGGCTGTCAGGCGTGAGCGCCGTACGGCTGCGTCGCCTCGCGTCTCATTACGCGTGCACGGACGAGGCGTTGGTTGACGCCTTGGTGGCTATGGCCACAAGCCGGACTCGCGGCTGGTGGGATGCCTACCGAGGGGTCCTGCCGCAAGTGTTCCAGGACCTGGCCGAGCTGGAGCACCACGCGACGTTCCTGCGCGAAGTTGTCGTCACCCACGTGCCTGGCCTGTTCCAAACTGCGGACTACGCCCGCGCGGTGTACTCCTACGTGAACCCCGGGATGCCAGCCAGCGAGCTGGAGCCCCGCGTAGAGCATCGCATGCAGAGGCGCACGGTCATCGAAGGTGACAGCCCCACTCCGTACGAAGCCATCGTCCATGAATTCGCTCTGCGCATCCGTGTATCCGACCGCCGTGTTGCACACGCTCAGTTGCGGCAGATCCTGGACCTGACAGAACACAACCGCGTCGGCGTGCGCATCATCCCCGTCGACCAGGATCACTTCGCTGGTGCCGGAGTCTCGATGATGTACGTCGGTGGCCCGGTGCCCAAGCTGGACACCGGGCTACGCGACGCACCGATCAACAAGGGCCCCATCGATGCCGAAGCACAGCTGCAAAGGCTGCGGGCCCTTCTCGTCAAGGTAGAGAAGGCGGCGCTCAGCCCTACGCAATCGCGTGACTTCATCCACCGCCTGTCGAAGGAACTGTGAGAACTCAATGACCCAGAAATTGTGCTGGCAGAAGTCCACCTTCTCCGACGGCAGTGATGGCGACACCTGCGTAGAACTGGCCGTCACCAGCAGAGTCATCCACCTCCGCGAAAGCGACGACCCCGCCACCGAGCTGCTCACCACCCCCGCCCCCCTCGCCCAGCTCCTCCGAGTAGTCAAGGCGAGGGGGACGTTTGGCGAGGCAGCCCCGTAGAGCCCTCGCGGGCGGGCGCCCTCAGCCCTCGCAGCCGTCGATGTCGTCGTCGCAACCGCTCACATCGCCCTCGGCGATCGTGTTCAGACGCCAGGCGATGACTCCCGCGCCGGCCTTCTCGGGGTCAACCCGGGCCTTGAACGGCTTGCCCGGCGGAAGGTTGAACTGGTCCGCCTCACTGTCCCCGCACTCCACTCCGTAGGCCTGCTCCTCCCCGGCCCGGGACAGGGTCAGGGTGAGCTCCTCGGCCTCGTCGGCGTCGCAGGTGATCTCGAAACGGTAGGGGTCCGCGCCGCCCGCCGGGAAGGACCTGTCCAGGCCCGAGCCGACGTACGCCGTACCGGAGTCGACGAACTCCGCCTCCGTGCCGTCGTCGGCGGCCGCGTCCAGAGCCCGTTCCGCGCGCTGCAGCGCGTCGTCCGGCTCCCAGGGCCTGGCACCGCCGGACGAGGGGGAAGGCTCGCCGGAGGACGTCTTCTTCGGCTTCGGCGGCGCGCTCGAGTCGGCGCCACCCCCGCTCCCCCCACCCGCACAGCCCGACGTGAGCATCAGAACGGCCAGAGCCGTGGCGGACGCGGAGAGGACGTGACGGCGTGCGTGACGTATGCGCATGAAACGAACCTATCCGGGAGGAACGAGCTGGTACTCGCGGCCCAGCGCGTCCGCCTGGGTGTTGCCGTACACCGACACCTCGCCGTCGGACCAGCGCACGAAGACGTCGTCCTCCCAGAGGTTGCCTCCGAACTCGCCCGGCACGATCACGCGCGCGTGCTTCCACGTGCCGTTCGCGGCCTTGAGCTGGTTCTCCTTGCCGAGGCCGTGCGCGCCGATGTCCTCGTAGATGGTGAGTTCACCGTCCGACCAGCGTACGAACAGGTCGAAGTCGGAGTTGGTCGACCCGTCGAAGTCGCCGCCCGCGATGACGGAGGCGTGCTCCTTCCACAGGGCGTTGGGGGCCAGGAGCTGCTGCTCGGCGTGGAAGCCGCCGCCGTCGACGTTCGTGTACTTGGTGACCTCCCCGTCCACCCAGCGGACCACCAGGTCGTCGGCCCACTTGTTGCCGCCGTACTTGCCCGTCGCGATGCCCTTCGCGTACTTCCACGTCGAGCCCGCCTTGGCGATCGTGATCTCGTTCGCCGGGTGCTCGGAGGTGGAGGTGGGCAGCTGCGTGTGCTCGTCGATGTCCTTGTAGATCGTGACCTCGCCGTCGATCCACTTCACCATCAGGTCGTACGCGTTGGAACCGGTGTAGTCGCCGGCGGTGACGACCTCGGCGTAGTCGGCCCACATCTTGTTCGGCTTCGCCAGGCGCGTCTCGCACGGCTGGTCCTTGGCGCAGCCGGTGTAGAAGCCCTGTGACTGGTCGCCGGGGTAGAGCGTCACCTCCCCGTCGGACCACTTCACGACGAGGTCGCCGTCCTTCGTCCGCTGCGACGAGGTGTGGAACTGGCCGGTGGCCGCGGCGGTGGCGTGCCGCCACAGGCCCGCGTCGCCCATGCCTTCGATCCGGGACGGCTTGTCCGGCGTGTAGTCGTTCACCGCCTGGTTGTAGAGGCGTACGACGTCGGCGTCGAACTGCGAGGAGTAGGAGACGTTGTCGTACTTGCCACCGGTCTTGTAACCGCCGATGACCCCGATGACGTCGCCCCGCTTGCCGTCGAAGTTGCGCAGGAACGGCCCACCGGAGACACCGGGCGCGAACCCGTCGCACGCGATCTCCAGGAAGCGCCCCGCGTATCCCTTCGTCGACGTCTTGGGGCACACACGCGGCGACTTGGAGCTGCCGGGGAAGCCGATCAGGGTGACGTTCTTCTGGTTCAGGTTGCCGGCGGCGGGGAGCGTGGTCAGCTCGTTGCCCATACCCGTCGCGTTCTCCAGGAACTGGCCCTTGGAGTTCGGGCCGGTCCGCAGGAAGGCGAAGTCGAGGTCATCGGCCTTCTGCGTGCCGAGGGACAGATAGCGGCCGTCGATCCAGATCTTCCCCTTCTTGATCGGGAAGACGCCGTACGGGGCGACGCCCCGGCCCTTGTGCTGCGGATCGGCCTTCCAGCCGGGCGCGAAGGCGAGGTTGCGGAACCGGTCGTTGTCATTGAGACAGTGAGCGGCCGTGATCACCAGCGACTTGTTCGGCGAGGCGACGGAGGAGGCGGAGCAGAACTGGTCGCGCTTGCCCGGGTCCGACTGCGGGTCGTCATCCTGGCTGATGAGGAAGACACCGGCTGTGGCGACGCCGTTGTTGTTGATGCTGGAGGGGGCACGCAGCATGTCGCCCGCTGTGGTCGGCGGGCCGTCCGCAACTCCCTTGTCGGGGTTGGCGGGCACGGCGTCCGCGATGCGCTCGGGCGTCCAGTAGGCCTCGGCGGCGCGAGCCTCGGCGATCTCCTCGGGGGTGGCCTTGAGCCGCTCCCCCTCCTCGTCGCCCTTGCTCTGCCCGCTGCCCCTGCCCTCTTCGCCGTCCTTGCCGTCCTTGCCGTCTTCGCTCCCGCTGCCCTTCTCGGCCGCCCCGGCGGAGGACTTGGGGGCTTGCGGGGTCCGGGTGGGTTCAGGCGCCTTCGTCGCCTCCGGAGGCACGGTGGTTCCCGGGGACGCGGTCACCGTGGGGGTGGGAGCCGCCGGTGTCACCGGTGCCGCTGCCGCGAGGCCGGTAGAGCTGAGCAGTACGGCGGTCGCCGCGGCACCGAGTGCGGCGGTGCGCACGGTGGCACGTATTCGTTTTTTCACGTGGTTCTTCCGCTTTGGAGCATGGATTAAGGGTCTTGACATGAAAAAGCGCCATGCGGTGGCTATGCACCGCATGGCGCCGAGGACCCTACGTCATTGGTGCATACCAATGCACGTCGCCCAAGAGCCCGCCCCGCCACGCCGCGTGGCGTCGCGTCAGCCGCCGTACGACCCCACCAGACGCGCCAACTGCCGCCCCACCACCCGCAACGGCTCCTCGCTGCGCGAGACCTGGGCCGTCACCTCGGCGCCCTCCAGCGCACCGATCACGGTCGTCGCCACCTCGCGCGCGTCCTGTGCCGCGAACCCCGCGCCGAGCAGCCGCTCCTCCACGATCCGCTCCCAGCCGCGCAGCGCCTCCGCGCACACCCGCTGGATCTCCGAGTCCGTGCCCAGCGTCTCCAGTGCCGCCGCCGTGACCGGGCAACCGTCGACCCAGCCCGACTCCCGCAGCCCGACGGCGAGTTCACCCGCGCAGCGTTCGATCGCGGCGCCCGGGGCGTCGTCGCCGGCCAGCCCCGCCCGCAGCAGCTCCGCGAACTCCTCGGCGCTGTAGGCGATCGCGGCCACCGCGACGGCCTCCTTCCCGCCGGGGAAGAAGTGGTAGACGGAGCCGAGCGTGGCCTCCGCCTCCTTGGCGATCTGCTTGATACCGGTGCCCACATAGCCCTGCCGCTGAATCAGGCGGGCGGCGACGACGACGATCCGGTCGCGGGTGGTGGGAGCGCTCTTCTCGGGCATGCCCCCCACCCTATCTCCAATTAGTTAGAGCGTTCGTTCTAGAGGCGTGCTACGTTCTCCTCACGCGCTAGATAGAGCGATCGTTCTAGTTACCGACTGGAGTCACGCATGCCCTCCGCATCGCAGTCCGTCACTGTCATCGGCCTCGGCCCCATGGGCCAGGCCATGGCCGCCGCCTACCTCGACCGGGGTTACGACGTCACCCTCTGGAACCGCACCCGGTCTCGCGCCGACGCCTTGGTGGAGCGCGGGGCGGTCTTCGCCGACAGCACCGAGAAAGCCCTGCTCGCCAACGAGTTGGTGATCCTCAGCCTCACCGACTTCGACGCCATGTACGCGATCCTGGAGCCCGCCAAGACGGCCATCGCGGGCCGCACCCTCGTGAATCTCAGCTCCGACACCCCGGAGAAGGCGCGGGCCGGCGCCCGCTGGGTGACCGAGCTCGGCGGGACGCACCTGACCGGCGGCGTCCTGGTCCCGCCGCCCCTCATCGGCACCGCCGACGCGTCGACGTTCTACAGCGGTCCCCGCGAGGCGTACGACAAGCACCGCGCCGCCCTCGAAGTCATCACCGGCAAAACCGACTACCGGGGCGAGGATCAGGGGCTCGCCGCGCTCATGTACCAGCTGAACATGGTCATTTTCTGGCCATCAATGATCGCCTACTGGCAGGCCGTCGCCATGGCCAAAGCGCACGGCCTCACCGCCGCGGACATCGCCCCCTACGCCACCGAGAACTTCGCAGGCATGGGCCACTTCATCGACTTCTACGCGCCCCGCATCGACGCGGACAACCACGCCGGTGACGTGGACCGCACCTCCATGGGCCTGGCCAGCATGGAACACGTCGTCCACACCGCCGCCGACGCGGGCGTCGACACCGCGTTCCCGGCCGCCGTGCACGACGTGTTCCGCCGTGTCGTGGAGGCCGGGCACGGGGCGGACAGCTTCTCGCGGGCCGTGGAGCTGATGGCGAAGAAGACGGCGAAAGAGGGGTGACAGGCGCCGTCGCGCTCAACGGGGCGCGGTTCAGGCCCGGTACGACTGCCCACTGAAACGAGGGGTATGTCTCACGGTGAGCTAAGTCATGCGGAGAGGAGGCTTAAATTGACGCCGCCTTCACACCCGCCTACGTAAGCTTCACGACATGGCCACGACTCCCTCCCCCGACCGCCGGCGCAGCGCCGACGAGGTCAATGAGGACATCCGTGCGCTGTGGCTGCGCGCGGGCGGACGCCTCCGTCCCGACGAACGCGCGCTGTACGAACAGCTCGTAACGGAGTGGGCAGAAGCAGAAGCCAACTCCTCCCCGACCCACGCGGCTTGAGCCGAGCCCCGTAGGGGCGCGCCCGTAGGGGCGCAGCCCCAGGGGCGCGGGGAACTGCGCGCCCAGCCACAACGCACCCGCACGCGAACGGCAAGCAAAAGGCCCCGGAACCAAAGGTTCCGGGGCCAATTACGTAACCGCTACTGCGCCGCAGGCTTCGGCACCGCAGGCTTCCGCAGAGAAATGTTGAGCTCCCGCAGCCGGGACTCATCCAGCTCTGTCGGCGCCCCCATCATCAGATCCTGCGCGTTGCCGTTCAGCGGGAAGGCGATCGTCTCGCGGATGTTCGGCTCGTCGGCGAGCAGCATCACGATGCGGTCGACGCCCGGGGCGATGCCACCGTGCGGCGGCGCGCCGAGGCGGAACGCGCGCAGCATGCCCGCGAACTCGTGCTCGACGGTCTCCGCGTCGTAGCCCGCGATCTCGAAGGCCTTGAGCATGACCTCGGGCTCGTGGTTCCGGATGGCGCCGGAGGAGAGCTCGATGCCGTTGCAGACGATGTCGTACTGCCAGGCGAGGATGTCGAGCGGGTCCTTCTCCTCCAGGTCCTTCATGCCGCCCTGCGGCATCGAGAAGGGGTTGTGGGAGAAGTCGATCTTGCCGGTCTCCTCGTCCTTCTCGTACATCGGGAAGTCGACGATCCAGCAGAAGCGGAAGACGCCCTCTTCGAAGTGACCCGCGCGCTTGGCCGCCTCGACGCGGACCGCGCTCATGATCTTCGAGACCTCGTCGAACTCGCCCGCGCCGAAGAAGACCGCGTGACCGGCTTCCAGGCCGAGGCGCTTGGTCAGCTCCGCCACGTTCTCCTCGGTGAGGAACTTGGCGATCGGGCCCGACAGCGAGCCGTCCTCGGCGACGCGCACCCAGGCCAGGCCCTTGGCGCCCTGCTCCACGGCGTAGTCACCGAGGCCGTCGAAGAACTTGCGGGACTGCGACGCCGTGTCCGGCACCGGAAGGGCGCGCACGTGCTTGCCGGCGAACGCCTTGAAGTCCGAGCCCTCGAAGATGTCCGTGATGTCGTGCAGTTCGAGCTTGGCGCGCAGGTCCGGCTTGTCGTTGCCGTACTTCAGCATCGACTCGCGGAACGGGATGCGCGGGAACGGGGACGTCACCTCGCGGCCGCCGCCGAACTCCGTGAACAGCTCCGTCATCAGCTTCTCGATGGGCTGGAAGACGTCTTCCTGCTCCACGAAGCTCATCTCGACGTCGAGCTGGTAGAACTCGCCGGGCGAGCGGTCCGCGCGCGCGTCCTCGTCGCGGAAGCAGGGCGCGATCTGGAAGTAGCGGTCGAAGCCCGAGATCATCAGGAGCTGCTTGAACTGCTGCGGGGCCTGGGGGAGCGCGTAGAACTTGCCCGGGTTCAGGCGGGAGGGGACGACGAAGTCGCGCGCGCCCTCGGGGGAGGTCGCGGTGAGGATCGGCGTCGCCATCTCGTTGAAGCCGAGGGCCACCATCTTGGAGCGGATGGAGGCGATCACGGCCGACCGCAGCATGATGTTGCGGTGCATGCGCTCGCGGCGCAGGTCCAGGAAGCGGTACTCCAGGCGCCGCTCCTCGTTCACGCCGTCCTCGGCGTTGATCGTGAAGGGCAGCGGGCCCGCGGCGCCGAGCACCTCGACCTCGGCGGCCTCGATCTCGATCTCGCCGGTGGGCAGCTCCGGGTTCACGTTGTCGGCGCCGCGCGAGACGACCTTGCCGTCGACGCGGACGACCGTCTCCTTGGAGAGCTTGTCGAGCGTCTCGGCTGCGGGCGTGCCCGGGCGGGCCACCAGCTGCGTGATGCCGTAGTGATCGCGGAGATCGATGAAGAGAATGCCGCCCAGGTCTCGGCGATTGTGCAGCCAGCCGCTCAGCCGGACGTCGGTGCCGACGTCAGAGGCGCGGAGCTCGCCGCAGGTGTGGGACCTGTACCGATGCATCGTCGTTCATCCAGTCTTCGCGAATAGGGGAGAGAGCAGACGCTCACAAGGCTACCGTCCGGCCGAGGATCGGTTTCCGGATATCTCCGGGGGCCACCCGCCCGGGGGCAGGTTGCCGCCGGGATCGGTGGCGCCTTGCCTGTACATCTTCCTAAAGTGGGTCAATGCGCACCGACGATCCCCTTCTGCAGGTGGGGGATGATTCCCTGCCACCCGTACGGGACGTCCTGGCCGCCATCGCGACCGGCCTTTGGCGCTGGGACAACGCATCCGGGACCGTCACGCTCGACGCCGAGGCGGCCCGGCTCCTCGGGCTGCCCGCACGCGCCCAGACCCTGTCGGAGGCGGGCGTACGCTCCCGCTTCCACCCCGTCGACTGGAACGAGATCTACGGAACCGTCCAGCTCGCCGTCGCCGAGGGCACCCTCGCCGAGGCCCGGCTGCGGATCATGGACGAGACGGGGCGCCGGGTCCTGCGCACCGTGCGCAGCCGCTCCAAGCCCGTCATGCACGGGGCGACCGAGGCGTACGAACTGGTCGGCACCCTGCAAGAGGTGACGGAGCCCGCGCCGGGCACCGCCGCCCGCACCCCGGTCACCGGCGACTGGCGCCGCTCCCGCGAGGCGTTCCTGCTGGACGCGGGGCGGGCGCTCGCCGAGGCGCGCTCCACGGAAGAGGTGCTGCGGGTCGCCGCCGGGCTCTCCATGCCGGGGTTCTCGCCGGACGGGCTCGCGGTCTTCGGGGTGGAGGGCGAGCGGCTGACGATCATCGGGCACCACGGGCACCAGCCCGGCGACGACGGGCCCTTCTCGGCGATGCCGCTGGACACCGACTATCCGGCCGCGGAGGTGGTGCGCACCGGCCGGGCCGTATACCTCTCCACGCCGGAGGACTACCGCAGGCGCTACCCCGCCTCCTGGCCGCTGGCCAGCCGCTTCGAGCGGCAGTCGTGGGCGTTCCTGCCGCTCACCGTCGCGGGCCGCACGATGGGCGCGTGGATGGCGGCGTTCACGTATCCGGTGTCGTTCACGCCCGACGAGCGCTCCGTCCTGACGACGGTGGTGCGGATGCTGGCGCAGGCCCTGTCGCGGGCCGGTGTCGCGGAGTCCGAGCGGGAGCTCACGGAGGGCCTCCAGCGTTCGATGCTGCCGATGCTCGGCCCGCAGATCCCGGGGATGAGCGTGGCGGCCCGCTATGTGCCGACCGGCGGCGGCCTTCAGGTGGGCGGCGACTGGTACGACATGATTCCGCTGCCCAGCGGCCGTATCGCCTTCGTCATCGGAGACGTGCAGGGGCACGACGTGCGCGCGGCGGGGCTGATGGGGCAGTTGCGGATCGCCCTGCGCGCGTACGCGTCGGAGGGGCACCGTCCGGACGCCGTCCTCTCGCGCGCGACGCGCTTCCTCTCCGGGATCACCGAGTCCATCACCTTCGGGTCGAGCGGCACGGGCGCTGATGGGGGCACGGCGTACGACCCGCGCTTCGCGACCTGCCTGTACGTGGAGGCCGACCCGGCGACCGGCGTCCTGGAGATGGCCCGCGCCGGGCATCCCGAGCCCGCGATACGCATGGGTGACGGAACGGTTCTGCAGCGGCCTACCGCGGGTGGGCTGCCGCTCGGCATCGACCCGGACGCCGACTATCCGACGACCCGGCTCGTCCTGGAGCCCGGCGAGACCATGCTGATCTGCACCGACGGCCTCATCGAGACCGGGGGCCATGACCTGGACAGCGGCTGGTCGCGGATCAGGGCGATCCTGGAGGAGTACCCGGGCGAGGACGCGGGCGAGGGCGAGTCCGGCGGGCTCGAGCAGCTCGCCGACTCGCTCGTGCAGGCCGTGCACGGGCCTTCGTCGCACCACACGACGGGGCCGCTCGCCGATCGCCGCGAGGACGACATAGCGATATTGCTGCTGAGCCGTACGAGCCGGCCCGAGCAGCGCACGGATGCCCGTCGTACGGTCCTGACCATCGCCCAGGCCGAGCCCGAGCGCATCGCCGGGGCCCGCAGGCATCTGCGGGACCTGCTGCACGACTGGGCCGACGACGACCAGGTCGACTCGGCGGTCCTGATGGTCTCGGAGATGCTCACGAATGTGCTCGTGCACACGGACGGGGATGCCCTGATGGTCGCCGAGGTCACCGGGGAGCCGGGGGCTCGGCGGTTGCGGGCCGAGGTGGCGGACGGCAGCGATGATCTGCCGCACAAGCGGCGGCCGGGGGAGCTTGCCTCTTCTGGGCGTGGGCTCGTTCTGATGGAGCTGCTCGCGGGGGCGTGGGGCGTGGATCCGCGGGGGGACGGGAAGAGTATTTGGTTCGAGCTTTATGAGGGGGACGGGGATGGGGAGGGCGGGGTGGGGTAGCGGCGTCGTTGTTGCCTGCGGGTTCGGTTGTGGTTGGTCGCGCAGTTCCCCGCGCCCCTGAACGGCGCCGTTGTCGGCTGCGGCGCCGTTGTGGTTGTTCGCGCAGTTCCCCGCGCCCCTGAACAGCGCCGTTGTTGACTGCGGCGGCGCTGTGGTTGTTCGCGCAGTTCCCCGCGCCCCTTAGAGACAGCGCCGTCCTCGGCTGCGGCGCCGCTGTGGGTGCTCGCGCAGTTCCCCGCGCCCCTGAACAGCACCGTTGTTGACTGCGGCGTCGCTGTGGGTGCTCGCGCAGTTCCCCGCGCCCCCTAATAGCGCCGTCGTCGGCTGCGGGTGCTCGCGCCGTTCCCCGCGACCCTGGCGGGGCGCTCTCGGGGTGCTATGGCGTGGGCGTGTAGGTGCCTCGTAGCTCTGAAAGGATTCCGAAGGCTGCTGCCGTCAGGGGGACCGCCAGGAGCATGCCGAGGATGCCGGCCACCGAGGCTCCGGCTGTGATCGTCAGCATTACCACCGCCGGGTGCATCTGCACCGTGCGGCTCTGGATCATGGGCTGGAGGATGTGGCCTTCGAGGACCTGGACGGCCAGGACCACGCCGAGGGCCCACAGGGCGATCACGAAGCCCCGGTCGGCGAGGGCGACCAGGATGGCGACGGCGCCGGAGAGGAACGCCCCGAGGTAGGGGATGTAGGCGCCGACGAAGACGAGCGCGCCGAGGCCCCACGCGCCGGGGACGCCGAGGATCAGCAGGCCGACGGTGATGCAGATGGCGTCGATGAACGCGATGATCGTCGTGCCGCGCATGAAGCCCTCGATGGCCTCGAAGGCACGCCGGGCCATGGCTTCGATGATGCCTGCGGTGTTGCCGGGCGCGAGGGAGCGCAGCGTGGTCATCGCGCGGTCGGAGTCCCGCAGGAAGAAGAAGACGAGCAGCAGGGCGAGGACGGCCATCGCCATCATCTCGCCGACCGTGCTGATGCCGCTGATCACCCCGGACGCGGCGGTCCCGCCGAACTTCCCGAAGAGTTCCTTGGCGTTGGACGCCATGTCGTCGAGCGAGGTGCCCGCCGCCCCGAAGTACTTGGACAGATCCGTCGCGGCCTGCTTGAGCGAGGCGATGATCTGGTCGCCGCTGTCGATCAGCGCCTTGACCACGATGTAGGTGGCCCCGCCGACGACGGCGACGACGGCCGCGCAGGTCAGCCCGGCGGCCAGGGAGCGCTGGACCTTCATCCTGAGCAGGCGCCGGTAGAGCGGTCCGAGGAGCGCGGTGCCGAGGAGCGCGAGGAGGACGGGTGTCACGGCTGTCTTGAACGTGACGCAGAGCCAGATCCCCACGGCGGCCACGCCGGTGACGAGGAGGACGACGACGCACCAGGCGGCGGTGCGGCGCGCGGGCTCGGGTAGGAGGGTACTCACCCCTCCTACCCGAACACGGCGTCACCGGCCGCGCGAGTTATGTACGGCCAGGGACGGGACCTACAGGACCGGACCTACAGGACCGGACCTACGAGACCGGACCTACATGCCGTGCACCGCGGGGACCGAGCCCAGCCGGCCCTTCTGGAAGTCCTCGAAGGCCTGCTGCAGCTCGGCCTGACTGTTCATCACGAACGGGCCGTAGTGGGCCATCGGCTCCCGGATCGGCTGCCCGCCGAGCAGCACGATCTCCAGGTCGGGGGCGTGCGCGTCCTGCTTCTCGTCCGCGCGGACGGTCAGCGAGGACCCGGCGCCGAAGACCGCGGTCTGCCCCATGTGGACGGGGCGCCGCTCGGCACCGACCGTCCCGCGACCGGCGAGGACGTACGCGAGTCCGTTGAAGCCCTCGCGCCAGGGCAGCGTCACCTCGGCGCCGGGCCGCACGGTCGCGTGGATCATCGTGATCGGCGTGTGCGTGATGCCGGGGCCCTCGTGCCCGTCGAGCTCACCGGCGATGACGCGGAGCAGCGCGCCGCCGTCGGGCGTGGAGAGCAGCTGGACCTGGCCGCCGCGGATGTCCTGGTACCGGGGGTCCATCATCTTGTCCTTGGCGGGCAGGTTCACCCACAGCTGGAGGCCGTGGAAGAGACCGCCGGACATGACGAGCTCCTCCGGCGGCGCCTCGATGTGCAGGAGGCCGCTGCCGGCCGTCATCCACTGGGTGTCGCCGTTGCGGATGGTGCCGCCGCCACCGTTGGAGTCCTGGTGCACAAACGTTCCGTCGATCAGGTACGTGACCGTCTCGAAGCCGCGGTGCGGGTGCCAGGGAGTGCCCTTCGGCTCGCCCGCCTCGTACTCCACCTCGCCCATCTGGTCCATCATGATGAACGGGTCGAGGTACTTGTAGTTGATCCCCGCGAAGGCCCGGCGCACCGGGAACCCCTCGCCCTCGAAGCCGCTCGGCGCCGTGGTCACGGCGAGCACGGGGCGCGGCGTCGCGTCGGCCGGCGCCACCACTCGGGGCAGGGTCAGCGGGTTCTCGACAGTCACTGCAGGCATGGTCGGTACCTCCTCGTTCACTGACTTTAGTTGAACGTAGAACTTTCTGCCACTCACAACGAACGGAGCCCGGAGGGCATTCCCTCCGGGCTCCGGTGCTGGCAAGAAACGATCTACGGACTACCCGTACATACGGCGCATCGCGAAGTCGACCATCTGCTCCACGGCCTTCGCGTCGAAGACCATGCGGTGCTCGCCCTCCATGTCGAGGACGAAGCCGTATCCGGTCGGGAGCAGGTCGATGACCTCCGCGCCGGTGATGACGAAGTACTTGGAGTCCTTGCCCGCGTACCTGCGCAGCTCCTTGAGGGAGGTGAACATCGGGATCACGGGCTGCTGGGTGTTGTGCAGGGCGAGGAAGCCGGGGTTGTCACCGCGCGGGCAGTAGACCTTCGACGTGGCGAAGATCTGCTGGAAGTCCTCGGCGGACATCGACCCCGTCGTGAAGGCCCGCACGGCGTCCGCGAGGGACGGCGGCGAGGGCTCGGGGTAGAGCGGAGGCTGCTGGCCGTAGCCACCGCCGGGCATGCCCTGCATCTGCTGCGGCGGCGGCTGCGCGCCCGGCGGGGCGTACTGCTGCTGGGCGCCGGGATTCTGGTCGTAGCCGTACATGCGCGTAAGCGTACTGAGTCACGGACATCACAGATGGCCGCTCAGGGGTTGCGCCTTATTACCGACGGGTAGCATCATCGTAGCTACTTGCTGGTATTCATCCACTTTCCTGCTTACGGAGCCTTCGCCATGGGCCACTACAAGTCGAATCTCCGCGACATCGAGTTCAACCTCTTCGAGGTGCTCGGCCGCGACAAGCTGTACGGCACCGGCCCGTTCGCGGAGATGGACGTCGACACCGCCAAGAGCATCCTCGACGAGCTCCGCCGCCTCGCGGAGAACGAGCTGGCCGAGTCCTTCGAGGACGCCGACCGCAACCCGCCGGTCTTCGACCCCGCGACCAACACCGCGCCCGTCCCGGCGTCCTTCAAGAAGAGCTACCAGGCCTTCATGGACTCCGAGTACTGGCGCCTCGGCCTGCCCGAGGAGATCGGCGGCACGACCTCCCCGCGCTCCCTGATCTGGGCGTACGCGGAGCTGCTGCTCGGCTCGAACCCGGCGGTCTGGATGTATTCGTCCGGTCCCGCGTTCGCCGGCATCCTGCACGCCGAGGGCAACGAGGCGCAGAAGAAGATCGCGCAGATCGCCGTCGAGAAGCAGTGGGGCTCGACGATGGTCCTGACCGAGCCGGACGCCGGTTCGGACGTGGGCGCGGGCCGCACCAAGGCCGTGCAGCAGGAGGACGGCTCCTGGCACATCGAGGGCGTGAAGCGCTTCATCACGTCCGGCGAGCACGACATGTCGGAGAACATCCTCCACTACGTCCTCGCCCGCCCCGAGGGCGCCGGCCCCGGCACCAAGGGCCTCTCCCTCTTCCTCGTGCCGAAGTACGAGTTCGACTGGGAGACCGGCGAGCTGGGCGAGCGCAACGGCGTCTACGCCACGAACGTCGAGCACAAGATGGGCCTCAAGGCGTCCAACACCTGCGAGATGACGTTCGGCGACCAGCACCCCGCCAAGGGCTGGCTGATCGGCGACAAGCACGACGGCATCCGCCAGATGTTCATGATCATCGAGTTCGCCCGCATGATGGTCGGCACGAAGGCCATCGCGACGCTCTCGACGGGCTACCTGAACGCGCTGGAGTACGCCAAGGAGCGCGTGCAGGGCCCCGACCTGGCCCAGTTCATGGACAAGACGGCCCCCAAGGTCACCATCACGCACCACCCGGACGTCCGCCGCTCGCTGATGACGCAGAAGGCGTACGCGGAAGGCATGCGCGCCCTGGTCCTGCACACCGCGGCCGTCCAGGACGAGATCCAGGTCAAGGAGGCGGCGGGCGAGGACGCGTCTTCGCTGATCGCCCTGAACGACCTGCTCCTGCCCATAGTGAAGGGCTACGGCTCCGAGAAGTCGTACGAGCTGCTCGCCCAGTCGCTCCAGACGTTCGGCGGCTCGGGGTACCTCCAGGAGTACCCGATCGAGCAGTACATCCGGGACGCCAAGATCGACACCCTCTACGAGGGCACCACGGCGATCCAGGGCCAGGACTACTTCTTCCGGAAGATCGTCCGCAACCAGGGCGCCGCGCTGAACGGCCTCGCCGAGGAGATCAAGAAGTTCCTCGCGGTCGGCACGGGCGGCGAGGCGCTGGCCGGCGCCCGCGAGGAGCTGGCCAAGGCCGCCGTCGAGCTGGAGGCCATCGTCGGCGTCATGCTGACCGACCTCGCGGCCACGGAGAAGGACGTGAAGTCCATCTACAAGGTGGGCCTGAACACGACCCGTCTCCTGATGGTCTCGGGCGACGTCGTCGTCGGCTACCTGCTGCTCCGGGGCGCCGCAGTGGCCGCCGAGAAGCTGGCCACGGCCTCCGCGAAGGACAAGGCCTTCTACGAGGGCAAGATCGCGGCCGCGAAGTTCTTCGCCGCGAACGTCCTGCCGACCGTCGCCACCGAGCGGAAGCTCGCCGAGGGCGTGGAGCTCGACCTGATGGAGCTGGACGAGGCGGCGTTCTAAAGGACTCCGCCCGAGCACGGGTTTCCTTCGCACGTCAGCGCGATGCCGCCACCTGCTTCTTTCGGGTGGCGGCATCGCCGTATGGGCTGGGTACGCTGAGTAAGTGGCCGAGGATCCCGTCCATGGGAGGAACCATGACCGCCGAGGCATTGCCCGACTCGCAGCACCGGCAGCCGGAAGGTTCCAGCCGTCGGCAGCCGAGCCGTTCCAAATGGCCGGTCCCGCCCCCGGACGGCTACACCGTGGACGACTTCTTCGCACTTGACGACCTCCCGCCGCACACCGAGCTGATCGACGGGAGCCTGGTCTTCGTGAGTCCGCAGCGCGATTTCCACACGCTGGTGATGTACCTGCTGGAGCACGGCCTGCGTCGCAGCCTCCCGGAACATCTGCGGGCGCGCCGCGAGATGGCCGTGGTGCTGGGAAAACGCAACGCTCCTGAACCTGACCTCGTCCTGGTCAAGGCGGAGGCCGTCAAGAGCCGTCGGTCGACCCGTTTCGCAGCAGCGGACGTGGTCCTTGCCGTTGAGGTCGTCTCCCCCGACTCCGAAGACCGCGACCGCGACACCAAACCGCACAAATACGCCGCAGCAGGCATTCCTCACTTCTGGCGCGTGGAGATGGAGGGCGAAGACGATCTGCCCGCCGTCTACACATACCAGCACGACACCGTGACCGGGGCGTACCTCTCCACCGGCGTTCATCACGACCGCCTCAAGCTGTCCGTCCCGTACGACATCGACATCGACCTCACCGAGATCGACCGCCTCTGATCGCCCCGCCACCCGAGTGGCGACGCCATTAGGCTGGCTGGCATGCGCACACCCTCCCGGCCCTTCGACCGTGGCCACACCGAAGACCTCATGACCTTCCTCGCGGCGAGCCCCACGCCGTACCACGCCGTGGCGAGCGCCGCCGAGCGGCTGGAGAAGGCCGGTTTCCGGCAGGTCGAGGAGACCGAAGCCTGGGACGGTACGACCGGCGGAAAGTACGTGCTGCGAGGCGGCGCCATCATCGCCTGGTACGTCCCGGAGAGCGCCGCCGCGCACACCCCCTTCCGGATCGTCGGCGCCCACACCGACTCCCCGAACCTGCGCGTGAAGCCGCAGCCCGACGCCGGCGCCCACGGCTGGCGCCAGGTCGCCGTGGAGATCTACGGCGGCCCGCTCCTCAACTCCTGGCTCGACCGGGACCTCGGCCTCGCCGGACGCCTCTCGCTGCGCGACGGCACCACGCGGCTCGTGAACATCGACCGGCCGCTGCTCCGCGTGCCCCAACTGGCCATCCACATGGACCGGTCCGTGCACACCGAGGGGCTCAAGCTCGACAAGCAGAAGCACATGCAGCCCATCTGGGGGCTCGGCGACGACGTCCACGAGGGCGACCTGATCCGCTTCCTGGAGGACGAGACCGGGCTCGGCGAGGGCGACGTCACCGGCTGGGACCTCATGACGTACGCCGTCGAGGCGCCCGCCTTCCTCGGCCGCGACCGCGAACTGCTCGCGGGCCCCCGCATGGACAACCTCCTGTCCGTGCACTCCGCGACGGCCGCCCTCACCGCCGTCGCCGGCCAGGACGAGCTGCCGTACATCCCCGTCCTCGCCGCCTTCGACCACGAGGAGAACGGCTCGCAGTCCGACACCGGCGCCGACGGCCCGCTGCTCGGCAGCGTCCTGGAGCGGTCCGTGTTCGCGCGCGGCGGTTCGTACGAGGACCGGGCGCGGGCCTTCGCCGGGACCGTCTGCCTCTCCTCCGACACCGGTCACGCCGTCCACCCCAACTACGCGGAGCGGCACGACCCGACGCACCACCCCCGCGCCAACGGCGGCCCGATCCTCAAGGTGAACGTCAACAACCGCTACGCCACGGACGGTTCGGGCCGCGCCGTGTTCGCCGCCGCGTGCGAGAAGGCGGGCGTCCCCTTCCAGTCGTTCGTCTCCAACAACGCGATGCCGTGCGGCACCACCATCGGCCCGATCACGGCCGCCCGGCACGGCATCAAGACCGTCGACATCGGCGTCGCGATCCTGTCCATGCACAGCGTGCGCGAGCTGTGCGGCGCGGACGACCCGCACATGCTGGCCAACGCGCTGGTGGCGTTCCTGGAAGGCTGACCTTCCGAATGGCTGTGTGGCTGCAACGCACCCGGGTACACGGTGACTTCGTAGCCACTACAGCAGGGAGGCGGTCCTCATGGGCCTGGGCGGATGCATCATTCTGATCGCCGCGGGTGCCATCCTCACGTTCGCGACCGACTGGGAGATGGAGGGGGTCAACCTCACCGTCGCCGGAGTCATCATGATGGCTGTGGGGCTCATCGGCGTCGCCGTCTTCACCAGCATCGCCCGACGCAGGCGGGCGGTCGTCCCGCCGGTCGCACCCACCACCACCGTGGTCGACCCGGACCAGCAGTCCCGCGGCTACTGACATGTCCGCTCTGCGGCGATTCGGGGTAGTCATGGCGCCATGAGACTTCTCGTGCGCGACCGTGTGTTCGGCATCGGCGACGACTACTGGATCGAGGACGACCGGGGCCGCAAGGTCTTCCTCGTCGACGGCAAGGCGATGCGCCTGCGTGACACCTTCGAGCTGAAGGACACGCAGGGCAGAGTCCTCATCGACATCCACGCCAAGATGCTCGCCCTGCGCGACACGATGGTGATCGAGCGGGCGGGCGAGCCACTCGCCACGGTGAAGCGCAAGCGCCTGTCGCTGCTGCGCAACCACTACCGCGTCGAGCTGGTCGACGGCACCGCGCTGGACGTCAGCGGCAAGATCCTCGACCGCGAGTTCGCCATCGAGTACGACGGTGAACTCCTCGCCGACATCTCACGCCGCTGGTTCCGCGTCCGCGACACGTATGGCCTCCACATCACCCGCGACGACGCCGACCCCGCACTGCTCCTGGCCGTAGCGGTCTGCGTGATCCGCCTGGCGGAGAAGGAGCGGGGCGGCCACGAGTGACCCCAGGACCGCGGCGAAGCCGCGTCCTAGGGGCGCGGGGAACTGCGCGAGCAACCACCACGCACCCGCAGCCGCGAAGAAGACGGCAGCCCCCGCGGCGCGTGGGCATCCGCGACTCAGGGACGCGGCGGCGGCGCCTGCCCCAGAAGCCGATCCTTCAGCGCCGGGAACTGCTCACGCGTCGCCAAGACCCTCCCGGGGTCGAGGTCGACGGTAAGGACCTCCTCACCGTCCCCCGCCTCCGCAAGCACCTCACCCCACGGATCGACGACGACACTGTGCCCGGCCTGCGGCACCCCCGCATGCGTCCCACCCGTACCGCACGCCAGGACATACACCTGGTCCTCGACCGCCCGCGCCCGCGCGAACAGCAGCCAGTGCTCCCGCCGCCGCTCCGGCCACCCCGCCGGCACCACGAACATCTCGGCGCCCGCGTCGACCAGCCCCCGGAAGAGCTCGGGAAAGCGCAGGTCGTAGCAGGTCGCGAGGCCCAGCGTGGTGTCCGGCGTGCGAACGGTCGCCAGCTCGGAGCCGGCCGCCATCATGACGGCCTCCCCCTTGTCGAAGCCGAAGCGGTGGATCTTCCGGTAGGCGGCGGCGAGCTCACCGGCCGGGGAGAAGACGAGCGAGGTGTTGTAGAGCGGCCCGTCAGGGTCCCGCTCCGGGATCGAGCCCGCGTGCAGCCAGACGCCCGCGTCGCTCGCGGCCTTCGACATGGCTTCGTACGTCGGGCCTTCCAGCGGCTCCGCCTCGCGCGCGAAGGACTCGTAGGCGAAGGCGCCCGTGGTCCACAGTTCCGGGAGAACGACCAGATCCGAGCCGTCCCGGGCGCTCACCTCACGTACCAGCGAAGCGACCCGCGACCGACGGGAATTGACCGGTTCGTCCTCGTCTACGGCGATCTGGATGAGGGAGGCGCGCACACTACCACCGTCCTGGCATTCGAGCCGTCAACACGGGCCTACGATCGTCACACGAAAGCACTGCCGGGGTGCCTGTGGGCAGCGTAACTTAGCGTCTCAGACACCCACCGCCCGCGTACAACCGCAAGGGGTCCCGTGAGTCTCCATCCCAGCCTGCAGAACTACGCCGATGCCTGGACGCATTCCGTGGAAGCGATATCCGAGCTGGTGTCGCCCCTCGCCGAGGGAGAGTGGAACTGGGCCACCCCCTGCCCCGGCTGGTCGGTGCGCGACATCGTCTCCCATGTCATCGGCCTCGACTGCGAGATGCTGGGCGACCCCCGCCCGATCCACACCCTGCCCCGGGACCTGTTCCACGTGAAGACCGAGGGCCAGCGGTACATGGAGATGCAGGTCGACGTGCGGCGCCACCACACCGCGCCGGAGATGACCTCCGAGCTGGAGTACACGATCATCCGCCGTACGCGGCAGCTGCGGAACGAGTCGCGGGACCCGAGCACCAAGATCCGCGGCCCGCTCGGCACCGAGCAGACCCTCGAACTGGCCATGCGGCTGCGGGCGTTCGACGTGTGGGTGCACGAGCAGGACCTCCGTACGACGCTGCGCAAGCCCGGCAACCTCGACTCCCCGGGGGCGTACGTCACCCGGGACCTGCTCCTCCAGGGCCTCCCGAAGGTCGTCGCCGAGAAGGCGGGCGCGCCCGCGAACTCGGCGGTCGTCTTCGACGTGAGCGGCCCCGTCGAGTTCCTGCGCACGGTCCGGCTGGACGCCGACGGCAAGGGCACCGTCGACGGCGCCCCCTCGCTGGGCCCGCTCGCCACCTTCGGCCTCGACTGGGAGACGTACTTCAGACTCGCGTGCGGCCGCGTGACGTACGCGGCGGTCGCGGACCGGGTGAAGATCGAGGGCGACCACGAACTGGCGGAGGCGGTCCTGCGGAACTTCGCGGTGACGCCGTGACGCCGTGATTTTCAGCCCGTCCGGCGTTTGAGGACCGGGGGTCCGGGGGCAGAGCCCCCGAGGCGGCTCACACGGGTACGTGCACGGCCTCGACCCTGCTGGCGACGAGCTGCTCCCGCTCCCTGCGCACCGCCCGCGACTTGAGCCGCAGGATCTGACAGAGCCCGAACGCCTCAAGGACGAACACCGCGGAGAACGCGATCCGGTAGTTGTCACCGGTCGCGTCGAGCAGAACGCCGATCGCGAGCAGCGTCGTCATCGAGGCGACGAAGCCGCCCATGTTGGTGATGCCCGACGCCGTGCCCTGCCGCTCCGGCGGGTTGGCGGGCCGCGCGAAGTCGAAGCCGATCATGGAGGCGGGGCCGCAGGCGCCGAGAACCGCGCACAGCACGATCAGCAGCCACATCGGGGCGTGGCCCCCGGGGTAGGCGAGGGTGGCCGCCCAGGCCGTGGCCGTCGTGCCGATGGTGCCGAGCGCCAGCGGGAGGCGCGCGGCGTGGTGCCGGGCCACGATCTGGCCGTAGACCAGGCCGATGACCATGTTGGACAGCACGACGAGCGTGAGCAGTTCACCGGCCGCCGCCCGGGACAGGCCCTGTGCCTCGACGAGGAAGGGCAGCCCCCACAGCAGCAGGAAGACCATCGCGGGGAACTGCGTGGTGAAGTGCACCCACAGGCCGAGCCGGGTGCCGGGCTCCCGCCAGGACAGGGCGATCTGCTTGCGCACGAAGGCCGCGCCGCTGTGCCGCGCCGGCTCCGGTTCGTGCCCCTCCGGGTGGTCCTTCAGGAACAGCGTGAGCAGGACGAGGACGACGACACCGCAGAGCGCGCTGCCCGCGAAGGCCGCGGTCCAGCCGACGGAGTGCAGCAGCCGGGCCAGGACGAGGGTCGACACGAGGTTGCCCGCCATGCCGACGAGGCCCGCGAGCTGGGCGACCATCGGGCCGCGCCGGGCCGGGAACCAGCGCGTGCCGAGCCGCAGGACGCTGATGAAGGTCAGCGCATCGCCGCAGCCGAGCAGGGCGCGGGACGCGAGCGCCATCGCGTACGAGGGGGAGAACGCGAAGCCGAGCTGGCCGATCGTGAAGAGGACCACGCCGATGGTCAGCACCTTCTTGGTGCCGAGCCGGTCGACCATGAGGCCGACGGGTATCTGCATGCCCGCGTAGACCAGCAGCTGGAGTATGGAGAAGGTCGACAGCGCCGACGCGTTGACGTGGAACCGGTCGGCGGCATCCAGCCCGGCGACGCCGAGCGAGGTCCGGAAGATGACGGCGACGAAGTAGACGGCGACGCCGATGGACCAGACGAGGACGGCTTTCCGGCCGCCGACGGGGTCTCCCCCGGCTCCTTCAGAGCTGGGGGGAGGGTCGCCGGGAAGGCGCTCGGGGTGGGCGGCGGAGCTCATCGGACCTCACCCCGCGCCAGGTTCTGGAACCAGCCGACGTGCCGGGTGACCACGGCGACCGCCGCGTCCGCGTCGCCGCGGCGCAGCGCGTCGAGGATCTCCTCGTGCTCGGCGAGGGTCTTGGCGATCCGGTCGGGGTGCGAGTGCATCACGGCGACGCCCATCCGCAGCTGCCGGTCCCGCAGCTGGTCGTAGAGGCGCGACAGGATGTCATTGCCGCCGCTGCGGACGATCTCCGCGTGGAAGCAGCGGTCGGTGACGGCGGCCTCTGCGAGCTCTCCGGCGGCGGCCTGCTTCCGCTGCTTGGCCAGAAGTGCCTCAAGACGGTCGATCAGTCCGGCGGGCGCAGGCACCGCCTTGCGCACCGAGTGCGTCTCGACAAGCAGCCGCGTCTCGACGACGTCCGCGATCTCCTGGGCGGAGACGGGCAGGACGAGTGCGCCCTTCTTCGGGTAGAGCCGCAGCAGTCCCTCCACCTCCAGCTTCAGGAGCGCCTCGCGCACCGGGGTGCGGGAGACCCCGACGGCCTCGGCGAGCTCGCCCTCGGTGAGGAGCGTGCCGCCCTCGTAACGGCGTTCGAGGACGGCCTGCTTGACGTGCGTGTAGACCCGCTCGGCGGCGGGCGGCGGCTTGATGGAGGTGACGGAGGTCAGAGGGGTGATCGCGGCGGCCGGCATGCGCACAGCATAGATACAACAGGTATACGCCGGAATCCCCCGTCCATATGGCGGGCACCCGTCACGGAATTCGCGGGCGTTTCGGCACATCCATCCGGCCCTCTCACTCGTCTACTGAGTGAGCGGCACCCTCATGCAGCCGCAGCCCAGGGGCATTTGGAGTATTTAACTTGAATACCGGCATTACGGGCGTACGTCGCGCATCAGCCGTCCTCGTCACCGCGAGCGCGGTACTGGCCGGCGGCGCCCTCACCACCCCGGCGGCCCACGCGGCCGCACCCCCGAAGCCGTCCATCGTCGCCAAGGGCGGCTATGTGATGAACAACGGCAACGGAAAGACCCTCTACACCAAGGCCGCCGACACCCGTCGTTCCACCGGATCGACGACGAAGATCATGACGGCGCGTGTGGTGCTCGGCCAGCGGAACCTCAACCTGGATTCCAAGGTCAAGGTCCAGAAGGAATACAGCGACTACATCGTCCGCAACAACTACGCCTCGTCGGCCCGCCTGATCGTCGGCGACAAGGTCACCGTCCGCCAGCTCCTGTACGGGCTGATGCTGCCGTCCGGCTGCGACGCCGCGTACGCACTGGCGGACAAGTTCGGCAAGGGCACCACCCGTGCCAAGCGCGTGAAGAACTTCATCGGCCAGATGAACTCGACGGCCAGGTCCCTCGGCCTGTCCAACACGCACTTCGACTCGTTCGACGGCATCGGGCACGGCGCGAACTACTCGACGCCGCGCGACCTGACGAAGCTCGCGAGCAACGCGATGAAGTACTCCACGTTCCGCACGGTCGTGAAGACGAAGTCGACCACGCAGAAGGTCACCACGAAGTCCGGTGGCTACCGCAACATGTCGTGGTCGAACACGAACAACCTCCTCGGCTCCTACCGCGGCACCATCGGCGTGAAGACGGGCTCCGGCCCGGAGGCGAAGTACTGCCTCGTCTTCGCGGCGACCCGCAACGGCAAGACGGTCGTCGGCACGGTCCTGACCTCTTCCTCGCTGAACAACCGCACCGCGGACGCGAAGAAGCTCCTGGACTACGGCTTCAAGGTGGCGTGACACCACGAAGAACGTGAAGGGGCCTGCCGCGATCGCGCGGCAGGCCCCTTTTCATGCGTCCTTACGACGTCCGTCCTTACGACATCCGTCCTTACGCCCAGGTCATGAGCCGCTTCGGCTGCTCCAGGATCGCCGCCACGTCGGCGAGCACCTTGGAGCCCAACTCCCCGTCCACCAGACGGTGGTCGAAGGACAACGCGAGCGTCGTCACCTGGCGGGGCTTGACCTTGCCCTTGTGGACCCACGGCTGGAGCTTGATCGCGCCGACCGCGAGGATCGCGGACTCGCCCGGGTTCAGGATCGGGGTGCCCGTGTCGACGCCGAAGACGCCGACGTTCGTGATCGTCACCGTGCCGCCCTGCATGGCCGCGGGCGAGGTCTTGCCCGTCCGCGCCGTGCCGACCAACTCGCCTAGGGCCTCGGCCAGTTCGGGCAGGGTCTTGGCGTGCGCGTCCTTGATGTTCGGCACGATCAGACCGCGCGGGGTGGCCGCGGCGATGCCGAGGTTCACATAGTGCTTCTGGACGATCTCCTGGTTGGCCTCGTCCCAGGCGGCGTTGATGTCCGGGTTCCGCCTGATCGCGACCAGCAGGGCCTTGGAGATGAGCAGCAGCGGATTGACCCGCAGGCCCTCGAAGGCCTTGTCCTGCTTCAACTCCTCGACCAGCTTCATGGTCCGCGTCACGTCGACCGTCACGAACTCCGTGACGTGCGGCGCCGTGAACGCCGATTCGACCATCGCCTGCGCGGTGACCTTGCGGACGCCCTTGACCGGGATACGGGTCTCGCGGGCGGCGTCGCCGCTCACCACGGGAGCGGGAGCGGCCACCGGCGTCGGCGCGGACGTCGGCGCAGGAGCCTCCGTCACCACCGGCTGCGGGGCCGGTGCCACCGCCGCGTGCACGTCCTCGCGGGTGATGACCCCGTCGGGCCCGGACGGCGTGACCGTCGCGAGGTCCACGCCGAGGTCCTTGGCGAGCTTGCGGACGGGGGGCTTGGCGAGCGGCCGGTCGCCGTCGTGCCCGTTCAAGGACGGGGACTGCGGTGCCGGGACGGCCGGTGCCGGATCGGCCGCAGGTGCGGCGGGCGCCTCCGTCGCGGCGGGCGCCTCCGTCGCGGCGGGCTTGCGGGCGCGTCGCTTGGTGGAGGCCTCGGCGACCCCGTAACCGACCAGGACGGGCTTGCGGCCCTCCGGAGCGGCGGCCTCGGGCTCGGCGGCCTGCACCGTCTCCTGCACCGGCTCGGGCACCGCCACCTGCTCGGGCGCCGCCGAGGCATCCGCTCCGCCCGACACGTCGACTGCGATGATCACCTGGCCGACGTCGACCGTGGTGCCCTCCGGGAACCGGAGCTCGCGTACGACACCGTTGAACGGAATGGGGAGCTCGACCGCGGCCTTGGCCGTCTCGACCTCGCACACCACCTGGCCGTCGGTGACGGTGTCGCCCACCGCCACGTACCACTTGAGGATCTCCGCCTCGGTGAGTCCCTCGCCCACGTCGGGCATCTTGAACTCGGCAAGAGCTGTGTCTGTCATCGTCGTCACGACCCTCTCCCCCTCAGTACGCCAGCGAGCGGTCGACGGCGTCGAGCACCCGGTCGAGGCCCGGCAGGTACTCCTCCTCGAGCCGCGCCGGCGGATACGGCGCGTGATAGCCGCCGACCCTCAGCACGGGCGCCTCCAGGTGATAGAAGCACCGCTCGGTGATGCGCGCCGCGATCTCCGCGCCCGTGCCCAGGAAGACCGGGGCCTCGTGCACGACGACGAGCCGCCGCGTCTTCTCGACCGAGGCCTGCACGGCGTCGAAGTCGATCGGCGACATGGAGCGCAGGTCCAGGACCTCCAGGGACTTGCCCTCCTCCTCGGCGGCCGCGGCCGCCTCCAGGCAGACCTTGACCATCGGGCCGTACGCGGCGAGCGTGAGGTCGCTGCCCTCGCGGGCGACGACGGCCTTGTGCAGGGGCCCGGGGAAGGCGTCCTTGTCGACCTCGCCCTTGTCCCAATACCGCCGCTTCGGCTCGAAGAAGATCACCGGGTCGTCGCTCTGGATGGCCTGCTGCATCATCCAGTAGGCATCCGCCGAGTTCGACGGAGAGACCACCTTCAAGCCCGCCACGTGCGCGAAGAGCGCCTCGGGGGACTCGCTGTGGTGCTCGACCGCGCCGATCCCGCCGCCGTACGGAATGCGGATGACGACCGGCATCTTGATCTTGCCGAGCGCGCGGGCGTGCATCTTCGCGAGCTGCGTGACGATCTGGTCGTACGCCGGGAAGACGAAGCCGTCGAACTGGATCTCCACCACCGGGCGATACCCGCGCAGGGCGAGGCCGATGGCCGTGCCGACGATGCCGGACTCGGCGAGCGGGGTGTCGATGACCCGCTCCTCGCCGAAGTCCTTCTGCAGCCCGTCGGTGACGCGGAAGACGCCGCCGAGCTTGCCGACGTCCTCGCCCATGATGAGGACCTTGGGGTCGTTCTCCAGCGCGGTGCGCAGGGATTCGTTGATCGCCTTGGCGATGGGAAGCTTCTGGACAGCCATGGTCACTTGCCCTCCCCGCCCGCGGGGGCGTCCGCGAACGACGCCTGATAGGCGGCGAACTGGGCGCGCTCCTCGTCGACGAGCGCGTGCCCGTCCGCGTAGACATTCTCGAAGATCGCCATCAGATCCGGATCCGGCATCGCCCGCACCACCTCTCGCACTCGCTTGCCCAACGCTTCGCTCTCGTCGTCGAGTTCCGCGAAAAATCCCTCATCCGCGTGACCTTCGGACTCCAGGTAGGCCCGCAGCCGCAGGATCGGGTCCTTGGCCTCCCAGGCCACCCGCTCGTCGTCGCTGCGGTACTTGCTCGGGTCGTCGGACGTGGTGTGCGCGCCCATGCGGTACGTGAACGCCTCGATCAGCGCCGGGCCCTCGCCCGTGCGCGCCCGCTCCAGCGCCCACTTGGTGACCGCGAGACAGGCCAGCACGTCGTTGCCGTCGACCCGCACACCGGGGAAGCCGTAGCCCTGCGCGCGCTGGTAGAGCGGCACCCGGGTCTGCTTCTCGGTGGGCTCGGAGATCGCCCACTGGTTGTTCTGGCAGAAGAACACGACCGGGGCGTTGTAGACCGCGGAGAAGGTGAACGATTCGGCCACGTCGCCCTGGCTGGAAGCGCCGTCTCCGAAGTACGCGATCACGGCCGAGTCCGCGCCGTCCTTGGCCACGCCCATCGCGTAGCCGGTGGCGTGCAGGGTCTGCGAGCCGATGACGATCGTGTACAGGTGGAAATTGTTGCTGTTCGGGTCCCAGCCGCCGTTGTTCACGCCGCGGAACATGCCGAGCAGGTTCGTCGGGTCGACGCCGCGGCACCAGGCGACCCCGTGCTCGCGGTACGTGGGGAACACGTAGTCGTCGTCACGGGTGGCGCGTCCCGAGCCGATCTGGGCGGCCTCCTGGCCGAGCAGCGAGGCCCACAGGCCCAGCTCGCCCTGGCGCTGCAGGGCCGTGGCCTCGGCGTCGAAGCGGCGGGTGAGGACCATGTCGCGGTAGAGGCCGCGCAGCTCCTCGGCGGTGATGTCCGCGACGTACGCGTCGTACACCGCGTTCTTCGCGTTCTGGACCCGCTTGCCCTCGGGCGTCAGCAGTTGTACGAGCTCGGGCTCCGTGCTTTTCTGCGGCGCGGGCTTCTTGGCGCTTGCGCGCTTGCCGCCGCTGGTACTGCTGCGGCGCGGTTTGCGCGCGGCGGTGCTCTCCACGGTCACGTGTGCTCCTCCGTCGGTCCGGCCCCCGGGGTTACCGGGAAAGCCAGTACGGCTCGCCTGGTCCGTGCCCGCGCACGGGGTGGGTGCGACTCAGCCGGGAAACAGGCGTGACAGGTGTCCCGGCGAACGCCCTGCACGAAGCACGTTACCCAGTGCTTCCCATTTCTGTGAAACCCCATCTGACCTGCGAATTTACTCGGAAATCCAAGTATCTGAATGCTTGGATTTCCCAGTACATCGAGAAAAGGGGTAACACTTACTGGTCACAGCACTGATCACAGCCTGGCAGGGGGCCGGAACACCGGCACGTTATCCCGGCCACCCCGGCCATTGGAAGGGTTCCGCCCGGGCACCCGAAGAGATCGTGTGTGAGACTGGCTCCGTGCGCGAAGACGGAAAAATTACGGTTTTTCTCCTCGACGACCATGAAGTGGTCCGGCGTGGAGTCCATGAGCTGCTCTCCGTGGAGTCCGACATCGAGGTCGTCGGCGAGGCCGGCACCGCGGCAGACGCCCTGGTCAGGATCCCCGCGACCCGGCCCGACGTGGCCGTGCTCGACGTGCGCCTGCCGGACGGCAGCGGCGTGGAGGTGTGCCGCGAGATCCGTTCGCAGAACGAGGACATCAAGTGCCTGATGCTCACCTCGTTCGCCGACGACGAGGCCCTCTTCGACGCGATCATGGCCGGCGCCTCCGGCTATGTCCTCAAGGCCATCCGCGGCAATGAACTGCTCACCGCCGTGCGGGACGTCGCCGCGGGCAAGTCCCTGCTCGACCCCGTCGCCACGGCCCGGGTCCTGGAGCGGCTGCGCGACGGCAACAACGCCAAGGGCGACGACCGGCTCGCCAACCTCACCGACCAGGAGCGGAAGATCCTCGACCTGATCGGCGAGGGCCTGACCAACCGCGTGATCGGCGAGCGGCTGCACCTGGCCGAGAAGACGATCAAGAATTACGTCTCCAGCCTGCTGTCCAAGCTGGGCATGGAGCGACGCTCCCAGGCGGCCGCCTATGTGGCGCGCATGCAGGCGGAGAAGCAGCACTGAGCAGGTGATCCGCCGGGCCGGGCGGCTTGACCAGGGACTTACGTCCCCGCTTCATGAGGGCGGGGTCCTCTTTTCCTGCGCCCCGCCCATGAACCATGGTGGGGAAATGCCCACCGATGACGAGCTGGCCCTCGAACTGCTCGGCCGCACCGACTACGGCCGAGTGGCGACCAGCATGCGCGCGCTGCCCTTCCTCGCGGTCGCCCGGCACATCGTGGCGGACCGGAAGGTACTGCTCCGTATGCACCGGGGATACGGCTACCACCAGGCCTGCGCCGGCAGCGTCGTCGCGTACGGCGCGGACAACCTCAACGTGACCAGCGTGCGCGACCTCCGCTGGACCGTGCAGCTCGTCGGCCTCTGCGAGGCGGTCGAGCCGACCACGGCGGAACTGGACCTCTTCGGCCCCGGGCCGCGCTTCGTGGACGGCGAACTCTTCGACCCGGTGTACCTGCGCATCGAGCCGCAGTTCTGCACGGTCCACACCCTGCGGGCGGGCGAGGACCGGCACCTTCAGCACGTGCTGTAGACCCCGGGCCGCCGCAGGATCGTCTGCCCCTCAGGGGGTCAGAGACCGCCGCCCCCGTTGTCGCCCCCGCCGTTCTCAGCACCCTCGTCGTCGCCCTCCGGCGGCGTCGGGTCCTGGGAGGGCTGCGTCGGGTCCTGGGTGGGCGTCGTCGGGTCCTCGGTGGGCTGCGTCGGGTCCTGAGTGGGCGTCGTCGGGTCGTCGGTCGGCCGGGACGGGTTGCCCGTCGGTCCTGTCGGATTGGTCGGCTGGTTCGTCGGCGGGTCGTAGTCCGTCTCGCCGCCGGTGCCGGTGCCCGGGTCCTCCGTCTCGTCCGACGTCTTCTCGTCCGCGCTCTTGCTCGGCTCCTTCGACTGCGACTGCTTCGTCGCGGGAGTCTTCGGCGGGTCCTTCTTCTCCTTGTTGTCGCTCGCGTTCAGCGCGAAGGCGACACCCACCGCGATCGCGATGATCGCGAGCACGGCGAAGAGCAACATCTTGCCGCGGCCGCCCTTGCCGCCGCGCGGCCCGCCGTCGAAGCCGCCGTCGTCGCCCGGCGGACGCAGCATGGGGCTCGGGATCTGCGCGGTCCCGGAGTCCGGGTGCGCCATCGCGGTGGTGCCCGCGACGCCCATGGCGGAGGTGTGGCCGCCCTCGTGCATCTCGACGGGTCCCGTGTTCCAGGTGCCCGTGTGGCTGCCCTGCTCGTTCAGCATCTGCAGCCCGTACTGGACGAGGCCGCGCATCTCCTCGGCGGTCTGGAACCGGTCGTCCGGGTCCTTCGCGAGGGAGCGCATGACGAGCCCGTCCAGCTCCGGAGGCGCCGCGTCCGAGACCTGGGACGGCGGCACGGCCTGGTCCTGGACGTGCTGGTAGACCACGGAGAGCGGCGTCTCACCGGTGAACGGGGGCCGCAGCGCGAGCAGCTCGTAGAGGAGACAGCCGGTCGCGTACAGGTCGGACCGGTGGTCGACGGCCTTGCCGAGCGCCTGCTCGGGCGACAGGTACTGGGGCGTGCCCATGACCATGCCGGTCTGCGTCATCGTCGACTGCGCGCCGTGCAGGGCGCGCGCGATGCCGAAGTCCATCACCTTCACCGCGCCGGTGTTGGTGATGATCACGTTCGCGGGCTTGATGTCGCGGTGCACGATGCCGTGCTGGTGCGAATACGCCAGCGCTTCGAGCACGCCCGACACGATGATCAGGGCCTGTTCCGGACCCGGCGCCTCCGCATTCAGCAGCAGATCGCGGATCGTCCGGCCCTCGACGATCTCCATGACGATGTACGGGACGACGCTCGGCCCGACGACGTCTTCACCGGAGTCGTACACCGCGACCACGGCGTGGTGGTTCAGACCGGCGACGGACTGCGCCTCACGCGTGAAACGGGCCTTGGAGACCGGGTCCTCGGCGAGGTCGGAGCGGAGCAGCTTGACCGCGACCGTACGCCCGAGACGTACGTCCTCGGCAGCGAAGACCTCGGCCATGCCGCCCCGGCCGAGTCTGTGCGTCAGCCGGTACCGGCCGTCACCCACAAGCCCGCCGTTGCCCCACAATTCAGGCGCGTCTGACATACCGCCGCCAGTCGCCTCGGGGTCGGACGGGCCCTGAGCGCGCTGCGTCTGTGCCATCAGTCCTCGCCGTCGTTTCTGGTCGTGGTACTTGGTACTGAGTACGTCGCGGTACGGGGTACTCCGACGGGCCACGCTACAGCCTTCGCGCCACCCGCCGGTTCGAGGTGGACCGGACATCAAAGCCGTCCGGGGGTCCCGCGCGCAAACTTGTAACGCTTCCGAGACGCTTCTTGCGCGTACGGTCACGGAACGGGCACCGAGCTTGACGCGTCATCGTCCTCGGGCAGACTTGGCCTGGAATAGCGGTTATCGATCACCAGCCGCGGAGCCGTCCGGCGGCCGCGCCAATGGGGGACGCACGAGATGAGCAGCCAGGACGGCGCACAGGGGCGGTACGCGGGGCGTTCGCTGGCCGGTGGCCGCTACCAACTGCGCGATCTGCTCGGCGAGGGCGGCATGGCGTCGGTGCACCTCGCCTACGACACCGTGCTCGACCGCCAGGTCGCGATCAAGACGCTGCACACCGAGCTCGGCCGTGAACAGTCCTTCCGCGAGCGCTTCCGCCGCGAGGCCCAGTCGGTGGCGAAGCTCACTCACACGAACATCGTGTCGGTCTTCGACACCGGCGAGGACGACCTCGACGGCACGACCATGCCGTACATCGTCATGGAGTACGTCGAGGGCAAGCCGCTCGGCTCCGTGCTCGACGCGTCCGTCACGCAGTTCGGCGCGATGCCCACCGACCAGGCGCTGAAGATCACCGCCGATGTGCTCGCCGCGCTGGAGATCAGCCACGAGATGGGCCTGGTCCACCGCGACATCAAGCCGGGCAACGTCATGATGACCAAGCGCAACGTCGTGAAGGTCATGGACTTCGGCATCGCCCGCGCCATGCAGTCCGGCGTCACCTCCATGACGCAGACCGGCATGGTCGTCGGCACCCCGCAGTACCTCTCCCCGGAGCAGGCCCTCGGCCGCGGCGTCGACGCGCGCTCCGACCTGTACTCCGTCGGCATCATGCTGTTCCAGCTGACCACCGGCCGGCTGCCGTTCGAGGCGGACTCGCCGCTGGCCATCGCGTACGCGCACGTCCAGGAGGAGCCGGTCGCCCCCTCCTCGATCAACCGTGCCCTGCCGCCCGCGGTGGACGCGATCGTCGCCCGCGCGCTCAAGAAGAACCCGAATGAGCGTTTCCCGACCGCCGAGGCCATGCGCGACGAGTGCCTGCGCGTCGCCCAGTCCCTCCAGGCGGCGGCCCCCAGCATCGTGCCGGGTGTGCAGACGTCGAGCGGCGCGGGCGTCGGTTCCGCGGTCTTCCCGCCGGTCGACACCTCGATGCCGCAGCAGAGCGGTGGCGTCCAGACGCCGTACCAGCCGGGTCAGCTGGGACAGCAGGGGCAGTCGGGGCAGTACGGTCCGTCGACGCCCGCGCCCACCCCGACGCCCGGTTACGGCTACCCGCAGCAGGGCGGCTACCAGACGCCGGCTCCCGCCAACGCGTACGCCCCGCAGCAGGGCGCGCACACCCCGCCCCCGTACAACCTCTCGCCGCAGCCGGCCACGGCGACGTCACCGTCCTCGGGCGGCCGGGGCGGCGGCAAGCGCAAGAACATGCCGGTGATCGTCGGCTCGATCGTCGTCGCGCTCCTCGCCATCGGCGGCCTGATCACCGCCGTCTCGCTCAGCGGCGGTGACGACGGCGGCAAGGAAGCCTCCGACGACAAGTCGAAGCAGCCGGTTGCGGGACACAAGGGCCCCAACCGGAACATGACGATGGAAACCGACGAGTGCACCGAGCCCGACGTGGGCTACAACGACGAGGAAAAGATCAAGGTCCCGGACTTCACGTTCAAGGACTGGAGGTCCGTCCTCTCGTGCCTCCAGGCGGCCGGCTGGAGCTTCGACAAGCGCAAGGTCAATGAGAACGCCTACGGCGAGGACACGGTCATGCGGCAGACCCCGAAGGAAGGCACGGAGGTCGACCCGAAGGGCCTGGAGATCCAGTTCGACGTCTCGACGGGCAACCCCGCGTAACGGGTTCCGCTCACTCTTCTACGCCGAGGGGCTCGGTACGCGGGATGCGTACCGAGCCCCTCGGCGTAGCTGTTCGTGCGTGCGGGCAGGCGTGGTGCGGGCGTGGGCGTGTGGCGTGGGCCGTGTGGGCCGACTACAGGTACGGGCCTCCCGTACGACCCGCGATGCCGCCGCTCTCGTCCTCCTCGTCGCCGCCGCCCATGCCGGGCGGCAGCGCCCTGCGCATCGACTCCAGCTGCGCCCGCGCCGCCATCTGCTGCGCGAACAGCGTCGTCTGGATCCCGTGGAAGAGGCCTTCCAGCCAGCCGACCAGCTGCGCCTGCGCGATCCGCAGCTCCGCGTCGCTCGGCGTCGCCTCCTCGGTGAAGGGCAGGGAAAGCCGCTCCAGCTCCTCGACCAGCTCGGGGGCGAGGCCGTCCTCGAGCTCCTTGACCGAGCTCGCGTGGATCTCCTTGAGGCGGACCCGGCTCGCCTCGTCGAGAGGAGCCGCCCGCACCTCCTCGAGCAGCTGCTTGATCATGCTGCCGATGCGCATCACCTTGGCCGGCTGTTCGACCATCTCCGTCACCGGGACCTCGCGGGATTCGTCGTCTCCGCCACCACCGAGAGCCATTCCGTCCTGGCCCACGACCAGGACCTGGGGGCTCTCCGGCGACCGTTCGTTCCTCGGCATCTCCATGCCGCCATTCTCTCGCACGCGTACATCACACATCGGTGGTGCCCCCGTACGGGACTGATCCACCCTCAGCCGCGGCGCAGCCGCAGACCGAGGAAGCCGAGGCCGAGGCCGATGAGGACCAGGCCCGCGCCGAGGGGCAGGACGCGGAGGTTCGGCAGGACGGGCCCGACGGGCGGCTGCCCCGCGGGCTCGAACGCGGAGTCCCGGTGCGCCGCCGGAGTCGGCATCGGCTGCTGCGGGGGCGGGGGGATCCGGGGCGGGCTGTAGGGCCGGGGCGGCAGGTCGGGGGGCAGCGGCTGGGCCCGCCCGGGCCGCTCGCGGCCCTCGCCGGGACGGCTCCCGGCGCGGGACGTCTCGTCGACGCTGGTGACGGGATGCCTGGGCGGGGCGTCGGCCGCGTACGAGACGAGGCCGGGAAACGCCGCCGCCAGGACCGCGCACAGCGCCACGACGAGGAGGACGGGGCGACGGATCGCCCAGGAAGCCTGCACCGAGCTGACCCCCTCCCGCTGCCGGGTCGCCGAGATCAAGGCCGGGCCGCCGAGATCAAGAAGGATCACTGCACCAGCATCAAGCGTCACATGGCGCTACGGATCCGGCATCTCGGCGCTACGAGTCCGGTAACTGGGCGCTACGAATCCGGCATCTCGGCCCGGCGACCCGGCATCTCGGCCCGGCGGCCTGGGGCACTCGACCTTGCGGCCGAGGGGCTACCGGGTGAGGAGCACCTTGCCGATGTGGCTGCTCTCCTCCAGGACCCGGTGTGCCGCCGCCGCGTCGCTCATCGGCACCGTCCGGTCGACAATGGGCCGCACGTGTCCCCCGCCGATCAGCGGCCACACGTGCTCCCGCACCGCCGCGACGATGGAGGCCTTCTCTGCGGCCGGACGACCGCGCAGGGAGGTCGCGGTGACGGCGCCCCGCTTGTTGAGGAGCGCGCCGATGTTCAGCTCACCCTTGGCGCCGCCCTGCATGCCGATGATGGCGAGCCTGCCGTTGACGGCGAGGGCCTTGACGTTCCGGTCCAGGTACTTCGCGCCCATGTTGTCGAGGATGACGTCCACGCCCGCGCCGCCCGTGGCCCGCTCGATCTCCTCGACGAAGTCCTGCTCACGGTAGTTGATCAGGACGTCCGCCCCGAGGTCACCGCAGAACGCGAGCTTCTCCTTGCTGCCCGCCGTCACGGCGACCTTCGCTCCGACGGCCTTGGCCAGCTGGATCGCCATGGTGCCGATGCCGCTGGAACCGCCGTGCGCGAGCAGCGTCTCGCCCGGCCGCAGGTGGGCGATCATGAAGACGTTGGACCAGACCGTCGAGGTCACCTCGGGCAGCGCGGCCGCCGTGACGAGGTCGACGCCGTCGGGCACGGGCATCAGCTGACCGGCCGGCACGACGACCCGCTCCGCGTATCCGCCGCCCGAGAGCAGCGCGCACACCTCGTCGCCGACCGCCCAGCCGGAGACACCGGGGCCGAGCGCGGCGATCCGGCCCGAGCACTCCAGGCCGGGATACGGGGAGGCGCCGGGCGGCGGGTTGTAGAACCCCTGCCGCTGCAGCAGATCGGCGCGGTTCACGGCGCTCGCCACGACGTCGACGAGCACCTCGCCCTCACCGGGCACTGGGTCGGACACGTCGGCCCACACGAGCGCTTCAGGACCACCGGGTTCGGGAATCGTGATCGCATACATACGGCCGAGGCTACTCGCGTCGTCCCACCCCGCATCCGGCACGCACCCGCCTGCGCCGGTGCGCGCAGGCGGCGGCAGGTCGTGGCGGGTTCTGGCAGGTCCTGGCAGGCGCTTCAGGTTCGGGGCGACCGGCGTGGTCGCGTCAGGCACGTGTCACGCCGGGTCACGCCGGGTCAGGCCGGGTCAGGCCGTGTCAGTTCGGTGGCAGGGGCTTGAGGTCCGGGGCGACCGTCGTGCCGGGGGAGGCACGGACGATGGTGATCAGACGGTCCGTCAACTGCAGCTTGCCGACCGCCGGATCGTCGTACCCAAGGACACGATGCCCACGTACGACGCTCACCACCAGGTCGTCCGTCTCCCGCACGCTGCGCCCCACCTCGGCCTTTATCACCGGCCGCTCGACGAGATCGAGCCCGCTGCCCTGCTGGATCAGGTCCTCCATGACCATGCCCGCGCTCGGGCTGAGCACGGAGAGCCCGAGCAGCCGGCCCGCCGCACTGGCGCTGGTGATCACGGCGTCCGCGCCGGACTGGCGGAGCAGCGGCGCGTTCTCCTCCTCGCGGACCGCCGCCACGATCTTCGCCCCGCGGTTCAGCTGGCGGGCGGTGAGGGCGACCAGCACCGCCGTGTCGTCGCGCTGTGTCGCGATGATGATCTGGCGGGCCCGCTGCACCTCGGCGCGGAGGAGCACGTCGCTGCGCGTCGCGTCGCCGATGACGCCCGCGTACCCCTCCGCCGTGGCCGCGTCGACGACCTTCGCGCTGGGGTCGACGACCACGATCTGGTCCGGCTTCAGGCCGGTGGCGCAGACGGTCTGGATCGCGGAGCGACCCTTCGTACCGAAGCCGACGACAACAGTGTGTTCACGCAAGTTGGACCTCCAGCGGGACAGACGCCATTCCTCGCGCGTCCGTTCCGTGAGCACTTCGAGGGTGGTGCCGACCAGGATGATCAGGAAGAGCACGCGCAGCGGCGTGACCAGGAGGATGTTGGTGAGCCGGGCGCTGTCGCTGTACGGGACGATGTCGCCGTAACCGGTGGTGGAGAGCGTGACCGTCGCGTAGTACGCGGAGTCGAGGAAGTCGACGTGCTGGTCCGAGTTGTCGTGGTACCCGCTGCGGTCCATCCAGACGAGGCACGTCGT
This sequence comes from Streptomyces sp. NPDC018029, assembly GCF_044327655.1. Lineage (NCBI taxonomy): Bacteria > Bacillati > Actinomycetota > Actinomycetes > Kitasatosporales > Streptomycetaceae > Streptomyces > Streptomyces sp. NPDC018029. Next base: position 312,870 of record NZ_JBIRFV010000004.1, on the reverse strand, counting down.
CAGGGCGAGCACCAACAGCGCCATCGCGAGACGCCGGGTGACCTGCCGCAGCGGCCGCACGACCGCGCGCTGGGGCAGCTTGATCCGGTATGTCGCGTGGTGCTCGTCGGGGTGACGCGCGATGGCGTCATGCCCGGGCAGTTTCACGTGAAACGCTCCTTGCCGTCGTCTACGGCTTCTTCGGGTCCGGTGGTGGTGCCTGTTGGGGTGCCGGGCCCGCCCACTTCGAACAGCCCACCGTACAAATCGGTGTCCCCGCCCGCGCCCACGTCCGGCACTGCCCACGGCAGGTCCAGGACTTCCAACTCCTGTCCCCTGCGCGCCCCGCCGGGCGGCACGACCGCGAGCCCGTCGGCCGCCGCGATGCCGCGCAGCATCGCCGGGCCGTTGAAGTGCAGCGGCACGGCCAGGTCACCGCGCAGGGCGACGGGGACGAGGCGGGTGTCGTACGGGTGCCCTTGGACGTCGTCGCGCACGGGCGCGGTGTACGTCGAGGGGCCGCCGCAGCCGGCCGGGCGTCCGGAGAGCGTGCGGAGCAGGGGCTCGGCGAGGGTCAGCAGCCCGGACACGGCGGCGAGCGGGTTGCCGGGCAGACCGACGAGGTGCTGTCCCTGCCGGGTGCGGGCCAGCAGCATGGGGTGCCCGGGCCGCACCGCGACCCCGTCCACGAGCAGGTCGGCGCCGATCCGGCGCAGGGTCGGGTGCACGTGGTCGACGGGTCCCGACGCGGTGCCGCCCGTCGTGACGATCAGGTCGGCGGTGGACTCGGTGATCGCCCGGTGGAGCGCCTCGGCGTCGTCCCCGAGGCGCCGGACAGCGGTCACTTCGGCACCGAGAGAGTGCAGCCAGGGCGGCAGCATGGGGCCGAGCGCGTCACGGATGAGGCCGCCGTGCGGGAGGCCCTCCGTCAGCAACTCGTCGCCGAGGATGAGGACTTCGGCGCGGGGCCTGCGGACCACCGGCAGCGTGTCGTACCCGGCGGCGGCGGCCAGGCCGAGCACGGCGGGCGTCACCAGGGCGCCGACCGGCAGAAGGCGGTCTCCGGAGCGGCACTCCTGGCCGCGCGGACGGATGTCCTGGCCGGGGACGACCTCGCGCAGGGCGTGGAGCCTGCCCTTGTCGTCGATCCGGCCGTGCTCGCTGCGCAGCACCGCGGTGGCGTCCTGCGGGATGCGGGCGCCCGTGGCGATGCGTACGGCCTCTCCGTCGGTGAGCGCCTCGGGGCGGCCATGTCCGGCGAGGATGCCGTCGGCGCGCCCGTCGGCCCGTACGTGCCAGGGGCCAGGGCCCGCGACGACCCAGCCGTCCATGGCGGAGGTGTCGAAGGACGGCAGGTCCGTCAGGGCGGTGAGCGGCGCGGCGAGGATCAGGCCGAGGGCCCGGTGCAGGGGGGCCGTGACGGGATCGCTCCCGGGGCGCGGTGCGGCCCGCTCGGCACGAGCGCGTGCGGCGGGCCACGGCGTGATGTCGCGGTGTTTGTCGTCGCCGGGGGTGGCGGGGGCGCCGGACCGGGTGGCGGGGGCGGGCCGGGTGGTGGCGGGGGTGGGTGCCGCAGCCCGTGGCCCTGACGCGGGCTCGGAGCCCGGGCCCGGGCCCGAGGGCGAGGCTGCTGATGCCGATGCGGAGGCCGATGCCGATGTGGAGGCGGATGCCGATGCCGATGCGGAGGTCGGCCGGGAAGCGTAGGACGGTCGGGAAGCGGCGTCGGCGTGGCCGGCGCGAGCCCCGTTCACGAGGGCAAGCGCCTCTTCGAGCTCGGCGTCCGGCGCGGGCTGCCCGGTCATCCGGCGTCCGGAGGCGTACGGGAGGCGTCGGGCTCCGCGTCCTGCCGGTCCTCGTCCGCCCAGCGGGCCGCGAGCGCCGCGGCCTTGCGCGTCGCCTCGGCCACCGCCTCCGCACCGCCGGCCGTGCCACCCGTGGCGGAGGCCCGCGCGGCCGCCTGCGCCGCCGCGTACCCGACGAGGAACGTGGTCAGCGGTGCCGCCGGCCTGGCCACGCCGTGCGCGGCGTCGCGAGCGAGGTCGAGGAGGGCGCCGGTGTCGACGTCCAGTTCGATGCCCAGCTCGTCCTTGACTGCGGAAATCCATTCATCCAACACGTTGCCATGCTCCCTGATACGCGCCCGGGCGGTGGCAATGTCGTCCCAGGTGTCGCAGTCGAAAGCGGCGACGGGGTCGGCGACCCGCGTGAGGTCGAGCCGCACGGTGAGCCGCCGCAACGGCATCCCGGCGAGCGCCCCGCTTTCCCTGTGAGGGTCAGTGCTCACCCTGTGAGGGTCGGTGCTCGCCCTGCGAGGGCCAGCGCTCTCCCTGTGAGGGTCAGCGTCCACCCCGCGAGGGTCAGCGACGTCCCGGGCGTCAGCGGCATCATGAGCGATCGCCGCGATCTCCCGCCGCAGGGCGTCCCGCCGATAGGCCGCGACGAGCGGCTGGTCACGGCCGTCGGGGTCGGTGAGGACCGCCCCGTCCGCGCCACTCTCGTCGAGGGCGGCGAGGAGGCTTCGTACGGTCTCCGCGCCCAGGAACGGCAGGTCGGCGGAGAGCACCACCACGCGCTCCGCCACGGCGTGCCGGAGCCCCGCGTCGAGCGCGGCCAAGGGGCCACCACCCGCGGGCTCCTCGCGCGCCCACACCACGGGGCGCGCGGTCGGCCTCGGCGCGGCGACGACGACGGTGGTCCCGGCACCGGAACAGGCTGCCAGGACACGGTCGATCAACGTCCGGCCCCCGACCCGCACCCCCGGCTTGTCCGCACCGCCGAGCCGCGCGGCGCCGCCCCCGGCGAGCACGACGGCGTCGTACGGCCGGGCCTGGGCGTACGGCCCAGACTCGGCGTACGGTCCGGCCTCGTTTCTGGTCACCCTCCGAGTATGGGCGCCCGAAGGATCATTGACACCCCTGAAAAATGCCCTAGGGGAAAGGCTCTTGCGTCACTCAGGCGCGCGGCCTGCTCACACCGACCGCAACAACACCGCCGGCTGCTCGACGCAGTCCGCCACATAGCGCAGGAACCCGCCCGCCGTACCGCCGTCGCACACCCGGTGGTCGAAGGTGAGCGACAGCTGCACCACGTGCCGCACCGCCAACTCCCCTTGGTGCACCCACGGCTTGGGCACGATGCGGCCGACACCGAGCATGGCCGCCTCGGGGTGGTTGATGATCGGCGTGGAACCGTCGACCCCGAACACGCCGTAGTTGTTGAGCGTGAAGGTCCCTCCGGTGAGCTCGCCCGGGGTCAGCGTGCCCGCCCGCGCGCACTCCGTGAGCCGGATCAGCTCCGCGTTGATCGATTCCGTCGACCGTGACTGTGAGTGCCGCACCACGGGGACGACCAGCCCCCGCTGGGTCTGCGCGGCGAAGCCGAGGTGGATGTCGGCGAACTGCCGCACCTCCCGCGCCTCCATGTCGACGGAGGAGTTGAGCTGGGGGAACCGGGTCAGAGCGGCGACGCTGATACGGGCGAGCAGCGCGAGCAGCGACACCTTCTGGCTGCCGTCGCGCTCCGTCATCGCCGCGTTCATCGCCTTGCGGGCCGCCAGCAGCTCCGTCGCGTCGGCGTCGACCCAGCAGGTCGCCTCCGGTATCTCGCGTCGGCTGCGGGCCATCTTGTCCGCGACCAGGCCCCGGATGCCGGTCAGCGGGTGCCGGGATTCGAGGCCCGCCTTCCGCGGCTCCTCGCCCGCCTCCACCTGGTGGCGCGCCTCGGCCCGCCCCGCGCGGATCTGCTCGTCGTCCGCGCGGACCGCCGCCTTGATCATCGGGCGCCTGCCGGCGGCGATGGCCGACTCGACATCGGCCCGCGTGATCAGCCCGTCCGGCCCCGAACCCACCAGGCTCCGCAGCTCGACCCCGTTCTCCCGCGCCAACTTCCGTACGAGAGGGGAGATCACCGGAACGGGCCCGTCCGAGGAAACCGGGGACGGCTCCGGCGAAGCGGACTGCATCGGCTGCACCGACTGCACCGGCTGCACGGGCCGCACCCTCCTGCGGCGCGCCGGCGCCGCCCCCGTGCCGTACCCGACCAGCACGTTCCCCGAGGACTCCTCGGCGGCCGTCTGCAGTGCCCGCTCGGCGGGCTCCTCAGGGGCCCGGGAACCGGCCGTCTCCGCCGGGGCACCCACCGCCACCGTCAACAGAGGTGCTCCCACCGGCAGTTCCGCGCCCTCCTCGCCGAAGCGGGCCGTGACCACACCTCCGTAGGGACACGGCACCTCGACCATCGCCTTGGCCGTCTCGACCTCGACGACCGGCTGGTCCACGGCGACGACGTCACCGACCTCGACGAGCCAACGGACGATCTCCGCCTCCGTCAGCCCCTCCCCGAGGTCGGGCAGTTTGAATTCCATACTGTTCACATCAAGAGCAGGGGCCATCAGCTCTCCGCCTCCCACTGGAGCCGCGCGACCGCGTCCAGGATCCGGTCGACACCGGGCAGATGGTGCTTCTCCAGCATGGGCGGCGGATACGGGATGTCGAAGCCCGCGACCCGCAGGACCGGCGCCTCCAGGTGGTGGAAGCACCGCTCGGTGACCCGCGCCGCGATCTCACCGCCGGGGCCGCCGAAGCCCCCCGACTCGTGCACGACGACCGCCCGACCCGTGCGCCGCACGGACGCGGCGACCGTCTCGTCGTCGAAGGGCACGAGGGAGCGCAGGTCGACCACTTCGAGGTCCCAGCCCTCGGCGCGGGCGGCCTCGGCCGCCTCCAGGCAGACGGGCACGGACGGGCCGTACGTGATGAGCGTGGCGCTGCGCCCGGTGCGCCGCACGACCGCGCGGCCTATCGGTTCAACGCTCTGCGGTGCCTCCGGGTTCCAGTCGGCCTTGGACCAGTACAGGCGCTTCGGCTCCAGGAAGACGACGGGGTCGTCGGAGGCGATGGAGGCGCGCAGCAGGCCGTAGGCGTCGGAGACCGTGGCCGGCGTGACGACATGAAGGCCCGGCGTCGCGATGTAGTACGCCTCGGAGGAGTCGCTGTGGTGCTCGACGCCGCCGATGCCGCCTCCGTAGGGCACGCGGACGGTGATGGGCAGCGGCATCGCGCCGCGCGTGCGGTTCCGCATCCGCGCCACGTGCGAGATCAACTGCTCGAAGGCGGGATAGGCGAAGGCGTCGAACTGCATTTCGACGACGGGCCGCAGGCCGTACATCGCCATGCCGACCGCCGTGCCGAGAATGCCCGCCTCGGCCAGCGGCGTGTCCGTGCAGCGGTCCTCGCCGAACTCCTTGGCGAGCCCGTCGGTGACCCTGAAGACACCGCCGAGCGCTCCCACGTCCTCTCCGAGGACGTGCACGGACGGGTCCTCGGCCATGGAGTCCCGCAGCGCGCGCCCGAGCGCCTGCGCCATGGTGGCCGGTTTGGCGGCGGGCTTCGCCGCGACCGTGGTCATCGCGTCTCCTCCTCGGCGTCTTCCGAGGCCACTTCCAGCTCAGCCCGCAACTGTGCCGCCTGCTCCCGCAGTTGGGTGGTCTGCTCGGCGTACACGTGCGTGAAGAGGTCCATCGGGTCGAGCGTGGGGTCCTGGTTCATGCGGTCGCGCAGGTCGGCCGCCATGGCCTCGGCCTCGTCGCGCGTCTGCCGCTTCGTCTCGTCGTCCAGGAGTCCGCGCTCCGTCAACTCCCGCTCCAGGAGCAGGATCGGGTCGTGGTCGCGCCAGGCGTCGACGTCGGTGTCCTGGCGGTATCGCGTGGCGTCGTCGGCGTTCGTATGGGCTTCCATGCGGTACGTGACGGCCTCGACGAGCGTCGGACCACCGCCCCGCCGCGCGCGGGAGACCGCTTCGCTCAGGACTTCGTGCATCGCCGCCGCGTCGTTGCCGTCCACCAGGCGTCCCGGCATGCCGTACCCCACCGCTTTGTGGGCGAGGGAGGGGGCGGCGGTCTGCTTGGCGAGCGGCACGGAGATCGCGAAGCCGTTGTTCTGCACGAGGAAGACCACGGGGGCCTGCCACACCGCCGCGAAGTTCAGCGCCTCGTGGAAGTCGCCCTCGCTGGTGCCGCCGTCGCCGACCATGGCGAGCGCCACCACGTCGTCGCCCTTGAGCCGGGCGGCGTGCGCGAGACCCACGGCGTGCGGGAGCTGCGTCGCGAGAGGCGTGCTCAGGGGCGCTATGCGGTGCTCGCGCGGGTCGTACCCGGTGTGCCAGTCGCCGCGCAGCAGCGTCAGCGCGTCCGCGGGGTCGAGGCCGCGGGCGACGACGGCGAGCGTGTCCCGGTAACTGGGGAAGAGCCAGTCCCGCTCCTCCAGGACGAGCGCCGCGGCGACCTCGCACGCCTCCTGACCGGTGCTTGAGGGATAGACCGCCAGCCTGCCCTGCTTCGTCAGGGCGGTCGCCTGGGTGTTGTAGCGACGACCGCGCACCAGTTCCGCGTAGAGACGGCGCAGCAGCCCCGGGTCGGCCTTCTCGGCGGCCTGGGTGCCGAGGACTCGGTACGGCTCCGCGTCCGGCAGCAGCGGCGCGGGGTCGGTCCTGGGCTGCCAAGCGGGGGGCGGGGCGGGCCGGTAGGCACCCCGCTGCTCCATGACCGTCATGACGGCACCTCCTGGGGAAGCGGTCTCCTCGTGGGAGTGGGTAAACGAGGCGCGCCGACGTGATGCGCCTCACCTACCGATTGTTCGGTCGACGGCACATTTTGGCTACAGGCACCTCCAGGCTGTGGACAAACGGTTCTCCACAGCCTGGGATGGACGCAGTACGTCCATGGTAGGGAGGCGGGGGGACATGGCATCTGAACGAATGGCCGACGGGCACGACGGCGACCTCCCGGAGCCCCGGATTCCTGAACCGCGCCCCTCCGAGCGCCCCTCCGGGACGCGCGCCCCCGAGCCCCGCGTCCCCGAGCCCGCGGTCCCGGACCCCCGCCCCCTGGACGCCATAGACCGCGACATTTTGCAGATCCTGCACACGGACGGTCGCGCGTCGATACGTTCCGTGGCCGAGCGCGTCCACGTGTCCCGGGCCAACGCCTACGCGCGCATCAACCGCCTCATCGACGACGGCGTCATCCGGGGCTTCGGCGCGCGGATCAACCACGAGCGCGCCGGGCAGGGCGCGTCCGCGTACATCACGCTCAAGATCGTGCAGAACACCTGGCGCACGGTGCGCGAACATCTGCGCGCGCTCCCCGGCGCCTCCCACATCGCGCTCGTCAGCGGCGACTTCGACGTTCTGCTCCTGGTGCACACGCCGGACAACCGCGCGCTGCGGGAGCTGGTGCTCACCCGGCTGCAGTCCATCCCCGAAGTACTCAGCACCCGTACGTTGCTGGTCTTCGAGGAGGACGACATGGAGCCGGACAGCTGACCCCGGGAGCGGTCGGGGCTCAGCGGTCGGTGCGCAGCCCCGCAAACGCCAACTGCACCACCGCGTCGGCGATCTGCTCGCCGTTGGCGGCGCCCCGGCTCTCCGGCCGGTACCACTCCACAATGGAGTTGATCATTCCGAAGAGCAGCCTGGTGGCCAGCCGCAGGTCGCCGTCGGAGCGCAGGTCACCGTCCGCGGCGGCCTCCTTGAGCAGCTCGGCCACCTGCTGGTCGAACTCCCTGCGCCGCTCCATGGCCCACCGCTCGGTGTCCGTGTTGCCGCGCACCCGCAGCAGCAGCGTCACATAGGGCAGCTCGGCGACCAGCACCTCCACGGTGCGGCGCGTGACGTACTCCAGGCGCTCCACCGCACTGCCCACGCGCGCGTGCTCCTCGGCGAGGATGCCGAAGAGCCCGTCGAGGGCTCGGCTCACCGCACGGCGCAGCAGCTCCTCCTTGCCCGCCACGTGGTGGTAGATCGACGACTTGGAGATGCCGGCCGCCTTTGAGAGGTGCTCCATGGACGTGCCGTCGTAGCCGCGTTCGTTGAAGACCCGGACGGCCACGCTCAGCAGCGTCTCCGGGGTGTACGTGTCCCGCCGGACGGTGGTCATGAGTACTCCTCTCGCACGGCCTGGCGCCGCAGTGCCTGGGAGGGCGCGTAACGCCCGGTGGGGTACTCGTCGTGCAGGACGTCGAGCGCTTCGGCCACGCGGTACGTGGTGAGACGGCGGCCCCATTCGACGGGCCCGAGCGGGTAGTTGACGCCGAGGCGCATGGCGGTGTCGATGTCCTCGGCGTCCGCCACCTCGCGCCCGACGGCGTCGAGGGCGAAGTCGACGAGCATCCACACTGTGCGGGCCACGATCATCCCCGGGGTGTGCCCGATGACGCTGACCTTCTTGCCGAGCGCCTGGAAGAGCCCGATCGCCTCCTTCAGGGACCGCTCGCTCACCCTGCTCGACGGGGCGAGGGCGATCCTCGTCGCGGTGCGGTAGTCCAGTGCGAGGTCGAAGTGGATCGTGGGCTCCGCCGCGGTGTCGGCGGCCGTACCATCGGCGAGGGCGAGCCGCGCGCCACCGGGGAGCTCAATGGAGCCTGGGTAGCTCGGCACCCCCTTCCCGCGGTCGACCCGTACGCCTGCCGTCCCCATCAGGTCGATCAGCGCGTCCGCCGGAAACAGATCACCGTGCACGGTGACGGACACCGGGGCCTTCTCGGGTGGCGCGGTGTGCGGTTCCGCGCGCGGGGCGTCGTCTCCGTACGCGTACCAGCCCTGTCCCGACTTCCGCCCGAGACGGCCCGACTCGACGAGGCGGCGCTGCGCCAGCGAGGGCGTGAACTTGGGGTCCTGGTAGAAGGCCTCCCACACGGAGCGCGTGACGGCTTCGTTGACGTCCTGGCCGATGAGGTCGGTGAGCTCGAAGGGCCCCATCTTGAAGCCGCCGCACTCGCGCAGGACGGCGTCGATCGTGGCCGGGTCGGCGACCCGCTCCTCGTACAGGCGCAACGCCTCGGCGTAGAAGGGCCGCGCGATGCGGTTGACGATGAAGCCGGGGGTGTCCGCGCAGCGCACCGGGGTCTTGCCCCAGGCCTTCGCGGTCTCGTACGCGCGCGTGGCCGCCGACTCGTCCGTCGCGAAGCCGCTGACGACCTCGACGAGGGGGAGCAGGGGCGCCGGGTTGAAGAAGTGCAGGCCGACGAAGCGGCCCGGTGCGCGCAGGGCGCCCGCGATGGCGGTCACGGAGAGGGACGAGGTGTTGGTGGCCAGCAGACAGTCCTCGGCGACGACATCCTCGAGGTCCTGGAACAGTCGCTGCTTGACGTCCAGTTGTTCCAGGACCGCCTCGACGACGAGGCCGCAGTCGGCGAGCTCCGCGAGGCTCTCGGCGGGGGCGAGCCTGGCACCGGCCGCGGCGCGGCTCTCGGCCGTGAGCCGGCCCTTCTCGACGAGCCGGTCCAGGCGCGCCCCGATCGCGTCGGCGGCCGCCTGCGCGCGGTCGGGCACGGCGTCGTACAGCCGCACGGGGTGGCCCGCGACCAGGGCGACCTGGGCGATGCCCTGCCCCATGGTTCCGGTACCGACCACGGCAACGGCGCTGCTGAGCTCGAGTGCTGTCATGCTCGCGATCCTCCCGCACGGCCCGTCGGCCGCAGGGTTCGGGGGTGGCCGCGAAGAAGTTGTCCACAGGTTCGGCGGACCCCCTTGTCCCGACCGATCGTTCGGTTACTCTAGCTCTGTCAGAGCGTTCCTGCCCACCGTCCCTGCCCAGCTCGCCAGCTCGATGAAGAGCTGCCCGAGGAGGAGTTGGTCCCGTCATGGCCGCCGAACTCACCGCGCACCAGCTGATCGCCAAGCACCGGCCCACCCTCGACCAGGCGCTGGAGACCATCCGCACGCGCGCGTACTGGTCCCCCCACCCCGAGCACCCGAAGGCGTACGGGGACGGAAGCCTGAGCCTCCCCGAAGGAAAGGCCGCCTTCGACGCCCTCCAGGGCACCCGCTTCGACCTCGACCAGCCCGGCACGGACGATTGGGTGGGCGGCGAAGTCTCGCCGTACGGCCCCGAGTTGGGGATCACGTATCCCCACCCGGACATCGACACCCTGCTCCCCGCCATGCGCGCCGGAATGCGCGCCTGGCGCGACGCGGGCGCGGAAGTGCGCGCGATGGTCTGCCTGGAGATCCTGTCGCGGATCAGCGCCCGTACGCACGAGTTCGCGCACGCGGTCATGCACACCAGCGGCCAGGCCTTCATGATGGCCTTCCAGGCGGGCGGCCCCCACGCCCAGGACCGCGGCCTGGAAGCAGTCGCTTATGCGTACGTGGAGCAGGCCCGCACCCCCGACGCCGCCGAGTGGACCAAGCCCCAGGGCAAGCGCGACCCGATCGCGCTGAACAAGCGGTTCACGCCCGTCGCCCGCGGCATCTCGCTCATGATCGGCTGCAACACCTTCCCGACGTGGAACGGCTATCCGGGCCTCTTCGCCTCGCTCGCCACCGGCAACCCCGTCCTGGTCAAGCCGCACCCGCGCGCGGTGCTGCCCCTGGCGCTCACCGTGCGGATCGCCCGCGAGGTCCTCGCCGAGACGGGCTTCGACCCGAACCTCGTCTGCCTGGCCGCCGAGCGGCCCGACGAGGGCATCGCCAAGACGCTCGCCGTGCGCCCCGAAATCAAGATCATCGACTACACGGGATCGACGTCGTTCGGCGACTGGCTGGAGACCAACGCCCGCCAGGCGCAGGTCTACACGGAAAAGGCCGGGGTCAACACGGTCGTCGTCGAGTCGACCGACAACTACAAGGGAATGCTGGCCAACCTCGCCTTCTCCCTGTCTCTGTACAGCGGCCAGATGTGCACCACCCCGCAGAACCTGCTCATCCCGCGCGACGGCATCGAGACGGACGCCGGCCCCAAGTCGTACGACGACGTGGTGGCGGACCTCGCCTCCTCGGTGAGCGGCCTCCTCGGCGACGACGCCCGGGCGAACGGCATCCTTGGCGCGCTGGTCAACCCTGACGTGAAGGCGCGCCTGGAAGCAGCCGCAGGTCTCGGCGAGGTCGCCCTCCCGTCACGGGAGATCGCCAACCCCGAATTCCCGGACGCCGTCGTCCGCACCCCGGTGATCGTCAAGCTGGACGGCGCCAAGCCGGACGCCGAGGCGGCCTACCTGAGCGAGTGCTTCGGACCGGTCACCTTCGCCGTCGCCGTCGACTCCGCGACGGACGCGGTGGAGCTGCTGCGCCGCACGGTGCGCGACAAGGGAGCGATGACCGTCGGGGCGTACACGACGTCGGAGGAGTTCTCCGCCGCAGTGGAAGAGACCTGCCTCGAAGAGTGCGCCCAGCTGTCCCTGAACCTCACGGGCGGCGTCTATGTGAACCAGACAGCGGCGTTCTCGGACTTCCACGGCTCGGGCGGCAACCCCGCTGCGAACGCCGCGCTGTGCGACGGCGCGTTCGTGGCCAACCGCTTCCGGGTGGTGGAGATCCGCAAGGACGCGTGACGCGTGCGACGCGTGCTGTGTGTGACGCGTGCTGTGTGACGCGTGAGCTCTGACGCGCGGCGGGTTCAGGCCTCCGGCCCAGGAGACCTGCCCGCCGACCAGTGGAAGAGCGCCATGCCGACGCTCGTCGCCAGGTTGTAGCTGGAGACCTGGGGGCGCATCGGCAGGGACACCAGGTGATCCGCTCGCCCCCGCAGCGCGGACGACAGGCCGCTGCGCTCGGACCCGAAGGCGAGCACGGCGTCGTCCGGGAGCTTCAGCCCCCTGATGTCCTCGCCCTCCGCGTCGAGCGCGAACACCGGGCCCGGCGGCAGCTCGGCCACGTCCACGCGCTCCACGGCGGTCGCGAAGTGCAGCCCCGCACCGCCCCGCACGACCGTGGGGTGCCAGGGGTCGAGCGTGCCGGTCGTGACGACACCGGTCGCCCCGAACCCCGCGGCGAGCCGGATCACGGCGCCCGCGTTGCCCAGATTGCGAGGGTCGTCGAGCACGACGACCGGCGCCGGCCTGGGCATGCGCCCCAGTGCTTCGAGGTTGTCGGCCCGGGAGGGGCGCACCGCCAGGGCGGCCACCGCCGTGGGATGCAGCCGCGGCACGAGGGCGCGCAGCCGCTCGTCCGGGACCCGCGCGAGCAGCGCGTCGAGCGCGTCCTTCACGTCCGGCGCCAGCTCGTCGGCGAGCGCCAGGACAGCGGCCCGGTCACTGGTCAGCGCGACCGGTACTCGCGCACCGAAGCGCAGCGCATGCTTGATCGCGTGGAAACCGTCGAGCAGCACGGAGGTGTCGGCGAGCCCGCGCCAGGCGCGTACGGCGCCGTCGGGGTCCGCCTCATCCGTCCTGTTCATGGAGTGAAGCCTACGCGCGCGTGCTCGGTGGGCTCCTCGCCCCGCTTCCCACCCTGGAGACGCGGATCCGGCACGGCACCCATGCCAGATTTTGCAGATCTTGCAGATCCGACTGAGCTGGCAGATCCGACTGACCTGACAGACCGCAGACGGGAAACCACCCCTCCACGCGCGCGTGCCGCCCAACCGCCCAGCCGCCGCAGGAACGACGTCGGCAGGAACACCGCGTCGGCCGCGATCATCGCGAGCGAGAAGAACGGCAGCCCCAGGACGACCGCGATCACGGCGTGCTCGACGATCATGACCGCCAGCAGGACATTCTTGACCCGGCGGTTGAAGAGGGTGAAGGGGAAGGCGACCTGCACGGCGACCGTTCCGTACGTCACCAGCAGCACCATGGTGCCGCTGGAGGAGAGCAGTTCGGAGAGGGCGGGCCACGGGGAGAAGTAGTCGAGGTTGAGCGGGTAGTAGACGGCCGTGCCGTCCTGCCAGCGGCTGCCCTGGATCTTGTACCAGCCGGCCGTCGCGTAGATCAGACAGGCCTCGACCATGATCACCAGCAGCCCCGCGTTGTGGGCCAGATTCGCCACGACGTCGAGGAGCTTGTGCAGCTCGCTCCGCGGAGCCCGCCGCCCCACGGCCCACCACAGGCCGTGCACCAGCCACAGTCCCCAGAAGAACAGCAGCCACCCGCCGCTGAGCTCCCCCATGAACGTCACGGTCGACAGACCGAGCCCGAGGACCCACCACAGAGCGGCCCCCACCCGGTCGACCGGCACGGTCGCTTCCACGGCCTCCCAGGCTTCCACGCCCTCCCCGGCCTGCACGCCCTCCCCGGCCTCCTCGGCTTCCGCGTCGGTCGCATCCTCCGTAGCCGCCACGCGCGCGCGTGCACGTACGCGTGCCGCACGCCGCGCGTCCAGCGACCAGACCTGGCCACATCGGGTGAAGACCAAGTAGGTCGCCATCAGGTGGATGACGTTGTCGCCGCCGTCCCCCATGAAGATGCTGCGGTTCTGCAGCGACAGGACACCGACCATGAAGAGCACGGACATCGCGCGCGTGTGCCAGCCGAGCAGCAGCAGGGCGCTGCTGACGATCGCCAGCGCGTAGACGATCTCGAACCAGATCTGCCCGTCCGACCACATCAGAGCGGTGAAGGCGCCGTTGCTCGCGATGAGCTGCTGCGCCATGTCCCAGTTCCATGGGCCGTCGGGCCCATACAGCTCGTGACGGTGGGGGAGTTCGCGCAGCAGGAAGAACAGCCAGGTGGCGGCGAACCCGATGCGGATCACCGCGGTCTGGTACGGGCCGAGGGCGAAGCTTGTCACCTTGTCGATGCCCAGCGTCTTGACGTGGCCCTGCGTCCTGCCGCGGCCCAGCGTCGGCGGGCGTTCGAAGCGGATCACCGGTTCATCCCCTCCGCATGCGCACGCGCGCGGTCCGGCTCACCGGCGAGCGGCGGGTCGTCGGCGAGCGGCAGATCGTCGGGCTTCACCGACCACCAGGGAAGCACCCGGTAGGCCGGTTTGAGGGAGACCTTCTCGTCGCTCCACTTCGGCGGTCGCACGTTGGTGGTCTTCGAGCGCAGTTGCACGCGCGCTATCTCGTCACCCTTGCCGCCCGGCTCTTCCCGGTCGAGCCGCATGTACGCGATGCGGCGGATGTAGCGCTCGGAGAGCTGGCCGCGCAGGCCGACGGGACGATTCTGCGAGTCGTGCGAGCCCACGTAGAAGTCCCAGGCGCGGCGGAGTTCGTTCTGCTGCGTGTGACTGGGCAGCAGGCTTCCGTCGATGCCGGCGCCGTCCTCGGCGGAGAGTCCGTACCAGTCCGTGGTCCGTACGCCCCCTTCGGCCGTACGGAGCTCCGCGCGGGCCTGCACCGCGACGTTCTGCTGCAACGGGTTGGGCGCGAACAGCTTCCAGTTCTGCTCGAACTCGGGGTAGATCCACTCGTCGATCACGTCCCCGTGCTGCTTGGTCAGCGTGTTCGACGGTGCGACGTGGAGGAAGAGCATCCCTATGTGGACGCAGGCGGCCACCGCGACGATCACCAGAGCACACGCGGCGGCGATCTGATACCCGAGCCGGAGTCCGGCGATCCCGGGTTCGGCCGTTTCCGGCGCTGCCCCGGCCCCGGCCGACTCCACCGCCCCCGCTGGCCCCGCCGCTTTCTCCGGCCCCGCTACTTCCTCCGGCCCCACCAGCCCCACCGGCCCCACCGGCTCCGTCGGTTCCATCGGCCCGGGCTCGCCAGGCCCGGCGGCCCTGCCGCCCGGACCCTTGTCGTACCCGTCCATTCCGCCCCGTTCCCCGTTCCCGCACCGAACCCTGCCGCCGGAACGGTACTCAGGCCCGACCGTCACGCACAGCGTCCGTGAAGTTATCCACAGGGTTGACACCTTATGGCGGAGGACCGCACCATTGAATCCAACGAACCGAACGATCGGTCGGGCGGTTCGCTCAGGGTCGAGGGGGCCGAGAGATGGTGACAGCAGCCGCACACCAGGCGGCGGGGACGGAGCCGCACGAGGCCGCGCCCGCCGCGGACGCCGCGCGCACGGCAGAGCACCAGGCCGTCTTCGACGCGGCGGTCGCCGCCGACGAGCGCATCGAGCCACGCGACTGGATGCCGGACGCCTATCGCGCGTCCCTGGTCCGCCAGATCGCCCAGCACGCGCACTCCGAGATCATCGGCATGCAGCCGGAGGCCAACTGGATCACGCGCGCCCCCTCCCTGCGGCGCAAGGCGATCCTCATGGCCAAGGTGCAGGACGAGGCCGGCCACGGCCTGTATCTGTACAGCGCGGCCGAGACCCTCGGCACCAGCCGCGACGAGCTGCTCGACAAACTGCACTCCGGCCGCCAGAAGTACTCGTCGATCTTCAACTACCCCACGCTGACCTGGGCGGACGTGGGCGCGATCGGCTGGCTCGTGGACGGCGCCGCGATCACCAACCAGGTCCCCCTGTGCCGCTGTTCGTACGGCCCGTATGCACGCGCGATGGTCCGCGTCTGCAAGGAGGAGTCCTTCCACCAGCGCCAGGGTTACGAGTCGTTGCTCGCCCTCAGCCGCGGCACCCAGGCCCAGCACGACATGGCGCAGGACGCGGTGAACCGCTGGTGGTGGCCCTCCCTGATGATGTTCGGCCCGCCCGACGACGAGTCCTCGCACTCCGAGCAGTCCATGACGTGGAAGATCAAGCGCCACTCGAACGACGAGCTGCGCCAGCGCTTCGTGGACATCTGCGTCCCCCAGGCCGCATCGCTCGGCCTGACACTCCCCGACCCGGACCTCGTGTGGAACGAATCCCGGGGGCACTACGACTTCGGCCCCATCGACTGGACCGAGTTCTGGGACGTCCTCAAGGGCAACGGCCCCTGCAACGACCAGCGCATCACCCAGCGCCGCTGCGCGCATGAAGAAGGCGCCTGGGTCAGGGAAGCCGCCGCGGCGTACGCCGAAAAGCAGGCAGCCGGAAAGCAGACGGCCGGCAAGCAAGCGGCCGGAAAGCCCCGGCCGCACACCGCGACCGGCGCACAGGGCCCCCACCCCACCCCCGGCACCCCCGGCGACCGCGCACAGCACGGAGAGGCGACAGCATGAGCAGCTCGACCGACTGGCCGCTCTGGGAGGTGTTCGTCCGCTCCCGTCGCGGTCTCTCCCACACCCACGCGGGCAGCCTGCACGCGCCGGACGCCGAGATGGCCCTGCGCAACGCCCGCGACCTCTACACGCGCAGGAGCGAAGGCGTCTCCATCTGGGTCGTGCCGTCCACCGAGATCACCGCCTCCTCGCCGGACGAGAAGGACTCCTTCTTCGAGCCGGCCGGCGACAAGCCCTACCGCCACCCGACGTTCTACGAGATCCCGGAAGGGGTGAAGCACCTGTGACCGCCACCCCGGCCCCCGCCCCCACCGCAGCCGACGCCGCGGCCCTTCCCGCCCTGGCCCTCGGCGACGACGCGCTGGTGCTCTCCCACCGTCTGGGGGAGTGGGCGGGCCACGCCCCGGTCCTCGAAGAGGAGGTCGCCCTGGCGAACATCGCCCTCGACCTGCTCGGCCAGGCCCGCATCCTGCTCTCCACGGTCGGCGACGAGGACGAGTTGGCGTACCTCCGCGAGGAGCGCGCCTTCCGCAACCTCCAGCTGGTCGAGCAGCCGAACGGCGACTTCGCGCACACCATCGCCCGTCAGCTCTACTTCTCCACCTACCAAACCCTTCTGTACGGCCAGTTGGCGGTGGGGGACGGCGAGTTCGCCCCCTTGGCCGCGAAGGCCGTCAAGGAGGTGGCCTACCACCAGGACCACGCCGAGCAGTGGACCCTGCGGCTCGGCGACGGCACGCAGGAGAGCCACGAGCGCATGCAGCGTGGTCTCGACGCGCTGTGGCGGTTCACCGGCGAGATGTTCCAGCCGGTCCCCGGCCTGGACGCCGACTGGCAGGACATGCGGGAGCGCTGGACCTCCTCGGTGACAGCGGTCATCGAGCGGGCGACCCTGACCGTGCCCGAGGGGCCCCAGTCCGGCGCGTGGACGGCGGGCGCCGGCCGGCAGGGTCTGCACACCGAGCCGTTCGGCCGGATGCTCGCCGAGATGCAGCACCTGCACCGCAGCCACCCGGGGGCGTCATGGTGACGACCGCGCCCACCGCGCTGGAGGCGGAGCTCCTGGCCCTCGCGGGCTCGGTGCCCGACCCCGAGCTGCCCGTGCTGACGCTGGGCGAGCTCGGCGTGGTGCGCGGCGTCCGGATCCTCGCCCCCGGCAAGGTCGACGTCGAGCTGACCCCGACGTACACGGGCTGCCCGGCGATAGAGGCCATGTCCGCCGACATCGAGCAGGTGTTGCGCGACCGGGGCATGGTCGAGGTCGCGGTACGGACGGTGCTCTCCCCCGCCTGGTCGACGGACGACATCAGCGCAGAAGGCCGCCGCAAGCTCGCCGAGTTCGGCATAGCGCCACCGCGCTCCCACGCGGCGGACGGCCCCGTCCCCCTGAGCCTGTCGATCCGCTGCCCGCACTGCGGCTCGACCGACACCGAGCTGCTCAGCCGCTTCTCCTCCACGGCCTGCAAGGCACTGCGCCGCTGCGCCTCCTGCCGCGAACCCTTCGACCACTTCAAGGAGTTGTGATGGCCCGCTTCCACCCGCTCCGGGTTGCGGCGGTCGACCGGCTCACCGACGACTCCGTGACGCTGACGTTCGACGTGCCGCCGCCGCTCCGCGAGGAGTACCGCTTCGCCCCGGGCCAGCACCTCGCCATCCGCCGCTTCGTCGACGGCACGGAGATCCGGCGCACGTACTCGATCTGCTCCGCCGCCCCGCCCCCCGAGTCCCCGGAGGGCCCCGCTGCCCTGCGCGTCGGAGTGCGTCTCGTCGAGGACGGCGCCTTCTCCACGTATGCCTTCAAAGAAGTCGCCATAGGTGACGAGTTGGAGGTCATGACTCCGGCCGGCCGCTTCACGCTGGACCCCGCCCCCGGACGCTATGCGGCGGTCGTCGGCGGCAGCGGGATCACCCCGGTGCTCTCGATCGTCACGACGCTCCTGGAGCGCGAGCCGAAGGCCGACTTCTGCCTCATACGCAGCGACCGCACCGCCGCCTCGACGATGTTCCTCGAAGAGGTCGCCGACCTGAAGGACCGCTGGCCCGACCGGTTCCAGCTGGTGACCGTGCTCTCCCGGGAGGAGCAGCAGGCAGGTCTCGGTTCCGGACGGCTCGACGAGGAGCGGCTCTCGGCGCTCCTTCCCGCACTGTTGCCGGTGGCGGACATCGAGGGATGGTTCCTGTGCGGGCCGTTCGGGCTGGTGCAGGGGGCGGGGCGGACACTACGCGGCCTCGGCGTCCCCCGCAGCCGCATACACGAAGAGATCTTCCACGTGGACGACACGGGCGTGCCCACCACGCCCTCGGCCCCGGCGCCCGCGCACAGCACAGTGACGGCGACCCTCGACGGCCGCTCGGGCACCTGGCCCGTTCTGGAGGGCGAGACGCTCCTCGAAACGGTGCTGCGCAATCGCGCCGACGCGCCCTATGCCTGCAAGGGCGGGGTCTGCGGCACGTGCCGGGCGTTCTGTGTCTCCGGCGAGGTGCGGATGGACCGCAACTTCGCGTTGGAGCCGGAAGAGACGGAGGCCGGATATGTACTGGCCTGCCAGTCCCGTCCGGCGACGGACACCGTGGAGCTGGACTTCGACCGCTGACCTGACCCCGCACCCGCCCCGCCCTGCCCGGGCCGACCCGCCCCGGCCCGCCCCCCGGTGCCGCACACCGCCGTGCCGTACCGCGCAGCACCATGCCGCGCCTGTTCCCTTCCACTAGAACCTGTTCTATCTTGACGGCCCGTCAGCTACATCATGGTCGGCCGGGCACGGGAGGACGGACAGTGGACTTCACCTTCACCGAGGAACAGCAGGCCGTGGTCGAAGTGGCGAAGGCCCTCTTCGCCGACGTCGTGCCGGACGGAGTGCCGAGCCCCGCCCTCACGCCCGGCGCCGTCGCGGAGGACTTCGACCGCGCCCTGTGGTCCCGGCTCGCCGAGGCCGACCTCCTGGGCGTGCTCATCGACTCCGAGCACGGCGGCGTGGGCTTGGACCCCATCGCCCTGTGCCTGGTCCTGCGCGAGTCCGCGAAGGTACTCGCGCGCGTCCCGCTCCTGGAGAGCAGCGCCGCCGCGTCCGCCGTACAGGCCCATGGCGGGGCGGAGTTGAGGAAAAAGGTCCTTCCGGCGGCCGCCCGTGGTGACCTCGTCCTGACGGTCGCCGCCAACGGCCGCACCGGGCACGACCCGGCCGAGTCGGCCGTCACCGCACAGCGCGACGGCGACAGCTGGGTCCTGGAGGGACTCCAGACAGGCGTGCCCTGGATGCAGAACGCCGACCTCGTCGTCGTCCCCGCCCGCACAGCCGAGGGACACACCGTCCTCGCGCTCGTCCCCCGCGGCCACGAGGGTCTGACTGTCGCGGAGCAGATCTCCACCAGCGGCGAGCGCCTCGGCGAACTCCACCTGGAAGCCGTCCGCGTCGCCGCCTCCGACGTCATCGAAGCCGACGGCGCCTGGGACCGGCTGCGTGATCTGCTCGCCACCGGGACCTGCGCGCTCGCCGTCGGCCTCGGTGAGGGCGTCCTCCGTATGACCAGCGAGTACACCAGCAAGCGTGAGCAGTTCGGCCATCCCGTGGCCACGTTCCAGGCGGTGGCCGTGCAGGCCGCCGACCGCTACATCGACCTGCGCGCGATGGAGGTCACCCTCTGGCAGGCCGCCTGGCGCGTCAGCACAGGCGCGGACAGCGCACTACCCGCGGCGGGAGACGTGGCCGTCGCCAAGGTCTGGGCGTCGGAAGGCGTACGAAGGGTCGTGCAGACGGCCCAGCACCTGCACGGCGGCTTCGGCGCCGACACGGACTACCCCCTGCACCGCTATCACGCCTGGGCCAAGCAGCTGGAGCTCTCCCTCGGCCCGGCAGCGGCACACGAGGAGGCACTCGGCGACCTACTGGCCACCCACGCACTGGGCTGACCGCCTACCACTCGGTTGAGCTGCCACTCGGGCCGATCTAGTGCCACTCGGCTCAGCTCGCCGAAGTACCTCCGAAGTACCTCGAAGTACTTCGGAGTACCTCGAAGCCCCTCAGATCACGGTGCCCGGCTGGCCCTTGTCGTCGACGACGGGCCGCCCGGCGGCCTCCCACGCCTCCATGCCGCCCGCGACGTTCACCGCGTCGATGCCCTGCTGCCCGAGGTACATGGTGACCTGGGCGGAGCGCCCGCCCGACCGGCAGATGACGTTGACCCTGCCGTCCTGCGGGGCCGCCTCGGTCAACTCGCCGTATCGGGACACGAATTCACTCATCGGAATGTGCAGCGCGCCCGCGGCGTGACCTGCCTGCCATTCCTCGTCCTCCCGGACGTCCAGCAGAAAGTCATCACTCGCGAGGTCGTCGATGCCGACCGTGGGCACCTGAGATCCGAAAACCATGCCCCGACGCTACCCGACGGGCAGCGCCGTCAGTCGCGCAGTCGTGCCAGCTCCGCCTCACGCTCGGCGACCTGGGCGAGCAGCTGCTCGGCGATCTCGTCGAGCAGGGTGTCCGGGTCGTCGGGAGCGAGCCGCAGCATCCCACCGATCGCGCTCTCCTCCAGCTCCTTGGCGAGGACCGAGAGGAGTTCCTTGCGCTGGGCCAGCCATTCGAGCCTGGCGTACAGCTCCTCGCTGCGGGTGAGCCGCTGCTCCTCGGGCACCGGGCCCGCGGCCCACTCCTCGGACAGCTCCCGCAGCATCGCCTCGTCACCGCGGGCATAGGCGGCGTTGACGCGCGTGATGAACTCCTCGCGCCGCTGCCGCTCGCCCTCCTCCTGCGCCAGGTCCGGATGCGCCTTGCGGGCCAGCTCGCGGTAGAGCTTGCGGGCCTCCTCGCCGGGACGCACCCGCTGCGGCGGCCGCACCGACTGATCGGTGAGCATCGCGGCGGCCTCGGGGTAGAGCCCCTCGCCGTCCATCCAGCCGTGGAACAGCTCCTCGACGCCGGGCATCGGCATCACCCGGGCCCGCGCCTCCTCCGCCTTGCGCCGGTCCTCGGGGTCGCCGGTGCGGGCGGCGGTGGCCTCGGCGATCTGCGCGTCGAGCTCGTCGAGGCGGGCGTACATGGGGCCGAGCTTCTGATGGTGCAGGCGGGAGAAGTTCTCCACCTCCACGCGGAAGGTCTCCAGCGCGATCTCGTACTCGATCAACGCCTGCTCGGCAGCGCGCACGGCCCTCTCGAGCCGCTCCTCGGGACGCTCCACAGAAGGACGCTCCTCAGCGGCAGCCCCCTCCCCGGCGGCGGACTGCTCCCCGGCGGCCCCCTCCCGGGAACCCGCGTCGGCCCGCTCCTTGAGCCGCGCCTTCAGCTGGTCCTTGAGCCGCCCTTCAGGGCCCGCCTGCCGCACTCCCTCTCGGGGAGCATCAGGAGTCTCGGGCTGCGTCGGCTCGGCTTCCGGGATCGTCACTCGTCCAGCGTAGGCCACGGCGCGCCCCGCCCATGAAGCCCGCACCGCCCAGCCCTGAGCGCGCCCGCCTCACACCCCCGCCTCCGCCGCCAGCCGCCCCTCCTTGACCGCCTGCACCAGCAGCGCGTGATCCGCCTCCGTGCGGTCCGCGTACGCCGTCGCGAACCGCGCCATCGCCTCGTCCAGCTCGTCGTTCTTGCCGCAGTACCCCGCTATGAGGCGCGGGTCCGCACTGTGCGCGTGCGCGCGGGCCAGCAGGGCGCCGGTCATGCGGCCGTAGTCGTCCAGCTGGTCGGCGGCCAGCGCGGCCGGGTCCACGCTGCCCTTGCGGTTCCTGAACTGCCGTACCTGGAAAGGCCGTCCGCCGATCGTCGTCCACCCGAGCAGGAAGTCGCTGACGACTTGCATCCGCTTCTGTCCGAGCACCACCCGGTGCCCTTCGTGCAGGGTCTCCGGGGTCTTGAAACCGGCCACCGGCAGATGCGGCAGCAGCGCGGAGGGCCTCGCCTCCTTGACCTGCAGCACCAGCGGCTCGCCCCGGTGGTCGAGCAGCAGCACCACGTACGAGCGGAGCCCGACGCTGCCCGTGCCGACGACGCGGAACGCCACGTCCTGGATCGCATACCGCGCGAGCAGCGGCAGCCTGTCCTCGGTCAGCGTGCCCAGATACTCCTCGAGTGAGGCGGCCACCGAGGCGGCCTCCGTGTCCGGCACGCGCCGCAGTACGGGCGGAGCGTCGACGAAGCGCCGCCCCTCGGAACCGTCACTGCCCTCGACGGGCTCCGTCGCCTTCGCCGCGAAGCGGGCGCTCGTGTTCTGCCGTGCCTTCTCGGAGACCCGGTCCAAGGTGCCGAGAAGATCACGCGCGTCCGTGTGCGAGACCAGCTCCTCGTCCGCGATGGCGTTCCACGCGTCGAGGACGGGGAGCTTGGCGAGGAGCCGCATCGTGCGGCGGTAGGCCCCGACGGCGTCCAGCGCCGCCTCCTCACAGACGTCCTCGCCCGCGCCGGCTTCGCGCCCCGCGAGCACCAGGGAGGCGGCCAGCCGCTTGAGGTCCCACTCCCAGGGGCCGTGCACCGTCTCGTCGAAGTCGTTCAGGTCGATGACGAGGCCGCCCCGCGCGTCCCCGTAGAGCCCGAAGTTCGCCGCGTGCGCGTCGCCGCATATCTGCGCGCCGATACCGGACAGCGGGGTGCGCGCGAGGTCGTACGCCATGAGTCCCGCGGAGCCCCGCAGGAACGCGAAGGGTGAGGCGGCCATCCTGCCGACCCGGATCGGCATGAGCTCGGGGAGCCTGCTGCGGCTGGACTCCTCCACGGCCGCCACGGGATCCGGCCGCCCGCTGTCCACCACGAACTCCGCGTGCACGGAGCGCGGCACCTGCCGGCGGAGCGCCTTGCCTTCCCTCTTCGGCGACCCCTGCGCGGGCCACTCGGCGAACCCCGCCACCCGCGGCAGCCGCTCGCTCCCCTGCCCCGACCGCCCGCGCTTCCCCGAAGGCCCCTGCCCCTGTCGCTCCCGCTGCCCGGGAACCTTCCCGTCGAGCTCCACCATGCCCATCGCCCCCGCCGGCTGTCGGCCCGTCCCAGATCCGGCCTCGACCGTACCGCCGCTCGCCGAACGCCGTGAGGGCCTGTGGATAACTTCGGTGACATACATCACCGCACCATGCCCCGCCGACGACACACGCCTCAAAAGCACAAAAAAGAAGCGGTCCTCCTCCGGACTTTCGTCCGGAGCAGGACCGCTTCCTCGTGGTGCGCGAGGGGGGAGTTGAACCCCCACGCCCTTGCGGGCACTGGAACCTGAATCCAGCGCGTCTGCCTATTCCGCCACCCGCGCATGGGTGTTGTCTTTGGGTCTCTCACTGTGTGGTGCGAGCGCCTGCCGACATCCAGAAGATTAGCACGCTGCAGCGGGTGGATTCACATCCGTTCGGGGCGGGCACCTGGCCTCAGAAGCTTCGCCCCCGGCCCCGGCCGGGTCCCACCCGTCCCTCGGGCCGCATCAGTCGCGCCCCGCACCCAGGCCACGTCTTCACCCGCCCCGGCCGCGCTCGCCGAGGTCCACAGCCAGGTGCGGGACACTGGCTTTGGGCCCCCTCTACGATCCGTTGTAAAAGGAGGCTCGAGCAGACGTCCCGAGCAGCCGCCCGTACGGGGTTCCCGGGGCCACAGATCAGGGTCCCGTCAGGGGTCCTGCGAGGATCCTTGGACGCCGGCGCGGGCATGTCTTGTGAGAGGCGACACTCGTCGACTGGGCGGACAGGGGGAACCAGCCGATTTCCCGGCGCGTGGATACGATCAGTAAGCAGTACCAGGATGACTACGACGGAGGAGGTGCCCCATGGGAGTCCTGAAGAAGTTCGAGCAGCGACTCGAAGGTCTGGTCAACGGCACCTTCGCCAAGGTGTTCAAGTCCGAGGTCCAGCCTGTCGAGATCGCCGGCGCACTCCAGCGGGAGTGCGACAACAACGCGACGATCTGGAACCGCGAGCGGACCGTCGTCCCCAATGACTTCATCGTGGAGCTCAGCGCCCCCGACTTCGAGCGGCTGAGTCCGTACTCGGGCCAGCTCGGCGACGAGCTCTCCGGCATGGTCCGCGACTACGCGAAGCAGCAGCGCTACAGCTTCATGGGCCCCATCAAGGTCCACCTGGAGAAGGCCGAGGACCTCGACACCGGCCTCTACCGCGTGCGCAGCCGCACCCTCGCCTCCAGCAGCTCCCAGGCGCCCGAGCCCGCCTCGGCGGGCCCCGGTGGCCCGACGGCTCCCGGCCGCGGCGCGGGCAGCGGTGTGGGCGCGGGCGGCGCCGGCGGTTACGGCTACCCGCAGCCCCCCTCCGGAGCTCCCGGCGGCGCACCTCCCATGCCTGCCGCCCCACCGCCGGGCGCGGGCCGCCCCGGTGGGCAGTCCCCGGCTCCGAGCAGGCCCCCGGGCCCCGGTGCCGGACCACTTCCGGGCGCCCAGGTGCGGCGCTGGATCGAGATCAACGGCAATCGCCATCAGATCTCCCGCCCGACGCTGGTGCTGGGACGCAGCACCGACGCCGATGTGCGGATCGACGACCCCGGCGTATCCCGTCGGCACTGTGAGATCCGGACCGGAACGCCCTCGACGATCCAGGATCTCGGGTCTACCAACGGCATCGTGGTAGACGGGCAGCACACCACCCGCGCTACGCTCCGCGACGGCTCGCGGATCGTCGTGGGTCAAACCACCATCGTTTACCGGCAAGCCGAAGGGTGAAGCGGGGGCAATGTCAGAGCTGACCCTGACGGTCATGCGGCTAGGTTTTCTAGCTGTTCTGTGGCTGTTCGTGATCGTGGCCGTCCAGGTCATCCGCAGCGACCTGTTCGGAACGCGCGTCACACAGCGCGGTTCGCGGCGGGAGCGGCCCCAGCAGGCCGCCCGCCAGCAACAGGCCGCACCTCCTCAGCAGCGCCAGCAGCAGAGCGGTGGAGGCCGCCAGCGGCGCGGCGCCCCCAGCAAGCTCGTCGTCTCCGAGGGCATCCTCGCCGGGACGACGGTCGCGCTGCAGGGGCAGACCATCACGCTCGGCCGGGCGCACGACTCCACCATCGTCCTGGACGACGACTACGCCTCCAGCAGGCATGCCAGGATCTACCCGGACCGTGACGGCCAGTGGATCGTCGAGGATCTCGGGTCCACCAACGGCACGTATCTCGACCGGACCCGACTCACCACCCCGACGCCCGTTCCGCTGGGCGCGCCGATCCGCATCGGCAAGACCGTCATCGAGCTGCGGAAGTAGTACTACGTCATGACAGAGCGCGAGCGGAGCGAGCGAGCCGGAACGGCTGTCCAGGCACTGGACGCCGGCGCGCTCCCGACCGGAGGGTGGGCACCGTGCGGATGTACCCGGAGCCGACGGGCGAGGTGCGCATGAGTCTGTCTTTGCGCTTCGCCGCCGGATCGCACAAGGGCATGATCCGGGAGGGGAACGAGGACTCCGGTTACGCCGGCCCGCGTCTCCTCGCGATCGCCGACGGCATGGGGGGCCAGGCCGCGGGCGAGGTGGCGAGCTCCGAGGTCATCTCGACGCTCGTCACCCTCGACGACGACGTGCCGGGCTCGGACATCCTGACGTCCCTGGGCACCGCCGTGCAGCGGGCCAACGACCAGCTGCGCCTGATGGTCGAGGAGGACCCCCAGCTCGAGGGCATGGGGACCACCCTGACCGCCCTCCTGTGGACGGGCCAGCGCCTCGGCCTCGTCCACGTCGGCGACTCGCGCGCGTACCTCCTCCGGGACGGCGTCCTCACGCAGATCACCCAGGACCACACCTGGGTGCAGCGCCTCGTCGACGAGGGCCGCATCACCGAGGAAGAGGCCACCACCCACCCGCAGAGGTCCCTCCTCATGCGCGCGCTGGGCAGCGGAGACCACGTCGAGCCCGACCTGTCGATCCGGGAAGTCCGCGCCGGTGACCGGTATCTGATCTGCTCGGACGGTCTCTCCGGAGTCGTCTCGCACCAGACCATGGAGGACACCCTCGCGTCCTACCAGGGCCCGCAGGAGACCGTGCAGGAGCTCATCCAGCTCGCGCTGCGCGGCGGCGGCCCCGACAACATCACCGTGATCATCGCCGACGTCCTGGACATCGACAGCGGTGACACCCTCGCGGGCCAGCTGTCCGACACCCCCGTGGTCGTCGGCGCGGTCGCCGAGAACCAGCTCCAGGCGCAGGACGACGGCGCCATGCAGACCCCCGCGGGCCGGGCCTCCGGGCTCGGCCGCCCGGTCCCGCCGCAGGCCCCCCACGGGCAGGGCGGCGGCTTCGGCCCGCCCGGCAGCGGCGACACCACGGGGTACGTCCCCGAGGGCAGCTTCGGGGCGTACGACGACGATGACTTCGTGAAGCCCGGCGGCGGCCGCAAGTGGCTCAAGAGATCCCTCTACGGAGTGCTTGCGCTCGCCGTCATCGGCGGCGGTCTGTACGGCGGCTACCGCTGGACGCAGACCCAGTACTACGTGGGCACGAAGGACGAGCACATCGCCCTGTACCGCGGCATCGACCAGGACCTGGCCTGGGTCAGCCTGTCGAAGGTCGAGAAGGACCACCCCGAGATCGAACTCAAGTACCTGCCGCCGTACCAGCGCAAGCAGGTCGAGGGGACGATCCCCGAGGACAACCTCGACGCCGCCAAGAGCAAGATCGAGGAGCTCGGCGTGCAGGCCTCCGCCTGCAAGAAGGACGCCGAGCGCCGCGAGGTCGAGCGCGAGAACAACGCCAAGACCGGCGAAGGTGAAGCCGGTGGCACGACCGGGCTGCGCAAGGCGCCGACCCCGGACCCGACCACGCCCGGCCAGCCCACCGAGACCGACCGGAACGACCAGAACAGCACCACCGAAAAGAACAAGTCCAAGACCGCACCGACTCCCACACCCGGCCCCAGCCTCTCCGAGGATGAGCAGAAGCTGGTCCCGCTGTGCGGTAAGCAGTAAGCAGCCGTTGGGGGCCTCTGCACGCCATGAGCAGTACTACACATACGTCGACGATCGGCGCGATCGGAGCGCCGAGCAGGCGCAACACCGAGCTCGCGCTGCTCGCGTTCGCGGTCGTCATCCCGCTGTTCGCCTACATCAACGTAGGCCTGGCGCTCGACGGCAAGCTGCCGTCCGGCATGCTCGGCTACGGCCTCGGGCTCGGGCTCCTCGCCGCGGTGGGCCACATCGTGGTCCGCCGTTTCGCGGCCTACGCCGACCCGCTGCTGCTGCCGCTCGGCACGCTGCTCAACGGCCTCGGCCTGGTCGTCATCTGGCGCCTGGACCAGTCCGAGAAGCTGCAGCGCCTGGCCAAGCTCGCCACGGGCACGTTCAACCCGTCGGCGCCGAAGCAGCTGATGTTCTCGGCCATCGGCATCGCGCTCTTCGTGGGCGTGCTGATGCTGCTCAAGGACCACCGCGTCCTGCAGCGGTACACGTACATCTCCATGGTCGCCGCGCTCTTCCTGCTGCTCCTGCCGCTCGTGCCCGGCCTCGGCCGGAACGTGTTCGGCGCCAAGATCTGGATCAGCGTCGCCGGCTTCTCCATTCAGCCCGGTGAGTTCGCGAAGATCGTCATCGCCATCTTCTTCGCCGGCTATCTCATGGTGAAGCGCGACGCGCTCGCCCTGGCCAGCCGCCGCTTCATGGGCCTGTACCTGCCGCGCGGACGCGACCTCGGCCCGATCGTCGTCGTCTGGGCGATGTCCATCCTGATCCTGGTCTTCGAGACCGACCTCGGTACGTCGCTGCTGTTCTTCGGCATGTTCGTCGTGATGCTCTACGTCGCCACGGAGCGCACCAGCTGGATCGTGTTCGGTCTGCTGATGTCCGCGGTCGGCGCGGTCGGCGTGGCCACCTTCGAGCCGCACGTGCAGCAGCGTGTGGACGCCTGGCTGAACCCGTTCGCCCCCGAGACCCTGGCGCAGACCGATCAGATCGCCCAGTCCCTGATGGCGTTCGGCTCCGGTGGGGTCCTCGGCACCGGCCTCGGCCAGGGCAACTCCGACCTCATCGGCTTCGCCGCCAACTCCGACTTCATCCTCGCCACCTTCGGCGAGGAGCTGGGTCTGGCCGGCGTCATGGCCATCCTGCTGGTCTACGGCCTGATCGTGGAGCGCGGCGTCCGCACGGCGCTCGCCGCCCGCGACCCGTTCGGCAAGCTCCTCGCGATCGGCCTCTCCGGAGCCTTCGCCATCCAGGTCTTCGTCGTCTCCGGCGGTGTCATGGGTCTCATCCCGCTGACCGGTATGACCATGCCCTTCCTCGCGAACGGCGGTTCGTCCGTGATCGCCAACTGGGCCCTGATCGGCATCCTCATCCGGATCAGCGACACCGCGCGCCGCCCGGCCCCGTCCCCCGCCCCGAACCCCGACGCCGAGATGACCCAGGTGGTCCGACCGTGAACAAGCCCCTGCGCCGGATCGCGATCTTCTGCGGGCTGCTCATCCTCGCCCTGCTCGCCCGGGACAACTGGCTCCAGTACGTCCAGGCCGATTCGCTGGCCAAGCACGAGAAGAACCGCCGCGTCACCATCGAGCGCTACTCCCAGCCGCGCGGCGACATCATCGTCGACGGCAAGCCCATCACCGGCTCCAAGGCCACTCCCGACAGTGACCTGAAGTACAAGCGCACCTGGAAGGACGGGCCCATGTGGGCGCCCGTCACCGGTTACTCCTCGCAGCGCATCGGCGCCAGCCAGCTGGAGAGCATCGACGACGGCATCCTCACCGGCAACGACGACCGGCTCTTCTTCCGCCGCACGCTCGACATGCTGACCGGCGAGAAGAAGGAGGGCGGCAATGTCGTCACGACCCTCAACTCCGCCGCGCAGAAGGCCGCGTACGACGGCCTGAAGGGCCGCGGCAAGGGCGCCGTCGCCGCGATCGACCCGTCGACGGGCGCGATCCTGGCCCTCGCCTCCACGCCGTCGTACGACCCGGGTGACTTCGCGGGCAACACCAACGAAGAGGCCCAGAAGTTCATCGACCTCGACAAGGACAAGGACAAGCCGCTGGTCAACCGCGCGCTGCGCGAGACCTACCCGCCCGGCTCCACCTTCAAGGTGGTCACGGCGGCGGCCGCCCTGGAGCACGGCCTGTACAACAGCATCGACGAGAAGACGGACTCGCCGCTGCCGTGGACCATGCCGAACACCACGACCCCGCTGAAGAACGAGAACAACATCCCCTGCAAGAACGTCTCGCTGCGTGAGGCGCTGCGCATCTCCTGCAACACCGTCTTCGGCAAGATCGGTTCCGATCTCGGCAAGGACAAGATGCTGGAGACGGCCAAGAAGTTCGGCTTCAACTCCCAGCAGTTCGTCCCCGTCCGCTCGAACGCCTCCAACTTCCCCGAGGAGATGGACAAGCCGCAGACCGCGCTGTCCTCCATCGGCCAGTTCGAGACCGCCACGACGCCCCTGCAGATGGCCATGGTCACCGCTGCGATCGCCAACGACGGCACGCTCATGGAGCCGTACATGGTCAGCGAGCTGCAGGCGCGCAACCTCGACGTCATCGAGAAGCACTCGCCCAAGGAGATGAGCGAGCCGCTCTCGAAGGAGAACGCCCAGAAGCTCCAGGAAATGATGGAGACGGTCGTCAAGACGGGCACCGGAACCAAGGCGCAGATCCCCGGCGTCACCGTCGGAGGCAAGACGGGTACGGCGCAGCACGGCGTCGCGAACAGCGAGAACCCGTACGCCTGGTTCATCTCGTACGCGAAGACGGACTCCGGTTCGCCGGTCGCCGTCGCCGTGGTGGTCGAGGACAGCGACGCCGACCGCGGAGACATCTCCGGTGGTGGCCTCGCGGCGCCCATCGCCAAGGACGTGATGAAGGCAGTCATCGAAAGCAAGAAGTGACCCCCGTCACGGCCCCTCCACATCGGTGCACGTTGCGGTACCGGTCCGGTATCGGGTGACGGTCGCGGCCGGGTCACGCAAGTGGAGCCGGGTACCGTATGCCCGGACAGCACACCGCCGGACCACACAACGGTGCGGTCGGGACCGACGGAGAGGGCTGGAATAGCTATGGAAGAGCCGCGTCGCCTCGGCGGCCGGTACGAGCTGGGCCAGGTGCTCGGCCGTGGTGGGATGGCGGAGGTCTACCTCGCGCACGACACCCGCCTCGGTCGCACCGTGGCGGTGAAGACGCTGCGAGTCGACCTCGCCCGCGACCCGTCGTTCCAGGCCCGGTTCCGCCGTGAGGCCCAGTCTGCCGCCTCGCTCAACCACCCGGCGATCGTCGCGGTCTACGACACCGGCGAGGACTACGTGGACGGGGTCTCCATCCCGTACATCGTGATGGAGTACGTCGACGGTTCCACCCTGCGCGAGCTCCTGCACTCCGGCCGCAAGCTGCTGCCCGAGCGTGCCATGGAGATGACGATCGGCATCCTCCAGGCCCTGGAGTACTCGCACCGCAACGGCATCGTGCACCGCGACATCAAGCCGGCGAACGTCATGCTGACGCGCAACGGCCAGGTCAAGGTCATGGACTTCGGCATCGCCCGCGCCATGGGCGAGTCCGGCATGACGATGACGCAGACCGCCGCGGTCATCGGCACGGCGCAGTACCTCTCTCCGGAGCAGGCCAAGGGCGAGCAGGTCGACGCCCGCTCGGACCTCTACTCCACCGGCTGTCTCCTCTACGAGCTGCTCACGGTCCGGCCGCCCTTCGTGGGCGACTCCCCGGTCGCCGTGGCCTATCAGCACGTGCGGGAAGAGCCGCAGGCCCCGAGCGTCTTCGACAACGAGATCACGCCCGAGATGGACGCGATCGTCCTCAAGGCGCTCACGAAGGACCCGGACTACCGCTACCAGTCGGCCGACGAGATGCGCGCCGACATCGAGGCCTGCCTCGACGGCCAGCCCGTCGCGGCCACCGCCGCCATGGGCGCGGTCGGCTACGGCGGGGCCGACGGCTATGGGGCCGACCAGCAGACCGCGATGCTCCGCCCGCAGAACGGCGGCGGCCAGACGTCGATGATGCCGCCGGTCAACCCGGACGACGGGGGCTACGGCTACGACGAGGGCCGCGGCCGCCGCCAGAAGAAGAGCAACACGTCGACGTGGCTGCTCGTCATCGCCGGCATCCTGGTCCTGGTCGGCGCGATCCTCATCGGCAAGTACACGTTCGGCGGGGACGGCGGGGGCGACGGGACCATCAAGGCCCCGAAGCTCATCGGCGAGACCGAGGCCGAGGCGAAGCGGTCCGCGAAGAACGTCGGCCTCGAGCTGGAGGTCGGCGACCGCAAGGCGTGCGCGAAGTACCCGAAGGGTGAGGTCTGCTCGCAGGACCCGGGGGTGAACGCCGATGTCAAGAAGGGCGACACCATCACGGTGACCGTCTCGACGGGCACGCCGAAGATCGGAGTTCCGAATGTCATCGGTTCGGACATCGAGGACGCCAGGGCGAAGCTCGAGGACGACAAATACCAGTTCGTCGTCGACACTAAGCCCGTGGAATCCACCCAGGCTCCGGGCCAGGTCCTTGACCAGGACCCGCCCAGCGGAACCGAGGTCCAAAAGGGCAGCAAGATCACCCTTGAGGTCGCCAAGAAGAAGGAGCAGTCAGTCGTCCCCAGCGTGGTCGGCAAGACCTGGGAAGAGGCCAAGCAGCAGATTGAGGCCAACGACCTGGTCCCCAAGCGTGAAGACGTGGCCAGTGAGGACATCGAGGAAGGCAAGGTCCTTCAGACCACGCCTATGGCAGGCACTTCGGCCGACCCTGGCTCCACCGTCACCGTCCAGGTCGCCAAGAAGGCCGAAGAGTCCACCGTTCCGCCCCTCACGGGTCAGAAGCTCAAGGACGCCCGCAAGGCCATCGAGGACGCCGGCCTGACGGTCGGAACCATCACGGGCCCGCAGGACGACGGCGCCCTCGTAGTCCTGTCCACCCCGGGCGCCGGAGAGAAGGCGAAGCCCGACACCGCAGTCAATCTGACCACGACGGGCGGCGGCAACAGCGACAACGGCGGAGGAGACGGAGGAGACGGAGGAGGCGGCTTCATCGGCGGCCTGTCCCACCGCGACAACCGCAACGAGAACTGAGCCACGGCGTAGAAAGTAG
This sequence comes from Streptomyces sp. NPDC018029, assembly GCF_044327655.1. NCBI lineage: Bacteria > Bacillati > Actinomycetota > Actinomycetes > Kitasatosporales > Streptomycetaceae > Streptomyces > Streptomyces sp. NPDC018029. The sequence goes on along the minus strand of NZ_JBIRFV010000004.1, from coordinate 281,148 downwards.
TCTACGAGGGAGCCCCGGTACCGGTGACTGGTACCGGGGCTTCCTAGTGCGCGTAGGTGTGAGCGGCACGGGCTGCTAGTTCAACTCCGTCAGCGGCGCCCGATTGTCGTCGACCTTTTCAATACGCTTCGGCTCGCCCCACACAATGTAGCGGTAGTTCGAGGCATAAATAGGCGTACGGGTAATTGACGTGACATGGCGGCCCGGCCTCTTCACGCCCGATTCCTTCGGAACGGGCCCCAAGACTTCGCCTTGCGGTCTCAGGGCAGCATCGCGTGCACCTCACAAACAATCCTTTACCTGATTCACGAATATCTCGAATACTCCACCCAAGAATTACAATAGTTCCACCCACAGAAAACCCAATGCCCCCTGGCGAGGCGCGCCACCAATCGGGCAGTAGCGATCGGGGCGCGCATAGATCATTCCCCCAGAAGCCTTCGTGTGATCCCCGCCACTTGCGCCCTGAAGGCGGCTACGACATACCACACAATAAGGTGCATGTGAGCATATTGGAACAGTTGCCTTATGCGCACACGTTCGATTAAATTCCCAGCGCCAGAAACATAACCAAGGAAAGGAAGAGGGCGTTGCGCAAGAACTGGGCAAGAATCGCAGTAATGGGAGTAGCGGCGACTCTAGCGACGATCCCCGTCACGGGAACCGCTTGGGCCGGTTACGGAAACGGCAAATGCACTGCAACATATAAGGGAGAAAGGTGCAGCGGATTCGCAGGGTTCGACGACGATGGCGATTGGCTCAGAGTTACAGATAACTCTAAGGATGGATATGGCGTGCGCGGATACATTAAAATTGTCGGCGCGTCAAGGCCACTCGATCACTTTGACAATACTGGAGGATCACAACTAACTTGGAGTTCCCAATATGCAAGTATAGTTGAGGGCACGGAGGTACTGGTGCGTGCTTGCCTAATCGACAACGGGCATGAACTTGCGGGATCGTGCGGGGAATGGGCAAAGGCAGAGGCCTGACCCTAAAATCTCGGGGGTCATAACTCTAAGCCGTACGCCCCCGCATAGAGTGGGAACGAAGCCGCCGGGGGTACTGGCAGCTTCGTTCCCAGCTCTGTTACTGGGTGGGGATCTCCCAACTGACTGGGTCTTCTGTGCGGCCGGCTGCCCTCATGGCTCTCCGGTGACCACCGCGTGGAAAGCGAAGCATCTCTTGGGCAGGGGGCATGGGGCCAGTACGCGTTGCGGGAGGTCGTGGATGCGCTGCTTACCAGGCTCGGACCAGCTGCCGGTGACGCTATCTACCACCCAAGAGCGCGGCGTAATACGTGGTGTGTGGCGCGACGACGGTGCCGCCGAGACCATCCACCACGGTCTGCCGCGCTGGTAGGCCCGGGGAGATACGCAAATGGCGTGAGGGACCCTACCGTCGTCGTGCTGGACTCGCAGGGCGTGCGGGCCTCCACGAAGCGCCGAAGGAGACGACCGAGCTGGATCCGGGCAAGAAGAGCCCTGGGCAGAGAAGAGGTATCGCCACCTATGTAATCGGCCTGGTCATCGCCGTAACGTGCTCGTGGCGAGCCTGCACGACAACATCATCAGCATCGCCCTGCTCAACAAGGTCACCGCGACCGCGCCGACAGTGACGTAGACGTGCGCGGACGCCAGGTTCAAGGAGGCCGTCGTGAAGCATGGCGCTCGCCTCGGCATCGGCTCAGCCGAAAGGGGTGGGTGGTCGAGCAGACTCTCGGCACCTTCATGCTGCACAGATGCCTCGTGCCTGACTACGAAACTAGGGGCCAGCGCGACGGCCTGGAACCACTGGTCCATGACCAACGTCGTGCTCCGCAGCCTTACCCGCCCTACCACCGCGACCCACCCACAGGGCACCTTCCACCTCTACCCAGCGGAAGCACAGATGGAGGAACGCCTGGTCAGCCGCGGCACCCTCGTCGACGCCGAATCCAGTCTTGTTTAGGCACGTGCTCACCGAGCTCCTGCGCGAGCGTGGCCTGCCGATCCACAAGGAATACGCCGCCCTCGGCACGAGCGGCCGCCTGGTACCAGACAGAGATCCCGTACATGTCAGCTGGTCACGCATGACTTGTGAGCTACCAACGCATCTTCATACGTTCCGATGCGTTGTTCGGGTGGCGCAGAAAGTCAGCTGCTGCAGAGTCAGGTCTCCACGACGCCTGCAGCCGAACCGACCCATCAGAGGGGCCAGATAAGTGATCAACGAGACAGCACCGCTGCAGTTGAGGACACTGCGTGGCAGTGTCCTCAACTGCAGCGGAGACGCTCGACAGCGTCAAAACACTGTCACTGCTTAAGGCGATCACACGCCGCCGGTGTTCTCCTACTGCCTCGATCAGAGCGTTGAACATGGGGACGACAGGCATGCCGAGGATGTGAGTATGTGACCCCGGTCACGAGGCCCATCACTTCAGTCCAACTCCGCCGGCGGCGTCCGCTTGCTGTCGACCTTCTCGACCCGCTCCAACTCGCCCCACACGACGTACCGGTGGCGCGACGTGTAGACGGGCGTACAGGTCGTCAGCGTGATGTAGCGGCCCGCCTTCTTCGCGCCCGACTCCTTCGGGATCGGGTCGAGGACCTTCACGTTGTACTTCGAGGTCTCGGGCAGCGTCGCGTACACCTTGTAGACGTACCACTTGTCCCTGGACTCGAAGACGATCGCGTCGCCCTTCTTGATCTTGTCGATCTTGTGGAACTTCGCGCCGTGGCCGTCGCGGTGCGCGGCCAGCGAGAAGTTGCCCTTCTTGTCCTGGGGAAGGGCCGACTTGACCGGCTTCTTGTAGTAGCCCGCGATGCCGTCGTTGAGGAGCTCGCTGCTGGTGCCCGCCTTGACGAGGATCTCACCGTCGCCCATCGCGGGTACGTGGAGGAAGCCGATGCCGTCCTTGGTGTCGAGGCCGCCAGGGCCGCGACCCTCCGCCCAGTGGTCGCGTACCTGGTCGCCCTGCCGGTGCGCCTCGCGGTCCGCTATGACGTTCGTCCACCAGAGCGAGTAGGCGACGAACAGGCCGAGTACGAGGCCCGCGGTGATGAGGAGTTCGCCGAAGACGCTGACCGCCGTGGCGATCGGGCCGCGGCCGCGCCGCCGGGGTGCGGGAGCGGGAGAGGAGGCCGGCGCCTCGGCCTGCTTCTCGTCGTCGGTCGTGGCTGCCACTGGATCTGCCCCGTTCTCACCGTTCTAGTTCACGAGCGCGCTCGGTTTTCCCTTGTCGCGCGGTCGTTCCTCGACCATCTTGCCCCAGACGATCATTCGATACTTACTCGTGAATTCCGGGGTACAGGTGGTCAGTGTGATGTACCGGCCGGGTTTGGTGAAGCCCGAACCCGGCGGGACGGGCCCGATCACGCTCGTGTTGCTGGGCATGGTCTGCGGCAGGATGCTCGCCATCTTGTAGACGAAGTACTTGTCCTGCGTCTCCACGACGATGGGGTCGCCCGGCTCCAGCCGGTTGATGTAGCGGAACGGCTCACCGTGCGTGTTGCGGTGACCCGCGACCGCGAAGTTGCCGGTCTTGGCGTCCGGCATCGCGGTCTTGGTCGCGCCCTCGTTGTAGTGCCCGACCATGCCGCGGTCGAGGACCTTCTGCTTGTCGATGCCCTCGGCGACCGGCACGACGACGTCGAGACGCGGAATGTGCAGCAGCGCGAAACCCTGCCCCGGCTCGAAGGCCCCGGGCTTGCCCTCGCCCTTGGCCCAGCTCTCCTGGAGGTCGTGCTTGGCGCCGTCCGCCTGCTGTTGGGCACGGATGTTCGTCCACCACAGCTGGTACGTGACGAACAGGAGCATCAGGACGCCGACGGTGATGAAGACCTCGCCGAGCCCCCGGCTGATCACCGCTCCCGGCGACGGCCTGCGGGCACGCTCCGCACGGCGGGCCTCGACCCGCGTGAGGGGTACGCCCGGGCGGGGCTCCACGGGGCGCGTGGCCCCCTTCTTGGCGGCCTTGCGGCGCGCGGCCCTGCCCTCTGCGGGGAGGCCGGGGCCCGGTGGTTCCACTATTCGCCGCGTGTCGGCGGTCCGCAGCCCGATCGTCTCGTCGTCCCGGACCGGCTCGTACGGGGGCGGCGTGGGATCCGCCGGCGCGCTGCGGAACCACGGAGAGGGGTGCTCCCCCGGGGGCTGATACGAGCCTCCGGAGGAGCCGCGCTCGGGGCCCGGCGCCGTCACGCCGTGGCCCTGCCCACCACCGGGGCGAGCCCGCTCGATCGGGCGACGGCGCCGGTGTCGCCGCACTCCGCCAGCCAGTTGGCGAGCATGAGGTGGCCGTGCTCGGTGAGGACCGACTCGGGGTGGAACTGCACGCCCTCGACGGCGTGTTCACGGTGGCGCAGCCCCATGATGATGCCGTCCTCCGTACGCGCGGTGACCTCGAGCTCCGCCGGTACGGTGGCGGGCTCGGCGGCCAGCGAGTGGTAGCGGGTCGCCGTGAACGGGGACGGCAGGCCCGCGAAGACTCCCTTGCCCTCGTGACGGACGGACGAGGTCTTGCCGTGCAGGAGCTCCGGGGCACGGTCCACCACGCCGCCGTACGCCACCGCCATGGACTGCATGCCGAGGCAGACCCCGAAGACGGGCACGCCGGTGGCGGCGCAGTGCCGCACCATCTCGACGCAGACGCCCGCCTGTTCCGGGGTGCCGGGGCCCGGCGACAGCAGTACGCCGTCGAAGCCGTCCTGCGCGTGCCGCAGCTCGACCTCGTCGTTGCGCAGCACCTCGCACTCGGCACCCAGCTGGTAGAGGTACTGGACGAGGTTGAAGACGAAGCTGTCGTAGTTGTCGACGACGAGGATGCGGCTGCGGCTGCGGGCGCCGCCGGCGGTGCTCACTGGCCGTCCACGGTGACGTCGTTGAAGGGCAGCAGCGGCTCCGCCCACGGGAAGACGTACTGGAACAGGACATAGACCACCGCGAGGACGAGCACCAGGGAAATCAGTGCTCTCACCCATGCGTTTCCCGGCAGATGCCGCCAGATCCAGCCGTACATGCCGTCCCTTCCGTCGCGTACGACCCGGCCTCCCGCGTCGTACCGCACCAGACTAACGGCGCAGTGCCTCCGGTTTCCCTGCCTCCACGGGCTGGGTCGCGTCCAGATGCGCCCAGGCGATCAGCCGGTGGCTGTGGCCCCACTCTGGTTCACAGGTCGTAAGCGTGAGGTAACGGCCCGGGCCGTCGTAGCCGGACTTGCGCGGCACGGGGTCGATCACGTCGATGTCGCCGGGGAGGGTCTTGTAGGGCTTCTTGTCGATGCGGTACGTGAACCAGGTCGCGCCGTCGGTCAGGACGACGGCGTCACCGGGGCGCAGCTTCGGGAAGTCCTTGAAGGGGTCGCCGTAGGTGCGGCGGTGGCCCGCGACGGCGAAGTTGCCCTTCTGGCCGAGCCGGGCGGTGGAGGCGTAGTGGCCGAGGCCCTTCTTGAGGACGTCGGTGCCGGTGCCGTGGAGCACGGGCTTGTTCCACGTGAAACCGAAGCGCGGGATGTACATGACGGCGAAGGCCTTGCCGTTCTTGTACGGGCCGGGCGGCTGCGGCGAGGTCTCGGTCGGCTTCTCGTCCGTCCCCGCGGAGACCGCGCCCTGGGCCCATCGGTCCTGCAGCTCGTCGATCTGGCTGTCCATGGCGTTGTCGGCCTTCACGCCGGTCCAGAACAGGACGTACGCGACGAAGAGCACGATCAACGTGCCGACGGTGATGCACAGTTCGCTGAACGTCCTGACCAGCACACGCACGGACACAGGACCCCCCAGAGGCGGCTACTCCACGGTCGATCCGCAGTCATCCCGCGGTCATTCCACCGGCTTCGCGTGGTGGAGATCCACTGTGCCCGAGTAGCCGGGAAGAGTCACCGCCCCGTCGTCGTCCACTTTCCAGCCGAGTCCGTACGCGTTGACGTACAGCATGTAGTTCTGGATCTCGGGGGACGCCGAGAGGGCGGTCCTGAGCTTGTCGGGGTCTCCGACAGCCGTCACCTTGTACGGCGGGGAGTAGACGCGGCCCTGGAGGATCAGGGTGTTGCCGACGCAGCGCACGGCGCTCGTGGAGATCAGGCGCTGGTCCATGACCTTGATGCCCTCGGCGCCGCCCTGCCAGAGCGCGTTGACCACGGCCTGGAGGTCCTGCTGGTGGATGACCAGGTCGTTGGGCTGGGGCTCGGGGTAACCGGGGAGCTTCGCGGTGGCGTCGGGCGGGGCGTCGGCGAGGGTGACGGTGATCGCCTTGCCGCTGAGCTTCTTGGTGCCGGCGTTCTTCTCGAGCGCTTTGAGCCGGGCACTGTCCGCCTTGGTGCCGCCGCCGTCGCGCTCGGCGAGCGATTCGACGTCGTCGCGGAGGGCGCCGTTGGACTCGTCGAGCTTGCCGTTCTTGTGGCTGCGCTCCTGAATGAGGTCGGAGAGTTTCAGCAGGGACGCGTCGGTACGGATGTTGGTGCCCTTGGCCGTGTTGAAACTGGTGAAGAAGATCAGCCCGGCGAGTGCGAAAACAGCACCCGTAAGCACCCGAACCGGACGCCATCGGGGGCGACGACCGGCACCTTTGTGAGGGTCGGCAGAATTGCTCAACGTACCCTTATCTCCTTCAGCGCCTTGGAAGCACTACGCTAACGGACGCCCGGGGGAGGCTTCAGCTCCTTAGTAGTGCCCCGCCAGGCGCCAGACCACAGTTACCTGCGCGGCCACGCAGCGCATCGACAGGAGAGACCCTCGTGCCGAAGTCACGTATCCGCAAGAAGGCAGACGACTACACTCCGCCGCCGGCCAAGAAGGCGACGAACATCAAGCTGACGAATCGCAGCTGGGTGGCTCCGGTGATGCTGGCGATGTTCCTCATCGGGCTCGCCTGGATCGTCGTCTTCTACGTCACGGACGGCAAGCTGCCGATCGACCCGCTGGGCAACTGGAACATCGTGGTCGGCTTCGGCTTCATCGCGGCCGGATTCGGCGTCTCCACTCAGTGGAAGTAGCTCGCCGGACGGTGAAAGCAGCCCGCCGGACGGCGGAAGCAGCCCGCCAGAAGCAAGCCCTGCCCTGAGTTATCCACAGCGCTATCCACATGAGTGGAAAAAGGCTGAAGATCTGTGGATAACCCTCAGCCGGTTGACGCCGGTGTGACTGACCCACCGGGTCTCCCTCCTCGCCCGCCCCTTGTCCTTCCTGGGAAAACCCAGGTCAGCGACAAGGGGCACGGTTGTTCCCCACAGCATGCACAAGATCCGGCACACGCTGTGGACAACCCGGTACGTCAGGTGAGCTCCGCGGTCCGAACGAGGACCATGACCACCGTCGCGACGAGCACCAGCGCACAGCTGCCGTACTGGATGAGGTTCCGCCGCTCGCGGGGCGCGTGGACCATCGCGTACCCGACGATGACGCCGCCGACGAGCCCGCCGACGTGGGCCTGCCAGGCGATGTTGGGCCACCAGAAGGTGATCACCATGTTGATCGCAAGGAGGGCGAGGACCGGCCGCATGTCGTAGTTCAGGCGCCGCATCAGGATGGCGGTCGCGCCGAACAGGCCGAAGATCGCTCCGGAGGCCCCCACCGAGGGGCGGAACGGCTCTTCCAGGAGATACGTCAGCGCGCTGCCCGCGAGGCCCGAGACCACGTAGAGCGCGAGGTAGCGAACGCGGCCGAGGGCGGCTTCGAGCGGGCCGCCGATCCACCACAGGCTGAGCATGTTGAAGGCGATGTGCATGACGCTGCTGTGCAGGAACATCGCGGTCACCAGGCGGTACCACTGCCCCTCGGCGACACCCTCGACCGTGCCGAACTCCGGCACGAAGGCCCGTCCCAGCAGATCGAACCGGTCGGTGAAGCGATCCCCGACCACGAACTGCACCAGGAACAGGGCGAGATTCAGCCCGACCAGAACCTTGGTGACCAGGCGCGGGTCGGCGGTGACGGCGCCGCCCGCGACCGTACGCGGCTGGGTGGCCGTCGGCGCGTGACCGGTGCCGGAGCCGGTGCGGACGCACTCGGGGCACTGGAAGCCGACCGAGGCACTGATCATGCACTCGGGGCAGATGGGGCGCTCGCAGCGCGTGCAGGTGATACCGGTCTCACGGTCCGGATGCCGGTAGCAGCCGGGGAGGCCCGACGCGCCCTGTGGCTCCTGCGGGCTGCCTGGCGCCTGGTCCATGGGGTCCCCTCAATCTCCGTACGAAGGCACTGTGACGGCACACGTGGCAACGCGCCGCCCCGCCCTTCCTTACGGATGGGCGGGGCGGTTTGGTTCCCTCGCGCATACGCGTACGCGCGGGTCAGGCGTCGTGGGTCAGGCGTCGCGGGTCTCGATGACCACGGACTCGATGACCACGTCGTTGACCGGGCGGTCGGTGCGCGGGTTGGTCTGGGTGGCCGCGATGGCGTCCACGACCTTCTTGCCGGCGTCGTTGGCGACCTCGCCGAAGATGGTGTGCTTGCGGGTCAGCCACGCCGTCGGCGCGACAGTCACGAAGAACTGCGAGCCGTTGGTGCCGGGACCGGCGTTGGCCATCGCCAGCAGGTAGGGCTTGTCGAAGGCGAGGTCGGGGTGGAACTCGTCCTCGAACTCGTAGCCCGGACCGCCCGTGCCGTTGCCCAGCGGGTCACCGCCCTGGATCATGAAGCCGCTGATCACGCGGTGGAAGACCGTGCCGTCGTACAGACGGTCCTTCGTCTTCTTGCCGGTCTGCGGGTGAACCCACTCGCGCTCGCCCTGAGCGAGCTCAACAAAGTTCTTGACCGTCTTGGGCGCGTGATTCGGCAGAAGCCGGACCTCGATGTCGCCCTGGTTGGTCTTCAGGGTGGCGTAAAGCTGCTCAGCCACGATCTGCCTTCCGTTGTCTTCTGTGACACCCCGATCCTCGCACGGACCGGATTGGGACGAGTAGCCACCGACTGGGCGCGCGCCGAAGCGATCCATGGCATTGTCGGCCGGGAGCTCTTCTTGCACCAATTGGATCGAATTGAACGGAACGGGCCGACTGATCACCTGAACAGAGATCCTTTCCCTGTGCAGAGACTGGATCGGAGCCGGATGGGAACCGCTTCAGAGATTGGCCGGCGTCAGCTCCCGTGACCCGGATGCCCGCCCTCGCATGCCTTGGAACGATCCGGAAGGCATGATCGCTGAAAGGGTGGAAAGGTGACATACCTATACGCCACCGAGGAGGAGGATCCCGTGACCCGCATCGACAGCGTGCGCGCCGCCACCGGCTCTGCCAAGGACAGCGTGCGTCACGCCGCGGACGCGGTGGCGCCTTACGCCGACACGGCCAAGGACCGGGCCACCCACTACGCCCACGAAGCGCGCGTACGGCTCGCACCCAAGGTGTCGCTTGCCGCCCAGCAGGCCGCTGAGCAAGCCCGTGTGGCCGCCGAGCAAGCCCGTGTCCAGTACAGCGCCCACGTCGCACCCCGTGTCGAGCAGGCCCGTACGCATGTGCCGCCGAAGGTCGACCACGCAGCGCACGAAGCCGCCGTCCGCACCCGCAAGGCCGCCCGTCAGGCCGCCGACTACTCCAGGCCCCGTATCGAGCAGGCGGTCGCCGTCGCACAGCCCGTGCGCGAAGAGGCCGCGTCCCGTGGCACGGCGGCACTCGCCGCGCTGCGCGGGCAGGTCTCGGCGAAGGAGATCCAGCGCCTGGCCCGCAAGCACCAGCGCCGCGCCAAGGCGGGCCGTCTCGCCAAGAGGCTCGCCGTGGTCGGCATCCTCGCGGGCGGCGCGGTGGCCGCATGGAAGTGGTGGGACAAGCAGGCCAACCCGGACTGGCTGGTCGAGCCGCCCGCGGCCACCGAGGTCCCTGACAGCACGCCGCTGACCTCCGTCGACGGCAGCGGTCAGGCGGCCCTGGACCCGGAGGTGCAGGCCAAGCAGGCCGAGGCGGAGGCCGACAGCACGGACGGCGACAAGCGGAGCTGACGCCGCGGTCCCGTACGCGGTAGGACGCCGTGGGGCGGGGCCGTCAGGCCTCCCGCCCCACCGGTGTTTCACGTGAAACAACGCCCCGGGGCCCCACTCTGGCCCACTCCGCCCCGCGCCACCCGCGCAGTCGCGGGTTGGTGCCCGCCGAAACGGGAACTGCACCTGGCATGGCTGCGAACGAAAGCTTGAACCACGACGAGGCCCCCGTACTGGAGGCCCTGGAGCGGTACCACGAAGCCGACGAGCTCGCCTTCACGCCGCCCGGCCACAAGCAGGCCCGCGGCGCGGACCCACGGGTCACCAAGGTGCTCGGAGAAGCGGTGTTCCTCGGCGACGTGCTCGCCAGTGGCGGGCTCGACGACCGACTGAGCCGCCAGCAGATCCTGGAACGCGCCCAGCGGTTGATGGCCGACGCCGTGCACGCCGAGCACACCTACTTCTCCACGTGCGGCAGCTCCTTGTCGGTCAAGGCGGCCATGCTGACGGTGACTGCCCCGCACCGCCGTCTCCTGGTCGGCCGTGACGCCCACAAGTCCGTCATCGCGGGCCTGATCCTGTCGGGCGTCGAGCCCGTCTGGGTGAGCCCCGCCTGGGACCCGGAGCGGCACCTCGCCCACCCGCCGACAGCCGAGTCGTTCGAGGAAGCCTTCGAGGCCCATCCCGACGCCGACGGCGCACTGGTCACCAGCCCCACGCCCTACGGCTCGACCGCCGACCTGAACGGCATCGCCGAGGTGTGCCACCGGCGCGGCAAGCCCCTCATCGTCGACGAGGCCTGGGGCGCCCACCTGCCCTTCCACGACGAGCTGCCGACCTGGGCGATGGACGCGGGCGCGGACATCTGCGTCACCAGCGTCCACAAGATGGGCAGCGGCCTGGAACAGGGCTCGGTCTTCCACCTCCAGGGCGACCTCATCGACCCCGCAGTCCTCGCCTCCCGGGCCGACCTGCTGGGCACCACCAGCCCCTCCGTCCTGCTCTACGCGGGGCTCGACGGCTGGCGCCGCCAGATGGTCCAGCAGGGCAAGCAGCTTCTCGACGACGCCCTGCGCCTGGCTGCCGACACCCGTGCAGCGATCAGTGACATCGACGGTCTGCACGTCGACGGAGCCCAGGACTACTGCGGTCCCGGTCGGGCGGCCGATCTCGACCCCCTGCCCATCGTGATCGACCTCTCCGCGCTGGGGACCACCGGTTACCGCGCCGCCGACTGGCTGCGCACCCGGCACCACATCGACATGCACCTCTTCGACCACCGCAGGATCAGCGCCCAGCTGACCTACGCCGATGACGCGTCCTCCGTCGCGCGCCTCCTGGACGCGCTGCGCGACCTCTCCCGGCACGCCCCCGACCTGACCGACGCACCGGGGGTCGAAGTCCCCGACCCCGACGAGCTGCGCATGAAGCAGGCCTCGCTGCCGCGCGACGCATACTTCGCCGACCTCGAGGACGTGCCCGTGGAGGAGGCGACGGGACGCATCGCCGCAGAGATGATCACGCCGTACCCGCCCGGGATTCCCGTGGTCCTGCCCGGCGAGCGCCTGACGGAACCGGTCCTGAACTACCTGCGCTCGGGCGTACGAGCGGGCATGAACCTCCCGGACGCCGCCGACAGCTCGCTGACCACCGTCCGCGTCACCGCCTGACCATGGGCACGGACCAGGACATCTCGGCGTTCACCGGGCTCACGAACCCTGCCATGTACGTGGTCACCGCGGTGGCGGACGGGCAGCGCGCGGGCTGCCTGGTCGGCTTCGCGAGCCAGTGCTCCCTTCAGCCCGCCCGTTTCGCCGTGTGGCTCTCCAAGGCCAACCACACCTACCGTCTCGCCCGGTCGGCACGCACCCTCGCGGTCCACCTGCTGCCCCGGCACCGGCACGACCTCGCGGAGCGGTTCGGGTCCCTCTGCAGCGACCGGACGGACAAGTTCTCCGACCTGGACTGGCACGAGGGGCCGGACGGAACCGTGATCCTCTCCGATGCTCTCGCCTGGTTCGTCGGACGCGTCCACGACCGGTTCGACGGCGGCGACCACGTAGCTTTCGTGCTCGACCCCATCGCCGCCCACACCACGACCGGCACCGACGAACAGCTGCCGCCCCCGTTCGCCCTGAACGACGCGAGCGACATCACCGCCGGCCACCCGGCCTGACGCCCCCGGCCCCGCCCCACACCCCGTACGCAAAAAGCCCCTCTGACCTGTGTTTCCACAGGTCAGAGGGGCTTTACGGTTGTGGAGCCTAGGGGAGTCGAACCCCTGACATCTGCCATGCAAAGACAGCGCTCTACCAACTGAGCTAAGGCCCCGCGAGAGATACATCGAACCGGAGGAACCACGTCCCGGCGTGCATCGCAGACCAGAGTACCGGGTCACCCCCCCGATCTCGCAAAAGGATTGGGACTCCCGGTCCACGACCACGCTCCGTAAGATGCACGACGTGGTTCGCGGCAGCGAACCGCGGTCTTAGGGGAAGCGATGGGGAGACGCACATGGACGCCGCACAGCAGGACACCACCGCGAGAGCACGAGAGCTCCAGCGGAACTGGTACGGGGAGCCGCTGGGAGCGCTCTTCCGCCGCCTCATCGACGATCTGGGACTGAACCAGGCACGCCTCGCCGGAGTCCTCGGCCTGTCCGCGCCCATGCTGTCCCAGCTGATGAGCGGCCAGCGCGCCAAGATCGGCAACCCCGCCGTCGTCCAGCGCGTCCAGCTCCTCCAGGAACTGGCGGGCCAGGTCGCGGACGGCAGCGTCAGCGCCGCCGAGGCCACCGACCGCATGGACGAGATCAAGAAGTCCCAGGGCGGCTCCGTCCTCACCAACACCGCGCAGACGGCGACCAGTTCGGGTGCCCCCACGGTGAAGCGCGTGGTGCGCGAGATCCAGTCACTGCTGCGCTCCGTCGCCGCGGCCGGCGACATCATCGATGCCGCCGACTCCCTCGCCCCGACCCACCCGGAGCTGGCAGAGTTCCTCCGGGTGTACGGCGCCGGGCGCACCGCGGACGCGGTCGCCCACTACGAGGCGCACCAGAGCTGAGCCGTCGACCGGGCCGCCGCGCGCGGCCCGGAAGGGGAGCGGAGCGCGACCATGGGTGAGGTCTTCGCCGGCCGGTACGAACTGGTCGACCCGATCGGACGCGGGGGAGTCGGAGCGGTCTGGCGCGCCTGGGACCACCGGCGACACCGGTACGTGGCCGCCAAGGTCCTGCAACAGAGCGACGCACACTCCCTGTTGAGATTCGTACGGGAGCAGTCCTTGCGGATCGACCACCCGCATGTGCTCGCGCCCGCCAGCTGGGCCGCCGACGACGACAAGGTCCTGTTCACCATGGACCTGATCGGCGGCGGCTCACTGGCGCACGTGATCGGGGACTACGGCCCACTGCCGCCCCGCTTCGTCTGCGCCCTCCTCGACCAACTCCTCTCCGGCCTCGCGGCCGTCCACGCCGAAGGCGTCGTCCACCGCGACATCAAGCCCGCCAACATCCTGCTGGAAGCCACCGGCGCCGGGCGCCCGCATCTGCGCCTGTCCGACTTCGGCATCTCGATGCGCAAGGGCGAGCCACGGCTGACCGAGACCGACTACGTGGTGGGGACGCCCGGCTACTTCGCCCCCGAGCAGATGCTGGGCGCCGAACCGGACTTCACCGCCGACCTCTTCGCCGTCGGCCTGGTCGCCCTGTACCTCCTGGAAGGCGCCAAGCCGGACGCCAAAGCACTGATCGAGTACTTCGCCGAACACGGCACGCCGCAGGCCCCGCAGGGCGTGCCCGAGCCCCTCTGGCAGGTCATCGCCACCCTTCTCCAACCGAACCCCCAGGCGCGCTTCCGGACCGCCACGGGGGCGCGCAAGGCGCTGGCATCGGCCGCGGAGATGCTGCCCGAGCCGGGCCCGGACGACGAACTCATCGAGGTCTTCGATCAACTCCCCCCTCTGCCCACGGGTTTCGGCCCCGAGGGTCCTCTCGCTGCCACACCGCGCCCGGGCTCCGCACCTCGCCATGCGCGCCCCACGCCCGGGCACCGGTCACCCGGCATGGCCTCGACACCGCCGTCGCCGCCTCCGCCTGCACCTGCACCAGCGCCTCCGACGCGGACCCCGCCACCGATTCCGACCTCCACTCCGACTCCGACCCCCACTCCGGCTCCGGGTCCGCCTCCCGCCTCGGCCCCCGAGCCAACGTCAGGTCGGCTGCAACCTCCCTTGCCGTCCACTCCCCCCACTCCGATGCCCCTACAGGCACCGACACCTGCACCCGATCTCACCGTCACGTCCTCGGCGCCGCGCGCTCACGCTCACGCCTCTACTTATCCATACACCGCTCACGCCGCCCAGGTTCCGCCCCCGAACCACCCAATTCCCCAGCCCCAATCCGCGGCTTCCTCCACTCTGCCGAGGCGCCCTGGGCCGCCCGCGAAGGTAGCGGTGCCGATGCTGCTCATAGCGCTGACCTGCCTCACGATCGGCGTCTGGGCACTCACGCAGCTTTGACGAGCGAGGCGAGGCCCGGCGCCCCACCCTCACCAGCCCCGCGGCGGCCCGAACTGCCCGAACTGCCCGGACTGCGCGACCACGGGAGCCGACGCTGCCGCCGATGCCGATTCCGCTTCGGATGCACTCGACGCCCTGCGCCGCGCGATCAGCGTCCACAAGCCGAGGGCCGCGAGCAGGACCACGCCGGTCCCGATGCCCCCGGCGGCGATGACCACCATCAGCCCGTCGTCGTCCCCACCAGAACTCGCACCGGGCCCGGTCGCCGTCTCCCCGCGCTCCGCCGCCGCCGTGTCCCGCTCCGTGACGCCGAAATTCTCGGCGGGCTCGGGCGTTCCCGCGTACGAGGGCCCGGGCCGCGGCGACCCGTCGATGTCCACCCGTAGCGTCAGTTCCAGCGGGGCGGCGCCGAACTTCTCCGCGACGTCCGGGCTGAGGTGGACCGCCAGGTAGTACCAGCCGGCGAAGCGCATGGCGGCGACTTCGTCGGTGAGGGCGAAGCGGTTCTCGTACGCGACCGGCGGCAGCGGGTCCAGGACCGTCGACTTCTGCCTGCCGTCGTACGCCGTGTCAGCGTCGTCGACCTGCGCACGCACCGGGTTGGACAGTGACACGACCAACGCGGATGAGACGTACCCCGCGTCCCGAGCCGCCCCGCGACCAACTCCACCCGAACTGCCGAGCTCCGCTGCGACCGACAGTTGCTGCCCCCAGTCGACCGGGACGCGGTAGAAGAGGGTCTCCCCGGGTGCGATGTCGGCCCCCCACACCCCCTTCTCCAGCCCCCGGGCCGTGTTGAAGCCCGTGCCGCCCCCGCGATGCTTCCGCTCTCCCGACGGGAGTACAGGAGCCGCGGAGTTCCACGACTCCGGCGGAGCGGTCGCGCTTCCCGTCCGCAGCGCGGGCTCTGACGCCACGTGCAGTTCCAGATCCCAGGTCTCCAGAGCGGCACTGGAGGCTCTGGCCCGCTCGACAAGCACGTAATACGTACCCGCGCCTCTACAGCTCTTCTCCTCGGGGCCGACCCTGCGCACTGCCGTGGCCGTGATCGGGCGCGGGCTCTCCGAAGAGCCGAACCGCGCCTCTTCCGCCTCCAGAGGGCTGCAGTTGTTGCCGTCGGGATCCTGTACGGACACCTTGACCCCGTCGGCGTAGGAGACCCTCGTACCGAGCTTCGGGACAGATGTGACCGAGACGTACACGCTGTCCTCCGCCCTGAGCTGCAGGCGGTAAAAACGCTGCCCCACGCGCGGGAGGGAGCTTTTGTACGTCTTACCGGGGCTGAGCCGAGGCCCTTCGACATTGCTCGTCGCGCCCTCGACTGTCTCGACGCCCTCGGCAAAGGCGTACGGGCCGGGTGACGGCCCCGCAGTCACGCCCTGACCCGTGTCCCCAGCCTGGCCGATGGCCCCGGCCTGCCGCATGGCCCCGGCCTGCCCGGAACCCACCGCCACCACGCACAACGCCGCGACCACAGCCGCAGCCGAGCCCCCGCGCAGCCTCCACCTCCGCCGCCCCATCACGCGTCACCCCTCGCCGCGAACCCAGCCGTCCCACCCATCCCGACCGTCCTGCCCGCCGACCGCCGCGCGGACACCACCACGAGCCCACCACCGACGCAACTGCGCCACCCCAGCGTTTGCATAGGCAAGCGCTCGATTAACAAACGCGAACAGCACAAAGCCCCGGCCGCAAAAGCGACCGGGGCCTGTAAGTGACTGTTGTCGGTACTCACGAACCCGTGGGCACGGAGTCAGTCGCCTCCGTCCACAGATCCTGCTCGGCGCGATCCGCCTGGATCTGGCGGTACACGAGGAGCCCGCCGATGGCGGCCAGTGCGACCAGGAGAAGCTTCTTCACCGCGCGACCTCGTCTTTCCTTGACGTAGGGGACTTCTGGCGCCCGACTATACACACCGAGCGATATCGATCGGTGACCTGGATCCGCCCCAACTCCCGCCCTGCGCGGCGCAGTCGAAACGGACCTCGGCGCTCCGCCCGGGCCCCCGCCCCGACTGTGACTTTCGCCGCTTTGCCCCTTTCTCGGCTTTCTCGGCGCTCTTGCGGCCATCCGGGTGGTGTTCATCTGAACATCCACGCGCCACGAGCGTCGGTCCACCACTCTCAGCCCCACATACACATCATGAGGAAAGTACGCAAATCGCCCAACCCGAATTGAGGGGCCATGACCGGCAACAAGGCCATGAAGCTGTGGACCACGATCGTCACCGCCTTCCTCGCGCTCTTCGCCGCGCTGGGACTCACCACGACGGCCACCGCGGCCACGGCGGTACAGGAGACCACGAACGCACGCAACGCCACGGCGTGCGTGACCGCGCCGATGACGGCCCTCTGGGCGGCAGCGTACGAACGGTCCTTGCCCCCGACGATGAAGCAGCGCATCCGCGCCGAGGCCCACGGCTCGTCCCCGAGTTGCCGGCACCTGCCGCCCACGGACATGGACGCGGACACCGAGACCGAGTCCCCCGCGCATGAGCCGGTCCTCGCCTCGGAGCCGTAACCCCGGCCCCGCGCCCAGGGCACACGCCCTCGTAAACCTCAGAAGACCCCCGGCCGCCACAGGCCGGGGGTCTTCTTCATTAGCTGCCGCTTCACTGGCTGCCGCTTCATTGGCTATCGCTTCATTGGCTATCGCTTCATTGGCTACCGCCTCGCCTGTCCCCGACGAGAGCCACAAGGGGAGCCCGGCCAGCTCCCCTGAAGAGCAGAGGGAGGGCAGGCACAGGAAGAGCCCAGACAGAAGGAGCACAGGAGGAGCTCAGAAGCCCCCCCCGGAAACGCCAGAACCCCCAACCGTGACCGGTTGGGGGTTCCGTGCTGGTGGGGCTAACAGGATTTGAACCTGTGGCCTCATCCTTATCAGGGATGCGCTCTAACCAACTGAGCTATAGCCCCGCCGCGCTGCGGTGTATGTCCCGCGCGCTGACCTCTGAAGATTAGCGCACCTGGGCGCCAGTCCCAAAATCGATACCCGCGCGCGGGGAGGGCGGCCACGAAGGCACAGCTACGAGAGAGCTACTCGTCCTCGGCCAGGGTCAGCTCGACGCCGCCCACGAAGCCCGCGGAGAGGTTGTAGATGAAGGCACCCAGCGTCGCCAGAGCCGTCGCCAGGACGACGTCGATGACCGCGATGATCGTCGTGAACATCAGGACGCGCGGCAGCGACAGGAAGGACTGCAGGTCGAAGCCGTTGGACTCGTTCGATCCTGTCGCCTCGGAGATCGTGCCGCCGACCGTGGAGAAGACGCCCATCGCGTCCATGACCATCCACAGGACGGCCGCCGCGACGATCGTGCAGATGCCGAGCGCGATGGAGAGCAGGAAGCTGACCTTCATCACCGACCAGGGGTCGGCCTTGGCCACCCGGAGCCGCGCCTTGCGCGTGCGCGGCGTGGTGCGCGCCCCGGTGCGCGGCAGGCGTGCACCACCGGCCTGAGCGCCCTGCTGATACGCCTGCGGCGGATGGTACGGCTGGGACGACTGCTGCTGGGGCTGTCGCTCCCCCGGCAGCGCCCCGCCCGCCTTCTTCTTGTTCTTGCCCTTGCCCGCCGTGTACGAGGCGTCGTACTGGTCAGCGGCCTGACCAGCGGTCTCTGGCCCTCGGGTGTCCGTCACAGTCCCCCCCTGGGATCCATGAGACTCGTCTGAGTCGTGTGCATCAGTGGCGGAGCCACGGGCACCTTCCGTGCCGGTAGTGCCGGTCCGATTCGCCCCGGCGCCCGTGGCTCCACTCACGATGACTCACTCCTCGCGCTACTCGGCCGAGGAGTCCATGCCCTCGTCCGTACCGGCGGCCGGCTCGGCACCGTCCGATTCGTCGACGACGATGTCCCCGTCGACTTCTTCGGCCTCGCGCCCGGCCTCGGCGTTACGAGCGATACCGACCACGGCATCGCGCTTGCCCAGGTTGATCAGTTGGACGCCCATGGTGTCACGGCCCGTCTCCCTGATCTCGTTGACTCGCGTACGAATCACACCGCCGGACAGCGTGATGGCGAGGATCTCGTCGGTCTCCTCGACCACCAGGGCGCCGACGAGCGAGCCGCGGTCCTCCACGATCTTGGCGGCCTTGATGCCGAGGCCACCGCGACCCTGGACGCGGTACTCGTCGACGTTGGTCCGCTTCGCGTACCCACCGTCGGTGGCGGTGAACACGAACGTACCTGGACGAACGACATTCATCGAGAGCAGCTCGTCGCCGTCGCGGAAACTCATTCCCTTGACGCCCGAAGTGGCGCGGCCCATCGGGCGCAGCGCGTCGTCCGTTGCGGTGAACCGGATCGACTGGGCCTTCTTGCTGATGAGCAGCAGGTCGTCCTCGGCCGATACGAGCTCGGCACCGATCAGTTCGTCGTCCGAACCGTCCTCCGTCTCACGGAGGTTGATGGCGATGACGCCACCCGACCGCGGCGAGTCGTAGTCCTTCAGAGAGGTCTTCTTGACCAGGCCGCCCTTGGTGGCGAGCACCAGGTAGGGCACCGCTTCGTAGTCACGGATCGCGAGGATCTCGGCGATCTGCTCGTCCGGCTGGAAGGCGAGGAGGTTGGCGACGTGCTGGCCGCGGGCCTCGCGGCCGGCGTCGGGCAGCTCGTACGCCTTCGCACGGTAGACGCGGCCCTTGTTCGTGAAGAACAGCAGCCAGTGGTGCGTCGTCGAGACGAAGAAGTGGTCGACGATGTCGTCCTGCTTCAGCTTCGTGCCGCGCACGCCCTTGCCGCCGCGCTTCTGCGAGCGGTAGTCCTCCGTCTTGGTGCGCTTGATGTAGCCGCCGCGCGTGATGGTGACGACGATGTCTTCTTCGGCGATCAGGTCCTCCATGGACATGTCGCCGTCGAAGGGCACCAGGGCGGAGCGACGGTCCTCGCCGAACTTGTCGACGATCGCCGCGAGCTCGTCGCTGATGATCTGGCGCTGCTTCTGGGGGGAGGCCAGGATCGAGTTGTACTCGTTGATCTTCGCCTGGAGCTCGTCGTGCTCGGCGACGATCTTCTGGCGCTCCAGGGCGGCGAGCCGGCGCAGCTGCATCTCGAGGATGGCGTTGGCCTGGATCTCGTCGATCGAGAGGAGGCCCATGAGGCCCTCGCGCGCGATGTCGACGGTCTGGCTGCCGCGGATGAGCGCGATGACCTCGTCGATGGCGTCCAGGGCCTTGAGGAGGCCGCGCAGGATGTGCGCCCGCTCCTCGGCCTTGCGCAGCCGGAACTTCGTGCGCCGGACGATGACCTCGACCTGGTGCGTCACCCAGTGGCGGATGAACGCGTCCAGCGAGAGGGTGCGCGGCACACCGTCGACCAGGGCCAGCATGTTGGCGCTGAAGTTCGACTGCAGGTCGGTGTGCTTGTAGAGGTTGTTCAGGACGACCTTGGCGACCGCGTCACGCTTCAGGACGATGACGAGGCGCTGGCCGGTGCGCGAGGACGACTCGTCGCGGACGTCGGCGATGCCGCCGACCTTGCCGTCCTTGACCAGGTCGGCGATCTTCTGCGCGAGGTTGTCGGGGTTGGTCTGGTACGGCAGCTCGGTGACGACCAGGCACTGGCGGTTCTGGATCTCCTCGACCGCGACGACCGCGCGCATCGTGATGGAGCCACGGCCCGTGCGGTACGCCTCCTCGATGCCCTTGCGGCCCACTACCAGGGCACCGGTCGGGAAGTCGGGGCCCTTGATGCGCTCGATGAGGGCGTCGAGCAGCTCCTCGTGCGAGGCGTCGGGGTGCTCCAGGGCCCACTGCGCGCCCGCCGCGACCTCGCGGAGGTTGTGCGGCGGGATGTTGGTCGCCATGCCGACCGCGATGCCCGCCGAACCGTTGATCAGCAGGTTCGGGAAGCGCGCGGGCAGGACCGTCGGCTCCTGGTTGCGGCCGTCGTAGTTGTCCGTGAAGTCGACGGTCTCCTCGTCGATGTCACGGACCATCTCCATGGCCAGCGGCGCCATCTTGCACTCGGTGTACCGCATGGCGGCCGCCGGGTCGTTGCCCGGGGAGCCGAAGTTGCCGTTGGAGTCCACCAGCGGCATCCGCATCGACCACGGCTGGGCGAGGCGCACCAGGGCGTCGTAGATGGAGGAGTCACCGTGCGGGTGGTACGTGCCCATGACGTCGCCGACGACGCGGGCGCACTTGTAGAAGCCCTTCTCGGGGCGGTAGCCGCCGTCGTACATCGCGTACAGGACGCGGCGGTGGACGGGCTTCAGACCGTCGCGTACGTCGGGCAGCGCGCGGGACACGATGACGGACATCGCGTAATCGAGGTACGAGCGCTGCATCTCCGTCTCGAGCCCGACGGGCTCGACACGCATGCCCACACCAGGAACGGCGGGTTCCTCTTCGGGCGTCACAGGGGTGTTCTCGTCGGCCATTGCTGGTCAAAGTCCTTTCGAGGTGCGGCTTGTACGGGCCGACTCAGATGTCGAGGAAACGGACGTCCTTGGCGTTGCGCTGGATGAACGAGCGCCGTGCCTCGACGTCCTCTCCCATCAGCACCGAGAAGAGGTCGTCGGCCTGTGCCGCGTCGTCCAGGGTCACCTGGCCGAGCACGCGGTGCTCCTGGTCCATCGTGGTGATGCGGAGCTCCTCGGCGTTCATCTCGCCGAGACCCTTGAAGCGCTGGACCGAGTCGTCCCTGATGCGCTTGCCGGCCTGGCGGCCGAGCTCCACCAGGGCATCGCGCTCTCGGTCGGAGTACGCGTACTGGAAGTCGTCCCGCGACCACTTGATCTTGTAGAGCGGCGGGCGCGACAGGTAGATGTGCCCGTGCTCGACCAGCGGCCGCATGAAGCGGAAGAGGAACGTCAGGAGCAGCGTGTTGATGTGCTGGCCGTCGACATCAGCGTCCGCCATCAAGATGATCTTGTGATAGCGGAGCTTCTCGATGTCGAAGTCCTCGTGCACACCGGTGCCGAAGGCCGAGATGAGGGCCTGGACTTCCTGGTTGTGCAGGATCTTGTCGACGCGCGCCTTCTCGACGTTCAGGATCTTGCCCCGGATGGGCAGGATCGCCTGGTACATCGGGTCGCGGCCGGACTTGGCCGAGCCACCGGCGGAGTCACCCTCGACGATGAAGATCTCGCACTTGGTGGGGTCGTTCGACTGGCAGTCGCTGAGCTTGCCGGGCAGCGACGCCGTCTCCAGCAGGCCCTTGCGGCGGGTCAGGTCGCGCGCCTTGCGGGCGGCCACGCGCGCGGTGGCGGCCTGGATGCCCTTGCGGATGATGTCCGCGGCCTCGTTGGGGTTCCGGTCGAACCAGTCCGTGAGGTGCTCGTGCACGACCTTCTGGACGAAGGTCTTCGCCTCCGTGTTGCCCAGCTTGGTCTTCGTCTGGCCCTCGAACTGCGGCTCGCCGAGCTTGACCGAGATGATCGCGGTCAGACCCTCGCGAATGTCCTCACCGGTGAGGTTGTCGTCCTTCTCACGGAGGAGCTTCTTCTCGCGCGCGTAGCGGTTCACCAGGCCCGTCAGGGCAGCCCTGAAGCCCTCTTCGTGCGTACCGCCCTCGTGCGTGTGGATCGTGTTCGCGAAGGAGTACACGCCCTCGGTGTACTGCGAGTTCCACTGCATCGCGATCTCGACCGAGAGCAAGCGCTCCTTGTCCTCGGCCTCGACGTCGATGACGGTCGGGTGGACGACCTCGCCCTTGCGGGAGTTGAGGTACTTCACGAAGTCGACGATGCCGCCTTCGTAGTGGTACGTGACCGTGCGGGCCTCGGCGGCCTCGTCGTCGGTCGCCTCGGCCGAGTCGGCACCCGCCGTGGCCTTCGCCGAGTCGCGCTCATCAGTGAGTTTGATCGTCAAACCCTTGTTGAGGAACGCCATCTCCTGGAAACGCCGTGCCAGCGTCTCGAAGGAGTACTCGGTCGTCTCGAAGACGTCCGGGTCGGCCCAGAAGGTGACCGTGGTGCCCGACTCCTCGACCCGCTCGTGCTTGGCGAGCGGGGCCGTCGGCACACCCAGCTTGTAGTCCTGGGTCCAGCGGTAGCCGTCGCGCTTGATGTCGACGGCGAGCTTGGTCGAGAGGGCGTTCACCACGGAGACGCCGACGCCGTGCAGACCACCGGAGACGGCGTAGCCACCGCCGCCGAACTTGCCGCCCGCGTGCAGCACGGTCAGGACGACCTCGACGGCGGGCTTCTTCTCCACGGGGTGCATGTCGACCGGGATGCCTCGGCCGTTGTCGACCACGCGCACGCCGCCGTCCGCGAGGATCGTGACGTCGATCGTGTCCGCGTGGCCGGCGAGGGCCTCGTCCACGGAGTTGTCCACGACTTCCTGCACCAGGTGGTGCAGGCCGCGCTCACCGGTCGAACCGATGTACATGCCGGGTCGCTTGCGGACCGCGTCCAGACCCTCGAGGACGGTGATCGCGCTGGCGTCGTACGAGGGCGGTGCCTCGACGTTCTCGCCGGCGGCGGTGGACGGGATGTTCTCGTTGGGGTTGCCGGAATCGGCCACGAAGCGCCCTTTCTGGCACAGCACAAGCCAAGCTCCCGGCGGTGGCCGGAGCGGCTGCGTCGTTCAGCGATAGTCAGCGTTGCTCGGTGCGTCCCACAAGTGGGGCGGGATTAGCTTCCAGTCTACCGGTAGCGCTGACAGTGATGGGGGTTTGCCGGTACCTGAGTCCTCACGTGCCGCCCTGAACCGGGCTCGGCCGACTCCCCATATGCGGCCCAGGGCTCCAGAACGCTCACAGCGGCACTCAGCGCTTCGAGCCGTCAACCGCCAGCAACCGTCACCGACGGGCTCAGCCGTAGGTGTCGCCGGGGCCCGTGCTACCGGGTGCGCGCAAGGGTCCGAAGCGGCGCGGGGGGCCTCCGGGTCCGAGGACCTTGATGAGGCGCACGGTGCCGTGGCCCAGGTCCTCGTTGAGGCGTGCGACCAGCTGGGGGGCCATGAGACGCAGCTGGGTGGCCCACGCCGTGGAGTCGCACTGCACGGTCAGGACACGCTCGTCCTCGTCGTACCGCTGCGGTACGCAGTGGTTGGCCAGGTCGTCGCCGACGATCTGCGGCCAGCGGCCCATCACGCCGCCCACCGCGGCCGGCGTCTCCCAGCCGCGCTCGGTGATCAGACGGTTGATCGCGGAACCGAGCGGCAGCGGATCGCGCCCGTCCGCGCGGGCGCCGGACCGCAGTCCGCCGCGCCGGGCCTGCTTCTTCTGCTGGGCGGCGTCCCCACGCGCGCGTGCCTGCTCCTTGGCGGCACGCAGGGCGACCCTGGCGAGGTCGACGCCGGAGGGCTCGGGTTTCTTCGGGGTCCCCGCGGCGGTGTCCTTGGGGGCGCCCTCGGCAGGCTCTTCGGAGCTCATACGCGGTCCACCGCGCCGTCCGCCACCGTGTACCGCGTGCCGGTGAGCACTCCCGGGACGTCGTCGTCGACCGCGGCCGTGACCAGCACCTGCTCGCCGGGGGCCACCAGCTCCGCGAGCCGCTCCCTGCGACGCGCGTCCAGCTCCGCGAAGACGTCGTCGAGAACAAGCACCGGCTCGTTGCCCTCGGCCCTGAGCAGGTCGTACGAGGCCAGGCGCAGCGACAGGGCGTACGACCAGGACTCGCCGTGGCTCGCGTACCCCTTCGCGGGAAGCTGGCCCAGCTTGAGCAGCAGGTCGTCGCGGTGCGGGCCGATCAGCGTGACGCCCCGCTCGATCTCCTGCTTGCGGGCCTCTTCCAGGGCGGCGATCAGCTGCTCGTAGAGCGCCTCACGGGTGTGCCCGTCGCCGGGTGCCGACGGCTTGTACTCCAGAGAGACGGGGCCGCCGCCGGGTGCCAGCTGTTCGTACGCCTTGTCGGCCAGCGGTTGCAGCGCGGAGATCAGGTCGAGCCGCTGGGCGAGCAGCTCGGCTCCCGCGCGCGCGAGGTGCTGGTCCCAGACGTCGAGCGTGGACAGGTCCATGGAGCGGCCGCCGTGCCGGCGGGCGAGCGCGGCGGACTTCAGGAGGGTGTTGCGCTGCTTCAGGACCCGGTCGTAGTCGGAGCGGACCCCGGCCATGCGCGGGGAGCGCGCGGTGATCAGCTCGTCGAGGAAGCGCCGGCGCTCACCGGGGTCGCCCTTGATCAGCGCGAGGTCCTCGGGCGCGAACAGCACCGTGCGGACGATGCCCAGCACGTCGCGCGGTCTGACCTGCGAGGATCGGTTGATACGGGCGCGGTTGGCGCGGCCGGGATTGAGTTCGAGTTCGATCAGCTGGGACCGCTCGCCCTGGGTGACGGCGGCCCGGATGACGGCCCGCTCCGCGCCCATGCGGACGAGGGGGGCGTCCGAGGAGACCCGGTGGCTGCCGAGTGTGGCGAGATAGCCGACGGCCTCGACGAGGTTGGTCTTGCCCTGTCCGTTCGGGCCCACGAACGCGGTGACGCCCGGGTCGAGAGGGACCTCGACCCGGGCGTACGAGCGGAAGTCGGCCAGCGAGAGATGCGTGACGTGCATGGTGTGCGCCGACCTCCCCCGGCCTACTTCACTTGCTGAGAGGCCTGTGCACAACGGCTGCGGTTGCGCACAGGCTGTGGATCAGTGCTCGCTCTTGGACTCCACCGCGTGGCCACCGAACTGGTTGCGCAGCGCGGCGATCATCTTCATCTGCGGGGAGTCGTCCTGGCGCGAGGCGAACCGGGCGAAGAGCGAGGCCGTGATCGCGGGCAGCGGCACGGCGTTGTCGATGGCGGCCTCCACCGTCCACCGGCCCTCTCCGGAGTCCTGCGCGAAGCCGCGCAGCTTCTCCAGGTGCTCGTCGTCGTCCAGGGCGTTGACCGCGAGGTCGAGCAGCCAGGAACGGATGACGGTGCCCTCCTGCCAGGAGCGGAAGACCTCACGGACGTCCGTGACCGAGTCGACCTTCTCCAGGAGCTCCCAGCCCTCGGCGTAGGCCTGCATCATGGCGTACTCGATGCCGTTGTGGACCATCTTCGCGAAGTGGCCGGCGCCGACCTTGCCCGCGTGCACGGAGCCGAAGTCGCCCTCCGGCTTCAGGGCGTCGAAGATGGGCTGCACCTTGGCGACGTCGTCCGCGTCGCCGCCGTACATCAGGGCGTAGCCGTTCTTGAGGCCCCAGACGCCGCCGGAGACGCCGCAGTCGACGAAGCCGATGCCCTTGGCCTTCAGCTCCTCGGCGTGCTTCTCGTCGTCGGTCCAGCGGGAGTTTCCGCCGTCCACGACGACGTCGCCGGGCTGCAGCAGCTCGGAAAGTTCGTCGATGGTGGACTGGGTCGCGGCCCCTGCCGGGACCATCACCCACACCACCCGCGGGCCCTTGAGTTTGCCCACAAGCTCTTCGAGGCTGGGGACATCCGCGAGGTCCGGGTTGCGGTCGTATCCGATGACGGTGTGACCTGCGCGGCGGATGCGCTCGCGCATGTTGCCGCCCATCTTGCCGAGGCCGACGAGACCGAGCTCCATCAGAGGTTCCTTCACTAGCGAGGTGGCGTTACGGCACTTTCGTACCTGCGTCCGAGCCTACGCCCGGACGCACGCACACACCTGTGGGCTCAGCCGCTCAGACGTACAGGCATGATCAGGTACTTGTAGGCCTCGTCCGCCTCGGCGTCCACGGCCGGCTTGCCGCTCAGCAGCGCGGGCTTCGTCGACGTGGTGAAGGAGAGCTGGGCGACCGGCGAGTCGATGGCGCTGAGGCCGTCGAGCAGGAACGTCGGGTTGAAGGCGATGGAGATGTCGTCGCCGTCCAGCTGGGCGTCGACCCTTTCCACAGCCTGTGCGTCGTCGCTGGAGCCCGCCTCCAGGATCAGCACGCCCTGCTCGAAGCTGAGCCGCACCGGAGTGTTGCGCTCGGCCACCAGGGCCACACGCTTGACGGCCTCTACGAAGGGGGCGGTTTCGATGACCGCGACCGAGTTGAACTCGGTGGGGAACAGCGTGCGGTACTTCGGCAGGTCGCCCTCGAGGAGACGCGTGGTCGTACGCCGACCGGCGCCCTCGAAGCCGATGAGGCCCTCGCCGGCACCGGAGCCCGACAGGGCCAGGGTGACCGTGTCGCCGCTCGTGAGGGCCTTGGCGGTGTCCAGGAGCGTCTTGGCGGGCACCAGGGCCACCGCGGACGCCTCGGGGTTCTCCGGCTTCCACAGGAACTCACGGACCGCGAAGCGGTAGCGGTCGGTGGAGGCCAGGGTGACCGTGTCGCCCTCGATCTCGATGCGCACACCGGTCAGCACCGGCAGCGTGTCGTCGCGGCCGGCGGCGATGGCCACCTGGGAGGCGGCGGAGGCGAAGACCTCACCGGGGACGGTGCCCGTGGCGGTCGGCATCTGCGGCAGCGCGGGGTACTCCTCCACAGGAAGCGTGTGGAGTGTGAATCGCGAGGAGCCGCAGACGACCGTCGCCCGTACACCGTCTGTGGAGATCTCCACCGGGCGGTTGGGGAGGGCGCGGCAGATGTCCGCGAGCAGGCGGCCCGACACGAGGACGGTGCCTTCCTCGTCGATCTCGGCGTCCACCGAGACGCGTGCCGAGACCTCGTAGTCGAAGCTCGACAGGCTCAGTGCGCCTTCCTCGGCCTTCAGCAGCAGGCCTGCGAGGACGGGCGCAGGCGGCCGGGCCGGGAGGCTGCGCGCCGCCCAGGCCACCGCCTCCGCGAGTACGTCGCGTTCAACCCGGATCTTCACCTAAGCCGCCCTCCTGCTGTTGCTGGCTGCTCTCGCCCGCTGGGCCTGTGGCCCTCGTCGTCTGACTCGGTGTCTCTCAGCCATGCCGTGGGAAGGACACCGGGGACCAGTCTGACGCACTGCACTGACAGTCGGTGCCTGTCGGGGTCAAGTCGTGCCGAGCGGTGTCGGAGCTCCGGAGCGAGAGTTGTGCACAGCCCCAGCTTCGAAACCATTTCCCCGGTCTCTCTAGTCGGGAGTAGTAGTAGGGGCTGTGGAAACCGTGGATAACCGTGAAAGCGCTGGTCAGGCCCGGTTTTTTATCCACTGAGCCTGTGGGCGGTGCCGGTGGACAACCAGGTGTTTCTGTGGACGGGCGAAAGTTCTGCACACCCGGTGCACAGGCAGGGGCCACTTCTCCCCAGCGCTGTCCCCAGCTTTACCCAGCTTCCCCACAGGCCAACCGACCACCTTGGTGTGACGCCTTTCACTCGCTCCGGTGAGAAGGCGCGTCGCGTTGCCGAACAGTGGACAGGCGTGTGGAGAAGCTGGGGAAAGCTGGGGACAACGAGCCCGAGCCTGTGGGCCGCCGGTGGACAACTTCATGCACAGCCTGTGGACGAGATTTTTCTCCACAGCCTGTGGAGAGTCTCCGTCCACGAATCCACAGACACCTGACCTGGCCTGATGATCTCTCAGCAGCGTCCCCTGTGGACAGCGTCTGGACAACTTCCCCCTCCCCAGGGTGTGGAAGGGAAAAAGTCGGCAGATCTGTGGAGAACAGCCGTCTGAGCAGGGGAAATCGAACAGCGAAGACCCGAACGTGCGCGTGCGAAACCCCGAACGCGGCCGTACGAAGACCCGCACACGCGCGTGCCGACATCAAAAAGGCGCCCCAGGAGAAGTCCTGGAGCGCCTTCAGTGGCGTTCTACGGAGGCTGTCAGCCGTTCTTGATGCGGTTGGTGAGCTCGGTGACCTGGTTGTAGATGGAGCGCCGCTCAGCCATCAGTGCCCGGATCTTGCGGTCCGCGTGCATGACCGTCGTGTGGTCGCGGCCGCCGAACTGCGCGCCGATCTTCGGCAGCGAGAGGTCGGTCAGCTCCCGGCACAGATACATGGCGATCTGGCGCGCCGTCACCAGCACGCGGCTGCGCGAGGATCCGCACAGGTCGTCCACCGTCAGCCCGAAGTAGTCGGCCGTCGCCGCCATGATGGCCGGCGCGGTGATCTCCGGAGCCGCGTCCTCACCGCCCGGGATGAGGTCCTTGAGGACGATCTCGGTGAGGCCCAGGTCCACGGGCTGCCGGTTGAGCGACGCGAACGCGGTGACCCGGATCAGCGCGCCTTCCAGCTCACGGATGTTCCGTGAGATGCGCGACGCGATGAACTCCAGGACCTCCGGCGGGGCGTTGAGCTGCTCCTGCACCGCCTTCTTACGGAGGATCGCGATACGCGTCTCCAGCTCCGGTGGCTGGACGTCGGTGATCAGTCCCCACTCGAAGCGGTTGCGCAGCCGGTCCTCGAGGGTGACCAGTTGCTTGGGCGGCCGGTCACTGGAGAGCACGATCTGCTTGTTCGCGTTGTGGAGCGTGTTGAAGGTGTGGAAGAACTCCTCCTGCGTCGACTCCTTGTCCGCGAGGAACTGGATGTCGTCGACGAGCAGGATGTCCATCTCGCGGTAGCGCTTGCGGAAGCTGTCGCCCTTGCCGTCGCGGATGGAGTTGATGAACTCGTTGGTGAACTCCTCCGAGCTCACGTAGCGCACGCGCGTGCCGGGATACAGGCTGCGGGCGTAGTGCCCGATCGCGTGCAGCAGATGCGTTTTGCCGAGCCCCGACTCTCCGTAGATGAAGAGGGGGTTGTACGCCTTCGCGGGTGCCTCGGCGACGGCCACCGCGGCCGCGTGCGCGAAACGGTTCGACGCACCGATGACGAAGGTGTCGAAGAGGTACTTCGGGTTGAGGCGCGCGGTGGGCTCACCGGGGCCCGTCGCGGGCGCCGGCTGCGCGGCCAGCGGCCCGGGGGCGCCGCTCGACGAGGTGGGGCCGACCGGCCCGCCCCGGTGGACGCCGCCGCCACGCGGCCCGCCGTGCGGCTCGGACATGTCGTGACGCTCGCGCCGGTCCTGCGGCTCGGGACGTCGCTGCTCGTACGGCGAACGGTCCTGCGGGGGCTGCGAGCGGTAGTCGTGCTGCGGCTGCTGGACCGGGTTCGCGTACGGATCACGGTCGGGGAAGCCGAGCCGCGGCTGCTGCCAGCCGTAGTCGTCCTGCGGCTGCTGCTGCGGCCAGGCGCCGGGGCTCGGGCGCTGGTACTCCGGGTAGGCCGGGCGCGCGGTCGGCAGCTGGTCCGACCGGGAGTCGCCCTGGTGCTCGTCCCCGGGGCGCCGTCCGTAGTTCTCGTACGTCTCACGCCCCTGCCCGGAGGCAGGGGGCAGCTCCTGCTCTTCGTAGCGCTGCTGCTGGTGATTGTGCTGCTGTTGCTGCTGTGTGCGCTGGTGCTGCATGGGCGGCGCCGGCGGGCCCGCGGGTTCACCGACGGAGTCGTCGACGGTGATGGCGATGCGGATCGGACGCCCACATTCGCGGCTCAGCGTCTCGCTGACCACCGGGGCCAGCCGGCCTTCCAGTACGCCTTTGGCGAATTCGTTCGGGACGGCGAGCAGGGCGGTGTCGGCGACGAGGGCCAGGGGCTGGCAGCTCCGGAGCCACCGCTCGTCCTTCGCCTCGACTCCCTGCCCGCGGCCCTCACCCAGCAGATGTTCCAGAACTCGTGGCCACACTGCGGCAAGATCGGCAGGTACGTCAGCCACAGGGCACGCTCTCTCACGGGGTCCCACGAACGTGTGGTTCGCGGGACGGAAATCGGGATGGGGAGGGGGAAGGGAACGAATCGGAGTTCCGTCACGGTAGTCAGGGCGACGGCTGCGGTTCAAGTTGTTGTCCACAGGCTGTGCACAGTGTCTCCCCTCGACGGCCGGTTTGACCGGATGGCGTAGCCCCGCGTACCGTGACCAGGTCGAGTTGTCGATGGCTGCTGCCGCCTGCCTCCGATGGGCAAAGATCACGATCTGTGATTGTGAAGCGGTGCACTCGGTGCGTATTCGCGAGCTTCTCGTGGGCGCACGGTGACAGCCAGGCGATGTCCCGCCACCAACGAATCATTTCTGGAGCCCCCGAGTGAGCAAGCGCACCTTCCAGCCGAACAACCGTCGTCGCGCCAAGACCCACGGCTTCCGGCTGCGCATGCGCACCCGTGCCGGCCGCGCGATTCTCGCGTCCCGCCGTGGCAAGGGTCGCGCCCGCCTGTCCGCCTGATCCCGATCAGGTCATGACGTCGTGCTGCCTACCGAGCATCGGCTGAGGCGGCGCGAAGACTTCGCGACCGCGGTACGCCGAGGACGCCGGGCCGGACGCCCGCTTCTCGTCGTCCATCTACGTAGCGGTGCAACGGACCCGCACGTGCCAGGGGAGAACCTTCCCCCGACACGTGCGGGTTTCGTCGTGAGCAAGGCCGTGGGTGGAGCGGTCGTGCGCAACACCGTGAAGCGCAGACTCCGTCACCTCATGCGCGACCGGTTGGCCCTGGTGCCCCCCGGTAGCCTGGTAGTAGTACGAGCGCTGCCCGGAGCGGGTGACGCCGACCATGCACAGCTGGCCCGAGACCTGGACGCCGCCTTGCAGCGGCTGCTGGGAGGGGGCGCGCGATGAAGTACCCGCTGCTGGCTCTGATCAAGCTGTACCAGTGGACGATCAGTCCGCTTCTGGGCCCGGTGTGCAAGTACTACCCATCGTGTTCCCGTTACGGCTACCTGGCCATCGACCGGCACGGTGCGATCAAGGGCACGGCGCTCACCGGCTGGCGCATCCTGCGGTGCAATCCGTGGTCGCTCGGTGGTGTCGACCATGTTCCGCCGCGCAAGCGTCCGCGGTGGCACGAGATGCTGCGCGCCGCCTGGCGCGAACGCAAGGGCGGGCCCTCCGCCGCAGGCGCGCCGACCGGGGAGATCTCCCCGGGGACGGCCGCCGAGACCGAGACCCCGTCCCATGCTCAAGGAGCCTGATTAGTGGACACGATTGCCAGTCTCTTCAGCTTTATCACGACACCAGTTTCGTGGGTCATCGTCCAGTTCCACTCGGTGTACGGGAAGCTCTTCGGCCCCGACACGGGCTGGGCCTGGGGCCTGTCCATCGTGTCCCTGGTGATCCTGATCCGGATCTGCCTGATCCCGCTCTTCGTGAAGCAGATCAAGGCCACTCGGGCGATGCAGACGCTGCAGCCCGAGATGAAGAAGATCCAGGAGCGCTACAAGAGCGACAAGCAGCGCCAGTCCGAAGAGATGATGAAGCTGTACAAGGAGTCGGGCACCAACCCGCTCTCCTCGTGCCTTCCCATCCTGGCGCAGTCGCCGTTCTTCTTCGCCCTGTACCACGTGCTCAACGGCATCGCGACGGGCAAGGAGATCGGCGTCATCGACGGCGATCTCCTGGAGAGCGCGCGTAAGGCGCACATCTTCGGTGCCCCGCTGGCCGCGAAGTTCATGGACAGCGCCGACAAGGTCGCCTCGCTCGGTGCCACGCTGACCGACGTCCGCGTGATCACCGCCCTCATGATCGTCCTGATGTCGGCCTCGCAGTTCTTCACCCAGCGCCAGCTGATGACGAAGAACGTCGACACCACGGTCAAGACGCCGTTCATGCAGCAGCAGAAGATGCTGATGTACGTCTTCCCGATCATGTTCGCCATCTTCGGCATCAACTTCCCCGTCGGTGTCCTCGTCTACTGGCTGACCACCAACGTGTGGACCATGGGCCAACAGATGTTCGTGATCCGCAGGAACCCCACCCCGGGCTCCAAGGCCCAGGCCGCCTTCCTGGAGCGCCTGCAGAAGCAGGTCACGCACAACAAGAAGGTGCGCGGGCGCGGCAACACGAACGTGATCAAGGCGATCGTCGCCAAGGGCCGGGACCGCAACGAGTTCGAGCGGAAGTTCATCAACGGTCTGACCAAGGCGGGTCTCGCGGCCCAGGCCGACGGCACCGTGGTGGAGAGCGACAACTCCGTCGTCACCGAGACCGAGGACGGCACTCCCGTCGGCGGCGCCCCGAAGCGCCAGCAGCCCAAGCGCCAGAGCAAGTCCAAGCGTCAGGCCGCTCCCACGCAGGCCGCGGGCGGCGCCACCAAGGCGGAGGAATCCGCCGACGCGAAGACGTCGCTGGAGAAGACCACGGCCGAGCCCGCGGGCGACTCCGACGCCTCCCCCCAGACCAAGCAGGCCGGTGGCAACAACAAGCAGGGCAACAAGCCCGGCTCCGGTCAGCGCAGCCGTGCCAAGTCGGGACAGCAGCGCAAGGGCCAGCAGCGGCCCAAGCACCCGTCCTCCAAGAAGTAGAAGGAGCCCATCCCGTGACGGAAGGCACCACCACCTCCGCCGCAGCTGAGGCCGGCGACACCCTCACCCGCCTTGAGCAGGAGGGGGAGATCGCGGCGGACTACCTCGAAGGTCTGCTGGACATCGCCGACCTCGACGGTGACATCGACATGGATGTCGAGGCCGACCGTGCCGCTGTGTCGATCATCAGCGACAGCGACAGCCGTGACCTGCAGAAGCTGGTCGGCCGTGACGGTGAGGTTCTGGAGGCCCTCCAGGAGCTCACGCGTCTCGCCGTGCACCGTGAGACCGGTGACCGCAGCCGCCTGATGCTGGACATCGGGGGCTACCGCGCCAAGAAGCGCGAGGAACTCTCGGAGCTGGGTGCCAAGGCCGCGGCCGAGGTGAAGAGCAGCGGTGAACCGGCCAGGCTCGAGCCGATGACGCCGTTCGAGCGCAAGGTCGTGCACGACGCGGTCAAGGCCGCCGGCCTGCGCAGCGAGTCCGAGGGCGAGGAGCCGCAGCGCTTCGTCGTCGTACTCCCCGCCTGATCGCGCCCCAGCGTTTTCCGGCCCCGTCTGTTCGCAGGCGGGGCCGGTCTTTGTCAGCCTGATAGACAGCCACCGACAGACAGCAACCCCAGTGCGGTACGGAAGGACGGTCCCCGTGACGGAGGCAGCGGAGCTCCCCCCGGCGCCGGAAGAAGCCCGGACGGTATTCGGTGATCGCTTCTCGGACGCGGTCCGCTACGCGGAACTGCTGGCCGACGCGGGGGTCCAGCGCGGTCTGATCGGTCCTCGCGAAGTACCGCGGCTGTGGGAGCGACACCTGCTGAACTGCGCCGTGCTGTCCGAGGTCGTGCCCGAGGGCGTCACGGTGTGCGACGTCGGCTCCGGTGCCGGACTGCCGGGCATCCCGCTGGCCCTCGTCCGGCCGGACTTGAAGATCACGCTCCTTGAGCCGTTGCTGCGGCGCACGAACTTCCTCACCGAAGTCGTCGAACTGCTCGGTCTCGACCATGTGACCGTCGTGCGGGGCCGGGCCGAGGAAGTGCTCGGCAAGCTCCCTCCCGTCCATGTGGTGACCGCGCGGGCCGTGGCTCCGCTGGACCGCCTGGCGGCCTGGGGCGTCCCGCTGCTGCGCCCGTACGGGGAGATGCTGCTCCTCAAGGGAGATACCGCCGAGGAAGAGGTCAAGGCGGCAGGCGCCGCCCTGAGCAAGCTCGGCGCCGTGGACACCTCCGTGCTGCATGTCGGCGAGGGAGTGGTGGACCCGCTGTCCACCGTCGTACGGGTCGAGGTCGGCGAGAGCCCCGGTGGTGTGCGCTTCGCGGCGAAGCGGGCCAAGGCCGCTCGCACCGGACGCACGCGCCGTCGCCGCTGAGCCTCTGCGGTCAACCGTCATTGATCCGTCCTGACGACGAGCCGTACTCCACAAAAGCTGTCAAACGTACGCATACCGGGGTGTCGCACCAGCGGCACCCCGGCTTCCGTGCATCGTGTTTCACGTGAAACGTCGCTCACTGCTGCATGGCATCATCAATCGCGGCCGCGCTGCGGAACCTCGCGACCGTCGGCCACTCGGTTCCCTCGATAAGGGCACGGAGTTGTCCACAGAGGTGGATTCATCCACAGAAGACCGGGCCTCGCTGGTTCACGACCCTCAAAGCATGGGAGGCTCTGTTCATTGCGAGCCTGATGTCGAGGAGAGTGAATCGTTGCGGTCCGACGCCAACATCGCGGGACCGATGACCGATCCGGTCCCCGGTCCCCGAACCGAATCGGCGGGGGAGGATGTTTCACGTGAAACACCGACCCCGATGGACGACACACCCATCGGTCGTGCTGCCCAACTGGCGGTGGAAGCACTCGGCCGCGCAGGCGAGGGCCTGCCCCGCCCCGAGCAGACCCGCGTCATGGTGGTCGCCAACCAGAAGGGCGGGGTGGGCAAGACGACGACCACCGTCAATCTCGCCGCCTCGCTCGCCCTGCACGGCGCACGCGTCCTGGTGATCGACCTCGACCCGCAGGGCAACGCCTCTACAGCTCTCGGTATCGACCACCACGCCGAGGTCCCGTCCATCTACGACGTGCTGGTCGAGAGCAAGCCGCTCGCCGGGGTCGTTCAGCCGGTGCCGGATGTCGAGGGTCTCTTCTGCGCCCCGGCCACCATCGATCTCGCCGGTGCGGAGATCGAGCTCGTGTCACTGGTGGCGCGGGAGAGCCGGCTGCAGCGGGCCATCCAGGCGTACGAGCAGCCGCTGGACTACATCCTCATCGACTGCCCGCCGTCGCTGGGCCTGCTGACGGTCAACGCCATGGTGGCGGGCGCGGAGGTGCTGATCCCCATTCAGTGCGAGTACTACGCACTGGAGGGGCTCGGCCAGCTCCTGCGCAACGTCGACCTGGTGCGGGGTCACCTCAACCCGAACCTGCATGTGTCGACGATCCTGCTCACCATGTACGACGGCAGGACCCGGCTGGCCTCCCAGGTGGCGGACGAGGTGCGCAACCACTTCGGCGACGAGGTCCTGCGGACGAGCATCCCGCGGTCGGTCCGTATCTCCGAGGCCCCGAGCTACGGCCAGACGGTGCTCACCTACGATCCAGGATCGAGCGGCGCCCTCTCGTACTTCGAAGCAGCACGCGAGATCGCGCTGCGCGGAGTCGGAGTGCGCTACGACGTCCAGCACGCCCACACGGGCGCTCAGAACGACCAGCACAGCATGACGGAGGGGATGCAGTGAGTGAGCGACGCAGAGGACTGGGGCGAGGCCTCGGTGCCTTGATCCCTGCAGCCCCGACGGAGAAGCAGGTCCCGCAGAGTGCGAGCGGAGCCTCCACGTCTCCCTCGGCGGTGCCGGTGCTGACCGCCGAGCGAGGTGTGGCGGCCGCGAAGGTGACGGCACTCCCGCAGAGCCCTGTTTCACGTGAAACGGTGGAGCCGCCGCAGCAAGCCGCGGAGACGCCGGAGAGCCAGTCAGTGGCCGGCGCGTACTTCGCCGAGCTGCCGCTCGATTCCATCTCCCCCAACCCGCAGCAGCCGCGAGTGGTCTTCGACGAGGACGCTCTCGCCGAGCTGGTGACCTCCATCAAGGAGGTCGGCCTTCTCCAGCCGGTCGTTGTACGGCAGCTGGGCCCCGCACGCTACGAGCTCATCATGGGCGAGCGGCGCTGGCGGGCCTGCCGGGAGGCGGGCCTGGAGCGCATCCCCGCCATCGTGCGGGCCACCGATGACGAGAAGCTCCTCCTGGACGCGCTGCTGGAGAACCTGCACCGCGCCCAGCTGAACCCGCTGGAAGAGGCCGCCGCCTACGACCAGCTGCTCAAGGACTTCAACTGCACGCACGACCAGCTGGCGGACCGCATCGGCCGGTCCCGCCCGCAGGTCTCCAACACCCTGCGTCTGCTGAAGCTCTCGCCGACGGTGCAGAACCGGGTCGCGGCCGGGATCCTCTCCGCGGGGCACGCCCGAGCGCTGCTCTCCGTCGAGGACTCGGAGGAGCAGGACAGGCTCGCCCACCGCATCGTGGCCGAGGGGCTCTCGGTGCGTGCCGTCGAGGAGATCGTGACCCTCATGGGGTCGCGGCCGCAGCGCGCTCCGAAGG
Source organism: Streptomyces sp. NPDC018029 (assembly GCF_044327655.1). Taxonomy (NCBI): domain Bacteria; kingdom Bacillati; phylum Actinomycetota; class Actinomycetes; order Kitasatosporales; family Streptomycetaceae; genus Streptomyces; species Streptomyces sp. NPDC018029. The sequence goes on along the minus strand of NZ_JBIRFV010000004.1, from coordinate 245,164 downwards.
CGAAGGGACCGCGTGCCGGTGCCCGACTGTCGCCGGCGCTGAGCACCCTCGCCACCCGGCTCTCCGACCGGTTCGAGACCCGGGTGAGGGTGGACCTGGGCCAGAAGAAGGGGAAGATCGTCGTTGACTTCGCCTCTCTCGAGGACCTGGAGCGCATCCTCAGCACGCTGGCTCCGGGCGAGGGCCCGGTCCTGAAGAACGGGCTGGCCGAAGACGATTCGGACGAGGCCGCCGAGGGCGACAAGGCCTGACCCACAGAGGCAGCAGCGCCGCGAAAGCGGGCCGTGTCCGGTCTGTACCGGAACACGGCCCGCTCTTTGCTTTCTGGCGGTTTCGATGCAATCTCATCGTGGATACGATGCGTTCAGGTATGGCGCATCCACCTGACGGCACCTCATTGGGGAGGCGGGGGCCATGCGATCGATGAGCCGCACCGGACTGATGACAGCGGGCCTCGGGCTGGGAGCGGTCGGCGGCTTCGTCGGCAGCCTGCTCAAGGAACGCAGCGCGCTGACAGCCGCCCGCAGTGCGGCGGCCGATGGAAGTGAGGAACCGCCTTCATGGGGCGTCGGCTCGTACCGCTCACACTGGACAACCTCCCGGACCTTCCCAAGCGTTGCAGGACCTGCGTCTTTTGGGAGCTGGACCCGGTCAGTGGCGAAGCGGCGGTAAAGGCAGGAACTCCGGACCTGGAGAAGGAGGCGTGGATCTCCGCCGTCCTCCTGGAGTGGGGCTCCTGCGGCCGGGTCGTCTACGTGGACGACGTACCGGTGGGCTTCGTGCTCTACGCACCCCCGGCCTACGTCCCGCGCTCCACGGCGTTCCCCACGAGCCCCGTGTCCCCGGATGCCGTTCAGCTGATGACAGCGTGGATCATGCCCGGCTACCAGGGGCAGGGACTCGGCCGGGTGATCGTGCAGACCGTCGCCAAGGATCTGCTGCGCAGAGGGTTCAAGGCCATCGAGGCCTTCGGGGACGCGCGGTGGGAGAAGCCGGCGTGCGTGCTGCCCGCGGAGCACCTCCTGGCCGTGGGCTTCAAGACGGTCCGCCCACACCCCTCCTATCCCCGGCTGAGGCTCGAACTGCGTACGACGCTCTCCTGGAAGGAAGACGTCGAGCTGGCGCTCGATCGGCTGCTGGGAGCGGTGCAGAAGGAGCCCGTGCTCCGGCCACTGTGAACCGAGGACGTCAGGCAGGCGTCCCGTAGCGCTTGGCCATCGCGGCGGCCCGGTCGCGCAAGGTCGTACGCAACGACTCAGGGGACAGGGCTTCCGCGTCCGTGCCGGCCTGCCACAGCGCCCATTCGGCATGACGTGCGTCCTGATAGGTCACCTTCAGCCGCAGCCAGCCGTCCGCTTCGGGTTCTTCCGCGCGGACGGCCAGTGCGGTGTCCACCAGCTCGTCGTGCCGCGCAGGATTCACCCGTAGCAGCACGGTGACGTGGTCGCTGTCGGAGAGGAACTGCGCGGAACGGTCCCGCCAGATCCGGTCCAGGTCGACCCGCGCCGGTCGCTGCGCGGGCTCGGAGAGCTCCTCGGCGGCCGAGATCCGCGACAGCCGGTAGGTGCGGTCCGCGCCGGATCTCGTGGCCAGCAGGTAGGCCCGGTCGCGAACGGTGACCAGGCCGATCGGGTCCACTGTGCGCCACTGTGGCGTCTGGCCGGTGGCCGTGTACTGGATACGCAACTTGCGCCCGGCGAGCACGGCCCGCCGAACCTCGATCATCGTGCTGTCGGCCACATCCTCGGAGGCCAGCCGACGGGAGAGCAGATCGACCTCGGGGTCCACGAGGAAGCGCTGGGCCGCGTCACTCGCAGCGGTCCGGTGGTTTTCGGGCAGTGCGTCGACCACCTTCCGCATGGCCGAGGCGAGCGCCGAGCCGAGGCCGAATACCTGCTCGCCGCGCCCTGAACCGGCCGTCAGCAAGGCAAGGGCCTCGTCGTGGTTGAGACCGGTGAGCTCGGTCCGGAAGCCGGGCGCCAACGCGAAACCGCCGTGCCGACCGCGCTCGGCGTAGACCGGTACGCCAGCTGTGGACAACGCCTCGATGTCGCGCAGCACGGTGCGGGTGGATACCTCCAGCTCGCGGGCGAGCGTGTCCGCGGTCAGCCGTCCTCGCTGACGCAGCAGCAACACCAGCGAGACCAACCGGTCGGCGCGCATGCGGGAACGTTATCGAAATACGTGACCAAGGATGTCGTGAATTGTTGCGAGGCTCTGTGGCACGACGTCGAAGCCGATGGCTGACGAGCCGACGGCCGTACGTACTCCCGTGATGCGGATGGAGCTGACGTGGCAATGGAACGAACGGCGATCAACCCGGTGTCGTGGTCGGTCGAGATGGGGTTCAACCAGGGGGAGGTCGTCTCCGGGCACACCCGGACGCTGTTCATCTCGGGGCAGACCGCGATGAGCGGCGAAGGCAAGCCCCAGCATGAGGGCGACATGGCGGCGCAGTTGGCGCTGAGCGTCGACAACTTGGAGGCGGTGCTCGAGGAGGCCGGCATGTCTCTCGCGAACGTCGTCCGGCTCAACGTCTACACGACCGACGTCGATCTGCTCTTCCAGCACTACGGCGTGCTCGCGGCGCGACTGGGAGCCGCCGCGGTGGCACCGACCACCACGATGCTCGGGGTGACGCGGCTGGCGATCCCGGGCCAGCTGGTCGAGCTGGAGGGAACAGCCGTCTCGTGATGTGCCATCGCCGAGGATCCGGCCGCTGAAAGGCGAATGGACCAGCCCCCGCAGGGACTGGTCCATTCGTGTTTCACGTGAAACATCGCCACCGACTACTCGGCGATGAAGTCCGCCAGGTCCTTCTCGATGGCCGCCTTCGGCTTGGCGCCGACGATGGTCTTGGCGACCTCGCCGCCCTGGTAGACGTTCAGGGTCGGGATCGACATGACGCCGTACTTGGCGGCCGTGCCGGGGTTCTCGTCGATGTTGAGCTTGACGACCTCGATCTTGTCGCCGTGCTCAGCCGCGATCGCTTCCAGCGAGGGGGCGATCTGACGGCACGGGCCGCACCAGGCGGCCCAGAAGTCCACCAGCACGGGCTTGTCGCTCTTGAGGACGTCTTCCTCGAAGGAGGCGTCCGTCACGTTCTTCAGGTTGCCGGCCACTGCGGGCTCCTCTTTTCTCGGGGTGGTGCGGGGTGGAGTGAAGATCAGACGCTGGCGGTCGGCGTCTTCTCGGGCTCGGGGGCCTCGGCGTCGGACAGCGCCGCGAGGAAACGCTCCGCGTCGAGAGCGGCGGAGCAGCCGGTACCGGCCGCCGTGATCGCCTGACGGTAGGTGTGGTCGACGACGTCGCCGGCGCCGAAGACACCGGTCAGGTTCGTCCGGGTCGAGGGCGCGTCGACCTTCAGGTAACCCTCGTCGTCCAGCTCCAGCTGCCCCTTGAAGAGCTCGGTGCGCGGGTCGTGGCCGATCGCGATGAACAGGCCCGTCACCGGGAGCTCGGACGTCTCGCCCGTCTTCAGGTTGCGCAGCGTCAGGCCGGAGAGCTTCTGCTCGCCCTTGATCTCGGCGATCTCGCTGTCCCAGATGAACTTGATCTTCGGGTCGGCGAAGGCCCGCTCCTGCATCGCCTTGGAGGCGCGCAGGGTGTCGCGGCGGTGCACGATCGTCACAGACTTGCCGAAGCGCGAGAGGAAGGTGGCCTCCTCCATCGCGGTGTCACCGCCGCCGATCACGGCGATGTCCTGGTCCTTGAAGAAGAACCCGTCGCAGGTCGCGCACCAGGAGACGCCGCGTCCGGAGAGGGCGTCCTCGTTCGGCAGGCCGAGCTTGCGGTGCTGGGAGCCGGTGGTGACGATGACGGTCTTCGCGTGGTGCACGGTGCCGGCGGTGTCCGTCACGGTCTTGATCTCACCGGTGAGGTCAACGGCGACGATGTCGTCGGGAACGAGCTCGGCACCGAAGCGCTCGGCCTGGGCCCGCATGTTGTCCATGAGCTCGGGGCCCATGACGCCGTCCTGGAAGCCGGGGAAGTTCTCCACCTCGGTGGTGTTCATCAGCGCACCGCCGGCGGTGACGGCGCCCTCGAACACCAGCGGCTTCAGCGACGCGCGCGCGGTGTAGAGCGCCGCCGTGTAGCCGGCGGGCCCGGAGCCGATGATGATCACGTTACGGACGTCGGTCACGGCTTGATTCCTCGTCTCTGGGGACTGCTGCGTACTGCTGGCGGGTGCCTGTCTCAGGACTCTCACCCCACCCAACGGATCCTACGGGGCTTGCATTCCCGGACGTGTCCGAGCGCACGGACGTGTGTCAGGACGAGGGTGTCATGGGCCACGAGACGGACGGTCGTGGCCGTCAGCTCTGCGGGTAGGCGTGCGTCGCGAGGACCTTGCCCGCGGTGGGCGAGGACTTGCCCACACAGGCGGCGTCGACGATGTACGCGGACACCTTGGTGCTGTCCGAGTCATGGGGCACCACGACGAGGTAGGCGCGCTTGCCCTCGTACGAGCCCTCTTCGGCGGCGAGTGGCGTTTTGGTCCCGATACCGCGCTGGATGCAGTCCGGCACCTGGACCGTTCGCAGCGGGGAGGTCTTCTTGGGGGACTGCGGGCTGGAGCGGGTGTCGATCTTCCCGGGCTCCTTGACGGAGTTCTTCTTGAGGAGATCCGCGACGCGGCCCTCGAGCTTTTCTCCGGAGAAGGAGTTCGCCGTGTCCCGCCGGTCCGGAGGCGTTCCGGCCGTCCCTCCGGAGTCGCCGCCCATGGTCTGGATCAGCAGCGTGCCGAGGCCGATGGCGGCCGCGGTGAAGACGGCGCCGAGCACCGCGGTGCGTCGACGTGTGGGACGTAGGCGGCTCCCACGTCCTGGACCGGTGGACGCACGGGAATGTCCTGCGGGGCGGTCTCCGGCGCCGGACGGGGTGGAGGCGGGCGTTGTTTCACGTGAAACACGCGCGGCGGCGGGCGCCGGCTCGGAAGCAGAAGGCGCAGCGACAGCCACCGGCTCGGACGCCGTGTTCTCAGAAGGAAGGCCTTCGGGGCTGGTGGAGTCCAGCAGCGCTTCGGCGGCCAGTGCCGCGTCGATGCGTCCAGCGATGTCGTCCGGCATGCGGGGAGGGCCCGGCAGCGTGCCGAGCATGCTCCGGATCTCCTCCAGAGAGGCGTAGACATCGGCACAGAGCTCGCAGCTGTCCAAGTGCCGTCGCACGTCGCTCGTGCGTGAGGGGGGAAGCAGGCCTTCGGTCAGCTCGGAGATCTCGGCGACGTCCGGGTGCCCGCCCGCCGAGTCGGTCGCGGTTGTCACGCTCGCCCACCTCCGCCCTTCACGGCAGCTGAATCGCTTGGTCCTGTGTCCCGTGGCCCTGCTGCCGGTGGGACGGATGTCCCCTGCGTCCGGTTCCTCGCCGAGCCGGGCTTCTTGCTTCCGTCTGCGGCACCACGGTCCTCGTCGCGCGGAGGCGGCCCCGTACGCAGATGAGTGAGCAGCGGCAACAGTCTGGCTCTGCCGCGCGCGCAGCGGCTCTTGACCGTGCCCGTGGGGACGTCGAGGACGCGGGCGGCCTCGGCCACGGGGTAGCCCTGCATGTCGACCAGCACGAGAGCGGCGCGCTGGTCGTGAGGAAGGGTGCCGAGGGCCTCCAGGAGCTCCCGGTGGAGGTCGCCCCGCTCGACGGGAGCCGCGGCCGACTCCTCCGGCTCCAGGAGCTGCTCGAGGCGTTCGGTGTCGTCGATCGGCGAGGTCTTGCGGGAGGCTGACTTGCGCGCTCTGTCGAGGCAGGCGTTCACGGTGATGCGGTGCAGCCACGTCGTCACGGCGGACTGACCCCGGAACGTGTGTGCCGCGCGGTAGGCGGAGACCAAGGCGTCCTGCACCGCGTCAGCGGCCTCCTCGCGGTCCCCGAGGGTGCGCAGCGCGACGGCCCACAGGCGGTCGCGGTGGCGCCGCACCAGCTCGCCGAAGGCGTCCTTGTCGCCGGCGACATGAGCGGCGAGGAGGTCCTGATCGTTCAGGTCACCGTGCGCGGTGCTGTCCACCGTCGAACCCCCTCCCCCAGTGAGCCGTGGCGGGCCGATCCCTCAGCCCTTGAGCTGCACGTCCTTGATGGCTTGCTTGTACCCCGCCCCGATGTACCCGTCGACGCCGGAGTTCGGGACCTCGGTCACCCAGAGGAGCACGTACTGCGACTTCACGGCCTTCTTGGCCTTGATCTTCGCGGTGGTGCTCGACGTGGTGGCGTTGCCGATCTTCTTCATGGACGCGATGTCCGTGGAGGGCGACAGCGAATCCGTGGCGTACAGCGAGACCGTGGTGCGGTCGCCGCCGTACAGGAGGGATACGGACGCCTCGGAGACCTCTTGCTCCGAGCCGAGGTCGTAGACGATACCGACACCTGGCTTGTACGGGGCGAGCGGCGGCCCCTCCTTGAAGGTCTTCGTGCGCCAGAGAGAGGCACGGTCCTTGTCGAAGGTGTGGGGGACGTTCTCCGGGTCTTGGGCATAGCCCTCAAGGACGAGCTCTTGGCCGTTCTTGATGGTGATCGGCTTCTTGGGCTTGGGCTGCCCCTTGTCGCCACCCGTCCTGGTGTTCGTCTTGCCCGGGTCACTGGCGTTCTCGCGTTCCACCAAGGCGTCCGCCAACTGCCAGCTGCCGAGGCCGAGCGCGGCGATAAGCAGCGCGGAGACGCCCCACTTGAGGACCCTGCCGGTACGGCTCTGCAACGGGGGCGGCGGGGTGGGCACGGGCTGAGTGACCCCGGGGTGGGCCGCGGGGCGGCCGTACGTGCCCTGCTGATACGTGGTGCGCTGGTACTCGGGCGGCGCGGTGAACGCGGGCTCCGGCGGGCGGATGCGGGGCATCTCCCCGATGGCCTTCACCAGCTCCTCCGGCGTCGTGCACGGAGGGTCCTGGCGGGAAGCGGTGGCGCCGTCGTTGACAAGCGCCCGCATGGCGAGCTCCGACAGGCCCCGGTGGACGCCGGCGCGCACCTGGTCGGGTGCGATGAGCCCGACTCCCTTGGGCAGCCCGGAGAGGCCGTACGCGTCGTTCTCGTACGGCCAGCGCTGGGTCAGGGCGGCGTACAGGAGAGCGCCGATCGCCTCCGTGTCCGTGCGCTGCGGGGTCTCGGAGCTGATGCCGCGCAGCGCGGCGTTCACGGCGAGGCCGCGGATGCGGTACTGGCCCGTGGAGGTGCGCAGCACGGCGCTCGGGGTGAGCCGCAGGTGCGCGAGGCCCTCGCGGTGCGCGGCGGCCATGGCCTGGGAGACCTGGCTGACGAGCTGGTAGGCGTCGTGTGCCTCGAGGGGGCTCGCGGCGAGGACCGTGGTGAGCTCCGTGGCGTCCGGGAGCCACTCGTGGACGACGTAGACGAGTTCGTTCTCCTCGACGGCGTCCAGTACCTGTACGAAGCGCGGGTCGCCGAGCAGCGCCGATGAGCGGGCCGCCGCGAGGACCGAGCGGGCGCGTGGATGGTCGGCGGGCAGGAGGTGCACGCCGACGGCCCGGCGCAGCTTCTCGTCGACCGCACGCCAACTGCTGAAACCGTCCAGACGGGTGACGCACTCTTCGAGCCGATAGCGTCTGGCGAGCTTGTGGCCGCTGTGCAGTTCTGGGGGTGAGGACGCCCTGGGGCTCGTGGACCTGTCTGTCTTCGCCGCCTCTTCGTCTGCTGCCGTGTCCCGCTCCCGGGTCTGGGCCTCCCCGTCGGCCGTGGGCTGCTCCGCCTTGGCGGTCAGCGGCTCGTCACCGCTGTTGTCTGCCACGTCGACGGCAGCCGTGCTCCGTTCTGCCACCGTCGTTCCTGCCTCCCCATCCATTGCGCTTCGTCAGACGCCAAAGCCAATTGTGCCCACAGTCCGGCGCTATGCACGACACACGGTGGCCGACGATGGTTGTGCGAGCCTGCTGATCTCACCGACCGAGACGGCCGCGGACCATGCCGACCATGGAGTTGAGCTCCTCGATACGCATGCGCTTCGCGGCGATGAAGTAGACACCGAGCAGTACGACACCGCCCGCGATCAGTGCGGCCAGCGAACCGACCACGCCCTGTCCGAGCCCTTGCGTGACCGCGTAAGCGGCGCCGCCGCCGAGGAGTGCCGCGGGCAGCGAGGCGATACCGAGCCTGGCGTACGTACGCAGGACGTGAGAGCCGTCCAGGTCGCCGCCGAGCCGCTTCCGCAGCCGCCGCCAGGCGACGCCCACGCCGATGGCGTACGCGAGGCCGTAGACGGCCGCCATGCCGGTGACGGCCCAGCGGGTCGGCAGAACGAAGTAGCAGGCCGCGGAGGCGGCGGCGTTCACGGCGGCGACGATGACCGTGTTGTAGAACGGCGTCCGCGTGTCCTCGTAGGCGTAGAAGGCACGCAGCACGACGTACTGCACGGAGTAGGGGATCAGGCCGAGGCCGAAGGCCATCAGCATGAAGCCCATGTTCGTGGCCTGCGGGCTGCCCGAGGAACCGAAGATCAGGGTGCACATCGGGACGCCGAGCGCGACGAAGCCGAAGGCGATCGGCACGATCGCGACGGCCGTCGTGCGCAGTCCCTGGGAGATGTCGTCACGGACGGAGCCGGTGTCGCCGTCGTTCGCGGAGCGGGACAGCCTCGGCAGCAGGGCTGCCATCAGGGAGACCGTGATGATGGCCTGGGGGAGCCCCCAGATGAGCTGGGCGTTGGCGTAGGCGGAGAAACCGATGCCGCTCGTCGAGGGCAGGTCGACCGTGGCGGCGGTGGCCAGCTGGGTGACGACGAGGGCGCCCGCCTGGTTCGCCAGCACGAACAGGATCGTCCACTTGGCGAGCTTGGCGGCCTTGCCCAGGCCGTGGCCCTTCCAGTCGAAGCGCGGACGCAGCTTGAAACCGGTCTCGCGCAGGTACGGGATCATCGCCAGGGCCTGCACGACGAGACCGAGCAGGACACCGACGCCGAGGAGGCGCTCGGCCTCCGGCGGGATGCTCTTCACGGTCATGCCGGACGTCTCCGCCGTCCCGTAGACCCAGATGAACATGCCGAGCGTGGCGATGATGACGATGTTGTTGAGGACCGGCGTCCACATCATCGCGCCGAATTTGCCGCGGACGTTGAGGATCTGGCCCATCACCACGTGGATGCCCATGAAGAAGATCGAGGGCAGGAAGTAACGCAGCAGGGTGGTGCCGACGTCGGTCGCCGCCGCGTCGTTGGCGACGGGCACCGACATCACCCGCACGAGTTGCGGGGCCAGCACGATGCCGAGGACGGTGAGCGCGGCGAGCGCCACCGTGACGAGGGTCAGCAGGCGGTTGGCGTACGCCTCGCCGCCGTCCTCGTCCTCCTTCATGGAGCGCACCAGCTGCGGCACGAACACCGAGTTCAGACCGCCGCCCACGGTGAGGATGTAGATCATCGTGGGGATCTGGTAGACGACCTGGAACGTGTCGCCGAGCAGACCGACGCCGAGCGCCGAGACGATCAGGGCGGAGCGGATGAAGCCGGTGAGACGCGAGACCAGCGTGCCGGCCGCCATGACCGCGCTCGACTTCAGCAGGCTCGCCGCGCGGCCGCCGGACTTGGCGGCGGGTGCGGGCGCAGGTGCGGCCGCTTGGGCGGGCGAGGGGGCCGGGGCGGCTGCAGGGCCCGGTACGAGCGGCTGCTCGGCGGCGGGCGGGTAGCCGCCGTCGGGGGGCTGCTGGTAGCCGTTGCCCTGCTGGTAGTCGTCCCCCTGCTGATAGCCATGGCCCTGCTGGTAGGCGTTTCCCTGGGGGTAGCCGGTGCCCTGGGGGTAGCTGCCCTGCTGGTACTCGCCCTGCGGGTGCCGGCCCTGCGGGTACTGGCCTTGTTGGTAGCCGCCCTGCTGGTACTCGTCCTGCTGGTAGCCGTTGCCCTGCTGGTAGGCGCCCTGCTGGCCGTGGTAGCCACCGGCCTGCTGGTCGCGGAAGAGGTGAGCGAAGGCGTCCGGCTCGTGGTACTCCTCGCCGGCCTGGGTGACCAGGTCGTCGACGCCCACGAACTGCGTCGTGCGGGCATCGTCTCCGTAGGGGAGATGCCGGGTCGGACCCTCCGGCTCGGGGGCCGGGGGCTGGGCCCACACGCGCGGGTCGGGGGCGTGCTCCGGGGCGGGCGGCTGGGCGTAGAGAGGCTGCTGCTGATAGGTGCCGGGCGGTGGCGGGGGATGTGCCGCTCGGTCGTAGAGCGCCTCGGTCACCGGGTCCTGGGCCGAGAGGTCCTGCGCCCGGTAGGGGTCCTGGTCGTAGGCGTCCTGGAGATACACGTCCGGCGCCGGCTGCGGCGGCACCTGCCCGTGCTCGGGGGAGCCGGGCGGCGGGCCCCCGGGCGAGGCGGAGCCGCCCGCGCCCTGGCCACGGTCACCGTCGTACGGCGCGTTCATGGTTACCCCACCTCATCGTCCCCGGGCCCACCGGCCACGACATCGCTCAACGGTCCACTCTCTCACCCGTGTCCGACGGGTCGGTGCTTTCGGGAGCGGTGTCCGGTGTCGGGTCACTCGGCTGCTCGGGGTCGTCCGTCCCGGGCCCGCTGCCGGACTCGCCGTCGGAGCCCGCCGCCGGGCCCTCGTCCGAGTCCTGCCCGGGATCTTGGCCCGGGCCTTCCTGGGCCTGCTTGCGGGCCGCCCGCTTGCGCTGGGTGTACATCCGGAATCCGGCGAGCACGAGCAGCAGGAGGCCGCCCGCGATGACGAGCATCACGGTGAGGGTGACCTCGGTGACGTTGACGTCGAAGCGCACGACGTCTCCGTAGGGCTTGCCGTCCTCCGTGTAGAGCCGCGCGTACACCGGAACGGGACCGTTGGCGTTGGCGGTGGTCGTGAACTTCACGGACTGGGAGTGGCCGCCCGCGATCTTGATCTGCTTCTCTTCGAACTGTCCGTCGCCGATCTTCAGACGCGTGGGGTTCTGCGAGTACAGCCGCAGGACGAGATGGTCGACGCCCTGCACGAGGTTGTTCTGCACCGACACGGGGATGGTGGCGCTGCGGCCGGACAGCTTCGCGTCCGACCTCTGGATCAGGGCCACCTGCTTGGTGAGATTCCGCAGGTAGTTCTTGACGCTGTCCTGGTAGGCCGTCGCCTCCGCCGCGCGACCGCGCCAGGACGTCGACATCCCCCGGTCTATGGCTCGCCCGAAGGGGGTGACCACGCGGTCCTTCTCGGTGAGGATCACCTGGAAGCTCTCGAGCTGGTCCTGGGTGGCCTGGATGGTCACGAAGGACTTCCGCGGCAGCTCCTGCTTGCGCAGCGAGGCGGGGTACGACCCGGCCGACGGCACCTGGGTGGTCGCCTGCGGGTCCGGCTTGGCCTTTGCGGCGGCGGTCAGGCTCTCGGGCTGCGACCACTTCCCGTCGGAGAGGGCGCTCAGTGCCTTCTCCATGGCCTGCGCCTGGCTGACGGAGGGCATGCGCTGCGGCGCGACGACGATGCTCCGCTGGTTGTCCGGGTCCTGCAGGTTGATCATGAGGCTCTGGGCGAGGAACTCCTGGACGGCGAGCGTGGAGTTCCCCGCCTCCGACATGTCGCCCTGGAAAGCCGTGGAGAGGCGGGAGTCGGCCACCACTGCGGTCGTACCGCCGCCGATGGGCCGGGCCGCGGTCGGCGAGTACGACAGGCCGCCGGTCTCACGGAGGCTGTCGCTGCGGGCGATCACCGTATGGGCGCCCGCGGAGGTGGCGACGTCGACGATCGACGGATCGACCGCCCCGTCGGCGGGCCACGCGAAGTCCGTGGTGGGCTTCACCTGAAGGATCGTCTTCACCGTGCTGGCGCCGACCTCGGTGGCTTCCTTGAGATGCCCGAGAGAGCCACCGACCGCCTTGCCGGTGTGGGCGAGGGACGCGAGGTCGGGGTCGGCGAAGGGCAGCGCGACGACCTTCTTGCCCTTGACGGCGGCCTGGAGGTCGTTGAGCCACTGATTGGCGACGGACTGGTGCTTGCCCGCCCTGCTCGTCTTCCCGTCGGGATTCTCGATCCGGTAGCTCTTCGTCATCGCCTCGACCGAGGCGAGCAGGTCCGGATCGATGACCCACGTGACGTCATGGCGGCTGCCGAGGGACAGGAGCTGCTCCAGGCGACCGCCCGGGGCGAGCTCGTCGGCCAGGTCGTCGTTCTTGAAGACGGGCGTCTGCTGGTCGTCGGACCCGGTCTTCGCCGTGAGGTGGGTGGAGGTGGTGAGCGGCCACAGATACGTGGTCTTCGTCTTCGTGCCGGCGGCGTCGGGCTGCCACGGCAGGAAGGTGCGCTCGATGCCGAGCACCTGGGGGTAGGGCTGGGCGGCGCTCTGCCCGGTGAGGGCGACACCCAGCTGGTACACGCCGTGGGTGCCGAGGGACAGTGCCTTCACCGGTACGGAGATGCTGAAGTCCTGCCGCACTCCCGGTGCGAGCCTGGAGATCTTCTCGACGTACTTCCCGCCGATCTCCCGGCCCTCGGCCCCCGGCTGGAAGCCCGTGCGCTTCGCCGCGCTGTCGATGGCGCTGCGGCTGTTGAGAGGCGTGCCGACGCGCAGTCCGACCTGGGCCCCGGTCACCGTCTGCTTGCCGTTGTTGGTGACCGTGCCCGAAACGGTGAGGGTGTCACCCTCGCCGGGAGCGGTGGGGGTGAGCGAGTCCAGGGACACGTCGACGGTGCGAGAGCCGGTGGCGTCGGCCTTCGCGCTCGCCACGGCCGTGCCGGCCTGAGTGCTCGGCGCAGCGGCCTGCGCCACGGGCCCTGCAGGGGCCTGCAGGAGGCCGGCCAGCAAGGGGGTACCCACCAGCAGTGCTGCGGTGCGCCGCAGCCACCGGCGGGCAGGTGAGGGGCTCGTCCCCGGGAAGTCTGCCGCCTCGGCCACGCGTTCGCCCGTCCCTCGTCGTCAGTGGTCGTCGGTTGTGCGTCCACGCATGGTAACGATGCGCGCTGTGGCGAAGTGCCGCGGACTGCTCCACGTGATCACAAGCGGCTCGCTCCACGGGATCGGAAGCGGATCGCTCCACGTGATCAGAAGACGGACGGAAGCGGCGGCGCGAGCCCTGCGAGCCCGGGCGGGAATCGGGTCGGCCGCGGGCGCCCGGGGCACGTACCCTTTTCTGTTGTGCCGAACGCCAATGAAGACAACCCCAGCGCCCTGAGCCAGGTGCAGCGCCGCGCGGTCAGCGAACTGCTCCGTGTGTCCCCTGTCGCGGACGATCTCGCCCGCCGTTTCCAGGAGGCCGGGTTCTCCCTCGCCCTGGTCGGCGGCTCGGTCAGGGACGCCCTTCTGGGCCGGCTCGGCAACGACCTGGACTTCACGACCGACGCCCGCCCCGAGGACGTACTGAAGATCGTCCGGCCGTGGGCCGACGCGGTGTGGGAGGTCGGGATCGCCTTCGGCACGGTCGGCAGCCAGAAGGACGCCCGCGTCGGAGACGCCGACCTGAGCTTCCAGGTCGAGGTCACGACGTACCGCTCGGAGGCGTACGACAGGACCTCGCGCAAGCCCGAGGTGTCCTACGGCGACTCCATCGAGGAAGACCTCGTACGCCGTGACTTCACGGTGAACGCGATGGCCGTGGCGCTCCCCGAGAAGGAGTTCGTCGACCCGCACGGTGGTCTCGAGGACCTGGCGGAGCGTGTCCTGCGCACCCCCGGCACCCCCGAGGAGTCCTTCTCCGACGACCCGCTGCGCATGCTGCGGGCCGCGCGCTTCGCCGCTCAGCTGGACTTCGAGGTGGCCCCGGACGTCGTCGCCGCGATGAAGGCGATGGCCGAGCGCATCGACATCGTCTCGGCGGAGCGGGTCCGGGACGAATTGAACAAACTGCTCCTCTCCGCACACCCGCGCAAGGGCCTCGCCCTCCTCGTGGAGACGGGCCTCGCAGAGCGGATCCTGCCCGAGCTGCCGGCCCTGCGCCTGGAGCGGGACGAGCACCACCGCCACAAGGACGTGTACGACCACTCGCTGATCGTCCTGGAGCAGGCGATGGCCCTGGAGACGGACGGCCCCGACCTGACGCTGCGGCTCGCGGCGCTGCTGCACGACATCGGCAAGCCGCGGACACGGCGCTTCGAGAGCGACGGCCGCGTCTCCTTCCACCACCACGAGGTGGTCGGCGCCAAGATGGTCAAGAAGCGGATGACGGCGCTCAAGTACTCCAACGAGCTCGTGAAGGACGTCTCGCGCCTGGTCGAGCTCCACCTGCGCTTCCACGGCTACGGCACAGGAGAGTGGACGGATTCGGCCGTACGCCGCTACGTACGCGACGCGGGCCCGCTCCTGGATCGCCTCCACAAGCTGACCCGCTCGGACTGCACGACACGCAACAAGCGCAAGGCGAACGCCCTGTCGCGCGCGTACGACGGCCTGGAGGAGCGCATCGCCCGCCTCCAGGAGCAGGAGGAGCTGGACTCGATCCGCCCCGACCTCGACGGCAACGCCATCATGGAGATCTTGGACGTGGGCCCGGGCCCGGTGATCGGCAAGGCCTACAAGTTCCTGCTGGAGCTGCGCCTGGAGAACGGGCCGATGGAGCGGGAAGCGGCGGCTGCGGCGCTCAAGGAGTGGTGGGCCGCGCAGGACTGAGACGGGGCGGCGGGTGCCTCACGCGGGTGCCTCACGGTTTCACGTGAAACATCCGCGCCCCCACGTCCTCGCATACGCCGAGGGGCGTTGTTTCACGTGAAACCGTGAAACAACGCCCCTCGGCGTTCTCCTACTTGGTCTCCTTCAGGCAGAGCACGACGTTGTGCCCCTTGCCCTGCTGGTAGTAGGCGATCTCGGAGGTCTTGACGGCCTTGCACTTGTTGCTGTCGCTCGTGCCGTCGAACTTCTCGACGACCTCGAACTCGGCGTCGCTCGAAGAGCAGTCGACTTCCTTGAGGTCCGGCGAGATCTGAGTGCCCTCGTTGTGCATGCAGCTGCCGACCGAGGTGGACTCGGCGTCGCTCTTGCCGAGGTACCACTTACCGACGGCTATGAGGATCGCGACCAGGATGAAGCCACCGATGCGCAGGAGCAGCTTCTTGCCGCGCCCCCGGGGAGCAGCCGGCGCCGGGGGGACGGGCCCACCCTGGTTGTACGGCGGGTACGGCTGCGTCGCGCCGGGCTGACCCTGCTGCGGCGGGTAGGGCGCCGCCGGGGCCTGCTGGCCATAGGGGTTCTGGCCCTGCGGCGGGTACGGAATCTGGCCCTGGGGCGGCGGAGTGGTCACTTTTGGGGGTCCCCCTCGAACGAGAGCGCGATGGCGCGAATACGACGCCCGTAAGTTATCCGGGTGAGGTGGCAACTCTGAAGCCCAGAGGGACTCTGTGGCATTGATGTGACACTTATTGCGCGCCAAAACGGGCCATAGCCCCAGCAATTGCTGCGTAGAGCAGGGCCACACCGATGACCAGTGGGACCGACCGTCCGTCAGGCGGCAGCACCAGCGCGGCCACTCCCGCCGCGCCGACAAAGGCGACGTTGAAGAGGACGTCGTAGAGGGAGAAGATCCGGCCTCGGAAGCCGTCGGCCACGGCGGACTGCACCACCGTGTCCGTGGCGATCTTCGCACCCTGGCTCGTCAGGCCGAGGACGAAGGCGGCGATGAGGAGCGGGACGGGCGCGAAGGAGAGGCCGAGCGCCGGTTCGAGGACCGCTGCCGCTCCCGCACAGGCCACGATCCAGCCGCCCGCCCCCAGCCGCCCCACCGCCGCGGGCGTCACCAGGGCCGCCACGAAGAACCCCGCGCCGGAGAACCCCACGGCCAGGCCGAGCAGCGCCAGCCCGTCGGACTCCGTCGACGACCAGGCGTACCGGCAGAGCATCAGGACCATGACCGTCAGCGCGCCGTAGCAGAACCGCATCACCGTCATCGCGGCCAGCGCGCGGGCGGCCGCGGGACGCTGCAGCAAGTGCCGTACTCCTGCCTGCAACCCGCGCGCCGTGCCCGCGAGAGCCGCCGCGAGCCGGGGCTGCACCAGGTCGGGGTCCGGGCCGAGCAGCGCACGGGCCATGCGCAGCGAGGCGAGGGCCGCGCAGAGGTACAGGACGGCTCCGAGGAGCACCACCGCCGCGTCCGAGTCCGGCCCCACCAGGCGTACGACGAAGGCGAGCCCGCCGCCCAGGGTCGCGGCGAGCGTCCCCGCGGTCGGGGAGAGGGAGTTCGCGATGACCAGGCGGTCGGCGTCGACCACCCGGGGCAGCGCGGCCGAGAGCCCGGCCAGGACGAAGCGGTTGACGGCGGTGACGCAGAGGGCGGAGACGTAGAAGAGCCAGTCGGCGACATCGCTCAGCATCAGCACGGCGGTCACGGACGCCAGGGCGGCCCGCAGGAGATTGCCGTACAGGAAGACCTGGCGGCGCTGCCAGCGGTCGAGGAGGACGCCTGCGAACGGGCCGATCAGCGAGTAGGGAAGGAGCAGCACCGCCATGGCGGAAGCGATCGCTCCGGGCGAGGCCTGCTTCTCCGGGGAGAAGACGACGTAGGTGGCGAGCGCGACCTGATAGACGCCGTCCGCCCCCTGGGAGATCAGCCGTACGGCGAGGAGCCGTCGGAAGTCCCGCAGTCGCAGCAGTATCCGCAGGTCACCGACGACAGCCATGGGGCCAAGCCTCACATACGAGGAGGGTCCCCGGGCGGAATGCCCGGGGACCCTCGACGAGCGACAAGGAGAGAGCTGTTTAGCGCTCGACCTCGCCCTTGATGAACTTCTCGACGTTGTCGTAGGCCTCGTCGTCGAAGTACTGGACCGGCGGGGACTTCATGAAGTACGACGACGCGGAGAGGATCGGGCCGCCGACACCACGGTCCTTGGCGATCTTCGCGGCGCGCAGAGCGTCGATGATGACACCCGCGGAGTTCGGGGAGTCCCAGACCTCGAGCTTGTACTCCAGGTTCAGCGGGACGTCACCGAAGGCGCGGCCCTCGAGGCGGACGTACGCCCACTTGCGGTCGTCGAGCCACGCGACGTAGTCCGACGGGCCGATGTGGACGTTCTTCTCGCCCATCTCGCGGTCGGGGATCTGCGAGGTGACGGCCTGCGTCTTCGAGATCTTCTTCGACTCGAGGCGGTCGCGCTCCAACATGTTCTTGAAGTCCATGTTGCCGCCGACGTTCAGCTGCATGGTGCGCTCGAGACGGACACCGCGGTCCTCGAACAGCTTCGCCATCACACGGTGCGTGATGGTGGCGCCGACCTGCGACTTGATGTCGTCGCCGACGATCGGGACGCCGGCCTCGGTGAACTTGTCCGCCCACTCCTTGGTGCCGGCGATGAAGACCGGCAGGGCGTTGACGAACGCGACCTTGGCGTCGATGGCGCACTGCGCGTAGAACTTCGCGGCGTCCTCGGAACCGACGGGCAGGTAGCAGACGAGGACGTCGACCTTGCGGTCCTTGAGGATCTGGACGACGTCGACCGGGGCCTCGTCGGACTCCTCGATGGTCTGGCGGTAGTACTTGCCCAGGCCGTCGAGGGTGTGGCCGCGCTGAACCGTGACGCCCTTGTTCGGCACGTCGCAGATCTTGATGGTGTTGTTCTCGCTGGCACCGATGGCGTCCGAGAGGTCGAGGCCGACCTTCTTCGCGTCGACGTCGAAGGCGGCGACGAACTCGACGTCACCGACGTGATACTCGCCGAACTGGACGTGCATCAGGCCCGGGACCTTCGTGTCCGGGTCGGCGTCCTTGTAGTACTCGACGCCCTGGACCAGCGAGGCGGCGCAGTTGCCCACGCCGACGATGGCTACGCGAACCGAACCCATTCCGGTTGCTCCCTGTGTGATCTCGGTATTCGGGATGAAACCCCGCGGAACGCTGGGTCTCACTTATTGGGGTCATCGGACGGATCCGGCGGCGGGTTGGTCTCCCGCCGCCGGGGCAGGCCCGTCGACTCCCCAGATGTGCTGTTCTGCTGAGCGGAGCTTCCGGGGGCGGACCGTTGCTGGTCCCGCCCCGCCCGCTCGCTCTCGATGAGCTCGTTCAGCCAGCGCACTTCGCGCTCCACGGACTCCATGCCGTGCCGCTGAAGTTCGAGCGTGTAGTCGTCCAGGCGCTCCCGGGTACGGGCCAGGGAGGCGCGCATCTTCTCCAAGCGCTCTTCGAGGCGGCTGCGGCGGCCCTCGAGCACCCGCATCCGCACATCTCGCGAGGTCTGCCCGAAGAAGGCGAAGCGGGCGGCGAAGTGCTCGTCCTCGTACGCGTCGGGGCCGGTCTGCGAGAGCAGGTCCTCGAAGTGCTCCTTACCTTCCGCCGTCAACCGATAGACGATCTTGGCGCGACGCCCCGCGAGCGGAGCCGCCAGGGCGTCTTCGGAGCTGCCGCCCGACTCCTCGATCAACCAGCCGTTGGCGACCAGCGTCTTGAGGCAGGGGTAGAGCGTCCCGTAGCTGAAGGCGCGGAACACTCCCAGCGATGTATTGAGGCGTTTACGCAGCTCATAGCCGTGCATCGGGGACTCTCTGAGCAGCCCGAGCACGGCGAATTCCAGGATGCCGGAGCGCCTGCTCATCGTCGCCTCCCGTCTGCCACGGTCCCTCAGTACGGCCTTTATGCCGAGCTGATGTATCGACTCGATACATCGAGACGATAGAACGGCGATCCGGTTGAGACAAGAGGGGGCACGGTGAACGGCGTCACATCACCGATTCGTAGGAAGTAACTTGCCTGTTTTGGGGTGAACTTCGGCTCTACGAGGGTTTTGACGGTGCGTAGTCTGTGCGCCATGCATGCCGCCGGGAACCAAGTGACGCATGAGAGCGTCGTCGTCCCCGGTGTAGTGCGGGTGGGTTCCGGAACGGACGCATCCGCATTTCGGGGGGACCGGAAACCAGCCGCCGTTTCCAGGCGTGGACAGCTGCGCCTGCCCGAGGAGTAATCGTTCGATGAGCGAGCACCGTCGCAAACCGCCGCAGCCGCAGGGCGGCGGACGCGCCGCGGCCAGGCGAGGCGCCCCAGGAGCGCCGTCGGGCCGCCGCGCGGCCCCGCGGGGCTATACAGGATCGCCCTCTTCTTCTTATGGGGCGTCCGGTCCTTCTTATGGGGCGTCCGGTTCCGGGGCTCCTGACGAGGGGGGCCGACCGTACGGCGGCCGTGCCGAGGCCCGGCGCGCCGCGCAGCGCAGCGGATCTGTCGGTACGGGTGGCAGCCGTCGCAGGGCGCCCGACGGGGGTGGGCGCGGTGCCGGTGGTGGCCGTCGCGGCGGTGGCGGTGGCGGGGCCGGTGGCCCGGGCGGGGCAGGCCGCGGCAGGGGCCGTGGCGCCGAGCCTCCGCGCAAGAAGCGGTTCATCGACTACCCGCGCGCGGGCAAGAGCGGTGCCCGCCGCTGGGTCCCGTCGTGGCGCCTGGTCACCGGCATGTTCATCGGCTTCCTCGGCAGCTTGATGGCCGTCGCAGGCATCGCGTACGCCCTGGTGGAGGTGCCGGAGGTCGACAAGGCGGCCAAGGCCCAGAACAACGTGTACTACTGGGCCGACGGCAAGCAGATGGTCGCGACCGGTGGTGAGCGCAACCGCCAGATCATCGACTACGACGACATCCCGGCGGAGATGCGCTTCGCCGTCATGTCGGCGGAGAACAAGACGTTCGAGAAGGACAAGGGTGTCGACCCGATGGGCATCGCGCGTGCCCTGGTCAACATGGCCAAGGGCGGGCAGACCCAGGGTGGCTCGACCATCACCCAGCAGTACGTGAAGAACGCGCGCCTCGGTGATCAGTCGCAGACGTTCTCCAGGAAGTTCAAAGAGCTCTTCATCTCCATAAAGGTCGGCCGCCAGGTCTCCAAGGAAGACATCATGGCGGGGTACCTCAACACCGCCTATTACGGGCGTGGGGCCTATGGCATTCAGGCCGCCGCGCGGGCGTACTTCGGCAAGGAAGCCAGCGAGCTGGACCCCAGCCAGTGCGCTCTCCTCGCGACGGTGCTCAAGGGCGCCACGTACTACGACCCCGCCGGCTATCCCGAGATCGACCCCGCCGCCAACAAGGAGGACAACACCACTCGCGCCAAGAAGCGCTGGAAGTGGATCCTCGACGAGGAGGTCAAGGACGGCCACCTGACCGAGGAGCGGCGGGCCAAGTACACGGAATTCCCCAAGCTGCAGAATCCGCGCTCGAACGTGGACCTGGCGGGCCAGACCGGTTACCTCGTGGACCTGGCCAAGGCGTACGTCATCAGGAACACCAACATCACCGCCGAGCAGCTCCAGCAGGGTGGATACGAGATCCACACGACCTTCGACAGGAAGAAGGTCAAGGAGCTCGAGAAGGCGGTGAACAAGGTCCGCAAGGAGAAGATCAAGCCGAAGCTGCGTCCGGAGAAGGACACGCACGTCCAGTTCGGCGGCGCCTCCGTGGACCCGAAGGACGGCGCGATCAAGGCCATCTACGGCGGTGAGGACGCGACCAAGCACTTCACCAACAACGCGGACCAGACCGGTGCCCAGGTCGGTTCGACGTACAAGCCCTTCGTGCTGGCCGCCGCGTTCAAGTACGGCGTGCGTGACCCGGACGGCCCGGAACAGCAGACCGAGGTCGAGCGCACCATCGTCAACCCGAAGAGCCTGTACAGCGGCAAGAACGAGCTCAAGATCCAGAAGTACAACGGGCAGGTCTGGACGGACCGCGACGGCAAGCAGTGGAACCAGAAGAACGACGGAAACCAGTCGTACAACCCGCCCAGCTACCAGATCGATCTCCGTGAGGCGATGAGGGAGTCGGTCAACTCGGCGTATGTGCAGCTCGGCATGGACGTCGGCCTGGAGAAGGTCAAGGAGGCGGCCATGGACGCCGGCCTCAAGGACGACAGCTCCATGGCCGGTGCCACCTACCCGTCCTTCTCGCTCGGCACCTCGTCGCCGAGCGCCATCCGGATGGCCGGGGCGTACTCCACCTTCGCGGCGAGCGGCAAGCAGAACGAGCCCTACTCGGTCACGGAGGTCGAGCACGAGGGCGACACGGTCTACCGGCACGAGAAGGAGACCAAGCCGGCCTTCGACGCGGAGGTCGCCGACAACGTCACCGACGTGCTGCGCACCGTCGTGGACAAGGGCACGGGTACCTCGGCCCAGCTCTCCGGCCGCCAGGTCGCCGGCAAGACCGGTACGACCGACGGCAACAAGTCGGCCTGGTTCGTCGGCTACACCCCGCAGCTGTCGACGGCGGTGAGCATGTACCGGCTCGACGACGACGAGACCAACAAGAAGCGCAAGTTCCTGGAGATGTTCGGCACGGGAGGCGAGAAGAAGATCCACGGAGCCTCGTTCCCCGCGCAGATCTGGCAGGACTACATGGAGCAGGCGCTCAAGGGCCAGCCCGTGAAGAACTTCCCGGTGCCCGGGCCGATCGGCAAGGTGGTCGGCGAGACTCCGCCCCCGCCGCCGTCCCCGACGGAGACCGAGGAGGAGCCGGAGAAGACCACGTCACCGACGCCCACGGAGACCGAGTCCTCGAAGCCTCCGACGAAGTCGCCGGACCCCGAGGAGTCCTGTGATCCGCTGGACTGGGACTGCAACGACGACGGCGGCCAGGAGAACGGTGGTGGTGCCGCCGACGGCGGCGTCGGCGGCGGTCCCGGCGGCGAGTCGCCACCGCCGACGGATGACCCAGCCGGGGGCGGAGCCAACCACGGCAACGAGAACGGGGGCGGTGGCGGCTTCATCGCCGGCCCGAGGGGCTGAGCCAGTCCCGCCGGGGTGATTCGGCGGGCCGCCGAGGACTCCCCCGCGCCCCCCCCGCGCCCCCCCACGTCCCCCGCGGATGTTTCACGTGAAACGAGGGCCGTCGCACCGATGGGTGCGGCGGCCCTCTCCGTGTTCTCAGGCGCGTACGGCAGGATGGCGGGCATGCCCAGTGCAGACCCCAGCGCAGAGACGCCGCGCACGAGCACGTACGAGCCCGTGAGCCAGGAGCCGGAGCCGGTACGGCCCACGAAGGAGGACGAGGTCGCCCGGGCCGGCAGCGAGCTGATCGGAGGCCCGGTCGGCCGGAGAGTGCTGTTCGCGGCGACGTGGTGGACTCCCGTGCGCGTCATCGCACTCGTCGCGCTCGGGATGTTCGCACTCGGAATGATCCAGAAAATGCCGTGCTACAACGGCGCGTGGTTCTTCGGAGCGAGCTCGCAGTACACGCACGCGTGTTACTCCGACATCCCGCACCTCTACCAGGGACGTGGCTTCGCCGACGGTCTCGTGCCGTACTTCGACAAGCTGCCCGGCGACATGGAGTACCTCGAGTATCCGGTCCTCACCGGGGTGTTCATGGAAGTGGCCTCCTGGGTCACTCCTGGCAGCGGCTCCATCCAGCACCAGGAAAAGATCTACTGGATGGTCAACGCCGGGATACTGATGGCCTGCACAGCGGTCATCGCCGTGTGCGTCGCGCGCACCCACCGGCGCCGCCCCTGGGACGCGCTGCTCGTCGCTCTCGCCCCGGCCTTCGCGCTGACGGCCACCATCAACTGGGACCTCCTCGCGGTGGCTCTCACGGCCGCCGCGATGCTGATGTGGGCACGCGCGCGTGCGCTGGCCTTCGGTGTGCTCCTCGGGCTCGCGACGGCCGCCAAGCTCTATCCCGTGCTCATCCTCGGACCGCTGCTGATCCTGTGCTGGCGCGCGGGCAGATGGCGGCAGTTCGGGACCGCGCTGCTCGGCACGGCGGGCGCCTGGCTGCTCGTCAACCTGCCGGTGATGCTGCTCGCGAGCGACGGCTGGTCGAAGTTCTACACGTTCAGCCAGGAGCGTGGCGTCGACTTCGGGTCCTTCTGGCTGATCCTCTCCCAGCGCATGGACTCCCCGCTGACCACCGACACGGTGAACACCCTGGCGGCGGTGATGATGCTCCTCGCCTGCCTGGGCATCGGCGCGCTCGGCCTCATGGCACCGCGGCGCCCGCGCTTCGCGCAGCTCGCCTTCCTGGTGGTCGCGGCCTTCATCATCACCAACAAGGTCTACTCACCGCAGTACGTCCTGTGGCTGATCCCCCTCGCCGCGCTCGCCCGGCCGCGCTGGCGCGACTTCCTGGTCTGGCAGGCGTGCGAGGTCGCGTACTTCCTCGGGATCTGGATGTACTTGGCGTACACGACGAGCGGAGACGCCCACAAGGGGCTGCCGACCGAGGGCTACCAACTGGCCATCGGCATCCACTTGTTGGGAACGCTGTACCTGTGTGCCGTGGTCGTACGCGACATCCTGATGCCGGAGCGGGACGTGGTGCGGCAGGCCGGTGACGACGACCCCTCGGGGGGTGCTCTGGACGGGGCTCGGGACGTCTTCGTCCTGGGGGTCGAGGGCCGTGCGGCGCGGACCGAGATGCGCTCCGCCGAGGCGCCCGCCGTGCGGTGGGGTTCCTCGGCCGATCTCTCACGCTGAGGCTCTGAAAGGGCACTCTGCCCGTGCGTTCGCCCTGAGCGAACACGTGCGGACTCGGCACGCGGAAGGGCCGGTACGACTCGTCGTCGTGCCGGCCCTTCCGCATGCTGGAGCGGCCTGTCTCAGCGGCCTACGTTCCGTCTCAGCGGTCGACCATCCGGTCGAACTGCGTGGTGGTGTGCCGCAGGTGGGCCACCAGTTCCTCGCCGACCTTCGGCTCCGGGGCGTCGGAGGGGACGAAGAGGATCGAGACCTGCATGTGCGGCGGCTCCGCGAACCAGCGCTGCTTGCCCGCCCAGACGAACGGCGACAGGTTGCGGTTGACCGTCGCGAGACCCGCGCGGGCCACACCCTTGGCGCGCGGCATCATGCCGTGCAGCGCCTTCGGGGCCTCCAGGCCGACACCGTGCGAGGTGCCGCCGGCGACCACGACCAGCCAGCCGTCGGACGCGGCCTTCTGCTGGCGGTATCCGAAGCGGTCGCCCTTCGCGACGGCGGTGACGTCGAGGACGGCACCGCGGTACTCGGTGGCCTCGTGGTCGCCCAGCCAGAGGTTCGTGCCGATGCGGGCACGGAAGCGGGTCTGCGGGAACTGCTGCTGCAAGCGGGCGAGTTCATGAGCCTTGAGGTGGCTGACGAACATCGTGTGCAGCGGCAGCCGGGCCGCGCGCAGGCGGTCCATCCAGCCGATGACCTCCTCGACGGCGTCCGAGCCGTCGGTGCGGTCCAGCGGCAGGTGGATCGCGAAACCCTCGAGGCGTACGTCCTCGATGGCGGCGTGCAGCTGCGGGAGCTCCTGCTCGCTCACGCCGTGGCGCTTCATCGAGGACATGACCTCGATGACGACGCGGGCGCCCACGAGGCCGTGTACGCCGTCGAGCGACGACACCGACCGGATGACGCGGTCGGGCAGCGGCACCGGCTCCTCGCCCCGCCGGAACGGCGTCAGGACCAGCAGGTCACCGCTGAACCAGTCCTTGATCCGGGCGGCCTCGTAGGTGGTGCCCACGGCGAGGATGTCGGAGCCGAAACGCGTTGCTTCCTCGGCGAGGCGCTCGTGACCGAAGCCGTAGCCGTTGCCCTTGCAGACCGGGACGATGCCCGGGAACTGCTCCAGCAGGTGCTTCTGGTGTGCCCGCCAGCGCGCGGTGTCGACATAGAGCGTGAGCGCCATGGCTGGATCCCGGAACCTTTCTCGTATCTGCGGTGTATCAGAGTTATGGAAGGAAATTGTGCGGGATCAGCGGCGCGACATGTAGATGTCGAGCGCCTTGTGCAGCAGCTTGTTGAGCGGGAAGTCCCACTCGCCGATGTACTCGGCGGCCTCACCGCCGGTGCCGACCTTGAACTGGATCAGACCGAAGAGGTGGTCGGTCTCGTCCAGCGAGTCGGAGATGCCGCGCAGGTCATAGACGGTGGCACCCATGGCGTACGCATCGCGGAGCATCCGCCACTGCATCGCGTTCGAGGGCCTGACCTCACGCCCGATGTTGTCCGACGCGCCGTAGGAGTACCAGACGTGCCCGCCGACGACCAGCATCGTCGCGGCCGACAGGTTCACGCCGTTGTGCCGCGCGAAATACAGCCGCATGCGGTTGGGGTCCTCGGAGTTGAGGGCCTGCCACATCTGCTGGAAGTAGCCGAGCGGCCGCGGGCGGAACTTGTCGCGCACCGCGGTGATCTCGTAGAGCCGCTGCCACTCGGGCAGGTCGTAGTAGCCGCCCTGGACGACCTCGACACCGGCCTTCTCGGCCTTCTTGATGTTGCGCCGCCACAGCTGGTTGAAGCCCTTCTGGACCTCGTCCAGGGAGCGGTTGGCCAGCGGCACCTGGAAGACGAAGCGGGGCTGTACGTCACCGAAGCCGGCGCCGCCGTCCTCACCCTGCTGCCACCCCATCCGGCGCAACCGGTCGGAGACCTCGAAGGCCCGCGGCTCGATGTACGTCGCCTCGACGTCCCGCAGCCGCTTCACGTCCGGGTTCTGGATTCCGGCCTTGATCGCCGGAGCGTCCCAGCGGCGGATCACGACCGGCGGACCCATCTTCACGGAGAAGGCGCCCTGCTGCTTCAGATGCGCCAGCATCGGCTGCAGCCACTCGTCGAGGTTCGGGGCGTACCAGTTGATCACCGGCCCCTCGGGCAGGTACGCCAGATAGCGCTTCAGCTTGGGCAACTGCCGGTAGAGCACCAGGCCGGCACCGACCAGCTGGCCGGTCCTGTCGTCGAACCAGCCCAGGTTCTCCGAGCGCCATTCGCTCTTCACGTCAGCCCATGCGGGGACCTGGCAATGACTCGCCGACGGCAGTGTCTGGATATACGCCAGATGCTGCTCGCGACTGATGGTCCTCAGGGTCAGACTCATTCGGGGCGCTCCTCGGGCTGGTGTGTCCCCATGGGTACAGGGGCTCCGGCTCTCGCGCCGAAGCCTACTGCGCCCCGCGAGCGCCCCGTCTGGGCGTACGGAACTCGGGCCCCCGGCCGCGTGTGCGGCCGGGGTGCCGCGAGGCCGTCAGCCGATGATTCCGCCGAAGAGTCCGCCGTGTGCCATGCCCAGGAAGAAGCCGATCGCCGAAGCGCCGAGGCCCAGGATCAGACCGAAGCGTTCGCGGGTCGTCGCCGAGATGAGCTGGCCGTACGCACCTGTGGCGATCCCGATCAGGCCGGCCCACGAGCTGATCAGATGGAGGTTGTGGAACATCGCCGTCACGAAGGCGATCGCCCCGAGCACCAGGGTCACGCCGAGCAGCGCGTCCTGGAGCGGATGGGACTTGCCGTCCGTGGCGAAGAGGGAAGTGGCGGTGTTCGGTCGCATTACTTGTGCCATGTGAGGCACCTCCTGCGGAAGCGGCGCATCGTAGCGCCATACACACCCGATGTGTACAGATTCTGCCCGTCCCCCGCCGGATTTCAACCGGAAGCCTCGGTGCGGGTACTCTGTACCGTCTGCACCGGTGTCTGCCCTGGCCACAGCAAGAGCCCCCGCTCGCGGGAGCCGATTGTCAGTGGCGGCCGATACCGTTGCGTACGCATCACGACCCTCCTGCCACGGAACGACCGTGGCCGCTGAGTCCAAAGGAGGTGGGTTCCACATGCGTCACTACGAAGTGATGGTCATCCTCGACCCCGATCTCGAGGAGCGCGCTGTCTCCCCGCTGATCGAGAACTTCCTCTCCGTCGTCCGTGAGGGCAACGGAAAGGTCGAGAAGGTCGACACCTGGGGCCGTCGTCGTCTGTCCTACGAGATCAAGAAGAAGCCCGAGGGCATCTACTCGGTCATCGACCTGCAGGCCGAGCCTGCGGTCGTCAAGGAGCTCGACCGACAGATGAACCTGAACGAGTCGGTCCTCCGGACCAAGGTCCTCCGTCCCGAGATGCACTGAGCTTTCTAGCTCAGCAGCACCCGGGAATCGAGTAGCAGCAACAAGCAGCCAGCAGCAAACCCGCCGAGAGGTTCCCCCATGGCAGGCGAGACCGTCATCACGGTCGTCGGCAATCTTGTCGACGACCCCGAGCTGCGCTTCACCCCCTCCGGTGCGGCGGTCGCGAAGTTCCGTGTCGCGTCCACCCCCCGCACCTTCGACCGCCAGACGAACGAGTGGAAGGACGGCGAGAGCCTCTTCCTCACCTGCTCGGTCTGGCGTCAGGCGGCGGAGAACGTCGCGGAGTCGCTCCAGCGAGGCATGCGCGTCATCGTGCAGGGCCGGCTGAAGCAGCGGTCCTACGAGGACCGTGAGGGCATCAAGCGCACGGTCTACGAGCTGGACGTCGAGGAAGTCGGCGCCAGCCTGAAGAACGCCACGGCCAAGGTCACCAAGACCACCGGTCGAGGCGGCCAGGGCGGTTACGGCGGCGGTGGCGGCGGCCAGCAGGGCGGCGGCTGGGGCGGTGGCTCCGGCGGCGGTCAGCAGCAGGGTGGCGGCGGTGCTCCCGCCGACGACCCCTGGGCGACCGGTGCGCCGGCCGGCGGCGGCCAGCAGCAGGGCGGCGGCGGTGGCGGCTGGGGCGGAAGCTCCGGCGGCTCCGGTGGCGGCTACTCGGACGAGCCCCCCTTCTAGGCCTCAGGGCCTGAGCCCCAGGGCTTTCAGGCCTCCGGGCCGAGGGTGGGCCGTAACCCCACTTCTTGATCACACAGGAGATACACCATGGCGAAGCCGCCTGTGCGCAAGCCTAAGAAGAAGGTCTGCGCTTTCTGCAAGGACAAGGTCACGTACGTGGACTACAAGGACACGAACATGCTGCGGAAGTTCATTTCCGACCGCGGCAAGATCCGTGCCCGCCGCGTGACCGGCAACTGCACGCAGCACCAGCGTGACGTCGCCACGGCCGTGAAGAACAGCCGTGAGATGGCGCTGCTGCCCTACACGTCCACCGCGCGATAAGGGAAGGGTGACCGACTAATGAAGATCATCCTCACCCACGAGGTCTCCGGCCTCGGTGCCGCCGGCGAGGTCGTAGACGTCAAGGACGGCTACGCCCGCAACTACCTGATCCCGCGGAACTTCGCGATCCGCTGGACCAAGGGTGGCGAGAAGGACGTCGAGCAGATCCGTCGTGCTCGCAAGATCCACGAGATCGCGACCATCGAGCAGGCCAACGAGGTCAAGGCCCAGCTCGAGGGCGTCAAGGTCCGCCTGGCCGTTCGCTCCGGCGACGCCGGTCGTCTCTTCGGTTCCGTCACCCCGGCCGACATCGCTTCGGCGATCGAGGCTGCCGGTGGTCCGAAGGTCGACAAGCGCCGTGTCGAGCTGGGCGCGCCGATCAAGACCCTGGGCGCCCACGCGACGTCCGTGCGTCTGCACCCCGAGGTTGCCGCGAAGGTCAACGTCGAGGTCGTCTCCGCCTAAGCACTGCGCTTGGCAGAGTTGAAGCAATCGTTGGGCCGTACCCCTCGGGGTGCGGCCCAACGTGTTTCTCGAAGGGTGCTGTTTCACGTGAAACAGGACTTCACGTGAAACAGGACTCAGCGCGTGGCGCCCGTGACGATCCAGCGGCCCGAGCGGGAGCGCAGCCACAAGGTCACCATGCGGACCGCCATCATCAGGGTCATCGCTCCCCACAGCGCGGTCAGGCCGCCGCCGAAGGTGGGGACGAGCAGGGCGACCGGGGTGAAGACCGCCAGCGTGACGATCATCGCCCAGGCGAGGTACGGTCCGTCGCCCGCACCCATCAGGACGCCGTCGAGGACGAAGACGATGCCGCAGACCGGCTGAGCGAGGGCGATCACGACGAGGGCGGGCAGCGCCGCGTCCTGGACGGTGGCATCGCTGGTGAACAGCGGGATGAACAGCGGCCGGGCGAGGACGACGAGCAGGCCGAGCACGACACCTGAGGCGATGCCCCACTGCACCATCCGACGGCAGACGGCGCGCGCGCCGTCCGGATCGTCGGCGCCCAGATAGCGTCCGATGATCGCCTGGCCGGCGATGGCGATGGCGTCGAGCGCGAAGGCCAGCAAACTCCACAGGGACAGAACGATCTGGTGGGCGGCGATGTCGGAGTCGCCGAGGCGGGCCGCCACCGCGGTCGCGATCATCAGGATGGCCCGCAGAGAGAGCGTGCGGACCAGGAGCGGCACACCGGCTTGGGCGCAGGCCCTTATCCCGGCGGCGTCGGGTCGCAGGGAGGCGCCGTGCCGCTTGGCGCCGCGGACGACGACGAAGAGGTAGACGGCGGCCATGCCGCACTGGGCGATGACGGTGCCCCAGGCGGAGCCGGCGATGCCGAGGTCGGCGCCGTAGACGAGACCGACGTTGAGGACGGCGTTGGCGACGAAGCCGCCGATCGCGACGTACAGCGGGGTCTTGGTGTCCTGTAGGCCGCGCAGCACACCGGTGGCGGCGAGCACGACGAGCATGGCCGGGATACCGAGCGAGGAGATCCGCAGATACGTGATGGCGTAGGGAGCCGCGGTGTCGGACGCGCCGAACAGGTCCACCAGGGCGGGGGCGGTGGGCAGGACCACGGCGATGACCGCGGCTCCGAGGAGCAGGGCGAGCCAGATGCCGTCCATGCCCTGCCGGATGGCGGCCTGGAGGTCGCCCGCACCGACCCTGCGGGCGACGGCGCCCGTAGTGGCGTACGCGAGGAAGACGAAGATGCTCACCGCGGTGGTGAGGAGCGCTGAGGCGACACCGAGACCGGCGAGCTGGGCGGTGCCGAGGTGTCCGACGATGGCGCTGTCGGCCAGGACGAAGAGGGGCTCGGCGACGAGCGCGCCGAAGGCGGGTACGGCGAGCGCGATGATCTCTCGGTCATGCCGTCGCCGAGCGGCCTTGGGCGCCGCGGGAGCCTGTGTCATGGACACCAATGTAATCTTCCACAGGTAAGAGATGCAATGTTCTTTAGACCCTTACCTGAGCCGTGGCTCGACGCCCCGTCGGGCGGGTTTTGCAACGATCTTGGTCCGAGTGGGAAAGTTTTTCTTCTGCACAGCCGGTGGATGGGAAAGTCGCAGGTCAGAAGCGGTTTCTCAAACTGGCTGAGTGCTTGTTCACAGGGCTGTCCACCGGGCCGTGCACAGGTTTCGCGGAGTTCTCCACAGCGTAGGGCCCGTCATCCACACCGCCTGTGGATAACCAGATTGGCTGACGGTGCCCACAGGCCTACCGTGGTCCGGCGCCCGCCTCGTCGTACGACCTCGGAAACCCCGGAAAACCGACGCGTCAGAACCGGAGTTGGGCCCCCTTATTTGTCAGTGTCGTGCCTTAGGAAAGAGGGGCACGGCGAGGTCCGCGCGGCGGACGGGAGGAGGTGGCCCGGTGAGTATCTCCGAGCCTTTGGACGACCCCTGGGCCGACAGCGGTCCCAGTGATCGTCTGCCCGTCTCCCGCCAGCGCCGCGACGGAGGCCGGGGCCGCGACGAGCAGCACGAGCGCGGTCGTGAGGGTGGCTGGGACGGCGGAGGTTCGTCGTTCGAGCGCGTCCCCCCGCAGGATCTCGACGCGGAGCAGTCGGTGCTCGGCGGCATGCTGCTCTCCAAGGACGCCATCGCCGATGTCGTCGAGGTGCTCAAGGGCCACGACTTCTACCGGCCCGCGCACGAGACGATCTACGCCTCGATCCTCGACCTCTACGCGAAGGGCGAGCCGGCCGACCCGATCACCGTGGCGGCCGAGCTCACCAAGCGCGGTGAGATCACCAAGGTCGGCGGCGCATCGTATCTGCATACCCTGGTCCAGACGGTCCCGACGGCGGCCAACGCCGAGTACTACGCGGAGATCGTCCACGAGCGCGCGGTGCTGCGCCGACTCGTCGAGGCCGGCACCCGCATCACCCAGATGGGGTACGCGGCCGACGGTGACGTCGACGAGATCGTCAACAGCGCCCAGGCCGAGATCTACGCGGTCACCGAGCAGCGCACCACCGAGGACTATCTGCCGCTCGGCGACATCATGGAGGGCGCTCTCGACGAGATCGAGGCGATCGGCTCGCGCTCGGGGGAGATGACCGGTGTGCCCACCGGCTTCACCGACCTCGACCAGCTCACCAACGGCCTGCACCCCGGCCAGATGATCATCATCGCGGCCCGCCCCGCCATGGGTAAGTCGACGCTGGCCCTCGACTTCGCACGCGCCTGTTCGATCAAGCACAACATGCCGAGCGTGATCTTCTCGCTCGAAATGGGGCGCAACGAGATCGCGATGCGCCTCCTGTCCGCCGAGGCCCGCGTGGCCCTGCACCACATGCGCTCCGGCACCATGACGGACGAGGACTGGACGCGCCTCGCCCGGCGCATGCCCGACGTCTCGGCCGCCCCCCTCTACATCGACGACTCCCCGAACCTGTCGATGATGGAGATCCGCGCCAAGTGCCGACGGCTCAAGCAGCGCAATGACCTGAAGCTCGTCGTCATCGACTATCTGCAGCTGATGCAGTCCGGCGGTTCGAAGCGGGCCGAGAGCCGCCAGCAGGAAGTCTCGGACATGTCGCGAAACCTGAAGCTCCTGGCCAAGGAGCTGGAACTGCCGGTGATCGCGCTCTCGCAGCTGAACCGTGGCCCCGAGCAGCGCACCGACAAGAAGCCCATGGTCTCCGACCTGCGTGAATCCGGCTCGATCGAGCAGGACGCGGACATGGTGATCCTGCTCCACCGCGAAGACGCGTACGAGAAGGAATCGCCTCGCGCGGGCGAGGCGGACATCATCGTCGGCAAGCACCGTAACGGCCCCACGGCGACGATCACCGTCGCCTTCCAGGGTCACTACTCGCGTTTTGTGGACATGGCACAGACCTGATCCCCGCACTGAGTTGCCCTCTCGGGCCACTCCCTTCTGGTCCTCTCCTCTCCTGCCTGTCCCTCTTCTGGCGTGTATGGCTTTCCTAGGGGTCCTAGGGGACCTAGGGTAAAACTAGGGCCTCAAGGATTCGGGGAGGGTGTGCATGGTGCGGGCCGGGCTGACAGCGGAGCGGGTGACGATCGCGGGCGCCGAGGTGGCGGACGACGTCGGGCTCGATCAGGTGACCATGGCGCAGGTGGCGCGGCGGCTGGGCGTGAAGGACGCGAGCCTCTACACGCACGTCCGCGGTCTGGAGGATCTGCGCGGCCGGATCGCGCTGCTGGCGGCGGACGAGAAGACCATTCGTATCGCTGAGGCGACCGCCGGTCTTGCGGGGCGTGACGCGCTGGTCGCGTTCGCCGACGCCTGGCGGGAGTACGCCCGTGAGCACCCGGGCCGCTACGCAGCGACGCAGACCTCGATCCAGATCGACCCCCAGCTGGCCGCGAAGGCGCCCGGGCCGCGGCGCGCGGTCGAGCTGACCTACGGCATGCTGCGCGGTTACGGCCTGGGCGAGCCCGATCTGACCGATGCGGTCCGGTTGCTGCGCAGCACGTTCCACGGGTTCGTCGCCTTGGAGGCGGCGGGCGGGTTCGGGCACGCGCGTGCGCCGCAGCGGTCGTGGGTCCGCGCGCTCGACGCCCTGCACACCCTCCTGGAGCACTGGCCTCCGTCCCAAGAACCTGCGTCCGGAGAAGGAGACTCCTGATGACCACGCCGACCATCGGCAGCCTGCGCGTGAAGGGCGCGACCCTCCACTACGAAGTGCGCGGTCAGGGCCCACTCCTGCTCCTGATCCCCGGCGGGACGGGCGGCGCGGCCTCCTTCGACGGCATCGTCGACGACCTGGCCACGGAGTACACCGTCGCGACCTACGACCCGCGTGGCATGTCCCGCAGCGCGCTGGATGACCCCGAGGCCGAGCAGCACGTGGCGGACCACGCCGATGACGCGTTCCGGGTGCTGGAGCTGCTGTCGCCCGCCGAGCCCGCTCGGGTGCTCGGCATCAGCTCGGGCGCGATCGTCGCCCTGCACCTGCTCACGGCTCATCCCGAACGCGTCGAACAGGTCGTGGCACACGAGCCACCGGTGGTGGAGGTCCTCCCGGACGCTCCCGAACACCGCATGCTTCTCGCACGTGTGCGGGAGACGTTCCGTACGCAAGGGCCCATGCCTGCGATGGCCGTGTTCGCTGCGGGGCTGAAGAAGGACGACGACACCAGCGAGCCGAAGGCCGACGCGAAGGGTGAGCAGGGGGCCGAACCGGAGGCCGGCCCACAGGCTGGGACGGAGGCCGAGGCGAAGGCTGGGACGGAGACCGAGGTGGAACTTCCGCCGCAAGCAGCGGCGCGGGCCGAGCAGACGATGGCCAACCTGCCGTACTTCGTCGGACGCATCGTGCCGAGCTTCATGTCCTACACCCCGGATCTCCACCGGCTTGAGGCGCTTTCGGGCCGCCTTGTTCTCGCCTGCGGTGAGGACTCACGCGGCGAGTTGCCGTACCGCCCAGCCGCACTGCTGGCCGAGCGTTTCGGCACGGAACTTCAGCACTTCCCGGGTGGGCACACCGGTCTGACCACGCACCCCGCCGAGTTCGCCGAATGCCTGCGGAAGGCCCTCCACACCTTCGCCTGACCCTGACCTCTCCCTGACCAGGATCCTGCTCCTGGCTCACTCCGTCAGGGGCAGGCACTCGGCGAGCAGGCCGACGATGTCGCGCCAGGCCCGTTGCGCGTGCAGCGGGTGGTGGCCGACGCCGGGGCGCACGGCGTGGTCGACCGGTGGGTGGTGGAAGGCGTGCAGGGCCCCGCCGTAGACGACGACACGCCAGTCGACGCCCGCAGCCTGCATCTCGGCGGTGAAGGCGTCCCGTTGCTCGGCGGGCATGATCGGGTCCTCCGACCCGACCCCGGCCCACACGGGGCAACGGATGTGTGCCGCCTCGCCCGGACGTCCCGTGGTCAGGGCGTTGATCGTCCCGATCGCCCGCAGGTCGACGCCGTCGCGGCCGAGTTCCAGGGCGATCGCGCCCCCGGTGCCGTAGCCGATGGCGGCGATCCGGTCGGGGTCCGTCCGGGGTTCGGCGCGCAGCACATCGAGTGCCGCGTGGCCGATCTCCCGCATCCGGTCCGGGTCGGCGAGCAGGGGCATCGCGTGCGCCAGCATCTCCTGTGGGTCGGCGAACCAGCGCCCGCCGTTGATGTCGAAGGCCAGCGCGACATACCCCAGCTCGGCAAGGGCGTCGGCCCGGCGGCGCTGGAAGTCGTTCAGACCCGTCCCTTCGGGCCCGATCAGGACTGCCGGCCGGCGGTCGTCTCCGGCGGGGAGGGCGAGGTGCCCGACCATCGTCAGACCGTCGGCCGGGTACTCGACCGTGCGTGTGGTGACCTTTGTGGCCGTTATAGGCGTTGGGGTCGTCGTCATGAGTCGGGACTGTAGTGATCGTCGACGTCCAGTCGGACCGATATCTCCTGTCGGCAGAACAGCGTGGGTGTATCGACCCTGGGGCGGGCACTATGGAGGGCTCTGATGCGAGGCCCCCACCGATCAGAAGGCGCTGAGTCCGCTGAGTTCGCAGGACAGGTCCCAGAGCCGGGCGGCCGCGTCCGGGTCGACGGCCCAGGGCTTGACGCCCCCGATCAGCATGTCGTCGCTGGTGGCCGGCTCGGCGATGTCGCAGTCCTGGCAGTACGCCCCGCCACGGCCCTCCAGCAGAGGCGAGGTCGCCGCCCACAGGGCTGTCGCCGCGCCCTGCTCGGGAGTCTTGAAGCCGGCGGCCGGTGTCCCGTCCTGAGTCACCCAGCCCTGCGCGAGCCACTCCTCGCGGGGGATGTGGCGTTGCAGCGGGGTGAGGATGCTGCCGGGGTGTACGGCGAAGGCATGCAGGCCGAGGTCGGAGCCGAGGCGGTCGAGGTGCAGGGCGAAGAGGGCGTTGGCGGTCTTGGACTGGGCGTAGGCCAGCCATCGGTCGTAGCCCGTGCGGAAGTGCGGGTCCGCCCAGCGGATGTCGGACAGGAAGTGACCGGAGGAAGCGACGGCCACGACACGGGCCCCGGCAGGCGCGAAGGCCGGGCGCAGGCGGTGGGCCAGCGCGAAGTGCCCGAGGTGGTTGACGGCGAAGTGCGCTTCCCAGCCGGGGCCGACGCGTGTCTCGGGGCAGGCCATCACACCCGCGCCGTTGATGAGGAGGTCGAGGAAGCGGCCGGTCTCCAGGAAGCGTTCGGCGAAGACGCGGACGCTCTCCAGATCCGCGAGGTCGAGGGCGTGCACCTCTGTCCCGGGAATACCACGCAGAGCGTCCTCGGCGGTCTCGGGGCGTCGGGCGGGGACGACGACGTGCGCACCCGCGCGGACCAGCGCGTGCGTCGTCGCGAGGCCGAGACCGGAGTACCCGCCGGTCACCAGAGCCGTGGCTCCTGCCAGGTCCCTGCCCGCGAGGACGTCGTCGGCCGTGCTGCGGGCGCTGAATCCGGAGCCGATCTTCTGCTGTTCGGTGATCATGCCGGCGACGCTAAAACCTAGAGTGCGAGCTAGGTCAAGACCATGGGGCAGGGGCCGGAGAAGGGGCCGAGTACGGTCGGGGCATGAGTGGGGATGCGGGCAATTCGCCCGGTGAATGGCCTGATGAGAGAACCGACGCAGTTGACCGTGCGGGGCTCGACGAGCCGGCGGCCCGCCTGCCGGACCAGGCGACGAACGAGCTGTCCATCGGGAAAGTCGCGGAGGCGACCGGCCTGAGCGTGCACGCGCTGCGGTTCTTCGAGCGTGAAGGGCTCTTCCTGCGCGAGATCCCGCGCTCCGGCGGCGGCCGACGCGTCTATGAACAGGCGGACGTGGACTGGCTCCTGCTGTGTGGGCGGCTGCGGGACTCGGGCATGCCGATCGCCACGATCAGGAGGTTCGCGACTCTCGTGCGTTCGGGACCGGGCAACGAGCCGGACCGCCTCGCGCTGCTCCAGGAGCACGAGCGCGCCGTACGCGCGAAGATCGACGACCTCGACGCCTGTCTGGAGGTCATCCACGGCAAGGTCGTCACCTACGAGCAGCACCTGCGTGTCGGGACGACCGCCGGGCTCTGGGCGCCCACGCCGCTCACACTCCCGCGTCGCGATTCGTCGATGCAGTGACGGACCACCACGGCGCCGCTGCGGCCGGCAGCGGCGCCGGGCAGACGCTTGAGGAGAAATCTCATGCAGGCTCGTATGCAGAACCCCGCCACGCTCATCCCTGAGGCCATGAAGGCCTTGCTGATCCTGTCGAAGGTCATCAGGAAGCAAGGTCTGCCCCAGGCGATCATCGAGCTGGTGCAACTGCGCGTGAGCCAGATCAACGGAAGCAGCGTCTGTGTGGCCGGGAACGCACGCAGTGCCGCCGCGGCGGGTGCCACCGTCGAGCAGCGCTCAGCAGTGGCCGCCTGGCGGAACACTCCCTGTTTCACCGATGCGGAACGCTCCGCCCTCGCCCTCGCGGAGGCCGCCACCCGCCTCGCCGACCGGCCAGACCCGGTGCCGACAGCGATCTGGGACGAGGCCGCGAAGCACTTCGACGAGCAGGAGTTGGCGGCGCTCGTCCTCGCCATCGGAGCGGCCAACATGTTCAACCGGATCAACATCGCGACGCGCCGAGTCGCCGGAGCACAGCCATGGGAGACCTGACGGGCCGGCGCCTTCAGGGCCTTGGGGCCGGAACTTCGGAGCCGTGGCGCCGGCACCTTCGAATTCGCTCGACGCACGCGCGTCTCCCAGGTGAACTGGTCCCATGACAACACCCCATGAAGAGCTGCTCCCCTCCACCCGTCGAGCCCTGCTGCACCGCGTCGCCACCGCGCAGGCGGAGGGCCGGACCCCGTCACTGGTCGCCGCGGTGGCCCGGGACGGCGCGTTGGTGTGGAGCGGCGGCCGCAGCATGGTGGACGGGCACGAGCCGGATGAGAACGTCCAGTACCGCATCGGTTCGATCACCAAGACCTTCACCGCCGTCCTGGTCATGCGGCTGCGCGACGAGGGTGTGCTGGACTTGGGCGACCCCTTGGAGAAGCACCTGCCGGGCACCGGCGCGGGGGAGGCCACGATCGCCGAACTCCTCGCGCACACCGGCGGGCTGGCCGCCGAGACTCCCGGCGAGTGGTGGGAGCGCACCCCCGGATCGACCCGCCCGGAGCTCACGGACGTCCTGGGGGACGAGCCCTTCAAGCACCCTGTCGGCCGACGTTTCCACTATTCCAACCCCGGCTATACGTTGCTCGGTTCTCTGGTGGAGGCCTTGCGGGGCGCCCCATGGGAGGAAGTGCTCCGCCGGGAAGTGCTGGAGCCGCTCGGGCTGAGCCGCACGAGTGCTCAGCCGCAGGACCCGCACGCCGGCGGCTGGGCCGTGCATCCCTGGGCGGACGTGATGATGCCGGAGCCCGTCGAGGATTTGGGGCTGATGGCTCCGGCCGGTCAGCTGTGGTCCACGACGGCGGATCTGGTGCGCTTCGGATCGTTCCTGGTGAAGGGCGACGACCGGGTTCTCAGCGCGGATTCCGTACGGGAGATGCGGACGCCGTCGGCCCCGCTGCCGACGGGGGAATGGGACCGGGCGTACGGCCTGGGCGTGGACCTGCTGCGGGGGGAGAAGGGCACTCTGGCCGGGCACGGAGGGTCGCTGCCCGGCTTCCTCGCCGCCCTGTGGGTGAGCGAGGCAGACGGCATCGCCGCGGTCGCGCTCGCCAACTGCACATCGGGGCCGCCGGTGGCGGCGCTGACCGTGGACTTGGTGAAGATCGTGGCCGATGCGGAGCCGCGCATCCCGGAGCCGTGGCGACCGCTCCCCGAAGTCGACGACAAGGTACTGGAGTTGGCGGGTCCCTGGTACTGGGGGACTCAGGTGCTCGCGCTTCGCCTGACGGCCGACGGCGGGGTGGAGATCGGACCGCTGTCCGGGTGGGGGCGCCAGGCCCGGTTCCGGCCCAACGGCGACGGCACGTGGACGGGACTCAACGGGTACTACGCCGGAGAGCTGCTGCGGGCGGTACGGCGGCCGGACGGCTCGGTGAGCCACCTCGACCTGGGTTCGTTCGTCTTCACACGTAAGCCGTACGACGAGGAGGCGTCGGTGCCGGGCGGTGTGGACCCGCAGGGGTGGCGCGGCTTCTAGTTCTGGGCGGTGCGCAGGTCTGTTTCACGTGAAACGGCGAACGTTTCACGTGAAACAGCGCGACCGCGCACGACAGCCCCGCAGGAACGGCCTCAGAGCTGCAGCTTGAAGCCCACGTGTGACGCCGTGAAGCCGAGCCGCTCGTAGAAACGGTGGGCGTCGGTGCGCGTGGCGTCTGAGGTCAGCTGCACCAACTGGCAGCCTTGACGCCGGGATTCGTCGACGGCCCACTCGATGAACTGCGTGCCGAGGCCGCTGCCGCGCTCGTCGGCGTGGACCCGCACTCCCTCGATGATCGAGCGGGTGGCGCCCTTCCGGGAGAGCCCCGGAACGATCGTGAGCTGGAGTGTGCCGACGACGCGCCCTTGGCGCTCGGCGACGACCAGGTGCTGGTTCGGGTCGCTCGCCAGCCGCTCGAACGCCGTCACGTATGGAGCGAGGTCGTCCGGCGATTCGCGCGAGGCGCCCAGCGGGTCATCGGCGAGCATGCCCACGATGGCGGGCAGATCCGCGGCGACAGCAGGGCGT
Organism: Streptomyces sp. NPDC018029; assembly: GCF_044327655.1. Lineage (NCBI taxonomy): Bacteria > Bacillati > Actinomycetota > Actinomycetes > Kitasatosporales > Streptomycetaceae > Streptomyces > Streptomyces sp. NPDC018029. The sequence continues at coordinate 206,975 of NZ_JBIRFV010000004.1, read as the reverse complement.
ATTTCAAGATCTCCCATGGGCGCAGCCTATTCCCGCGGCCGCGGCAATTCCCATGGCCGCAGCCAATTCCTACGGGCGCAGCCCCTGCGGAGGCGGTGCGGAGGCCACGGCCCGCGGCCTCACGCCGGTACGCGCAGTGTCTTGACGGCCTTGACCAGCGGGGCGAGCTCGGGATTCCGGGCGGCCTCGTCGAGCGCCTCCCGTAGGGCGGCGTCGTTGGTGGGACGCGCTTCGGCGAGCAGCGCGGCGCCGGCTTCGCTGACGTCCGTGTAGATGCCGCGGCGGTCGGTGGGGCACAGGTAGCGGGCCAGCAGGCCGCGCTCCTCGAGCCGGGTCACCAGGCGGGTGGTCGCGCTCTGGCTGAGCACCACGGCGTCGGCGACCTGCTTCATCTGCAGATGACCGCCTTCGCCGTCGTGCTGACGGTTGAGGACGTCGAGAAGGCTGTACTCCCGCACGCTGAGGCCGTGCTTGGTCTGGAGGGCGCGCTCGACGTGAGCCTCGATCTTCCCGTGGAGCAAGGAGAGGGCGCACCAGCTCTGAGCGAGCGCGGTGAGTGCGGGGTCGGTCGCTGTCATGGCTCTTGTTCCTCCGTCCCGGAGCGGCTGCACCCAGAGTAATCCACCGATGCAATATCCAGCGGTTGCAAGTAGCCCGCGTCTGCAACTATTGTGGACGCACGTTAAGCGCACCTGCAATCGTTTGGAAGGTAGATCCATGCCTCTCGCGCTTCTGGCCCTCGCGATCGGGGCCTTCGGAATCGGGACCACCGAGTTCGTGATCATGGGGCTGCTTCCCGAGGTCGCGGGTGACTTCGGTGTCTCCATTCCCACCGCCGGCTTCCTCGTGACCGGCTACGCCCTCGGCGTCGTGCTCGGCGCTCCCCTGATGACCGCCCTCGGTACCCGCATCCCGCGCAAGCGGATGCTGATGTTGCTCATGGGCCTCTTCGTCGTCGGCAACCTGCTCTCCGCCGTGGCCCCGGTCTTCGGCGTGATGCTGGCCGGCCGCGTCGTCGCCTCACTCGCCCACGGTGCCTTCTTCGGCATCGGCTCGGTCGTCGCGGCCGAACTGGTCGCCCCCGAGAAGAAGGCCGGCGCGATCGCCATGATGTTCTCGGGCCTCACCGTGGCCAACGTGGTCGGTGTTCCGCTCGGTACGCTCGTCGGCCAGGCCATCGGCTGGCGCGTCACCTTCGTGATCGTCGCCGCCCTCGGCGTCCTCGGCCTCTTCGGCATCGCCAAGCTCGTACCGGACCTGTCCAAGCCCGAAGGCGTGCGGCTGCGCGACGAATTGGGTGCCTTCCGCAACGTACAGGTGCTGCTCGCCATGGCGATGACGGTCCTGGGCTTCGGCGGTGTCTTCGCGGCCATCACCTACATCACGCCGATGATGACGGACGTCGCCGGTTACGCGGACTCCTCCGTCACCTGGCTGCTCGTCCTCTTCGGGCTCGGCATGGTCGGCGGCAACCTCATCGGGGGGCGATTCGCGGACCGTGCGCTGATGCCGATGCTGTACGTGGCACTGGGCGCCCTCGCCGTCGTGCTCGGCCTGTTCACCCTCACCGCCCACAACAAGATCGCGGCCGCCGTGACCGTCCTGTTGATCGGCGCGCTGGGCTTCGCGACCGTGCCGCCCCTGCAGAAGCGGGTCCTGGACTACGCGTCGGGCGCCCCGACGCTCGCCTCCGCGGTCAACATCGGCGCCTTCAACCTGGGCAACGCGCTGTCGGCCTGGCTCGGTGGCCTCGTCATCTCCGCAGGCTTCGGCTACACCGCCCCGAACTGGGTCGGCGCGGTGCTCGCCGCTTCCGCCCTCGTCCTGGCCCTCGTCTCGGCCGCCCTGGAGCGCCGCTCCGGCGGCCCGAGCCTGGTCGTGACGGGTGCGGCGCCGACAGAGCAGCGCACGCCCGTCCACCACTGACCGGCCCCGGCTCCCGGGCGCCACTCGTCACCCCCAGCCACTCCTCCCTCCCCCCCCACACCACCCGCACCACCCGCAAGGAGAAAGACCCCTCATGAGCACCACCAAGACCACCGCCGCTGTCGCTCCGCTCACCATCGAGGACGCCGAGGCGCTCGTCTCTACGGCCCGCCGCGCGGCCGAGGAGGCCGGTGTCACGGTCAGCGTCACCGTCCTGGACGCGGGAGGCCACCTCCTCGCCTTCCGGCGTGACGACCGGGCTGTGCTGATCTCCGGCGAGACCAGCACCCGCAAGGCGTACACCGCGCTTCAGCTGGACGCCCCCACCGCCGACCTCGTCGACGCGGTGCAGCCGGGCGGCCTCTTCCACACCCTGCCCACCGCCCTCGACCGCCCGCTGCTCTTCATCGCGGGCGGGGTGCCGGTCCACCGTGACGGTCGCCTGATCGGTGCCGTCGGCGTGGGCGGCGGAGCCCCGCAGCAGGACCACGGCTTCGCTACGGCGGCCGTCGAGGCCCTCGCGTAAAGCGGGTCAGGCGTAAGGCTCGCGACGCGCTTACGCGCAACGTGTGTGCCGAAAGGCCCGCCCCGGGCAACGCCGGGGCGGGCCTTTCCGCGTTGCTTGCGAATCAGCCCGCCGCGACCGTCAGCGGTGCGAAGCGGCGCGTCCAGTCCCCGGGCAGTTCCGGCGTGCCGTACGCCATCACGGCGTTGAAAGCGATGGGCTCGAGGCCGTTCTCCTTCACCCATGCCAGCAGTTCGGTGTGCCGCACGTCGATGTCGGTTCGCAGAGGGCGGTCGGTACCGGTGCCGAGCGAGGTGATGAGGGCCTTCGCGGTCTCGGTGTCCCGCGCGACGAGCGGGCCCACGACATGGGTGTCCATGTTGGGCCAGGCCCCCGCGTAGCCGATGATCTCGCCGCCGGCCTCCGCGACCCGCAGCTGGTCCGTGAAGGCGGGGAGGCGGGTGATCACATGCATGCGGTCATGGCCGAACACCTCGGTGTCGAGCCGGAGGATGGCGCTGAGGTCCTCCGCGGTGGCCGGCCTGGTGGCGATGCCGGGCTCGGAGCCCACCGCGGTGAAGCGTCCCATGACCATCTCGGCCCGGCCGATCACCTTGAAGCCGAGCTGCTCGTAGAGCGGGCGTCCGGTCGGTGTCGCGTGGAGGGTGAGCGGGGTGGTGGCCGCCTCCTCGATGGCGTACTGCATCAGTCGACGGCCGATGCCCCGGCGGGCGTACCGCTCGGCGACGAGAACCATGCCGATCGCCGCGAGGGCGGGGCGGTGGAGAGGGCCGTACTGGGTCACTACATAGGCACCGATGAGGCTGTCGCCGTCGGGGTCGTCGATGCCGTAACCCGTTCCGGCCGACAGCAGCAGACCCCACTTGTGTTCTTCACGGGGCCAGCCCCGGTCCTCGGACAGATCGGCGCAGGCCTTGAGGTCGCGGGGGGTCAGTCGGCGGATGGGCAGTGCGGAGAGGGAAGGTGTCGACACGCGGGTCAGGCTGTCTGACGTACAACCTCGGCGTCCACCCGTTTGTGGGCAGAAGCACGTTGCTTTTGGACACCTCGTCGTTGGCCACGGTGGGTAGGTCCGGCGGAAACGGCAGGAAGACGTCGAGGTTTCACGTGAAACATGGTGCTGCGCAGAGCGTCGAGGGGCGCCCGAGGGCAGAACCAGCCATGGGTACTAGCCTCGGCCCACATGGCACGCCTACACCTCTTCGACCTGGACGGGACGCTGCTGCACGGCACTGCGGCCCCTGTGGAGATATCGCGGCAGCTCGGCCTGGACGCCGAGATCGCCGAGCTGGAGCGGGAGTTCGTGGCGGGGCACATCGGCTCGCCGGAGTACGCGGTGCGCGTGCACGCGTTGTGGGCGGAGCTCACGGAGGCGCAGGTGTCGGCGGCCTTCGACGGGGCGCCGTGGCTCTCCGGCATCCAGGAGACCTGGGCCGAGATCAGGCAGAGCGGTGACTACTGCGCGGTGGTCTCCCTCTCGCCGTCGTTCTTCGTGGAGCGGCTCCTCGGGTGGGGCGCGCATGCCGCGCACGGTTCGCGTTTTCCCGCCGTTCCGTTCACCCAGCCCGTCGACCCGACGGGCATTCTCAACGCGGCGGCCAAGGTGAAGATCGCGGACCGGCTCTGTGAAGAGTTCGGGGTGGGCCGGAGCGATTGCGTCGCGTACGGTGACTCGCTTTCCGACCTGGAGTTGTTCGGCGCGGTGCCCGTTTCTGTGGCGATCAATGCGGATCAACGGCTGGTGAGCCTCGCCACCCACTCCTATGTCGGGCGGGATCTGCGTAAGGCGTACGAATTGGTCCGGCAAGGCCGGTAATTGAGGCAATTGGCAGGCAGAGCCGTTGAATTCCGAGGCCAAGGGGAGAGGGACTTGTGCCTTCGGCCGCTGCCGGTATGGTCGATCAAGGTTCGTACCGGTGCGTCTCTGCGCACTCAGGGGGGTACGCGCGCAGGTAAATGAAGCCTAACGGGGCAGAGAGATCGAGAGCCCGTACTTCTTGTTATGCGGCCGGCGCGGTGACGGGGAATGGGATGCTGCCGGGTGCTGCGGTGAGGCGGCTGCGGGCAATGTCACATTCTCGACCTACTTGTCCGTAGGGTCCGGGTGTACGGGGTTCAATGTGGCCGTATCGGCCATCGAGGCAGAGCGGGGAAACAGGCAGCTTCCGGCAGGAAGTGCACAGACCGACCGAGAGATGTTCGAGGCGAGGCACAGCATGGACGCTCCGACCACCGCGTCGGCGGATGACGGTACTTCCGACGGCGAGGGGGGCTGGTTCACCCCGCGCAGGCCGTCGAAGCGGCCGGAGGACGGGGACAGGCAGCCGTCCGGCACCTCCGCGTCGCCCGTCACAGAACCTGCGGACGAGCGAATATCCGCAGTTCAGGCCGTATCAGGCGCCTCTGCGGTCTCCGCCGCCCTGCCGACGCAACAGATCCCGGCGCAACAGGCCCCGGCTCCCCAGGCGCCGACCCCGGAGGCTCCAACTCCGGAGGCCTTGGCCGCCCAGACTCCACCCCCGGGGACCTCAGCCCCCCAGGCCCAGAACACCTCACCCCCGATCTCCGCCGCGAAGTCGAAGTCGCCGCAGGCCGCGTCCCCCGACGCCGTCCTGGTGCAGCGCACGATGGCCGAGATAGGCCCTGTCGCCGACAAGGTCACCTCGTACTTCTACGCGCTCCTCTTCACCCGCCACCCCGACCTCCGCGCTCTCTTCCCCGCGGCGATGGACGCCCAGCGGGACCGGATCCTCAAGGCACTGCTGACCGCGGCCGAGCACATCGACCACACCGACGTCCTGGTCTCATATCTGAAGAATCTCGGGCGCGGACACCGCAAGTACGGCACCCGGCCCGAGCACTATCCGGCCGTCGGCGAGTGCCTGATCGGTGCGCTGAGCCGGTACGCGAGCGCCATCTGGGACGACGAGACCGAGGCCGCCTGGGTCCGTACGTACACGACAATCTCCCAGGTCATGATCGACGCGGCAGCGGAGGACGAACTGCGGGCTCCCGCCTGGTGGTTCGGCGAGGTCGTGTCACACGACCTCAGAACCCCGGACATCGCGGTCGTCACCGTCCGGCCCGACAAGCCGTACCCCTTCCTCGCCGGGCAGTACGCCAGCCTGGAGACTCCCTGGTGGCCGCGGGTCTGGCGGCACTACTCCTTCGCGTCGGCCCCCCGCTCCGACGGGCTGCTGTCCTTCCACGTCAAGGCCGTCCCGGCCGGCTGGGTGTCCAACGCCCTCGTGCACCACGCCCGCCCCGGCGACATCCTGCGGCTGGGCCCGCCCACCGGCTCGATGACCGTCGACCACACGACCGACAGCGGTCTGCTCTGTCTGGGCGGCGGCACGGGCATCGCGCCGATCAAGGCGCTCGTCGAGGACGTCGCCGAGCACGGCAGACGGCGCCCCGTCGAGGTCTTCTACGGCGCACGCACCGATCACGATCTGTACGACATCGACACGATGCTGCGGCTCCAGCAGTCCCACCCCTGGCTGGCCGTCCGCCCGGTCGTCGACCAGCGGGCGCAACTGCCGGACGCCGTGCGCGAATACGGTCCGTGGAACGAGTACGACGCGTATCTCTCGGGCCCGCCCGGCATGATCCGCAACGGAGTGGACGCCCTGCGGGACATCGGCATCCCGGAGGGCCGGATCCGCCACGACTCCGTGGAGGAGTTGGTGGCGTCGGAATAGAGGAACTGGTGGCGTCGGAATAGGGGGCGCTAACCCAGATCAGGGGCGTGCATCGCGCGCACGCCCTCGATGTTGCCGTCCAGGTAGTGCCGCAGCGACAGCGGTACGAGATGGACTGAGGCGATGCCGACCCTGGTGAAGGGCACGTGCACGATCTCGTACTCGCCGCACGGCTCCTCGATCTCGGGCCCGTGCCGCAGCCCGGGGTCCATGGACTCCAGGCGGCAGACGAAGAAGTGCTGCACCTTCACACCGGCCGCGCCGTCCTCGGCGATGTGCTCCACGGTGTCGACGAAACAGGGCACGACATCGGTGATCTTGGCGCCGAGCTCCTCATGGACCTCACGGTGGAGCGCGTCGACGACGGAGGCGTCCTCCGCCTCCACACCGCCGCCCGGGGTGATCCAGTACGGGTCGACACCGGGTTTGGTGCGCTTGATCAGGATCAGGTCGTCGCCGTCCAGCAGGACGGCGCGTGCGGTGCGCTTGACCACGGGTCGGACGGTCATGGGGGAAATGTGGCCCGGACTGTTCCACGTGAAACATCGTGAACCAGCCGCGCCCCCCATCAAGCCCAGTCAGCGGCAGCGCGCAACAGCCACTCGTGCGCCCGCGCGATGTGCGGCATGGCGAGTGTTCCGCTGCGCACCGCCAAGAAGTACGTGCGTAAAGGGGGCACTGCGGGGTCCAGGAGCGCCACGATGTCGCCGCGTTCCAGGGCCGAGGCGCACAGGTAGCGGGGCAGCACCGCGAGGCCCGCGCCCGAGACCACGCAGGAGAGGACGGCGCGCAGGTCCGGCACGATCACGGCCCCCGACGCCACAGGGCGGCCGTCGAAGACAGCGGCCCAGTAGCGGGAGACGAACGGCAGCGACTCATGGACCTCGACCACCGGAAGATCTTCCAGCGGCAGCGCCGCCCGGCGCCGCGGCCTGCCGGGCCCGAGACGGGCCGCCCAGCGCTCCCCCGCGACCAGGACGTGCTCCTCGTCGCAGAGCGGCGTCGCGGTGAGCAGCGGGCCGCGCGGCCGGGCCGTGGTGATGGCCAGGTCGTGGTGCCCGGCGGAGAGCCCCTCCAGCACCTCGTCAGCGGTGCCGAACGAGACGCGCAGGGCATGACTCCGGCCCTCCTGGTCGCTCAGGGCGGTGAGTGCGGGCAGAGCGCGTTCCGCAATGAACTCCGGTGGGCCAGCGAGGTGCAGGGTGCGGACGAGCGACTCCTCGTCCAGGCCGGCCTCGGTGATCTCCATGAGGGCGTCCAGATGGGGTGCGGCCTTGTGGGCGAGCTCGTCGCCGATGGTCGTGGGGGTCACCCCGCGGGCCTGGCGCAGGAAGAGCGGCCGCCCCAACTGTCGTTCCAGGGTGCGGATCTGGGAGGTGACGGCGGGCTGGGAGAGCCCGAGCAACGCCGCCGCCCGCGTGAAGGACCCGGCCCGGTGCACCGTCACGAAGGTGCGCAGCAGGGCCAGGTCCATGGTGACGTTCCTCCCCTTCGTACCCCCAGGGCCCGCCCAACTATAAATATGTCGATAGGACTCTGTCGCTACTGTGATTGGACACTGACACAGAGTCAACTAGCCTTGTTGACGCGGTTCCACGCGCGCGGAACCGGAACGGTCCGAGCCACGAGGGGGGAGGCTCGGACCGTTCGTTGTACGTAGCCGGGGTGCGGCCTGCGGTACGCGAGGCGCGTCGCGGCGTCCGTGTCGGGCGCGGTCAGCCCGTCGAACCGGCCGACTCGTCCAGCGCGCGCAGCACATCCGCCACAAGGTCGTCGGTGTCCTCGGCGCCCGCGGAGAAGCGAATGAAACCCCCCGAAACGGCGTCCCCGCCCCACCGTCCTCGGCGCTCCGCGGTGGACCGCACACCGCCGAAGCTCGTCGCGTCGTCGACCAGGCGCAGCGCTTCGAGGAAACGCTCGGCACGCGCGCGCGTGGGCAGCGTGAAGGAGACCACGCACCCGAAGCGCCGCATCTGCCGCGAGGCGATCGTGTACGACGGGTCGTCGGCCAGCCCGGGATAGCGCAGCCCTGACACTTCGGCACGACCCCGCAGCGCTTCGGCGAGAGCCAGGGCGTTCGCGTTCTGCCGGTCGGCGCGCAGCTGCAGCGTAGCCAGCGAGCGGTGCGCGAGCCAGGCCTCCATCGGCCCCGGGATCGCCCCGACGATCTTGCGCCAACGCCGTACGGAAGCGATCAGCTCCGCGTCACGGCAGGCCACGTACCCGAGGAGGATGTCGCCGTGGCCCGTGAGCATCTTGGTGCCGCTGGCCACCGCGAAGTCGGCGCCGAGTTCGAGGGGTCGCTGGCCGAGCGGTGTCGCCAGGGTGTTGTCTACCGCCACCAGCACGCCGCGCGCGTGGGCCGCGTCGGCGAGCCGCCGAACGTCGCACACGTCGAGCCCGGGGTTGGACGGCGTCTCGATCCACAGCAGCTTCGCCCCGTCCAGGACGTCGAGCTGGGCGTCTTCGCCGGTCGGAGCGGTGCGCACCTCGATGCCGTACGCCGTGAGCTGTTCGCGGACGAGGGGGAGGACCTGGTAGCCGTCATCCGGCAGGACGACCGCGTCGCCGGCACGCAGCTGCGAGAACAGGACCGCCGAGATCGCGGCCATGCCGGAGGCGAAGACCAGCGTTTCGACGTCCGAGTCGGAGTCCGGCGTCTCGAGCTCGCCGATCGCGCGCTCCAGATGCGTCCAGGTGGGGTTCTCGTCGCGGCCGTAGGCGTAGCCACCCGTGGGGTCGCCCGGCAGGTGGAAGTGCGCGGCGAACACCGGGCCGGGCAGCGTCGGCTCGTGCTTCACCGGCTCGGGCAATCCGACCCGGACCGCGCGCGTGCCGTCGCCCAGAGGGCGGTCCGCCGTTCCGTCCGCAGGTCCTGCTGCAGGCCTGTCTATAGGTCCTGATTCCGTCATGCCGCCCGCCTTTCCACTGCTACGCGTACAGCGCCGAGCAGGCCTTCGCCCGCCGCCTCCACCATTCTCGGCCACGCCCGGAAACCCTCGGCCGGCCCTGGGGCGAAGGCCCGGAGGGGCATAGGCCGCGGTCCCCCGGTCAGTCCTTGTCGTCGGGCAGCACGACGTTCAAGGCCCAGGACACGATCGAGATGATCAGGCCGCCCAGGACCGCGGTCCAGAAGCCCTCGACGTGGAAGCTGACGTCGAACTTGTCGGCCAGCCACGAGGTGAGCAGCAGCATCAGGGCGTTGACCACGAGGGTGATCAGGCCGAGCGTCAGGATGAACAGCGGGAAGGTGAGGACCTTCACCACCGGCTTGACCAGGAAGTTCACCAGCCCGAAGAGCAGGGCGACGACGATGAGCGTGCCCACCTTCTTGCCCGTGCTGTCGCCGGTCAGGGTGATCTTGTCGAGCACCCACACGGCGACGGCCAAGGCCGTGGCGTTGGCGATCGTCTTGACTACGAAATTCTTCATGTGTCTGATCGTGGCAGACAGGGGCCGGGAAACGTCGGCTCACAAGCGAGGGGTGTACGAGGGTCATGAAGGCATTCCGACTGGACGAGCTGGAGGCGGAACGCGCCGCCAACGACGGCGCCTACCTGCAGTTCCTGCGTGAGCGGAACATGTCGGTCGGGCTGTACGCGCTCAATGCCGGGGAGGCCGACCCGCAGCAGCCGCACGGGCAGGACGAGGTCTACATGGTCGTCAGCGGCCGGGCCTCGATCACCGTCGGCATGGAGACCACGCAGGTGGCGCGGGGCAGCGTCGTCTATGTGCCGGCCGGTGTCGCCCACAAGTTCCACCACATCAGCGAGGACCTGCGCGTGCTCGTCGTCTTCTCTCCTCCGGAGGCCTGACTTCCTCGGGGCTGCGACCTCGGGGTTCCCTCAGGGTCGGATCAGGGGAGGACAAGGGCTCCGAGGCCCCCGTGGAGCGCTTCTGCGCCCTAGCATCGAATGCGAGAAGCCAGGAACCTGCAGAGTTTTCAGGAACCGCACCGATGCGAAGAGCGTGGAAGTGCGGACAGAGCGGAGAGAGGTAAGGACGATGGCAGCGAAGGAGATCTTTGCGGGAATGCCGTGGTGGGTGAAGTGGGTGGCCGTGCCGGTCATCGCACTCGTCGTGTTCGGCAGCGTGATAGCGACCGTTGTCGGATTCGTGGTCGGACTGCTCTTCAAGGCGCTGCTATTCGTAGCACTGGTCGGTGGACTCATCTACGTCGTACGGAAGTTCATATCCGGCTCCTCGTCATCGCGCACCGACTGGTGACATTTCGCAACGGTTCCCCCGGCCGGGGGAAGTTTCCCGGCGGGACGGCATAGGGCGATGGCCGCGGATTAGAGTCCGGAATCCGACGCGGGGGTCGATCTCCGCGGAACGGGCGCACGCTTAGGGAGCGAACCTTGGCCGCGGTCGACCCCACCACTCCGCTGGTTGACGACTCCACCGACCCCGCAGAACAGTCAGCCTGCACCGACCCCGCAGAACCATCAACCTGCACCGACCCCGAAGCATCGCCGGCCTCCATGGACGAAAGAGAAACAGCAGACGCGACAGAGGCGGCCCCCGGAGCCGCCGGGCCGACCCTCATCGGCTCCGTGCAGCGGGCGATGCGGTTGCTGGAAGCCGCCGCATCGCATCAGAACGGCGCCCCCGCAAAGCAGTTGGCGCGCGAGGCCGGCCTCGCACTTCCCACCGCGTATCACCTGCTGCGCACCCTGACCCACGAGGGCTATCTGCGCAGGGAGAAGGGGTTGTTCGTCCTGGGCGAGGCCGCCGAGCGGCTGAGCGGCAGCGGAGCCCAGCAGAACCGGCGCGGAAGGATCGACGATTCCCTGGCGCACTGGCGCGACACCATCGGCGTCCCCGTGTACTTCGCCGTCTACCGGGAGGGAGAGATCGAAATCGTGGCCGTCGCCGACACACCGGGCAATCCCGCTGTGGAGGAGTGGGCGGACTTCCGGGAGACAGGGCATGCCCACGCGATCGGGCAGTGCCTCCTCGGTCAGCTCGACGACAAGGCGCGACAGGACCACCTCGACCGCTACCCGGTCCGGTCGATCACGCCTTACTCGGTCCGGGACGACCGCACGTTCATGCGGCGGCTCGAATCGAGGGAGCGGATGCGGCCCGTCGTGGAGCGTCAGGAGTACGCCCTCGGGACGGTCTGCGCGGCGATTCCGATCACGGCGGGTGACACCGCGGCGACCATGGCCATTTCTGTCCCGTCCAACCAGGCCGACCGGTTGCTGCCCGCAGCCCAGAAATTGCAACGGGAGGTCGGAAAGCTACTAGGGACACTCGCCTTCTCTATCAGCATCTGAAAACTCACTCCTTGTGATCTGATGCGCACTTTGAGCAAGATGCCAGTGGTGTCAGGGAGTTGGTCTCTGACCAGTTGATGGAGAAGCGACGGGGTAGCACGCGATGGGCGAGACGGTGCAGGCAGAGGTCATGATGAGCTTCCTCGTTTCCGAGGAGCTGTCGTTCCGTATCCCGGTGGAGCTGCGCTACGAGATCGACGATCCCTATGCCGTGCGGCTGACGTTCCACCTGCCGGGGGACGTGCCGGTGACCTGGACCTTCGGGCGGGAGCTGCTGATCGACGGGGTGGGGAGGCCGTGCGGGGACGGAGACGTCCGTGTCGAGCCCACCGACGCGGACATGCTCGACGAAGCCCTGATCAGGCTTCAGGTCGGCGCGGACCGAGCGCTGTTCCGGGTGGGGATTCCACCGCTGCTCGCCTTCCTCGACCGCACGGACAGGCTGGTGCCGCTCGGGCAGGAGCGGGCGCTCGCCGACTTCGAGACGCATCTTGACGAGGCGCTCGACCGGATCCTCGCGGAGGAGCAGAACGCGGGCTGACTCGGCGTCGGGAACGGACGGAGGCAGGCCGCAGGCATTTTGGTGCATTTCAGGGGAGCCCGCCGTATCGACGGCAGCCGGGGCCGTCATGCCGTCGGGGCTTCGGACCCGTCGGCACCGCGGTCAGGTCACCGTTTGCGGCGGCGCCCCTTCCCGCCGCGGGACGGCCGAGCCCCACTCCCACGGCCCTCGGCACTGGTACCAGCACCAGCACCGCCGCCGGAACCCATACCGGCACCAGCAGCACCCGGACCGCCCCCGGACGTGCGGTCCGCCGAGACGACCAGGGCGGCCAGCGCGGTCGTCACCGGCACCGAGGCGACCAGACCGATCGAGCCGATCAGGGTGCGGACGATCTCCTCGGCGACCAACTCGCTGTTGGCCACAGTGCCCACACTGGACTGCGCGATCGAGAAGAGCAGCAGCAGGGGCAGCGCGGCGCCCGCGTAGGCGAGGACGAGGGTGTTGACGACCGAGGCGATGTGGTCGCGGCCGATGCGGATGCCCGCACGGTACAGGCCGCGCCAGCCCATCGTCGGGTTTGCCTGATGCAGCTCCCAGACCGCGGAGGTCTGGGTGACCGTGACGTCGTCGAGTACACCGAGCGAGCCGATGATGACGCCCGCGAGCAGGAGGCCGCTCATGTCGATGGACGGGTACAGGCCGTGAATGAGGCCGGTGTTGTCGTCCGTGTTGCCGGTGAGGGCGGCCCAGCCGATGAAGAGTGAGCCGAGCAGCCCGATCAGCAGGAGGGAGATGAGCGTGCCGAGTACCGCGACCGATGTGCGGGCCGTCAGGCCGTGGCAGAGATAGAGCGCGATCAGCATGATGGCGCTCGCCCCGATCACCGCCACCACCAGGGGATTCGAGCCCTGCAGGATCGCCGGCAGGATGAAGAACGTGAGCACCATGAAGCTGATGGCGAGCGCGACCAGGGCCATCACGCCGCGCAGCCGCCCCACCACGACGACGGCGAGCGCGAAGATGCCGGCGAGTAGCGCCATCGGGATCTTGCGGTTCACGTCGGTGACCGAGTACTGCAGCCCTTCGGGCGCCTTGGGCTCGTAGGCGACCACCACCTCTTGGCCCTGGCGCAGTTGCCGGGGCGAGTCCGGCTGGATGATCTCGGTGAAGGTGCGGCCCTTGTCCTTGCCGCTGCTCACCTCGATCGTCGCCTTCTTGCAGGTGCCCGTGGCCCGGGACTGCGCCGACTGGCCTTCCGGGGTGGAGGTGTCACCGGTCGGTGGGGGCTGCGAGGGGCTGAGCTCCTTGCAGGGCAGCTCCTGCACCTTCGTCACCTTCGCCGACTGCGTCTGCCGGTCGAAACCGACGCCGGTCCGCTCGTGCGAGGGCGTGCCGCCGGGCCAGAGCACCATGAGCCCCACGACCACCGCGGTGGCGAAGGGGATCAGGACCGCGGCGATGACCTTGCGCAGATGCTTGGAGACGGGCGCGGCCGGACCGTGGCTGTGGGAATGCCCGTGTCCGGACCCATGCCCGGGCCCATTTCCGTGCCCGTGCCCGGACCCGTTTCCATGCCCGGACCCATGCCCGGACCCATGCCCAGGCCCCTCCGGAGGCATCCCGGATGCGGGCGGCTGCGGGGGCGGCGGAGGAGGCGGCTCTGTGGTGGTCACTGACCGATCATCGCAAGAACGGAGGGGGCCCTCTGTTCAGCGCGGCCGACATGACGCTAGCGTGGAGCCACCTTTGCAATCGCGGGAGCTCGGAGCACCGGGCTGAGAGGGCGCTGACCTCCGTACGAAACGGCACGAAGAGTGCACGAAACGTACGGGATTCGCTGCGTCGACCGCCGAACCTGTTACCGGGTAATGCCGGCGTAGGGAGTAGGTCTCATGACCACATCGGACGCACGCACGCCTGCCTCCAGCAGCGACGAGAACGCCGAGAACGCTGAGAACGCTGAGAACACCGTCGCGGCTGACGGGGCCGGGAAGTCCATCGGCTGGCACAAGGCGTATGTCGAGGGTTCACGCCCCGACCTGCGGGTGCCGGTCCGCCAGGTGCACCTCACCAACGGTAAGGCCGTGACCCTGTACGACACTTCGGGCCCGTACACCGACCCGTCGGCCGAGACCGACGTCCGCCGCGGTCTGCCGCCGCTGCGGGAGAACTGGATCATCGCCCGCGGCGACACCGAGGAGTACGTGGGCCGGCCGCCCCGTCCCGAGGACGACGGCATCAAGCACACCTCGCCCCGCGGCGGGCTCAAGAACCTCGACGCGGTCTTCCCCGGCCGCCCCCGCCAGCCGCGCCGCGGCCGCCAGGGCCAGGCGGTGACGCAGCTGGCGTACGCCCGCCGCGGCGAGATCACACCCGAGATGGAGTTCATCGGGATCCGCGAGAACATGGACCCCGAGATCGTCCGGGAGGAGGTCGCCGCGGGGCGCGCGGTGATCCCCGCCAACGTCAACCACCCGGAGATCGAGCCGATGATCATCGGCAAGAAGTTCCTGGTGAAGGTGAACGCCAACATCGGCAACTCCGCGGTCACTTCCTCCATCGAGGAGGAGGTGGACAAGATGACCTGGGCCACCCAGTGGGGCGCCGACACGGTCATGGACCTGTCCACCGGCCGCAACATCCACACGACCCGCGAGTGGGTCCTGCGCAACTCCCCCGTGCCGATCGGCACCGTGCCGCTCTACCAGGCCCTGGAGAAGGTCGACGGCAAGGCCGAGGAGTTGTCCTGGGAGATCTACAAGGACACGGTCATCGAACAGGCCGAGCAGGGCGTGGACTACATGACGGTGCACGCGGGCGTACGACTTCCGTACGTCCCGCTCACCGCGCGCCGCAAGACCGGCATCGTCTCGCGCGGCGGTTCGATCATGGCCGCCTGGTGCCTCGCGCACCACAAGGAGAGCTTCCTGTACGAGCACTTCGAGGAGCTCTGCGAGATCCTCGCGGCGTACGACGTGACGTACTCGCTCGGCGACGGCCTGCGGCCCGGTTCGATCGCGGACGCCAACGACGAGGCGCAGTTCGCCGAGCTGCGGACCCTCGGGGAACTCAACACGATCGCCAAGCGTCATAACGTACAGACGATGATCGAGGGCCCCGGTCACGTCCCGATGCACAAGATCAAGGAGAACATCGACCTCCAGCAGGAGATCTGCGAGGAGGCGCCGTTCTACACGCTCGGCCCGCTGACCACCGACATCGCACCCGCCTACGACCACATCACCTCCGGCATCGGCGCCGCGATGATCGGCTGGTGGGGCACGGCCATGCTCTGCTACGTCACGCCCAAGGAGCACCTGGGCCTGCCCAACCGCGACGACGTGAAGACCGGCGTCATCACCTACAAGATCGCGGCGCATGCGGCGGACCTGGCCAAGGGGCACCCGGGCGCCCAGGACTGGGACGACGCGCTCTCGGACGCGCGCTTCGAGTTCCGCTGGGAGGACCAGTTCAATCTCGCCCTCGACCCGGTCACGGCACGGGAGTTCCACGACGAGACGCTGCCGGCCGAGCCCGCGAAGACGGCACACTTCTGCTCGATGTGCGGGCCGAAGTTCTGCTCGATGAAGATCTCCCAGGACATCCGTCGCCAGCACGGCGGTGATCTGGACTCGGACGACATCGCGGCGGGCATGGAGCAGAAGTCCAAGGAGTTCGCGGCAGCGGGCAACCGGGTCTATCTGCCGATCGCCGACTGAGAGCCGGTTTCGCCCGAGCCCTCTCACACCGTCGCGCTCCGAGCCCTCTCACACCGTCGCGCTCCGGGCGCCTCGGCGCCGTCGCGCGGGAGCAAGGCAGCGGACCGGCATCCGGCCGGTCAACTGCCCTGCTCCCGTGCGTACGGGGTGGTCGCGGACGTGTCGGTCCCACCCACCTGTCATTACGCCTCCGGCCTGCGCCGCCGCTCGCCGACAGCGGCGCGCCGAGGGCGGTGTCGAGCCTCATGGCCCGGCCCGGCCCGGCCCCGGCCCCGTTACTCCGGCTTGTGGTCGGGCCCGCCGAAATCGGGGCTGGAGAAGTCGGGGCTCGAGAAGCTAGGACGCGGCCCCGCGCTCGGGCCGCCGTCCGGGCTGCTGAACCCCGGCCGGTGATAGCCGAGTTGGGGCATGCGGCCGCTCGCCCCGGAGACCCCTGAGTTCGTCGACGGCGTGCGGGCCGCGGAGGCCCCGCCCGGTTCCGTCAGGGCCTCCCGCAGGAACGGCACGACGCCCCGCTCGAGGAGCGCCCGGCTCCAGTCCTCCCTGGCGCGGGTCAACTCCTCGTTCCGCTCGCCGTGCAGTCCGGCCTGGAGCGAGGTGGAGCCGTTGCGCAGGGCGGTCAGCAGGAGACCGACCGCGGCGACCAGGATGCCCCCCGCGGTGAGCGCGCCGAACAGCCATCCCGCGGTGAGCAGGGTGTCCGCGAAGGCGGGCTCGGGGGTGAGCATCTTCAGGATGTAGCCGACGAGCAGGAATATCGCGGCGGCCGCCCCCGCGAGGACGGGTGCGAGGACCGCGACGACGGCGATCGCCCCGGCTCCCGCTGCCGCTGGTTCGGCGACCTCGCCCATCGTGGTGGCGAGGCTGACGCCGCCGGAGCCCGACTCCGCGGCGCTCTGTCCATTCCCTTCGCGGATCGACGTGGACGACGGTCGAGGTTCGCGCAACTCCTCGCGAACCTTCACGTAGTGCGCGTACTCGGCCGCGGCCGCGGCCGTGATCAGTGCTGTCGCGTTCAGGGCCATGGTGCGCAGTTGTTCGGTGTTGAGCCGCTGGCCCACTGCGGCGAGTTCGGGACGGTCAGGTGCGGTGCGCAGCGCCTCGTCGAGGATCCGCTCGTACTCGGGGCGGTCCTCATTGAGCAGGTGTGGAGCGCTGTTCATGTGCATCCCCCGATGCTCCGTAGGGCTGAGGCTCGCATGGCTACGAGCCGTTGGGCAGAAACGGAGGGGAGCCTGCTACGGATAAGCCGATGGTAGAGCCGTGACGGCACGCGGTGACAGGGGGTTTCCGGAAATTGCCCCCCTGGCCAGCGTGATCCTGTAGAGGGGCGCCTGCCCGGAGAACGCTCAGATACCCAGGGGGAGTTGCTGGACCAGCAGCTTTCCGGCCATGGTCACTCCGCCGTCCATGGCGATGGCGAGGCCGTCGGCGTAGACATGCGGGCCCTCGATGACCGGACCGCCGCCGTCCGACTCGTCCTCGGAGCCGACGTCACCCAGGAGGTAGGGGATGGGGCTGTGGCCGTGGACGATGCGTGTGCCGCCGTACATGTCGAGGAGTTCCCGTACGGCCGAGGGGCCCGACTCGTCGCGGAAGGCGAAGCGCTTGGTGAATTTGCGGAAGAGGTCCCAGCATTCGTCCGCGTCGTTGCGCGTGAGGGTCTCCCGGATGGTGTCGTTCACTGCCTCGATCGAGTCGCCGTAATCCAGATAGGCGGTCGTGTCCGAGTGCACGAGCAGGTGGCCATCGGCCTCCTCCATCGCGTCGAGGCGGGCCATCCACTGGAGGTGGTGGTCCTCCAGGCGCTCCATGTCGGTCTTCTGCCCGCCGTTCAGCAGCCAGGCGGCCTGGAAGGTGGCGGTGCCCGCACCGGAGTTCACGGGGGTGTCGCCGAAGCGCTTGGCGCCGAGCAGGAGCAGCTCGTGGTTGCCCATGAGCGCCTTGCAGTAGCCGCCGGCGGCGGCGGCCTCGGCGGACAGCCGCATCACGAGGTCGATGACGCCGATGCCGTCGGGCCCCCGGTCGGTGAAGTCACCGAGGAACCACAGCCGCGCGTTCCCCGCGGACCAGTTGCCCTCGGCGTCGACGAGGCCCTGCTCCTGGAGGGCCGCGACGAGCTCGTCCAGATAGCCGTGCACATCGCCGACGACGTACAGCGGGCCGTGCTCGTCGCTCGGCCGCGGCTGCGGGGGCTCCGGCATGACCTGTACCTGGACGGTGTCGCCGCGGTTGATGACCGGCAGGTCGCGCTGGGTGGGGGTGTACCCCTCGTCCGGCACCTCGCCCGGCGATCCTGGACCTCCCGCGGCGGGGCCGGTCGTCTCATGGATGTACGCGGGTACGCGGAAGTCGCGCAGCGTCGCCGTCCGCACATCGGGTCCCTGACCGGCCCCCTGAGTCATCGACCCCTCCACCACCATTGCGCCGCATCTGCACCGAGATCGGACTGCTTGGTCGCTGCGGCCCGCGGTGTCGTCCGCCCATCATAGGAATGCGGCTCCCGCTGTGTGGTGCACCAGGGGTGGTGAATCGGTGCCGGACCCTCGTTCATTGCGGATTTCTCCCGAATTGGGCAGAGGTTTCCCCGCTGGTGGCGGGGAGGAAGCCGACCTCTGCCCAGGTCCGCGTACGAGAACGGGAGCGATCAGCCGGAGCCGGACGAGCGTGGCGGACTGACCGTCGTGCGTGGCGGACGTCGCTCGGACGAGGTGCGCACGATCAGTTCGGTCGGTATCACCTGCTCGACGGGCCGGCCCGTGTCGAGGCCCTCGATGGCGTCGATGAGGAGCTGCACGACGGCCGTGCCGATGCGGCGCGGTTTGAGGGAGAGCGTGGTGATGGGCGGTTCTGTGGTGGCGTACACCGTGGACTCGCTGCAGCAGACGAGGAGCAGGTCGTCGGGGACGCGCAGGCCGTACCGCCGGGCGGCGGCGAGGAGGTCGGTGCCGTTGGGGTCGAAGAGGCCGTACACGGCGTCGGGCCGGTCGGGCCGGGCGAGCAGCCGGTCGGCGGCGACGGCGCCCGCACACGGGTCGTGGGCGGGATAGGACTCGTAGACGGGGTCCTGCCCGACGCGTTCGCACCAGCGCAGGTAGGCGGTCGTGGACAGATGGGTGTACGTGTCCGTGGTGGTGCCGGTGAGGAGGCCGATCCTGCGGGCGCCGGCGGCCGCGAGGTGGTCGAGGATCTCCAGGACCGCGGCCTCGTGGTCGTTGTCGACCCAGGCGGTGACCGGGAGCGATCCTGCCGGGCGCCCGTCGGAGACGACCGGCAGGCCTTGCCGGACCAGCTCGCTGACCACGGGGTCGTGGTCGGAGGGGTCGACGACGACGGTGCCGTCGAGCGCGACGTTCGACCACACGTCGACGGGGCTGCGGCGCGAGGTGGCGGGCAGGATCACCAGGGCGTAGCCCCGGGCGAGTGCGGCCGATGTGGCGGCTCTGGCCATCTCGGCGAAGTAGGCGAATTCGGTGAAGGTGAAAGGTTCATCCCCGTATGTCGTCACGGTCAGGCCGATGAGGCCCGACTTGCCGGTACGGAGGGTGCGGGCCGCCGCGGAGGGGCGATAGCCCAACCGCTCTGCGACTTCGCGGACGTGGCGTCGGGTGGCGTCGGGGAGCCGACCCTTGCCGTTGAGGGCGTCGGAGACAGTCGTGATGGAGACACCGGCGGCGGCGGCGACGTCTCTGATCCCCGCTCGACTCTGCCGGTTGCCCCGGCGCGCGGTCTCCGCTCGGCTCACCTGGTGCTTCCCTGCTGCTGTCATGGCGAGCCGATAGTAGGGCTCATGGGGGTGGGTAGCAGGGGCGCATATGCACGCGTTGACAGGCACGTTTCTGCATGGCGTTGTACTCCCAATGACCTTGGAACCAAAGGTAGTTGGAGAGATCCACAGGTAGCTGCACCTGATCGTCGCGTGCGGGCCTGCCGAATGAGTCAGGTCTCGAAGAGGTCTCAACTCACCTTCACGGGGGATGCGCGCCACGGAGCGAGCCACCGGCGCGAGGCGAAGCAGGGGGCGCTCCCCCTGCTTCGCGCGCCTGCGCGGTGCGGTGCGGGACCCTCCGTATACCGATGCCGGAAGGCCATTCGCAGCGGCGCCGAATCCTCATAAGGTAAGCAGTATTCGAACTGGTGTGACCGACCCAGAGCGTGACCGAACCAAGAGCGTGACCGACCAAGAGCTTGACTGGCCAAGAGGAGGACTGCGGTGAGCGAGACGAACCCGAGGCTGCGCGCCGAGCTGGAGGGGATCCCCACCTACAAGCCGGGCAAGCCCGCGGCGGCGGCCGACGGTCCCGCGGCCTACAAGCTGTCCTCGAACGAGAACCCCTACCCGCCGCTCCCCGGCGTCATGGAGAGCGCGCTCGCCGCCGCCGGGTCCTTCAACCGCTACCCCGACATGGCGTGCACGGCCCTGATGAGCGAGCTGGCCGACCGCTTCGGGGTGCCCGCCTCGCACATCGCCACCGGCACCGGTTCCGTCGGCGTCGCCCAGCAGCTGCTGCAGTCCACGTCGGGCCCGGGGGACGAGGTCATCTATGCGTGGCGGTCCTTCGAGGCGTACCCGATCATCACGCAGGTCAGTGGCGCCACGTCGGTGCGGGTGCCGTTGACGGACGGGGAGGTGCACGACCTCGACGCGATGGCCGACGCCATCACCGACCGCACTCGCCTCATCTTTGTCTGCAACCCCAACAACCCCACGGGCACCGTCGTCCGCAGGGCCGAGCTGGAGCGGTTCCTCGACCGGGTGCCGGGCGACGTCCTGGTCGTGCTCGACGAGGCGTACCGCGAGTTCATCCGTGACCCCGAGGTGCCGGACGGCATCGAGATCTACCGCGACCGTCCGAACGTCTGTATGCTCCGTACGTTCTCCAAGGCGTACGGCCTCGCGGGCCTCCGCGTTGGTTTCGCGGTCGCTCACGAGCCGGTGGCCGCCGCGCTGCGCAAGACGGCGGTGCCGTTCGGTGTGAGCCAGCTCGCGCAGGACGCGGCGGTGGCGTCGCTGCGTGCCGAGGACGAGCTGATGGGCCGGGTCGGCTCGCTGGTCGCCGAGCGCACGCGTGTGGTCGAGGCGCTGCGGGGCCAGGGCTGGACGGTGCCCGAGACGCAGGCGAACTTCGTGTGGCTGCGGCTCGGCGACCGTACGACGGACTTCGCGGCGGCGTGCGAGAAGGCCGGCGTGGTCGTGCGGCCGTTCGCGGGCGAGGGGATGCGGGCCACGATCGGCGAGACCGAGGCCAACGACATCTTCTTGCAGGCGGCGGAGGCTTTCCGCAAGGAGCTCTAGCCCCCGCCGACGTGCGGGGGTGCCCATGGGCGTCCGTGGGTGTGCGCGGCTGCCGTCAGTCGGGCGTGAGTTCGACGCGGATGGGGTCTCCGGAGCGGACGGTGGCCAGCAGGCGCGGGTCGCCGTCGAGCCGGCCGAGGAGGTTGCACGGGCTCGCGAGGCGGCACTCGTCGCCTTGTGAGATCGGCGTCGGCCCGTAGGGGAGCGCGAGGGCGTCGCCGTCGGTCCAGAAGGCGACCGTGCCGGGTTCGACGACCTGCTGGGCGTCGGCCTCGCGCGGCACGCTGACGCCTGTGTCGAAGTAGACCTCTTCGCCCCAGGTACGGGCGGTGGCGGAGAGCGGCAGGACCTTGCCGAGAGCCCGGCTGGTCGGGGTCTCGGCGAGGGTCGCGGTGAGGTGGCCCGTGGGCCATGAGATCCGTATCTGCATGGCGCGGATTCAACAATATGTTGAAGTTCTTGGGAAGGCCTCGGGCGCTGCGCCCGGGGCCTTTTCTCGCGCCTGCGGCGTTTCCCTCGGTAAGTGGGACCCCCCTTTGGGGTTCCGGCCACCAGTACGACATAATTGCTTGTGAATGTGAACGCGTTCACAAGCGTGCCCCGTTCGTCCCGGGATGGGTGGGACAAAAGGGGCGACCGGATCGCTGTGGGCACGGTGAGTGAGGAGAGACGCAGTGGACCTGGCTCTGGCGCCGGAAACCCTGGCGCGATGGCAGTTCGGCATCACGACCGTCTACCACTTCCTGTTCGTCCCCCTGACGATCTCCCTCGCCGCCCTCACGGCGATCCTCGAGACGGCATGGGTGCGGACGGGCAAGGAGCACTACCTCAGGGCGACCAAGTTCTGGGGAAAGCTGTTCCTGATCAACATCGCGATGGGTGTCGTCACCGGCATCGTGCAGGAGTTCCAGTTCGGCATGAACTGGTCCGACTACTCCCGCTTCGTCGGTGACGTCTTCGGGGCGCCGCTCGCCTTCGAGGCGCTGATCGCCTTCTTCTTCGAGTCGACCTTCATCGGCCTGTGGATCTTCGGCTGGGACAAGCTGCCGAAGAAGCTGCACTGCGCCACGATCTGGATCGTCTCCATCGGCACGGTCCTGTCGGCGTACTTCATCATCGCCGCCAACGCCTTTATGCAGCACCCGGTCGGCTACAAGATCGTGGAGCGGGACGGGACCAAGCGCGCGGAGCTCACCGACTTCTCGAAGGTGCTCTTCCAGGAGACGACGCTCGTCAACTTCTTCCACGTCATCTCGGCGGCCATCCTGGTCGGCGGCGCCTTCATGACCGGCATCGCCATCTTCCACCTGCGCAAGAAGCAGCACATCCGCACCATGCGGATGTCGATGCGGCTCGGCCTGGTCACTGCGTTCGTCGGCACGCTGCTCACCGTCGTCAGCGCCGACACGCTCGGCAAGGTCATGTACGAGCAGCAGCCGATGAAGATGTCGGCGGCCGAGGCGCTGTGGGAGACCGAGAAGCCGGCACCGTTCTCGCTCTTCGCGTACGGCGATGTCGCCGAGGGCCACAACAAGGTCGCCATCGAGGTCCCCGGCGTGTTGTCCTTCCTCGCGAAGAACAACTTCAGCGCCGAGATCCCCGGCATCAACGACCTCAACAAGGAAGCGCAGGAGAAGTACGGGCCCGGCGACTACCGGCCCAACATCCCCACCGCCTACTGGTCGTACCGCTGGATGATCGGCTTCGGCGGGGTCTCGATGGCGCTGTGCACCGCGGGCCTCTGGCTGACGAGGAAGAAGTTCTGGCTCGCCCCGGAGCACCGCACCGGCGCGGACGAGATCCCCAAGCTGATGCTCACCAAGAACAAGGAGCTCGCGCCGAAGCTCGGCACGTGGTGGTGGCGGCTCTCGCAGTGGACGCTGATCTTCCCCCTCATCGGCACCGCCTGGGGCTGGATCTTCACCGAGACCGGGCGACAGCCCTGGGTGGTCTACGGAGTCCTCCGCACGAAGGACGCGGTCTCGCCCGGGGTCTCCCAGGGCGAGGTGCTCACCTCACTGATCGGATTCACGCTCATCTACGCGATCCTCGCCGTGATCGAGGTGAAGCTGCTGCTCAAGTACGTCAGGTCGGGCCCGCCCGAGTTGACCGAGGCGGACCTCAACCCGCCCACCAAGATCAGCGGGCCCGGATCGGGCAAGAGCACCGATTCCGATTCCGACTCCGACGATTCCGACCGGCCCATGGCCTTCTCGTACTGAAGGAAGGAGTACAGCGGACATGGAACTTCACGACGTCTGGTTCGTACTGATCGCGGTCCTGTGGATCGGCTACTTCTTCCTGGAGGGCTTCGACTTCGGGATAGGCATCCTGACCAAGCTGCTCGCCCGGGACCGGGTCGAGAAGCGGGTCCTCATCAACACCATCGGCCCCGTCTGGGACGGCAACGAAGTGTGGCTGCTCACGGCGGGCGGTGCGACCTTCGCCGCCTTCCCCGAGTGGTACGCGACGCTCTTCTCCGGCTTCTACCTGCCGCTCCTGATCATCCTGATCTGCCTGATCGTCCGCGGTGTCGCCTTCGAGTACCGCGCCAAGCGGCCCGAGGAGCGCTGGCAGACCAACTGGGAGCACGCGATCTTCTGGACCTCGCTGATCCCGGCGCTGCTGTGGGGCGTCGCCTTCGGCAACATCGTGCGCGGCGTGAAGATCGACGCCCACAAGGAGTACGTGGGCGGCTTCGTGGACCTGCTCAACCCGTACGCGCTTCTCGGCGGCCTGGTCACCCTGACGCTGTTCACCTTCCACGGCGCGGTGTTCGCCTCGCTCAAGACGGTGGGCGACATCCGGGTGCGCGCGCGGAAGACGGCGCTGGGCCTGGGGCTCGTCACGGCCGTGCTCGCGCTCGGGTTCCTGCTCTGGACGCAGGCCGACAAGGGTGACGGCAAGAGCCTGGTCGCGATGGTCGTGGCCGTGGTCGCCCTGGTCGGCGCCATCGTGGCCATCAAGATCGGGCGCGAGGGGTGGTCGTTCGCACTGTCCGGCATCACGATCGCGGCGGCCGTCGCGATGCTCTTCCTGACGCTCTTCCCGAACGTCATGCCGTCGTCGCTGAACGAGGAGTGGAGCCTCACGGTCACCAACGCCTCGTCGAGTCCGTACACCCTGAAGATCATGACGTGGTGCGCGGGCATCGCGACGCCTGTCGTGCTGCTCTACCAGT
Source organism: Streptomyces sp. NPDC018029 (assembly GCF_044327655.1). Classification (NCBI taxonomy): domain Bacteria; kingdom Bacillati; phylum Actinomycetota; class Actinomycetes; order Kitasatosporales; family Streptomycetaceae; genus Streptomyces; species Streptomyces sp. NPDC018029. The sequence continues at coordinate 182,839 of NZ_JBIRFV010000004.1, read as the reverse complement.
CCTGGACGTACTGGGTGTTCCGCAAGCGGATCGGGACGCAGCACATCGCGGATGCCGCGCACTGAGCCCGTTCTTCAGCTGCCGTTCTCGAGTGCTCGTGCTCCAGTGCCCGTTCTCCAGAGTCCGTCGGAGGGTGTGTTTCACGTGAAACACGTTCTCCAAGCCCGCCGGAGGGTGTGTTTCACGTGAAACCGATAGACCCGCGCCTGCTTCGGTACGCCCGCGCCACGCGCTTCTTCCTCGTCGCGGTCGTGGTGCTGGGGCTGGCCGGGGCGGGCCTGGTCGTCGGCCAGGCGATGCTCATCGCCGAGATCGTGGTGGGTGCCTTCCAGGAAGGCCTCTCCGTAGGCGATCTGGGCACTCCCCTGGTGTTGCTCGCCGTGGTCGCGGCGGGGCGTGGGCTGGTCTCCTGGCTGACCGAGCTCGCCGCGCACCGGGCGAGCGCGGCGGTCAAGTCCGAGCTGCGGGGGCGGCTGCTGGAGCGGGCGGGCGCGCTCGGGCCCGGGTGGCTCGGAGGTCAGCGCACCGGATCGCTGATCTCTCTCGCCACCCGTGGTGTGGACGCGCTCGACGACTACTTCTCGCGCTATCTGCCGCAGCTGGGGCTCGCGGTGGTGGTGCCGGTGGCGGTGCTGGCCCGCATCGTCACCGAGGACTGGGTGTCGGCGGCGATCATCGTCGTGACGCTGCCCCTGATACCGATCTTCATGATCCTGATCGGCTGGGCCACACAGAACCGCATGGACCGTCAATGGCGCCTCCTCTCGCGCCTCTCGGGCCACTTCCTCGACGTGGTGGCGGGCCTGCCGACGCTGAAGGTGTTCGGCCGTGCCAAGGCGCAGGCCGAGTCGATACGCAAGATCACCGGCGAGTACCGGCAGGCCACGATGCGGACGCTGCGCATTGCCTTCCTGTCGTCGTTCGCCCTGGAGCTGCTCGCGACGATTTCGGTCGCGCTGGTCGCGGTGACCATCGGCATGCGACTGGTCCACGGTGAGATGGAGCTGTACGACGGTCTCGTCGTCCTCGTCCTCGCACCCGAGGCCTACCTTCCGCTGCGGCAGGTCGGCGCGCAGTACCACGCGGCGGCGGAGGGGCTCTCGGCCGCCGAGGAGATCTTCGAGGTCTTGGAGACACCGGTGCCGGCCGCCGGGACGGGGGCGGCGCCTTCGGGTGTGCTGAGCGTGGAAGGCGTGACGGTCCGGTACCCGGGGCGTGCGTCGGACGCCGTCTCCGGGGCGTCCTTCGAGGTGGCGCCCGGGGAGACCGTGGCGCTCGTCGGGGCGAGCGGGGCTGGCAAGTCGACGCTGCTCAACGTGGTGCTCGGGTTCGTCCCGCCCACCGAGGGACGGGTGCGGGTCGGGGGCGTCGACTTGGCGGACGTCTCGCCGGAACGCTGGCGCGAGCGGATCGCGTGGGTGCCGCAGCGGCCGCACCTCTTCGCCGGGTCCATCGCGGAGAACGTACGGCTCGCGCGGCCGGATGCGGACGACGCGCAGCTGCGGGAGGCCCTGCGCGAGGCGGGTGCCCTGGAGTTCGTGGACGCGCTGCCCGCCGGGGTGCGGACCGTGCTGGGGGAGGACGGCGCCGGGCTCTCCGCCGGGCAGCGGCAACGCCTCGCGCTGGCGCGGGCGTTCCTCGCCGACCGGCCCGTGGTCCTGCTCGACGAGCCGACGGCGGCGCTGGACGGCGGCACCGAGGCGGAGGTCGTCGAGGCGGTTCGCCGGCTCGCCGTCGGCCGGACCGTGCTGCTGGTCGTGCATCGGCCGGCACTGCTGTCCGTCGCCGACCGCGTCGTACGGCTGGACGCCGCCGAGGCTTCCCGGTCCCGGGGCGCGTATCCGGCCGCTGCTCACAGGCAGGGGGGCGCGGCTGCCCCTGCCGGGAGCGATGGCGATGTGGCCGGTGGGCCGGTGGTGCCGGAGTCCCTGGAAGAGAGTGTCCGCCCGGGACTCCGGCGTACGGGCGGAGTGCTGGGCCGGGTCCGGGACGCGGCGCAGGCCCGGCGAGGGCAGTTGGCGTTGGCGCTGCTCCTGGGCAGCCTCGCGCTCGCGAGCGCCGTGGGGTTGATGGCGACCTCCGGGTGGCTGATATCGCGGGCCTCGGAGCAGCCCCCGGTGATGTACCTGATGATCGCCGTGACGGCGACCCGCGCCTTCGGTATCGGCCGTGCCGTCTTCCGGTACGCCGAGCGGCTCGTCTCGCACGACGCCGTGCTGCGGATGCTCGCCGACACCCGGGTCGCCGTCTACCGGCGCCTGGAACGGCTCTCCCCGGCCGGTCTGCGCGGGGCCCGGCGCGGCGACCTCCTCTCCCGTCTGGTCGCCGACGTCGACGCCTTGCAGGATTACTGGCTGCGCTGGCTGCTCCCCGCGTCCGCCGCGGCCGTCGTCGGCGCCGGAGCCGTCGGCTTCACCGCGTGGCTGCTGCCCGAGGCGGGCGCCGTGCTCGCCGCGGGGCTGCTCGCGGCGGGGGTCGGCGTGCCGCTCGTGAGCGGCGCCGTGGCCCGGCGCGCGGAGCGGAAGCTGGCTCCCGCGCGCGGGGTGCTCGCCACCCGCGTGGCCGATCTCCTCACCGGGACCGCCGAGTTGACCGTCGCCGGCGCGCTGAAGCGTCGTACGGCCAAGGCCGCGGAGGCCGACGCCGAGCTGACCCGGATCGCCTCCCGGGGCGCCACCGCCACCGCGCTCGGCGACGGCCTCGGGGCCCTGGTCACCGGGCTCACCGTGGCCGCCGCCGCGCTCGTCGGCGTGCAGGCGGTCCACGACGGGCGGCTGAGCGGCGTGGCCCTCGCCGCAGTCGTCCTCACCCCGCTCGCCGCCTTCGAAGCGGTGATGGGGCTGCCGCTCGCCGTGCAGTACCGCCAGCGGGTCAGGAAGAGCGCCGAGCGGGTCTACGAGGTCCTCGACGCACCCGTGCCGGTCCCCGAGCCCGCCGTGCCCGCAGAGGCCCCCCGTACGCCTTTCCCGCTGCGCGTCGAAGGGCTGGGGGCCCGCTACGAAGGGCAGTCCGCCGACGCGCCCGCGCTCGCCAGCGTCGACCTGACGCTGGACCGGGGGCGGCGGATCGCCGTGGTCGGCCCGTCCGGGTCCGGCAAGACGACGCTCGCGCAGGTGCTGCTGCGGTTCCTCGGAGCGTCCGAAGGGACGTACACGCTCGGCGGCACGGACGCGACCGCGCTGGACGGCGACACGGTGCGCGGCATGGTCGGGCTGTGCGCCCAGGACGCCCACATCTTCGACAGCTCGGTGCGCGAGAACCTGCTGCTCGCCAAGAAGGACGCCACCGACGCGGAGTTGCGTGACGCCCTGGAGCGTGCGCGGCTCGACGGCTGGGTCGCCTCCCTGCCCGACGGGCTCGACACGCTCGTCGGGGAGCACGGGGCCCGCCTCTCCGGAGGACAGCGACAGCGCCTGGCGCTGGCCCGCGCTCTGCTCGCCGACTTCCCCGTCCTCGTCCTGGACGAGCCCGCCGAACACCTGGACCTGCCGACCGCCGACGCCCTGACCGCCGACCTGCTGACCGCGACCGAGGGGCGCACGACGCTGCTCATCACGCACCGGCTTGCCGGGCTCGACGCCGTGGACGAGGTGCTCGTGCTGGACGGCGGACGAGTGGTGCAGCGCGGCACGTACGCGGAGCTCGCGGCGGAGGAGGGGCCGCTGCGGCGGATGCTGGAGGTGGAGCGGGCGGCGGATCTGTTGGTGGCGGGGTGAGAGCGGCGGGCCCGCTGGTGGCGGCGGGGTTGAGGGCGCGGGCCCGCTGGTGGTGGCGGATTCCGGGGTGCCCCGGGCGCGGACGACATCGGCGGTGGCCGGGCGGCCTCGACTTTCCCCTGTAAATCGGACTTACTAGGCTCAAAGGCATGTCAGCACCCTCGGCCTCCGCCGACTCCCCGCTCCCCGACGGCACACCGGACTCGGTGCGGGCGGCGGCGCGGGCGAGCCGCACCCTCCAAGGGCTCTCGCCGGAGCTGACGTCCCGGGTGCCGCAACTGCTCGAGGCCATGCGGTCGGTCGGCACTGGACTCGAACTGCACACCACTCTGGACCGCATCTGCGAGACCGCCGCCGAGCTCGCGGACGCCCGCTACGCCGCGATCGGTGTCGTCGCCGAGGACGGCAAGGGACTCTCCGACTTCGTTTACCACGGCATCGACGAGGAGACCGCCGAGAGGATCGGGCACCTGCCCGACGGCCACAAAGGGCTCCTGGGCGCGCTCATCCACCAGCCGAGGACGCTGCGCCTGCCCGACCTCTCCGTGGACCCGCGCTCCTGCGGCTTCCCGCGCCACCACCCGCCGATGCGGACCTTCCTCGGCGTCCCCATCCGCGTCCAGGGCGAGATCTTCGGCAACCTCTATCTGACGGAGAAGCGGGACGGGGCCGAGTTCAACGACTACGACGTGCACATGGTCCGCGTCCTCGCGACGGAGGCCGGCATCGCCATCGGGAACGCACGCCTCTACGAAGCCGCCAAGCAGCGCGAACGCTGGATCGACGGCTCCGTGGCGGTCACCACCGCCCTGCTGGCTGGCAGCGACGCGGAGGAGGCGCTCACGGTCGTCGCGGAGCAGGCCAGGCACCTCGCAGACTCCGCCGCGGGCATCGTGCTGCTGCCCGACGAGGAGGGCGGCATGGAGATCGTCGCGGTCTCCTCGGACGAACCGACCGGCGCGCTCGGCATGATCGTCCCTCCGGAGAGCCGCATCGTCGCCGAACTCCTCGAAGGAGAGTCCGTGTTCATCGACGACGCGGCGAGCGACCCGCGCGTCATGACCGAGCTCGCCCGCGCCTACGGCCCCGTCATGATGCTGCCGCTGCAGAGCGACGGCCGGGTCCTCGGCACGCTCGTGACGCCCCGCGCGCGCGGGGCACGCCCTTTCAGCGAGGCCGAGCGGACCCTGGCCGCCCAGTTCGCCTCGCAGGCCGCGCTCGCGCTGATGATGGCCGAGGCCCAGCGGGACCGGGAGCGGCTCGCGGTGTACGAGGACCGCGACCGGATCGCCAGGGACCTGCACGACCTCGTCATCCAGCGCCTGTTCGCCACCGGGATGATGCTGGAGAGCGCCCAGCGCAGGTCGGTCGTCCCGGAGGTGCAGGTCGGTGTCGGCAGGGCGGTCGACGAACTGGACGTGACGATCCAGGAGATCCGCACGGCGATCTTCGCGCTTCAGCAGGGCCCCGCCGAAGCCCCGTCGGGGCTGCGCACCCGCGTCCTGCGCGAGATCAACATGGCCGCCGTCCCCCTCGGCTTCAAGCCCTCGCACCACTTCGTGGGGCCGGTTGACACGGTGGTCGGCGAACTGACCGGAAAGAACCTCATCGCCGCGCTGCGGGAGGCCCTGTCCAACGCGTTCCGGCACGCGCACGCGGCCCGCATCGACGTCGTGGTCGACTCGACGGTGGTCCTCCCGGACGGGCAGCAGGGCGTACGTCTGACCGTCGCCGACGACGGCGTGGGCATCGCGGAGGGCGGTCGGCGCAGTGGCCTGAGGAACCTCAAGCGGCGCGCGGAGTCGCTCGGCGGCGACAGTTGGTACGGGCCCGGGATCGGTGAGGACGGGGGCGGTACGACGGTGGTGTGGGAGGCACCGTACTGACCGCGCCGGAGTGGTCTGTTCGGCGGTGGTGGAAGGGGTCTGTTCGGCGGTATACGCCTGGTCCTTACGGGGCATCGCGCACCCCGAGTGCCCGCGTCGCGCAGGATCCGCGCCGTCGCGGCGGGCAACGATCCGTGACATGTGTTCGAGCCGTCGCCATCGCCGCCGCGTGCGCCGTCGCCGCCTGCCACATCCGCTCCTGCGGGCGCTGGTGCCGGTGCTGCTGTGCGCGCTGCTCGGACCCGTGCCGCCCGCCGCGGGCTCCGAGGGGCCGAGCGCGAGCGCCGACGTGGCACGGCTTTACGAAGAGGCCTCCGCCGCGACCGCCCGCTACGAAGAGGGCCGCCGGGCAGCCGGCATCCAGAAGAAGAAGGTCCGGAAACTGGACCGACTCCTCGCCAAGGAGCGGCGCCACGTGGCGGTGCTCCATGACGACCTCGGCAGGATGGCCAGCGCCCAGTACCGCACCGGCGGAGGTCTCCCCTACACGGCGCAGCTGCTCCTCGCCGACAGCCCCGACGCCGTGATGCGCGGCAGACGCGCCTTGTGGCACGCCGACCTGGCCGTCAACAGTGCCGTCACCAAGACCCGCCGGGCGGTGGCCGGTCTCGCCGCCGCCAAGGACAGGGCAGACCGTGCCAGACGCTCGCTGGTTCGGCGCACCGCACGCCTGGCGAAGCTGAAGCGCGGCATCGAGCGGAAGCTGGAGACGGCGCGGTGGACCCTCCAGGGCGAGGCCGACCGGTCGGCCGCGGCTGGGAAGTGCCGCGGTGCCGTACGCCTGCACCAGCGGAGAAAGCCCGTCACGCGCGCGTGGGTCACGCCCGTGGAGACGTACGAACTCTCCGCGGGCTTCGACAGCGTCGGTGGCCGCTGGTCCGGCCGGCACACCGGGCAGGACTTCGCGGTCGATATCGGGGCGCCCGTGCGGTCGGTGGGGGCGGGCCGGGTGGAGAGCGTGTCGTGCGGCGGGGGTTTCGGCATCGAGGTCGTGGTGCGGCACAAGGGCGGGTACTTCACGCAGTACGCGCACCTCGCGGCCGTCACCGTCGACCAGGGGGACCGCGTGCGCACCGGCCAGTGGGTCGGTCAGGCCGGCACGACCGGCAACTCGACCGGGCCGCACCTGCACTTCGAGACGCGGCTCACGCCGCACCTGGGCTCGGGGGTCGACCCACGGAAGTGGCTGGCCAGGCGAGGCGTCAGGCTCTAGCGCTCCACCGGGCTCCGGCGCTCCACCGGGCTCCGGCGATCCGCAGGATCTAGCGCTCCGCCAGGATCTGCTCGATCACGACCGCCACGCCGTCGTCGTTGTTGGCGACCGTGCGTCCGGAGGCCGCGGCGATGACGTCCGGGTGGGCGTTGCCCATCGCGTACGACGTACCCGCCCAGGCGAGCATCTCGATGTCGTTGGGCATGTCTCCGAAGGCGACGACTTCCGCCGGGGTGATGCCGCGCTCGGCACAGCACAGCTCCAGGGTGCTGGCCTTGGAGACGCCGGGGCCACTGATCTCCAGGAGAGCGCTGGGGCTGGAACGGGTGACGGTGGCCCGGTCGCCGATGGCCGCGCGGGCGAGCACCAGGAACTCGTCGGGGGCGAGCCCCGGGTGGAAGGCGAGGACCTTCAGGACGGGCTGCACGGCGACAGCGGAGTCCGCCAGGGTCTCCGCCAGCAGCTTCTCGGCCGGCGCGACGCTTTCACCCGGCTCCATGTGCAGCGGTGGATACGTCTCCTCGTGGTGGAGGCCCCCGGTCCGCTCGATCGCGAAGGACGTGCCCGGGGCCGCGGCGCGCAGCCTGCGGACGACGTCGAGGGCGCACTCCCGCGCCAGCTCGCGGATCTTGACGAAGCTGTGGGTGCCGGGTCCGCCGTGCAGGTCGACCACCGCGGCGCCGTTGCCGCAGATGGCGAGGCCGTGACCGTGGACGTGGGCGCTGACGACGTCCATCCAGCGGGCCGGGCGGCCGGTCACGAAGAAGACCTCGATGCCCGCCTCCTCGGCGGCCGCGAGCGCGGCGACCGTACGGTCCGAGACGGTCTTGTCGTCGCGCAGCAGGGTGCCGTCCAGGTCCGTCGCGATCAGCCGGGGCCGTGGTCGCGGCGCGGCCGGGCCGTCGGCTGCCGGTGCGGTGGAAGCCGGGGTCTGGGGCCCTGGGGTAGCTGAGGTCACGTCGTCGATTGTCCCGCATATGCGTGCACGGCCGTGCGGTGGGGTGCACATTTGAGTGCGGCCCACTCACATCCGAGCGCAGCTCATCCCACGTCCCGCCCCGTCAGCCCCGCCGTAAGCTCTGATACATGAGTTTGCGCCTGAGCACCGTGATACTTCCCGTACGACGCTGGCAGGAGGGCGGCCGCGACCAGTGGTTGCGGGCCGAGGAGCTCGGCTTCCACACCGCGTACACGTACGACCACCTGGCCTGGCGCACCTTCCGCGACGGCCCGTGGTTCGGCGCGGTGCCCACGCTGACCGCCGCCGCGTCGGCCACCGAGCGGCTGCGCCTGGGGACGCTCGTCACGTCGCCCAACTTCCGGCACCCGGTGACGCTCGCCAAGGAACTCATATCGCTCGACGACATCTCCGGCGGCCGGATCACCCTCGGCATCGGCGCCGGTGGCAACGGTTTCGACGCCACGACGCTGCTGAAGAGCGGCGAGGAGCCCTGGACGCCGCGGGAGCGCGCCGACAGGTTCGGCGAGTTCGTGCCGCTGCTCGACCGGCTGCTGACCGAGGACTCGGTGACGTACGAGGGGACCTTCTACTCGGCGCTGGAGGCCCGCAACATCCCGGGCTGCGTACAGCGGCCCAGGCTGCCCTTCGCCGTCGCGGCCACCGGTCCGCGCGGTCTGAAGCTCGCGGCCCGGCACGGGCAGGCGTGGGTGACCACGGGGGACCCGAAGCTCTTCGAGGCCGGCACGCCCGAGCAGTCCCGGGAGGCGATCCGGAACCAGGTCGACAAGCTCGGCAAGGCCTGCGCGGACATCGGCCGGGACGTGGCCGAGCTGGACAAGATCCTGCTGACCGGCTTCACCCCTGACCGGAACCGTCCGCTGGAGTCCCTCGACGCCTTCGTGGACTTCGCCGGCCGCCACCAGGAGCTCGGCTTCACCGAGCTCGCGATCCACTGGCCGATCCCCGGCTCCGACTTCGCCGCGGACCAGGCCGTGTTCGAGCAGATCGCCACGGAGGCTGTCCGCCAGCTCGGCTGACAGCCGTCGGGGGCACGCAGTCTCGGCGGTCAGCTTTCCGCGCACTTGGCGATCAGTTTCCCGCGCACTCCAGCTTCGGCCATCAGCTTTTCATCGACGGATTTCGGTCCGAAGGTTTGATCCACAGCCAAGTCAAGTTATCCACAGGCTAGTTGGCGATTCTGTGGACAACTCCTAAGCGATAGGCGGCATTTGACCAATACGCCCAGTATCGTCACTAGTTGAGGCCAAGGCGTCCAACGTCCGCTTCTGCACCTCCCTTTCGGCGGCCGCCGCGATGAACGCCGCCGCGTTCTCCACGCCAACCAGGGCCTGCACGGCCCGCATTGTGGAACCGGGCACCGACACCACCTGGGGCTCATCTGCCCGAGGCGGCGGTTCACCGGTGTCAAGGTGCTGCCGAAGGTGCCGGGTGGCGAACAGACGCATGGCACGCGCGAGTTCGGCGTCGACCGACTGCTGGGCAAGCGGCCTGAGTCTTCGCACGAGCTCCGCGGCCTCGGCCGCGTCCGCCTCGGTCGGCGGGCGATGACCGAGATAGCGGGCGAAGACGTGCTCCGTCGTGAACTCCAGGAAACGGGACGCTATGTGCTCGACCTGCCCCCTCAACTCCCGCAAATGGCCGGATATCGCCGACAACGGAACGCCCGCGGCGTGCAACTCGACTGCCACCGCCAGCTCTTGGGGGCTCGGCACCAGGAACTCGTCCTCGCGCCCCGGCACCGGTTCGAGCACGCCGAGGGCGACCGCGTCGGCCACCGCCGCCTCGTCCGACGTACCGCCGAAGGCCGCGTCGAGCTCCGCACGGGTGATCCGGTCGGCCTTCTCGTCCGTCCACGGGCCGTCGACCTCTGCGGCGAGGCCAAGCACCCCGCCGAGGCCCCTGCCGGCGTCCCAGGCCTCCAGGAGCTCCTTGATGGAGGCCAGGGTGTACCCGCGGTCGAGCAGGTCCGCGATCTGCCGCAGCCGTGCCAGGTGCGCGTCCCCGTACACATTGGACCGGCCGCGCCGCTCCGGGCGGGGAAGCAGCCCCCGGTCCTGATAGGCGCGGATCGTGCGGACCGTGGCACCGCTGTGGTGCGCCAGGTCCTCGATGCGGTACTCCACGCTGCCCGTCCTCCGTGATGACTTGCCGGGGCCCGCGCCGGGGTCCCTAGGCAGTGGCTGCCCGGCCGATCGCGCCCGCCGCCGCCCGTGCCGCGGGCGACTGCGCCAGATACTCGACGGCCTTGCGCAACGAGCCCTCCTGCGAGGGATGGTACGACCGCCGCAGATAGCGGGGTATGGCCGTGCCGAGCTCGCGCCAGGTGGGCAGCAGCCCCTTGCGGACCGCCCTGTTGTGCTCGGCCAGTGAGTACCGCAGGCGGCCCGCGAGTCGGGGATCGTGGCGGATCAGATAGGCCGTGCCCCAGATCCACAGGTACAGCATCACGGGCGCCGTGACCGTCATGCCCGCGACCCGGCGGGCGTACCGGGGCAGGCCCCGCCCACCGCAGTGCTGGAACATGTCGAAGGCGACCGCGCGGTGCTCGACCTCCTCCGCACCGTGCCAGCGCAGCAGGTCGAGCATCACCTCGTCGGACCCGGCGCGGTCGAGGCCCTCCGCGTGCAGGACCCAGTTCCCCAGGACCGCCGTGAACTGCTCGATCGCAGCGATGATCGACAGCCGGAAACGCAGCCACTCCCGCGTCGATACCGGCAGCCCCAACGGCGGCTTCTCACCGAGGAGTTTCTCGAAGAGGAAGTCCACGTACCGGGTGAAGTCGGCGGTGTCGAGGTGCTGCGCCGCCAGGTGGTCGAGCACATGCGCGTGCTGCACGCTGTGCGTGGCCTCCTGGCCCATGAACCCCTTGACGTCGCCCCGCAGCACCGGATCGGTGATCAGGGGCAGGCCTTCCTTGAAGACCTTCACGAACCACCGCTCCCCCGCGGGGAGAAGCAGATGCAGGACGTTGATGACGTGGGTGGCCGTCGGCTCGTCCGGTATCCAGTGCAGCGGTGTCCCGTCCCAGTCGAACGAGACCCGCCGCGGAACGATTGCGTAGTGCTCCTCCGTGCTCACAACGGCGGCTCCAATCGGGCTATCGCGCGCAGGGCCTTGGGGCTGAGGCGGGACATGAAGCGAGCACCGCGGGCCTCGGGAGTGACCGGAACCACCGCCTGGTTCTTGACGACGGCGTGCAGGATCGCGTCGGCGACCTTCTCCGGCGGGTAGTTGCGCAGGCCGTACAGCCGGGCGGACTTCTTCTGGCGGTGCTTCTCCTCGTCGGGCCCGACACCGACGAAACGGGACGTCGTCGTGATGTTCGTGTTCACGAAGCCCGGGCAGATCGCGGAGACGCCGATGCCCTGGTCCGCGAGCTCCGCGCGCAGGCACTCGCTGAGCATCAGGACGGCCGCCTTGGAGGTGCTGTAGGCGGGGAGGGTCTTCGAGGGCTGATAGGCGGCCGCCGACGCCGTGTTGACGATGTGGCCGCCCTGGCCGCGCTCGGCCATCCGCTTGCCGAAGAGCCGGCAGCCGTGGATCACGCCCCACAGGTTGACGTCGAGGACCTTCTTCCAGTCCTCCCCGGTGGTGTCGAGGAAGGAGCCGGCGAGGCCTATGCCGGCGTTGTTCACCAGGACGTCCACCACGCCGTACTCCGTGGCGACGCGCTCGGCGAGCTTCTCCATGGACTGCTCGTCGGAGACGTCGACCGTCTCTCCCCAGGCGTCCGGGGCGCCGATCAGGCGGGACATCTCCGCCGTGCGGGCGGCGCTCTCCGCGTCCCGGTCGACGGCCACCACGCGCGCGCCCGCCTCGGCGAACGCGAAGGCGGTGGCCCGCCCGATGCCGCTGCCCGCTCCGGTGACCAGGACGAGCCGGCCGGCGAACCGGTCGGCGTACTTCCCGGTGGCCGCGCTGCTCTGCGCGGGCAGGCCGTCTTCGTTCGCCGTGACGAAGTCGCTGATCCAGGCCGACAGTTGGTCAGGGCGGGTGCGCGGCACCCAGTGCTTGGCCGTCAGGGTGCGGCGGATCAGCTGGGGGGCCCACAGCTCCAACTCGTCGTAGAGCCGCTCGGAGAGGAAGGCGTCTTCGGAGGGCGTGATGAGCTGCACGGGCGCGTGCGCGTACGCGTCGGAGCGGGGCCTGCGCAGCCTCGCGCGGATGTTGTCGCGGTAGAGCCAGGCGCCGTGCGCGGCGTCCTGGGGCAGCGACGGCGTCGGATAGTCGCCCGCCGGGACCTTCTCGACGCGCTGGAGGATCTTCGGCCACTGCTTGCCGAGCGGGCCACGCCAGGCGAGCTCGGGGAGCGCGGGGGTGTGCAGCATGTACACGTACCAGGACTTGGCGCCCTGGCCGAGCAGCTGGCCGACCTTGCGGGGCGTGGGCCTGGAGATGCGGTTCTTGATCCAGTGGCCGAAGTGGTCGAGCGACGGGCCCGACATCGACGTGAAGGACGCGATGCGGCCCTCCGTCCGCTTGACCGTGACGAACTCCCAGGACTGCACCGAGCCCCAGTCGTGCCCGACCACGTGCACCGGCTTGTCCGGGCTGACCGCGTCGATGACCGCCACGAAGTCGTCGGTCAGCTTCTCCAGGGTGAAGCCGCCGCGCAGCGGACGAGGCGCGGTCGACCTGCCGTGTCCGCGGACGTCGTACAGCACGACGTGGAAGCGGTCCGCGAGGCGCTCGGCGACCTCGGACCACACCTCCTTGGAGTCCGGATATCCGTGCACCAGCAGGACCGTGGGCCGGTCGGGGTCGCCGAGCTCGGCGACGCACAGCTCCACTCCGCCCGTGCGCACCCACCGCTCGCGCGCGTCCTTCATCTTCGCGGGGACTGCTCCGGTCGTCATGCGGCGGCCCTCTCCTCAGCCCAGCGCCGCACATGCGGCAGGTCGTCGTCCAGCCAGAACGCGCTCTGTTCGGGGTCCTTGGAGTCGGTGACGACCAGGATCTCCTCGAATTTCGCGCCCGTACCCCGGAAACCGAGGTGGGGTTCGACCGCCCAGAGCCCCTCCCGGGGCGGGTGGTCGGAGAATTTGTAGGGCGACCACAGCGGGGACCAGCCGTCCCGGTGGCCGCGGAGGGCGTCGCTCGCCAGTCCCTTCAGCGACTGGGTGCCGAACCCGAAGAGGTGCGGGGTCAGCCGGCGCTCCTTGACCCGGTCGACCTTGTGCGCGATGACGCCGAAGGGATAGGCGCGATGGCGGTTGGCATAGCCCTGGCGGACCATGAGCCGGTCCACGTCCTCATAGATCTCCCGGAGCGGGCGGCGCTCGCGCACCTCGCGCAGGATCAGCTCGCGGTGCGCCTCCAGATCGGCGAGGAGCTTGTCGTGCACGGGGTTGAGACCGAGGCAGCCGGAATAGCCGATGTCGGCCGTGAATCCCTTGTACACCGGGGCCATGTCGAGGATGAAGGGCATCCCCGGCTCCAGCTTGCGGTTGGTCGGGAAGAACTGCAGCGGCACCCGGAAGTTCACGAACGCCGTGCGGTCCCCGAACCAGGCGAACGGCAGGTGGAACCAGTCCCGCACACCTCGCTCGCGCAGCCACTCGCGCTGCATCCGCGCGGCCTCGCGCTCCGTCACACCCGGCTTGAGCTGTGCCGCGACCGCCTCCGCGCAGGCATACGCGAGGGTCTGCACTTCTCTGAACCCCCGCAGTTCCGCGGAGAGTTCACCTGCCACTGCTGAGGTCATGCCACCGTCCGTCCCGAGTCCGGTCCACCCGTGTCCGGTCCATCGCCGTACGCGGTCGTAACTTGACACTGATGAATGTGACAATGCCCGGCGGCTACGTCAATAGTTCCGTCCGACCCTGCGGGACAGGTCCGGGAGATCCCCCAGGGGGCGACTTCCGGACGACCCCTACGGGCCCGTAATACTCCAGAGTGAGGGCAGGGCAGGCCCTTGGTCTGACGCGCCGGTGTGGTCTGCGCCACTACCGTCGAAACGTGACTGTGATCGCGACCGAAAGCCTGAGCAAGCGGTTCCCGAGGGTGACCGCGCTTGACCGGCTCTCCATGGATATCGGGCCCGGTGTGACCGGACTCGTCGGAGCCAATGGAGCCGGCAAGTCCACACTGATCAAGATCCTGCTGGGTCTGTCCCCCGCCACGGAGGGCCGGGCCGCCGTGCTCGGCCTCGACGTCGCCACCCGCGGCGGCGAGATCCGCGAGCGCGTCGGGTACATGCCGGAGCACGACTGCCTGCCGCCCGACGTCTCGGCCACCGAGTTCGTCGTCCACATGGCGCGCATGTCGGGCCTCCCGCCGTCCGCGGCCCGCGAGCGCACCGCGGACACCCTGCGCCACGTCGGTCTCTACGAAGAGCGGTACCGCCCCATGGGCGGCTACTCGACCGGCATGAAGCAGCGGGTGAAGCTCGCCCAGGCCCTCGTCCACGACCCCCGACTGGTCTTCCTGGACGAGCCGACGAACGGCCTCGACCCGGTCGGCCGCGACGAGATGCTCGGCCTGATCCGCCGCGTCCACACCGACTTCGGCATCTCGGTCCTGGTGACCTCGCACCTGCTCGGCGAGCTGGAGCGCACCTGCGACCACGTCGTCGTCATCGACGGCGGCAAGCTCCTGCGGTCCAGCTCCACCACCGACTTCACCCAGACCACCACGACGCTCGCCGTCGAGGTCACGGACAGCGACCAACATCCCGACGGCACCCGGGCGTTGCGCGAAGCGTTGCGAGCGCGCGACATCGCCACGGAGACCGGCGGCGAACTGCCCGGCGCGGGACACACGATCCTGCTCACCGCGGAGGGCGAGGAGACGTACGACGTCGTGCGCGACCTCGTCGCCGACCTCGGCCTCGGCCTGATCCGGATGGAACAGCGCAGGCACCACATCGCGGAGGTCTTCAAGGACCAGGACGCGTCCAGGCCGGAGCCCGTCCCCGCGGCCGCACAGCAGACAGGAGGCCGACGCGATGAGCACTGAGTCCACCCGCAGCCCCGATCCCACCCGCGTCCCCGATCCCGCCCGGACCCCCGAGTCCACCCGGATCCACAACATCGGCTACCGGAACTACGACGGACCGCGCCTCGGCCGTGCCTACGCCCGCCGCTCGCTCTTCTCCCAGAGCCTGCGCGGCGCGTACGGCCTCGGCCGCTCCGCCAAGTCCAAGGTCCTGCCGATGATCCTCTTCGCGGTGATGTGCCTGCCCGCCGCGATCATGGTGGCGGTCGCCGTGGCCACCAAGGCCAAGGACCTCCCCCTCGACTACACGCGCTACGCGATCGTGTTGCAGGCCGTCATCAGCCTCTTCCTCGCCGCGCAGGCCCCGCAGACCGTCTCCCGCGACCTGCGCTTCAAGACAGTGCCGCTCTACTTCTCCCGGCCCATCGAGCGCGGTGACTACGTAGTGGCGAAGTTCGCCGCGATGACCTCGGCCCTCTTCGTCCTCACGGCCGCCCCCCTCCTCGTGCTCTACGTAGGGGCGCTGCTCGCCAAGCTCGACTTCGCCGACCAGACGAAGGGGTTCGCCCAGGGACTAGTCTCCGTGGCGCTGCTTTCCCTGCTCTTCTCCGGCATCGCACTCGTCATCTCGGCGATCACTCCCCGCCGCGGCTTCGGCATCGCCGCCGTCATCGCCGTCCTGACCATCACCTACGGAGCGGTGTCCACCGTCCAGGCGATCGCCCACGAACAGGGCAGCACCGACGCCATCGCCTGGCTGGGACTCTTCTCGCCGATCACGCTCATCGACGGCGTGCAGACCGCCTTCCTCGGCGCGACCTCCGCCTTCCCCGGAGGGGAAGGCCCTTCGTCCGGTGTCGGCGTCGTCTACGTCCTGGTCGTCCTCGGCCTCATCGCGGGCTGCTACGGCGCACTGTCGCGCCGCTACCGAAAGGTCGGGCTGTGAGCACGATCAACATCGACCACACCTCCCGCTGGTTCGGGAACGTGGTGGCGGTCAACGACATCACCATGAACATCGGCCCCGGCGTCACCGGGCTCCTCGGCCCGAACGGCGCGGGCAAGTCGACCCTCATCAACATGATGGGCGGTTTCCTTGCCCCCTCCACGGGCAGCGTCACCCTCGACGACCAGCCGATCTGGCGGAACGAGCAGATCTACAAGAACATCGGCATCGTCCCCGAGCGCGAGGCCATGTACGATTTCCTCACGGGCCGCGAGTTCGTCGTCGCCAACGCCGAGCTGCACGGCCTCGACGAGCGGGCCGCCAAGAAGGCGCTGGCCACGGTCGAGATGGAGTACGCGCAGGACCGGAAGATCTCCACGTACTCCAAGGGTATGCGGCAGCGCGTGAAGATGGCCTCCGCCCTGGTCCACGACCCGGCCGTACTGCTGCTCGACGAGCCCTTCAACGGCATGGACCCGCGCCAGCGCATGCAGCTGATGGAGCTCCTGCGGACCATGGGGGACCAGGGCCGCACGGTCCTGTTCTCCTCGCACATCCTCGAAGAGGTCGAGCAACTGGCCTCGCACATCGAGGTGATCGTCGCCGGACGGCACGCGGCGAGCGGCGACTTCCGCAGGATCCGCCGCCTGATGACCGACCGGCCCCACCGCTATCTGGTCCGCTCCAGCGACGACCGTGCGCTGGCCGCCGCGCTGATCGCCGACCCCTCGACGGCCGGCATCGAAGTCGACCTCAAGGAAGGCGCGTTGCGCATCCAGGCGGTCGACTTCGGCCGGTTCACGACGCTGCTGCCCCGGGTCGCCCGCGAGCACGGCATCCGGCTCCTGACGGTCTCGCCCTCGGACGAGTCCCTCGAGTCGGTCTTCTCCTACCTCGTCGCGGCCTGAAAGGGAGCCATCGTGTACAACCCCACAGTCGCCCGGCTCACCTACCGGGCCCTGCTCGGCCGCCGCCGGGCTCTGATCCTCTTCGCCCTGCCCGTCCTGCTGATCGCCATCTCCGCCGCCGTACGCGGCTTCAGCGGCGCCGACGACCAAGTGGCCGTCGACGTCCTCGGCGGCTTCGCGCTCGCCACCATGGTGCCGATCATCGGCGTCATCGCGGGCACGGGCGCCATCGGCCCGGAGATCGACGACGGATCGGTCGTCTATCTGCTGTCCAAGCCGGTCAAGCGACCCACGATCATCTTCACCAAGCTGATCGTCGCCATCGCCGTGACCATGGCTTTCTCCGCGATCCCCACCTTCATCTCGGGGATGATCCTGAACGGCAACGGCCAGCAGATCGCCATCGCCTACACCGTCGCGGCGCTGGTCGCCTCGATCACGTACGCCGCGATCTTCCTGCTGCTCGGCACGGTCACCCGGCACGCCGTGGTCTTCGGGCTCGTCTACGCCCTGGTCTGGGAGGCCCTCTTCGGGTCACTGGTCTCCGGGGCCCGCACGCTCAGCGTGCAGCAGTGGTCCCTCGCCGTGGCCCAGAAGGTCGGCGAGGGCGACCTGATCACCTCGGACGTCGGCCTGCCGGCCGCGACGGTCCTGCTGGTCGCGGTCACCGCGCTCGCCACCTGGTACGCGGGACAGAAGCTCAGGACGCTGAAGCTGGCCGGGGAGGAGTAGGCACAGCGGAGTGGCACGGAGGAGTGGCAAGCGCCCCGGACCGGATCCGGGGCGCGGCCGCGCGCCTCGGGTCAGCCGAGGAGGCGCTCCAGCACCACCGCGATGCCGTCCGCCTCGTTCGACGTCGTCACCTCGTCCGCCACGGCCTTGAGCTCGTCATGGGCGTTGGCCATGGCGACGCCGTGCGCGGACCAGGCGAACATCGGGATGTCGTTCGGCATGTCGCCGAAGGCGATCGTGTCCACGGCCTTCGCACCCAGTCGGCGTGCCGCCAGGGAGAGGCCCGTGGCCTTGGAGAGGCCGAGGGGCAGGAGCTCGACTATGCCCTCGCCCGCCATGGTCACGCCGACCAGGTCGCCCGCGACCTTGCGCGCCACCTCGGCGAGCGCGTCGTCGCTCAGACCGGGGTGCTGGATGTAGACCTTGTTCAGCGGGGCGGCCCACAGGTCGGCGACGTCCGTGAAGGGGACGGCCGGGAGCGGGCCGTCCTGGACCGCGTATCCCGGGCCGACCAGGACCTCGCCTTCGAGGCCGTCGCGGCTCGCCGCGAGGGCGAGCGGCCCGATCTCCGCCTCGATCTTGGCGAGCGCCAAGCCCGCCAGCTGCCGGTCGAGCGTCACGGAGGTGAGCAGGCGGTGCTCTCCCGCGTGGTAGACCTGCGCGCCCTGGCCGCACACCGCGAGGCCGTCGTAGCCGAGGTCGTCGAGGATGTGGCGGGTCCAGGGCACCGCACGGCCGGTGACGATGATGTGCGCCGCGCCCGCCGCGGTGGCCGCGGTGAGCGCCTGGCGCGTCCGTTCCGAAACCGTGTCGTCGGGGCGCAGCAGCGTCCCGTCGAGGTCGGTCGCGACCAGCTTGTACGGGAAGGAGGGCGTGACCGGAGCAGGGTGGCTCACTTGGCGATGGGCTCCAGGATCTCTCGGCCTCCGAGGTACGGACGGAGCACCTCGGGCACCACCACGGAGCCGTCGGCCTGCTGGTGGTTCTCCAGGAGGGCCACGATCGTGCGCGGGACGGCGCACAGCGTGCCGTTCAGTGTCGCGAGCGGCTGGATCTTCTTGCCGTCACGCATGCGCACCGAGAGGCGGCGGGCCTGGAAGCCGTCGCAGTTGGAGGCCGAGGTCAGCTCGCGGTACTTGCCCTGGGTGGGGATCCAGGCCTCGCAGTCGAACTTGCGGGAGGCCGACGCGCCGAGGTCGCCCGTCGCCACGTCGATCACCTGGAAGGGCAGGCCGAGGCCGGTCAGCCACTGCTTCTCCCACTCCAGGAGACGCTTGTGCTCGTTCTCCGCGTCGTCCGGGTCGACGTACGAGAACATCTCGACCTTGTCGAACTGGTGGACGCGGAAGATGCCGCGGGTGTCCTTGCCGTACGTGCCGGCCTCGCGGCGGAAACAGGGCGAGAAGCCCGCGTACCGCAGGGGCAGCTTGTCGGCGTCGATGATCTCGTCCATGTGGTACCCGGCGAGCGCGACCTCGGAGGTGCCGACCAGGTAGTAGTCGTCCTTCTCCAGGTGGTACACGTTCTCCGCGGCCTGGCCGAGGAAGCCGGTGCCCTCCATGGCGCGCGGGCGGACCAGGGCGGGCGTCAGCATCGGGATGAAGCCGGCCTCGGTGGCCTGCGCGATCGCGGCGTTCACCAGGGCGAGCTCCAGCAGGGCGCCGACACCGGTGAGGTAGTAGAAGCGCGAGCCGGAGACCTTCGCGCCGCGCTCGACGTCGATGGCACCGAGCGCCTCGCCGAGCTCCAGGTGATCCTTCGGCTCGAAGCCCTCGGCCGCGAAGTCGCGGGGGGTGCCGATCGTGTCGAGGACGACGAAGTCCTCTTCGCCGCCTACGGGAACGTCCGGGTGGACGAGATTGCCCAGCTGCTTGAGGAGGCGCTGGGTCTCCTCGTCGGCCTCGTTCTGGGCGGCGTCGGCGGCCTTGACCGCGGCGGAGAGCTCGCCCGCCTTCTTCAGGAGCTCCTGCTTCTCCTCGGGCGCGGCCTTGGGGATCAACTTGCCGAGCGCCCTCTGCTCGGAGCGGAGCTCGTCGAAGCGGAGCCCGGACGACCTGCGGCGCTCGTCGGCGGAGAGCAGGGCGTCGACAAGTGCGACGTCCTCTCCACGGGCGCGCTGGGAGGCGCGAACACGGTCGGGGTCCTCACGGAGCAGGCGAAGGTCAATCACCCCTCAAGGCTACCGGTGCGCGCTTCCGGCCCACGACTCCATATTCCATTGTGTACGTTATGCCCGGTTTGCCGGAATGTGAATTTCCGCTTCGGGGCGGCCGGAAAAGCTCCGTCCCGGGCAGTCCGACCCGCGGTCAATAAAAAGGGCACTATTCCCCGAAAGGGGGCAGAGCGTGTCTGCGGCCTTGACCGGAACCCCTTGCGGGAGACGGGACTTGGGCGGTCCGTCCACCGTGGTTGTCCACAGGAACCAGCGCCTCCGGACGGTTATCCACAGGGTGTGCGAAAGATCTGTGGATGTCGGAACGGGCCGTTTCCAAAGCCCCTCACACGCACGGGGAATCCCTTCCCAAACCACCCGCACACCCTCTTTCGAGTGGAAATGCCTCGCTCTAAAGAGTTGATCAATAGAAAAGAGTGGACGAGGGGTGACGTGCGGGCCTGTGGACGGACTTGGGGGCTGTGAGCCGATTTGTCGACCATGTCGCGCTTCGTTGTCGACTTGTCCCCAGGTCGAGACGCGCGCCTGTGGATAACTTCTGTGGACAACGTAAATCTGCAGGTAGGACCGCAGGAATGGCCGCAGGGACGCCACCAGAAGGTGGCGCGGGGCTGGCTAGAAACGGCCGTCCTGGCAGTGCGCCAGCCAGTCCGACGCCGCGATGAACTCGCTGTCCGTCGTGCCGGGCCGCAGCGGCCTGACGTCCTCTGTCGACACTCCGGCCCGCGGATACGAGCCGAGGAAGCGCACCTGCGGGCAGATCCGCTTGAGCCCCATCAGGGCCTCGCCGACCCGGCGGTCCGTGATGTGCCCCTCGGCGTCCACCGAGAAGCAGTAGTTGCCGATGCCCTGGCCCGTCGGTCGTGACTCGATGCGCATGAGGTTGACGCCCCGCACGGCGAATTCCTGGAGGAGTTCGAGCAGGGCACCGGGGTGGTCGTCGCCCAGCCAGATGACGACGGAGGTCTTGTCGGCCCCCGTCGGCGCGGCGGGGCGGGCCGGGCGGCCGACCAGCACGAAGCGGGTCTCGGCGTTCGCCGCGTCGTGGATCTCGCTGACCAGCGGTTCGAGGCCGTACGTCGCCGCCGCGAACTCACCCGCGAAGGCCGCGTCGAAGCGGCCCTCCTGGACCAGCCGGGCGCCGTCCGCGTTCGACGCCGCCGACTCCCACAGGGCGTCGGGCAGGTGCGCGGCCAGCCAGTTGCGGACCTGCGGCTGGGCCACGGGGTGGCCCGTCACCGTCTTGATGTCCTTGAGCTTCGTGCCGGACCGGACGAGCAGCGCGAAGGCGATCGGCAGCACGACCTCGCGATAGATCATCAGGGGGTCGCCCTTGGCGAGCTCGTCGACGGTGGTGGTGACGCCGCCCTCGACCGAGTTCTCGATCGGCACCAGCGCCGCCGCCGCCTCGCCGCCGCGGACCGCGTCCAGCGCGGCGGGCACGGAGACCATCGGGACGAGTTCCCGGGCGGCCGCCTCGGGCAGTGTGCGGAGAGCCGCCTCGGTGAAAGTGCCTTCGGGGCCCAGGTACGTATAGCGCGTCGCCGACATACCGTCACCCTAATGGGCCCGACGTGGCCCGGCTCACGCGTCTCACAGAGCGGCGCCCGCCTCACGCACACGCGTACGAAGGCCCTCTACGTAGACCGCCGACACCGCGCGCCGCCCTACGCCTCCAGGAGCCGCTGCCCCACGTACTCGCCCTTCGCCGCCCCGCCCGGCACCGCGTACAGGCCGCTCGCCTCGTGCCGGATGAACTCCGACAGGGCGTCGCCCCGGTCGAGCTTGCGCTGCACCGGGACGAAGCCGCGCATCGGGTCCGCCTGCCAGCAGACGAAGAGCAGCCCCGCGTCGGGCACCCCCTTGGCGTCGAAGCCGTCGTGGTACGAGAACGGGCGGCGCAGCATCGCGGCGCCGCCGTTCTGGTCGGGCCGGGTGATGCGGGCGTGCGCGTCGAGCGGGATGACGACCTTGCCGTCCGGGCCGGTCGCGTCGAGCTTCGGCTCGGTCGTCTCCGTACCGCCGGTCAGCGGTGAGCCGTCCGACTTGTGCCGTCCTATCACCGCCTCCTGCGCCTTCAGGTCCAGTTTCTCCCAGTCGTCGAGGAGCATCCGGATACGGCGTACGACTACGTAGGAGCCGCCCGCCATCCAGGAGGGGTCGCCGTCGCCCGGCACGAAGATCCGCTCGTCGAAGTCCTTCTCCGTCGGCTTGGGGTTGTTCGTGCCGTCGACCTGACCCATCAGGTTGCGGGTCGTCATCGGTCGCGCGGTCGCGCCCGGCGAGCGGTTGAAGCCGTTCATCTGCCAGCGCACCCGCGCGGTACCGGCCGCCTCCCGCTGGATCGCGCGCAGCGCGTGGAAGGCGACGAGCGAGTCGTTGGCGCCGATCTGCACCCACAGGTCACCGTTGCTGCGCGCCTTGTCGAGGTGGTCCGAGGAGAAGTCCGGCAGCGGGGCGAGGGCGGCAGGGCGCCGCTTCTCCAGGCCCGTGCGGGAGAAGAAGGAGGCACCGAAGCCGAACGTGACGGACAGCGAGGACGGGCCCGCGTCCCGGGCGACCGCCGTGTCCGCCCCGCCGGTCGGCTCTCCCGCCATCAGCCGCTCGGCCGTCGCCGACCAGCGGCGCAGCAGGGCCGCCGCCTCCTTGCGGCCCGCGCCCGCCGTCAGGTCGAACGCGACCAGGTGGCCACGGGCCTGGAGGGGCGTGGTGATGCCGGGCTGATGTTTCCCGTGAAACATCACCTGTTCGGCGCCCACGGAGGCGAGCTCCGTCCGCGACGCGCCGGCGGAGTCCGCCGAGGCGTCCGGGGCCGCCGCGTATCCGACGGCGCCGCCCGCCGCGCCGAGCGCGAGGCCCGTCGCGCCGGCGGTGCCGAGCAGCCGCCGCCTGGAAATCCCGTTGTCCGCCATGGTTGTTCCGTTCAGCCGATCTGCGCGTTCTTCTTCACGGTGACCTGGTCGATGTCGGAGGTCCGCACCGTCACCGCGATCTTCCACTTGCCTGCCATCGGGATCTGCACGCCGTTCGCGGTCCAGTGCCCGGTGGCGATGCGGTCCGGGGCGACGGGCAGCGGGCCGACGTCCTTCGACTCGAGGGTGAAGGAGACCTTCACCTCGGGGACGTCGAAGGCGCTGCCGTTGGGACGCTTCACATACAGGTGCAGGGTGTTGCTGCCACCGCGGCCGGGGTCGAGGTCCAGCTGGACGGCGCCCTTGCCGTCGGTGCCGCCCGTGTCGAAGGGCACCTTGAGCTTGAGCGGTCCGGAGCGCTGCGTCGCCGCCGCGGCGGTGGCGTTGGCGGCCTCCTCCTCGGTGCGGCCCGGCTCGGTGGTGGTGAGGAGGGTCGTCACGGCCAGCAGGACGACGGCGATGCCGGCTTCGGTGAGCACCGAGCGGCGCAGGCCCGAGCGGTGCGGGTCGGCGTCGCGGAGGCGCTTCTCGCGGGCGCTGTCCATGGCGGCCTGCTGGCGCGCCAGCTGGGCGGAGCGCTTGGGGTCGTCGCCCGCGTCTCCGGAGGAGGCCGGTACCGTGACCGGCTTCTTCTGGGTCTGCTTCGAAGCCTGCTTGGCCGACTGCTTCGCGCGCTGCTCGACGACCACGGCGGCCGCGCTCTCCGGAGCCATGCCGCCCGCCTCGGCGGCGATCCGTCCGGTCCACCGCCGCGAGACGGAGGCGACGCGCACCATGACGACGACCAGACCGATCTTGACGAGGAGCAGCTGTCCGTACGACGTGCCGGTCAGCGCCGACCACGAGCCGACCTGCCGCCACGACTGATAGGTGCCGGTCGCCGCCAGCACGACGACGCTGGTGAACGCCACGGTCGAGAACCGCTGCACGGCCGACGCCTCCACCGCGGTCGTGCGGAAGAGCGCGACGAGCAGCGACGCGAGTCCGCCGAGCCAGGCGGAGACGGCCAGCAGGTGCAGGACGTCGACGGGCATCGCGATGCCCGCCTGGATGCCGGTCGAGGCGTGCTCGGCCATCGCCCAGGTCGCCGCGATGCCGATGGCGACGACGGTGCCGCCGATGGCGAGCCCGAAGGTGAGGTCCTTCTTCTCCTTCGGGTCCTCACGCTTCTCGTACGCGCCGAAGAGCACCGCGATGAACAGCGCGGCGGCGGCGAGCAGCAGCAGCCGGGAGACCAGGGCGGCGCCCGTCTTGGTGTTGAGCACGTCGCCGAGCTTGCCCATGTCGAAGGCGTCGGCGAGCTTCCCTGAGCCGGTGTAGGGGGCGCGCAGGAGCAGCTGGACGAGAGTGGAGGCGGTGAGCGCGACCCAGCCGGCCGTCACCAGCCGCTGCACCGGCCGCGCCCCGGCGCCCCGCGGCCAGCAGCCGAGGACGAAGGCGGCGCCGCCGACGAGCAGGATGAACCCGGCGTACGAGAAGTAGCGCACGATGTCGTAGAGCGTGCCGACCAGGCCGCCGCCGGCCTCCTGGTCGGGCAGCGCGACCGTGGTGTCGGAGGGCGCGCCGATGGAGAAGGTGAAGGCACCGGCGACGGGGTGGCTGTCGGCGGAGACCACTTGGTAGGCGACGGTGAAGGTGCCGTCGGGCAGGCCCGGACGCAGCTTCACGCCGTACGTGTTGGCGCCCAGGTCCGTCGTCTTCTTGGTGTCGGCCCGCTTCCCGGACGGGTCGAGCACCCGCACCGAGCCGTCCGACATGGCGACCTTCTCCGAGAAGGTGAGCTTGACCTGGTCGGGGGCCTTGTCGACCACCGCTCCCTGCTTCGGGTCGCTGCCGGTCAGCGCGGCGTGCGCGGACGTGGGCCCGGCACCGGCGAGGAAGACGCCGGTCGCGGCGAGAAGCACCAGAAGGAGCCGCCAGAGGCGGGGAGCTGTACCGGCCCGGGAAACGCCCCTGGAGCGGGGAGCGATGGTCTGCATCAACGATCCGTCCCTCAGTGCGACTTGTGCTGCTTGGGGCTGTACGTCGCTTCCTTGACCGGAACCTCGACGGTGATCGGGTCCGACTTCTGGAAGTGCAGGGTCATGGCGATCTTCTCGCCCTGCTTCGGCTTGCGCTTGAGCTTTTCGAGCATCAGGTGGTTGCCGCCGCTGGCGAAGTCGAGCTCGCCGTTCGCGGGCACGTCGAAGGACTTCTCCTCCTTCATCGCGCCGCCCTTGGTGCTGTGGAGCGTGACGGCGCCCGCGATGTCGCTGGTGGCGGAGGTGAGCCGGTCGGCGCTGCCCTTGTTCGTCAGCGTGAAGAAGCCCGCCGCCATGTCGTCCATGGTGGGCTCGGGGACATAGGCCCCGCTGACCTTCAGCTCGGGCTTCTTCGGGGTGTCCCCGGAGCCGGAGCCCGAGTCGTCACCGCAGCCCGCGAGGGCCAGCGCGGCGGTCAGCGCCATGGCCCCTGCGGCGAGCGTGCGGTGCTTGGTGGTGCGGTGGTTCACGGGGTCTGTCCCTTGACGATCTTGGGCAGGTCCTGGGTGTAGTCGCCTGCGGTGGCCTTCTCGCTGTACAGGACGTATCCCGCGTCGGTCTTCGGGGAGAAGGCGAAGACCTGCGTGCCGTGCATCGAGACGATCTTGCCCTTCTTGTCCTTCTTGGACGGCTCGATGCTGATGGCGAGCTGGCGGGCGCCGGCCTGGATGGTGTCGAAGTCTCCCGTCAGGCCGATGAAGTCGGCGTCCACGCCCTTGAGCCACTTGCCGAGCTCGGCGGGGGTGTCGCGCTCGGGGTCGGTGGTCACGAAGACGACCTTCAGCTTGTCCTGGTCGGCCTTGGGCAGGGCCTTCTTGGCGACCGCGATGTTGTTCATCGTCAGCGGGCAGACGTCGGGGCAGTGCGTGTAGCCGAAGTAGATGAGTGTCGGCTGCCCCTTGGTCTCCTCGCGCAGGTCGTACTTCTTGCCGTGCGTGTCGGTGAGGACGAGGTCCGGCTTCTTGTACGGCTTGTCCAGGACCGTGGCGGCCTTGCCCGAGTCGGTCTCCACGGAGACCTCGGCGACCGGCTTCTTGTTGTCGTCACCACCGCCGCAGGCGGTCAGGGTGAGGGCGGCCACGGCCAGCAGGGCAGCGGCGGCGAGCTTCTTGTCGGTGCTCTTCGCATAGCTCTTCGAGCTCTTGGTGCGCATACGAAAATGTCCCAGATGTGAGGGGGGCCGGGGCGCACCGGGGCGGCTGTACGCCGCGCCGGTGCGCCCCGCGGGTGGCTAGGCCGGCGGCTCAGCCGGTGACGCGACGGCGGCCCGCGACCACGCCGAAGGCGAGGCCCGCGGCACCGATGACGATGCCGACGATGCCGAGGACGCGGGCGGTGGTGTCGCTGCTGTCGGAGTCGGACGACGCGCTCTCCGTGTCGTGCGACTTGTCGTCCGACTTCGCGGTGTCGGCGCCACCGCCGTGGCCGTCGGACGCGGCGGTCAGCGGGAGGGCGGGCGCCGGGTGCTCCGGCTCCTCCTGGCCCTTCTGCTGCGGCTCGATCCAGCGGACGACTTCCTTGTTGTCGTACGTCTGGACGGCCTTGAAGACGAGTTCGTCGGTGTCCTCGGGCAGCTGGCCCATCGAGACCGGGAACTTCTGGAAGGTGCCGGGCTGGATGCCCTTGCCGTCGGCGGTCCAGGTCACCTTGGTGACGGCCTCGTCGATCTTCTCGCCGTGGATCTCCAGCGGCTTGTCGAGCTTGCTCTTGGTGACCTTCGCGGTCCAGCCGGGGACGGGCTGCGTCATCACGGAGGCGAGCGGGTGGTCGGCCGGGAAGGAGACCTCGAGCTTGTTGGTCGAGGCGTCGTCCATCTCGTTCGGCACCTTGAAGTTGACCGTGGCGTACCCGCCCTTGGCGGCCTGGCCCTCGGGCGAGACGCTGACGTGCGCGAAGGCGGGCGCCGAGAGAACGAGGACGGCGGAGGCGGCGACGGTGCCGGCAGCGGCGATACGGGACATCTTCATGACAGGGACACTCCACTTTCGTCAGTGGTGATCAGTACGAGGGGTGAGCGCGGCCGCGTCGGGCACGCGCGCGTGCGCGCCGAGCGACCCCTCCGTACTGCGGTGTGGAGTGTTCTCCGTACAGCGGTGTGGAGTGTGTCGCGTCAGGCGGCGAGTTCGACGTCGTGGGCCCCGGCCGGGGGACCGCGCCTGATCACCGCGTCCTCCAGCGCGACGGTGCGCGGCTTCGGCGTCACGAGCAGCGTGGTGCGCGGAGGGCGCGGGCCGGTCGTCTCGGGCGCGCCGGGCAGACCCGCCCGCAGGGCGCGTACGAGAGTGAGAGCCGAGCGCAGGGAGCGTACGAGCGCCCCTTCCGCGACACCATGCGCTCCGTTGGCGAGCCGGACGAGGCGGAGCAGCGCGAGGTCGCCGCTGCGGAGCAGCCAGCCGGCGGCGAGGGCCGCGAGGATGTGGGCGACGAGCATGGGCAGGGACGGCACGAGCGCCATCGCGCCCGTCGACCCCATGCCACCGGTGTGCGACGCGCCGGCCGCGACCGAGTCCAGCGCGGTGTCCGCGGCCGCGGCGGCGGACCGGCCGTGCTGATGCCCGGCGGACTGACCCGCTCCGGAAGCGCCCGCGCCGCCGGGTCCGAGCCCGGCGGTGGTGAGGATCCGGTGGGCCTGCGCGGGCGTGATCGTCGCCGCGCCCGCCCCGCAGACCAGGCGTGCCGCCCGCTCCACCAGGGACGCGTCGCCGTTCATGGCGCTCGCCGCGCCCGCGCCGTGCTGGCCGAGACCGAACAGGGCGTGCAGAGCGAGCTGTCCCGTCGCGAGCAGCGCGGCGATTCCAGGCAGCGAGCGGGCCCGCCCGGCGAGCGGCAGCGCGACCGCGAGGACGACGAGGAAGCCCGCGCCCAGCGTCCACAGCGGGACGGCGACGCAGGAAGCGAGCACATGGCCCCCGGCGGACAGCACGACGCAGACCGCGGCGAACGTCGCGGCCCTCAGCAGCCGGAGGTCGGCTCCGTCGCGCGGCAGGCGCTGGTGGGGGGCAGTCATGGCCGGGCCATCATCGCACTGAGCCCGCCCCATGCGTACGGCAGGTCCGGAAGGTCCTGTTCCAGGTGATGGGTGCGGCTCTGGTGGGCCTGCGGCGGTGCGAGCGCCGTGTTCCGTCCCGCCGTCCTACACCGGCTGACGGGGGGCGCGCGTCCGCCGTATGGGCGGTCTCACGTCCTTCGGGCGCTTATTCGGGGGCGCGCGCGGCAATACGTATCGGTATGTCGAGCCGCAGCCAGGAGGCTGGAGCATGAGCATCTGGTGGTCTCTCCATTTGCGGCGCGAGGCCGCGAGCGTTCCGCTCGCCCGCCGGCTGCTGATCGGCACGATGGAGACGGCGGGCGTGGACCCCGACGTCTCCTACGATCTGTCGGTCGCCCTCAGCGAAGCGTGTGCCAACGCCGTCGAGCACGGCGGCGCCGGCGCGCCCGGAGCCGCACCGGGCGGCTACCGCGTCACGGCCTACCTGGACGGCGAGAAGTGCCGCATCGAGGTGGACGACTCCGGGCCCGGTTTTCCCGGCACGGCGCGCGGCTGTCCCGCGCCCCGGCCGCCCGCCGCGGAGACGGACGAGCACGGCCGGGGCCTGTGCCTGATCAGAGAACTCGCCGACCACGTCCACCTCGGCAACAAGCCGGGCAGGAGCGGTGCGGTGATCAGCTTCGACAAGATCCTCAAGTGGCGGGAGGACGCGCCGTTGATGACGGCGTGAGGAAGTGCCGACCTCTTGACCGGCTTCTGCACCGGACCGGCCTATTAACCGGACCGGCTTATTCACCGGCTTCCCCGTCGGCCGGTGGCAGCGCCCGCAGCAGCGCCTCCAACGCGGCCCCGTACGCGTGCTCCGTCGGCGTCGAGTACCCGACGACGAGACCGTCCCCGGCCGGCATCGTCGCCCCCGGGTGACGGAACGCGGCGAGCCCGTCCAGCGCGATCCCCTGCCAGGCCGCCGCCTTGACCGCGGACGCCTCCGTCCCGGGCGGCAGCCGCAGCACTGCGTGCAGGCCCGCCGCGATGCCGGTGGCCGTGATGTGCGGGGCGCGCTCGGCGAGAGCGGTGACGAGCCGGTCCCGACGGTGCCGGTAGCGCTGCCGCATCCGGCGGATGTGCCGGTCGTACTGTCCGGAGGCGATGAACTCGGCGAGCGTGAGCTGGTCGAGGACGCTCGCCCACGCCTCCCGCTCCCCCTTGGCGGCGAGCACGCCGTCGACGAGCTGCTCGGGCAGCACCATCCAGCCGATGCGTACCGCCGGGGAGAGGCTCTTGCTGACCGAGCCGAGGTAGACGACCCGTTCGGAATCCAAACCCTGTACGGCGCCGACCGGCTCACGGTCGTAACGGAACTCGCCGTCGTAGTCGTCCTCAAGGATGAGACCGCCGCTGCTACGGGCCCAGTCGACGACCGCCGCGCGCCGGGCGGGGTGGAGCGGGCCGCCGGTCGGGAACTGGTGTGCGGGCGTGAGCAGTACGCCGCGGACCCGCGGACCCTCCGCCAACTCCTCGACCCTGGCACCCTGTTCGTCCAGGCCCAGCGGTACGGTCCGCACGCCCGCGTCCGCCAGGATCTCCCGGTGGAACCCGAGCCCGTACGACTCCATGGCGAAGGACCCCCGCAGCACCGCGCCGCCCGCCCCGCGCGACCCCGCGAACAGCAGCCGAAGGGCGTGCGCGAACCCGGAGCAGACCACGATCCGTTCGGGGTCGGCGTGCACCCCGCGGGCCCGCGCCAGATAGTCGGCGAGCGCCCGGCGCAGCTCCACGCGGCCGCGCGGATCGCCGGGCCCGAAGGCCTCGTTGGGCGCGGCGGCCAGGGCGCGCCGGGCGGCCGCGAGCCAGGCCGTACGCGGGAAGGAGGCCGTATCGGGCGTGCCCTGGCGCAGGTTGTACGCGGGTGCGGCGGGGCGCGTCGGAGCGGGCTTCGGCTTGCGCGGGCGCTTGGGCGGCGCGGCCCGCTCGGCCACCCGCGTCCCCGACCCCTGCCGCGCCGTCAGCCAGCCCTCCGCGACCAGCTCCGCATAGGCGTCGGCGACTGTGTTGCGGGCCAGACCGAGGTCGGCGGCGAGCGAGCGGTAGGGCGGCAACCGGGTGCCCGGGGGGAGCCGCCCCTCGCGTACGGAGTCCCGCAGCGCACGGATGAGAACGGCGCGGCGACTGCCGGGACCGGAGAGGTCCAGGTGCAGGTCACTGCCGATGCGCTCCGCCAAATTGACCCATGATTCCGGCATGGAAATGCACCCTACGCGAGGTCTTTCCCGCCCCTAGATTCATGGTCATGACGAACAACGCGACCATCACGCAGACCGCGACCACGACCCCCACCGCCCCCATCACGCAGACCGCGCCCGCCCCCGCCACCAGCACCTCCGCCGCCCCCGCCGCCACCCCCCGCCTCAACTTCGCCCAGGCCGCCCCCAAGGCCTTCAAGGCCCTCATCGGCTTCGACGCCGCCGCCCGCGACGGCCTCGACCCGGCCCTGGTCGAACTGATCCAGATCCGCGCCTCGCTCCTCAACGGCTGCGCCTACTGCCTCCACATGCACACCTCCGACGCCCGCAAGGCCGGCGAGGACGAGGCACGCCTGCACATGATCGGCGTGTGGCGCGAGGCCCGGAACTTCTTCACCGCGAAGGAGCAGGCGGCCCTCGCCCTGACCGAGTCGGTCACGCTCGTCTCCCAGGGCGGCGTCCCGGACGACGTCTACGTAGAGGCCACTCGGCACTTCGACGAGTCCGAACTGGCCCGCGTCCTCGCCCTGATCTTCACCATCAACACCTGGAACCGCATCGCCCTGAGCACCGCCAAGGTCGCGGGCGAGGACGAGCGGGTGGCCCACTGAGGCACGCCGAAGGGCCGGCCCCCGCGGGGAACCGGCCCTTCGTCACGCGTGTGCGGGTCAGCCCTTGAGCCGCGCCATCCACGCCTCGACCTCGTCGGACGTACGCGGCAGAGCGGCCGACAGGTTCTTGTTGCCGTCCTCCGTGACGAGGATGTCGTCCTCGATCCGGACACCGATGCCGCGGTACTCCTCCGGCACGGTCAGGTCGTCCGCCTGGAAGTACAGACCGGGCTCGACCGTCAGGCACATGCCGGGCTCCAGCGTGCCGTCCACGTACGTCTCGGTGCGCGCGGCGGCGCAGTCGTGGACGTCCATGCCGAGCATGTGGCCGGTGCCGTGCAGCGTCCAGCGGCGCTGCAGACCCAGCTCCAGGACGCGCTCGACGGGACCCTCGACGAGGCCCCACTCGACGAGCTTCTCGGCGAGCACGCGCTGCGCCGCGTCGTGGAAGTCGCGGTACTTGGCACCCGGCTTCACCGCCGCGATGCCGGCCTCCTGGGCCTCGTACACGGCGTCGTAGATCTTCTTCTGGAGCTCGGTGTAGCGGCCGTTGATCGGCAGGGTCCGCGTGATGTCCGCCGTGTAGTACGTGTGGGTCTCCACACCGGCGTCGAGCAGGAGCAGGTCGCCCGAGCGGACGGGGCCGTCGTTGCGCACCCAGTGCAGCGTGGTCGCGTGCGGACCCGCGGCACAGATGGAGCCGTAGCCGATGTCGTTGCCCTCGACGCGGGCGCGCAGGAAGAACGTGCCCTCGATGTAGCGCTCGCTGGTGGCCTCGGCCTTGTCGAGGACCTTCACGACGTCCTCGAAGCCGCGGGCGGTCGAGTCGCAGGCCTTCTGCAGCTCGCCGATCTCGAACTCGTCCTTGACGAGGCGGGCCTCGGAGAGGAAGACGCGCAGCTCCTCGTCGCGCTCGGCGGTGACCTTGTCGGTCAGGGCCGCCTCGATGCCGGCGTCGTAACCGCGCACGACGCGGACCGGGCCGGTCGCCTCGCGCAGCTTGCCGGCCAGCTCGCGCACGTCGGAGGCGGGGATGCCGTACAGCTTCTCGGCCTCGGTGAGGGAGTGCCGGCGGCCGACCCAGAGCTCGCCCTGCCCGTCCAGCCAGAACTCGCCGTTCTCGCGGTTGGAGCGCGGCAGGAGGTAGATGGTCGCGTCGTGGCCGCCGCCGCTCCTCGGCTCCATGACGAGGACGCCGTCCTCGGTCTGGTTGCCCGACAGGTACGCGTACTCGACGGAGGCGCGGAAGGCGTACTCGGTGTCGTTCGAACGGGTCTTCAGGTTGCCCGCGGGGATCACCAGGCGCTCGCCCGGGAAGCGCGCGGAGAGCGCGGCGCGACGGGCGGCGGTGTGCTCGGCCTGGGCGATCGGCTGCAGGTCGTGCAGCTCGGTGTCGGCCCAGCCGGACTTCATGTTCTCGGCGAGCTCATCGGAAACGCCCGGGTACAGGCCGTTCTTGCGCTGCTTGATCGGCTCTTCTTCGGTCTCTTCCGGGTTCGCCGGGTTGAGCGCCTCCGACACGATCTGCCTCCTATGTACGACACTGGGCCGTCCTCCATCGTACGGGCGTACGGAAGGGGACCCAGGGCCAGAAGGCCACTTACCGATAGTGCCCGCAGCCTCACTCGAAGCGGGCGGCGAGCAGCACCACGTCCTCCTCGCTGTCCACGGCGTCGAGCCCGTCGGGCAGGACGGCGTGCAGCACGTGGTCGGCGATCGCACCGGGGTCGTCCCTGATGGCCCTCGGCACGCTCGCCGCCGCCGCGTGCAGCCGCGCGAAGGCCCGGTCCATCGGGTCGCCGGTGCGGTGCAGGAGCCCGTCGGTGTAGAGAAGCACCGTTTCTCCCGGCTCGGGGCTGAGCTCCACGCTCGGCGCCTCCCAGCAGGCGAGCATGCCGAGCGGCGCGGACAGGGAGGTCTCCACGAACTCCGTGCGGCGCTCCCCGATGATCAGCGGCGGGCTGTGTCCGGCCCCGGCGAGCACCACCTTGCGCAGGGCGGGCTCGCAGTACGCGAAGAGCGCGGTCGCCGACCGCGCGGGCTCGGTGAGCCGCAGCAGCAGCTCCAGATCGGAGAGCACGGCGACGGGGTCCTCGCCCTCCATCACGGCGTACGCCCGCAGGGACGCCCGCAGGCGCCCCATCGCGGCCACCGCGCTCGGCCCCGACCCGGTCACGGAGCCCACCGCGAGGCCCAGCGCCGCGTCGGGCAGCGGCAGCGCGTCGTGCCAGTCGCCGCCGCCGCGCGGTCCCGTGCGGTGCCGGGCGGCGAGCTGCACCCCGGCGACCCGGGGCAGCCGCGACGGCATGAGCTCCTCGCGCAGGGTGGCGTCGGTCGTGCGGGCGCGGTCCAGTTCGAGCAGCCGCGCCACGTGCTCGCCGGCCTGCCGGGCGTAGAGCCCGACGAGGTGGCGTCTGCGCTCGTCCGGCTCGGCGGGCTCGTCGTACAGCCAGGCGGCGGCGCCGAGCCGGCCCGCCGTCTCGGTGGCGAGGGGGAGGGCGTAACTGGCGGCGTAGCCGATGCGGTGGGCGACCTCGCGGTGCAGCGGGTCGAGGCCCTCCTCGGCGAGCAGGTCGGGCTGCGCGATCTCCACCGGCACGGCACCCGGCCGGCCCTCGGGGGCGTCCAGGATCCTGCCGTACGAGGTGGCCGCGCGCGGCACCGTCTCGATGTGCCCGAGGTCGGCGCGGGCCAGGCCGAGGCCGACGGTGGTGTCGGGCCCGAGGCCGTCGGCGGGTTCGACGACGGCGAGTCCGCGCCGCGCGCCCACCAGGGCGGCACCGGCGCGCAGGAGCTCCCGCAGCGCCTCGTCGAGGGTGCCCGTGCGGGCGAGCCGCTCGGTGAGTTCGTGCAGCGTGGTGAGGTCGGAGACCCAGCCGGCGAGCCGGTCCTGGAGCACGGCGCAGGGCGCGCTCGGTACGGAAGGGCCCTCCGGGGGTGCTGCGGCGGGCGGGGTCTGCGCGGTGGGCGCGACAGTGTGGGCCGGTGGCGGAACTGTTGAATCGATTCCGGCCACTTTCGGGAGGTGCGGGGCGTTCATGGCTGACGGCTTTCCGGCCGGTGCGTAATGCTCGATAGCATCGCAAACCCCCATGTCATTATGCGCCGCTAGCAATGTCTCCAGATGTACACGCCCTGGTGAGGGGATGTCCAGCATTGTCCTGCGGGGATTCCTGGTGTCCGAGGTATTTGCGAGAGCTGTAAAAGATCTTGTTAAGTTGGCTGAAAACAGCGCCGGGTTAGGGCATATTAGGGTCGACTGACGTTGTTCGGTAGAGCGTTGCAGTGGTCGCGCTGGGTACGTACTCAGTGATGGCCAGGGGCAGTTGGGGTCCGTCCGGAACCTGACCAAGGACCCGGGCGTCCTCATTCACGACGACCGTGCCCCATCCTCCCGTGGCGGAGGCGGCAAGCAATATCGCGGGACGGCAAACGCCAGGCGCCGCCACCCCACGCCACGTCAACGCTCGGTTCAGAGTGGTTCCCCATGCCGCAGGCTGGGGTCGGATGTGCCAGTTCGTACGTACAGCGAAGTGATCCACACATGGTGTGATGTGGCCCGCAGTCTCCCCGGCTAACGCCGGCGTGCAACGGAAAGGAACGAGCGCTCATGCGCGAGATCCTCGGAAGGCGACGCAGGCTCCTGTCCTGGCGAATCGGAAGGAAGCCCGGCCGGAGTGCCGGACAGCTCGGCGCGGCTCTGACCTTCGCGACCGCATGGCGGTGGCCCGTACTGCCAGGAGTCGGTCTCGACCGGCGCGACGGCAGCCGGTGCTCCTGCCCCGACCCCGACTGCGCGGTACCGGGCGCGCACCCCCTGGACCCCGGCCTCCTCGCCGCCACCACCGACGAGCGGATGGTCCGCTGGTGGTGGACCAACCGACCCGGCGCACCCGTCGTACTCGCCACCGGAGGCCGCGCCCCGTGCGCCGTGAGCCTCCCCGCGGAAGCGGGCGCACGCGCCCTCGCCGCACTCGACGAGGCCGGCATCAGGCTCGGCCCGGTGGTCGCCACCGAGGCCAGACTCCATCTGCTCGTCGCGCCGTACTCCATGGCCCAGTTGGGCGAGCTCCTCTATGCCAAGGACTGCGTCCCGGGCTCGCTCCGCTTCCACGGCGAGGGCGGCTATCTCGCCCTGCCGCCCTCCGACACGGGACAGGGCCGGGTGCGCTGGGAGCGCGCCCCGCTGCCCGGCTCCGCCGCCCCCTGGGTGCCGGACGTCGAAGCGGTGGTGGACGCCGTGGTGGACGCGCTCACTCGTACGGGTGTGAGCGCCCCCGAGTTGTAGGGGAATCGGGCGCGCGGCGAGCAGGCCGCGCGCCCGCGGTCGTTATCTTCGGCTCATGCAACCCCGCCTGATCGTGCTCCTGGGCATCGTGGCCGTCACGGCCCTCCTGCCGCTCGCGGGCGCGTCCGCGGGACCGGTCGGCGACCGTGACGCGAAGTCGCCCCTCCCCTCCCCGTCGCCCCCTCCCTCGAACGCCTCTTCGGGGGAGCGTCGGGCGGCGGAGACGGGTCCGGAGTCCTCGTTGCTCACGGGTCTCGGAGCGGCCACCGCCGCCCGGTGCGGCCCCGAACTCTCCTCGCCCGACGGCCTCGAAGCGCAGACCTGTGTCCTCACGCTGGGCCGCGACACCTGGGCGCGTACCTATTACCGCAATGCCACCGGCGAGGAGCTGACCGCGGTCCTGACCCTGATGGGCCCGGACGCGCGCACCGTACAGCTGTACTGCGAGGTGGCGGCGGGGGACGAACCGGCAGCGTGCGAGACCCCGCGCGAGCGGTCGGCGGGCGATGCGACGGCGTACTCGGCGGTGGCGGAGTACGCGGCGGGCGAAGCGGAAGGGCTGCTGCTGCGGGCGGGCAGCAACTCGGCATCGCCGCAGGACAGTTGAGTCCTGAACCGGTCTCCGGGCGCAAAAGGGCCCGGTTGCTGGCGACGGGGGATGCACCAGCAACCGGGCTACCTGAACGGTAACAAGAGATCGGCTCCTGGCAAATTCGATCCCAGTTATCCGGACAGCGATTTATCCGTGACTACGGGAAGCCGTGACAGGAGCCACGCATTCCACTTCGTGTCGTACCGACTGACTGGTGGGTCAGTCGGTACGGCACGGTCAGTCGGGCAGCGCGCTTCAGCTGAGCGTCACCTGACGGTTGGTGAGACCACCGCGCGCCCGGCGCTCGTCCGCGGTCAGCGGGGCGTCCGAGGCGAGCGCCGCCGCCAGCCGCTCGGCGAACTCCGCGGCGGGCTTCTCGACGTCCGCGGCGGAGACCCCGGTCGGCAGGTCCCACACCGGCACGGTCAGGCCGTGCGCCCGGAAGGAGCCGACCAGGCGCGTGCCCTCGCCGAGGCTCGACGTGCCGGCCGCGTGCAGCCGGGCCAGCGCGTCCAGAAGCTTCTCCTCGGGGTGCGGCATGACCCAGCGGAGGTGGTTCTTCTCCGGGGTCTCGCACCAGTACGCGGCGTCGACACCGGTCAGCTTCGCCGTCGGGATGGCGGCGTCGTTCGCCCGCTCGAGGGACGCGGCCACCTCCGGCGTGGCGTTGTCCGCGTCCGGCACCCAGAACTCGAAGCCCGGGTGCACGACCGGCTCGAACGCGCCCTCCGGGTCGAGCAGGTCCTGCAGCCGAGGACCGTCGGCCGGCGCGCGGCGGCCCTTCACCGGCGTGCCGGGGTCGGCCTCCAGGGCGCGCTGCAGCGTGTCGGCGAGGTCGCGGCTGATGTCACCGGACGAGGTGTCGTTCTGCAGGCCGATCAGGACCGAACCGTCGTCGCGGCGCAGCGCGGGCCAGGCCATCGGCAGCACGGTGGCGAGGGAGACCGAGGGGATGCCCTCGGGGAGGCCGCCCTTGAGCGTCAGCTCGACCGTGGCGGCGGGGACCAGCTCGCGCAGCGCGACCCAGTCGCACTCGCTGGGCAGGCCTTCGAAGGGGCGCTGCACCAGCTCGGTCACCGCGTGCGCGGCGGCCCGGCCGTGACAGGCCTTGTAGCGGCGGCCCGAGCCGCAGGGGCAGGGTTCACGGGCGCCGACGACGGGAATCTCCCCGTCGCCGGGGCCGCCCTTGAGCTGCGGCTGCTGCTTGCCCTTGGGCTGGGGGCGCTTCTTGGCCATCTTGGGTGTCTCCCGGCTACGGCTCTCTTGCGTACGGGCGCGAGCCTAGCCGTTCGCGGATTCAGTCCGACTCGTCGAAGGGGTCCACGAAGGCGAGGTCGGATATCGCGGCCGCCGACGGGGCGGCGACGCGCGTAGCGAAATCCTCGCGGTGGTGGGCGGCTTGGACGACGGCCCACACGGTGACCTCGCCGTGCACGTCGTCACGGACTCCCCAGGTGTCGGCGAGCGCCGTGATGATGTTGAGCCCGCGGCCGCCGTGCGCCGTGACCGACGGGGTGGCCGGGGCCGGACGGGTCGGACCGCCGCCGTCCGTCACCTCGACCGTCAGCCTGCCCGCCTTGTCGACGTGCCAGGCCGCGCGCACGTCCCCGTCCCCGACCATCCCGCGGCCCAGCGGCCTGCCGTGCCGGCAGGCATTGCTGAGCAACTCCGACAGGATCAGTACGGCATCGTCGACGACCGACTCCGAGACCCCGCTCATGCGCAGCTGATCACGCATACGGTGTCTTGCTTCCCCCACGCCCGCAGGGCCATGGGGTACGGCCATGCTCGACGACGTGGGCACCTCCCGTGCCACCACCAACGCCACCCCCGAGACCTCCTTCGCCCCACGCCACGGTGTGGATGCCCCAATGGACTGGACCGGAAACCGGCCAACCCACGCCCGGTGACGCACTCGTGACGATCGAATACGCACCGAACGCGCCGGTGCACTCCCTGTAACGGGAGTTACCGGAGTCCCAGCCGGTCCAGTTGGGACAGAACTTGTTTGGGGCGGTTGGTGATGATCGCGTCGACGCCCAGTTCGGCACAGAGTTCGACATCCGCCGGCTCGTTCACGGTCCACACGTGCACCTCGTGCCCCGCGCGTTTCAGCTTCGCCACGTACGACGGGTGGTTGCGCACGATCCGCATGGCGGGACCTGCGATGCGCACCCCTTGCGGAAGGCGGCCGTCGCGGTGGCGCGGCGAGACGAACTGCATCAGGTAGACGGTCGGCAGCGTCGGCGAAGCGGCCCGGACGCGGTGCAGTGAACGCGCCGAGAAGCTCATGACCCGTACCGGCGAAGGACCGTCGGCGGGCGGCGCGTCCAGGCCGAAGCGCTTGAGGAGAAGCAGCAGGCGCTCCTCCACCTGGCCCGCCCAGCGGGTGGGGTGCTTGGTCTCGATGGCCAGCCGCACCTGTCGTCCCGAGGCATTACTTTCGGCCACCAGCTCAAGGAGGCGCTCCAGGGTCAGCACGGAGGTGTCCTCGGCTGAGCCCTCCCAGTCCGGGTCCTCCTCGGCCTCGCCGTGATGTCTCTTCCAGGAACCGAAGTCCAGGGCGGCGAGGTCGGCGAGCTCAAGGGCGGAGACGGCCCCGCGGCCGTTCGACGTGCGGTTCACGCGGCGGTCGTGGACGCACACGAGATGGCCGTCGGCGGTCAGCCGCACATCGCATTCGAGGGCGTCGGCACCGTCCTCGACCGCTTTCTTGTAGGCGGCCAGCGTGTGCTCGGGGGCGTCCTCGGAGGCTCCGCGGTGGGCGATGACCTGAATCTGGTGCTGTCGTGCGAGGGTCACCGCGTCATGGTGCCATCACGGGGTACTCGTCGGCTCGCCGGACGACACTCCGCCGACGGCACCCCACCGGACGACACCCCGCCGGGACGCCGAACACACAGGATCGGCTTATGGT
The DNA here is from genome assembly GCF_044327655.1 of Streptomyces sp. NPDC018029. Lineage (NCBI taxonomy): Bacteria > Bacillati > Actinomycetota > Actinomycetes > Kitasatosporales > Streptomycetaceae > Streptomyces > Streptomyces sp. NPDC018029. The sequence goes on along the minus strand of NZ_JBIRFV010000004.1, from coordinate 144,774 downwards.
GCCCTGACAGCCCATGGGAAAAGCTGACAGCAGACAAAAATGACGGATGGCAGATGACGGGGCAGAGGACGGGCGGACGACAGCCGACAGTCGTCGGCCTCCGCTGACGCCCGCCGGCACCCGCCGGCACCCGCCGGCACCCGCCGGCACCCGCTGACAACTGCACAGTCGGCACACCCCTGGCCGTGACCGAGAACGTACGTAACGACAGCATGGACCGAGGAGAAGAGCTGTGAGCACCGAGAACGAGGGCAACGAGGTACCCCAGGCCCCGTCCGCGCCCCCCGCGCCGGTGGACGCTCCCGCTGTTCCCGCCGACTCCAGTGCAGCCGGGTCCGGTGCGCCGGGCGGGCAGCCGGGGCATGAGGGGGCGCACTCTGCTCCCGCGCACGCCGCCCCCTCGCACGCCGCGCCCGCACACGCCCCCGGGCATGCTCCCGCCCACGCCTCCGCGGGTGCCCCGGAAGGTGCTGTGCCGGGCGCCCCGCAAGGTGCCCCGGAAGGTCCTGTATCGGGCGCCCCGCAAGGCGCCCCGCAAGGCGCCGCTCCGAGCGCTGCCGGTGCCGACTGGCCGCCCCCGCAGCCGCCCGCCATGCCGTCGTACGCCACGGGCGGCGGCTCCGGGTCCGGCTGGGGCGCTTCGTACCACCCGCAGGAGCCCAAGCCCGGCGGCCGGCGCGGCGGCCTGGTCGCCGCGGTGCTCGCGGCCGCCCTGATCGCGGGCGGCATCGGCGGAGGCGTCGGCTACTGGGCGGCCGAGCGGAACGACAGCGACACCAGCTCGACCACGGTGTCCGCCCCCGACACCCCCGCCGACCTCAAGCGCGAGCCCGGTTCGGTCGCCGACATCGCCAGCAAGGCACTGCCGAGCGTCGTCACCATCGAGGCGCAGAGCGGCGGCGGCGAGGGCGGCACGGGCACCGGCTTCGTCTACGACACGCAGGGCCACATCCTCACCAACAACCACGTGGTGGCGTCGGCGGCCGAGGGCGGCAAGCTCCAGGTGACGTTCTCGAACGGCAAGAAGTACGCCGCCGAGGTCGTCGGCCGCGCCGAGGGCTACGACGTGGCGGTCATCAAGCTCAAGAACGCCCCCGACGGTCTGCGGCCGCTCAAGCTCGGCAACTCCGACCGCGTGGCCGTCGGCGACTCGACCATCGCGATCGGCGCCCCCTTCGGCCTGTCGAACACCGTCACCACCGGCATCATCAGCGCCAAGAACCGCCCGGTGACCTCCAGCGACGGCGGACAGAGCGGCAAGAGCTCGTACATGAGCGCCCTGCAGACCGACGCCTCCATCAACCCGGGCAACTCCGGCGGCCCGCTGCTCGACTCGCGCGGCGCGGTCATCGGCATCAACTCCGCGATCAAGCCGGCCGAGAGCGGCGGCGGCCTCGGCGGGTCGGGCCAGTCCGGCTCCATCGGCCTGGGCTTCGCGATCCCGGTCAACCAGGCGAAGCAGGTCGCCCAGCAGCTGATCAAGACCGGTCAGCCGGTCTACCCCGTGATCGGCGCCTCGGTCTCCCTCCAGCAGGAGGGCACGAACGGCGCGACGATCTCCCAGGAGGCCACGGGCGGCGCGGAACCGATCACCCCGAACGGCCCGGCGGACAAGGCGGGCCTCAAGCCCGGCGACGTCATCACGAAGCTGGACGACACGGTGATCGACAGCGGCCCGACCCTGATCGGCCAGATCTGGACCCACAAGCCGGGCGACACCGTCAAGATCACATACGAGCGCGACGGCAAGGAGCACGCGGTCGACGTGACCCTGGGCCAGCGCAAGGGTGACAGCTGACCCGCTAGTCTTGTCCCCGCGCGGTCCTGATTCGGTTTCCGTCGGACGGCGCGGGGTGGGTTGCCCGAGCGGCCTAAGGGAACGGTCTTGAAAACCGTCGTGGTTCACGCCACCGTGGGTTCAAATCCCACACCCACCGCTTGCAGGTCAGAGCAGTAGCAGTGCAGAAGGGTGTCTCCCATGGGGAGACACCCTTTTTCAGCAATCGGCCGGGCCGTTCGGCCGCTTGGGCAGGCAGAACATCAGGGCCCACAGGAGGGCGAGGAGGCCGCCGGCCCACCACAGCACGGTGAGGAACGCGTCACGGTTGAGCCCGGCGTCGAGCGAGCCGCCAGTGGTGGCGAAGAACACCAGGGCGGTCAGCGCGGTGCCGAGGGCGATGCCCAGGTGCATGACGGTGTTGAACAGGCCCGAGGCCGACCCGGCGTCCTCATGCGGCACCCGCGCCAGCGACATGTCGGCGAGCGGGCCGCCGACCATGCCGAGTCCGAACCCGATCAGTACCACCGGAGCGGTCATCGCCGGCAGGGTCAGGCCCGCCTGGCCCGCGTCGACCTGGAGTCCGTAGGCAGCCATCGAGGCGAGCGCGACGAGAGCTCCCGTCTGCGGCAGCCGTCGGGCGAAGCGCCCGCCGCTCTTCGCCACGATCGTCGCGCCGGCCAGCTCTCCGAGGGAGAGCAGCACGAAGGCCAGGGCCGCCTGGAGGGGGCTCATGCCCAGTCCGCGCTGGAGGTAGAGCGTCCAGGTCATGAAGAACAGCCCGCACAGCAGGCCGTGCATCAGCTGCGCGGCCATGCCGCCGGAGAACTGCCGACTCCGGAAGAGGGACAGGGCCACGAGGGGTGCGTCGCCCTGCTTGCGCCGCTGGTGGCGCAGGAAGACGCCGAGGACGAGAACGCCCGCGGCGAGCAGGGCGAAGCACCACAGCGGCCAGTGATGCAGATGCCCCTCGGTGAGCGGGAAGACGATGAGGACGATGGCCAGCGCGGACAGCAGCATGCCGGTGAGGTCCAGCCGGTCGGCCTTCTGCACGGTCGACTCGGGGATGAACCTGCGGCCCAGGAGGAGTACGGCGAGGCCGACGGGCACGTTGACCAGGAAGATCGGCCGCCAGGACAGCCCGAACAGGTCCGCCTCGGTCAGCAGACCGCCCATCACCGGGCCCAGGACATTGGCGAGCGACATGACGGCTCCGTACAGGCCGAACACCTTGCTGCGGTTCTGGCCCTCGAAGGTGACGTGAAGGGTGGCCAGGATCTGCGGGATCATCACGGCCACTCCCACGCCCTGGAGGGCGCGGGCGGCGATCAGCAGACCCGGCCCGGCAGCGAGGCCGCACAGCAGTGAGGCCGCGGTGAACACGACGGTGCCGATGAGCAGGATCCTGCGCCGGCCGTAGAGGTCGCCGAGGCGTCCGCCGGTGATCAGCCCGACGGCGATGGGCAGTGAATAGCCGGTGGTCACCCACTGCACCGCGTCAGGTCCGGCGCCGGTGGACTCCTGGATGGCGGGCAGGGCGGTGAGGACGACCGACTGGTCGATCATGTCCATCAGCTCGGCGCCGAGGAGCACCAAGAGAGCGATCCAGGCAGCCAGGCCCAACTTCGACGATCCGGGTGCTGGGCGGGGCGGGGACTGGGTGGTGTGCTGCGGCTCGTTGTCGAGCGCGGAGGAAGACACGACGGAAACTCCTGATCCAAGGGGATCGGGGAGCCCTGCCGACAGCCGCACCGGGGTCGGAAAAACACGAAACCCGGGGCAGACGGCAGAGCTGCACCCGGGGAAAGACAGAAAACTGCGGGGGGACACACGGGGGTGACGCAACTCAGGCCAGCGCGACGTCCGCCCCCGGACACGTGCGACAAAACAGCACGTGGGGAACGCGGACGGCTACATGGCCTGGTTAATAGGACGTCACCTCAAGATCGACGCAGAAGGAACAGGAAGCAGAAGGAACAGGAACTTCGGCCACTGCTGCCGAGATCTCCGGAGCAGAAGCCTTACCACGCTACGACATCTCGGGGCCTTTCGTACAGCGGATCACGAGGGGCCCTGTCCGACGCACTGATCAGAAGGTTGCAGTGCCCTGTCGCGTTGGGCGCTTGGGGTCCCGTTGGGCGCTTGGGCGCCCTTTAGACATGCCCTTGGGCGGGCCGGGTCGGCTCACGTGTCACCCGTGAGGCGGGCCGCCGAGGCGATCGTCGAGAGGGCCTCGCGTTCGGTGAGGCCGACGCGTAGGGCGGCGTCCACGAGTTGGGGCGCCAGGGCCTCGCCGATGCCGTTCTCGTAGGCCCGGCAGGCGGCCCAGAAGAGGCGGGTGTTGCGCTGGCCCTCGTGCGCCGCGAGAACGAACTGCACCAGCCCCTGGCCGCGTTGGGGTAACGCGTCAGGGTGTCCGGCCGGCGCGCTGTCGGCCCCGCGGGGTGCGTGCTGGTGGGGGCGGGGCGGGGGCGTGAGCAGGCGCAACAGGGCCGGAGGGCAGTGCGCGGGGGGCAGGTGGGCGGTGCCGGGCGCGGTGCTGTAGAGGCCGTGCTCGGTGCGGGAGCCGGGGCCGACGAGGTAGCCGCCGGCGCCCCGGACGTCGATGCCGGGGGCGAGCCGGCCCGCCGAGTTGGGGATCACGGTGTCCGGTGGGCCGGTGAGCCAGATGTGGCGGCCGCCGCTGGGCGTGATCACGACGACGGTGTCGGGGATCGTGAAGAGGTGGCGCAGCGCCAGTTCGCGCAGGGCCGCCGAGGCGTCCGTACCGGACTTGGTGTCCAGGTCGATGCCGATCAAATGGTGTGGCGGCAGCCCGCAGGCGATGCCGTAGCCGGTGGCCCAGGGGGCGGCGGCGAAGAGTTCGCGGATGCGCCGGGGGTCGGTCGTCGCGTCGTACACGCCGTGCCCGAGGCGTCCGCATTCACCGTGGCAGAGGGCTGGCCGGGGGTCTCCGTGGTGGGGGGAGCGCAGGGCGGGGAGCTTGGTGCGGGACAGCGGGAGCACCGCGAGGCCGCGTTCGGCGGCCGACAGGGCGTGGGCGAGCGCGAGGGTGGTGGCATGGCGGTCGGTGGTGGCCATGACCTCATTTTCGTACGCACGTTCGAAGAAGGGAAGAGGGAGCGGGCCGGGATTGGGCCGGACGGGGTGATCCGGGAGGGGGCGCCGCCCCCCTGCGCGGCCTTCGGGAGGAAGGCTGCCGTAACGCTTCACCTCGTGCGATGCCCGGCCGGGGGTGCAATGCGGCCGGGGGTCCGTGGGCCTCGGAGCAGACCGGTGGGGCGCGCGGAGCGTTTATCGATATGTCCTCACGCTTGCGGGGGAATCACGGCTTCCGGGGTGGTTCGCCGGGGATTCGGTGGGCAACTCTGGACCCGCGACGTCGTGCAGCACACTCCGGGGCGGTCGGCCAACTGCCTTGGAATAAGCCGTACTTCAGGTGCGCCAGGCCTCGGCCGACGCGTGCCTCCTGCTCTGGAGGAACAGACATGGCAAGTATCCGTAGCGCCCGCATCATCGCCGCCGCCGCAGCCGTGCCGCTGGCCGCCGCGCTCTTCTCGGGCGTCGCGTTGGCCGACAACGGAGCCTTCGCGAACAACGGATCCAACGCCGGTGTGGCGACTGTGAACGGCAGTGGCGTGGGTGATGACAACGGGGGCAACTCGACCACGACGCAGCAGCAGGCCATCGGCAACGGAGCCTCCAACCAGAACAACACCGCCCAGGTGAACGGATCCGGCTTCACGGCGATCGACCAGTCGAACGACAACGTCGCGGTCAACTTCGCCGAGCTCTGGTGAGCCGGTGCCCTCTGGAGCCGCTCGGGACGGCTCCAAGGGGCGTGAGCTGTGGGGTGTGACGCTCTTGTGCGGCGGCGCTTCGGTGCCGCCGCACAGGCGTGTCCGGGGGGGGCGGTGCCGGGTCTGGGTGGTGACGGGTCCGGGGAGGGGGGTGACGGGTCCGGGGGGGGGGGGCTCCTCCGTGGAGCCGGCGGCGGGTGATCCCTTGACACCGCACCGTACCTGACGGACAGTCAGAAACCCTGCCGGTACGAGACGGAGAGGCCGCCCCCGTGCACCTCGCCCCCACCGAACGCCAGCGCCGACTCCGTGCCGAACTGCGCGCGTACTTCCGCGAGGTGATGCCCGAAGGGCCGCCCGACGGGACGGACGCGGAGGGACAGCGGCGCCTGCTGCGCCGCATCGGCGCCGACGGCATGCTGGGCCTCGGCTGGCCCGTCGAGTACGGCGGCCAGGGGCGCGGCGCCGACGAGCAGTTCGTCTTCTTCGACGAGGCCCACCGCGCGGGCGCCCCGGTATCGATGGTCACCCTGAACACCGTGGGGCCGACCCTCATGAAATACGGCACCGAGCAGCAGAAGGACACCTTCCTGCCCCGCATCCTCAGCGGCGACGTCGTCTTCGCGATCGGCTACAGCGAGCCCTCCGCCGGGACGGACCTGGCGGCGCTGCGGACCCGGGCCGTGCGCGACGGCGACACCTGGCTGGTCGACGGGCAGAAGATCTTCACCTCGAACGCGCAGAACGCCGACTGGATCTGGCTGGCCTGCCGCACCGACCCCGAAGCCCCCAAACACCAGGGCATCTCGATCCTCCTCGTGCCGACCGACGACCCCGGCTTCTCCTGGACACCGATCGAGACGGTGGGCGGACTGACGACGACGGCGACGTACTACGACGGAGTCCGGGTGCCGGCCGCGAACCTCGTCGGCGAGGAGAACGGCGGCTGGGGGCTCATCACCAACCAGCTCAACCACGAGCGGGTCGCGCTCGCCGCGATCGGCATGCAGGCCGAGGACTTCTACGCGGCGGCGCTGGACCGCGCGCGTACACCCGATCCGGTGACGGGTGAGCGCCGGATTGACGCTCCGTGGGTGCGGTCGAGGCTGGCCGAAGCGCATGCCCGGCTTGCGGCAACGCGCCTGCTCAACTGGCGTTTGGTGGGTGATGTGGGGACCGGGGGTCCGGCGCCGGGCGACGCGAGCGGCGTGAAGTTCGCGGGAACCGAGTCGGCCGTGGAGGTGTACCGAATGTGTCAGGAGATCGCGGGCGAAGCGGGGCTCGTGCGAGCCGGTTCGCCGGGCGGTCTCGGGGACGACGGCGAGCTGGAGCGGATGAACAGGGCCGCGCAGATCAACACGTTCGGGGGCGGGGTGAGCGAGGTGCAGCGAGAGATCGTCGCGACGATGCGGCTCGGCATGCGGAGGGGGCGACGGTGATGGCGGGGGTGACGAAGGCGGAGGCGGCCCAGGTGTCGGAGAGGGAGGCGGCCCAGGGGGCGGTGACGGCGGGGGCCCAGGGGGCGGAGACGGCGGGGGCAGCGGAGACGGCGGAGGCAGCTGTGAAGGAGACCGCGTACGAGGAGTTGCGGGCGTTCGAGGGGAGGCCGGCGGCGGAGGCGGGCCTGGGCAAGGACCTGGTCAACGAACCCATGATCAGGCACTGGTGCGAGGCGATGGGCGACACGCACCCCGCGTACAGGGGCGCGGACCCGGTGGCGCCCCCGACGATGCTCCAGGTCTGGACGATGGGAGGACTCTCCGGCCACGACGGCCGCTCGGAGGCGTACGACGCGTTGTTCGCCCTGCTCGACGACGCCGGGTACACCTCGGTGGTCGCCACCGACTGCGAGCAGGAGTATCTGCGGGCGCTGCGGCCCGGTGACGAGATCACCTTCGACGCGGTGATCGAGTCGGTGTCGGAGCGCAAGACGACCAAGCTGGGCACGGGGCACTTCGTCACGACACGGATGGACGTCCGCGCGGGCGGCCGGCTCGCGGGCACCCACCGCTTCCGCATCCTCAAATACGCTCCGGCGAAACGGAAACCGAAGGGCGAGCGCCCCCGTCCGGTCATCAATCGGGACAACGCCGGCTTCTGGGAGGGCGTCGCCGCGCACCGCCTGCTGATCCAGCGCTGCGGCGGCTGCGACACACTCCGCTTCCCTTGGCTCCCCGGCTGCAACGCCTGCGGTTCGCTCGAGTGGGACACGGTCGAGGCGAGCGGCGAGGGCACCGTCTATTCGTACGTCGTGATGCACCACCCGCCCTTCCCCGCCTTCGACCCTCCCTACGCCGTGGCGCTCGTCGAACTGGCGGAGGGCGTGCGCATCATCAGCAACGTGACCGGCGTGCCGTACGACAAGGTGCGGATCGGGATGCCGGTGCGGCTCGCGTTCGAGCGGGTGGACGCCGAGCTGGAGCTGCCGGTGTTCCGGGCCGTCGAGGGCGGGGAGGCCGTCGAAGGCGTGTCGGCTTCTGGGGGTGCGGCGGCTTCCGGGGGCGTGGCGGCCTCCGGGGGCGCGACGGAAGGCGGTGGCTGACGTGGACTTCACGCCTACGGAGGAGCAGGCGGCCGCGCGCGACCTCGCCCGGGAGATCTTCACCGACCTGGCCACGCCGGAGCGGCTCGCGGCGGTGGGGACGGGTTCGGACGCCGAGCTCTGGAAGGCCCTGTGCGCGGCGGGGCTGCCGGGCGCGGTCGAGGACATCGGGCTGCTCGGGCTCGTGCTGCTCCTGGAGGAGCAGGGGCGGGTGACGGCACAGGTGCCGTTCGCGGCGAGCTGTGTCTACGGCCTACTCGCGGTGGCCGCGCACGGCACGGCCGAGCAGCGGGACCGGCTGCTGCCGGCGCTCAGGCAGGGGAGCGCGGTCGTCACGGGAGCGTTGCCCGCCCGCGGCGGGGTGGTGGCGTCCGCGGACGGGGTGCTGAGCGGCACGGTGACGTGGGTGCCGTGGCTGCGGGACGCGAAGCGGGTCCTGGTGGCGGCGGCCGACCGGAGCCTGTGGCTGGTGCGGGTCGCCGACGCGCGCGTGGAGCCGGTCGAGCTGACGGCGCCCTGGGCGGCGGGCCGGCTCATCCTCGACCGGACGCCGGGGGAGCGGCTGGGAGGTCCCGCCGCATACGAGGACGTGCAGGCGTGCGCACGGACGGCCTTCGCCGGGCTGCAGGCCGGGGTGTGCGCGGGGTCGCTGGCCCGCGCGGTCGCCCACACGAACACGCGCGAGCAGTTCGGCCGCCCCCTCGCCGCGAAGCAAGGCGTCCAACTCCGCGCCGCCGACGCCTACATGGACACCGAGGCGATCAGAGTCACGACCTACGAGGCGGCCTGGCGCCGTGACACCGGACTGCCGTACTGCACGCACGCCCTGACCGCCGCCTGGTGGGCCTCGGAGGCGGGCAAGCGTGTCGTGCATGCGGGCCAGCACCTGCACGGCGGCATGGGCGCCGACCTCGACCACCCCGTGCACCGGCACTTCCTGTGGGGGCGGCAGCTGGACGCGTATCTGGGGTGCGGCAGCGAAGTGCTCCAGGAGCTGGGTGACTTGATCGCAAAGGGGGAGCCGTCATGAAGGGGGAGACCGGTGTCACGCAGAGCGCGGCCGATGTCACGAAGGGCGGGACCGATATCACGAAGGGCGGGTCCGGTGTTGTGAAGAGCGGGACCGGTGTGACGACGGGTGAGGAGCTGCCGCCGCTGGAGATCCCGATCACCCGGACACTCATCGTCGCCGGGGCCATCGCGTCCCGCGACTACCAGGACGTGCACCACGACGCGGAGCTCGCGCGGGCGAAGGGCTCCCCCGACATCTTCATGAACATCCTCACGACCAACGGCCTCGTCGGGCGGTACATCACCGACCACTTCGGCCCCACCGCCGTGCTGCGCAAGGTGGCGATACGCCTCGGGGCGCCCAACTACCCGGGGGACACCATGGTGCTGACCGGAACCGTCGAGGACGTCGAGGCCGCGCCCGGGGGCGACACGGCCGTCGTCACGGTCGTCGGCACCAACGGCATCGGCAAGCACGTGACCGGCACGGTCACGGTCACCGTCCCCCCGGGAGGCACCGCATGAGCGTCCGTACGCGCGACAGCCTCGGCGGGAAGGCCGCGATCGTCGGGATCGGGGCGACGGAGTTCTCCAAGGACTCGGGGCGCAGCGAGCTCAAGCTGGCCGTGGAGGCGGTGGGCGCCGCGCTCGACGACGCCGGGCTCACACCGGCCGACGTGGACGGCATGGCCACCTTCACCATGGACACCAGCCCGGAGATCACGGTCGCCCAGGCGGCCGGCATCGGGGAACTGTCCTTCTTCTCCCGCGTCCACTATGGCGGCGGGGCGGCCTGCGCCACCGTCCAGCAGGCGGCCCTCGCGGTGGCGTCCGGGGTGGCGGAGGTCGTCGTCTGCTACCGCGCGTTCAACGAACGGTCGGGGCGCAGATTCGGCTCCGGGGTGCAGCGGCGCGAGCCGTCCGCCGAGGGCGCGGCGCTCGGCTGGGCCCTGCCGTTCGGACTGCTGACGCCCGCCTCCTGGGTGGCGATGGCGGCCCAGCGCTATCTCCATGCGTACGGTCTGACGCCGGAGGCCTTCGGTCATGTGGCCGTCATGGACCGGAAGTACGCGGCCACCAACCCCGCGGCGTACTTTCACGGGAAGCCGATCACGCTCGCGGACCATGCGGCGTCGCGCTGGATCGTCGAGCCCCTGCGTCTCCTGGACTGCTGCCAGGAGACGGACGGCGGGCAGGCGATCGTCGTCACGAGCGTGGAGCGGGCCCGCGACCTCCCGCGTCCGCCGGCCGTGATCGCTGCGGCGGCCCAGGGCGCGGGCCGGGCGCAGGAGCAGATGACCAGCTTCTACCGCGACGACCTGAGAGGGCTGCCCGAGATGGGCGTGGTGGCGAAGCAGCTGTGGCGCACCTCCGGGTTGGCGCCGGGCGACATCGACGTCGGGGTGCTCTACGACCACTTCACCCCGTTCGTGCTGATGCAATTGGAGGAGTTCGGATTCTGCCCGCCAGGCGAGGGCGCGGGCTTCGTCGCCGAGGAGCGGTTGCCCCTGAACACGCACGGCGGACAGTTGGGAGAGGCGTATCTCCACGGCATGAACGGCATAGCGGAGGCCGTCCGGCAGGTGCGCGGCACCTCCGTGAACCAGATACCGGGCGCGGCGCGCACTCTGGTCACGGCGGGCACGGGCGTTCCCACATCGGGGTTGATTCTGCGGTCGGACGGCTGAACGCGGCGCGTGTCCCGGCCGCGGATCGGGCCCGGACGCTTTCACTCGGCGTATGCGTCTTCGAACGATGATCATTGGATTCGTCCTCGTCCTGACGGCCCTGGCCGCGGACATGACCGCCTCACCACCGGGCGTCGCCTCCGACCACACCGCCCGCGGGGCAGCCGCGAAGGTGTCGACCTTCCGCGGCTGGGCCTTCGACACCTGCCTCACCCGGTCCACGGACACCATGCGGCGCTGGCGGCAGTCCAAGTACGGCGCCGTCGGCGTGTACTTCGGGGGCCGCGGCCGGGCCTGCAAGCGGCAGCCGCACCTCAACCACGCCTGGATGCGGGCGGTGAAGGGGATGGGCTGGCGCGTCCTCCCGCTGTACGTGGGGTCGCAGTCGCCGTGTGTCGTCGCTAAGAACAAGAAGAACGTACGCATCGGGCGGCAGCCCTGGAGTCAGGGGAAGCAGGAGGGGCGTGACGCGGTACGCGCGGCGAAGGCGGTCGGCATCCAGCAGGACAGCCCGCTCTACCTGGACATGGAGGCGTACGCCTACCGCAACAAGAGCTGCGCGAACACCACGCTCTCCTTCGTCCGCTCCTGGGACCGCGAAGTGCGCAGACAGGGCTACGTCCCCGGCTTCTACAGCAGTGCCGACTCCGGCGTGCGGCACATGGAGGCGGCACGGCGGGCCGGCGTGGGTGACCTGCCGTCGGTGATGTGGTTCGCGCGCTGGCGCACCAAGCCGCACCTGTACGGGGAGCCCTCGCTGAGCGACAACGCGTGGCGCCCGGCGCGGCGCATCCACCAGTACGCGGGGAACGTGAAGGAGCGGCACGGCGGGCGCACGCTGGTGATCGACCGCAACCTCGTGCACGCTCCGGTGGCGCGCATCAGCTAGCCGGACGGCCGCCCGGGCGGACCGTGCGCCCGGGCGGCTCTCGGGGGCGAACCCTCAGAGACGTGCTCCGTCTCCTCCACCTGTAGGAGGTGTAGACAACACCCCTCGTACAACCTGAGGCGGACACGGCTTCGGGACCTCCGGCCGATCCGCTGAAGTAGGGGGCGCTTCTAGCGTGGAGCCATGACCGCATCCATGGTGTCCGTGTGCACCAGCGCTTCCACGGCCGCGACGCGGGGCACGGGTCCGACGCGGGCCATAGGGCCCTCCACGTACCCGTCGTTCGCGTCCTACGTACGGGCCCGCCAGCCCGTACTGCTGCGCACCGCCCGCTCGCTGACCGCGAATCCGAGCGATGCCGAGGACCTGCTGCAGACCGCGCTGACCAAGACGTATGTGGCGTGGGACCGGATCGAGGACCACCGCGCCCTCGACGGTTATGTGCGCCGGGCCCTGCTGAACACGCGTACGTCGCAGTGGCGCAAGCGGAAGGTCGACGAGTTCGCGTGCGACGAGCTGCCGGAGCCGGACGTGACGCCGGGCGGGGACCCGGCCGAGCAGCAGGTGCTCCGCGACGCGATGTGGCGCGCGATCCTGAAGCTGCCGGCGCGGCAGCGGGCGATGGTCGTCCTCAGGTACTACGAGGACCTGAGCGAGGTGCAGACCGCCGAGGTGCTCGGGGTGTCCGTCGGCACCGTGAAGAGCGCCGTGTCCCGCGCGCTCGGCAAGCTCCGCGAAGACCCGGAACTCACGCCGGTCCGCTGAGCGGGCGCGCCGGGGGCGGATGATCGATCATCCCCTGGAGTAGTGACATACCAAGTGGTATGCGCGCAGAATCAGCGCCAACCCTTACTGCCGCGCAGCCCGTACCGCCGCGCAGGCGATGTCGCCCCAGGAGGACGCCGTGCTGAGCACGATGCAGGACGTACCGCTGACTGTCACCCGCATCCTCCGGCACGGCATGACCGTGCACGGGACATCACAGGTCACGACCTGGACCGGCGAGGGCGACCCGCAGCGCCGCAGCTACCGCGAGATCGGCGAGCGCACGGCTCAGCTCGCCCACGCCCTGCGCGAGGACCTCGGCGTCACGGACGATGAGCGCGTCGCCACCTTCATGTGGAACAACGCGGAGCACGTCGAGGCCTACTTCGCGGTGCCCTGCATGGGCGCCGTCCTGCACACCCTCAACCTGCGGCTGCCCGCCGACCAGCTGGTGTGGATCGTCAACCACGCCGCCGACCGCGTCATCATCGTCAACGGCTCCCTCCTCGGCCTGCTCGCGCCGCTCCTCCCGCAGCTGACGAGCGTCGAGCACCTGGTGGTGTCGGGCCCGGGCGACCGCTCCCTGCTCGCGGGCTCGCACGCGCAGGTGCACGAGTACGAGGAGCTGATCGCGGGCAAGCCCATCGCCTACGACTGGCCGGAGCTCGACGAGCGTGCGGCCGCCGCCATGTGCTACACCTCCGGCACCACCGGCGACCCCAAGGGCGTCGTCTACTCCCACCGCTCCATCTACCTGCACTCGATGCAGGTCAACATGGCGCAGTCGATGGGTCTGACGGACGCGGACACGTCGCTGGTCGTCGTCCCGCAGTTCCACGTCAACGCGTGGGGACTGCCGCACGCCACCCTCATGACCGGCGTGAACATGCTGATGCCGGACCGCTTCCTGCAGCCCGCCCCGCTCGCCGAGATGATCGAGTCGGAGCGGCCCACGCACGCGGCCGCCGTCCCCACCATCTGGCAGGGCCTCCTCGCCGAGCTCACCGCGAAGCCGCGTGACGTCAGCTCGCTGGGCCAGGTCACCATCGGCGGCTCGGCCTGTCCGCCCGCCCTGATGGAGGCCTTCGACCAGTTCGGGATGCGGGTCTGTCACGCCTGGGGCATGACGGAAACATCCCCGCTCGGTACGGTCGCCCGCCCGCCGGCCCACGCCATCGGCACCGACGAGGAGTTCGGCTACCGGCTCACGCAGGGCCGCTTCCCCGCCGGCGTCGAGGGCCGGCTGGTCGGCCCCGGCGGCGAACACCTGCCGTGGGACGGCGAGTCCGCCGGTGAGCTGGAGGTGCGCGGCCCCTGGATCGCGGGCGCCTACTACGGCGGCGCGGGCGGCGAGATGCTCCGGCCCGAGGACAAGTTCAGCGAGGACGGCTGGCTGAAGACCGGCGACGTCGGCGTGATCACCGCGGACGGCTTCCTGACCCTCACCGACCGGGCGAAGGACGTCATCAAGTCGGGCGGCGAGTGGATCTCGTCGGTCGAGCTGGAGAACGCCCTCATGTCCCACCCGGAAGTCGCCGAGGCCGCGGTCGTGGCCGTCCCCGACGAGAAGTGGGGCGAACGCCCGCTCGCCACCGTCGTGTTGAAGGAACACGCGACCGCCGACTACGCCGCCCTCCGCGACTTCCTCGCGGAGCACATCGCCAAGTGGCAACTGCCCGAGCGCTGGGCGGTCATCCCCGCGGTCCCGAAGACGAGCGTCGGCAAGTTCGACAAGAAGGTACTGCGCAGGCAGTACGCGGACGGCGAGCTGGACGTCACGCGGCTCTGACGGGCCGCCCGGGGCGGCGGCCCGGTATCGCGGTCGTCGCCCAGCCGAGCGCGAGCCAGAAGGCTGCGACCGCGCACACACCGGTCCACCCCCAGTGGGTGAACGCGGTGCCCGCGAGGGCGGAGGCGATCGCGCCGCCCGCGAAACCGGCCACGACATAGGCGGTGTTGGCGACCGCGGGGGTGGAGGTGGTCGTCAGCGCGAGCGTCTGGTTGGCGATGTGGTTGGCGACCAGCGCCATGTGGAGGACGACCGCCGCCGCGCACAGGGCCCAGAGCGCCCCGCCGCCCAGCCAGAACAGCGGCACCGACACAGCGGCCGTGCCGTACGCGGACGAGACCACCTTGGCCGCGCCGAAGCGGTCGACCAGGCCGCCCGCGAGCGGTGCCACGACAGCCGCGGCGAGACCGAAGAGGCCGAAGAGGCCCGCGGTGGCGGTCGACATGCCGTACCCGTCGCCGCCGCTGCCGGTGAGCAGCAGGGCCAGCGAGGTCCACAGCGCGCTCCACGCGCCGTACATCCCGCCCTGGCGTATGCAGGCGCGTCGCAGCTCGGCGGAGCTCCGCACCACGGCGGGCAGTTGGACGAGACCGGCGAAGAGCGGTCCGGTCCGCCGACGGTGCTCGGCGGGCAGCACGGCGGCGGAGGCCAGGCCGAGCAGGGCCGTGAGGGCGGCGGCGCCCACGAAGACGTAACGCCAGCCGAAGGCCTGGCCGACGAGGCCGCCGAGGACGCGGGCCGCGACGATGCCCGTGAAGAGGCCGGCTATGAGCGCCGCGACATGGCTGGCCCGCCGGTGCGCGGGCGCCCGCTCGGCGACCAGCGGCACGAGCAGCTGCGGCACGACCGTCGCGGCGGAGGCCACCAGGACGGCGGCGGCGAGCGCGGTGGCCCCCGAGGCTGCCGCGCCCAGGCCGAGTGCCACCGCCGTGACCACGGAGAGCGCCGCGACGAGCCTGCGGCGGTCGACCCGGTCACCGAGCGGGGCGAAGAACAGCAGCCCCGCCGCGTACCCGAACTGGGCCACCGAGGCGATCCACGCGACGGCCGACGGGGTCGACCCGAAGTCCCGGGCCATCAGGGGGAGCAGCGGCGCGGCTATGTAGATGTTGGCGGCCGTCACCGCGGTGCAGACGGCGATCAGGACGAGGAACACGGTGGGCGGGACGGGGAGGGGAGCAGGGGGTGCGGGGGTGAGGGGGGATGTTGGTGGGGAGGCGGAGGCGGAGGCGGAGTTGGAGGTCGCTGATGAGGGCATGGGCGGGGGCTCCTCCGGGGACGAGGACGAGGACGGGCACGGGGCGGGGGGTAGGCCGTAGTAACCAACTAGTTGGTTGGCTGCTGGGAAAAGTCTGCGCCTGTGGAGATCGGGCTGTCAAGCAACCAAACAGTTGGTTACCCGAACGGGTTCGCCTAACCTGTGCTCATGGCAGTGAGAGACCCCGAGGCCACCAAGGCGCGGATCTTCGAGGCGGCGGTCGCCGAGTTCGCCCGGTACGGCATCGCGGGCGCCCGCATCGACCGCATCGCGAGCGAGGCGAAGGCCAACAAGCAGCTCATCTACGCCTATTTCGGCAACAAGGCGGAGCTGTTCGCGCAGGTTCTGGAGAAGCGCATGCTGGACATGGCCGTCGCCAACCCGGTCGACGCGGACGACATGGACGGCTGGCTGGACCGGCTGATGGACTACCACGCCGCCCATCCCGAGCTGCTGCGCCTGCTCTTCTGGGAAGGCATCGAGTACGGCACGGAGGAACTGCCCGACGAGCGGGAGCGCCGGGACCACTACGACCGCAAGGTCGCCGTCCTCGCCGACGCCCAGGCCCGGGGCGTGATCAGCGACGAGATCCCCGCGTCCCACCTGCTCTTCATGGTGGTCGCGCTGGCCGGCTGGTCGACGGCCGTGCCGCAGATGCGGCGGATTCTCGTCGGTGACGAGGACGCCGACCGTGAGCGGCTGCGCGCCTCCATCAAGGCGGCGGTACGAAGCATCACGGCCGTCTGACACCGCCTGACGCCGCCTGACGCCGTCTGACGCCGCCTGCGCCTCGGCCGGTTCGCCGGTTACCGCCCCGGTCGGTTCGCGGATTCACGCCCCGGCCGGTTCGCTGGTTCGCGCCCCGGCCGGTCCGCTAGTTCGTGCCGATCTTCGCCAGCAGGTCCACGATCCGGCTCTGCACCTCGGTGCTGGTGGAGCGCTCCGCCAGGAACAGCACGGACTCGCCCGCCGCAAGCTTCGGCAGCTCCGTCTCGTCGACGGCCGCGGTGTAGACGACCAGCGGAGTGCGGTTCAACTGGCCGTTCGCGCGCAGCCAGTCGACGATCCCCGCCCTGCGGCGACGTACCTGGAACAGGTCCATCACCACGAGGTTCGGCCGCATCTGTGCCGCAAGCGTCACCGCGTCCGCGTCGCTCTCGGCCCGCGCGACCTGCATGCCGCGCCGCTCCAGAGTGGCCGTCAGGGCGAGCGCGATCTCCTCGTGCTCCTCGATGAGCAGGACGCGTGACGGGTGCTGTTCGCTGTCGCGCGGAGCGAGGGCCTTCAGGAGTACGGCGGGGTCGGCGCCGTACGCCGCCTCGCGCGTCGCCTGGCCGAGGCCCGCCGTCACGAGCACGGGCACCTCGGCGGCCACGGCGGCCTGACGCAGCGACTGCAGCGCCGTGCGCGTGATCGGGCCGGTCAGCGGATCCACGAAGAGAGCCGCGGGGAACGCCGCGATCTGCGCGTCGACCTCCTCGCGCGAGTGCACGATCACGGGACGGTAGCCGCGGTCGCTGAGCGCCTGCTGGGTGGTGGCGTCGGGCGCGGGCCACACCAGGAGACGGCGCGGGTTGTCCAGCGGCTCCGGCGGCAGCTCGTCGTCCATCGGCTGCGGCTGGGGCCGGTTCGCGACCTCGACGGCGCCGCCGGGCCCGTCCAACGGCTCCGGTCCCTCGTCGGCGTCCTCATCCGGGGCGCCGATCGCGTACGAACGACCGGCCCCTTCGGTGGTGGACCCGATACGGGACTGGGGGTGCGCCGGTGCCGACGGCTGCGGGTGGGACGGTGCGTGGGGCTGCGGCTGGGGCAGCGGGTGCGGGCGCGCCGAGGCGTCGGGGCGCCCGTCGGCAG
Source organism: Streptomyces sp. NPDC018029 (assembly GCF_044327655.1). Taxonomy (NCBI): domain Bacteria; kingdom Bacillati; phylum Actinomycetota; class Actinomycetes; order Kitasatosporales; family Streptomycetaceae; genus Streptomyces; species Streptomyces sp. NPDC018029. The sequence continues at coordinate 127,401 of NZ_JBIRFV010000004.1, read as the reverse complement.
CCGGCTCGGGCGGCGTGGCCAGCCTGCGCCTGCGCCCGGAGCCGCCGAGGGTGTGCGACTGCGCGGCGGCCGCCTGCGGCTGAGCAGGTGTCTGCCCCGGTGCGTGAGCCGGTGCGTGAGCCGGTGTCTGTCCCGGTGTCCGGGCCTGCTGCTGCGGTTCGGTGGGCGAGGCCTCCGGCCCCGGAGCCGGAGCCGGAGCCGGGGCCTGGGGTGCGGGCATCGGACCCACGCCCGCCGCCGCTGCCGTCTGACCGGACGGAGGCGTCTGAGGTGCGTGAGGTGTCTGGGGCGGCAGCGGGGGCTGCGGCGACTCGGGGATGCGGGCGTTCCGCGGCGGCTGCTGGCCCTGGCCGGGTACGGCCGGGCCGCCACCCCCCTGCGGTCCACCTTGCGGGCCACCTTGCGCTCCACCCTGCGGACCGCGCTGCTGCTCCACGATCTGCCGACTGAACGGCACGCCCTGCCCGAGGGTACGCACGCTGATCGCACGCCCCTGCGTCGAGTTGGGGTCACCGGGCGCACCGGGCGCACCGGGCGCGGTCTCGGCAGGCAGCGGCTGGGCGGCCCGGGCCTGCGCGCCGCGCTCGGGCGGCAGTGCGGCTCCATGGGCCGGCGTCGGAATGCCCTGCGCCGGAGTGGTGCCGTCCGGCCACGGCTGCGGCGCGGGCAGCGGACCGGGCTCGGCGGCGGCGCCCCGGCCGCCCTGCTGCGGACCCCTCGGGCCCTGGCCACCCTGAGAGGGCACCCCTTGAGAGGGCACGCCCTGCGCGGGCGTTCCCTGCGCGGGCGTCCCCTGCGCGGGCGTCCCCGAAGCAGCCGGAGCCGCAGGACCCCCTGGAGGCGCCTGTCGGGCACGGCGCCCCGTCGGGGCCTGCGACGCGGCCTGCGTCGAGGCATGCGGCGGCGCCTGCACCGGATGAGGCTGCGGTGGCGTGTGGTCATCGCCCCCACGTACGGCCGCGGCATGGTGCCCGGTGTCGCCCTGGACAGCCGCGTACTCCTGTCCCGCGGTGTCCTGGCCCGGCGCGCGGTCGGCCGTGGCGGGCGGCAGCGCGAAGACGCGGCCGTTGTTGGCCTCCTCGGCGGCGGCACGCTCCCTGGCGGCGGCCAGCGCACGCCGCGCCCGCCGCCCCGTGGGCCGCGCGGCGTCACCGTGTCCGGCCTCCACCGCGGCGAGCTCGGTGCCCGGGACGGCTCCGGCGGCCCCGGAAGTCTCAGCGGGCCCCGAGGCCAGCGCGGGCAGCGCGTGCTGCTCGCCCGTGCGCCGGGCGCGGCGCCCCGTCGGCCCGTTGGGCACGGGTACGCCCTGCGGCGGCACCGTCTCGCCCAGCGCGGCGGACCCCGCCGCGTGCTCGGCGGCCGTCATCACGGCACCTTCGGTGCCTTCAGTGCCCTCGGCGGCACTCGGCCGACCGCGGCGCCGCCCGGTACCGCCACTGGCCGCCTCCGCAGCCTGCGTCCCCGTGCCGGGGCCGCTCACCAGCTCCGTGGCCACCGCTCCGCCGAGCGTCTCCGGAGAAGAGGCCTCCGCCGCACGCCTGCCCCTGCGCCGCCCCGTACCGCCGCTCGGCGCGGCACCCTGCGCGGCGCCCTGCGCACCAGCGACACCGGAGCCGGAGCCGTCAGTGTCGGATTCCGCCCCGGCCCCACCAGAAGAGCCCGCGGCCCCCGGCACAGCACTCGAACTCGAACTCGCACTCTCCAGGAAGGAGTCCACCGAGGGGCGTCGAGCCCGTCGGCGCCCGCCGCCGGAAGTGGCCGACGCCTGCTCGGGCACCACCACCGCGCTACCCGGAGCGGCACCCCCAGAAGGCACCGAACTCAAAGACCCCGCAGATCCCGCAGAGCCTGCAGCCCCCGCAGAGCCCGAGGACCCCGCGGAACCCGGGGCGTCCGAAGAAGACGCACCCTCCGTAGGCCCCGCCCCGATCGGCACCTCAAGGACATACGCACTGCCGCCCATGCCCGGCACCTCGTGCGTCTGGAGGACGCCTCCGTGGGCCCGCACGATGCCCCGCACGATCGGCTCGTGCACCGGGTCTCCGCCGCTGTACGGGCCCCGCACCTCGATGCGGACGACCTCGCCGCGCTGGGCCGCGGCCACGACGACGGTCGAGTCCGCGTAGCCGCCCGGATAGCCACCCGCGCGCGTGTTGCCGGTCGCGTCGATCCCCACCACGTCCGCGACGAGGTGGGCGACCGCCGTGGCGAGCCGTTCCGCGTCGGCCACCAGCTCGATCGGCGGCGCGTGCACCGCGAACTGGGCGCGCCCGGGACCGATCAGTTCGACCGCGCCCTCCACGCCGGCGGCTACGACCGCGTCGAGCATGACCCTCGTACGGGACAGCTGTTCGGCGCCCGCGTCGAGCCGCTGGTAGCCGAGGACGTTGTCGACGAGGGTGGTCATCCGGGCGTACCCGGCCGACAGGTGGTGCAGGACCTGGTTGGCCTCGGGCCACAGCTGTCCCGCGTCGTCCGAGGCGAGCGCGGCGAGCTCGCGGCGCAGTTCGTCGAGGGGCCCGCGCAGGGAGGAGCCGAGCACGGCGAGCAGCTGCTCGTGGCGCGCGGCCAGCGCGTCGTACCGCGCCTTCTCGCGTTCGGCCAGCTCTTCGAAGCGGTCCTTCTCGCGCTCGGCGAGCGCCGCGTACCGCTCCTGTTCGGCGGCGAGGGCCTCGGCGCGCTGCTCCTCGGCGGCCTTGATCTCGGCGGCGCGTTCCTCCGCGGCGGCGGTGAGTTCCTCCGCGTGCCGGGCGAGGGCGGCCTCGTACTTCTCGTTGAGCTCGTCGTAGGGCCTGCGGTCGGTGAACGTCATCACCGCGCCGACCAGTTGGTCCCCGTCGCGCACCGGCGACGTCGTGAGGTCGACCGGCACCTTGGCGCCGCTCTTGGACCACAGGACCTGCCCGCGCACCCGGTGCTTGCGTCCGGAGCGCAGGGTGTCGGCGAGCGGGGACTCCTCGTACGGGAACGGCTCGCCGTCGGCGCGCGAGTGCAGGACCAGCGGGTGCAGCTCCCGCCCGCCGAGGTCGCTCGCCCGGAAGCCCAGTATCTGGGCGGCGGCCGGGTTGACGAGGACGACCCGGCCGTCGGTGTCCGTGCCGACGACGCCCTCGGCCGCGGCCCGCAGGATCATCTCGGTCTGCCGCTGCGAACGCGCCAGCTCGGCCTCGGTGTCCACGGTGCCCGACAGGTCCCGCACGACGAGCATCAGCAGCTCGTCACCGGTGTACCCGTACTGGTCGTACGCGTCCCTGCCGTCCTCCAGCGGGGAGCTGGTGACCTCGACGGGGAACTCGCTGCCGTCCGTGCGCCGGGCGGTCATCCGCGTCGGCTTGGTGCGCCCGCGCTCGTCGATCGTGTCCGGGCGCCGCATGGACCCGGGGATGAGCCGGGAGTCGAACTCCGGCAGCAGATCGAGCAGACCGCGCCCCACGAGCGCGGTGCCGGGTGTCTCGAACGCCTCCAGCGCGATGGCGTTGGCGTTCACCACGGTGCCGTTGGCGTTGACGAGGACGAGCGCGTCAGGGAGCGCGTCGAGTATGGCTGCGAGGCGAGCAGCGCCTCGGGATGGCCTGCTGCTCACGACGACGCTTCCTCCCTGGTTACCGCTGCTTGCCGACTCGCTCAGGCCATTTTGCCCCTCGGCCCGTGGCGTGTCACGGGAGTGAGTCTACGGGGAGTGGTTGTGCGCGCGACGCCGGATGAGAGGGAGGTCGCACGCAGAAGATGTGAGTTTTCGGTACTGCCTGGTCACGCGGAGGTCGCGGGCAGCACCGGGACGAGAGCGTTCCACCGCCCGATCTCGCAGCCGTTGCTGCGGTCGTACGTGGCGTTGACGGGCCGTCCGTGCCAGGTGCCCGTGATGCGTGCGGTGGCGGGCCCGCCGTACTGCATCGTGCACATCGTGCCGGGCGGTACCGGGGCGAAAAGGTCCCTTCCGTAGACGCTGATCTCGTCGAGCCGCGCGCACGCTTCCTTCGCCTGCGGGTGCGTGCCGCCGGCCGGGTGGCAGTTCAGCCGGTACGTCCCGTCGCCTTCGGCCCCCATGCCGGTGACCGTCACGGTGAGCCGGTCGATCGGGGTCGTGGGGGGCGTCGAGGCGTGGGCCGTGGCGGGCAGGGCGGAGAGTGCGGCGGCGGAGACGGCGGCGGTGAGGGCGAGACGACGCAGCATGGCGGGCTCCTCTGCATAGGGCGGCCGGAGTCAGACGCGGGACGGTCGGAGTCCGACGGGACGGGTGGCTCTACCGCTCTAACGCCGTACGCCGCGCTTCGTTGCGGTGTCTGGCGGCGCGGCGAAACGCTTTGCCCTGTGGGCCGCGCGACTAGTACCGTGGAGTCCGCGATTGGTGACAGACCGCTCGGCTGTGTCATCATCTGCACGCACCCCCCGCGCTCGCGCAGGTGTGCAAGCTGGAGGCGTCGCCTAGTCCGGTCTATGGCGCCGCACTGCTAATGCGGTTTGGGCCTTAAAGCCCATCGAGGGTTCAAATCCCTCCGCCTCCGCAGCATGATCCGAAGCCCCGGTCCCTGAGGACCGGGGCTTCGGCGCGTCGTGGCCCCGTCGCCGCGCTGAAGGGTGTTTCCGCAGCTCACAAGGGGTCCGGAGAACGGATTTCACATGGCGGCGGCAGTCATGTAATGTTCTTCCTGTCGCCGCGAGCGGGCCGAAGGGCCGGGAAGCGGAGACGGAAACAAAAGAAAAAAACAAGCACTCGTAGCTTAACGGATAGAGCATCTGACTACGGATCAGAAGGTTGCAGGTTCGAATCCTGCCGAGTGCACACAGTCGAAAGGCCCCCGGAGATGATCCGGGGGCCTTTTGCGTTGATGGGGTTGATGAGGGAGTCGCGGATGGCGTGGCGGTGCGCGGGGCTCGGGTGGCCGGATGGGAGACCCGTGCTGCGGTGGGAAGGCGGCCGGCGCAGCGCCCTCGCGTACGGGACGGACATCGGGTTCCGGGCCGTGGGTGAGCGGCGGTGCGTGGGGGCGCGGGGGAATCCGTGTCCGCTGCGGGCCGTCGTGCCGGGCCGGGCCACGCAGGCGCGCTGCGCGGAGTGTGCGCGGCTCGACCGGGCGTTCTCGGTGGCGGCGGACGGCGTGCCCGACGATCCGCGGACGTACCGGGTGTATCTCGCGTGGTTCGGGGCCGGTCTGGTGAAGGTCGGGATCACCGCGGAGGAGCGGGGTTCCCGGCGGCTCCTGGAGCAGGGCGCGGTGGCGTTCTGCTGGCTGGGGCGTGGGCCGCTGATGGCGGCGCGGCGTACGGAGGAGCTGCTGCGGGCGGCGCTCGGGGTGCCTGACCGGGTGGCGTACGCCCGCAAGCGCGGGGTGCGTGCGGAGCTCCCCGCCCGGCCGGAGCGTGCGCGGGAGCTGGACGAGCTGTACCGGCGGGCCGTGGCGCTCGACGGGTGGGCCGAGGCGTTGGAACGGGTGGCCTTCGAGGCCGTCGATCACGCGGAGGAGTTCGGGCTCGGCGCGCGCGGTGGGCCCGCGCCGGGGGGCGGGGTCGTGCGGGAGCTGGTCGACGGCGGGGCGGTCGCGGGGCGGCTCGTCGCCGCGGCGGGGCCCGACCTGCACCTGGAGATCGCAGGCGGCGGCGCGCTGGTGGTCGACACGCGGGTGCTCGTGGGGTGGGAGCTGGTGGCGGCCGGCGCGGGGGCGGGCGTCACGGTGCCGGTGCAGGCGGTGGAGGTCGCGGGTGGCGGTGGCGGTGGCGTCGAGCAGGACGGACTCTTCTGAGAGCCGCGACCGCTGCGTTCTCGCTGACCGAATGGTCAATTCCTGCTGACCGTTGGGCAAGAGACAGGGGAAAGGGGTGGACAGGCACGGGGCGCGGGCCCGAATGTGACGCCATGAGTGATCACGACAGAGGTCCCGCCGGGCCTTTCGAACCGCCGTACTACGCCGTCGTCTTCTCCTCCGTGCGCACCGCGGGCGACAACGGCTACGGGAAGACCGCCGACCGCATGGACGAGCTGGTCGCCGAGGTGCCGGGGTTCCTCGGCGTCGACGGGGCCCGCGACCCGGAAGGCCTCGGCATCACCGTGGCGTACTTCCGCGACGAGGAGGCCATCAAGGCCTGGCGGAGCGACCTGGAGCACCGTGCGGCCCAGCGGCGCGGGCGCGAGGACTGGTACGAGTCGTACGTCCTCCACGTCGCCAAGGTCGAGCGAAGTCATGGCTTTGTGCGGGAGTAGCCGTGGAAGTAGCAGTGGTGGGGACGGTGTTGCCGTACGGCGGTTCCTGGAGCGGGTCGGGGTTCCCGGTCTCGTCGACGTACACACGCACTTCATGCCGGAGCGGGTGCTGAGGAAGGTCTGGGCGTACTTCGACTCGTACGACGCGACCGGCGTGGTGCGGTGGCCCATCACCTACCGGCACGAGGAGGAGCGGCGCGTCGAGCTCCTCCGGGAGTTCGGGGTGCGGGCCTTCACCTCGATGGTCTATCCGCACAAGGCGGGCATGGCGGAGTGGCTCAACGGATGGGCCGCCGACTTCGCGCGGCGTACGCCCGGCTGTCTGCACACCGCGACGTTCTTCCCCGAGCCGGGCGTGGACCGGTATGTGCGGGAAGCCGTCGAGGCGGGCGCGCGGGTCTTCAAGTCGCATGTCCAGGTGGGCGGCTACGATCCCGGCGACCCGCTGCTCGACCCGGTGTGGGGCCTGCTCGCCGAGGCCGGGGTGCCGGTGGTCATGCACTGCGGCTCCGGCCCGGCGCCCGGCGAGCACACCGGGCCCGAGCCGGTCGCCCGGCTCCTCGCGCGCCATCCGCGGCTGCCGGTCGTCGTCGCGCACATGGGGATGCCCGAGTACGCGGAGTTCCTCACGCTCGCGGAGCGGTACGAGGAGGTGCGCCTCGACACGACCATGGCGTTCACGGACTTCAGCGAGCGGCTCATGCCGTTCCCGAAGGAGGAGACGGCGCGCCTGGCGGACCTGGGCGGGAAGGTGCTTCTGGGCAGCGACTTCCCCAACATCCCGTACGCGTACGTCCATCAGCTGGAGTCCCTGGAGCGGCTCGGGCTCGGGGACGCGTGGCTGCGGGGGGTGCTGCACGGGAACGGTGCCCGGTTGTTCGGGCTTAATGCCTGAGGGTGCATGAGGGAGCCTGAGGGCGCTCCCCGCGCCGTTTCTCAGGGAATTCACAGGTTGACGCAAGAGTGCTCTCAGGGGCGGGTCGCAGGGTGTGGGACATGACCACGACCACGCCTCAGGCGCGTACCGAACTGCTCAGGCCGGACGGGAGCCCCGTCCGCGTGCTCGTCGTGGACGACGAGGTGTCGCTCACCGAGCTGTTGTCCATGGCCCTGCGCTACGAGGGCTGGCAGATCCGCAGCGCGGCCGACGGCGCGGGCGCGGTGCGGGCCGCGCGCGCGTTCCGCCCCGACGCCGTGGTGCTCGACATGATGCTGCCCGACATGGACGGGCTCTCGCTGCTCGGCAGGCTGCGCCGCGAGATGCCGAGCGTGCCCGTGCTGTTCCTCACCGCGAAGGACGCGGTGGAGGACCGCATCGCCGGGCTCACAGCAGGTGGCGACGACTACGTCACCAAGCCGTTCAGCCTGGAGGAGGTCGTGGCGCGGCTGCGCGGCCTCATCCGGCGGGCCGGCGCCGCCGACAGGCGCAGCGAGTCGACGCTGGTCGTGGGGGACCTGACCCTCGACGAGGACAGCCACGAGGTGACGCGGGGCGGCGACAGCATCCACCTCACGGCCACCGAGTTCGAGCTGCTGCGCTACCTCATGCGCAATCCGCGGCGCGTGCTCAGCAAGGCGCAGATCCTCGACCGGGTGTGGAACTACGACTTCGGGGGCCAGGCCAACGTCGTCGAGCTCTACATCTCGTATCTGCGCAGGAAGATCGATGCCGGCCGGGAGCCGATGATCCACACCCGGCGCGGGGCGGGCTATCTGATCAAGGCCGCCGTGCCCGTCTCCGCGTGAGAGGTCCCCGCCCGGGGACCCTACGGACACGGCTCGTCCTCTCCGCCGTCGCGCCGGACGGCGACAAGCTGCGCGGGCGGATGAGCGGCGCGGCGCGCGACTCCCTTTCCGGAAAATCTCTTGTACGGCGTACGAGGGTGGTTCTACGGTGTACATCGTCAGAACCCCGTACACCGTAGAAGAACCGGTCCCCGGAAAGGGAGGGCTGCATGACGGCGACGACTGCCGAGACCCCCACCGCCTCGCAGAGGCACCCGCAGCGCTGGCTGATCCTCGGCGTCATCTGCCTGGCGCAGCTCACCGTGCTGCTGGACAACACCGTCCTGAGCGTCGCGATCCCCTCCCTCACCCGGGAACTGGACGCGTCCACGTCCGACATCCAGTGGATGATCAACGCGTACTCGCTGGTCCAGTCCGGTCTGCTGCTCACCGCGGGCAGCGCCGCCGACCGCTACGGCCGCAAGAAGATGCTGGCCGCGGGCCTCGCCCTGTTCGGCATCGGCTCGCTGGCGGCCGGCCTCGCCCAGAGCTCCTCACAGCTCATCGCCGCCCGCGCGGGCATGGGCATCGGCGGCGCGCTCCTGATGACCACCACCCTCGCGGTCGTCGTGCAGATCTTCGACGACGCCGAGCGCGTCAAGGCGATCGGCCTCTGGGCCACCATCAACTCCCTCGGGTTCGCCGCCGGTCCGCTGCTCGGCGGCTTCATGCTCGACCACTTCTGGTGGGGTTCGATCTTCCTGATCAACATCCCCGTGGCGCTGCTCGGCCTCGTCGCGGTCCTGAAGCTGGTCCCGGAGTCCAAGAACCCCCAGGGCGACCGCCCCGACCTGCTGGGCGCCCTGCTCTCGACCATCGGCATGGCCGCGGTCGTCTACGCGATCATCTCCGGCCCCGAGCACGGCTGGACGTCGGCGCAGGTCCTGGTCTCCGCCACCGTCGGCGTGCTGGTGCTCGGCGCGTTCGCGCTCTGGGAGCTGCGCATCCCGTATCCGATGCTGGACATGCACTTCTTCCGCAACCAGCGCTTCGTCGGTGCGGTGGCGGGCGCCATCCTCGTCGCCTTCGGGCTGAGCGGCTCGCTCTTCCTCCTCACCCAGCACCTGCAGTTCGTGCTCGGGTACGAGCCGTTGGAGGCGGGCCTGCGCACGGCGCCGCTCGCGGTGACCATCGTGGCCCTGAACCTGGCGGGCATCGGCGCGAAGCTGCACGCCAAGATGGGCACGCCCGTCACGATCATGTCCGGCATGAGCCTGCTCGCCGCGGGCCTCGCGGCCATAGCGGTGCTCGGCGGCGACAACTACAACGGCCTGCTGTTCGGCCTGATCGTGATGGGCGCCGGCATCGCGCTCGCCATGCCGGCCATGGCCAACGCCATCATGAGCGCCATCCCGCCGGAGAAGGCCGGCGTGGGCGCGGGCATCAACGGCACGCTCGCGGAGTTCGGCAACGGTCTGGGCGTCGCCGTGCTCGGCGCGGTCCTCAACTCCCGTTTCGCGTCGCTCGTCGCGGTCTCCGCCGCGTCGTTCCCGGCGGCCATGGCCGCGGCGAAGTCGACGGGTGAACGGGAGCGGATCGCTGACGCGTTCTCCTCGGGCCTTGAGACCAGCCAGCTGGTGGGCGCGGCTGCGGTGCTCGTCGGCGGCATGCTGGCGGCGGCGTTGCTGCGCAGGGCGGAGAGGGCAGACTCCGTGGGTAAGACAGCGGCATAGCATTCCCCCCCGGAGACAACGGCTCCGGGGCCCGAGGACCAACGAGGAAGGTGCGCCATGGCGAAGGCAGCCGGCCGCACGAAGAACACGGCGCGGACCAGTGTCTGGCTGCAGGCCAGGACACCCCGTGGCGGCGGCCGCAAGGGCGATCAGCCGAACGGCCTCGACCGGGAACGCATCACCCAGGTCACGGTCCGGCTCCTGGACGCGGAAGGGCTCGACAAGTTCTCCATGCGCAGGCTCGCCGGGGAACTGAACGTCACGGCGATGTCCGTCTATTGGTACGTCGACACCAAGGACGACCTCCTGGAGCTAGCCCTCGACTCGGTGTGCGGCGAGATGCGGCTCCCCGAGACGGAGGCGTCGCCCGAGAACTGGCGCGAACAACTCCGCGCGCTGGCCGGCGAGTACCGGGCGGCGCTGATCCGGCACCCCTGGGTGTCACCGCTGGTCGGCCGCTTCCTCAACATCGGGCCCAACTGGCTGGCTTTCGCCCTCGCCATCCAGAACGCGGTGCGCAACACCGGGCTTCCCGCGTACACGCAGAACGGGGCGATCTCGGCGGTCTTCCAGTTCGTGTACGGCTTCGGCACCATCGAGGGCCACTACATCTCGCGGTGCGCGGAGGTGGGGATGACGCAGGAGGAGTACTACCGGGAGGCGGCCGGTACGGTCCGCGACGAGCTGGCGTCGCACGGGCTGTTGGAGAGTGCGGATGAATTGATGGCGGCTCGGGAGGGGGACACGGTTGAGGAGATGTGGGAACGGGACTTCACGATTGCCCTCGACCTGATGGTCGCGGGAATCGAGTCCCTCCTCTCCAGGGAGGCGTGACCCGGCGCGGGGCGGGCGGGTGGGGTGGGTGGGTGGGGTGGGCTTGGCCTGCGTCGTACCGCTGGGGTAGGGGCACCTAGCCCGCCGCTTCGCGGCGGATGCTTCCCACCCACCCACCCGTTTGCCCCGCGACGTCCCGCGGGGGTAGGGGCGGGTGGGTGGGGGTGTTCCTCGCGACGTCCTGCGGGGGCGCGGGGGTGGGGTGCCCTTGCGATGTCCCCGCGGGAGTAGGGCGGGTGGGTGGGGGCCCTGTGAGCTGCTGAAGGGGGTCGGGCGGGGGGAGCGGGGCTAGTTTTTGGTGTGGGTGGGGTAGACCTGCATGTCGGTGTAGGCGCCCTTGATGGCGCCGGCGCCTGCGGGCCACTTCAGGGTGACGGTGTGGGTCTCGTTCGGGGGCGTCACCATGATGTGGGTCGGCGACGCGAGGCTCTTGCCGCTGGTGTCGATGTCGTAGGCGATGTTGAAGACGGCGGCGTCACCCGGCTTGAGGGTGGTGACCCGCGGCTGCGCCCGGCCGCGCTCGATCGAGCTTGAGGTGTGGTCGACGTCCTTGATGTCGACGCCCGCGAAGCCCGTCGCCGAGCAGGTGGTCGAACCCCGGTTGGTCATGGTGATGTCGATGCTGCCGGTGTTCTCGTCGGGGGCGGCGTCCCGGGCGTCGATGGTGAGGTCCGCCGTCTTGCAGAACGTGGCCTTGGCGCCGGGCTTCGCGCCGCCCGCGGCTGCCTCGGTCTTGGTGTCCTCGCCGGAACCCGACTCCTTGTTGCCCGCGTTGCCCGCCTCGGAGCTCCCCGCGGATGAGGATGAAGACGAGGAGTTCGAGGTGCCCTTGGACGACGCGTCCGGCCCGTCGTCGTCACCGCCGCAGGCGGTGAGCGAGAGGGCGGCGGCGAGGCTGACGGCGGCGAGAGCGGTGATGCGGGTGTTCTTCATGGTTTCCCCCAGAAGAAGTGCGGCGGGTGTGCGGGTGCCGTGCGTGTGGTCGTAACTATTTGTAGCCCGCACCGAGTTACGGCCGGTCCTCCGCGCTGTCTTCGTTCTGTCACAGGCGTTGCCCTTGTTGCCCTCGCGCTGCCCCAACTGCCCGAAGGGGCTTCACCTTCGGGCGCCCGCCATAAGCCGTCAGCCCGCCGACAGCCCGCAACCCGCAACCCGCAGTCCGCGACTCGCGGACCTCAGCCCGCCTGCGGCAAGCTCTCCCCCTGCACGGCCTGGATGTCCAGCTCCACCCGCAGCGTCGTGCCGATCGCCGAGATGCCCGCCTGGACCACCTGGTTGTAGTTCATGGCGAAGTCCTCGCGGCGCAGTTCCGCCGTGGCGCGGAAGGCGGCGCGTGTGCCGCCCCACGGGTCCGCCCCGGTGCCGAGGTAGCTGAGGTCCAGGTCGACGGGGCGCACGACGCCGTGCATGCCCAGCTCGCCGTGGACCGTCCACCGGTCGGGCCCCACGGGGCTCAGCCCGCTCGACCGGTACGTGATCTCCGGGTACTGCTCGACGTCCAGGAAGTCGGCCGACTTCAGGTGACCGTCCCGCATACCGTTCCCCGTGTCGATCGAGGCCGCCCGGATGACCGCCTCGACCCGCGACTTCTCGACGTCCTCGGCGATCTCGATGCGGCCGCCGAACTCCAGGAACCGCCCGTGCACGCTGGTGATCCCGAGGTGCTGGGCGACGGCGCCCACGGTCGAGTGCGCGGGGTCGACGGTCCACGCCCCGGGCGGGGGCAGCTCCGTGCCGCCCTGCCGGGCGAGGACGACGTTGCCGACCTCGGCCCGCCCGCTGGCGGTGACGAGCGCGGTGGAGGCGACCGGCGCGTAGCCGACGGCGGTGACGATGACGGTGTACGGCCCGGCCGCGAGCGCCGTCCCGTCCCGTACGACGCCCTCCGCGTCCGCGTCCGCCCGCAGCACCTGCGCCCCGGTCATGTCGGTCACCGTGACGACGGCGTGGGGCACGGCCCACCCGTCACGCGTACGGATCCGAGCGTTGAGTCCCATCCCGTTTTACTCCTTGCCGGGCTTCCGATCCGATCGGAAGCCTCACAGTCCAGCTCACGTTCGTTCACGCTTCATAGAGGCCGTGCGGGCCGCGCAGGCCGCGCAGGCCCCAACAGGCCCACAGAACGCGGGCGGCCCCCGGCGGCGGTGGCCGGCCGTCCCCTGCCATGAATGCCACCGCCGGCCCGGGGGCCTTCCCCACGACCGGCCCGGGGCCGCCGCGCCTCCGCTCGAAGCACGTCCGCGGCCACGGGCCGGGGTCGGTCACTCGCCCGGGTGGGCGAGTTCGATGTCGTGGCCCTCGACGCCGCTGCCGGCGACCGTCAGGCCCGTGGCCACCGGCGGGTACCCGGTCGCGATGACCGTGTACTCCCCGCTGTCCAGGTCGGTGAACGCGTACGCCCCGTCCGCCCCGGTGGTGGCGGTGGCGACGACGTTGCCCGCGGCGTCGACCAGCGTGACCCGCGCATCGTTCAGCGGGCCGCCGCCCGCGCGCACCGTGCCGAGCACCCGCGCACCGGAGTTGAGCTCGACCTCGACCCGGGTGACCCCGGTGCCGCCCACCTCGACGGGCAGGGCCAGCGGCCGGTGTCCGGCGGCGTTCACCGCGATGGTGACGGTGCCGGGGACCAGCTCGGCGAAGGTGAACTCGCCCTGCTCGCCGGAGAGTCCGGTGGCGAGGACGTCACCGCGTACATCGGTCACGATGACCATCGCACCGCTGACGGGCAGCTTGCTGTCGGCGTCGCGCACGAGGCCGCTCAGCCCGCTGGTGCCGCTGAGGAGGATGTCGTACGACAGCGCTTCCTCGCCCACGACCACGGTCGAGGCCTGCGGCTGGAAGCCGTCGGCGGAGGCGATGAGCACGTACGAGCCCGCGCCCGGGGCGTCGACGGTGTAGGCGCCGTCGCCCTGCGCGACCGAGCGGCCGAGCTGCCGTCCCCCGAGGGAGATCAGCGTGACGGCGGCCTGCGGCACGGGCGCGCCCTCGGCGCCGCGGACGAAGCCGCGTACCGGAATGCCGCCGGTGATCTGCGGAAGCTCACCGGATCCCGCGCCGGGCTGCGCGGCGGACGCCGTGGCGGCGAGCCGCTGCGTGCCCTCGGGCCCGGTCTCGGTCGTCGAGGTGACGGAGGCGAGCACGGGCTGCTCGGCGGTGGTGGCGGCAGTGTCTGCGGGGGCCGTGGCGGCGGTCGGGGCCGCACCCTCCGTGCTCTCCGCGGCCTGGGCGAGCCCGCCCGACGTCCGCAGCGGAACCTCCTTGATGAACAGCGTGATCAGGAAGGCGATCAGCGCCATCGGCGCGGCGATCAGGAAGACATCGGCGATGCCGTGCCCGTACGCGCTCTCCATCACCGTGCGGAACGGCTCCGGGATCTTGTCCAGGTCGGGGATGCCGCCGCCGCCCGTGCCGCCGTGGCCGAACTGCGCCGCGGCCTTGGGGCCGAGGTCGGTGATGCCGTCCTTGACGTAGTCGGTGATGCGCGTGGACATGATGGCGCCGAGCGCCGAGACACCCATCGCACCGCCCAGGGAGCGGAAGAAGGTGACGGTGGAGCTGGCGGAGCCGAGGTCCTCGGGGGCGACCTGGTTCTGCGTGCAGAGGACCAGGTTCTGCATCATCATGCCGATGCCGAGACCCATCAGGGCCATGAAGATCGCGATGTGCCAGTACTCGGTGTCGTACCGGATGGTGCCGAGCAGACCGAGGCCCGCGGTCACCAGCACACCACCGCTGACCAGCCACGCCTTCCACTTGCCGGTCTTGGTGATGACCTGGCCGGACACGGTGGAGGAGATGAACAGACCACCGATCATCGGGATGGTCATGACGCCGGACATCGTCGGGGACTCGCCCCGCGCCAGCTGGAAGTACTGGCTGAAGAACACCGTGCCCGCGAACATCGCGACACCCACGAAGAGCGAGGCGAGCGAGGCGAGGGTGATGGTGCGGTTGCGGAAGAGCCGCAGCGGGATGATCGGCTCGCTCGCCCTGGACTCGACGAACACGAAGATCAGCCCGAGCAGCACCGAACCGCCGACCATGGCGCCGGTCTGCCACGACATCCAGTCGTACTTGTCACCGGCGAAGGTGACCCAGACGAGGAGCAGGCAGACGGCGGCGCTGATGAAGAAGGCGCCGGCCCAGTCGACCTTGACGTCGCGCTTGACGACGGGGAGCTTCAGGGTCTTCTGGAGGACGATCAGCGCGATGATCGCGAAGGGCACGCCGACGTAGAAGCACCAGCGCCAGCCGAGCCACGAGGTGTCGGTGATGACACCGCCGAGCAGCGGACCGCCGACGGTGGCGACGGCGAAGGTCGCGCCGAGGTAGCCGGAGTACCGGCCGCGCTCGCGCGGGGAGATCATCGCGGCCATCACGATCTGGGCGAGGGCGGAGAGGCCACCCACGCCGATGCCCTGCACAACGCGGCAGGCGATCAGCATCCCTGCGCTCTGCGAGAGACCGGCGACGACCGATCCGCCGACGTAGATGATCAGGGCTATCTGTACGAGCGCCTTCTTGCTGAAGAGGTCGGACAGCTTGCCCCACAGGGGCGTCGTCGCGGTCATCGCGAGCAGCGACGCGGTGACGACCCAGGTGTAGGCGGACTGGCCGCCGCCGAGGTCGCCGATGATTTCGGGCAGGGCGTTGGAGACGATCGTCGACGAGAGGATCGCCACGAACATGCCGAGCAGCAGCCCCGACAGCGCTTCCATGATCTGCCGGTGCGTCATCGGAGCGTTCTCACCGTGGTGACCGTGGTGAGCTCCGTGCTTGGCATGGCTGCCCCGCACACCGGCTGGTGTGGTTGTTGCCATGGAATTCCTTTTCTTACGCGGGTGTACGGGTGGTCTCCGACGTGGTCTGTACGTCGTGGAGGGAAGGGGACAGCCGGGCCGAAGCCGCGCGGCAGTCCCCGAAGCTGTCGCGCAGTCGCGCGAGCAGCGTGCTGAGCTGGACGACCTCGTCGTCGGTCCAGTCGTGCAGGTAGTGGGTGAGCGTGCGGATGGAGAGCTCGGAGAGCTCGTCCACCTTGGCCTTGCCCTCGGTGGTGAGCCGCAGGATCCGGGACCGCTTGTCCGCGGGGTCGGGATCGCGGACAATCCACTCCTTCTCCGCGACGTGGGCGACGTGCCGGCTGGTGACCGACATGTCGACGGCGAGCAGCTCCGCGAGCCTGCTCATCCGCATCGCGCCGTGGCGGTCGAGCAGGATGAGCACGGCGGCGGATCCGGCCGGACAGTCGTGGGGGAGCCCCCGGCCGAGGCCACGCTTCACGGCACCGATGGCGCTGAGCTGTCGGGCCAGCTCCTCGTACTGACGCTGCGCGGCCACGGCACCTCCTGAATATTTGTTGCTTAGGGCAACGATAAGAGCAGTTGGTTGCTGCAGGCAAACTAAAAGGGGCCCATCGGACTAAAGAGTCGGCAAAGCGTTGGGGGCCCGCTCGTAAAGTCCCTGGCCAGAGGGGGTTGGGCCGATGGCGCTGGATTCGCTAGTGTCCTGCCCCATGGCACACAACCCCCAGGGCAACCCGGGCAACCCCGACCCCGCCGGCAGCACGCAGATGTTCCGCGCCTTCGTCGACGAGGCGCCGCAGGGCCGCCGACAGCAGGCCGCGACGTCTTCGGGGCCGCGCGTCGGCCTGATCGTGGGCGTCGTTCTCGCGATCCTGGTGGTGGCGGGCGTGGCGTGGCTCGCCCTTAAGTAACGGCAACGAACTCGACGTCTCTACGCGGGTGGGGGCACCCTGTCCCACTCGGACCGCCCCACCTCTTACTGCGACTGTCTCTCTGCGGGCACGCTGTGGTTGCTCGCGCAGTTCCCCGCGCCCCTGGAAGTGGGCGGCTGGGGGTGTCTCTTATCTGCGGGCTCGCTGTAGCTGGGCGCGCAGTTCCCCGCGCCCCTTGGGGGGCCTGCCATTCCGTATGGCTCAGGGTGGACTTCCTCAGGGGCGCGGGGAACTGCGCGATCAGCCCCGACGCGCCCGCAGGCGAAGGACCGGCAGGGGGGACCACGGTCAGGGGCGCGGGGAACTGCGCGAGCAACCACGACGCACCCGCAGGCGAAACGGAACCGCCCCCGGAAGGGGGCCCGCTAGCGCCACTTGACCGAGACGTCCCGCGTTTCGACGTGCATGCCCAGCGGCACGCGCCACGCGTCCACGCACACCGGCCAGGACTTCTCCCTCTTCTGCCCGGGGCCGATCGGCGCCGGCAACTGCACGGTCGACTCGATCGTGGCCCAGTCGACGCCGAGCGCGCCGATGATGTGCGTACCGAAGGTGACCGTTCCCGAACGGACCGGTGAGCCACCGGTGTTGCGGAAGGTGACCGTCACCTTGTCGCACCAGCGCTTGGCCCCGGGCTCACGCTCGGGATCACCGAAGCTGAGCTTCGCGGGCCCACTCGGCGATGTACTCGGGGTTCCCGGGGCGCTCGGCGTGCCAGGCCTGTCCGGTGTGCCAGGCCTGTCAGGCGTACCCGGTGAGCTCGGCGTATCCGGCGTACCCGGCATACCCGGCGTGCCCGGCGTACCCGGGGAGTTCCTGTTGCTGACAGGGCCCTCCGAAGGCCCCGTCGACGGATCCCCAGAGCCCCCTCCCGTCCCCCTCGAAGCCCCGCCCGACGACGACTTCCCCTCCGAGGCGCCCCCACGACCACCCTTGGCCCCGCCAGTCCCGTCGCCTCCCTCAAGAGGGATCAGCCGAACGTCAGCAGTCGGGCCCACCGGCTTCTCGGGGGCCTGGGCGCCTCCCGGGGAGGAGCCCGCCGCTCCGGTCGCCACGTACCCGTCACCGCTGCCGCCGCCGCAGGCGGACAGCAGCCCGCCGAGGCACAGCGCAGCGCCCCCCGCACCGAGTATGTTCCGCACACCTCGTCGCATCGCGTCAGTGTGGCTGACGGTACGTCAATTCGGAACCCCGTCAGCAACACCGGTCCCGCCACGGCCGCGTGGCGACGCCGTCAGGACGCCGTCAGTCCGAGATCAGGCCCTCGCGCAGCTGGGCGAGCGTCCGCGTCAGGAGGCGGGACACGTGCATCTGCGAGATGCCGACCTCCTCGCCGATCTGCGACTGCGTCATGTTGGCGAAGAAGCGCAGCATGATGATGCGGCGCTCGCGCGGCGGGAGTTTGGCGAGCAGGGGCTTGAGGGACTCGCGGTACTCCACGCCCTCCAGGGCCGAGTCCTCGTACCCGAGACGGTCCGCGAGGGAGCCCTCGCCGCCGTCGTCCTCGGGGGTCGGGGAGTCGAGGGAGGATGCCGTGTACGCGTTGCCGACGGCGAGGCCGTCGACGACGTCTTCCTCCGATACGCCGAGTGCGATGGCCAGTTCGGGCACGGTCGGCGAGCGGTCGAGCCGCTGGGCGAGCTCGTCGCTGGTCTTCGTGAGCGCGAGCCGCAGCTCCTGGAGGCGGCGCGGCACCCGCACCGACCAACTGGTGTCCCGGAAGAAGCGCTTGATCTCACCGACGACCGTCGGCATGGCGAACGTCGGGAATTCCACGCCCCGTTCGCAGTCGAAACGGTCGATCGCCTTGATCAGGCCGATGGTGCCGACCTGGACGATGTCCTCCATCGGTTCGTTGCGGCTGCGGAAGCGGGCCGCGGCGTACCGCACGAGGGGGAGGTTGAGCTCGATGAGCGTGTCCCGTACATAGACGCGCTCCGGGCTGTCCTGGGCGAGCGTGGCGAGCCGCAGGAAGAGGGAGCGGGACAGGGTCCGGGTGTCGATGGCTTCCGAAGCCGGTGAGCTGTGAAGCGCGTCGGGCGCGGACTCGCTCGGGCTCTTGGTGAGCGTGAGCGTGAGCACCTTCGAGCTGCCCTGGTCTGCGGACATGCCACCCCCTTGAGGTCGCGGACGGTCGCGGCGGGCGCTCCCGTCGGAGGAACGCAGCCTCCACCTGAATACCGGAGGTGGGGCTACGGCAAACGCGGTTCCAGCAGAATGTCACATGTCGGCAACGCGCTGTAGTTACTTGTCGACAAACCAGGGTGACATCCGTGCAGGAAAGAGGGGGTCTGCGCCATTTCAGCAAAGAGTGCCGTCGGGAAGAGCTCCGACGGCACTCCACTCGTTACGGTTACGCCTCGATCCGATTTGCGGACCGAAGGCGCGCGAAGCTTCTGGCGAGCAGTCTCGACACATGCATCTGGGAAACGCCCAATTCGGCGCTGATCTGTGACTGCGTCAGATTGCTGTAGTAGCGGAGGAGAAGGATCCGCTGCTCGCGCTCGGGCAGTTGGACCAGGAGGTGGCGTACGAGATCGCGGTGCTCGACGCCGTCGAGCGCGGGGTCCTCGTAGCCGAGCCGGTCGAGCAGGCCGGGCAGCCCGTCGCCCTCCTGGGCCGCCTCCAGCGACGTCGCGTGGTACGAGCGCCCGGCCTCGATGCAGGCGAGCACCTCGTCCTCGGTGATGCGCAGCCGCTCGGCGATCTCCGAGGTCGTCGGCGAGCGCCCGAAGGCGGTGGTGAGGTCCTCGGTGGCCCCCGTCACCTGCACCCACAGCTCGTGCAGCCGGCGCGGCACGTGGACCGTGCGGACGTTGTCGCGGAAGTACCGCTTGATCTCACCGACCACGGTCGGCATCGCGAAGGTCGGGAACTGCACCCCGCGCTCCGGGTCGAACCGGTCGATGGCGTTGATGAGCCCGATGGTGCCGACCTGGACGACGTCCTCCATCGGCTCGTTGCGGCTGCGGAAGCGCGCGGCCGCGTACCGCACGAGCGGCAGGTTGGCCTCGATGAGGGCGCCGCGCACCCGGCCGTGCTCGGGGCTGCCCGGCTCCAGCTCCTTGAGCTGGCCGAAGAGCACCTGGGTCAGGGCGCGGGTGTCGGCACCCCGGGTGCTTCCGGAGCTCTGCGCGCTTCCGGAGCCCTGCGCGCTTCCGGAGCCCTGCGCGCTTCCGGGGCTCGGGGTGCTCCCGGGGCTGGGGGTGTTTCCGGAGTTCTGCGTACTTTCGGAACTCTGTGCGGTCCTCGCGGGCGGCGCTTCGGGCGCAGTACTGGCCGGCACGGTCAACGCCACCCCTTCTCAGACAGGCACTGTCAGTCAGGCACAGTCAAGCTCGGTCGACGCTCGGTCGACCTCGGTCAACTCATCCGTCAAAAGCGGTCATAGCATCACAAGACATGTGCACTGTGTGCAAGCACCTGATAACTCCGTGTTGAAGGCAAGTTGGGGCGTACGACGCGGAACGGCCCCGCACCATCGCGGTGCGGGGCCGTTCGGAGGGCGGGGCGGCGGGGTGGCCGACTCAGAACTCGTAGTCCGCGATCACCCACGTGGCGAACTCGCGCCACAGCGCGACGCCCGCCTGGTGCGCCGGGTGCTCGATGTACCGCTTCAGCGCATCGGTGTCCTCGACCGCCGAGTTGATGGCGAAGTCGTACGCGATGGGGCGGTCGGTGATGTTCCAGTCGCACTCCCAGAACGTGAGCTCCGGGATCTGCTCGCCGAGGGCGCGGAAGGCCTTGACGCCCTCGACCACGCGCGGCTCGTCGCGCCGCACGCCGTCGTTGAGCTTGAAGAGGACCAGATGGCGGATCACGGGCACTCCTTGGAGAGGGCTGGGGCCGGGCGGCGCCGGCGGCCTGGGCGGCCGCTCAGTCCTTGCCTCCGTTGGCGACCCACGTCATGAAGTCACCGATGCTCTGAGCGGCGCTCGAAATGCCTTCGAACCCTATCTGCACGTAGTCGGCGGCCTTGGCGGGGTCGGTGATGATCACGTAGAGCACGAAGACGACCACCGCGAAGAGGCCGAGCTTCTTCCACTGCACTGCCACGATCTGGCCTCCCCTTGCCGTGCCCCGTGTGACCCCTGTGACGGCGGCGAGTCTAACCCGGACGGTACTGACGGGGTTTTTAGGGACCAACGGCCCGGCGGCGGAGGCCCTTTGCCCGCGCTCCACGGGGGCGCGGGGACGCAGGATGGGGGTGAGCCCGGCGGATCTGGCAGGAGTCCGCGGGGTGAGGGACCGGCCCCACTGCGGGGTCCGCGCCGTCCGCTTCCCCCGGCGGCGGCGTCGACTTGAGGGCCTGGTCCTCGTCGGGGGAAGCGGCTGTCCCCCCGATGCCGCTTCCCCCGCCCATACTCACGGCTCACCGAACGACGAAGGGCCCGACCAGCTCGGCTGGTCGGGCCCTTTCGTATCAAGAGCGGTAGCGGTGGGATTTGAACCCACGGAAGGGGGTTACCCTTCACTCGCTTTCGAGGCGAGCTCCTTCGGCCGCTCGGACACGCTACCGAGAGGAACTCTAGCCCAAAGTGGCCCGCGGACAGAAATCCGTTCGTCGCCGGATCCCGCGAGGCCCTGAATCAGCGCTTGCGGAAGAAGTCCGTCAGCTGGGCGGCGCACTCGTCCGCGAGAACACCGTGGATGACCTCGGGGCGGTGGTTGAGCCTTCTGTCGCGCACGACGTCCCAGAGGGAGCCCGCCGCGCCGGCCTTCTCGTCACGCGCTCCGTAGACGACCCTCTCCACGCGGGACTGCACGAGCGCGCCCGCGCACATCGTGCACGGCTCCAGCGTCACGACGAGCGTGCAGCCGGTCAGCCGCCACTCGCCGGTCGCGGCGGCGGCCCTGCGCAGGGCGAGCACCTCCGCGTGCGCGGTGGGGTCGCCGGCCGCCTCGCGTTCGTTGTGCCCCACGGCGAGCACCGTCGTGCCGTCCGGGGACAGCACGACGGCGCCGACGGGGACGTCACCGCCCTCGACGGCGCGCTCGGCCTCGGCCAGAGCGAGCCGCATGGGCGCCCGCCAGCGGTCGCGTACAGGATCGTTCTCGGTGATGTGATCGGTGATGCGGTCGGTGGTGTGGTCGGTGGTGTGGTCGGTGGTGTGGTCGGTCGGGTCGGTCACACGGGGAACCTAGCGGACGGTCTCGAGCACCTCCGCCGCGCCGAGGACGTCGGCGATGTCGTTGAGCGCGTCGCCGGCCTCCAGACCGAGCAGATCCTTCTCCGGCACGCCGAGGTCGGCGAGGATCTCCGTGTCGCCGAGCGGCCCGGACGGCACGCCCGACGTACCGGGTGCGTCGTCCTCGGCGTCCGGCTCGGCGTCGGACGCCTCCGGCTCGCCGTCCTCCGTGCCGTCGAGATCGAGGGCGTCCAGGTCGACCGCCTCCTCGTCGTCGGGGTCGCGGCCGAGCATCTCGGCGGTGAGCAGGATCTCCCCGTACGAGCTGCGGGCGGCCGCGGCCGCGTCCGAGACGTAGATACGGGGGTCTTCCTCCCCGTCCACGCGGACGACGCCGAACCACGCGTCTTCCTGTTCGATGAAGACGAGCACTGTGTCGTCCTCGTAGTCGGCTGTGGCTTCGCGGGCCAGGTCGGCCAGATCCGACAGGGTCTCCACATCGTCGAGCTCCGTGTCGCTCGCTTCCCACCCGTCTTCGGTGCGCGCGAGCAGTGCGGCGAAGTACACCGTGACTCTCCCACTGGTCATAGGCAGTGCCGGTTGGCGGTTTGGGGTCCCCCCGGCGAGGTCGGGGAGCGGGGAGTGCTGATGCCAAGCCCCGCCCATTCGGAATCGTGGCAGAAACGGCGCCGTCAGGAGAGGTCTTCCGGCCGCTGTGTTCCGCGTCGCGTTTTTCCCCGGCTCCCACGGGCCCGTCGCCGGGCGGGCCGCTACCAGCGGAACGTACGCATGCGCATCTGCTGTCGCATGCGTGCCGCCCGGGCGCGGCGCGGCTTCACCCGGTCGCGGAGCTCGATGGCCTCGGCGCGTTCGCGCAGGAACTGGGCGCGGCGCCTTCGACGCTCGGCGTCGGTCTCGTCTTCCGGTTTGCGCTCCACCATGGGCCACACCACCTCAGTCCGTACGTCCCCACCTTCCCTCGGTCGGCGGCATTGATGCCGGTGAGATGCGGGTGAGATGCCGGTGGGGCGCCGGCGGGGTGCCGGCGAGGAGGGAGTGGCTCCGCGCCCGGTTACTGTTGATGCCATGCGGATCCACGTCGTCGACCACCCGCTGGTGGCGCACAAACTCACCACGCTGCGCGACAAGCGCACCGACTCCCCGACCTTCCGGCGCCTCGCCGACGAGCTGGTCACCCTGCTCGCGTACGAGGCCACCCGGGACGTGCGCACCGAGCAGGTCGACATCGAGACCCCGGTGACCGGGACGACCGGCGTGAAGCTGTCGCACCCGCGCCCGCTGGTGGTGCCGATCCTGCGTGCCGGTCTCGGCATGCTCGACGGCATGGTCCGGCTCCTGCCGACCGCCGAGGTCGGCTTCCTCGGCATGATCCGCAACGAGGAGACCCTGGAGGCCTCCACGTACGCGACGCGCATGCCGGAGGACCTCTCCGGGCGTCAGGTGTACGTCCTCGACCCCATGCTCGCCACCGGCGGCACGCTCGTCGCGGCGATCCGGGAGCTCATCAAGCGCGGCGCCGACGACGTGACCGCCGTGGTGCTCCTCGCCGCCCCCGAGGGCGTCGAGATCATGGAGCGCGAGCTGGCGGGGACGCCGGTGACGGTCGTGACGGCCTCGGTCGACGAGCGGCTCAACGAGCAGGGCTACATCGTGCCGGGCCTCGGCGACGCGGGCGACCGGATGTACGGGACCGCGGAGTAGCTCCGCCGTGCGGGGACGGCGGAGTGGCTCCGCTGTGCGGGGACGGCGGAGTGGCTCCGCCGTTCTCGTGGCCGGGCCGGTGTCCGGCTAGCAGTTCTTCTTGCCTGACGGCTTGGACGTCGGCTCGGGCTTGGCCAGTGCGGCCAGGGCCTTGTCGGCGTCCTCCTTTTTGGCCAGCTCCTTGAACCGGTCGCCGATGACCAGGTCGACCTCGCCGCCCTTGCGGCCGTCGGCCTTGCGCTCGGCGTCCGCGAGCTGCGTGCCGAGCACCGGGAGCGCGGTGTCGGCGGCCGTCTTGGCGCCGAGCAGCAGCCCGGTGCCCTTGACCTTCTTGTCGTACTCCTTGGTCGCGTTCCCGACCTTGCCGATGGCGAAGCCGCGCTTCTTGAGCTCGTCGGCGGTCTTCTTGGCGAGGCCGGCGCGGGGCGTGGCGTTGAGGACGTTGACCTTGATCTGGCCCGGCCGGGGCAGCGGTTTCGGCTTCGCGGCCCGGGCGGGGCCGGCCGGCGCGCGGTCCCGGTCGCGGTCGCAGTCGCCGCTCGCGCGTGCCGCGGCCGACGCCTTGTCGCCCCCCGTGAAGACGTCGATGAGCTGCAGGGTGCCCCAGCCGATCAGCCCCACCACCACGGTGGCCGCGACGACCGCGAGCGCGATCCTGCGGCGACCGCTCGGGCGGCGCATCCGTGGGTACTTGTCCCCCGTGATGCGGTACGGGCCGCCCATGTCGGGGGGAGTGAGCATGCTCATGGGCGCAGCGTAGTGCGGCGGGGCGGCGATGCCTACTAAATGATCATTGCCCGGTGCTCAGTGCAACCCGAAAGGGTCAATGCGGGCCGGGAGGGCGCTCGGGCGAGGGCCGGGGGCGCTCGGGTCGGAGAGCGGGAGGGCGCCCGGGCGGGAGCCGGGAGGGAGCCGGGAGGGCGCCCGGGCGAGGGCAGGAGGGTGCTCGGGCGGGAGAGCGGGTGGCGTCAGCCCAGTTCGAGCACGCGCGCGTGGAGGACCTGGCGCTGCTGGAGCGCGGCGCGGACCGCGCGGTGCAGTCCGTCCTCCAGATAGAGGTCGCCCTGCCACTTCACGACGTGCGCGAAGAGGTCGCCGTAGAACGTGGAGTCCTCGGCGAGCAGCGTCTCGAGGTCGAGCTGGCCCTTGGTCGTCACGAGCTGATCGAGGCGGACCGGGCGCGGCGCGACGTCCGCCCACTGCCGGGTGCTTTCCCGGCCGTGGTCGGGGTACGGCCGGCCGTTTCCGATGCGCTTGAAGATCACACGGAAAGCCTACCGGGCAAGGCTCTCCGGGCGCAGCCATGGCGACGGAGTGCGAGCCTGGGAAATGCCGCCTTAAATCGGCTCAAAACGGAAACACGTCAGCCGGAACAGGGGCCGAAGTGAGCGAGAGCCAGCCGATTCCGTCCATGCCGGATCATGCGAACCGCCCGAACGAGTCTCCGCCGGCCGGGGGAGTGACGAGCGGAAGCAAGAATTCCGAGGGTGCGGCCGGGAGCGCCGACACCGGGGCCTCGCTGCCCCGGGAGGCCTCGGAGATCGCCGCCGGATACGCCTTCGCGGGCCCCGCCCTCGAACTGGGCGCGCTGCTGTGGGACGGGCGGTGCCACGCCGACGCGCAGATCCGCGTTCCCCTCCCCATGCTCAACCGCCACGGCCTCGTCGCCGGCGCCACCGGCACGGGCAAGACGAAGACCCTGCAGCTCATCGCCGAACAGCTGGCCACGCGGGGCGTGCCCGTGTTTCTCGCCGACATCAAGGGCGACATCTCCGGGATCTCGGCCCCCGGCGAGGCGGGCGACAGGGTCGCGGAGCGGGCGCGGGACGTGGGGCAGGAGTGGCGGGCGACCGGATTCCCGAGCGAGTTCTACGCGCTCGGGGGCATCGGCACCGGGATCCCGGTCCGGGCCACCGTCACCAGCTTCGGCCCCGTACTGCTCTCCAAGGTGCTCCAGCTCAACCGGACCCAGGAGCAGTCCCTCGCCCTGATCTTCCACTACGCCGACCAGAAGGGCCTCGAACTGGTCGACCTGAAGGACCTGCGGGCCGTCGTCACCTTCCTGACCTCCGACGAGGGCAAGCCGGAGCTCAAGGGCATCGGCGGCCTCTCGTCCGCCACGGCCGGCGTCATCCTGCGGGCGCTCACCGCCTTCGAGGCGCAGGGAATGGCCGACTTCTTCGGGGAGCCGGAGTTCGACACGGGCGAGTTCCTGCGCCTGGCGCCGGACGGGCGTGGCCTGGTGTCCGTCCTGGAGCTGGCCGACGTCCAGAACAAGCCGCACCTCTTCTCGACGTTCCTGATGTGGCTGCTCGCCGACCTCTACAACGACCTGCCCGAGGTGGGCGACGTGGAGAAGCCGAAGCTCGTCTTCTTCTTCGACGAGGCGCACCTCCTCTTCAACGGCGCCTCGAAGGCCTTCCTCGAAGCCGTCACGCAGACCGTGCGGCTGATCCGGTCCAAGGGCGTCGGCGTCTTCTTCGTGACGCAGACGCCGAAGGACGTGCCCGCGGACGTGCTCGGACAGCTCGGCAACCGCGTACAGCACGCGCTGCGGGCGTTCACTCCCGATGACCAGAAGGCGCTGAAGGCGACGGTACGGACGTTTCCCGACTCGGCGTACGACCTGGAGGAGGTCCTGACCGGCCTCGGTACGGGCGAGGCCGTGATCACCGTGCTCAGCGAGAAGGGCGCACCGACCCCGGTCGCGGCGACGCGGCTGCGGGCCCCCGAGTCGCTGATGGCCCCCGTGGAGGCGGAAGCGCTCGCCAGGGCGGTGCGGTCGTCGCCGTTGTACGAGCGGTACGCGGACGCGGTCGACCGCGAGTCGGCGTACGAGAAGCTGACGGCTCGGCAGGCGTCCCCGGGGTCGGCACCTCAGGGGTCCGGGCCCGGGTCCGGACCCGGGGCCAAGTCCGGGTCCAAGTCCGGGTCCGGTTCCGTCGTGGAGCAGGTGATGGAGAGCGGAATGTTCAAGTCCCTGCTGCGGTCCATGGGGACGCAGATCGGCCGGGAGATCTCGCGCTCGGTGTTCGGGACGGCTCGGCGCAGACGCTGACCGGCGGGGGGCCTTGAGCGTCTGCGCCTGCGTTTGCGCGTATCAGGCGTCGCTTGAGTGCTGGTGCTGCTGCGGGTCCCGCTGACGGTGGTGGTCCTCGTCCTGCTCGGCGGACGCCGGGCGGCGGGC
The DNA here is from genome assembly GCF_044327655.1 of Streptomyces sp. NPDC018029. Lineage (NCBI taxonomy): Bacteria > Bacillati > Actinomycetota > Actinomycetes > Kitasatosporales > Streptomycetaceae > Streptomyces > Streptomyces sp. NPDC018029. The sequence goes on along the minus strand of NZ_JBIRFV010000004.1, from coordinate 101,138 downwards.
GGGTTCGTGGGGTGCGGTGCGCGCGGCTTCCGCGCGGAGGAGGGCTTGCAGGGCCGCGTAGGGGTCCATGGGCATGGGAACGTCCTTCGATCTGCGCTGGAGTGCTGGTGCTGGCGGGGTGGGAGGGCGTGCGCCTCCCTGTCAGCAGCGCAGGACCGCTGTGCGCGGGGTCGGGACGTGGGGGTGGAGGCCGCGGGGGCGCGGGGCGGGCGGCGTGAGGCGCCGGGCCGGAACCGGGGCGGGCGGGCGCGCGGTGGGCAGGCGCGTGGCGTGCCGGGTGGGGAGACGCAGCGCCGTCTCGGTGGCGTCCTGCTGGACCTCGCCGCCGATCTCCGCGGCGAGGGCGGCCGGAGGAGGCGGGCCCGCCTGGGCGGCGGGGGCGGCGGCGAGCGTGGCGAGGAGGAGCGCGAGGAGGGTGAGCAGTGCGCGGGGCCACGTGGGGCGCAGGCGTGGCGGATCCGGAACGCTCATGCAGGGCATGTCCCCGCCCGCGCCGCGCGCGGACCGCCGTACGCCGAGATCCGCTCGCTTGGACTACGGCCGCGGGCGGGGAGAGCCGCTACTTCTTCGTCGCCTTCGTCGCCTTCGTCGTCTTCATCGCCTTCGTCGTCTTCGTCGACGAGGCCTTTGCCGCGGCCTTCAGTTCCTGTTTGTGGGCGCGGACCTTCCGGAGCGATTCGGGGCCCGTGATGTCCGCGACCGAGCGGTACGCCTTGGGGGCGCCGTAGTCGCCCGCGGCCTCCCGCCAGCCCTTGGGGCGTACGCCCAGCTGCTTGCCGAGGAGGGCGAGGAAGATCTGGGCCTTCTGCTTCCCGAAGCCAGGGAGGTCGTTCAGGCGCTTGAGGAGTTCGTCTCCGGTGGCGGCGTCCTGCCAGATGGCCGTGGGATCGCCTTCGTAGTGTTCGACGAGGTACTGGCAGAGTTGCTGGATCCGCTTGGCCATCGAGCCCGGGTAGCGGTGCACGGCCGGTTTCGTGGCGAGGAGCGCGGCGAAGGCCTCGGGGTCGTACGCCGCGATTTCCTGGGCGTCGAGGTCATCCGCCCCCAGGCGCACAGCGATCGTGTGCGGCCCCGCGAACGCCCACTCCATGGGGACCTGCTGGTCCAGGAGCATGCCGACCAGCGCCGCCAGTGGACTGCGGCCGAGGAGCTCGTCGGCGGCCGGCTCCTGTGCGAGGTGAAGGGTCACGTCCATGGCTCGATGATCCCTCGGGGGCGGGCCCGTCGCAGCGCGCAGGAAATCCGGATGCGGGTGCTTCAGGGGGTTCGTTACCGTGGAAGGCATGTCTACGCCCCGCATTTCCTAGCCAGGACACACGCCTCCACGCCACCCGTGTGTCCATTTGCTATTGCGGAGCGTTACCTCATGATCACCGTACGAGGCGCCGACGTGCGCGCCGGTGCCCGCCTGCTGCTGTCGGGCGTCTCTTTCCACATCGCCCCGGGCGACCGCGTCGGCCTGGTCGGTCGCAACGGCGCCGGCAAGACCACCCTGATGAAGATCCTCGCGGGCCGGGCGACCCTCGCCGAGGGCACCGTCACCCGCACCGGATCCGTCGGCCACCTCGCCCAGGACCCGGGCGCCGCCGACCCCGCCGTCACCGTCACCGACCGCATCCTGTCCGCGCGCGGCCTGGACGAGGCGGTCACCGCGCTGCGCACCGCCGAGGCCGCGATGGCGGCGGCCGAGGGCCCCGCGGCACAGGAGCGGGCCATGGCCGCGTACGCCCGCGCGGACGACCGGTTCCAGGCGCGGGGCGGCTATGCCGCGGAGGCGGAGGCCGCGCGGGTCGCCGCCGGGCTCGGGCTGCCCGAGCGCGCCCTGCACCAGCCCGTGGGCGACCTGTCGGGCGGCCAGCGGCGCCGCGTCGAGCTCGCGCGGATCCTGTTCTCGCAGCACGACACCCTGCTCCTCGACGAGCCGACCAACCACCTCGACGCCGATTCCGTGGCCTGGCTGCGCGGCTACCTGGCGGGATATCCGGGCGGACTCGTGCTCATCAGCCACGACACCGGGCTGCTCGCCGACACGGTCAACCGCGTCTTCCACCTGGACCCCCGGCGCGCGGCCATCGACGTGCACAACACCGGCTGGCACGCCTATCTCGCGCAGCGCGCGGCAGACGAGCGACGGCGTGTGAGGGAGCGCGCCAACGCAGAACGGAAGGCGGCCTCGCTGCGCGCCCAGGCCGACAAGATGCGCTCCCATGTCGCGACGGCCACCGCCGCGAAGAACATGGACCGGCGGGCCGAGCGGATGCTCGCGGGGACGGAGCCGGTGCGGCGGGGCGAGAAGGTGGCGCGGATCCGGTTGCCCGAGCCCGCGCCGTGCGGCCGGATGCCGCTCGGCGCGGTCGGCCTGACCAAGGCGTACGGCTCGCACCGCGTCCTCACGGGCGTCGACCTGGCGGTCGACCGGGGCAGCCGGCTGGTCGTCCTCGGGCTCAACGGCGCGGGGAAGACGACGCTGCTCCGGTTGCTGGCCGGGTGTGAACTCCCGGACGAGGGGCGGGTCGTCGCGGGGCCGGGGCTGCGGCTCGGGTACTTCGCGCAGGAGCACGACACGCTGGACGGGGCAAGGACCGTCCGGGAGAACCTCGCGGACGCGGCGCCGCAGCTGACGGACGGGGAGGTGCGGCGCGTGCTGGGATCGTTCCTGTTCGGCGGGGACGACGCGGACAAGCCCGCCGCGGTCCTCTCCGGCGGTGAGAAGACGCGGCTCGCGCTGGCCGGGCTCGTCCACTCGGGCGCGAACGTCCTGCTGCTCGACGAGCCGACGAACAACCTCGACCCGGCGTCGCGGGACGAGGTGCTCGGCGCCGTCGGCACCTACCCGGGGGCCATCGTGATGGTCACGCACGACGAGGGCGCGATCGACGCGTTGCGCCCGGACCGGGTGCTGCTGCTGCCGGACGGCGACGAGGACCTGTGGAGCCCCGACTACAAGGACCTGGTCACGCTCGCCTGACCGGGACACCTCCAACCACTGCGGCCGGACGGCGCCTTGAGAAGGCGACGTGAGGAGGCGACCTGAGAATGCGATACGCGCCGTACCGGCCGCTGTGGTTCGATGCTGCGATGAAGCGAGACCGTGCCGCCGACGCGGCCGACGGACATCCGGTGCTCCGGGTCAGGGAACGTGCGGGCCAGAACGACCTGGAGGCGTGCGTCGGTGTGCTCGCGGGCGTCCACAAGTCGGACGGCTACCCCGTCAACTGGCCTGCCCATCCCGCGGACTGGCTGGAGGGGGCTGGCTCGCTAGGCGCCTGGGTGGCCGAGCTCGACGGGCGGGTCGTCGGCCATGTCGGCCTGTCCCACCCGGGTGAGGGGGACGAAGCCCCCGGCCTGTGGGGCGAGCGCGCGGGCGTAGGGGCCGTCGGCGCGGCGGTCGTCAGCCGCCTCTTCGTCGCACCGGACGCACGCGGGCACGGCATCGGCGCCCTGCTGATGGGACGAGCCGTGCGGGAGGCGCGGACGCGCGGACTGCATCCGGTCCTGGACGTCGTCTCCACCGACACAGCGGCCGCCGCGCTCTACGAACGCATGGGCTGGCAACTGCTGTCCGTCGTGGAACAGGAGTGGGGCCCGGACCAACGAGTCACCCTGCGCTGCTACGCGGCCCCACCGGAACCGGAGCCTTCGCCTAAGGGGTGACGGGGTCCAGCGGCTCAGTCGAGCAGCGAGCGGACCGCCGCGCGGTCGACGCTCGTCAGGGCGCGGACCAGCTTCGGGGTGAGAAGGACGAGCACGGCGCCGATGAGGGAGACCGCCGCGATCTGGGCGGGCGAGGTGATGTAGTACGCGTGCCGCTCGCCGCCGGACGTGAAGTCGTAGAGGCGGTAGCCGGGCCAGCCGACGTAGCGGTGGAAGACCCAGGAGTACGTCGGGAAGAGCGCGACCACCCAGCCGGTGACGAGGAACGTCACCGACAGGACGAAACTCGCTACGCGCCACGGGAACATGAGCACCTGGAAGAGCAGCGCCCGCCAGCCCGCCGCGTCCCCGAGCCGGGCCCTCACGCCGGCCCGGCGGCCCGCGTCCCGGGGCGCGTCGACCGGTCCGGGACCGGCGACGTCGAGCCCGAGTCCTGTGCGAGCCCGGCGTCGCTCGGCGGCACCGAGCCCGCGCGCCGCCGCGAGTGCCGCGGCGATGACGGGCAGCCCGAGCACGGTGACGAGCAGGCCCGCGCCGAGACAGATCATGGTCACGGCGAAGACGAACCCGGCGATCGCGACGGGCAGCGAGGTCATGACGTACCCGATCTCGCGGAACGTGACGGCAGAGAACGGCGCACGCCAGAATCCGGGCCTCTTGGCGGAGACGTACGCCCCGGCGGGAGCCGGAGCCGAGGGGGTGTGCGGCAGGGTGCTGGTGCTCATGGTGGCCTCGAAGCGTCGCGGTGGGGAGAGGGCTGGGGCAGAGGGGACGTGCCGTGCGGGCGTGCCGTGCGGACGTCCTCTACGCTCCCGGATCCGCGGGTCCGGCGGCATACGGTGACGTGGTGTTTCGTGGGTGGTACTAGCCCCCCTGCCGTCCGGGGGAACGCAGGACGGGGCCGCCGGCTGCGGTCCCGGGTGCCGCGGTCTTGGGTGCCTCGGCTGGCGGAGCCGCGAAGGCGTAGAGGACCTGCGGCTCGCCCCACTCCACGAACCGCTCGACCGGCTCCGCGCCGAGCGCTTCGAGCAGCCGCCGGGAGCGGGAGTTGGCCTCCTGGGTCACCGCGACGACGTCGTGGGGCGCGGTGCTGTCGCTCCCCGCTCCGTTCACGGTCCGTGCCACGACCGCGCCCACCGCCTCGCGGGCGTACCCGAATCCCCAGTGTTCGGGCAGCAGTTGATACGAAACCTCTGTCCGACCCTGGCGTGCCGCGGGCTCCACGGTCACCAGGCCGACCACCGCTGAGTCCCGCGTCCGTACGACGCAGAGGACGCCCGGCGCCCCCACGCAGCGCCGCTCGCGCTCGCGCACCACGTCCTCGGCCACGGGGCCGCCGAGGTGGCGGCGGACCTCGGGGTCCGTCCAGAGCCGGGAGACCGACGGGACGTCGGCCCGCTCTATGGGGCGCAGGGTCAGACGGGCGGTGGTGAGGACGTCTCCCCGGGCTCCGTCGGTCATGGCGTCTCTCCGGGCGTCAACTCGCTGCGGTGTCTGGCGCCTTGGGTGCGCAGCCACCGTGCGACGTCCTCGGCGCCGGGGCCGGCGCCGGGGGCGGTGGCGATGTCCAGCGGTGTCATGCCGTCGTAGCCGATCCAGTTGAGGTCGGCTCCGTGCTCCGCCAGATAGCGTGCGGTGGGCAGGTGCCCGCCGTGGCAGGCGCCCCAGAAGGCGCTGGTGATGGCGGCGGGGTCGGGTCTTGTTTCGGGTTCTGTTCCCGTTGCCGCTCCCGTCGCCGTCCTCGTCCCCGTCCCTTCGGGGCCGCCTTCGATCAGGGCCGTCACGCGGGGGAGGAAGCCAAGCGTCGCCGCGTCCTGCAAGGTCGTCCGGGCTCCGTGCTCCAGGAGTCGCCGGGCCGCCCGCCACTGTCCGAACGCGCGGGCGTCGGCCAGCGGGGTGCCGCCCGCGATCACCGCCCCTGTCGCCTCGATGTCCGCGCCCGCCGCGATAAGGGCGTCGAGCGCCGCTACATCGTCGTTGCTCGCGGCCCAGTGCAGGGGTGTCTCGCTGTGCGCCCCGACGAACCGGGCGTCGGGGTCGGCGCCCGCCGCGACCAGGACGGCGATGACCTCGGGGCCCGCGGGGAAGTGCCCGGGCCAGTCCGTGGCGAGGTGCAGCAGGCTGCGGATGCCCGCGGCCTCGCCGGTCTGTCTGATTCCCGTGGCGGCGAGTCCGGGATGCGCGGCGAGGAGGCGCCGCAGGGCGCTCACGTCACCGGAACGGATCGCTCCGGTCACCTCGACGGCCAGCGGGTCCTCCGCGTCGAGAAGTGGGTCCTCCGCGTCGAGAACTGCCATGCCCGACCTCCTGATCGACTGCCGTCGATTGTGTCAGCGGGCACTGACATCGGCCGTTCCCCGTCCGGCGAAACGATTCGCCCAGGCCGGTGCCAGAGGGCGGCGAGGAGTATCGCCGCGGCCACGGCGACCAGGTGTTCGCGGCCCGCGAGGTTCGGGTCGGCCAGCGAACCGGCCACCGTCGGGACCACCGCGGCGAGGAAGAGGACCGGTGCCCGCCGCGCCACGGCCGTGTAGGCGAAGAGGCCGACGATCGCCGCGGACGCACCGGTGTCCACCGTGTGCGCGGCGTCGGCGGGGAGCCCGAGCCGGTCGGGTCCCAGGGCGATCATCACGCGCGCCGAGAGGGTCCCGGCGAGCGTGACGGCGTACGCGACCACCAGCGTGCGGACGCGCCCGAAGAGCAGCTCGGCGAGCGCGAACGCCAGGAACAGCCGGGGCAGCCCGCCCCAAGCGGGCAGGTCCACCGCGGGCACGAACACCGAGACGGGCGTGCGGAGCAGGGAGAGCCAGAGGGGCTGGTCCGCCCGCACCTCACTGAGCACACGCACCACACCGGCCCCCGTGCCGGTCTGCTGGAACTCGTGCAGACCGATCACGGCGAGGGTGGCGAGGGCGGCCAGGGAGACCCCCAGGGGGCCGCGCTTCCGGAGTGCGCGGAACGGCTCTACGACGACGTTCCGCCACTCCCGGAGCAGCGCGTCCCCGCACCGGGCCGCAAGACGGACGACCAGGCGTGACACCAGCTGTTCATCCTCTTCATGCGCTTCGGGCGGGCGAATGGGGAGGATACGTGACACAGGGATAGGGGCAGGGGCAGGGGCCCGGGCAGCTCGGGGGTGTGGCGGGCCGCCGTCAGCCCGCGAGTACGTCTCCGAAGTACGAAAGGCCCGCCGGGCCGCCGAGCCCCGTGCCGCTGACCGACTTCGAGCCGGTCGCGGTCGTGCCGGACGCGGTGGTCTTGAAGAGCCAGACGGAACCGGCGCCGTCGTTCTCGCCGTACGCGCCCGCCACGAGCTCGGCACGGCCGTTGCCGTCGGCGTCCGTCAGGCGTACCGAGGACCCGAAGAAGTCCTGGGACTCCGCGGTGCCGGGCACACCCTCCGTGCTCTGCGAGAACGCCTTCGCGCCCGTCCCGGTCAGGCCGCTCGCGGAGCCGCGCAGGACGACGACCGAACCGGCCTTCTTCGCGCTGCCCAGCGTCTCGGAGTACGCGCCGACCGCGATGTCCGCGTAGCCGTCGCCGTTGGTGTCGCCCGCGGACAGGCTCCAGCCGAACGCGTCGCCCTTCTCCGCGGCGCCGGGCACGCCCGCCGTGTCCTGGGTGATGCGGACCGGGGTACGGGTGCTGAGGCCGGTCGCGCTGCCGTACGTCACCGTGACCGCGCCGCCGGGGCCGCCGTTCGGCTCGTCGGTGGCCTTCTCCATGAAGTTGCCGGTGACGATGTCGCCGTAACCGTCCTTGTTCACGTCGGCGACCGTCGCGGCGTAGCCGCCCGCGACCTTGCCGGCCGGCTTCAGCGTCGTACCGCCCTTGTAGAGGACGCTGCGGGTGCGGTACCCGTCGCCGTTCTCCTCCTGGCCCATGATCAACAGGTCGGTGGCCGCGTCGCCGTTGACATCACCGGCGACGAGCTTGTCGGTGTTGATGCCGGTCGCGTCATACGTGTCGATGCCGGTGAGGGCCGCGGCCTTGCCGTCCCGCGAGAGGGGGCCCTTGAAGATGTTCAGCCCCGGAGAGGCGTTGTTGGCCGCGGCGAGATCGGTCTTGCCGTCGCCGTCGAAGTCGCCCGCCGCCACGGCCCAGCCCAGCTCGTTGCGGTTCTCGGGCAGCGGCGAGGTGATGTCGGTCGCCGTCTTGAGGCCGCCCGAGCCGCCCCAGACCACGGTGAGCGCGCCGGAGTCGCCGGTGCTGCCGAGCTGTTCGCCGTGCACGCCGACGACCAGGTCCGTGTAGCCGTCGTCGTCGAGGTCGCCGGTGGTCATCCGGTCACCGAAGTAGTCGCTGCTCTCCGGAGTGCCGGGTATGCCGGTGGTGGCCTGGCTGATGAGGGTGCGCTTGGTGGTGTCGAGGCCGCTCGCGGTGCCGTAGACGACGGCCACGTAACCGGCGCCGGACTTGCCCGAGACGGTGCCGAGGGGCGCGGAGATCGCGAGGTCGCCGTAGCCGTCGCCGTTGAAGTCGGCGCGTACCTCGTCCGGGCCGTCGGCGGGCGCGGCACCGGCCGAGGCCGCCGTGGCGGCGAGGAGGGATCCGGTCAGGGCGGCCGTGGCGGCACCGGCCAGGACCGTACGGAACATCTTGGGCATGCGGGTTCTCCTGCGCGGAAATCGGGACGCCCGCGATTCGGGCGCCTTTGCCTGGCGGCCCTTGATCGGGGCGCTTCGGCGCACAGAAGACCTTCGTGGGGGCACGGAGGTTGTACGAGTGTTCAGTCCTGGTCGTCGGGGTCGGGACCGGGACCGGGCCCCGGCCCGGATCGCGGGCGCTTCGGAGCGTCGTCGCGGCGCCTGCGCGGCCGGTGTGCCATCAGGTCCCGCGTGCCGCGGGCGTCGTCCGTGCCCACGATGGGGAGGGGGTGGGTGCCTCGGGGGCCCGCGGGGAAGTGGAGGAGCCGGGCGGAGGAGTCGGGTGACGGCCTCGTGTCGGCGGTGGGATGGGTAGTGGGGTGGGTAGCGGCGTCGGTGTGGGCGTCGGCGTCGGTGTGAGTGTCGGCGGCGGCGTGGGTATCGGCGTCGGTGTGAGTGTCGGCGTCGGCGCGGGTGTCGGGGCAGGCATGGCTGTCGGGGCAGGCGTGGGTGTCGGCGTCGGGGCGGGCATCGGTGCCGGTGCCAGTACCGGTGCCGGCGCTGGTGTCCGTGTCGGCACGGGTATCGGTGTCGGCGCGGGTATCGGCGTCGTCGTGGCCGGCCGCCTCTCCATCCCTGGAGCCAGGTCCGCCCCGGGCTCCGGCCCCGGCCCAGGCCCCGGTCCGGCCCCCGTGCTCCGCGTCGGCCGCCCGTGCGTGCTCCGTCGCGCGGGCGTGTTCCGCCCAGCCCTCGCGGAACCAGCGCAACTGGGTCTGCTGCGCCTCCTCCTCGGTGAGGATCCGTACGCCGTCGATCCCGGCCTCCTGGATCTTCGAACCGAGTTCGATCAGCAGCCCGCCGACGAGGTAGGCCACCTCCTCCGCCGCGGTCGTCTCCCTCACGACGTCGTGGTGTCCCGCTCCGTGGCGTCCCGCACCGTGGTGCCCGGTGCCGTGGTGTCCCGCTCCGCGACGACGTGCGCCGCCGGACGGCCCCTCCGCTTCGTCAGTCGGCATGTTCGCACTCCCTCTGCGCCCGGGCTGCGTATGTCGGCCCCCTGCTGTTCGACTACTCGACCTGCGGCAGAAACGCCTTCGTGACTCTCACGAAGACCGCCTGCAACTCCGGAGGAATCCCCATCTTCCGGGCCGCTTCCTCGGGGCTGAGCAGTCGGGGGGCGTCGGTGTCACCGCCCCGGGCGCCCGCGATCGGCAGGTCGTTCTCGGAGAGCCGGCCGGAGCGGATCAGCATGTCCCGCAAGGGGACTCCGAGCACCGTCGCCAGGCGTCGCATCGTCTCCAGGTCGGGCATGCTCTGCCGCTGGATGAGGCGGCTGACCGCGGCCCGGTGCACGCCGGCGTCGTCCGCCAGCTTCGACTTGCCGCCGCCGCGCGGGCTGTCGATGTCGTAGCCGCGCTCGCGCATCACGCCCTCGATCCACTCGGCGAACTCGTCCAGTTCGTCCGCCCGGTTCCGGCCACTCTCTCTGCCGCTCTCCCGGCCTTGGCCCGGGCCGTGGCCGTGGCCGGAACCGGGTCTGGGTCCGGGTCCGGATCGGTACACCTGGTCGCTGCGGGCGCTGGCCCGTGAGCTGGACACCATGTCGTCGCTCTCCCCTCGTCGCAGGGCGAGCGTACCGATCGCGCGCGCACCGAAATATGCGCGCGCTCGCACGTTGTTGTGAAGATCCCGCGCAGGCGTACGCGTTTTCAGCCATCTCCGACTTCCTCTCCCGTCCCACACCCCTCCGTTTTTAGTTGCGCATGCGCACGCAGCGTGGAACTCTGATCACGCATCCACGACTCGAACTTATGTTCGCATACCCGCGGAGGGGCTGCGCATGTCTCATCGGACTGTTCTCCTCGCACCTACTCTGAACAGCGCGTTTCCTGACACACGAGACACCCGGGAACGTTCGGACGAAGCTCTCGACTGGCGCCGAAACGCCGCCTGCGTGGATCTCCCACAGCAGTACGTCTTCACCCGCAGCCCCGCCGAGGCGGCACCGGTATTGCGCGCCTGCAATCAGTGTCCGATCCGGCGCGAGTGCGAGGCCATCGTCGATCCCTCGCACACCTGGTTCGACGGGGTCAGCGGCGGGCGCCTCTGGCGCAACGGCCGCGAGGTCAAGCCGCGCAAGTCCGCCGCGGGGAGGCCGTGATGAGCACCACGAGCACCGCCGCCGAACGCGCGGCCCTCTGGATCGACTCCCTGCGCCGCCGGTACCCCCTGCTCCTGGAGGAGCTGGCGCCCGGCACGGGGCGGACGTTCCGCGAGGTGCGGGGCGGCGGCCCGGCCGCGTCCGCTGTCGCGCCGGTCCGCCTCTACGTCTCCGACGCCCTCCGCGACATCGGTGACGGCGTGGTCGAACTGGAGGAGGCCGTACGGGACCGGCTCGGCCTGCGCCGCATCACGGCGGCCCCGGTGCCGGTCCGCCTGCGCCGGCTCGCCGAACTCCTCGATGCCGTACGGGACATCCCCGACCTGGCGGCCCACGTCGAGGAGGAGACGCGCCGCATGGCCCGTCGCTGCGCCCGCGCCCTCGGGGACCCCGAACAGCTGGTCCGGCTGCCCGGCCGCTGTCCCGCCTGCGGCTCCGTGTCGCTGCGCGCCTTTCCCGAACGCGGGGTCGCGATGTGCGTGAATCCGCCCTGCCGACACGTACTGGATGAGCTGGGCGAACTGGACGGCCCGGAAGGGGAGGAGAAGGCATGAACACGCCGCTGATCTCGGGAGACCTCGCCGCCACCGAGGCCGACGTCTCGCCCGCCACCATCCGCAAGTGGGTGCAGCTCGGCCATCTGAAGGCCGCGGGGCGGCAGGGGCGGCGGGCGATGTACCGCCTGGAGGACGTGTTCGCCGCCGAGCGCTCCGTCAGGGGAGTGCGGGCGACGCGGCCGCAGACGTAGTCCTACGGAGACGCAGTGCAGAGGGCCCCGCACCGGATGGTGCGGGGCCCTCTCTGCGTACCCCCACCAGCCCCAACCCACCCCGTCACAACCTCAGTTGCGGGATACGAGGCCCTGGATCACACTTGAAGCAGCGGCAGAGCTGCGCCCCACACCGGGGCGGCGGACCTGCCGCTTTGTGTTGCCCGCGCTCATCCCTCCGGATGACAGGGATCCCTTCTGATGACAGGGAGTGTCCATGTGTCCATCCTGACCTTTCCCGACGCGGAACGGCTCGTCGTCGACTTCCTCAAGAACCGTGCGGAGCTCGCCGGTTCGGTCGTCGACAACAAGCCGCCCGCCGGGTTCGACGGCACCCAGAAGGCCGTCCTCGTCTCCCGCGTCGGCGGCGCGTGGGTCGACGACCGGCATCTCGACCAGCCGCTGCTCGACTTCGAGGTGTACGGCCCGGACAAGTCCACCGCGCACGGCATCTCCCTCGCCGCCCGTGCCTGTGTGCTCGAACTGGCCGGCACCTCGTACGGCGGGGCCGTCGTCACCGACGTCGCCGAGGCGGACGGGCCGCGCTGGCTGCCCGACTACAACCGCCCGGCGGGCAGCCGCTATCTGTCGACGGTACGGATCTCGATCCGCCCCGAGTGAGCAACCACCGTCCGCCCGCGCACCACAGGCCCTGCCGATCCCGGCGGGGCCTTCGTCGTATCCGTTCAGAGTCCTGAGGAGTACGCATGGCAGGCAACAACGGCAAGGAAATCCGCGTCGCCGGTACCGGACGCGTCCTGATCGCGCCCGTCGGCACCGACGCGCCGGCCACCATCGCCACCGACTGGGACAAGGCGAAGTGGACCGACCTCGGTTACACCACGACCGACGGCATCAAGTTCAACAAGAAGGACAAGATCGACCCGGTCGACACCTGGCAGTCCGTGAGCCCGGCGCGGTTCATCTACTCCGACCGCGACCTCACCGTGAAGTTCCAGCTGCTGCAGCTGAACAAGGCGAACCTCGCCTTCTTCATGGGCGGCGGCGAGGTGAAGGCGGCGACCACCCCGCCCGCGACGCTCGACGCGCTGGCCGGGGACGAGTTCAAGGAGTTCACGTACGACCTCGCCAACACCCCGGCGCCGGACGAGCGGGCGCTCGGCATCGAGTTCACGGACGGCGCGTCGAAGTACCGCTTCGTGGTGCCGCGCGGTCAGGTCACCGAGACCGAGGAGATCGGTCTGACCCGCACCGGCGCGGTGAAGCTGGGCGTCACCTTCACGGCACTCGCCAAGGACGACAACGCGCCGCTGGCGAGCTTCCGCATCAAGGAACTGGCCACGTCGTACTCGTAAGCCGGTATGCGTGACCGGCAAGGGCAACCCGCCCTGCTGCCCACCTGATTGATTGCGCGAAATCGCCGGTTGCGCTTGCGCGCGACCGTCTAGGATCCGAGCGACGCCCGGCCCGTGCCCCCAGCACGGCCGGGCGTCGCCCTGCCGAAGGAGACACCCGTGTCCGGCTTCAACGTCAACGCCGCCCGCGCCCAGCGCCTCGAAGCGCTCGGCCGGGCCTGGACCTTCGAGCTCGACTCCGACAGCTTCGAGCTGCCGACCGAACTGACCCGCGCCACCGCGCGCAAGCTCCGCGACCTCGACGACAACGACGTGGACGGTCTGCTCGAACTCCTCCTGGGGGAGGAGCAGTACGCCCGCTTCGAGCGGCACGAGGTCACCATGCAGGACATCGCGGCGATCCTGGAGGCGTACGGCAAGGAGACCGGGCTCGGCCTGGGGGAAGGCTGAGCCTCGGCGTGTTCGTCGACGAACACGCCGAGGCTCTGGAGGCCGACCTCCTCCGCTTCTACGGCCTCGACCTCCTGGACTGGCACCGCGGCAGCCTCTCCTCCCGCCGCCTCGCGGTCCTGATCCGCCACCTTCCGCGGGACGGGGCGGTGGCCCGGGAGACGGAGGGCGAGGCGGCGGAGTGGTCCGTCGGCGACTATCTGCTCGCCCATGTCGTGGACCAACTGGCGGACGCGAACTGGATGTTCGCCACGGTCAACCGCGACGAGGACGCGGACCCGCTGGACCCGCCGAAGCCCCTCCCGCGCCCGCACACGACCCGCCCCCCGGCCACGGAGCCCCCGGACGCCGCCCACCCCGACCGGCCCCCGGCCCCCGAACCCTCCATGCCGTCTCCGGAACAACTGGCGGCTTTCTTCGCCTGATCCTGCCGTGATCTTCCTTTGACCTTCCCGCGGCGTGGCCCTGCGGGCGATGATCTGCCGGACAGCGTGGAACAGGGGAGGAAGCTCGTGAAAGACCCGCAACAGCAGTGGAAATCCTGGCGCAGCCGCGAAATCCTCGTCCGAGAGGCCGGCGACACCGCCCCTATTCCGTTGGAGATACGCGGAGTCTTCGGAGCACAGCTCTCCGCGCACGTCGTCCGGCGTACGGAGACGACGCAGAAAGTCGGGTACACCGCCACTCTGTGGGGTCGGGACCGCCGACGGGTCGTGGTGCCGCCGGACCACAACTCCATCCGGCTGTACCGTCATAGCAGCGACGCCACGTTCACAGGTGTCGGCGGCTGGAAGGCGCGGCGGTTGGCCGAGCAGGACGTCGAGCCTGTAGCCGGCGAGATGTCCGGGGAAGGGCCGTGGGTACTGCGGATCGACGAAGGCACCACAAAGCGTCTCCGCATCACATGGAACAAGGGGAAATACGCGGGCTCCCTCACCCTGTTCGGGCCGGCGGACACCACGGGCAGGGTGCTCTCCGCCCCTGATCACACCCATGAAACCATCACGGTCACCGGGCCCGGCTACCTCCTGCTGTACGCCGAGCACTGGAGCATCAGCACCCGCTGACCGCGGAGCGGCCCCTCACTCCCCGCGCAGAGTCAGTCTCCACTTGGCCAGAGATCCCCACCGCAAGGCGCCCCCGTGGCCGCCGCTCACCGCGACGAGACCGGGGCCCGGTATCACGATCGTTCCGCGGAACTTGTCTCTGTGCTCGATCAGCTTCCGTTCCTCTTGCCAGGTGAAGTCGTAGAGCCACACGGCCCCGTGGCGTTCGAAATCCACATCCGCCTCGATCTTTTCCCCGTGATAGGCGTAGATACGGGAAGTGGTTCCCGAGTTGTCGGCCGCCAGCTCGGGCGCATCGGACAACTCTCCGAGAGATACGTTCCAGCGCCCGGGCTTGCCGACTCCCTTGGATATGGAGAGCCGATGGCATTCGGCCGGTATCACAAGGTGAGCCTTTTCGTTCCCCCACCCTGATTCGCCGACGAATTCCCTTCGGGTGATGTCGCCCTCGGTGCGGTCGCCGTGGATCGAGAAACCCTGCCCGAACTTCCGGCCCCACGCCTCGGCGAGCAATATTCTCCCGGCGAAGGCGGCCGGTATGTCGAATTCGGCCTTTCCGTGTCCGGAAAAGTGCCCCGATGAACCATTGGACATTCGTGAACCTTTCAGGAGGATTGCCGTATGAGTGAAGGCGATGCGAAGCCGATCAAGGACAGAGTGGCAGAACTCGAGGAGGAGATCCAGGGGTTCATAACAAAGTTCGAGCACGGCTTGGCCAAAGGCGAAACTGTCGGAGCGGCCGGCGCCGCCACGGGGGCTGCCGGGTCCCTGACCGGCATCTCCGGCGAGGGCACCATTCTGTCCGGTGGTGTGAAGCTGTGGAACTTCGAGTGGGATATGCGCGCCGAGAAGGAAAAGCGCGACCTCAGGAATGCCAGACAGCTTCCGCACCAACTCGCCGAGGACATCGACGCCGTAAAACGTCTGGCCACTGAGGGAAGAGACCGCGCCGACCAGCGCATCACCGACCTCTCCCGCGACCTCAACGAAAAGATTCGCCGCAAGGCCGACATATCCGCCCTCCGGCAGACCGCCGACCGGCACGACAGCCGGCTCGAAGGCCTGCGGAGCAGTCAGGTCAATGCGCTGCGCCGCGAGGCCCAGCAGACCAGGGCTTCCGTCCAGGCCCTGGAGGACGAGATCGATCGGCTCAATGCCCGCTTCTGACTGGCACACGAGGAGTAGAGACCCCAAGGAGTAGACCCCCATGGCATTGAACCAATCCATAGGAACCGCGGCCGCCCAACTCGGCCGCATGCGCGGCGCCGCGAGCCAAGCCGCCACCCAGATCGGCAAGTTGGGAAAGTCGACCGGCTCCGCCGACAACCCGGTCGCCAAGCTGGGAAAGGCGAGCGGCACCGCCTCCACCGCCGTCGGCAAGCTCGGCAAGTCGACCGGCACTGCCTCCACCGCCATCGGCAGGCTTCGTACATCCGCCAACAACGGCGACAGCGCCGTACGGAAACTGAACACCGGTCTCCGTAACGCCGACAGCTCCCTCTCCAAGGCCCGAAAAGGGTCCGACAAGTTCAAGAGCTCCCTCGACAAGCTGCGCGGCTCGGCCGACCGCACCAAGAACGCCCTGCGCGACGTGAAACGCCAGGCCGACGCCGTGGAGAAGTCCGTCGGCAAGGCCGGCAAGAACGCCGACAAGGGCGGAAAGTCCATGAACGGCCTCGGCAAGGGCCTCAAGGGAGCGAGCACCGCGCAGAAGGGGCTCAACCTCGCCATGGCGGCCAGCCCCTTCGGGCTGATCATGACGCTCGCCGCCCCGCTGATCGCCCAGTTCGTGAACATGGACAAGGTCACCGCCGCCCTCAAGCGCGGCATGGACGCCGCATGGCGGGGCATCAAGTCCGGCACCCGTTCCGCCGTCGACTTCATCAAGCCGCTGGTCAAGGGGCTCGGCAATCTGATCCTGACCCCCATCAAGGGGCTGGCCACCGCTCTGAACGGCGTGTTCGGTGTCCTCGCCGGGATCAAGATCTCCATCCCCGGCTGGGTGCCCAAGTGGGGCGGCAAGTCCTTCGGGTTCCCGCGCCTCCACGTGCCCGTCCCGCACCTCGCCCAGGGCGGCGTCGTGCAGGCCCGCAACGGCGGCACCCTCGCCCTCATCGGCGAGGCCGGCGAGTCCGAGGCCGTCATCCCGCTCTCCAAGCTGGAACGCATGCTCGCCCGCGGCGGCGGCAACGGCGCCGCCCTGCGCCGCCTCGCCGAGGCCATGGAGCGGCTCGCGGAGCGGCCCGTGCACGTCGACGTGGACTCGCAGACCATCGCCCGCGCCGTCTTCGCCGGACAGCGTGCCCTCGCCCGCCGCTAGCCGCCGCCTCCCATCCCGCGACCCACGACAGAACAGGAGGACTCCATGGCCAGGAACCTGTGGATCGGAGCCCCCGGCCGGCTCCGCGAGATCCACCAGGCGGCGAAGAGCTGGGAGCGCACCGCCGAGCTCAACGTCACCGAGTTCAAGGCGCTCGAAGGGCGCGTCACCACCTTCGCCCCCACCCGCACCGTCCGCCGCATCAAGCTCTCCTTCGACGCGCTGGAACCCGCCGACGCCCAGCACCTCGTCGGGCTCGCCCGCCGCGTCGGCACCGGCCGGGGCCCGCTCGTCGTGCTCGACCCGGCCTCCGTCAATCTCCTCGACCCCTACCAGGCGGCCGGGCAGTCGGACGTCTCCGGCGGCTGGGACCACTGGTTCACCATGAACGGCGACATCGCGCTCTCCCGCAACGCCGACGCCGTCACCACCGCCGACTGCCAGGACCCGGCCGCCGCCGTCGGCTGGGTGCACGGCACGTGGGCGGGGTGGCCGGTGGTGCCGGGCATGCAGGTCTCTTGGCTGCTGCCGGCCGGCTGGGACCCTGCCACCGCGACCGCCCAGCTGGACTGGAAGGCCGTGGACGGCACCTACCTCAGCACCAGCCACGCCACCGGCACCACCGTCACCGCGACGGCCCCCGCCGGTGCCGCCTTCGCCACCCCCGTCGGACGCCCCGGCGCCATCGGCCTGTTCGGACTCGCGGGCGCCTGCCTCACCCTCGGCGAGGGCCCCGTCGCACACGCCCTCGGCGACGGCTGCCCGGCCATGGCCGTCACCGCGTACAGCGACGTCCCGGCGCGCCCGCTGCCGTACCGCAACATCAGCGTCGATCTCGTGGAGGTGCGCCGTGCAGCCCTCTGACGAGGCACTCGACAAGGCCCTTTCCTCCCCCGAGCGCGTCCCCGCCCACTCCACCCGCCTCGGCGGCAAGGAGCTCGGCCGCCAGGTCCAGTCGTGGAAGGTCGAGCGGGCCTACGCCACCGACCTGCCCGAGGCGATGCGCGCCTTCTCCGGCAGCGCCTCCGCCCAGCTGGAACTGCTCCTCGGCGGCACGGAGAACATCCCCGCCCCGCGCCTCTACTCCGCCTGGGCCGACCGCGCGACGGGCGACGTCGTACGGCCGGGGCAGTCCGTCGTCCACACGGCGGGCGCGGGCAGCCGCACCCTGCCCGCCTTCCGCGGCACCGTCCGCTCACGCACCGCCGCCTCCGGCAGCGACACCGTCACCGTGCAGGCCCTGGACGGCGCCGAGCGGCTGCGCGGCCCCGCCTCCCTGCCCCGCCCGTACCACGGCTACTACTACGGCCGGCCGGTCGCCACCGCCACCTGGTGCGTCGACGAGCTCCTCCGCCAGGGCGGCATCCACACCTGCCCGCCGCCGCGCGCCCCGCTCGTCGACAAGGACGACACGGCGGACGAGAACCCGTTCACCGTGCTCTACGCCTCCCTGCACGGCGGCTTCAACTCGACGTACGGCCAGCCGGAGACCCTGCCGAGCCCCACCACGTACGACTGGATCCAGGAGGGCGCGCCCCACGAGATCGCCCTGATGCCGAAGGCCGCCGGGCTCACCGCCTCCTGGATGCCGCGCTCGCGGTTCGTCATGCCGGGCAAGGTGTTCCTGGTGGAGTGCTGGGTCAACACGGCGCTCGCGCGCGGCAATCTGGTCGAGATCTCGACGGTCTTCGACCAGAGCGGCACCAAGACCGGCTTCATCAAGGGCTCTTTCGACATCTCCACGGGTGTCATCACCATGACCTGCGGCACCAAGGACGCCGGCTCGGCCGGGGTGATGTGGACCATCGACAAGCTGGCGTCCCTGCGCGGCATCTGGCACCTCGGCTTCCTGGTGGACACCAGGTCGACGGGGACGACCGTCGCCCCGACCGTGCAGCCGCGCCTCACCGCCCCCGACGGCGCGCTCCGCGTGGGCGGCAAGTACACCTTCACCAACGAAGCCGCGTTCCAGCCGATCTCGGAGCTGAACCGGATCGACCTGACCACCGACATGGCCGTGGAGTGCCTCCAGGTCACCGACCGGTTCCTGCCCGACGTCGACAGCTTCACGGGCACGGCGTGGGAGCCGCCCGGCTGGTGGACGAAGGGCGCCGTCCTCGACCTCCCCGAACTGCCGCTCTACGACATCCCCAAGGTGTCCGGCTCCCAGTGGGACGTGATCACCGAGATCGCGCGGGCCAGCATGTCCACCGCCGAATTCGACGAACAGGGCATCTTCCGCTGGCGCGGCCCCTCGCGGTTCACCAAGGTGCCGGCCGCCCCCGACCTCACCGTCACCACGCGCAGGGACATCGCCTCGCTCACCGTCACCGAGGAGATCGACGCCTGCCGCAACCACTGCGAGCAGCCCTACCAGGACTGGAACGGCATCAGCGCCCGGGCGGGGGAGGCGGTGGACGACACGGTGGTGCGCGAGATCAAACCGAACACCGCCGTCGTCGTGCAGTACGCCATGGCCGAGGACGAGAACGACATCGGCCCGCTCGTGATCACGGACGACAGCGTCGTCAACGACGGCCACCGGGTGCGCTTCGGCACCGCGAAGACCGGCGGCACCGCGGTCAAGGGCAAGGTGTCGGTGAGCTGCTGGCGGGAAGGCCCGACGTACTTCGTACGGTTCTCCAACCGCGGTACGACCAGCGTGTGGACGGCGACCAAGGACGGCAAGCCCTCTGTGCGCATCGTCCCGATCAAACGCTCGGCCGACCCCAAGCAGCGCTCGTACGCCCGGTGGAACACCACCAGCCAGCAGCACTACGGCAAGCAGCAGTACACGGCCCCCGCCACCGAGTGGGTGCAGACCTCCACGTCCGCCTCCGCGCTCTCGAACGCCATGCTCACCGCGGGGCGTTACCCCGTGCCGCTCCTCGGCGAGGTCGAGGTCCTGCACGACCCGCGCATCCAGCTCGGCGACGTGGTCCGCGTGGTCGACTCCGCGGGCGCCGAACTGGACACGTTCGCCTGGGTGGTGGGCATCCGCACCACACACGCCGCCGGCAGCGCGCCGCAGCAGACCCTCACCCTGCGCGGCACCGCCTACAACGGCGTCCCCGCCGACGACGGCCTCACCCCCGACGGCCCGGTCGACCCCGCCTACGGCAAGCAGCGGACGTACCAGCGGCTCACCGCCCAGTACGCGACGCTCGCCCCGCTCACCGCGGCGGCGATCAGCTACCGGACGCTGCTCACGACCCCGGGAGCGACGGGATGAACGAGTCCGAGACCCCGGTCGGCGATGTGGCCGCCTCCTATGACGGCCTGACGGACGCCACCGACGCGTACGTGCCCCCGCCCGGCCCCGTCCAGATCGACGACCCCCTCGTGGCGGCGGACGACGAGGGCATGGACCCGAGCGAGACGCTGCCGCCGCCCCTAGACGGCTGACGCACCCCGCCGATCAGCCCCTCGTTGCCAGGAGGAACCCGAACCCATGGTCGCTCTCACCCCGCTCGGCAGCCTGCCCTACCCGCAGCCCACCGACAACGCCGACATCCCCGTCCACCTGCAGTCCCTCGCCGAGGCCGTCGACGGCCGCACCGTGCTGCGGTTCGCCGACGCCGCGGCCCGCGACGCGAAGGTCACCGACCCGATCCCCGGCATGGTCGCCTGGCTCAACAACCCCGGCCGCTACTACCACTTCACCGCCGCCAAGCAGTGGGCGCCGCTCGTCCCCGGCCCGGTGCACTGGTTCAGCACGCTGACCGGTACGACGAACTCGACCGCGTACGTCGAGACGCTCACCGGCGCCACGGACCCCCTGGCCGTCTCGTTCATCGCCCCGCCGTCCGGCATCGCGCTCATCACGGTCGGCGCCCGGTTCAACAACAGCGCGGCCGGCCTCACCTACTTCTCGGCCTCCGTGAAGCAGGGCACGCGGGTCGTATCCGCCGCCGCCGACTCCCGCGCGGCCACCGTCGGCGGCACGAACCAGGTCTCGGCGAGCATCCAGTACCCGGTCTCCGGCCTCACCGCGGGCGCCGCCCACACCGTCACGGGCGCCTTCCGCACCACCGCCACCTCGACGAGCCTCACCAACCGCTTCCTCACGATCACGCCCATGAACTGACGTACCGGGGAGGGCCCATGGCCACACCTCTGACCCCCGACGCCCTCGTCCGCGCCCTGCGCGGCGAGGGCGTCCGCATGAGAGAACACGGCAACTGGAGGACGCACAACCGCAACCACAAGGGCGCCTGGGGCCCGGTCCACGGCGTGATGCTGCACCACACAGCGGGCACCGACAGCCTCGCGCTCTGCCGCAAGGGCATGTCCGCCCTGCCGGGCCCGCTCTGCATCGGCCTGATCACCAAGGACGGCACGCTCCACCTGGTCGGCTACGGCCGCACCAACCACGCCGGCCACGGTTCGACCGCGGTGCTCGACGCGGTACGCAGGTCAAAGGTGCCGCCGTCCAGGCCGGGCCCCGACGCCGTGGACGGCAACGCCCGCTTCTACGGCTTCGAGATCGAGAACCTCGGCAACGGCCGCGACCCCTTCCCGGCCGCCCAGCTCGACACGGTGGAGCGCCTGTCCGCGGCCCTGTGCCGGGCGCACGGCTGGTCGGGCGCGAGCGTCATCGGCCACAAGGAGTGGACCCGCCGGAAGATCGACCCGACGTTCTCGATGCCGGTGATGCGCGGCCGGGTGGCCACGCGCCTCGGCTCCGAAGCACCGGGCGACGACGACACCGCGTACGCACCGTTCCCCGGTGCCGCGTTCTTCACGATCGGGCGGCACAGCGCGCTGTGCACGGCGGTCGGGCGCCGACTGGTCAAGGAGGGTTGCGGACGGTACGCCGTCGGCCCGGGCCCCGTCTGGAGCGAGGCCGACCGTGCCTCGTACGCCGCCTGGCAGCACAAGCTCGGCTACCGGGGCCGGGACGCGGACGGCATCCCCGGCCGGACCAGCTGGGACCGGCTGCGCGTCCCGCGCTCCTGACCACCGAGTCCACCGAGTCCACCGAGTCCTGGTCCACCGAGTCCACCGAGTCCTGGGAGGACGCCCATGAACGACGCCACACGCAGAGGCCTGCGCACCGCCGTGCAGACACTCTTCACCCTCCTCGCCGCGCTTCCGCTCCTCGCGGCGGACCCGGCCATCACCGACATCCCGGCACTCGCGGGCCTGGTGGCCTTCGCCACGGCACTGAGCCGGCTGATGGCACTCCCGGCGGTGGAGGCGCTGCTGCCTCCGTGGCTCCGGAGGGAGGGGCCGCACGATGCCCGGAACTGACACAGGAAGCGTCAGCATCATCCCCCTGGAGTTGGAGAGACTGCGCCGCTCCGTAGACGTGGGTTTCGCCACCACCCGGGGCGACCTGGCCCTCCTCCTGCAACGGGCCGACCAGACCGACAAGACCCTCTCGGACCACGAGGACCGCCTGGACACCCTGGAACGCGCCCGCTGGCCGCTGCCCTCCCTGGCGGCCATCACCTCCTGCACGGCCCTGGCGGTCACGCTCTGGCAGGCGGGCGGCAGGTGACGCGGTGAGCCCGGAGAACGACGAAGGCCCCGACCGGCGAACCGTTCGGGGCCTTCGTCTGCCCTTGCGGGCGGGTGCGGAGGATACGAGATTCGAACTCGTGAGGGGTTGCCCCCAACACGCTTTCCGAGTCTTCGCCCGGCCGTCCGGCGCGGACCGTGGGCGGGCTGACCTGCACCTGTCTGGTCCGGAAACAAGACTTCGGACGGCGCTGGACGGGGGTGAATGAGACCAGAACTGAGACCAGGCGGGAGCGGTGTTCCTACAGTGCTGTTGTACGCGTCATCTGGGCGTCTTGAACTTTGAGCGACTGCCCCACGAGGCCCATCAAGCGAAAACCTATGCATCGAGGTAGAGCCGCTCGGCCTCCAGGATCATGCCGCCTAGGGGGTTGTCGTAAGGCCAGGAGTCAGCGATGACGCGGCCGATTCCACGCAGGCGCTGATCTTTGGGCGGAAGCGGCGGGGCGGCGAGTTGCTGAACTACCTGAAGCAACTGGGCACGAAGCGCTGCGAGTTGGCCGGGGTTGCTGACACTCCCCCGGCCTGCCGCGTGTCGTGCCAGCTCTTCGTCGATCCCGGACAGAGCCCTCTCGCTTACGGCCAGGGCCTTTTGCACGGCTGACTCGGACATTTATGGCTCCAGCAAGTCCTTGTCGGGGTTCAATACGTAGGTCTGTTTTCCGCCGCCAGGGTATCCGATGCCCTGGGGAGCGACTCTGCCCTCGATGATCGGGGCGCCTGGCCGGATCTGCCATTGCTTGAGGTAAGTAAACTGATTCCAGGCGGCCTTGACGGCAATTTCCTCGCGGGTTGCCGGCCACTGAGTGGTCAGATACCGGCCTCGTGCCCATGCGTTCTCGTTGTCGTAGAAACGCATGCCGTAGTCGTTGTTGCCGGCTCGACGCACGGAGTGCGTGCCATCCTCGAAGGACTGCATGACCTGCACACGGAACGGGCGGGGAACCCCGGCGTCGCGGAGCAATTGCGCAGCTTCCTTGGTGCCGGCGTACGGGCCTGGCATGCCGGGCTTGCAAGGGCTGAGGCCGAGTGGGTCGGCCCAGGAATGGGGGTCCGTCACGTAGGTGGCCGGGTTCGGCGCCGGGGCGATCCCGAGGGGGTCGAGTGTGAGGTAGCGGCCCGTTTCGGGGTCATAGTGCCGGAAATAGTTGTAGTGGAGCTCGGTTTCGGGGTCGTAGTACTGGCCTGGAAAGCGCAGGGGCGTGTGGGCTGAGTTTTCGGCTTCCCAGGAGGTGTTGCCCCAGAGCGTGGAGCGCGATTGCCAGGCGATGTCACCGGACTCGCCGATAAGTTCCGTGGGCGTTCCGACGAGGTCGGTGACGATCGCGAAGAACCGGGAGTCGATGTCCTCCTGCGGCGTATCAAGAGGCGTGTGGCGTTCGATCTGCGCGATCGGGCACAGACCGTCGTGGTCCCAGGTGAGCACGACGGGGTGAGGCACCTCCGGCGCGGTGGTGGTCTGTTCGCAGAGGGTGCTTCCGTCCCAGGTGAACGAGGTCTGCTCGATGACTGTTCCGTCGTCGTCCAGACGCTGCTTGCCGATGCGGCGGCCGAGCGCGTCGTAGAGGTAGCGCCAACGGGTGCCGTCGGGCGTGACCACTGCTGTGAGGCGGTCTTCGGCGTCCCAGGTGTAGTTCCAGGTGGCGGGTTTGCGCGACAGACGGGTCTTTTGCCGGAGGGTGACGCGGCCGGCCGCGTCGTGCTCGAAGCGGACGTTGCCCGCCTGGACAAGGCTGGTGCCGGTGTAGGCGCGCGGGCCGGTGGCGTCGTCACCGGGGTGTTCTGCGGGCCAGGTGGCGTCGGTCTGGTTACCTGCCTCGTCGTAGGCGTACCGCTCGGTCCAGTCGGCCGCGTTGACGGTGGTCACGCGGCCTGAGGCGTCATGGCCGAAGTGGCGGATACCGTCGGTCTGGTGGCCGATGGCGGTGAGTCGGCCGTCGGCGCGGTAGGTAAAGCTGCGCTGGAGGAGACTACGAGCGGTGGTGTGATCCGCCACGGACTGGGCGGTGAGTCGGCCTAGAGCGTCGTATTCGTTCGTGAGAGTGAGGGCGGAGTCGATGTGCCGGTTCAGCTCCCGGCCGACCGAGTCACGGTCGAAGCTGATCGTGTGGTCGGCACTGGTCCGCTCGACGCAGTTGCCGACCGCGTCGTAGCGCCAGGTACTGGTCACGCCAGAGGGGGTGGTGCGCCGTGTGCGGCGTCCCATGGCGTCGTAGGCATAGGTGACCGTGCTGCCGTTGACGGTCTCGGCCAGAAGGCGGCCGACGGCGTCGTGCTCCCGGCGCACCGTGGCGTCCGGAGTTGTGGCGGAGGCCAGTTCACCGTCGGCCGTGTACGCGAAGGTTGTGGCCTTGTCGCCGTCGGTCTGCCGGGTGATCCGCCCGAGAGCGTCGCGCTCGAAGTGGAGTGTCTGGCCGAGGGCGTTGGTGCGGGCGGAAAGCTGACCGGCCGGGTTGTGTGTGTATCGCTGGACGCGGTTGTCGAAGTCGGTCTCGACTGCGAGACGTCCGGCAGCGTCATACGCGTAACTCCAAGAGGACCCCTGAGGGTTGGTGACCTCTGCCAGGCGTAGCTCGGTGTCGTGGGTGAACGTGTGACGTGTGCCGTCTGGCCCGACGCGCGCGCTCAGCAGGTCGAAGTGGGTGTACTCGAAGCGGTGCACGGCGCCCACGGGATCGGTGTGGCTGGTGCAGTTGCCCTCGGCGTCGTAGGTCCACGACTCACTGCTGCCGTCCGGAGCGGTGCGGCGGGCGGGCTTGCCCTCCAGCGTCCATTCGAAACGGGTCACGTTCCCCTGGGGGTCGGTGAGGGTGGTGGGTCGCCCGAAGGCGTCGCGCTCGTAGCGGGTCTCCGCACCGAGCGGGTCGGTGGTTACCAGGGGAAGCCCCGCACGGTCACAACGGATGTTCGTGCGGTGTCCAAGTGGGTCGGTGATCGACGTCAGATGCCCGGATCGGTCATAGGAGAAGTGTGTCGTCGCGCCGGCGGCGTCCGTGACACTGGTGCGGTTGCCACGCTTGTCGTACCCGTAGCGCCAGATGACCCCGGACGGACCGTGTACCGCTGTCGAAAGGCCCTGGCTGTTGTACTCGATGTGTGTCTTGCTGCCGTCCGGGCGGATGACGGCAGTCATCCGCCCGTGTTGGTCATAGCGGTAGCGGGTGGTGTTCCCGAGCGCGTCAGTCGTGGCAGTCAGGCGGTGGGCGTCGTCCCATTCCTGGCGGCTGGTGTGGCCGAGGGCGTCGGTCTCTTCGACGAGGCGGCAAAAGGCGTTGTGCACGTAACGGGTGCTGTGACCGAGCGAGTTGGTGACCACTGTGGTGCGGTTTGCGTCGTCGTAGACCAGTGTGCCGGACAGGAAGCCGCCGCTTCCCTCGGTGCGGACGACCCGGCCCCGCTCGTCATAGCGGTAGGCGTACGTGGTGCCGTTGCGGTCGGCCCAGGAGGTGATGCGGCCGTCCTCGTCATAGGTGAACCGCACGGCCTGGCCGGAGGAGTCGGTGACCTCGGTGAGGTGGCCATCGTCGCTATAGCCGTAGGAGACGAGGGTTGTGCCGGCGTCGGGCTGCCCGGGGGTGAGCAGGCGCAGGGAGCTGATGCGGGGCAGGTTGCGGTGGCGATCGAGGGCGATGCGGTAGCCGCCACTGTGGCTGACTTCGATGGGGGCGCCGTCGTGGGCGTAGTGAACGCGTATGCGCTGGCCGTTGCGGTCCACGATGGCCTGCAGTGGCAGGTCCACCGCTCCCTCGTCGTCGGTGGCCCGCGGGCTGTGGAAGACGTGGGCGAGCCCGGTGTCCGGGTCGGTGATGCGCAGCGCGCCGTCGACTTCGGTATCCCACGTGAGCGACAGCCGTGAGCCGCTGTCCGGGTATACGGGGGTGGCGGAGCCGGGGGCGAGGGGCGGGTAGACGAGGCGCGCCCCGTCGGGGGCGGCGTAGATGAAGCCGTCGTCGTCGGCCTGGAGACGCTGGTCCAGGGTGGAGGCCCAGGACATGCCGAACCAGCCGCCCCAGCGGTAAGAGGAGACATGGGTGCGCTCCAGGACCAAGGAGAGCGCCCCGGGCAGTTCGACGTCGGTCTGTGGCAACAGCATGTCGCCGGTAGCCACGTCGATCGGATCGAGGTCGCACTTCTTGAACATCGCCCGGACCGAGGCAGGCAGTTCCTCCCACTCCGATGGTCGCAGCTTGAGCCGCGACAGGCCCGAACCGTCCAGCTTCAACGTCTTGCCGAGCTTGGCGAGTTCGCTGGGCTTGAGTTTTCCCAGTCCCTTGCCGAGGGCCTTGCCCAGTGCGCCCGCGCCGACGCCGAAGGCGGCACCGGTAGCCAGCAACTCCGCCAACTTGCCCGGGTCCTTGAAGGAGCCAGGATCTTGCAGGGCTGCGTCGAAGGCGGAAAACTTCATGCCCTCACCTGCGAGTTTTCCTGCCTTGGCGATCGTCTTGATCTCCCCGAGGGCCCTCAATGCCCGCTCCAGACCGCGGATCGCCTCCATGACGGTGCGGATGACCCTGGCCATGCGGGTGCCGGACTTCTCGATCCGGGCGATCAGCGCCACGACCTTCGCAGCCCGTGCGCCGGCCGCGAGGCTGGAGGCGATCGCGGACAGTCCGCCGGTCAGTACCGACAGGGCCAGGCCCGCGATCTCGAACTCCGCGATCTCGGCGAGGATCACGCCGATCTCGACCAACAGCGCGTGGGCTTCGTCGGCGAAGTCGTCCAGTGCCTTGGCGCCCTTGCGCAGGGAGTCGGCCATGTCGGTGGCCTGCGTGCGGGCGGTCTTGGCCCGCTTGTGGAGGGCCTTGGCGGCCTTGCCCTCCCACTTCAGGTCCTTGAGGGCCGTCTCGGCGTCGCGGGCGGCGGCGTCCAGGCCCTTGGCCAGGGCCCGCCACTGCTTGGCCATGTCGCGGATGCCGTCGGGGTCGACGGCAGGATCGGTAATACCGAGGAACTCCAGATTGCTGGCGAGGGTATTACCGAAGGCGTGGTTGGCCTTGTTGATCCAGTGCAGGGGATTGAGGTCGTCGGCGTCGATGTCTATGTCGATGTCGCCGGGGATGATGTCGAAGCCCATGTACGGCTCAGCCCTTCTTGGCGCGGGCCGCAGCCGTCAGCAGGAGGTCCAGCAGATCGAAGGCGTCGGAGACATCGCCCATGAACTTCGCTTCGGCCTCCCACTCCTTGTGCAGGTCCTTGGTGAGCTTGGCGATGGTGTCCATGCCGTCCTGGATGTCGTCCTTGGCACTCATCAGAGAGCCCAGGACACCGAAGGCGGACAGGTCATGCGAAGCGGCCTTGAAGTCGTGCAGTGGCTTTCGGGTGTGGTCCTCCGCCTTGGCCAGCGCGGATGCCGCCTTGTGCAGCGACTCCGCGTCTTTCTTCAGGTCTGACATACGTGTCCGCCCCCGTTGGTGGAAAATGGTTGTGCGTGCGACGCGCTGACGTGAGCAGACCTGATCGACGCGTCGTCTCGGTCAGCGGTTGACGGACTGGATCTCCTGGACGTTCATGTCCTGGGTCGTCTCGAAGGTGCCATTGGGCAGCTGGCCCTTCGCGCCGCCTGTGCCCTCCCAGGAGATTTCCCAGGTGATCGACGCCTTGAGCTCGTACGGCTCGCCGCTCGTGGCGCGGAGGTACTGAATCCCGCACGGCGGCTCCTGCTCGGCGTCGCCCTTCTTGTACGGGGCACCGATGGAGCCGTCCTCGTTGACCGGGCAGTCGCCAGAAGCGGGGAAAGTCTCCGCGTACTCGGTACCGGGCTCCAGGTGCAGGGCCACCGGCTTCGCGGTGGTCACCGCCCACAGCCCGGTGCCGGGCAGATCGGCACGGACCGAGACGTCCTTGAAGGTTGCCTTGTCCAGCCACGCCCAAGTGGGGAGGTTGACCGTCGCCTTGCCCTCGGGCTTCAGCTCGACCTCGGTATCAGGAACCTTGATCTTGTCGTACGCGAATGCGGCGAGAGTCTCGGGCGTGGGGGCGTTCTTGTCCTTCGGGATCGTGCCGGCGTCCTGCCAGAACATGATCCGGCCGCAGTCCCACGCCTTGGAGTCCTGGTACATGCCCTCGCGGACCGTGCTGCGCCAGAACATGCCCTTCTTGCCGAGGTTGTACTTCTTGTAGCCGTCGGCCGTGGTGTCCCCGGGGGACTTCAGGTCGAAGTTGTTGTCCGCCTTGCCCTTCTCGTAGTGATCCACCCACAGGCCGTTGCTCCACCACACGTGGGCGTTCACCAGCCCGCCCTCACCGGTCGCGACCGCGTCCTTGAGCTGCTTCGGAGAGAAGACCGGCTCGTACCAGCAGGCCGGCGGCTCCCAATTGGGGTCCACCGACCTCAGCTCGCCCACCGACGCCTTCGCGGTCTGCCCGCCCGGGTACGTGAGCTTGATCTTCGAGTTGGACACCGATGCCATGAGTGACTGGCCGGAGGCGTCACCACTGGGACCTGAGGGCTTGCTCGGCTGCTTGGACTTGTCGTCCTCACCGAACGCGTGGGCCATGCCGGGCACCGCAACGACGACGATTGCCGAGGCCATCAGCAGGCTTGCTGCCCTGTAGGGGCGCGGCACGTTCAGCAGCCTCCCCGGTCGGTTTCCGAGTAGCTCGTCTTCCACACACCCTGTGAGGTCTTGTCGAGCCGGTTGCGGTACTGGACGCGCGCTTTGGAGTTCTGGGGTGTGTGCTCGACCTTTCCGGTCTTGGTGTTCTTGGTGGAGCCCTTGCTCTCGTCGACGCAGTAGAACAACACGCCGCTGCCGTCGTCGGCGATGCTCACCTGCGGCTTCGACACCGTGGCGCGGCCGATCAGAACCAGGTCGTCGTCGACGAAACCCTTGATCCATTTGCGGGCCGACTGGCCGGCTGCTTCGTCGGTGTAGAAGGCGAGTGCCTTGGAGTCCGGGTTTCCCTCGATGATCGCGGCGTACTCGGCCAGCAGTTCCTGTCTGCCGTCATTCAAGATCGCCTGCTTCTTCGGGTCCGAGTTCGTCCACCCGTCGAAGTCGGCCTGGAAACTCTTGGGGAGCGTGATCTTCGGGCGGCCTGCTGCCATGTCGGAGGGCGTGGCGGAGGCCGACGGCCCGGCACTCGATCGCGTGTCCGCCCCGGCGATCTCCTTGTTGTCCTTGTCGTCGCCAGAGCTGCCGCAAGCGGTCAACAGCAAGGCAGCGGAAGCCGCGAGCGCGGTCGCCACGAGCCGGGTCGAGCGGTTCACAATCGTCTCCGATGAGGTGAGGGTTAGCCCAAGCGAAGTAACGGTATCTGTGATCACCTGGTGACAATGAGAGGGGTCAGGCCTTGGCTGAGACGTAGCTGTGCTGAACCATCCCGGCTCGAGTGAGACCACAGGGAAACCAGGCGATTCCATTACGAACGCCCTTCCCTGGGCTGCCCAGCACCTCTCCAGCCACGTCGCGGGATGGGCTGTTGAGGTCCTCCTCGGCCACCACGTGGGTGGGCGAGTACCTCTCAACGCACAGGAACCGCCCCACTCCGATGTCCACCGTCAGCGACGACCGCCAGGTGTCGCCGTACATGACCTGCCATGCTGCGTGATGGACCTTGAGGAACACAGGGGCGGCCTTTGCTGGGCTCGAGTCGGTCGTGTCGGCGACCTGGAGCAGTGCAATCTGGAGCAGTGCAATTACGTTCGCGAACAGGCTGATGAGCGCGGCTGGGCGGTCCTGGACGTGTACGGCCAAGGCCGACCAGTGAAGCGATCACGCTGGACCACCACTACGCACGAGCCTCCGGCCTCCTCCGCGCCGGAGGCCGAACCTACCTTCACGCCCTCGTTCAGGCGGCGGTCCCCACTGCTCCCCCCATGCCGCTCACTACGCCGAGATCTTCCCCGGCCGCGCTCGGCGCCGCGACAGCATCGAGGCGGGCACCCACTTGGTACAGGCCGAGGTAACGCCGGACGCCCCCGAGAGGCCTTCGCCGCGCGCGCCGAGGCGCTGCCGCACATGCAGCGAACCGCTCCCGCTTACCTTCAGCTGCCACCCCTCCCCAGCCTCGTGCTGCCCTTCTGGCTGCGGGGGCCCGGACGCCGTCGCGGAAGAGACACAGCATCAACAGCTCGGCGATGCGGCAAGTGGGCCTGTTGCCGCGAATGGCGGCGGCATCCCGACGGACCGGGTCCGCGTCGACCAGGACGCTGATGGGGTGAGCGGTGTCGGTGGCTTTCCGCCAGCCATGCCCGCGGGTGGCGTTGCCGTCGGCAATGGTGGCCAGCCTGGCCAGAGGTGGTTGTTGCGGAGATCGGCACACGGTCCTGGGCGGTGCCTCTGCCTACCGGCGCGAGTTCACACACGGTCCGAAGGGGCCTGACGACTTCGACGACGGGGTCGTCCGCACCGTCTCCAAGTGGGGGTCGGTCGGTGATGCCCCAGAACCCGGCGGCGAGGCAGTGACTCAGGGGCAGAGGGGGACGACCAGTTTCGGCTCGGTCCTTCCACGCAGTGGGGCGTTGCCCGACAGCAGTCGGCCCAGTCGGCAAGGAAAGGTCGTGGGTGACCGAAGTTGATGAACCCGACACCGATACCAAGGTATGCCGAAGGCCCCGACCGTCGAAACGGTCGGGGCCTTCGTCTGCCCTTGCGGGCGGGTGCGGAGGATACGAGATTCGAACTCGTGAGGGGTTGCCCCCAACACGCTTTCCAAGCGTGCGCCCTAGGCCACTAGGCGAATCCTCCGCCGCAAACAATACAAGACGTTGGGGAGTGCTCGCGAACACGATCCACTCGGCGGCTTCCCGAGGTCGGAAGGGTGCCTCCCGGCGTCGCCTCCGCGGGCCCGGATCCGCTAGGGTGGGCGTCAGCCCCTCACGTGGCGCTATCTGACTGAACTCCCCCAGGGCCGGAAGGCAGCAAGGGTAGGTCGGCTCTGGCGGGTGCGTGAGGGGCGCTTTGCGTTGGGGCGGTCCGGGTTGTCAGTGGTCGCCTATAACCTCGTATGCGTGTCGTCTCTCGCGTTGTACCGCCGTTATCGCCCGGAGTCTTTCGCCGAGGTCATCGGGCAGGAGCATGTGACAGACCCGCTGCAGCAGGCGCTGCGGAACAACCGGGTCAATCACGCGTACCTGTTCAGTGGCCCGCGCGGCTGCGGCAAGACGACGAGCGCGCGCATCCTGGCCCGCTGTCTGAACTGTGAGCAAGGTCCCACTCCCACGCCCTGCGGCGAGTGCCAGTCCTGCCGCGACCTGGCGAGGAACGGCCCGGGATCGATCGACGTCATCGAGATCGACGCCGCGTCGCACGGTGGCGTGGACGACGCGCGTGACCTGCGCGAAAAGGCCTTCTTCGGCCCCGCCTCCAGCCGGTACAAGATCTACATCATCGACGAGGCCCACATGGTCACCTCGGCGGGTTTCAACGCCCTGCTGAAGGTGGTCGAGGAGCCCCCGGAGCACCTCAAGTTCATCTTCGCGACGACGGAGCCCGAGAAGGTCATCGGCACGATCCGCTCGCGCACCCACCACTACCCGTTCCGGCTCGTGCCCCCCGGCACCCTCCGGGACTACCTCGCCGAGGTCTGCGGGCGCGAGGAGATGGCCGTCGAGGACGGTGTCTTCCCGCTGGTCGTGCGGGCCGGCGCCGGCTCCGTGCGTGACTCCATGTCCGTCATGGACCAGCTCCTCGCCAGCGCCGCCGACGACGGTGTGACATACGCCATGGCGACCTCCCTCCTCGGCTACACGGACGGCTCGCTGCTCGACTCCGTCGTCGAGGCCTTCGCCTCCGGGGACGGGGCGGCGGCCTTCGAGGTCGTCGACCGCGTCATCGAGAGCGGCAACGACCCGCGGCGCTTCGTCGCCGACCTCCTGGAGCGGCTGCGGGACCTCGTGATCCTCGCCGCCGTGCCGGACGCCGCCGAGAAGGGGCTGATCGACGCGCCGGCCGACGTCGTCGAGCGCATGCAGGCACAGGCCGGCGTCTTCGGCGGGGCCGAGCTCAGCCGCGCCGCCGACATCGTCAACGAAGGCCTCACGGAGATGCGCGGCGCCACCTCGCCGCGGCTCCAGCTGGAGCTGATCTGCGCCCGCGTGCTGCTCCCCGCCGCCTATGACGACGAGCGCTCGATGATGGCCCGCCTCGAGCGCCTGGAGCGCGGCGGGAACTTCGTCGCCGGTGGCCAGGGCCCCGGCCCCGCGATGGGTTACGTCCCCGGGCCCGAGGCCCACGCGGGCGTGCAGCAGCCCGGGGTCGCCATGCCCGTGGGCGGACCTGCGCCCGTCCCGCCCGGGCCGCCCGTTCCGCCGGGGGGCGGTCCGGCGGCTGCGCGTGCGGCGGTGCGGGGGGCCGGGGCGGCGGCGCCGCAGGGTGGTGCTGGTGCTGGTGCTGGTGCTGGTGTTGGTGCTGGTGGGGGCGGGCAGGTGTCGGACGCCGGGCCGCAGGCCGTCGCCCAGTCCGCGCCGGCCCAGCAGGCTCCTGAGACGGCGCAGGCGCCCGCTCCGCAGGCTCCGGCTCCCCCTCCTGCTGCCGCTCCCGCTGCTCCGGCGGCCGAGCGGCGCCCCGGTGGCTGGCCGACGGCCTCGGCACCCGGCAGCGGCCCGGCAGCCGCCGCCCCGGCACCGCAGGGAGCCGCCCCCCGCCCGGGGGGCTGGCCGACGGCGGCCTCCGCGGGGAGCAGCGCCACGGCGGCTCCTGCCCCGCAGGCCCCGGCCCCCCAGTCCTCCGCGCCCACGGCTCCGGCCGCCCAGGCACCCGCCCCCATGGCGGCCGCCGCGCCGCCCGCGGGCGGGCCCGACCCGCGGACTCTGTGGCCGAACATCCTGGAGGCGGTGAAGAACCGCCGCCGCTTCACCTGGATCCTGCTCAGCCAGAACGCGCAGGTGGCCGGGTTCGACGGGACGACCCTCCAGATCGGCTTCGTCAACGCGGGTGCGCGGGACAACTTCGCGAGCAGCGGCAGCGAGGACGTGCTGCGGCAGGCGCTGTCCGAGCAGTTCGGTGTGCAGTGGAAGGTCGAGGCGATCGTCGACCCGTCCGGTGGCTCCGCGCCGCCGCCCGCCGCGGGGAACTTCGGTGGCGGTAACTTCGGTGGTGGTGCCCCGATGGCCTCCCGCCCCGCCGCGCCGCCGCAGCAGCCGTCACCGGCCCCGGCGGCCCCGGCCGCCCCCCAGTCGCCGCCCCGGCCCGCCCCGGAGGCGGCCCCGCCTCCCCGCGCGTCGGCCCCCGCCCCGGCTCCGGCGCCGGAGCACGTGTCCCCCGAGGACGACATTCCCGAGGACGACGACCCGGACCTGGTGGAGTCGGCCCTGTCGGGCCACGACCTGATCGTGCGGGAACTGGGTGCGACGGTGGTCGACGAGTACCCGAACGAGTAGCGACACCTCTCGGGGTGCCGGTCTGCCCGGCCCCGTCCTGCCGAGGTAGGAGCCCCAAGCCCGCCGCTTCGCGGCGGATGTTTCCCACCCACCCACCCGTTTGCCCCGCGACGTCTTGCGGGGGTAGGGGCGGGGCGGGTGGGGCTGCTCTGCGACGTCCTGCGGGGGTAGGAGCGCCGAGTCCGCCGCTTCGCGGCGGATGTTTCCCACCCACCCACCCGTTTGCCCCGCGACGTCCCGCGGGAGTAGGGGCGGGTGGGTGGGGATCGCCCCGCGACGTCACGTGAGGGTAGGGGTGGGGCGAGTGGGCGCCTGCCTGCGGCGTCCCGCCCGGGTCAGGAGTACCCAGCCCGCCGCTTCGCGGTGGATGCTCCCGCCCGCTCCCTTCCGCTCCCCCCCCCGGGGGACCCCTACCCCCGCCGGACGGTGCAGGGCGCACGGGCGGGTGGGTGGGAAGCATCCGCCGCGAAGCGGCGGGACAGGCCCGAACGGACCGGCGAGCTGGAGGAACGTACAAAAGCCGCCGAGGCCCAAGGTGGGCGGCCCGTACAAAGCGGCCCAGCCCTCCGGGCTAGGCTGACCACGTGAAGGTCCTCGTCATCGGCAGTGGTGCCCGCGAACACGCCCTGTGCCGCTCTCTGTCCCTCGACCCCGCCGTCTCCGAGCTGCACTGCGCCCCCGGCAACGCCGGCATCGCAGACGTGGCCGAGCTGCACCGGGTCGACGCCCTCGACGGCGCCGCCGTGGCGTCCCTCGCCCAGCAGCTGGACGCGGCGCTCGTCGTCGTCGGCCCGGAGGCCCCCCTCGTCGCGGGCGTCGCCGACGCCGTGCGCGCGGCGGGCATCCCCTGCTTCGGGCCGTCCAAGGAGGCCGCCCTGCTGGAAGGCTCCAAGGCGTTCGCCAAGGACGTGATGGCGGGCGCGAGCGTGCCGACCGCCCGGTCGTACGTCTGCACGACCCCGAAGGAGGTCGACGAGGCCCTCGACGCCTTCGGAGCGCCGTACGTCGTCAAGGACGACGGACTCGCCGCCGGCAAGGGTGTCGTCGTCACGGACGACGTCGAGGCGGCCCGCGCGCACGCCCTCGCCTGCGACCGCGTCGTCATCGAGGAGTTCCTGGACGGCCCCGAGGTCTCCCTCTTCGCGGTCACCGACGGCGAGACCGTCGTCCCGCTCCAGCCCGCCCAGGACTTCAAGCGCGCACTCGACGGCGACGAGGGCCCGAACACCGGCGGCATGGGCGCGTACTCGCCCCTCCCGTGGGCCGACCCGAAGCTGGTCGACGAGGTCATGCAGACCGTGCTGCAGCCGACCGTGGACGAGCTGCGGCGCCGCGGCACCCCGTTCTCGGGGCTGCTGTACGCGGGCCTGGCGATCACGAGCCGCGGCGTGCGCGTCATCGAGTTCAACGCCCGCTTCGGCGACCCCGAGACGCAGGTCGTCCTCGCCCGCCTCAAGACGCCGCTCGCCGGCCTCCTGATGGCCGCGGCGACCGGCAACCTCGCCGACCTGCCCCCGCTGCGCTGGAGCGACGACGCCGCGGTCACCGTGGTCGTCGCCTCGCACAACTACCCCGGCACGCCGCGCACGGGCGACCCCATCGAGGGCCTGGACGAGGTCGCGGCACAGGATGCCCCGGATGCGTACGTCCTGCACGCCGGGACGAAGCACGACGGCGGCGCGGTCGTCAGCGCGGGCGGCCGCGTGCTGTCCGTGACGGCGACGGGCGCCGACCTCACCGAGGCGCGGGAGCGCGCGTACGCCGCGCTGTCCCGCATCCGCCTCGAGGGCTCCCAGCACCGCACGGACATCGCGGCCAAGGCCGCCGCGGAGGCGTAACCCGTCCCCCCCCTCCCCCCCCGGACACCCCGCTTCCTCCCGGCCACCCCCGCGTGACTTTCGGCCACTCCCGCCGACCCCAGGCCCCGGATCTGACACTGGATCCGGGGCCTTTTCGGCAGCCAGCTTTAGCCAAAGCCATTCCATCGAGTGACCGGTGGCCCATCCGGCTGACGATGGCGGGCACCCCAACTAGGGTGCGGCGAAAGCGTTCAAGGCGCCCAGAGCCAAACAGACCACCGGCATTGCGATGTCGGTGGCGGGTGCCACAGTGGGGGAGTGAGCAACACGAACGCCGTTGATGTGTGCCGTCGGCCCCGGCCGACGGCCGAGCAATAGGCAGGCAGGGGGTGCCATCGGTCGTGTCAG
Organism: Streptomyces sp. NPDC018029; assembly: GCF_044327655.1. Lineage (NCBI taxonomy): Bacteria > Bacillati > Actinomycetota > Actinomycetes > Kitasatosporales > Streptomycetaceae > Streptomyces > Streptomyces sp. NPDC018029. Next base: position 65,762 of record NZ_JBIRFV010000004.1, on the reverse strand, counting down.
GTACGGGTGTGGAGGTGGGCGCGCAGGCCGCGCGCTCCCGGGCCCTCGCCGTGCTGCGGCTGCGCAGCAGGGCGCTGGCCGTCGCCCTGCTGCCCGCGGCCGTCGCCGTCGTGCTGCTCGCGGCCGGGGCCATGGGCCATGCGGGCGGCGGGCGTTGGGATGCCGTCCGCTGGGTCGTGACCTGCGTGGCCGTGCTCGCGCTGCTCGTCGCGGCAGGCGTCGGCCTGGTCGTCGCGCGGGCCAGGCCCGCCCTGAGTCCGACGGTGCCGATCACCGAGGAGTCCGCCCCCGACCTGTACCGCCTGGTGCGGGACCTCGCCGACCGTCTTGACGTGCCCGCGCCCTCGGCGATAGCGCTCACCCCGGACTGCGACAGCTGGCTTGAGGACCGCACCCACCCCGCGCACGGCGGCGCGCCCGCGCAGGGCCGCGGGGAGCAGCCGCGCACCCCGCAGCGCCCGTCGTCCGTCGCCCCCGTGCTCGTCATCGGCTCCCCGTTCCTGTGGTGGATGCGGGTCGGTGAGCTGCGCGCGGTGCTTGCCCCCGTCGTGGCGGGGACGGGACCCTCGGCGCACCCTGACATAGCCGCCGCCCGCCGCTTCGTGCGCGGGCTCGACGCGGCCGTCGCGGTCGCCACGGCCCCGGGCCGCGATCCCGTCTCGCGTGTGGTGCTCGCCGGGATCGGCCGGATCGCCCGGCTCCTGCTGCGCCACTGCCGGGTGCACGCCGCCGAGATGGAGCGCGGCGTCGCCGCGGCCGCCGCCGAGCGCGCCCAAGCCGTGGACTATGGCGTGCGGATCGTCGCTCAGGAACAGGTCGGCCTCGCGTACGCGGGCTGGGACCGCCTCCTCACCCGGGTCGCGCTGCCCGCCTGGCGCATGGGCCGCTGGCCCTCCCGGCTCGACGCGGGCGTGGTCTCCGCGCTCACCGAGCTGTCCCGCAGGGACCGTCTCGCGGAGGGCTTCGCCTCGCGCCTGGGCGAGCGTCCCGCCTGCGACCTTCTGGAGGAGCCCGGTTCGGTGGACGAGGCGGCGTCGCTCCTTGCCGCCCGGCTCTTCCACGGCGGGCCCGCGGAGGCGGGGCCGGACTGGGCGCCGGTCGCGTGGCAGGAGTATCCGGACGAGGTCGTCGACCGGAAATGGCGCATGGACGCCGCCCGGCTGCACCGCGTCCTGGACTCCCTCGGCGTCGGCCACTCCGCCGACCCGACGGCCCCCGACCCCGACGGGCCGACGCTCGGCCGCGTCCTCGAACACCTGACGACGCCTGGCCCGGACAGCACGCAGAGTGACGATCCCGCGGGCGTCGGCCCGGCGTCGAAGACCCCGCGGCACCGCCTCGCCCCGGGCTCCCCCGAGCACGCCGCGTCCCTCTTCCCGGCGGACGACGACACCGACGAGGCCGACGAGCACAGCATCGGCGGCATGCTCGCCGCGGGCCTCACCGCCGAGCTCGCCCGCGAGGAGGCCGCGGCACCGCCCCGCCCCGCCCCCACCGGCCAGGGCCCGGACGAGGCCCTCTGGGACGACGGCGCGCTGCCGCTCTTCCCGCTCCAGCCGCCGCGCACGGGCCGCGAGCTCCTCGCCGACCACGTGACGGCGATGGTGTGCTGTGCGGCGGTGGACACCGCGGGTGCCACCCCCGGTCTCGACTGGCTCGACGGGCCCGCCCTGCTGGTCGACGGCGAGCGCGCGGCGGACCTCACGCCGCGCGTCCTGAGCCTCGTCGAGGACGGCGATCCGTCTCCGCTGCGGGACTGGCTCACCCGCCTGGGCATCCGCCCCGAGAAGCCGGTCCGCCTCGTCTGACCCCGGCACCCACCGCCCCACACCCGGCCCCCCAGGAACCCGGCGCCCACCGGCCCGCGCGCCCCAGCGCGCGCCGCTCGCACCCCGCCACAGCCCTCCGCCCCCGGTCCAAGGGCCCGCACAGCCGACCCGCCGACCTCCCGTCCACCCGCCACCGCCCACCCGCCGCAGCCCGCCACCCCGGCGCCACCCCACCGCCACCCCGCCCGTCGACCCACCCGGAGCATCACGCTCCGTTCACACCAATTCGCGACGAACGGTAACGGGGCGCGTGCGTAATGTGATGTGCTGGGAGCGGCGCGCCGGACCGTACGCACCATGAGGCGCCGCAGGCTCGGGGGAGCGAGGGAGGGGCACACATGAAGTCGGAGCCGATCCGCCGCTGGGAATCGGGCGCGCTGGCGCACGCCGTGTCGGATCCTTTCGGCCAGGGCCCACTGCCCTGGCTGCGCGGATCCGAGCACTACTTCGACGACACGGGCCGGGTCGTGCCGTGGTACGTCGACCATGCCCCGGCCCCCGGCGCGGCGAACATCCCGGAGCCGCGCACCGGCGGCCCGCTCACCGCCGACGACGTGCACCGCCAGATCAAGGGCTTCACCTCCACCGGCGCCGCCGCCCCGGGCGAGGCGATCGACTTCCACGTCACCGTGGACCCGCCCCAGCAGTTCAGCGTCGACATCTACCGCATCGGGCACTACGGAGGCGACGGAGCCTCGAAGATCACCACCAGCCCGCGCCTCTCCGGCATCGTCCAGCCCGCCCCGCTGACCGCGGACCGCACGGTCTCCTGCCACCACTGGTGGCTCTCCTGGCGCCTGCAGATCCCGAGCTACTGGAGCATCGGGGCGTACGTCGCGGTCCTCACCACCGCCGACGGGTACCGCTCGCACGTCCCCTTCACGGTCCGCGACAGCCACCCCGCCGACCTCCTGCTGCTCCTGCCGGACATCACCTGGCAGGCGTACAACCTCTACCCCGAGGACGGCCGCACGGGCGCCAGCCTCTACCACGCGTGGGACGAGGAGGGCAGCCTCCTCGGCGAGAGCGAGGCCGCCGTCACGGTCTCCTTCGACCGGCCGTACGCGGGCGCGGGCCTGCCCCTGCACGTCGGCCACGCCTACGACTTCATCCGCTGGGCCGAGCGGTACGGCTACGACCTGGCGTACGCCGACGCCCGCGACCTGCACGCCGGCCGCATCGACCCCACCCGGTACCGAGGCCTGGTCTTCCCCGGCCACGACGAGTACTGGTCGCCGAGCATGCGCCGCACCACCGAGCTGGCCCGCGAGCACGGCACCTCCCTCGTCTTCCTCTCCGCCAACACCATGTACTGGCAGGTGGAGCTCGGCCCGTCCGCTTCCGGCGTCGAGGACCGCCTCCTCACCTGCCGCAAGCGCCGCGGCCCCGGCCGCCCCGCCCTGTGGCGCGAGCAGGACAAGGCGGAGCAGCAACTGCTCGGCATCCAGTACGCGGGCCGCGTCCCCGAGCCGCGCCCCCTCGTCGTCCGCAACGCCGACCACTGGCTGTGGGAGGCCACCGGGGCGCACGAGAACGACGAGATCGAAGGCCTGGTCGCCGGCGAGGCCGACCGCTACTTCCCGCGTACCGCGCTCCCCCAGCACCAGGGCCGCATCCTGCTCGCCCACTCGCCGTACGAGGACACCGAGGGCGTCACCCGCCACCAGGAGTCGTCGCTCTACCGCGCCCCGTCCGGCGCCCTGGTCTTCGCGTCCGGCACCTTCGCCTGGTCCCCTGCGCTGGACCGCCCGGGCCATGTGGACACGCGCATCCAGCGCGCCACCGCCAATCTCCTGGACCGCATCTGCAAGCGCGACTGACCCCGCCGCCGCGCGCGGCGGGCACGGCACCGGTACGCGCCACCGCACAGCCCCGCTCGACCCATGGCCAAAACCACGCCTCCCATACGGGAGAATCGACCTCACTTGGCCAGAACCACGGGAGGGAACCGTGTCCGGATTCGTAGAAAAGCCCGAGCCCCTTGAGGTGCCGGGCCTGGTCCACCTCCACACCGGCAAGGTGCGCGAGCTGTACCAGAACGAGGCGGGCGAGCTCGTCATGGTCGCCAGCGACCGCCTCTCCGCCTATGACTGGGTGCTGCCCTCGGAGATCCCCGACAAGGGCCGCGTCCTCACCCAGCTCTCCCTGTGGTGGTTCGACCAGCTCGCGGACCTCGTCCCGAACCACGTCATCTCGACGGACGTGCCGCAGGGCGCGCCCGCCGACTGGGAGGGCCGCACCCTCGTCTGCAAGTCCCTGCAGATGGTCCCGGTCGAGTGCGTCGCCCGCGGCTATCTGACGGGCTCGGGCCTCCTGGAGTACAACGCCACCCGTACCGTCTGCGGCCTCGCCCTCCCCGAGGGCCTGGTCGACGGCTCGGAGCTGCCCGCGCCGATCTTCACGCCGGCGGCGAAGGCCGCGGTCGGCGAGCACGACGAGAACGTGTCGTACGAGGACGTGGCCCGCCAGGTCGGCGCGGACACCGCGGCGCGGCTGCGCCAGTCGACCCTCGCGGTCTACAGCCGGGCGCGGGACGTCGCGCGCGACCGCGGCCTGATCCTCGCCGACACGAAGTTCGAGTTCGGCTTCGACGGGGAGGCGCTGATCCTCGGCGACGAGGTCCTGACGCCGGACTCCTCGCGCTTCTGGCCCGCGGACCAGTGGGAGCCGGGCCGCGCCCAGCCGTCGTACGACAAGCAGTTCGTGCGGAACTGGCTGACCTCCCCGGCCTCGGGCTGGGACCGCCACAGCGAGCAGCCGCCGCCGGCGCTGCCGCAGGATGTGGTGGACGCCACACGCGCCAAGTACATCGAGGCGTACGAGCGGCTGACCGGCACGTCCTGGTAGCCGGGCGCACGAAGAAGGCCCCGGTCGAGACGACCGGGGCCTTTCATCTGGAGCGGACGACCAGGTTCGAACTGGCGACCTCAACCTTGGCAAGGTTGCGCTCTACCAACTGAGCTACGTCCGCGTTGCGCCGAAGCGCGAGACCAACTATACCCAACCTCGCTCGCGTGCGAGACGCACCGCGGCATGACGATTTTCCGCCCCGATCTTGGTGGCCGCCGACGAGAGGTAGTTGCGGACGGTTCCCTGGGAGAGCGCGGCGCGCTCGGCGATCTCCGCGACGGGCGCCCCGTCGGCGGCGAGTTCGAGCACCTCGGCCTCGCGGGCGGTCAGCGGCGAGTCCCCGGCGGAGATCGCGTCGGCCGCCAACTCCGGGTCCACGTAACGGTTTCCGGCGTGCACGGTACGGATGATCTCGGCGAGCCGCTGGGCGCTCACGGTCTTCGGCACGAAGCCGCGCACCCCCACCGCGAGGGCCCGCTTGAGATGTCCCGGTCTGCCGTGGCTCGTCACGATCATGGTGCGGCACTGCGGGAGTTCGTCCCGCAGGGATGTGGCCACACTCACACCGTCGGCACCCGGCATCTGCAGATCGAGCACGGCGACATCGGGCCGGTGGGCCCGTGCCATGGCGAGCGCCTCGGGACCGGACGCGGCCTCGGCGACCACGACGAGATCGTCCTCGAGGGCGAGCAGCGCGGCGAGAGCCCCTCGGATGAGGTGCTCGTCATCGGCGAGCAGGACGCGCAGGCTCACGCGGCCACCCCCTGGCCGCGGTCCCGCTCCCGGTCCCCGTCCCGGCCCCGCTCCGGCGCCGGTGCCGGGTCGTGCGCCGAGGGCGGCGGCAGGGGGATCTCCACGGTGAGCCGGAACACGCCGTCGCCGGACGCGAAGTCCAGCACCCCGTCCACCGCGGCCAGCCGCTCCCGCAGCCCCGCGAGACCGGATCCCCGCTGTTCGGGCGCGACCTCCGGCGCTCCGTCGTTCTCCACCACCAGCGCAGCCCGCCTCTCGTCCACCGCCAGCGTGATGTCGCAGCGCCCCGCGTCACCGTGCCGCAGCACGTTCGTCGCCGCCTCCCGCACGACCCACCCGAGGGCCGACTGCACCGATGCGGGCAGCGTCGCCGCGGACCCGCTCACCCGGCACACGATCCCCGCCGCCTCCAACACGCCCTGCGCCCCGGCGAGTTCCACCGCGAGGTCGACCTCGCGGTAGCCCCGTACGACTTCGCGCACCTCCCGCTGCGACTCCTGCGCGATCCGCTGCACCTCGACCATCTGGTCCACCGCCTCGGGCCGGCCCCGGCGGGCGAGCTGCACCGCGAGCTCGCTCTTGAGCGCGATGACGGCGAGGTTGCGCCCCATCACGTCGTGCAGGTCCCGGCCGAACCGCAGCCGCTCCTCGGCGACCGCGAGCCGCGCCTCGACCTCGCGGGCCCGGTCGCCCTCCCACATCACGGAGAGCGTCCAGGCGCCGCAGCGCGTGGAGACCAGCGCGAGGAGGCCGGCGAAGGCGATGAGGCCGCCGACGGCGGCGAGCTGCCCGCCGCGGGCCCCGCCGGCCGCGAAGGCGGCCACGGCCGCGGCGTCGACCAGCGCCACGCAGGCCAGGAAGCCACGGATGGGCACGGAGAAGGCGAGCGCCTGGGCGAACGGCATCATCATGTACAGGGTCGTGAGGCCCAGCATTCCGTTGTCCACGCCGTCCACGGCCTGAAGGCCGACGGCCAGTCCCATGGTGGCGCCCATGAGGACGGCGGCCACGGTGAGGTCACGTCGCGGCAGGGGCGCCCGCCGGAGGTAGTGGTCGATCGACCGGCGCAGCGAGCGGTTGACGTGCACGCACTGCGCGGCCGCGAGCACGATCAGCGACCAGCCGAAGAGCTGGGCGGCGAGCCCCGGGCGCAGGCTCAGGCCGAGCGGCACCGAGAGCCAGCTGAGGAAGAAGATCCACGGCATGGCGTGCCACATGGCGAGGCTCTGGAGCTCGACCCTCTCGATCTTGCTGCGCCCGTGCCAGTCGCGCTGCCAGGCCCGCATGCGGTCGATCACGGAGGCTCCTCCCTCAGTGCCGGGGTTCCCAGCGGAACCATCGCCGTACAGCAAACACCGCGAGTACGGTCCAGGCCACCGCGGTGGCGGTGGCGCCCAGCGCGTCCCGGGCCGAGAGGGTGCCGGCCCAGCCGCCGCGGATCAGTTCGACGACCGGTGAGAGCGGGAGCAGCTCGCAGACCGAGGCGACCTTGTCGGGCATGACTTCGAGCGGGATGAAGAGCCCGGAGCCGATCATCGACACGAAGATCAGCGGCATGCTCATGACCTGCGCGGAATCGGTGGTCCTGCTGACGCTTCCGGTGACGGCGGCCAGCGCGGAGAACATCACGAGCCCCGCGGCGAGGCCGAGCACGACGAGGTGCGGCGCGCTCGGCGCCCCGGCGTCGAGGAGCACCGCGCAGCCCACGGAGAGCACGAGGCACTGCACGATCCCGATGAGGACCGACGGCAGCGCGGCGCCCGCGATGATCTCGGGGTCCCGGAGCTCGCCGGTGCGCAGCCGCTTGAGCACGAGCTCCTCGCGCCGGGCGGCGTAGACGGCGGTCAGCGCGGAGTACACGGCGAAGAGCAGGGAGAAGCCGAGGGCGCTGGGCAGGACGACGGTGCCGACGTCGAGTCCGGTGCCCTTCAGGTCCATGCCCTCGGCCGCCTGCCGCATGCTGAGCGGGATCACCATCGGCACGAACAGCGCCGCGAACAGCATCGCCTTGTTCCGTCCGAACAGCGTCAGCTCGGCGCGCGCCAGCGCCCGCATCCGGCCCGCCGGGGTCGTCACGGTCGCCGTGCTCATACCGCCATCTTCTTGTCGCCGAGGCGCCGCCCGGCGGCCTCGTCCGTCCCGCTCCGCGCGCCCCGCGCGATCCGCAGGAACGCCTCCTCCAGCGTGGCCGCGCGCACGTCGAGTGCGGTCAGCTCGACCCGTGCGTCGCGGGCCCACAACAGGAGCCCGGTGGCGGCCCGTTGCAGTTCTCCGGTGCGCAGCCGGACGCGGCGGCCGTCCGTCTCGTGTCCGGTCACGCCGAGTTCGGCGAGCGGCGGCAGGTCGCCCACGAAGTACCCGACGGGCAGTTCGAAGGAGATGTGGGAGGGCTGCTCGGCCACCACGTCGGCGACGCTTCCCTCGGCGGCGATCCGGCCCTCGTGGAGGATCGCGAGCCGGTCGGCGAGGCTCTCGGCCTCTTCGAGGTAGTGCGTGGTGAGCGGCACGGTCGTGCCGTTGTCGCGCAGTTCCCCGACCAGCTGCCAGGTCTCGCGCCGGCCTTCCGCGTCTAGCCCGGTGGTGGGTTCGTCGAGGAAGAGCACCTCGGGCCGCCCGAGGAGCGCCATGGCCAGGTCGAGGCGGCGCTTCTCGCCGCCGGAGAGCTGTTTCACCCGGACCCGGGACCGCCCGGCGAGCCCGACGATCTCCAGTGCCTCGTCGACGGGCCGGGCCCCGCTGGTGCACCCCGCCCACATCCGCGCGGTCTCGCCGACGGTCAACTCCGCGGGAAAGCCGCCCTCCTGGAGCATGACGCCGGTCCGCGGGCGCACCGCGCTCCGCTCGGTGTACGGGTCGTGCCCGAGCACCCGCACCCGTCCGCCGGCCGGTGCCGCGAGCCCTTCGAGGAGTTCGACGGTGGACGTCTTGCCTGCGCCGTTGGTGCCGAGCAGCGCGAAGAGCTCGCCGCGTCCCACGGCGAAGGAGATCCCCCGTACTGCCTCGAAACCCCCTCCGTACACGCGCCGCAGATCGGTCACGTCGATCACTTGGTCAGTCATGACTCAAGCGTCCCGGGGCCCGGGGGACGTCGGCAGTGCGCGCTGTCACCGGCCCGCATGACAAATGTCAGAAGCACCCACGAGGCAGAAGGCAGCAGAAGGCAGGGGATACGAAGAAGGCCCCGGTCACAGGACCGGGGCCTCTCACATGGAGCGAACGACGAGGTTCGAACTCGCGACCTCAACCTTGGCAAGGTTGCGCTCTACCAACTGAGCTACGTTCGCATTGCCTCCGATCGGCTTTCACCGACCGGCGCGGGCACCAGCTTACCGCAACCGGAGGACCGGTCGGTGAGCGATGCAGAGCGGGTGACAGGAATTGCACACTGCGCCTTCCCCCTGGAAGGGGGATGTTCTACTACTGAACTACACCCGCATGACTCCGTGAGGTCCGGCCCTTCGGCCTCGCCCCTCGGCGTGCTCCAGACTTTAGCCGACCGGGAGGGGTGCAGCGCAAGTCGGTGCCGGCGAGGGGCTCCGGACGGCGTGCGGCCCGTGCTCAGTTGGCCGCTTCGAAGGCCTCGTAGACCTTCTTGGGGATGCGGCCGCGGGGCGGGACGTCCATCTGGTGCGAGCGCGCCCAGGCGCGGACCGCCGACGGGTCGGGGGAGACCGCCGTGTGCCGGAAGACCGCCCCGGACTTCGACTGCTTGCGCGCGGCCTCCAGGTACGGCGCCAGAGCCGTGCGCAGTTTCTTGGCATTGGTTTGATTGAGGTCGATCTCGTACGACTTGCCGTCAAGACCGAACGCGACCGTTTCCGCCGCTTCCCCGCCGTCGATGTCGTCAAAGAGAGTGACCACGACACGTTGCGCCACGAATATCGGTCCCTTCGCGCGGCTCTACCGCGTTGACATGCGGTGATGCCGACTGCACGGATGTTTTGGGCAAAGTATCGGCTATTGCCAATTCCTTTGTACAGTGCCCGGCATTGTATTGGCGCATTGCGAGGCCAGATCTTTCATGGATTCATCGTGAAGGTTCTCGGTTCGAAACCTGCTTGCACCCCGGAACGTGACCGTCATCTCGTAGGTTGCTACGAATCTACGCGAGTAGAAATTTTGTGCCGGTAGTCTGAAGGAACCTGCTCAGCACATCGCAAGCAGCACACGCCAGCACCACACACCGGGAGTGCCAGTGGCACGCGTCGTAGTCGACGTCATGCTCAAGCCGGAGATCCTCGACCCCCAGGGCCAGGCGGTGCAGCGTGCACTGCCGCGCCTCGGTTTCCAGGGCATCTCCGACGTACGTCAGGGAAAGCGCTTCGAACTCGAGGTGGACGGGCCCGTCGACGAGACGGCCCTCGCCCGTATCCACGAGTTGGCGGAAACCTTCCTCGCCAACACCGTGATCGAGGACTTCGTCGTAAAGGTCGAAGAGGCTCAGCAGGCGCAGAAGGCCGAGGAGGCCGCGAAGTGACTGCTCGAATTGGAGTCGTCACTTTCCCGGGAACCCTCGACGACCGCGACACCCAGCGTGCCGTCCGCGTGGCCGGCGCCGAAGCCGTGCCGCTGTGGCACAAGGACAAGGACCTCAAGCAGGTCGACGCCGTGGTGCTGCCCGGCGGGTTCTCCTACGGCGACTATCTGCGGGCCGGCGCCATCTCCCGTTTCTCGCCGGTGATGGAGTCCGTCATCGAGCAGGCGAAGGCAGGGATGCCGGTCCTCGGCATCTGCAACGGCTTCCAGGTGCTCACCGAGACGCACCTCCTGCCCGGCGCGATGCTGCGCAACAACCACCTGCACTTCATCTGCCGCGAGCAGCGGCTGCGCGTGGAGAACGCGGAGACCGCCTGGACCGCCGACTACACGGCGGGCCAGGAGATCCGGATCCCGCTCAAGAACATCGACGGGCAGTACACCGCCGACGAGCGGACCCTGGACATGCTGGAGGCCGAGGGCCGCGTCGCCTTCCGGTACCTGGACGGCAATCCGAACGGCTCGCTCCGTGACATCGCCGGCATCACCAACGAGGCGGGCAACGTCGTCGGCCTCATGCCGCACCCCGAGCACGCCGTGGAGCCGCTGGTCGGGACCGGCCGCACCGACGGCCTCGGATTCTTCACCTCGATCCTGAAGAAGCTGGTCAACGCATGACTCTGGACACCGTCAAGCACGCGGCCGAGACGCCCGACGTCAAGCTGCCCTGGGCCGAGCTGGGCCTGAAGGAGGACGAGTACGAGCGCGTCCGCGAGATCCTCGGCCGCCGCCCGACCGGCGCCGAGCTCGCCATGTACTCCGTCATGTGGTCCGAGCACTGCTCGTACAAGAGCAGCAAGGTCCACCTGCGGCAGTTCGGCGAGAAGGTGCCGGAGAACGACGCGATGCTCGTCGGCATCGGCGAGAACGCCGGCGTCGTCGACGTCGGCCAGGGCTACGCGGTCACCTTCAAGGTCGAGTCCCACAACCACCCGTCGTACGTCGAGCCCTACCAGGGCGCGGCCACCGGTGTCGGCGGCATCGTCCGCGACATCATCGCGATGGGCGCCCGCCCGGTCGCGGTCGTGGACCCGCTGCGCATGGGCGACGCGCACCACCCCGACACCAAGCGCGTGCTCCCCGGAGTCGTCGCGGGCATCGGCGGCTACGGCAACTGCCTCGGCCTGCCGAACATCGGCGGCGAGCTCGTCTTCGACGCCTGCTACCAGGGCAACCCGCTGGTCAACGCCGGTGCGATCGGCGTCATGCGGCACGAGGACATCCACCTCGCGAAGGCATCCGGTCCCGGCAACAAGGTCATCCTGTACGGCGCCCGCACCGGCGGCGACGGCATCGGCGGCGCCTCGATCCTGGCGAGCGAGACCTTCGACGACACGAAGCCGAGCAAGCGCCCCGCCGTCCAGGTCGGTGACCCCTTCCAGGAGAAGCTCCTCATCGAGTGCACCCTGGAGGCCTTCGCCGAGAAGCTCGTCGTCGGCATCCAGGACCTCGGCGCGGCCGGACTCTCCTGCGCCACCAGCGAGTTGGCGTCCAACGGCTCCGGCGGCATGCGCGTCGAGCTGGACGACGTGCCGCTGCGCGACTCCACGCTCACTCCCGAGGAGATCCTCATGAGTGAGTCGCAGGAACGCATGTGCGCCGTGGTCGAGCCCGACAAGGTCGACCGCTTCCTGGAGATCTGCGACAAGTGGGACGTCATCGCCACCGTCGTCGGTGAGGTGACCGACGGCGACCGCCTGGAGATCTTCTGGCACGGCGAGAAGATCGTCGACGTCGACCCGCGCACGGTCGCGCACGACGGCCCGGTCTACGAGCGCCCGTACGCCCGCCCGTCCTGGCAGGACGCCCTCCAGGCCGACGACGCGAACAAGCTGGCCCGCCCGGCGAACTCGGACGAACTGCGCGAGCAGGTCCTCAAGCTGGTCGCCGCGCCGAACCAGGCCGCCAAGTCCTGGGTCACCGACCAGTACGACCGCTTCGTGCAGGGCAACACCGTGCTCGCGCAGCCCGAGGACTCCGGCATGATCCGGATCAACGAGGAGACGGGCCTCGGCGTCGCCATCGCCACCGACGGCAACGGCCGGTACGCGAAGCTCGACCCGTACACGGGCGCGCAGCTCGCGCTCGCCGAGTCGTACCGCAATGTCGCCGCCTCCGGCGCCAAGCCCCTCGCCATCTCCGACTGCCTGAACTTCGGTTCGCCCGAGGACCCTGACGTCATGTGGCAGTTCGCCGAGGCCGTCCGCGGTCTGGCGGACGGCTGCCTGGAGCTCGGCACCCCGGTCACCGGCGGCAACGTCTCGCTCTACAACCAGACCGGTGAGGCGGCGATCCACCCGACGCCGGTCGTCGCCGTCCTCGGTGTGATCGACGACGTGGCGCGGCGTACGCCGATGGCCTTCAAGGAAGAGGGCCAGCTCCTCTACCTGCTCGGCGAGACGCACGAGGAGTTCGGCGGCTCGGCCTGGTCGCAGGTGGTCCACGGACACCTCGGCGGCCTGCCGCCCAAGGTCGACCTGGCGCGCGAGAAGCTGCTCGCCGAGATCCTCATCTCCGCCTCGCGCGACGGCATGATCGACGCCGCGCACGACCTGTCGGACGGCGGTCTCGTGCAGGCCGTCACCGAGTCCTGCCTGCGGGGCGGCCGCGGTGCCCGGCTCGTCGTGCCCGACGGCCTGGACGCGTTCACCTTCCTCTTCTCCGAGTCTGCGGGGCGCGCGGTCGTCTCCGTGCCGCGGAGCGAGGAGCTGCGGTTCACCGACATGTGCGGGGCGCGGGGTCTGCCCGTGCGGCGCATCGGTGTCGTCGACGGTGACTCCGTCGACGTGCAGGGCGAGTTCTCGCTGCCGCTGAGCGAGCTGCGCGCGGCCCACGAGGGGACCCTGCCGGGGCTCTTCGCCTGATCCGCCTCGACTGACAGCCCCCGTCCGGACCTGGTCCGGACGGGGGCTTCGTCGTTCCTGCGGCCCTGCCGGGTCAGGCGGCCCTGCCAGGTCAGGGGTTGCCAGGAATTACGTAACTACGTAAGCTCGTAATCGTGGATCTTGAAGAGCGTGTCGCCGAGCTCGAACGGCGGATGGCGGAGTTGGAGAGCGCGGGACCGGCCGCGCCTCCCGTGGGCGAGGGCGATTTCTGGGCCCTCGACGCGCTGAAGGCACGGCACCCGGTGACGGAGGACGCGGACGGCGCCGTCCTGTTCACCGGCTCGGTGCGGGTGCCGACGGGACACCGGTACGACTGGCAGTACGGCCTGCTCACCGAGACCGTGTTCGAGGGCGACTGGTCGGAGACCGCCGAGTCGTTCGCCGCCCTCGGCCACCCCGTGCGGCTGCGGCTGCTGAGGGAGATCCTCGGCGGCCTGCGCACCGCCGCCGAGCTCGCCGCGCTCGACGACGTCGGCACGACCGGCCAGATCTACCACCACCTGCGCCAGCTGACCGGCGCGGGCTGGCTGCACACCACGGAACGCGGCCGGTACGAGGTCCCGGCAGGCCGGGTCGTGCCGCTCCTGGTGGTGCTCACGGCCGCGCGCCCGGTGACCTGACCTGATCTGACCGGGCTTTCAACAGGTATGTCCGTACGTACGAGGGGGAGTCATGCCCATAGGCCTGCTCAAGTCCGCCGCAGTGCTCCATCGGCTGCTGTGGATCGTGTTCTTCGGCCAGTTCGTCGTCAGGATCTTCACGGACCTGCCCTACAACTACTGGCTGAGCTGGCTGCCAGCGGTCGCCGCGATCGCCATCAGCACCACGCTGTCCCGCTCCGCGCGCCGGCGGATCGAAGCGGATCCCCCGGCCCCCGTCGAGGTCGCGCCCCCGGTCGCCGGCCGCTGGTCCGCGCTGAACAGCCCCGCCGACAAGGTGCCGAGCCACGGCACGCACTACCTGGCCCAGACGTACGCCATCGACATCACCGCCGAGCCGGAGGACGGGCCCGCACGCCCCACCCCCGTCTGGTTCTGGCCCGTCGCCCGGCACGGCAGTGCCTACCCCGCCTTCGGTGAGCCGCTGTACGCGGTGGGCGACGCGACCGTCGTGCACGCCGAGGACGGCCAGCGCGACCACCTGAGCCGCAGCTCCCTCCTCGGAGTGCTGTACTTCTGGCTGGTCGAGGGCGTCGGCAGGACGCTCGGCGGGGCCCGCCGCGTCATCGGCAACCACGTCGTGCTCGACCTCGGCGAGGGGACGTACGCCCTGTACGCGCACGTCCAGCGGGGTTCGCTCGCCGTCCGGGCGGGCGACAGGGTGACCGTCGGGCAGCGGATCGGCGGCTGTGGGAACTCCGGCAACTCCACCGAGCCGCACGTCCACTTCCAGCTGATGGACGGACCCGACCCGGAGACCGCGCGGGGCGTGCCGTTCAGCTGGCGCGGGGTCGGGGTGCCCCGCAACCGCGAGACGTTCACCGTGCGGGAAGAAGCCACCCCGGTACCGTGACCTGCATGACTGAGGAGCTGGGGCTGCGCGCGCGCAAGAAGCGGCAGACCGCCGCGCGGATCTGGCAGGTCGCCGTGGACCTCTGCTCAGAGCGGGGCTTCGACCACGTCTCCGTGGCGGAGATCGCCGAGGCGGCCGACGTGTCGAAGATGACCGTCTTCAACTACTTCGGCACCAAAGAGGGCGTGATCGTCGGCCCGATGGAGGAGCACGCGGGAGACCCGGCCCGCGCGGTGCGCGAGCGGCGGCCCGGCGAGTCCGCGGTCGCCGCGGCGCGCCGCCAGTTCCTGGAGCAGATCCCCGGACACGACCCGTCGATCGGTCTCAGCGGCGACCCGCGCACCCTCAAGGTGCGCCAGCTCATCAAGGAGACACCGACGCTCGCGCACCGCATGGTGATCTTCCACATGCGCAGCGTCCAGCTCCTCACGGACGCCCTCGCCGAGGAGACCGGCGACGTGCTCCTCGCGCGGGTCGCCGCCGCCCAGCTGATCGGCGCCCGGAACGCGCTCATCATGGAGAACCACGAGCGCACCCTCGCCGGCGACCCGATCGACGAGATCGCGAAGGACTGCGCCGAGGCCGCCGAGCGCGCCTTCGATCTGGTGGAAAAGGGACTTCAGGGGTACCCCGAAAGCGCTTAGGCTCGGCCCCATGCCACCGGCCAAGAAGCGCACGCGTTCGTACGACTCCGCCAAGATCCGCACCGCTGTCCTCGCCCAGTCGGGCAACGTACGGGACGCGGTGCGCACCCTCACGCCCGAGCAGCTGGCCCGCCCCACCCGGCTCGGCGACTGGACCGTGCACGAACTGGCGGCCCACATCGCGATGGTCCTCGGCACCGTCCACCGCTACCTGGGCCTGCCCGAGCCGGAGAAGCACGAAGTCCCGCTCATGGACTGGCCGTTCGCGACCGTCACCGCGGCGGCCCAGGTCGACGAGGACACCCGCGCCGTCGCCGAGAGCGCCGGCGCCGACCTCGACGACCTGTTCACGCGCACGCTCACCGGCGTCGAGGAGTCCCTGGCCGCCGCGCCCGACGAGCGCCTGGTGCCCTCCCGCTTCGGCGCCATGACCCTCGGCGACTTCCTGGTCACCCGAACCGTCGAACTCACCGTCCACACGGACGACTTGAACGACGCGGTGCCGGGCCTCGACGTCCCGTACGACCGCCAGGCCCTGGCCGCCTGTGCCCGGCTGCTCGCGGACGCCCTCGCGGTGAAGGCGCCGGGCGCGTCGACCGAGGTGCGCATCCCGCCGTACGCGGTCGTGCAGTGTGTGGCGGGCCCCCGGCACACCCGCGGCACCCCGCCCAACGTCGTCGAGACCGACCCGCTCACCTGGATCCGCCTCGCGACCGGCCGCACCGACTGGGCGAGCGCCCTGGACGCGGCGAAGGTCAGCGCGAGCGGGGAACGGGCGGATCTGTCGGACCTGCTGCCGATCATGGGCTAGCCGCGGTCGGTGGGGGTGATGGAACCGACTCCCCCACTTGTCCCGTCACATCGTCATGCACACGCAGCGACTGACCCTCACCGTGACCGCGCTGGCCTCCGCCGGGCTGCTGCTCACCGCATGCGGCACCGAGTCCGGGGCCGGCTCCGAAGGCGGCTCCGGCGGCCGTTCCGTGAAGAGCGAGGCGGCTCTCACCGGCGTCCGCTGGAACGTCGAGAGCCTCACCCTCGGCGGCAAGAAGCACGACGCGCCGGGGAACGCCTACCTCAAGATCGGCGAGGACGGGCGGGCCGGCGGCAGCTTCGGCTGCAACTCGGTCGGCGCCGACGTGTCGATCAAGGGCGAGGCCGTGGAGTTCGGGCAGCCCCTGACGACGAAGCGGGCCTGCACGGACGACGGCCGCATGACGTTCGAGAAGAACTTCCTGCGCGCCCTCGGCAAGGAGAAGTTCACCGCGAAGGTCGCCGGCGACCGCATGACCCTCACCACCGCCAAGGGAGACCGCGTGGCCTTCACCTCGCAGCCCGCCGAGCCCGACGCCCCGCTCACCAACACCAAATGGCGGGTCGACGCCGTCGGCGACGCCCGGACCACCGCGTCCCTGCCGAAGGACGTGGCCGACAAGGTCCACCTGACCTTCGGCGAGGACGGCAAGGTCCGCGGCAACCTCGGCTGCAACTCCGTCACCGCCAAGGCCGAGGCGAAGGACGGCCGCATCACCTTCGGCGCCCCCGCCACCACCAGGAAGCTGTGCCCGGGCGAGGCGATGACCACGGAACGCAAGCTCCTGAAGCTCTTCGACGGCACGGCACGCTACGAGGTGGCGCGGGGCACCCTGAAGCTCACCGCCGCCGACGGCACCGTGATCAGGGCGAACGCGGACCGCGAGGGAGCCGAGAAGCCGGCGAAGTAGCGGTACGGCACCGGACCGTCAGCCGTACGCCAGCAGCTCCCCGTCCGTCCGCTCCCACGCCGCCCGCAGCTCGGCCAGGAGCTCCGGCTCGCCCGCGGCCCGGTCGGCCTGCTCACGCCGGTCGGCCGCGAGGTCGAAGAGCTGGTCCGCGCCGCCCTTGCCGCGGTAGTACTTCCACTTCCCGCGGCGCAGCGCCCGCTCCCCGCGCACCCGCCAGAACAGCTCGCGCTCGGGGACGGCCTGCCCCTTCAGGAGGTAGGGCGCGAGGCTCGTCCCGTCCAGCGGATACGCCGGGTGCGGCCGGGCCCCCGCGATGTCCAGGAGCGTCGCCGTCCAGTCCGGCGTGTAGACGGGCTCATCGCTGACCTGCCCGCCGTCGAGCCGCGCGGGCCACCGCACGATGGTCGGCACGCGGATGCCGCCCTCCTTCAGCGAGCCCTTGTTGCCGGACAGCGGCCAGTTGTACGAGAAGCGCTCACCGCCGTTGTCGGAGGCGAAGAACACCAGCGTGTCCCGCTCCTGCCCGGACTTCCGCAGCGCGCGCAGCACTTCACCGACCGAGCGGTCCAAGTCCTCGACCATCTCCGCGTACTTCTCCACGGAGCCGCCGTCCTGGTGGCGGAGCGCGCCCTTGTCGCCCGCCTTGATCCGCCGCACGATCTCGGCGCTCTGCTCCTCGTCCCCGTCCGCGATCCACGGCCAGTGCGGGGTGGTGAAGTTGAGGTTGAGCAGCCAGGGGCGCTCGCCGTGGTCCCGCCGGACGTACGCGCTCGCCCGTTCGGTCAGGACACGCGTGTAGTACCGCAGGTCCTTGTACTCGGCATCGCCCTCCCGGACACCGCCCTCGTAGAGGTCGTACTCCCCGCCCAGCCCGAGCTTCGAGTAGTACTCCAGGGCCCCGCCGAAGTTCCCGAAGAACTCGTCCCAGCCCGACCGGGTGGGGGAGTAGTCGGGCAGATAGCCGCAGTGCCACTTGCCGATCAGCGCGGTCGCGTATCCGGCGTCGCGCAGCAGCGAGGCGAGCGTGGGGTGGGTCGGGTCGAGGCCCACGGACCTGTCGGCGATCGGCTCCGCGAGCCCGCCCTTCGTACGCCCGGGGAAGCGTCCCGTGTACAGGCTGAAGCGGGTCGGCGAGCAGGTCGCGGACCCGGAGTAGGCATCGGTGAACCGCACGCCCTGGCGGGCGAGGCGGTCCAGGTGGGGGGTCTTTATGTGCGGTGACCCGTACGAGGAGAGATCGGCCCAGCCGAGGTCGTCGCCGAGGATGAAGAGGATGTTGGGCCGCCGGGAGTGCCGCCCGCGGGCGGCGGCGAAGGGCCGCTCGGCGGGGGTCGTGGAGGCGGCCGTGGCGGGGGCGCCGGGCGCGGCGTCGGCCCGTGTCGCGGCGCCCGCCGCGCCCACGCCGACGGCGGCGCCCGCCACTCCGCCGGTGAAGGAGCGCCGGGACAACCGGGAAGACCGTGACAATCCATGAGGCTGCATGGATCAGGAGCCTCGCGGGGGGCCGGAGCGGGCGTCAACGCGCTCCCACCCCTGTTCACAAAGCCGTCGTCGCAGTTCACAGCCCTGTCGTACGCCTGACGCACAAGCGCCGCGAACGGGCCTCGAAGGCCCCGGCGGCGGGCCGCGCTCACCCTCCGTGCCGGGGCCGTATCCCCAATTCGGACCAGTGGTCGATCTCGCCTACACTCGGTGGCGTGCCACGTGGTGACGGTCGACTCAATCACGATCTGCTTCCCGGCGAGAAGGGCCCCCAGGACGCTTGCGGCGTCTTCGGTGTCTGGGCTCCGGGCGAAGAGGTCGCAAAGCTCACGTACTTCGGGCTCTACGCCCTCCAGCATCGGGGCCAGGAATCCGCGGGAATCGCGGTCAGCAACGGCTCCCAGATCCTCGTCTTCAAGGACATGGGCCTCGTTTCCCAGGTCTTCGACGAAACCTCTCTCGGCTCGCTCCAGGGTCACATCGCGGTCGGTCACGCCCGCTACTCGACCACCGGTGCCTCCGTCTGGGAGAACGCCCAGCCGACGTTCCGTGCCACCGCGCACGGCTCCATCGCGCTCGGGCACAACGGCAACCTCGTCAACACGGCCCAGCTCGCCGAGCTGGTCGCCGAACTGCCGAAGGAGAACGGCCGCGCGACCCAGGTCGCCGCGACCAACGACACCGACCTGGTGACGGCTCTCCTCGCAGGTCAGGTGGACGACGACGGCAAGCCGCTGACCATCGAAGACGCCGCCATGAAGATCCTCCCGCAGGTTCAGGGCGCCTTCTCCCTCATCTTCATGGACGAGGGCACGCTGTACGCGGCCCGTGACCCGCAGGGCATCCGCCCGCTGGTCCTCGGCCGCCTGGAGCGCGGCTGGGTCGTCGCGTCGGAGTCCGCCGCCCTCGACATCTGCGGCGCCTCCTACGTCCGCGAGATCGAGCCCGGCGAGTTCATCGCGATCGACGAGAACGGACTGCGAACGTCCCGATTCGCGGAAGCGAAGCCCAAGGGCTGTGTCTTCGAGTACGTCTACCTCGCGCGCCCCGACACGGACATCGCGGGCCGGAACGTCTACCTCTCCCGCGTCGAGATGGGCCGGAAACTCGCCGAGGAAGCTCCCGTCGAGGCCGACCTCGTCATAGCGACCCCCGAATCCGGCACCCCCGCCGCGATCGGGTACGCGGAAGCCTCCGGCATCCCCTTCGGCGCCGGCCTGGTGAAGAACGCCTATGTCGGCCGCACCTTCATCCAGCCCTCGCAGACGATCCGCCAGCTCGGCATCCGTCTCAAGCTGAACCCCCTCAAGGAAGTCATCAAGGGCAAGAAGCTGGTGGTCGTCGACGACTCGATCGTCCGCGGCAACACCCAGCGCGCCCTGGTCAAGATGCTCCGCGAGGCCGGCGCAGCCGAGGTCCACATCCGGATCTCGTCCCCGCCCGTGAAGTGGCCGTGCTTCTTCGGCATCGACTTCGCGACGCGCGCCGAGCTCATCGCCAACGGCATGACCATCGAGGAGATCGGCACCTCGCTCGGCGCCGACTCCCTCTCGTACATCTCCATCGACGGCATGATCGAGGCCACGACCATCGACAAGCCGAACCTCTGCCGCGCCTGCTTCGACGGCGAGTACCCGATGGACCTGCCCGACCCCGAGCTGCTCGGCAAGCAGCTCCTGGAGACGGAACTGGCCGCGGGCCCGGCGAGCACTGCCGCCGCCGACGCGATCCGTCGCCCGTAAGACCCCACGCAGTACGACACGAAAGTTCTCACCGTCATGTCTGAGACCACTGGTGCCAGCTACGCAAGCGCGGGCGTCGACATCGAGGCGGGCGACCGCGCCGTCGAGCTGATGAAGGAGTGGGTCAAGAAGACCCAGCGTCCCGAGGTCGCGGGCCTCGGCGGCCTCGGCGGCTTCGCCGGGCTCTTCGACGCCTCCGCGCTCAAGCGCTTCGAGCGCCCCCTGCTCGCCTCCGCGACCGACGGCGTCGGCACGAAGGTCGACATCGCCCGCCAGATGGGGGTCTACGACACCATCGGCCACGACCTCGTCGCGATGGTCATGGACGACATCGTCGTGTGCGGCGCCGAGCCGCTCTTCATGACCGACTACATCTGCGTCGGCAAGGTCCACCCCGAGCGCGTCGCCGCCATCGTGAAGGGCATCGCCGAGGGCTGTGTCCTCGCGGGCTGCTCGCTCGTCGGCGGCGAGACGGCGGAGCACCCGGGCCTGCTCGGCCCGGACGACTTCGACGTCGCGGGCGCCGGCACGGGCGCGGTCGAGGCCGACCGTCTGCTCG
Organism: Streptomyces sp. NPDC018029; assembly: GCF_044327655.1. Taxonomy (NCBI): domain Bacteria; kingdom Bacillati; phylum Actinomycetota; class Actinomycetes; order Kitasatosporales; family Streptomycetaceae; genus Streptomyces; species Streptomyces sp. NPDC018029. The sequence continues at coordinate 45,246 of NZ_JBIRFV010000004.1, read as the reverse complement.
GCCCGGATCGCATCCGTAAGGGTGACGCGGTCATCGCCATGGCGGCCTCGGGTCTTCACTCGAACGGGTACTCGCTCGTCCGGCATGTGGTCTTCGACCGCGCAGGATGGGCCCTGGACCGTCAGGTCGAGGAGTTCGGCCGCACGCTCGGCGAGGAGCTCCTGGAGCCCACCAAGATCTACTCCCTGGACTGCCTGGCGCTCACCCGCACCACCGACGTCCACGCCTTCAGCCACATCACGGGCGGCGGCCTCGCGGCGAACCTCGCCCGGGTGATCCCGGACGACCTGCACGCGATCGTCGACCGCGAGACGTGGACGCCGGGCGCGATCTTCGACGTGGTCGGCAAGCAGGGGAAGGTCGAGCGCCTCGAACTGGAGAAGACGCTGAACATGGGCGTCGGCATGATCGCGATCGTCCCCGAGGAGTCGGCGGACGCGGCGCTCACCACCCTCGCCGACCGCGGCGTGGAGGCCTGGGTCGCCGGAGAGATCACCGACCGCGGCGACCACGCGACCGGCGCCGAGCTCATCGGCGACTACGCGAAGTAGGAAGCGCGAGCAGCACAAAACCCGGCCCGGGGTGGTGCCCCCGGACCGGGTGAAGTGCAGTTGCTATGAGAACTGCGAATACTGCCTAGGCAATAAATAGTGCGTAAGCAACGAGGTCAAGCGCCGCGGCGCTGAGACGAGGGGCCGGACTCTTCGGCAGAGTCGTCGTCCTCGTCGTCGTTATACAGATCCGCGTACTGGGCGTACGGGTCGTCTTCCTCGTCGTCGTCTTCGAACGGCTCGCCATTCGGCGGCTGTTGCGAAGTCGAAGCGCCCAGCTCATTGGCCAGACGCGACAGGTCTGTCCCGCCGCTGCTGTACTTCAGCTGGCGGGCGACCTTCGTCTGCTTGGCCTTTGCCCGGCCGCGCCCCATGGCTCGACCCCCTCGGATACGGGGCTCGACGGCCCCAGAGTCTTGACACGCGTTCATGATCTGGAACGGACTCTCCGTGGAGAGACCGGTCCGTAGGGCTTCCACGGTACCTGCTCCTGCGGCCATACGGTACGTCGCCCGCAGGACGCGCCTCGGCGCACAACCCTCGAGGAGCCCCGTCCTCGCTGGTCAACTGCGATTTTAACCTCTTCTTGTCGGGCGACCCGCCGACGGGGGTGAGTCTTGTCTCTCCCAGTACGCCGGCGGGGCCCCGTCACACGTCCCCGCGCGCCATTTCAGCGCGCGTCGGACATCCGCTGTTCGGCGATCCTGTCGGCCGCGGCGGCCGGCGGAATGCCGTCTTCCTTTGCACGAGCGAATATGGCGAGCGTGGTGTCGAAGATCTTCGACGCCTTCGCCTTGCACCGGTCGAAGTCGAAGCCGCGCAGCTCGTCGGCGACCTGGATGACGCCGCCTGCGTTCACCACGTAGTCCGGCGCGTAGAGGATCGACCGGTCGGCGAGGTCCTTCTCGACCCCCGGGTGCGCCAGCTGGTTGTTGGCGGCTCCGCACACCACCTTCGCGGTCAGGACCGGCACGGAGTCGTCGTCGAGCGCGCCGCCGAGCGCACAGGGCGCGTAGATGTCGAGGCCCTCGGTCCGGATGAGCGCCTCGGTGTCGGCCACCGCCGTCACCGACGGGTGCTTGTGGGTGATCCGGTTCACCGACTCCTCGCGGACGTCCGTGATCACGACGTCGGCGCCGTCCTCCAGGAGGTGCTCGACGAGGTGGTGGCCCACCTTGCCGACGCCCGCGACGCCGACCTTGCGGCCGCGCAGCGAAGGGTCGCCCCACAGGTGCTCGGCGCTGGCGCGCATGCCCTGGAAGACACCGAAGGCGGTGAGCACGGAGGAGTCCCCCGCGCCGCCGTTCTCCGGGGAGCGCCCGGTGGTCCAGCGGCACTCGCGCGCGACCACGTCCATGTCCGCGACGTACGTACCGACGTCGCAGGCCGTCACGTAGCGGCCGCCGAGCGAGGCGACGAAGCGGCCGAAGGCGAGGAGCAGGTCCTCGCTCTTGATCTGCTCGGGGTCGCCGATGATCACGGCCTTGCCGCCGCCGTGGTCGAGGCCGGCCATGGCGTTCTTGTACGACATCCCGCGCGACAGGTTCAGGACGTCGGCGACGGCCTCTTCCTCGGTCGCGTACGGATAGAAGCGGGTGCCGCCGAGGGCGGGGCCCAGGGCGGTGCTGTGGATGGCGATGACGGCCTTGAGGCCGCTGGCACGGTCCTGGCAGAGCACTACTTGCTCGTGGCCTCCCTGGTCCGAGTGGAACAGGGTGTGCAGGACGCCGTTGTCTGCTTCGGTCACTGTGGTGACTCCCGGTCAAGTGGCGCGGTTGGGCGGGTCCCGTGCGGGTGGCGGGGCCCGATGGGCATGAGACTAAAGGCTGTCCACCGACCTTGACCGCCCGGAGTCGAGGATCACGTTTTCGAGTTCACCCGTGGGGGAGAGAGCAGCCGTGCCCAAGGTGTCATCGGTGACGGTCCCGTACGCGTCCTATCTGCGCGTGTACGAGCCGCTGGCCGCCTTCCCGGAACCGGAGCGCGAGCACTGGGCGCGCTACGCCCGTCGCCGGGACCTTCCCTCCTACCAGGACGAGCTCCGCCGCTCGCTCGCCGACCTGGTGCCCACGCCGCCGGTGCCCGTGCCGGTGCACGAGAGCGGCGACGCGTTCGTCGTGGAGGCCGACGGGGTGCTGTGCGTCTGCCCCTGGCGGACCCGGCTGCGCGGCTGGCAGGCCATGGGGGAGCTGGCCGGGCAGCTGCCCGCGCCGGTCCTCGACGCGGTGCTCCCTCCGGTGCTGCGCCGCCAGACGGCCGCGGACTACGAACAGTGGCTGGCCCGGAACCCCGACGCGCGCCCCTGGATCCGTACGTCCACGTGGCAGGTGCCGCTGCACTGGTTCGTGCTCTTCTCCGACGAGGAGCGGGACCACGCCAAGGCCGACCCGCCCGTGCTCCGCTACCGCACCCCGATGGTGCAGGCGCGGCGCCGGGTCGCCCGCGGTCTGAAGACGCTGCGGGAGGCGCTGGGCGAGGGGCCGCTCATCGACGGTCTCGTGGACGTCGGCCGCTGGCTGGAGGAGTTCCACCCGCGCTCCCTGGTCGAGCTCGACTACGGAGGCCTCGTGCACGCGGTGCCGGCCGACGAGCTCGGCGAGGACCACTCGGCGGCGGACGTGGCCGAGGGGATCGAGGCGCTGCGCGACGGCGACGGCGAGGCGGCCGGCGAGGCGTATGCGAGGCTCGTGGAGCGGTGGCGGGCGATCCGGGATCTTCAGTTCGCGAACTGAGGGCCGGCTCCCTTCCGTCGCCGCCCTTCAGGGTCCCGGGACGTAGGTCCCGATACGGGCCTTTGCCTCAAGCGTGATGGACCGCACTTTCGGGGCTCTTGCGCCCATCGCCCCTCCTCATGCCAAAATAGGACAAGGAGTCCGGGGAGGGCTCCTTCCGCCCAAGTAAGGGCGGATTACTCAGCATTGCACTGTATGGGGGGTCTGTTGACTCCTGATCGCTCTGTGACTGATCGTCACTGTGGCGTGACTGTCCGCTATGGCATGGTCCATCGGCTTCCGTCGGTGATGAACACCTGGGAGGGCAATTCCATCGGTTTGGCCGACGCGGCTGGACGGATGGTGTAGTTGTAGTGCCGAGGACAAGCCGTTCGTCCTATAACCGACTCGACTCGCGTCCGCCATTTCGGGCAACGCGGGTCAAGGTGCAGAATTTAGAGGAATGAACCGAGAAGGTTCGGTTCTCCCGAGGAGGCCGCTCATGACCGCTCGCACCCCTGATGCCGAGCCGCTGCTGACCCCGGCTGAGGTCGCCACGATGTTCCGCGTCGACCCGAAGACGGTGACGCGCTGGGCCAAGGCTGGCAAGCTCACGTCGATTCGCACGCTCGGCGGACACCGCCGTTACCGCGAGGCTGAGGTCCGCGCACTGCTCGCGGGCATTCCGCAGCAGCGCAGCGAGGCCTGACGTACGCCAGAAGTACCGCTCAACCAGCAGTAACTCGTACAACTCGGGCGAAGAGCACCACTGCTGTCAGGTCCCCCAACCTGGCCGTACGTCCGACATATGGCTCCACACGACGAGGGTCCCGCCCCAACGGGACCCACGCCTGACACACATGGGTGCGTCGTTCGATCGCGCTGGACTCCGCCGGGTCCAGCGCGATCTTTTTTGTGTGCCGAGGATGCGCCGTGGATGCGCGGAGGATGCGCAGGTGGGCGGCCCTGGGGAGTAATCGGAGGACAGCGGGGGAGCGCCCTGGGGGTGGTGCAATTGCACATATTAAATTGGCTGGTTGTAGGAAGGGTGTAAGTTCCGGGGTTTCGCAAACTACTTCGGTGACACCCGTCACACGTCGTGAATCTTGTTGTGGGCAACTCCCCTGCGCTAGAGGGGCTCTTGCGCTGGGGTCATGCGTCGGGAGGGCTGTCTGCGGCGCTCTCCCGCACGAAACCCTCCTCGGGGTCCTCGGGCTCGCCCGGTGGGCGCTGAGGGGCCTCCAGGGCGAGTCTCAGCAGCCGGTGGCAGATCGGGCAGTGCCGGGTCACGTGGCGGTAGCCGGTGGCCGCCGCGAGGTGGGCGCGCAGCAGGGCGCGCGTCTCGTGCCGCGCGGACGCCGAAGAAGCGGACATGCGTCACCTCCTGGGGGCCTCCCGCCGGCCCCTGCTGTCCGGAGTACCGGTGGAATGTGACTCCGTCAAGCCACCGGGGGCCCGGCCGCCCCCGCACAGGCACACGACTGAGGGCCGCACCCGGTGGGCACGACCCGCACACGACTGAGGGCCGCACCCATTGGGTACGGCCCTCGTATCTACTGCGGTCCTGACGGGATTTGAACCCGCGGCCTCCACCTTGACAGGGTGGCGAGCACTCCAAACTGCTCCACAGGACCTTGCTCGCTGCACTTGCTTGCGCGTTGTGCTGCGAGACAGGACTCTACAGCAGTGCAGGCCCGGCGGTCGAACTCACCCTGCGTGCCCGGGCGATCACGGGACCAGCGCGTCGATCGCCTTCACGATCCGCTTGTCCGAGACGGGATACGCCGTGCCCAGCGCGTGCGCGAAGTAGCTGACGCGGAGCTCCTCGATCATCCAGCGGATGTCCAGGGCCTCCTGCGGCACGGGCCTGCCCTGCGGCAGCTGTTCGAGCAGCCACAGGTACTCGTCGCGCATCTCGCGGACCTTCTCCATGCGCGCGGTGTCCCGCTGGACGTTGGTGGGCATCTGCTGCAGGCGCCGGTCCGCCGCGACCATGTAGCGCATCAGGTCCGGCAGGCGGCGCAGCCCCGTCTCCGTCACGAAACCGGGCTTGATGAGGGAGTTCAGCTGCTCCCGCACGTCCGCGAGGTTGGGCAGCAGGGCCGGGCTCTGCGCCGACTTCAGGCGGCGCTCACAGGCCTGCCAGGCGGCGAGGACCTGCTGGACCTGGCCGACCGCCCGCACGGTCGTGTCGACGATCTCCGCGCGCACCTTGTCGAACAGCTTGCGGTACGACTCCTCGTCCCAGACCGGCCCGCCGAAGTCCGCCATCAGCTTGTCCGCGGCGGCCGTCGCGCAGTCGTCGAAGAGGGCCTGCATGGAGCCGTGCGGGTTCGCGGACAGGGCGAGCTTCTGCTGGTTGGTCAGCTTGTCCGAGGCGAACTTGGCCGGGTTCACCGGGATGTTGCGCAGGATGAGGCGCCGGGTGCCGCGCCACATGGCCTGCTGCTGCTCCGCCTCGGTGTCGAAGAGGCGTACGGAAACGGTGTCGCCGTCGTCGACGAGCGCCGGATACGCCTTCACCGGCTGGCCGGCGCGGCGCGTCTCGAAGACGCGCTGAAGGGTGCCGATGCTCCAGTCCGTCAGGCCCGTGCGCTCGACCGCGGAGCCGCCCGTGCGCTCCGCCGTCGCCGCGGCCGCCTGCGAGAGCGCCTTGCGGGCCTTCGGCTTCAGCCGGAGCTTCAGCGCTTCGAGGTCCTTGTCCTCGGCGAGCTTCTTGCGCCGCTCGTCGACGATCCGGAACGTGATCTTCAAGTGGTCGGGCACGCGCGTCAGGTCGAAGTCGTCCGGCGTGACCGGCACGCCGACCATCCGCTGGAGCTCGCGCGCCAGCGTGACGTGCAGCGGCTCCTGCAACGGCACCGCACGCTCCAGGAACGCCTTCGCGAAGTTCGGCGCGGGGACGTAGTTCCGGCGGATGGGCTTCGGCAGGGAGCGGATCAGCTCGACGACCACGTCCTCGCGCAGGCCCGGGATCTGCCAGTCGAAGCCGTCGTCCGTCACCTGGTTCAGGACCTGGAGCGGGATGTGGACCGTCACGCCGTCCGCGTCCGCGCCCGGCTCGAACTGGTACGTCACCCGGAACTTGAGCTGCCCCTGACGCCACGAGTCGGGGTAGTCGTCCTTGGAGACACCCTGCGCCTTCTCGTTGATCAGCATCGACCGCTCGAAGTCGAGCAGTTCGGGCTCTTCCCGCTGCTTCTTCTTCCACCAGGAGTCGAAGTGCGCGCCGGACACGACGTCCGCCGGCACCCGCTGGTCGTAGAAGTCGAAGAGCGTCTCGTCGTCGACGAGGATGTCGCGGCGCCGCGCGCGGTGCTCCAGCTCCTCGACCTCGGTGAGGAGCTTGCGGTTGGCGGCGAAGAACTTGTGGTGGGTGCGCCAGTCGCCCTCCACCAGCGCGTTCCGGATGAAGAGGTCGCGGGAGACCTCGGGGTCGATGCGGCCGTAGTTCACCTTGCGGTCGGTGACGATCGGGACGCCGTAGAGCGTGACCTTCTCGATCGCCATCACCGCGGCCTGGTCCTTCTCCCAGTGCGGTTCGCTGTACGTCCGCTTCAGGAGGTGCTGGGCGAGCGGCTCGACCCACTCCGGCTCGATCTTCGCGTTGACCCGCGCCCACAGCCGGGAGGTCTCCACCAGCTCGGCCGACATGATGAAGCGCGGCGGCTTCTTGAAGAGCGCCGAGCCCGGGAAGACCGCGAACTTCGCGTTGCGCGCGCCGATGTATTCGTTGCGCCCGCCGCGCTGCTTGGCGTCGCCGTCCTTGGCGGACCTGCTGTCCTTCGACTCCTTCACGTCCTTCATCCCGATGTGGGAGAGCAGGCCGGACAGGAGCGAGATGTGGACGTGCTGCTCGGGGGCGTCGTCCTCGTTGAGACTGAGGCCCATCTGCTTCGCGACCGTACGCAACTGCGAATAGATGTCCTGCCATTCGCGGATGCGGAGGTAGTTCAGGTACTCCCGCTTGCACATACGGCGGAAGGCCGATGAGCCGAGCGTCTTCTGCTGCTCCCTGACGTACCGCCACAGGTTGAGGAAGGCGAGGAAGTCGCTCGTCTCGTCCTTGAAGCGGGCGTGCTGCTGGTCGGCCTGCGTCTGCTTGTCGGCCGGGCGCTCGCGCGGGTCCTGGATGGAGAGCGCCGCCGCGATCACCATGACCTCGCGCACGCAGCCGTTCTTGTCGGCCTCCAGGACCATCCTGGCGAGCCGCGGGTCGACGGGCAGCTGGCTGAGCTTGCGCCCCTGCGGGGTGAGCCGCTTCTTCGGGTCCTTCTGGGCGGGGTCCAGCGCACCCAGCTCCTGGAGGAGCTGGACGCCGTCGCGGATGTTGCGGTGGTCCGGCGGGTCGATGAAGGGGAACTTCTCGATGTCGCCGAGGCCGGCCGCCGTCATCTGCAGGATGACCGAGGCGAGGTTCGTACGGAGGATCTCCGCGTCCGTGAACTCGGGGCGGGAGAGGAAGTCGTCCTCGCTGTAGAGGCGGATGCAAATGCCGTCCGACGTACGGCCGCAGCGGCCCTTGCGCTGGTTGGCGCTGGCCTGGCTGATCGCCTCGATGGGCAGCCGCTGCACCTTCGTACGGTGGCTGTAGCGGGAGATGCGGGCCGTGCCCGGGTCGATCACGTACTTGATGCCGGGGACCGTCAGGGAGGTCTCGGCGACGTTCGTCGCCAGGACGATTCTTCGGCCGGTGTGCTGCTGGAACACGCGGTGCTGCTCGGCGTGCGACAACCGGGCGTAGAGGGGCAGGACCTCGGTGAACCGGTAGTTCTTCTTGTTCAGCGCGTCCGCCGTGTCCCGGATCTCGCGCTCTCCGGAGAGGAACACGAGGATGTCGCCCTTGCCCTCGGCCTGGAGCTCCTCGACGGCGTCCGTGATCGCGGTGATCTGGTCGCGGTCGGAGTCGTCCCCCTCCTCTTCGAGGAGGGGGCGATAACGCACCTCGACCGGATACGTACGACCGGAGACCTCCACGATCGGGGCGTCCCCGAAGTGCCGCGAGAACCGCTCGGGGTCGATCGTCGCCGACGTGATGACGACCTTCAGATCCGGGCGCTTCGGCAGGAGCTGAGCGAGATAGCCCAGCAGGAAGTCGATGTTGAGCGAGCGCTCGTGCGCCTCGTCGATGATGATCGTGTCGTACGCGCGCAGCTCGCGGTCCGTCTGGATCTCGGCCAACAGGATGCCGTCCGTCATCAGCTTCACGAACGTGTCCGCGCCGACCTGGTCGGTGAAGCGGACCTTCCAGCCGACGGCCTCGCCGAGCGGCGTGTCCAGCTCGTCGGCGACGCGCTCGGCCACCGTGCGGGCCGCGATGCGGCGCGGCTGCGTGTGCCCGATCATGCCGCGCACGCCCCGGCCGAGCTCCATGCAGATCTTGGGGATCTGCGTGGTCTTGCCCGAGCCGGTCTCGCCCGCGACGATCACGACCTGGTGGTCGCGGATCGCCTCGGCGATGTCGTCCTTCTTCTGGCTGACCGGCAGCTCTTGCGGATACGTGATCGTGGGCAGCCGGCTGCCCCGCTCGGCCATCCGAGCCGCGGCCTTGTCGACGTCCGCCGCGATCTCGGCGAGGACGGCGGCACGGGCCTCGGGCTTGCGGATCCGGCGCGCACCCTCCAGCCGCCTGCCGATCCGGTGCTCGTCGCGCAGCGAGAGCTCGGAGAGGCGGGAGGCGAGGGTGTCGAGGGCGAGGGCGGGCTGCGTAGACATACGCCGTCCAGGATCTCACCCGCGACTCGGCGGTGGCGAACCGATTTCTCCGGCGGTGCACCCCGGCACGTACGATTCCGGGCATGCCCGCCCGTACGCGCACACCCTGGAGCCCCCTCGCGGTGGTCTTCCTCGTCGTGCTCGGGCTCGGGATGTTCTGCGGGCCCGCGGCTGCCGCGCAGCAGCCGGTGGCCAGGGCCGCCGGGGTCGCCGGGGCCGTGGAGGTGTTCGCCTCCCCCTCCGCCGCCGACGCGCAGGGCTCGCCCGGCTGCGGCAAGGGCACCGACCGGGATGCCGACCAGCCACCGGGCACCCCGCAGCGCCCCGGGACGGCGTACGAACTGCTGCCCGCGCTGTACGACACCCGCGCGGCGGGCGGCTCCTGGGGCGCCGACCAGGCCGTGCTCCTGGTGACGCCGGGCCGCGCGCCGCCCGCGCTCACCCCGCCCTCACCGATAGATCTCTCGATCCTGCGCGTGTAGGAGGCCCCTGACCCAGGGGCCCCACATCGACGTACAACAGGACAAGAGAGAGCACACCCATGCCCGAGAACGGCAGCAAGAAGACCCAGAGCGGCAAGAGCCAGAGCGGCAAGAGCCGGAACATCGCCATCGGCGCGGGCGTCGTCGTGGCCGCCGTGCTGCTCGGCGTCGCCTCGTACACCGCGACCAAGCCGGAGGACTCCGGCACCTCCGGCAGCGGCTCCGTCAAGGAGGAGGCCGCCGCCGACGTCTCCGCCGACCCGCAGGAGGGCGTCTACCCCGAGCTGGAGAAGCTCGCGCGGCGCGACGCCGAGGACCCGCTCGCGCAGGGGCGCGCCGACGCGCCCGTCGTGATGGTGGAGTACGCCGACTTCAAGTGCGGCTTCTGCGGCAAGTTCGCCCGCGACACCGAGCCCGGCCTCGTGAAGAAGTACGTCGACGAGGGCACCCTGCGCATCGAATGGCGCAACTTCCCGATCTTCGGCGAGGACTCCGAGCGGGCCGCGCGCGGCGCGTGGGCGGCGGGGCGCCAGGGCCGCTTCTGGCAGTTCCACGAGGCCGCGTACGCCGAGGGGTCCAAGGAGAAGGGCTTCGGCGAAGGGCGGCTGAAGGAACTGGCGCGGGAGGCCGGGGTCAAGGACGTCGACCGGTTCGTGAAGGACCTGGACAGCGACGCCGCCGCGGCCGCGGTGAAGAAGGACCAGGAGGAGGCGTACGGACTGGGCGCCGCCTCGACGCCGTCCTTCCTCATCAACGGGCGGCCCATCTCGGGCGCCCAGGCGGACCAGGTCTTCGACCAGGCGATCGAGGCGGCGGCCAAATCGGCGGCCAAATCGGCGGGCAAGTCACCGGCCAAGCAGCCGAAGGGCGGGGCCGCCGCGGGCAAGGGTGGCTCCGAGTGACCGCCGACGCCGGGTACTTCGCCGCGTTCCTGGGCGGGCTGCTCGCCCTGGTCAGCCCGTGCAGCGCACTGCTGCTCCCCGCCTTCTTCGCCTACTCCATCGACTCCGCCTCGCGCCTCGTCGCGCGGACCGGCATCTTCTACGCCGGGCTCGCGACGACACTGGTGCCGCTCGGCGCGGCCGGCTCGTACGCCGGACGGTTCTTCTTCGGCCACCGCGACCAGCTCGTGCTCGCCGCAGGATGGCTGATCATCGGGCTCGGCGTGCTCCAGATCCTCGGCATGGGCTTCGCGTCGCGGAGGATGGCGGAGCTCTCGGGCCGGATCCGGCCGACCACCGCGTTCTCCGTGTACGCGCTGGGGGCGGTGTACGGGCTCGCCGGGTTCTGCGCCGGGCCGATCCTCGGCAGCGTCCTGACGGTGGCGGCGGTGAGCGGAAGCCCGGTCTACGGAGGGCTGCTGCTCGCCGTGTACGCACTGGGGATGGCCGTGCCGCTCTTCCTGCTCGCGCTGCTCTGGGAGCGGTTCGACCTGGGACGGCGCAGGTGGCTGCGGGGCCGGACGTTCCGCATCGGCCGGTTCGAGCTGCACACGACGTCGCTGCTGTCCGGGCTGTTCTTCGTCGCGCTCGGGGCGCTGTTCCTCGCCTACGACGGGACGACCGCGCTGCCCGGCCTGCTGGACGTGGACGACTCGTTCGCCGTGGAGCAGTGGGCGGGCGGGATCGGCCGCGCGGTGCCGGACGCGGTGCTGCTGGCCGGTGTCGTCGTGGTGGTGGGTGTGGTGCTCGGGGTGCGCGGGTGGCGGAGGCGCGCCAAGTCCGTTTAGCGCGTTTGGCCGGATGCGTGGCCTGCTGGGTGAGAAGGCTGCTTATGGGGCTTTGGGTTTAGCGTGTTCGTATGCCTGATACGCCTGATACGGCTGATACGCCTTACACGCCTGACCGCGAGCCGAACCAACAGGAGCAGCATCAACACGGTGCGCACGGGCGTGTTCCCACCCGGAGCGAGCGGTGGGACGCGTTCAAGCGGTCGCCCTTCCTGCCGGCGATCGTGCTGGTGTTCATCCTGGCGGCCGCGGCCGGGCTCTTCGCCGGGTCGTACACGTACTCCATGGCGAACCCGACTCCGCACCACATCCCCACCGCGGTGGTCGACGCGCGGGACGCGACGCGGGGCAAGGCGTTCCTCGACGGCATGGAGAAGGCGCTGAACGCCTCGCTGGAGGTACGCCGGTACGACAGCCGGGCGGCGGCGCTGCGGGACGTGGAGGAACAGAAGGTCTTCGCGGTCCTCGACGTGGCCCGCGGCGGGGACAAGGTGACGCTGGACGTCTCCGGGGCGTCCGGCGCGTCCGTCGCACAGGTGCTCGCGGAGACCGCGCCCAAGGTGGGCGAGAAGGTCGGGGTGCCGGTGGCCGTGAAGGACATCAAGCCGCTCCAGGAAGGCGACCCGCGGGGGCTCGCCATCTTCTACATCTCGCTGGCGGCCGTGATCATCGGCTTCGTGGGGGCCATTCAGCTGAGCGTGCACGCGCGCGGGCTGAATCCGGCGGAGCGGATCGGGTTCACGGCGCTGTACGCCCTCCTGGGCGCGTTCGTCATCGCGGCGGTCGTGGACTGGTGGCTGGGGGCGGTGCGGCTGCCCTTCGTGGAGTCGTGGCTGATCCTGGCGCTGACGATGTTCGCGTCGGGGATGGTCTTCTCGATGTTCAACACGATGTTCGGGCGGTGGGCGATGCTGCCGACGTGGGGCCTGATGGTGCTCCTCGGCAATCCGTCGTCCGGCGGCGCGGTGTCCTGGCCGCTGCTTCCCTCGGTGCTCGGGCACATCGGGCAGTGGCTGCCGCCGGGGGCGTCGGTCAACGCGCAGCACACGGCGGTGTACTTCGGCGGCCACCAGCACGCGTTTCCGTTCCTGGTTCTGGGGGCGTGGGCGCTGCTCTCCAGCGCGGTCTTCTGGATCTGGCGCCATCGCCACCCGGGGGGCCGCGCCTCGACTCCCGCTCACGCGGGGTAGCGCTTTACGTCCGCTTGTGTGCGGGTTTGCGCCCTTCGTCCGCCCGTGGGGCGGGGCCGCGGGGGTATGTGCGTACTCGCCATCCCTGCGCCGCGCCTCAAGTCCAAAGGCGCCAGAGTGTGCTCGGTGCTCCGTTCGCACATACCCCCACGTCCCCTCGGGCGTGCGTGCGCCTGCGCCCCGGTGGGGGTTCCTCGGGCGTACCTCGCCTTTGCCCCCCTGGTGGCAGCTGCGTCGCAGGGCAACCCCCACCCACCCGCCCATACTCCCGCTGGACGTCGCAGGGCGAACGGGTGGGTGGGTGGGAAACATCCGCCGCGAAGCGGCGGGCTCGGCGCCCCTACCCCCGCAGGACGGCGCAGGACAGACCCACCCACCCGGCCCCTACCCCCGCAGGACGTCGCGGGGTAAACGGGTGGGTGGGTGGGGAGCATCCGCCGCGGAGCGGCGGGGTTGGGGTCCTGCCCCGGCAGGGCATCGCAGGGGCCGGAAACGGCAGAAGCCCCGCCGGAGAGGCGGGGCTTCTGGGAGAGGTGGCTGGGGCCGGGATCGAACCGGCGACCTATCGCTTTTCAGGCGATCGCTCGTACCAACTGAGCTACCCAGCCACGCGATCCGCGTGGAATCGCAAGCGGTCCTGACGGGATTTGAACCCGCGGCCTCCACCTTGACAGGGTGGCGAGCACTCCAAACTGCTCCACAGGACCAAGCGTTGTGCGAGCACTAGTCTCGCACAAGGTGTTGCGTGCCCCCAACGGGATTCGAACCCGTGCTACCGCCTTGAAAGGGCGGCGTCCTGGGCCACTAGACGATGAGGGCTAAGGGCCCACCTGGGCGCTTTGCAGCGCGTCGGGGACGTGAGAAGCATATGGGATGCGGGGAGCTATCGCCAAAACGGTTTAGTCCGAGGGGCTCGGAGCGGTCGGCGAGGAGGGTGCGCCGGGGCGGTTCTCCTTGGGGAGGTGGCGGCTGACCTCGGCCTTCGTGAGGCCCAGGCCACCCAGTTTGATCTCGTCCCAGGCCTGCAGCCGCTTGGTCGTACGGTCCAGGTAGAGGACGGACGCCTCGACGGGGTCGGGGTACTTGCCCTCGACCGCGCGCAGCCCGCTGCCGCCCGTCGACCCCTCGATGCGCAGCCGCGTGCCCCCGTCCATGACCTCCATCTCCTGGTGGTGGACATGGCCCGCGAGGACCAGCGGGACCTCGCCGTCCGTCTCGCGCGCCGCCGTCGGGTTGTGCGCGACGGCCACGTCGACCGGAGTGCCGGCCGCCCGTTCGGCGCGCAGGGCGGAGGCGAGACGTATGCCCGCCATGTGCTCCACCGAGTCGCCCTCGGGCTTCTCCGAGCGGTCGGGGGTGTACTGCGGGTCGCCGATGCCGGCGAAGCGCAGGCCGGCGACGGTCACGGCGCGGCCCTCGTCGAGGACGTGGACGTTCTTGAAGCGCTCCAGATAGCGCTGGGTGGTGAGCGAGTCGTGGTTGCCGCGTACCCACACGTAGGGCGCGCCGAGGTCCTCGATGGGGTCGAGGAAGCCGTTCTCGGTGGCCGAGCCGTGGTCCATGGTGTCGCCCGAGTCGACGATGACGTCGATGTCGTACTGCGTCACCAGGGAAGAAATGATCTTCCAGCTCGCCGGGTTCAGGTGGATGTCCGAGACGTGCAGGACCCGCATGGTGGTGGGGTCCGGCTGGTACGCGGGGAGCGTGGACGTCACGTCGTACAGCTTGGTGACGTTGGTGACCAGGCGCGCTAACTCCTGCTGGTAGACGTCGAATTCGCTCACGATGCTGCGGGCGTTGCCGACGACGGAGGGGGCGCTGCTGAGCAGTCCTGAGAATTTCGGCTCCAGGACGGATTTCGGGTTCCAGGTGGCGTACGCGGCCGCTCCCGACGCGGCGAGCAGCGCGAGGGCCAGACCGCCCGCGGCGAGCGCGCGGCGCGGGCGGCGGTAGACGGCGAGGCCGAGGGCCGTGGCGCCCGAGACGACGGCGACGCAGGAGCGTACGGCGAGGTCGAGCGTGCCGTGGCCGACGTCGTCCGTGACCTCGTCCTGGAGGCCGGAGAGCCGTTCCGGGTGGTCGACGAGGGCCTGGGCGCGTACCGGATCCAGGCGGTCCACGTCGACGTCCAGGCGGATGGGCGCCACGTGGGAGCGGAGCTCCAGGGCGCCGAGCGGCGAGACGTTGATCTTCGTGCCGCCGGACACGGACGGGCGGAGCGTCATGCGGGTGTCCATCGGTCCGACGGGCGCGCGCACGCTGCCCACGATGAGCAGGCCGAGCCACGCGCCGAGGACGACGACGGTGATCAGGCCCAGCGCGCGGGCATAGGGGTGCGGGGGACTGATCAGCTCGGTCGTGGGGTGGGTGCGACGGGCGCGGTAGTGGCCGACGAGGGCGCCACCCGCCCGTCGTACGCCCTGGAGAACGACTGTGAAGCCGCGTGCCATTGGTCCCCTATGCCCAAGTGCGGGCACGGGTATGCCGGGACGGCGGAGGCGGCGTGGCCGACAATGGGGGTGTGCTGGAGATGACGCGCGAGGAGTTCGAGGAACTGGTCGGCGAGGCTCTCGACCGGATTCCACCGGAGTTGACACGCCTGATGGACAACGTGGCGGTGTTCGTCGAGGACGAGCCGCCGGCCGACGACCCCGAGCTGCTCGGGTTGTACGAGGGGACTCCGCTGACCGACCGCGGCGAGTGGTACGCCGGGGTGCTGCCGGACCGCATCACGATCTACCGGGGGCCGACGCTGCGGATGTGCGGGTCGCGCGAGGAGGTGGTCGAGGAGACGGAGATCACCGTGGTGCACGAGGTGGCCCACCACTTCGGCATCGACGACGCCCGCCTGCACGCGCTCGGGTACGGGTGAGCGCCGGGCACCCGCCCTGGTGTGCGTGTGCGAGTGCGTGTGCGTGTGCGGAGCCCGGCGGACCGGGGTGGCGGTCCGTGTCCTCTTGCGGGCCGCGGGAGTTGGGCAGGGCGTCTCGATTCCCAGAGCCTGTGTCATGACCCCGGCCGGGTGGTCGCCGCCCGGCCGGGGTTACGACACAGGCTCTCGCGCCTCAGGAGGTGCTCGGCCGTGCGCCAGTTGTACGTTCCCGTCCGTTGGGCCGCTGTCGCGGTGGCCGTAGCGGCGACCGCGGGCTGCATGAGCATCGGTGACGACGGGAACGCTCCGGCGCCCGACCGTTCCGCGGGGCAGCGCAGTGGGGCGGCCGCGCCCGACGGCGACCCCGTGACGAAGGGCGGTGACGCGGCCTCCGGGGACGAGGACGGGCCGGGCCGCGGGCGGCACAAGGGCAAGAAGAAGGGCAAGGGCGGGTCCTCGCACGAGGACCGGGCCGGGGCGGGGGCCGCGGAGCCCTCGGAGACCTCCTCGGCGGCGGCCACCGAGCGGCCGCCCAAGCCGGGCAGGCCGGGGCAGCCGACCCCGACCCGGCCGAAGCCGACCCCGACGCGCAGCAGCGCGACACCGGATCCACCGAAGCCCACGCCCACCCCGACGCCGGATCCGACCACTCCGGAGCCGTCGTCCTCGGAGGGGTCGGGGCAGGGGGCACAGCTCCAGCGGCGGAACGTGGAGATCGCGGAGCGTGAGCCGTCGCCCCAAGCGGGTCCTCACTGACGAATGTGCAGGTGAGAGGGGGTTTCACGGGGGCGGTTTGCCATATGGGGTGGGGGGTGCGTATGGTGGTAGATCGTTTGATCCCATTTGCCCGGCGCCGACACAGAAGAGCGCCGCGTGGCGCGTACTCTCCCTTGCCGTGGCTGACCGCATCGAGGCGGTCCATTGCGAAATCACGGAGTTGACGGGCGCGTGCCGAGACTCCGGAAGGTTTCGCATTTCGCATGTCCATTTTCAGTTCTGACCACGCCGTCCTGCCCGAGAACGAGATCGTCGAGAACGACGCGGCCGTAGTGGCCGCCGCCGAGATCGTCGAGTCCGCCGAGGCCCAGGACATCACCGAGGTCACCCCCGAGGCCCCCCAGGCCGACGCCTCCGAGGTCTCGGACGTCTCCCAGGCCGACGCCGACGCCGAGCCCGAGATGACCTTCGCCGACCTCGGTCTGCCCGAGGGCATCGTCCGCAAGCTCGCGCAGAACGGCGTCACCACGCCCTTCCCGATCCAGGCCGCGACCATCCCGGACGCCCTGGCCGGCAAGGACATCCTGGGCCGCGGCCGCACCGGCTCCGGCAAGACCCTCTCCTTCGGCCTGCCGATGCTGGCGACCCTCGCCGAGGGCGGCCGCACCGAGAAGAAGAAGCCCCGCGGCGTCATCCTCACCCCGACCCGCGAGCTCGCGATGCAGGTCGCGGACGCCCTCCAGCCCTACGGCGACGTGCTCGGCCTCAAGATGAAGGTCGTCTGCGGCGGTACGTCGATGGGCAACCAGATCTACGCCCTGGAGCGCGGCGTCGACATCCTCGTCGCCACGCCGGGCCGCCTGCGCGACATCATCAGCCGCGGCGCCTGCTCGCTGGAGAACACCCAGATCGCGGTGCTCGACGAGGCCGACCAGATGTCCGACCTGGGCTTCCTGCCCGAGGTCACCGAGCTGCTCGACCAGGTCCCGTCCGGCGGCCAGCGCATGCTGTTCTCGGCCACGATGGAGAACGAGATCTCCACGCTGGTCAAGCGCTACCTGACCAACCCGGTGACGCACGAGGTCGACAGCGCCCAGGGCAACGTCACGACCATGACGCACCACATCCTCATCGTGAAGCCCCGCGACAAGGCGCCCGTCACGGCCGCCATCGCCGCCCGCAAGGGCCGCACGATCATCTTCGTCCGCACCCAGCTGGGCGCCGACCGCATCGCCGAGCAGCTCTGCGACTCCGGTGTGAAGGCCGACGCGCTGCACGGCGGCATGACGCAGGGCGCTCGTACGCGCGTCCTGGAGGACTTCAAGAAGGGCTACGTCAACGCCCTCGTAGCCACCGACGTCGCCGCCCGCGGCATCCACGTCGACGGCATCGACCTGGTCCTGAACGTGGACCCGGCCGGTGACCACAAGGACTACCTGCACCGCTCGGGCCGTACGGCCCGCGCCGGCCGCAGCGGCACGGTCGTCTCCCTCTCGCTCCCGCACCAGCGCCGCCAGATCTTCCGCCTGATGGAGGACGCGGGCGTCGACGCCACGCGCCACATCATCAACGGCGGCGGCACCTTCGACCCGGAGGTCGCCGAGATCACCGGCGCCCGCTCCATGACCGAGGTGCAGGCCGACTCCGCGGGCAACGCCGCGACCCAGGCCGAGCGTGAGGTCAAGGAGCTCACCAAGGAGCTGGAGCGCGCCACGCGCCGCGCCGCCGAGCTGCGCGAGGAGGCCGACCGCCTCACCGCGCGTGCCGCCCGCGAGCGCGGCGAGGACCCGGAGACGGCGATCGCCGAGGCCGCTGCCGCCGCCGAGGCCGTCGTGGAGGCCGCCGTGTCGGTCCCCGAGCAGCCCGTCGCCTCCGAGCGCCCGGTCCGCGAGGAGCGTTCCTCCTCGTACGACCGCCGTCCGCAGCGTGACGAGCGCGGCAACTACGAGCGCCGCGACAACCGCAGCGGTGGCTTCAACCGTGACCGTCGTGACGACAACCGCGGTGGCGGCTTCAACCGCGACCGTCGTGATGACAACCGTGGTGGCGGCTTCCGTCGCGACGACCGTCCGTCCGGTGGCGACCGTGGTGGCCGTTCGTTCGAGCGCCGCGACGACAACCGTGGCGGCGGCTTCAACCGCGACCGCCGCGATGACAACCGTGGTGGCGGCTTCCGTCGCGACGACCGTCCGTCCGGTGGCGACCGTGGTGGCCGTTCGTTCGAGCGCCGCGACGACAACCGCGCTGGCGGCTTCAACCGCGACCGTCGTGACGACAACCGTGGCGGTGGCTTCAACCGCGACCGTCGTGACGACAACCGTGGCGGCGGCTTCCGCCGTGACGACCGTCCGGCCGGCGGCCACCGCGGCAGCGACCGTCCGTTCAACCGCGACCGTCGCGACGACCGCCCCGCCGGCGGCTCGGGCGGCTTCCGCTCCGGCGGCCACGACCGCCCGTCGTACAACCGCCGCGACGACCGCTCCGGCTCCGGCACGGGTTCGTTCGGCCGCCGCGACGACAAGCCGCGCTGGAAGCGCAACGGCTGATCGTCAGTCAGCACCTGTAATCAGGTCCGTCTGAACCGAAGGGCCCGCACGACGTACGCGTCGTGCGGGCCCTTCGGCGTGTCCGGGCAGGGCGGGAACTGGGCCGGCCGGATCGCCGACGTACGCGCGTGGAACCGGGTCGTCGTCCCGGCGGAAGCGGCGGACCTCGCGGAGCGCGCGGCCGTGCGTGCGGGGCGCTGGCAGCTCGACGAGGCGTCCGGGGGAGCGAGCCCCGAGGAGGGCGGCGGACAGCCGTTGAAGCTGGGCGGTGATGCGAAGATCCGCCGCGACGACCAGTCCTGTGACCCGGCCATGGACCCCGAGTGCGGTCCGGGGGACCCGGCGATGGTGGGCGAGGGGGAGCTCCTCCTGGACGGCGACGGCGACTTCGCCGCGACCGGCGCCCCGGTCGTGGACACCGGCGACAGTTTCTCGCTGGCCGCACATGTGCGGATCGACCCGGCCGCTGCGGACCGGACGATGACGGTCCTGTCCCTGCCGGGCGAGCACAACGACCTCGCCACCCTGAGGTACACGCCGCAGCGGCAGATATGGGAGCTGACCCTGGCTCACGAGGACCGGGCGGGAGCGGAGACGACGACGCTCAAGGCGGACAACAGCTGGGCCTCGCCGGGTGACCCGCACCACCTGGCGGTGGTGTACGACGACGGGGCCGACGAGGTGCTGCTGTACGTCGACGGCACACCGATGGCCCGTGCGCCGTTCCACCACGCGTGGCGGGCCGAGGCCGGGCTGCAGGTCGGCCGGGCCACGACGGCGGACGGCCGGAGCGAGTACCTGCACGGGGCCGTGGACGACGTGCACGCCTACGCGGGAGTGCTCAGCGAGCAGGATGTGGTGAGGCTGGGCGTGTCGATCTGACACGCGGCGGGAGGCTGCCGCGGAAGGCTTCCACAGCCCCGCGGAACCTCCCGTTCCGCAACAGCACCGGTCCTCGACGGCGATACCCGATCGGATGACGGGCCCCCTCCCGCTATGCTCGGGGGTGCACCGACGAGGACCGTTAGCTCAATTGGCAGAGCAGTGGACTTTTAATCCATTGGTTGTGGGTTCGAGTCCCACACGGTCTACAGAGAAAGCCCAGTTCGGAGTCGTCTCCGAGCTGGGCTTTCGGTGTGTTGCGGGGGGTCAGGGGCGGCGGAGTGCCGCGATTTCGAATTCGACCGTCACCTTCGGGCTGACGAAGAGTACGTCCGCGGCGTTCGCGGTCGCGCCCCAGTCCTTGCGGTTGATCAGGACGCTGCCCTTGAAGCCGACGCGCAGGTCGCCCTGTGCGTCGTTCTCGCCGCCGGTCGTCTCGACGGTCAGGGTGAGCGGCCTGGTCGTGCCGCGCAGGGTCAGGTCGCCGGTCACCTTGAAGGTGGTTCCGTCTATCTGCTCCACCTCGGTGGACGCGAAGGTGATGACGGGGTGGTTCTCCGCGTCCAGGAACTTGGCGCGCACCGGGTCGTCGCGGAACTTGTTGTGGCTCTGCAGGCTTTTCGACCGGATCGTGAGCCGGATGGCGGACTTCGAGGGATCGTCGCCGTCGAGCTGCGCACTGCCCTCGAACTCCTCGAAGTGCCCACGGACCTGGGGTCCGACCGAGTGCCGGGCGACGAAGCCGATGCGGGTGCGGGCGGTGTCGAGGACGTACTCGCCGCTCAGCTCGCTGAGCTTGGTGATGGTTGACATTGCTTGGTCACTCCCGGTGGGAAAGAGGCAGTAAGCGTTCGGTGCAACCGGTCACTGGAGAAGGCGTCGTGGAGCGTGGATCGACCGTGGAGGCTCGAACATACCGCCGGGGTCGGTGCCCCTCCGGGCTGCTCGAGCGCAGGACCACCCTGAGTCAAGTGGTTCGACGCACCCCTCCGGATGGCGTACTGTTGGGTTTACCGACGCGGGGTGGAGCAGCTCGGTAGCTCGCTGGGCTCATAACCCAGAGGTCGCAGGTTCAAATCCTGTCCCCGCTACTGAAGGCCTGAGGCCGGGAAGCATCAGCTTCCCGGCCTCAGGTGTTTTCCGGGCCCGTAACCCGCTCGGCCCACACCAGGTCGCACCCTCCTCCCGCTGCGGGAACCCTGGGTGGAGCGCGGTCATGGGCGCGGAGTCGGCGGGAGACAAGCGGTGGGGCAGCGAGGAGTACCCGACGGCAGAGGGGCCAGGGGGGTCAGAGGGGCCAGGGAGGCCAGGGGTGCCACCGGTACCGAGCGCGCCTTCGTGCGGGTCCTGCCCCTCCTGCTGCTCATCGTCGGTGTCGCCTACGACGTGTCGACCCCGCCGGAGTTCACCGCCGCCCCGCTCTTCACGGCGGCCCCGCTGATCGCCGCTCCCTTCTACTCGCTGCTCAGCACCGTCCTGACCGGCGCGGCGGCCACGGGCGCCGTCCTCTTCCTGCACTACTTCCTGCACTACGGCAACCGCGTCAGCAGCCACGTCGAGGCCGTCACCGAAGTGGTCACCGTGGCGACCGTCGCCGCCCTCGCGATCGTGATCAACCGTGTCGTGCGCCGCGGCAACGACCGGCTCGCCATCGCCCGCTCCATCTCCGAGGCCACCCAGCGCGCCGTGCTGCCCGCGCCGGACCCGCGCATCGGCGGGCTCGACATCGCGGCACGGTACGAGGCCGCGCAGGCCGACGCGTTCATCGGGGGCGATCTGTACGCCGTGCAGGACACCCCGCACGGCGTGCGGCTCATCGTCGGCGACGTACGCGGCAAGGGCATGGGCGCGGTCGCGGCGGTCGCCGTCGTCATCGGCGCCTTCCGGGAGGCCGCCGAGCAGGAGGCCACCCTGGAGGCGGTGGCGCAGCGCCTGGAGCGGGCGCTGGCGCGTGAGGGCACCCGGCGCGACGGGTTGGACGCGTTCGAGGGGTTCACCACCGCCGTCCTCGCGGAGATCCGGCACGGCGAGGGCTCCGTACGCCTGATCAACCGCGGGCACCCACCGCCGTTGCTGCTGCGCGGCGACGGGCGGCTGTGCGTCATGTCGGCGAGCGAGCCCGCGCTGCCGCTCGGCATGGGGGACCTGGGGGTCTGGCCGGACCGGGCGGACGAGTCGGAGTTCCCGCCCGGCGCGACGCTGCTCTTCTACACGGACGGCCTGTCGGAGGCGCGGGACGCGGCGGGGGAGTTCTACGATCCCGCGGCGCGGCTCGGCGGGCGGATCTTCCCGGGCCGGGGCGGCCCGCACGCGCTGCTCGCCGCCCTGGCGGGGGAGGTGCGGCGGCACACCGGGGGCGCCATGACGGACGACATGGCGCTGCTCGCGGTGCGGCGGCCCGCCGCCGGCGATCCGGAGGTCACCGCCGGTGACTGAAGTACACCCCTCCGCATAACAACTGACACTCTGTCAAGGAAATGTGAAGCTCTGGTGTTTGAAGGCCGGGGGTCAACTCGCCCCGGTCCGCACCCTCGTGTCCCGGTACGTACACGCGATCAGCGTTAACGATCAACCGGAACGGCTTGGAATACGGACCCCCTGTCTATTAACGTTCGATAACGCAGCGCGGTCGTCCCAGCCGTCACTAGAGGCGGCTCCGCGCGCACGCGCCTAATCCCGCAAGGGAGCCGGGGAACCACCAACTTGGGGTGAATCGGGCAGCTGTGCCTCCGTGCCAGGTGTTCGTAGGAGACCTTCCTGCTCCGAACCCGTCAGCTAACCCGGTAGGCGAGAAGGAAGGAAAGGAGCGCGCCCCAGTGGCGTCCAACCGGCCTGCCCCCCGAGCCGTGTACGTGCCGAATGACGACGACTTCGGCTCGTACGACGAGGGCCCCCTCGACACCTTCGAGGAGTGGAACCCCACCGAGGAGTCCATCCGCCCCGTCCGCGGCAGGCACCGCGTGCACAAGAAGGGCGGCGGCGGGCTCGCCCGCAGCTCCACCGTGCTCGGCGTGGGCGTCATCGCCGCCGTCGGCGCCGGCGGCATCGCCACCGCCCAGGACGGCAAGCCGCCGGTCTCCATATCCCTGCCCGACCTGCCGGGCGTGGGCGCCGTCGCCGACTCGCTGCCGGCGGCCGAGTCCCTGCCGGGCGTCGGGTCCCTGATGTCCGAGGACTCGCCGGAGACCACCACGGCCGCGGCCGCCGCTCCGCTCACCGCCGCCGGTGTCAGCACCGCCGACGCCGAGCAGGGCACCACCGACGCGGGCGAGGCGCTGCGCGCCCGCATCATGCAGCAGGCCGAGAACCAGCAGGAGCAGGCGGACACCGCCGTGCGGACCGCGGCAGAGGAGGCCGCCGTCAAGAAGGCCGCCGAAGAGGCCGCCGAACAGCAGAAGGCGGCCGAGAAGGCGGCGGACGCCAAGGCCGCGGCCAAGAAGAAGAAGGAAGAGGAGGCCCGGAAGGCGAAGGCCGAGGCCGAGCGCCGCGCCAAGCTCGCCAAGAGCTACGCCATCCCCACCTCCTCGTACACCCTCACGTCGCACTTCGGTGACGCCGGTTCCATGTGGTCCTCCGGGCACCACACGGGTCTGGACTTCGCTGCCCCCACCGGTACCCCGCTCAAGGCGGTGCACACCGGCACCGTCAAGGAGGCCGGCTGGGCGGGCGCGTACGGCTACCGCACCGTGCTCGAACTGGAGGACGGCACGGAGATCTGGTACTGCCACCAGTCGTCGCTCAACGTCAGCGCGGGCCAGAAGGTCAGCACGGGCGACGTCATCGGCCGCGTCGGCGCGACGGGCAACGTCACCGGGCCCCACCTCCACCTGGAGGTCCACACGCCCGGCGGCTCCGGGATCGACCCCCTCGGCTGGCTGCAGAGCAAGGGCCTGAACCCCTGACCCGACCCCGGGACGCAGCCCCCACCCCCTTCTGAGAGACTCCGGCGGTCCTGGCGACAACCCCCCGACGCCAGGGCTGCCGGTCCGGCCGAACGGAATTCCGTTTCCGCCGCCGGTGTTGAGGGACATATGACTTCTCTACGCCCGCTTGGCTCTTCCGACCTCGAGGTCTTCCCGCTCGCCCTCGGCGGCAACGTCTTCGGCTGGACCGCCGACCGGACGGCGTCCTTCGCCGTCCTCGACGCCTACACCGCGGCCGGCGGCAACTTCATCGACACCGCCGACGTCTACTCGGCCTGGGCGGAGGGCAACCGGGGCGGCGAGTCCGAGACCCTCATCGGCGAGTGGCTGACCGAGCGCGGCAACCGCTCCGACGTCGTCATCGCCACGAAGGCCGGCGCGCACCCCGAGTACAAGGGCCTCTCCGCGACCACCGTCAAGGGCGCGGTCGACGCCTCCCTGCGCCGTCTCGGCACCGATTACATCGACCTCTACTACACCCACTACGACGACCCGTCGCTCCCCGTCGAGGAGATCATCGGCGTGCTCGACGAACTGGTGCGGGCCGGCAAGGTGCGGGCGATCGCGGCCTCCAACATCACCCCCGAGCGGCTCCAGGAGTCGCTCGACCTCTCCGACCGCGAGGGCCTCGCGCGGTACGTCGCGCTCCAGCCGCACTACAACCTCGTCTCCCGCGACACCTACGAGGGCCCGCTCCAGGAGGTCGCCTCCCGCTCCGGTCTCGCCGCCGTCCCCTACTACGCGCTCGCGTCCGGCTTCCTGACCGGCAAGTACCGCAAGGGCGCCCAGGTGGAGAGCGCGCGGAGCGGCCGGGTCGAGGAGTACGTGGGGAGCGAGCGGGGCGACCGTGTCCTCGCCGCGCTCGACGAGATCGCCGGGGCGCGGGGCGCCCAGGTCGCGACGGTGGCGCTCGCCTGGCTCGCGGCACAGCCCACCGTGGCGGCGCCGATCGCCTCCGCGCGCACGGTGGAGCAGTTGCCCGCCCTGCTCGCGGTCGGCGACCTGGAGTTGACGGAGGCGGAGGTCGCGGCGCTGACCGCGGCGTCCGCCTGACGTCCGGCGGTCAGATGTTGCGGTAGGGGTTGTGCGCCGGGTAGCCGTACGCCGGGTGGGGCTGCGGCTGCCCGTACGGGGGCGGGGTGTGGCCGTACGGCTGGTACGGCTGGTAGGGCGTGTACGGCATCGGGGGCAGGGCCGGCGCCGTCGCCCCGGCCGCGTACGCCAGCGCGGGGCGGGACGGTTCGCGGCGCTCCCAGAGCTTTTCGAGGAGCTCCCGCTCGCGTACGACGAAGTCGGCACCGGCCCGCCCGAGGCGGCCCCGGTGGCGCAGGAACGCGAGCGACGTCGCGTACATCTGGTACTCCGCGACCGTGCGGGCCGCGGCCTTTCCCCAGGTGTACGAGGCGTAGTCGCGGGCCACCGAGCGGGCGCGCATCGAGCCGAGCGCGTACGGCTCGGGCGGCGTGAGCCAGCCCGCCGCCGCGTACACGGGCAGCTCGGCGCGGATCATGCGCAGTTCGCGCTGCCGGGTCCAGATCGCCAGCCAGGTCAGCAGGCCGAACGCCGGGAGCATGAAGAGGGCGTACACGGCGAAGAAGCCGTACTGCCCGAAGACCGCCGAGCCGTTCCACAGCGCGTGCACACCCATCGCGAGCAGCAGCCCGATGAGCGGGAGCAGCACGCGGCGCAGGTGCCGGTGCTCGGCCGAGAGCGCGGCGATGCCGAAGCCGATGCCGGTCAGGACCGTGAACAGCGGGTGCGCGAACGGGGACATGACGACGCGTACGAAGAAGGTCGCGGCCGTCACCGACGCGAGGCCGCTCTCGCGGCTCAGCTGGTCGGTGACGAAGGCGTTGCCCAGATAGAGGATGTTCTCGGTGAACGCGAACCCGGTCGCGGTCACCCCGGCTATGACGATGCCGTCGACGATGCCGGTGAAGTCGCGTCTGCGGAAGAGGAAGACGAGCAGGACGGCCGCCGCCTTGGCGCTCTCCTCGACGATCGGGGCGATGACGGTGGCGCCGAGGGTGTCGGCGCTGCTGGGGTCGGCGGTGGCGGTTGCTATCCAGCGGATCGCGAAGCTGTTCGCGACGATCGCTATGAGCGCGGCCGCGCAGGCGCCCCAGGAGAAGGAGAAGAGGAGGTTCCGCCAGGGGCCCGGCGCCACCCGGTCCAGCCAGCGGAACGCGGCGACGAGCAGCGGCACGGGCACGGTCGCGAGGCCGAGCCCGACCAGGAAGCCCTCGGTGCCGGTCTGCTCCCTGACCAGGGCCAGGATCACCAGGCCGGAGAGGGCGAGCAGGGTGACGAGCGCGGCCACACGTATCGCGCGCCGCTGCCACCAGCGGACGCGGGACAGCGCCCCCGGGGCGGGCGCCTCGGGGGGTATCGGATACGGAGGACTGGTGGCCACGTCGTCGACCCTAACGAGGGTGGCGGGCGGCCGCGACGGTGCCTCGGTCCTGGGTCTCAGTCCTGGGGCGGGGCGACTCGGCTCTGCGGCGGGGCGACTCGGCGGAAGAGCAGGTCGTGGACGACGTGCCCCTTGTCCAGGCCCTGGCCCTCGAAGCGGGTGCGGGGGCGGAAGTCGGGGCGTGGCGCGTAGCCGCCGTCGGGCTGGGTGTTCTCGAAGTCGGGGTGCGCGGTGAGCACCTCCAGCATCTGCTCGGCGTACGGCTCCCAGTCCGTCGCGCAGTGCAGCAGCGCGCCGGGCTTGAGGGAGGGCGCGGCCAGCGTCAGGAACTCCGGCTGGATCAGGCGGCGCTTGTGGTGGCGGGCCTTGGGCCAGGGGTCCGGGAAGTAGACGCGGAGGCCGTCGAGCGAGGCGGGCGCCAGCATCTCGCGGAGCAGGATGATCGCGTCGCCGTTGGCCACGCGGACGTTGGTCAGGCCGTTGCGCTCGGCGAGGGCGAGGAGGTTGCCCTGTCCTGGCGTGTGCACGTCGACGGCGAGGATGCCGGTGTCCGGGTCGGCGGCGGCCATCTGGGCGGTGGCCTCGCCCATGCCGAAGCCGATCTCCAGGACGACGGGCTTGTCGGACGGTGTCCCGCCGTCCCCGAAGAGCTCGGCGAGGTCCAGCGTGCGCAGCCCGTCGATGTCCAGGCCCCACTTGGGCCAGAGCCGGCGCAGCGCGTCCTCCTGGCTGGTGGTCACCCGGCTGCGGCGGGGCTGGAAGCTGCGGATCCGCCGCTCGTGGTGCGAGCCCGCGGGATCGGGCGAGGGCCCGCCGGGAAACCGCGGCGCGGCCTGCGCCCGGCCACCGGCCCGGGAGACATCGGAGCTGCCGGGACCGCCGGAGGCATCAGGGATACGGGAAGAGTCAGACACAGTGCGGCAATTTTACGGGGCGGGCGGGGGTGGGGGTGTGCCCCGGGAGGGGCAGGGAGCGGCGATCAGGCGTGCCGGGTCCCCGGGGCCTCACTCGCCCCTCAGCACCCCCAGTGCCCGGCGGGCGACCTCTCTGCCTACGGGGAGGGATGCCGTCGCGGCCGGTGAGGGGGCGTTCAGGACGTGGACCGTGCGGGGGCCCTCGCGGATCAGGAAGTCGTCGACCAGTGTGCCGTCCCGCAGGACCGCCTGGGCGCGGACGCCCGCGGGGGCCGGGACCAGGTCGGCGGGGCGGACCGCGGGCAGCAGCCTGCGCACCGCGTCGGTGAACGCGGACTTGGAGGCGGAGCGGCGCAGCTCACCCGCCCCGTACCGCCAGTGGCGGCGGGCGAGGTGCCAGGAGCCGGGCCAGCCGAGGGTCCCGGCGAGCTCGCGGGGGCGGACGACCGACCAGTCGTACCCCTCGCGGGCGAGCGCGGGGACCGCGTTCGGCCCCACGTGGACGCCGCCGTCGATGCCTCGGGTGAGGTGGACGCCGAGGAAGGGGAAGGCCGGGTCGGGCACGGGATAGACGAGGCCGCGCACCAGCTCGGGCCGGGCCAGCTCGAAGTACTCCCCGCGGAACGGAACAATCCGCATGGCCGGGTCGTCACCGGTGAGCCGCGCGATCTCGTCGCAGTGCAGCCCTCCGCAGTTGACCAGGACCTTGCCGCGGACGACGGAGCCGTCGGCGGTGCGGACCGCGACGCCGCGGTCGGGGCGGCGGTCGATGTGGACGGCCTCACCGGCCGCGCCGTACCTGATCTCGGCACCGGAGGCGTCGGCCAGGTGCCGCGCCACGGCGCTGTAGTCGCAGATCCCCGTGGTGCCGACGTGGATGGCGGCCAGGCCGCGGACCTCCGGCTCGTACTCGACTATCTGGGCGGGGCCCAGCTCGCGCACCGGTATGCCGTTCTCCCTGCCGCGCTGGACCAGGGCGTGCAGGCGGGGCAGCTCCGCGCGCTCCGTGGCGACGATCAGCTTGCCGGTGACCTCGTGCGCGATGCCGTACTCCGCGCAGAACTTGACCATCTCGGCGGCGCCGCGGACCGCGTACCTCGCCTTGAGGGAGCCCGGGCGGTAGTAGATCCCGCTGTGGATCACGCCGCTGTTGCGGCCCGTCTGGTGGCGGGCGGGGCCCGGCTCCTTCTCGAGGACCGTGACCGTGGTGCCGGGAGCGCCGCGCGTGAGCGCATACGCCGTCGCGAGCCCGACGATGCCGCCGCCGATCACCAGCACGTCGCAGTCGTACGCGACCTTCTTCACCGCGCCTCACCTCCCACCACAGATACTGCCCTGCGCCACTGACAACGCCGCCAAACCTCGGCCGCCGGATCCTCCCCGACCGCTCCGCGCCGGTTGACCCGGCCTCAGCCGGTGGTTCACCGGGGAGTGAGGCAGGACGGGGCCTACGCCGGGGCCACCAGCAGGGGCCTGGCCCGCTCGCGGAGCTCGACCACCCGCGGCTCGTCCCCGTACGGCTCCAGGCGGTGCAGCAGGTCCTTCACGTACTCCGTGGTCCTCGCGGACGAGATCCGTCCGGCGACCTCCAGCGCCCGCGTCCCCTGCTCGCACGCCGCGTCGAGGTTCCCGGACTCCAGCTCGGCGACCGCAGACACCACGAGGCGTAAGCCGTGCGACCGGACGAATTCCTCCGTGGGGCGGGACAGCGCCTGTTCCGTGAAGCGCCGCACCTGGCGCGGCGCCTTCAGGTCGCGGTAGCACTCGGCGGCGTCGGCGGCGAAGCGGTCGTATCCGTAGAAGCCGAGCCAGGTGGGGTCGTGGTCGCCGTCCCTGGCCCGCTCCAGCCAGCCCTCGGCGGCCCGCAGCGCCGCCCCCGCGGCCTGCGCGTCGTTGGCACGCGCGTGTGCCCGCGCCTCGACGAGGCGGAAGAAGCTCATGGTGCGGGCGGTGGCCAGGCCTCTGTTCCGCTCCAGGGCGGCCTGCGCGAGGTCGACCCCCTCGTCCCCGAAGCCGCGGTACGTCGCCTGGAGGGACATGGACGCGAGGACGTACCCCCCGAGGGGGACGTCGGCCGCCGCGCGCGCGAGCCGCAGCGCCTGGATGTAGTAGCGCTGGGCGGCTTCCTGCTGGCCGGTGTCGAAGGCCATCCACCCGGCGAGGCGGGTCAGCTCGGCCGACGCTCCGAAGAGGGCACGTCCGACCTCGTCGGAGTACGAGCCGAGCAGCAGGGGCGCCGCCTCGACACGCAGGCACTCCGGGACCATCGAGGAACGCCAGTCGCCGCCCCCGTACTTGGAGTCCCAGCGGCGGGCGTCCTCGGCGGCCTCCCGCAGTTTCAGTACATCGCTGTGGCCGACCTTCATCGGCGCGCCGCTGTCGTCGGCGTGCACGGCGTCGCGGGGCGTCTCGCTCGAGACGTCGCGTGCGACGGAGCTGTCGGCCGGGGTTATGAGCCAGCGCGACGCGGGTGTCGCGTACGCGCTGACGGCGAAGGAGCCGGCCAGGGACTGCCAGATCCCGCCGCCCGCGCGCCGGCCCGCCAGATCGAGGCGGTACAGCTCGGTCGCGGACTTCACCGCCGCGCCCACGTCACGGGGGAAGGCGAGGCCCACCTCCGGCGCGGGGTCGGCGTCCGCCAGGCCGATCTCGTGCAGCGGCACCGGGCGGCCGAGCTTCTGTCCGATGGCCGCCGCGATCAGGTGCGGGGCGGCGCCTTGCGGCACCATGCCCTTGGACACCCAGCGGGCCACCGATGTCTTGTCGTAACGGAGCGTCAACCCGCGTTGTGCGCCGAGGTCGTTGACCCGGCGGGCGAGTCCCGCATTGCTGATTCCCGCGAGGGCGAGAACGGTGCCGAGCTTTTCGTTCGGCCCGCGTTGCTCCCTGGACATGCGCCACCCCTCGGACACAGACGGCTGCCGGGCGGTGCTGGACCGCTCGGCATTCGTGCTGCGTTCCCCCGGGGGCAGCCCTGCCCGAGCCGTCGCGCGCCGCGATTCCGGGCGTCCCGCCCCGGGCTCCGCGCGCGGTGGCCGGAATGGCGGCCGCAAGAGCGTTTGGCCGATCCTCCAGGTATATGCCTCCGCGAAAACATCAGCACACACAGCGTAGTTCGCCGCATCCCAAGCGTTAAGAGGCGCAGTTCCGGATGGCGAGATTGTTGTCCGTGCGGAAGTGCGCCGACGGTGACGCGTGCTCCCGCCGTGTGGCCGTGCGCCCGTGTGTGCGCTCTTCTCCGGCCATGGGGGGAGCGCTTCCATTGGCGATGCGTGGGTCGGCCCGCTGCGCTGGAGTCAGTGGGCTGGGGGACACCGCCGCCTCCATCCCCGCGGGCGGCGGACCGGTCCGGGAGGCGAGCACCGCCTCCCGGGCTGTGTGCTGCCTTCGAACGGTTCCGCCGTGGGCCCATCACAGGCCGATTTGGCCGAAAAGCGTCCCTGTACAGGAACGGGCATTTCGCCCACGAGCGTGGAGTGCGCCCGCACTCATGAGGACCGCGTACGCCCTGCGCACTGGTCGCTCGCAAGGTATCTCCAAGGCACGCCCAAGGTATTTCGAAGGCAACTCCAAGGCATCTCCGGCGCATCCCTAAGGAGAGCACCTTCGTTCTACGCTTCAACTACCGCCCCCCAAGGGCGCATTCACCGCCGCTCGAGCGGCCCCGCAGCCCTTCCCGCACGCCTCCTTCGTGGCAGCATGGGACCCCCAGATCTGTCCACAGCCTGTGGAGGCAGCGATGCGGTGGTTGGTGGGGTGGAGCAGTACCACCGCGAGACCCTCGGTGGTGGGCTCGGCCGGAGCCACCGGTGACGACGGCGAGACCGTGCACCCCGTCGGCTCCCAACTCCTGTGGGGCGACCCGGATCCGCTCTGGGCGGTCGGCGACTGGCGGGCCGACGAAGTACGGACAGTGACGGCCGACGAGCAGACCCGCATCGCGGTCCTCGGCGTCTGCGGCGCCTCCGACGAAGAGCTGCGGGTCGGCCTCCTCGCCGCCCGCGGCGGCGCCCTGCGCCACCTGACCGCCTGGTCCGGCAGTTACACGGCGGTCGTCCAGGTCGGCCGCCGCGTCATGATCGCCGGCGACCTCGCGGGCGCCCGCCCCGTCTTCTTCACGGCCTGGGCGGGCGGCACGGCCTACGCCACGGCCGCGCTGCCGCTGGCCGACCTCATCGAGGCCCACCTGGACATCGGCCACCTCGCGGCGCTGCTGGCCGCCCCCGACGTCCCCGAGGCGCTGCACGACTCCACCCCGTACCAGGGCGTGCGGCGCGTACCACCGGGGCACGCGCTGATCCTGCGCGCGGGCGCACGGGAGATCGCCGGGTACGAACCGGTGGCCTCGCTGGCCGTCGCGGCACCCACGGCCGACGCCGACAGCGCCGTGGACGGCGTCCGCGACGCCCTCATCGAGGCGGTACGCGCCCGCCTCACCGCACCCCGCCACGTGCCGGGCATGGACGTCGACCCGGGACCGGTGCCCGGCATGGGGCCCGCGGAACGGCGCGCGGCGCGGGGCATGCCGGTGCCCGGCATCGGAGCCGACCTCTCCGGAGGGCCCGCTTCGGGAACCCTCGCTCTCCTTGCGGCCGGTCTGCCCGGGATGCCCGGCACGGTCCTCGGGCACGGCACGGGCGCGGGCGAGCGCCTCCTCGCCGTCACCTTCAACGACCTGGCCGTCGACGGCCGCGAGGCCGAACTGGAGCGGGCCGGCGCCATCGCCGCCAACCCCCGCCTGCACCACGTGGTCGTCGCCGCGGGCGAGGAAGCCCTGCCCTACGCCGACCTCGAAGGACCGCTGACGGACGAGCCGAGCTCCACCCTGGTGACCGCCCAGCGCCACCGCGCACGGCTCTCATCGGGCAGCGCCGACCACTTCACGGGCCACGGCGCCCGGCAGGTCCTCGACGCCCACCCCGCCCGCCTCGCCGACCTCCTCATGGACCGCAGACGGCGCCACATGGTGCGCCCCGTCGCGGCGCTGGCGAAGGCCGACGGCTCGGTGCTCGTCCCCGCGCGCGTGTACGGCGCCGCCCGCAAGCTCGCCCGCATGCCGCACCGGGCAGGCGTCGAATCCCTCGCCGACCGGCTGCTGCACCGCCGCTTCGACGAGCCGGGCGGAGCGGTGGGGGCCTCGCTCGCCGCCCTCGCGTGGGCCAGGCCGGGCCCCGCCGCACGCTGGCTCACCGGAGAGGCCCTCGCTGAAGTATCGGTTCGTCTGCAGGACACCACCATGCGTCCCGGCGGCCCGGGCCAGCGCCCCGGCGAGTTCCGCGCCCGGGCGGCCCTCGCCCGGCACGCCGCGGACCTGCGCGTCCTCGAACAGGCGGCCGAGGTGCGCTTCCAGCGCCTGCACGCGCCCTTCCTCGACAACCAGGTCGTCCGCGCCTGCCGCGCGCTTCCCGAGGCCCTCCGCGTCCAGCCCGGCGCGCGGGCCGCCATCCTGCGCACCGTCCTCGAAGGCGCCGGGGTCGCCGACCTACCGGCCGGCTGGGGCGCCCCCTCCCACACCTCGAACGCGGTCGCCGCCCGCACCGGACTCCGCGTGGCGGTGGACGACCTCGTCGCCCTCTTCGACACACCGCTCCTCGCCCAGGCGGGCCTGGTCGAGGCCCGTGTCGTCCGCAAGGCCCTGCGCGCGGCCGCCGAAGGAGAGCCGCTCCCGCTGGACGGCCTGGCCGACCTGGTCTCCACCGAGCTGTGGCTGCGCCGACTGCTGTCGCGAAGAGGAACGTGCTGGACGGGGACTCCAGCACGGCAACGAGCGGTTCCTACGGGGAGTGTGGTTCCGGAGAGGGGCGCACTAGGAGCGGGTCGGTAGAGCGGTACGCCGAGGCACTCGTCCCTGGTCCGGGCGCGCCGGCGACATACGCCGGAAAAGAAAGCACGCGCCCCCGAGCACCCGTACGGGGAGAATGACGTGGTGCGGTACCGAATCCTGGGCGCCACCGAGGCGTACGACGACCAAGGCGCCCCCCTGCCCGTGGGGGGCCAGCGGCTGCGCGCCCTCCTCGCCGTCCTCGCGCTCCACGCGAACCGCACGGCCACCGTCGGCACCCTCATCGACGAGGTCTGGGCCGACGACCCGCCGGCCGACGCCCCCGCCGCCCTCCAGGCCCTCGTCGGCCGCCTGCGCCGCGCACTCGGCAAGGACGCCGTCGCATCGGCCCCCGGCGGCTACCGCCTCGCCGCCGCCCCCGCCGACGTCGACCTGCACCGCTTCGAGGAGCTCACGCACGAGGGCAGGGCGGCCCTGGACCGCGGCGACCCGGCCCTCGCCGCCCGCACCCTGCGCGACGCCCTCGCCCTGTGGCGCGGCCCCGCCCTCGCCGACCTGCCCGACCGCACCGCCGCGGCCCGCCCCGAGGCCCTGCGCGCCGAGGCCGTACGCGCGCGGATCGAGGCGGACCTGCTGCTCGGCCGCGCCCCCGACGTCGTACCGGAGCTGCGGGAACTGACCACCGCCCAGCCGTACGACGAGACACTGCGCGCCCTGCTGATCCGCGCCCTGCGCGACGCCGGGCGCGGGGCGGACGCGCTCGCCGCCTACGAGGACGCGCGCCGGTCCCTCGCCGACGGCCTCGGCACCGACCCGGGCCCGGAACTGCGGGCGCTGCACGCGGAATTGCTGTCGGGGCCACAGGGGCAGGAGCGCCCGGTGGGGCAGCCGCATCAGCCGCATCAGCCGCACCGGTTGCACCAGTTGCACCAACCGCACCAACCGCAGCAGCCGCAGCAGCCGCAGCAGCCGGAGCGAACAGCGCAGGAGGGACCCGCGCAGGACGGACCAACGCCGGAGGGACCCGCGCAGGACGGACCAGCGCCGGAGGGCCCCGCGCCGGAGGGGCAGAAACCGGCGGAAGCCGAGCCGTCGCAGGCGCACCGGCGCCCGGGCAGGACCGAGCAGAACGGGAACATCCGCACCCGCTTGACTTCTTTCGTCGGCCGGGAACCCGAACTCGCCGCCATCCGTTCGGACTTGCACAGGGCCCGCCTCGTCACCCTCACCGGACCGGGCGGCTCCGGCAAGACCCGCCTCGCCGAGGAAGCCGCCGCCGGGCATCCGCAGGCATGGCTGGCCGAGCTCGCCCCGCTCGACCACCCGGAGGCGGTGCCCGGCGCTGTCGTCAGCGCGCTCGGTCTGCGCGAGACCGTGCTCATGACCAGCGAACTGTCCGCCCCGCAGGACGACCCGATCGCCCTGCTCGTCGAGTACTGCGCGCCGCGCAGCCTGCTCCTGCTCCTTGACAACTGCGAACACGTCATCGGTGCCGCCGCCGAGCTCGCCGAGGCCCTCCTCACCCACTGCCCCGGCCTCACCATCCTCGCCACCAGCCGCGAACCCCTCGGCGTGCCGGGCGAGTCGGTGCGCCCCGTGGAGCCGCTCCCGCCCGACCCGGCCCACCGGCTCTTCACCGAGCGGGCCATGGCGGTGCGGCCGGGCTTCGACCCCGAGGAGGACGCGGCGGCCGTCGCCGAGATCTGCCGCAGGCTCGACGGTCTGCCGCTCGCCATCGAGCTGGCCGCCGCCCGGCTGCGGCTGCTCACCCCGCGCCAGATCGCCGACCGTCTCGACGACCGCTTCCGCCTCCTCACCAGCGGCGCCCGCACGGTCCTGCCCCGCCAGCAGACGCTGCGGGCCGTCGTCGACTGGTCCTGGGACCTCCTCGACGACGCCGAGCGGACCGTGCTGCGCGAGGCGTCGGTCTTCGCGGGCAGCTGGGACCTCCCCGCGGCGGAGGCCGTGTGCACCGCACCCGCCACCGACCTGATCGGCGCCCTGGTCGACAAGTCCCTGATCGTGGCCGTCCCGGACGCCGGCTCCGCCGACGGCGGCATGCGCTACCGCCTCCTGGAGACCATCCACGAGTACGCGACCGAGCGCGCCGCCGAGACCCCCGAGCTCCTCGCCGCGGCCGAGGCCCGCCACTCGGCGTACTTCGCGGACCTCGTCGCCCGCGCCGAGCCCCTGCTCCGCTCCGCGGAGCAACTGCCGTGGATCACCCGCATGGAGACCGAGCTGGACAACATCCGGGCGGCCCTCCAGCGCACCGTCGAGTCCGGTGACGTGGCGTCGGCGATCGCGATGGTGCTGCACACCGGCTGGTTCTGGTGGCTGCGGAACTACCGCAGGGAGGGCGCCGACTGGATGACCCGCGTCCTCGAACTCGCCCCACCCGGCCTCCCGGCGGAGGACGACCCGCTCTACTGGCCGTGGATGAACCTCCACCTGCTGCACCTGTGCCTGATCGCGGAGTCCAGCCCCGTGGACTCCCTGTCCCACCAGGACGAGCGGACCGACCCGGAGCGCGTCGCCGCGCTGCGTGCCGCCTTCGAGAGGCCGGTGCCGGAGGCCGCCCGCTTCCCCGGACTGCTCTGGCCCTTCACCGTCTTCTTCACCGGCGGCACCCACGAGGACGCGCTCGTCCCGCTGAACCGGACGATCGAGAACTGCCGCAGGTACGGCGGGGACTGGGACCTCGGCGTCATCCTCATGTTCCGCACCCACATGGCCGTCGACATGCCGGGCAACCTCTCGGGCGTCGACGAGGACCTGGCGGAGCTGCGGGAGCTGAGCCGCCGCGTGGGCGACCGCTGGATGCGGGCCCAGGTGTGTGGCGCCGCGGGCGAGGCCGCCATGGCCCGCAGCCACCACGAGGAGGCCCGCGGGGAGTACGAGGAAGCGCTGCGCCTCGCCTACGAGGTGGGTGCCTACGCCGAGGCGCCGTTCCTGCTCGCCCGGCTCGCCGAGATCTCCTACCGCGAGGGCGACCGGAACGTCGCGTTGAAGGTGCTCGACGAGGCGAGCCGCGAAGCCGACCGGTACGGAGTGACGGACTCCCGCGCCTTCGTACGACTGCTGCGCTCGGTCATGGTCCTGGAGGACGGAGACGTCGTCGGGGCCCGCAGGCTGTTCCAGGAGGCCCGCGCCGAATCCTCGTACGGCAACTCGCCGCCCCCGCAGTTCGAGGCGGGCCTCGACGGAGTGGAGGCACGCATCGTCGCGGCCGAGTCGGGGCCGGCCGCGGGCCTGCCGCTCGCCGTCGAAGCAGTGCGTACGGCGTGGACGGCCCGGTGCTCCGAAGTGATCGTGGCGTCCCTGGTGGACAGCACCGCCGTGCTCCTGTGCGACCTCGGCGACCATCCGCGCGCGGCCCGGCTGCTCGCCGTCGCCACATCCCTGCGCAACGGCAACCCGCGCCCCATGCCGGAAGCCATGGAGGCCGACCGCGTGGAGCGCGAGGCGCTGGCCGCGCTCGGCCCGGACGGGTACGAGCGGGAGCGCGCCGCGGGCAGCGCGCTGACGGTCGACGGGGCGATCACCGAGGCGGCCGAGGCGCTGCCTCCGCAGGACGGGTCCTAGGGCCCGCGCCCGAACGGGTCCTGGATTCCTACGTGCAGAACATCCGCGACTGCGCCCAGTCCGCGAGGGCCGTCGTGTCGAACGGCGTGTGCGGTTCGACGACGAGCCGGACCGTCTTGCGGCCCGTCAGATTCACGTGCACGGGCACTGCCGGGTCGCCGCCCCTGACCAGCGGGGACTGCCACAACCGCGCCCCGTCCCCGTACACGGAGAAGCGCACCTTGCCGAGCCCCATCGTCATGTCGTCGACCCCGACGACCGCGTCGTACGTCGAACAGCTGCGGTTCAGGTCGATGGTGACGGAGGACCTGCCGTGCACGGTCACACCGTGGGAGTACCGCTTGTCGCCGATCGAGAGACCCCAGCGCTGCCACACCCAGCTGCTTTCGGCGAGCCGCATCTCGGGCTTGGTGCCGTCACCGGTGAGGCCGTACTCCAGCTCGTTCCACTGGTAGACCTTCGGGGCCGGTGGCGGCGGCGGAGGCGGCTTCGGGGTCGGCTTCGGCGGGGTGGGGGTGGGCGTGGGCTCCGGGGCCGGCGGGGGAGGCTTCGGCTTGGGCTTCTCCTTCACGGGAGGCTTCGGTGTGGGCGTGGGGGTCGGGGTGGGCTCGGGGCTGGGTTTCGCGGCCGGCACGGGCGGCGGGGGCGGCTTGGGCTTCGGCTCCGGCGACGGCGGCTTCTGCGGCACGATCGACTCGGACACCGCGGGCTCCTTGGCCTTCGGCGGCGGGTCCTCCTTGGGCTTGCCGCTGCCTCCGGTGAGCGCGATCGCCGCCGCGACACCGGCCGCCACGACGACGCTCGCCGCGATACCCGCCTTCGCCGGGGCGCCGAGACCTTCGGACGCGGCGGCTCCGCCCGCGGCCGAACCACCGGCCGACCCGCTCGCCGCGGCCGCACCGGCGGCCCCCGCGGCACCCGCTCCCGCGGTGCCGCCGCCGACGAGCGCCGCCACCTTCGCGTACCCGGCGGCACCGAACCAGCCGATGACGGCGATGGGCACGACCGCCGGGATGCCGCTGGCGACGTCCTTGATCTGGCCCGCGGCGAGCCGGCACTTGGCGCACTCCTCCAGATGCTTGCGCAGCCCCCGCTCGGCGCGGGTGCGCAGGCCGCCGCGGGCGTAGGCGCCGAGCCGGTCGGCGTAGCGCGCGCACTCCTCGCTCTCGGTCAGCGTGGCGCTGACGTGCGCCTGCAGATAGGCCTGCTTCAGGCCCTCGCGGGCGCGGCTCGCGAGCACGCGCGTGCCGTTCGCGTCGAGGCCGAAGAGCGTGGCGACCTCGCTCGGGGACTCCTCCTCGACCTCCGTGTGCCACAGGACGGCCTGCCAGCGCTCCGGCAGGCTCCGGAAGGCCTGCATGGCCATCGACTGCTCGGCCTCGTGCATCGCGCGGACGTCGGCGCCCAGATCCAGAGTGTCGTCGTCGGAGACCTCGGCGCCGCGCGCCGCCTGCGCGGCGAACACCGCGAAGTCGTCGACCAGCTGCTCCCGCTTCGCCGACTTCGTCCACCCGGCGGCGACCCGCCGCACGGTGGTGAGCAGATAGGCGCGCACGGCGTGCTCGGGCCCGCTGCCGCCGCGCACCGCCTGCAGCATGCGGGCGAACACCTCGGCGGTGAGGTCGTCGGCGGTGTGGGCGTCCCGGCAGCAGGTGCGCGCGTAGCGGCGCACGGCTTCGGCGTGGCGGCGGTACAGCTCCTCGTACGCGGAGTCGTCGCCGGAGCGCATCCGGGCGATCAGGTCGGCGTCGGACAGCGGGGCGTCGCCGCCGTCACCGCCGGGCAGCGAGGTACCCGTGCCGCCCTCGCGCTGCGGGGGCACGCTGGGACCGGCCTCTCCGACCGCATCGGCCGGACCTGCCGGACCGGTGCCCGACCCGGCGGACGACTCGTCCGGACCGTCAACACTCATCGCGGAACGCCCCCGGTTGCACACTCAGACCCGACCACCGGGAAAGAGTGACACACGGGCGTGCCGAGGCCGACGGTGCGGACGTTCAACCACCCGTCCGGGGCGATTTACCGCAATGGAGCACTAACTTTCACTCATTCGGGGAAGGCTCAACGATCGCTGCCTGACGCGACGTTGAGCCTTCCGCCGGATGATCCGGCCGGTTACGCGGGCCGGGACCGCAGCCCTTCGAGCAGGATGTCGAGGAGCCGCGAAGAGGCCGCCGCCTGCTGTGCCGCGTCGGGCAGCGAGGGCGCCGCCGTCGCTATCACCAGCAGGACGTCGGACACCGTCACGTCCGGACGCAGCTCACCCGCGGCACGGGCCCGGTCCACGAGGCGGCCGACGACGTCGAGCAGAGTCGCCGCCCCCGCGTCGTCGCCCAGGGAGGCCGTCTCCTCCACGGGCGCCTGGCGCTGTTCGATCAGACGCAGGTCGGGCGAGTCCGGGGCCGGCTGCCGCTGCTGCGGCACGCGCGCCTCGTCCTCCTTGGCGGCGCCGTCCTCGACGCTCACCCGCAGCACCTGCGGCGGCAGCAGCCGCCCCGCACCCGACGCCACGGATGTCCGCAGGAAGCGCGAGAGCGCCGACCACGGCTCGTCCTCCTGCCCGAGCGCCGCACGCGCCTGGTCCGTCAGCCGGGAGGTCTCCTCCTCGGCTATCCGCCTGACCAGCACGTCCTTGCTCGGGAAGCGTCGGTAGACAGTGCCGACACCGACCCGCGCGCGGCGCGCCACGTCCTCCATCGGCGCGCCATACCCCAGCTCGCCGAAGACTTCGCGTGCCGCCCTGAGCACATGTTCGAGATTGCGCTGTGCGTCGACACGCAGCGGTGTCGTGCGCGCTCCTTCCCCCATGTCACGTCCGTTCCCGCTCGGGCCGACGGCTGATGCCGGCACGGCGGCGGAAGTCCAGTGAGTCTCCTGAATGTGCATACACGTTCCCCCGGTAATGACGTCTCCCCCCGGAGACACTCCCCGCCATTGACTACCGACGTGTGAGGAGCGAGCCCTTCCGGCGAGCCGTGCATCCGGCCCGACGAGCGCATCCCCCGACACCCCGACGTCCCACGAACATAGTTGAGCGGGAGTCAATTCAGAAGAGGCGGGTTCCGCACAGCGCGCCCCCCGATCGGAGTACGCGCCCTTTCAGGCCCTATCGCACCCCAGTCCAACACCCTCTTCGCCCATGCTGACCTGGGCACCTCCGCCGCCCCGAGGCACGCCGCCGGGCCTTTCCCGCACACCCCGCCCGGTCACACAAATTGCCGGGCCTGTGGACAAACTCCGGAGCCGGGTGCGTCATGGGATGGTGAAGGCTGCGATCTCCCGGGGGATGACCCCCGTACCTCCGGACTGTGTGCGCATTCTCGTCGTCGGCGGCGGCTACGTCGGCATGTACACCGCACTGAGACTCCAACGAAAGCTGAAACGGGAGCTCAAGCGGGACGAAGTCGAGATCGTCGTGATCACGCCCGACCCGTACATGACGTACCAGCCGTTCCTGCCCGAGGCGGCGGCCGGCTCCATCTCGCCGCGCCACGTCGTCGTGCCGCTCCGCCGCGTCCTCGACAAGTGCCGCATCGTCATCGGCGAGGTCGAGACCGTCGACCACGCCAAGCGCACCGCGACGTTCACCACCCTCGCCACCGAGGAGGAGGGCGCCGGGCCCGTCCAGATCGCGTACGACCACCTGGTCATGGCCCCCGGCTCCATCGCGCGCACGCTGCCCGTGCCCGGCCTCGCCGAGTACGCCATCGGCTTCAAGACCGTCGAAGAGGCCATCGGCCTGCGCAACCACGTCATCGAGCAGATGGACATCGCCTCCTCCACCCGCGACCCCGCGATCCGCGACGCCGCCCTGACCTTCGTCTTCGTGGGCGGCGGCTACGCGGGCGTCGAGGCACTCGGCGAGCTGGAGGACATGGCGCGCTACGCCTCGCGGTACTACCACAACATCAAGCCCGAGGACATGAAGTGGATCCTCGTCGAGGCCACGGGCCGCATCCTGCCCGAAGTCGGCGAGGAAATGGGCAAGTACACGGTGCGCGAGCTGCGAAGGCGCAATATCGACGTACGCCTCGACACGCGTCTTGACTCCTGCGAGGACCGCGTGGCCGTCCTCAGCGACGGCGCCCGCCACCCCACCCGCACCGTCGTCTGGACCGCGGGCGTCAAACCCCACCCGGTGCTCGCCGCGTCGGACCTGCCGCTGAACGAACGCGGCCGCCTCACCTGCACCCCACAGCTGACCGTCGAAGGCACCACGCACGCGTGGGGCGCGGGAGACGCCGCCGCGGTCCCCGACGTCACGGCGGACAAGCCCGGCACGGAGTGCGCGCCCAACGCCCAGCACGCCGTGCGCCAGGCCAAGGTCCTCGGCGACAACATCATCGCGTCCCTGCGCGACCGCCCCCTCCAGGAGTACACGCACAAATACGTGGGCTCCGTCGCCTCCCTGGGACTGCACAAAGGTGTCGCGCACGTCTACGGACGCAAGCTGAAGGGCTACCCTGCCTGGTTCATGCACCGCGTCTACCACCTGAGCAGAGTGCCGACCATCAACCGCAAGTCCCGAGTGCTCGCCGAATGGACCCTGTCCGGCCTGTTCAAACGCGAGATCGTCTCCCTGGGGTCGCTCGAACACCCCCGTGCGGAGTTCGAACTCGCAGCCGGTGGCGAACGCCCGAAGGAGTCCTCCTGACCGGAGTCAGGAACTCCCCGCACGGGACCGGCGTCTGACGGTTGTCAGTCCGTTCGGTCAGACTGTCCGTGTGACCATGGGCAGGCCGTCAGGCCGACACCAGGGACGTCCGATCGCGACATGCTGTGTTCCCGATCCAGAAGCGACACCACGAGGCCTACCGCAGTGAACTTCACGCGCTGGAGCGCCCGGCTCCCCGGAACGCAGCGCCGCGCAGCAGCGCGGACCGAACAAGCGATCGCCCCGGCACCGCGCGGGGACGGCTCCGTCCCCGCGGCCCGCGCCGAGCGGCCCACCGACGGAGCGGAGCCGCCGCCCCCGGACGGCCCCGCGGGCCGCCCGGGACCCGACGGCATCGACGAGCTGCCGATCCGCGAGGTGCTCGACCGCATCCCCGCCCTCGTCGCCCTGGTGCACGGCACCGACCACCGCATCGCGTACGTCAACGACGCGTACGTGGCCGCCTTCGGTCCCCGCCCCGTCGGCGAGACCGCGCGCGTGGCACTGCCCGAGCTGGAGGAGCTGGGGCTGCTGCCCCTCCTGGACCAGGTCCTGCGCAGCTCCAAGCCGCGCACCGTCAAGTCCCGCAAGGCCCCCTCCGGCCGTTCGTACACCGTCACGTGCACCCCCGTGACGCTGCCGCTCGGCGGCTCCGCGGCGGGCTCCGAAGAGGGCGGCGGCGTCCTCGTGTTCGCCGCCGACGTCACCGACCACGCCGAGGCGGCCGAGCGGCTGCGCACCAGCGAGCGGGCCCAGCGCGAGACGGCCGTCACCCTCCAGAAGTCCCTCCTGCCCCAGGAGCTGGAGCAGCCCGACGACCTCCGCATCGCCGCCACGTATCAACCGGGCGGCACCGAGGCCGCCGTCGGCGGCGACTGGTACGACGTGATCACCCTCGGCGGCGGCCGCACCGCCCTCGTCATCGGCGACGTGATGGGCCGCGGCGTCCGAGCGGCGGCCGTCATGGGCCAGCTCCGCACCGCCGTCCGCGCGTACGCCCGCCTGGACCTGCCCCCGCACGAGGTCCTGCAGCTCCTCGACGGCCTCGCCGCCGAGATCGACGCCAGCCAGATCGCGACGTGTGTCTACGCAGTGCACGACCCGAACGAAGGAAGCCTCGTCTACGCATCGGCGGGCCACCTCCCCATCCTCGTCCGCGACGAGAACGGCACCATCCACCGCGCGGAGGAGCCCACAGGACCCCCGCTCGGCACCGGCGGCTGGCTGCACACCTCGGGATCCGTGCCGCTCGGCCCCGGCTCGACCGCCGTCCTCTACACGGACGGCCTGGTCGAGCGCCGCAGCGAGGACATCGACGAAGGCGTGGCCTCC
The DNA here is from genome assembly GCF_044327655.1 of Streptomyces sp. NPDC018029. Taxonomy (NCBI): domain Bacteria; kingdom Bacillati; phylum Actinomycetota; class Actinomycetes; order Kitasatosporales; family Streptomycetaceae; genus Streptomyces; species Streptomyces sp. NPDC018029. Next base: position 3,248 of record NZ_JBIRFV010000004.1, on the reverse strand, counting down.
CTGGAGCGCGCCCTGGCCGGCGCCACCGGCACGCCCCAAGTGGTCTGCGACCGCCTGATCCGCGCCCTGGGAGTCACCGCCGACCACGACGACGACGTCGCCGTCCTGGTCCTCCAGCACCCCGCCCGCGCCGGTTCGGACGCCGAGCTCTTCAGGAACGCCGCCCTGGAGCTCCTCGGCGGCGTGGAAGCGGCTCCACGCGCGCGTGCCTTCGCCACCGGCGTCCTCGCCAGCTGGCGCTTCTCCCCGGAACTGCACGACCTGGGCGTCCTCGCCGCCAGCGAACTGGTCGCCAACTCCCTCCAGCACGGCACCCCACCGATGCGGCTCCGCCTGCGCCGCACCGACCGCCGGCTGATCATCGAGGTCACCGACGGCGACGACCACCTGCCGCGCCGCCGCCGCGCCGAACCTGCCGACGAGGCGGGACGCGGCATCGCCATCGTCGCCACGATCGCGTCGAACTGGGGCTCGCGCCGCACACCGGGCGGCGGCAAGGCCGTCTGGTGCGAGTTCGCGCTCCCCAAGTAGCGCGCGTTACGCGTCGGCCGTGGCGGGCGCGGCCGTAGTAGGGCCGCCCTGCGCCACCACCGGGCTCTTGGCCAGCGAAGGCTGGTTCTGCACGGGGGTGAGCCCGCGCCCGAGACGCACCGCGAGCACCGTGATGCCCAGCGAGAACAGCACGAACGTCACGATGTACGGGACGTGCAGCGCGGCACCCATCGGCCCGCCCACGGCCGGACCGACCGCGAGAGCGAGCTGCTTCACCAGGGCGAACGCCGAGTTGTACTGCCCGACCATGCCGCCCGGCGCGAGATCCGCGACCAGCGGCGCGACGGTCGGCGACAGCATCGCCTCACCGAGCCCGAAGAGGGCGTACGTCGACACGAACGCGGCGGTCGCCATCGCCTGGCTGCCGTGCCCGAGCCCGGCGTACCCGGCGAGGAGCCACGCGAAGGCCCAGATCAGACCGACGGCCGCGATCACCCGGGACCGCTTGCGCCGCTCGACGAACTTCAGGACGGCGAACTGCGCGAGCACGATCATCGCCGTGTTGGCGGCCAGCGCGATGCCGAGCGTCGACGGCGAGATCCCCGCGGCCTCCACGCCGTACGCGGAGAGCCCCGACTCGAACTGCCCGTAGCAGGCGAAGAAGATCACGAAGCCGAGCACGCACAGCTGCACCATCGCCTTGTGCTTCAGGAGCGCGCGCATGCCGCCCCGCGGGGCCGAGGCGTCCTTGGGCATCGCGTCCTGGATGGACGGCGCGTGCGGCAGCCGCACGGTCAGCGCGATGGCCGCGAGCACCAGGAACATCACGGACTCGATGGAGAACAGCAGCGTGAAGCTGCCGGGCCGGTCCTCGTCGACGATCTGGCCGCCGATGAGACCACCGATGCCGAGGCCCAGGTTCTGCAGGAAGAACTGCATCGCGAAGGACCGCGTACGGGTGGCCGGCGTCGAGGACCACACGATCATCGTCGCCAGCGCGGGCTGCATCACGGCCGTACCCGCGCCGAGCAGGGCCGCGGAGAGGATCGCCGTCGTCTCACTGTCCGCGATGCCGAGCGCGACCGCGCCCACGGAGGCGACGACCGCCGCGCCCACGAGGACGGGGAGGGGGCCGCGACGGTCGATGACGCGGCCGGTGATGGGCAGGACGATCAGCGCGGCCATGGCGAAGGCGGCGAGCACGATGCCCGCCGCACTGGATCCAAGATCCCGCACCTGCGCCACATAGACGTAGAGGAACGGGACCGTGAAACCGATGCCGAACGCGCTCAGCGCGCTGCCTGCCTGGATACGACGCATCGCTGCGCCCATCGCCCTGGTCACTTTCACCTGCCTTGAGTGAGTCGTTAGAAGTGAAGACTTCGAAGCTAAAGTTCGATACTAAACTGTACACACCGAAGGACTTCAACGCCAACCGGTGCCGTGCCATACTCGGCCCATGGGTGACACCCCCGGCCCGACTGAGCCGACACTTGAAGAGCAGATCGCCGCGTATCAGCGCGAGTTCCAGGACCTCGACCCGCAGGTCGAGCAGATCGTCTCGGCCCTCGGCCGCCTGAACCGCCGGATGAACGTGGCCTACGGCCGCCAGACGGCGACCCTCGGGATCAGCAACGCCGAGTGGGAGGTCCTCAAGGCCCTCGTCCTCTCCGGGGCTCCGTACCAAATGGGTCCGGGCGAGCTGGCCAAGCGACTCGGCCTCACCCCCGCGGCCATGACCCACCGGATCGACCGCATGGTGGCGGAGGGCCTGGTCACCCGGGACCGCGACGAATCGAACCGCGTCCGCGTCATCGTCGAGCTGACCGCGGAGGGCCGCGAGAAGTGGCTGGAGGCGATGCGCCTGGCCACGGTCTTCGAGGAGGACCTCCTCCAGGACCTGTCCCAGGACGAGCGCGGCGCCCTGGGTGAAGTGCTCACCCGTCTCCTACGCCGTGTGGAGCACGCCCAGCCGGACGCCGGCGGACGCCTCACCGACCTGGACTGAACCGCCCTCCGGCGGGGCACAGGGTGGGGTTGACAGTCACCTGCTGGATCCGTAAGGTTCTTCGGGTTGCCACGGAGCCGTAACGGTTCTGCGACAGCACATCCCGCCGCTGATCGAGCGGCAAACCAAACTCAGCACGACCTCCCAACGGATGCAATTCGGCGTGCCCGAATTCAATTCCAAGGCTCGATTATGAGTCGCCGGGAAAACCCGCTAGAGTTTGGGACGTCGGAACGGCCCAACAGCCGCGAAGACACCTCCCGCTGACTGGGAGTCAGGCCCGAAAGGATCTGATAGAGTCGGAACCGCCGGAAAGGGAAACGCGAAAGCCGAAAGGCCGGAGCGGGAACCAGAAAGGCACCGAGGAAATCGGACACGAAAGAGTCTGATAGAGTCGGAAACGCAAGAACGAAGAACAAAAAGAAACACCGAAGGGAAGCGCCCGGAGGAAAGCCCGCGAGGGTGAGTACAAAGGAAGCGTCCGTTCCTTGAGAACTCAACAGCGTGCCAAAAGTCAACGCCAGATATGTTGATAACCCCGTCTCCAGCATCAGCTGGGACGCGGTTCCTTTGAAAAAACACAGCGAGGACGCTGTGAACGGACGGGATTATTCCTCCCGACCGTTCCGCTCTCGTGGTGTAGCACCGGATTACCGGTACACATTCACGGAGAGTTTGATCCTGGCTCAGGACGAACGCTGGCGGCGTGCTTAACACATGCAAGTCGAACGATGAACCACTTCGGTGG
>NZ_JBIRFV010000003.1:0-934374 GCF_044327655.1 Streptomyces sp. NPDC018029 | reverse complement strand
CTTCGTCGACACCGAAGCCTCCAACTGGACCTTCGACCCCGTCCGCAAGCAGTACTACTGGCACCGCTTCTTCTCCCACCAGCCCGACCTCAACTTCGAGAACCCGGCCGTGCAGGAAGAGATCATCTCGGCTCTGCGGTTCTGGCTCGACCTGGGCATCGACGGCTTCCGCCTCGACGCCGTCCCCTATCTGTACGCGGAGGAGGGCACCAACTGCGAGAACCTCCCGCGCACCCATCACCTGCTGAAACGTGTCCGCGCCGAGATCGACGCGCACTACCCGGACACGGTCCTGCTGGCCGAGGCGAATCAGTGGCCGGAGGACGTCGTCGACTATTTCGGGGACTTCCAGAACGGCGGCGACGAATGCCACATGGCATTCCACTTCCCCGTCATGCCCCGCATCTTCATGGCCGTACGCCGAGAATCCCGCTACCCCGTCTCCGAAATCCTCGCGAAAACCCCCGCCATCCCCTCCGGCTGCCAATGGGGCATCTTCCTGCGCAACCACGACGAGCTCACCCTCGAAATGGTCACCGACGAAGAACGCGACTACATGTACGCGGAATACGCCAAAGACCCGCGCATGCGCGCCAACATCGGCATCCGCCGGCGGCTCGCCCCGCTCCTGGACAACGACCGCAACCAGATCGAGCTCTTCACCGCCCTGCTGCTCTCCCTGCCCGGATCGCCGATCCTCTACTACGGCGACGAGATCGGCATGGGCGACAACATCTGGCTCGGCGACCGCGACGCCGTCCGCACCCCCATGCAGTGGACCCCCGACCGCAACGCCGGCTTCTCCTCCTGCGACCCAGGACGCCTCTACCTCCCCACGATCATGGACCCCGTCTACGGCTACCAGGTCACCAACGTCGAAGCCTCCATGAGCAGCCCCTCCTCCCTGCTCCACTGGACCCGCCGCATGATCGAGATCCGCAAGCAGAACCCGGCGTTCGGACTCGGCTCCTACACCGAGCTCCCCTCGACCAACCCGGCGGTCCTCGCCTTCCTGCGGGAGGCCCCGTCGACCGGCGACGACGGGGACGACCTCGTGCTGTGCGTGCACAACTTCTCGCGCTTCGCGCAGCCCACCGAACTCGATCTGCAGGCGTTCAGCGGACGCCATCCCGTGGAGCTGATCGGCGGGGTGCGCTTTCCGGCCATCGGTGAGCTGCCGTACCTGCTGACCCTGGCGGGGCACGGGTTCTACTGGTTCCGGTTGCGCAAGGAACCGGCGTAGGCTCCGGCAGCGCGACCCCCTCGCGGGGCGGTTTCCGCCGCCCCGCCCTGGGCACTCCTACGCAACAACCGGCACTCTCCCTCCGCACCACCGGCACTCCCGCACCCTGCCTCGTCCGCGACGCGGAAAGGACGCGACGCCATGTCGGAAGCCGCCATCCGCCCCACCGCACACGCCACCGCGCTGCTCGCCTCGCTCGACCCGCTGCTGCGCGAGTGGCTGCCACGGCAGCGGTGGTTCGCCGGGAAGGGGCGCCCGATCAGCGCCCTGGAAGCGGTGACGGCGACCGAACTCCTGCCGCACGGCTCACCGTCGGGCCTGCTCCACCTCCTCCTGCGGGTCCGCCAGCCGATCATTCCCGCGCACGGCGCCGCGCTCGACGGCGTCGGCGCCGAACGGCCCACCGACTGCTACCAGTTGCTCCTCGGCGTGCGCCGCACCCTGCCGCCGCACCTGGCCCCCGCCCTGATCGGCCACGTCACCGACGGTCCCCTCGCCGGAGCGACGGTGTACGACGCGCTGCACGACCGGCACCTCACCGAGCTGCTCCTTGAGCGGCTGCGCATGCCCGGCCGGCACGGCGTACTCCGTTTCGAACGCGACATGAGCACGGAGATCCCCTCCGGGCTCGTCCCCCGGCTGCTCGCCACCGAGCAGTCCAACTCCTCGCTCATCTATGGAGATACGTTCATCCTCAAGCTCTTCCGCCGCGTGGTGCCCGGCGTCAACCCCGACCTGGAGATACCGCTGCACCTCGCCCGCCAGGGCTGCGCACGGGTGCCCGCGCCCGCCGCCTGGTTCCTCGCCGACCTGTCGGCCGGCGCCGACGACGCCGAGCGCTGCGGCCTCGGGGTGCTCCAGCCGTACCTCGCCGGGGCCGAGGACGGCTGGGAGCTCGCCCTGCGGATGCGCGACAAGGGCGAGAGCTTCACCGGTGAGGCGCGGGCCCTCGGCCGCGCCACGGCGGAGGTGCACGCGGCGCTCGCGGCCGCGCTGCCCACCGTCACCCTGGGCCGGGCGCAGGTGGAGGCGGCGGCGGACGCCATGGCGGAGCGGCTCACCGCGGCCGCCCAGGCCGTCCCCGTGCTGCGCCCCTACGCCCCGGGGCTGCTCACCGCCTTCGAGGCGCTGGCCGACCTGGGCGGCGAGGGCCAGCAGTGGACGGCCCAGCGCGTCCACGGCGACCTGCACCTCGGGCAGTGCCTGCGCTCCCCCGACGGCGAGTGGTCGCTCATAGACTTCGAGGGCGAGCCCGCGCGGCCGCTCGCCGAGCGCCGCCTGCCGCAGCCGCCGGTCCGCGACGTGGCGGGCATGCTGCGCTCCTTCGACTACGCGGCCTCCCACGGCACCTGGGACCCCGAGTGGGCCGACGAGTGCCGGGCCGCGTACTGCTCGGGATACGCGGAGGTCTCGGGCCGCGACCCGCGCATGGACCCCGTGCTGCTGCGCGCGCACGAGACCGACAAGGCCGTCTACGAAGTCCTCTACGAGGCCCGCCACCGCCCCGACTGGCTGCCGGTCCCGATGGCCGCGGTCCGCCGCCTCACCCAGGACGGCCCCGCCGACGACGCCCACTGACCACTCCTCCGGAGGAGGCCTCTCCCGTGACCCCGCGCCCCCGCAAACCGTCCGACGAGAAGCACGCGAAGACCACCAAGAGCACCAAAGGCGCCAGGAAGACGGCGGCGAAAGCACCGGCGAAGGGCAGCGGAGCGACGGCCGGACCACCCAAGGCACAGCCGAAGTCCGGGACCGACGGAGGGACCAAAGCGGTAACCGCGCCCGGTGCCGTGCCGCCGCCCGTCACCGAATCGCCCGTCCCGGCGAGCGACCGGGACCGGCTCCTGAGCGGCACCCACCACGACCCGCACGGCGTTCTGGGCGCCCACCCCGTGCCCGGCGGTATCGCGTTCCGGGCGCTGCGCCCGTACGCGAAGGCGGTCGCCGTGGTCGCCGACGACCTCCGTGCCGAGCTGCGCGACGACGGCGACGGCTTCTTCTCCGCGGTCCTCCCGCTGCGGGCCGTGCCGGACGGCTACCGGCTCCATGTCACCTACGAAGACGCGGAGTTGGAGATACATGACGCGTACTCCTTCCTCCCCTCGCTCGGCGAGTTCGACCTGCACCTGATCGGCGAGGGGCGCCACGAACAGCTGTGGACCGCTCTCGGCGCGCGGCCGATGATCCACCAGGGCGCGACCGGCACCCGGTTCACGGTGTGGGCGCCCAACGCCCGGGGCGTGCGGGTCGTCGGCGGCTTCAACTTCTGGGACGGCACCGGCTTCCCGATGCGTTCGCTCGGCGGCACCGGCGTCTGGGAGCTGTTCGCGCCCTCCGTCGGCGAGGGCGAGCTGTACAAGTTCGAGATCACCCGGCCCGACGGCTCCAAGACCCTGCGCGCCGACCCGCTCGCGCGCCGCACGGAGGCGCCGCCCGCCAACTCGTCGGTCGTACACGAGTCGCACCACGAGTGGCACGACCAGGAGTGGCTGGCGCGCCGCACGGCCGTACCGGCCCACGAGGCGCCCTTCTCCGTGTACGAGGTGCATCTCGCCTCCTGGCGGCCGGGCCTCACGTACCGCCAGCTCGCGGAGCAGCTGCCCGCGTACGTCGCGGACCTCGGCTTCACCCACGTCGAGCTGATGCCCGTGGCCGAGCACCCCTTCGGCGGCTCCTGGGGCTACCAGGTCACCGGCTTCTACGCGCCGACCGCCCGCCTCGGCACGCCCGACGACTTCAAGTTCCTGGTCGACGCGCTGCACCGGGCCGGGATCGGCGTCCTGATGGACTGGGTGCCCGCGCACTTCCCGCGGGACGACTGGGCGCTCGCCGAGTTCGACGGCCGGCCGCTGTACGAGCACGAGGACCCGGCCCGGTCCGCGCACCCCGACTGGGGCACCCTGGAGTTCGACTACGGCCGCAAGGAGGTCCGCAACTTCCTGGTGGCGAACGCCAGTTACTGGTGCGAGGAGTTCCACATCGACGGCCTGCGCGTCGACGCGGTGGCCTCGATGCTCTACCTCGACTACTCCCGCGAGGAGGGCGAGTGGACGCCGAACGCGCACGGCGGCCGCGAGAACCTCGACGCCGTCGCCTTCCTCCAGGAGATGAACGCCACCGTCTACCGCCGCTGCCCCGGCGTCGTCACCATCGCCGAGGAGTCCACGGCCTGGGACGGCGTGACGCGGGCGACGCACCACCAGGGCCCGGGCGGCTTCGGCGGCCTCGGCTTCGGCCTGAAGTGGAACATGGGCTGGATGCACGACTCCCTCGACTACGTCTCCAAGGAGCCGGTGCACCGCAAGTACCACCACAACGAAATGACGTTCTCGATGGTGTACGCCTACAGCGAGAACTACGTCCTGCCCATCTCCCACGACGAAGTCGTCCACGGCAAACGGTCGTTGGTGTCCAAGATGCCGGGCGACTGGTGGCAGCAGCGCGCCAACCAGCGCGCCTACCTGGGCTTCATGTGGGCCCACCCGGGCAAGCAACTCCTCTTCATGGGACAGGAGTTCGCGCAGGGCGCCGAGTGGTCGGAGGCGCACGGCCCGGACTGGTGGCTGCTCGACCCGGCGTACGGCGCCGAACCCGACCACCGGGGCGTGCGCGACCTCGTCCGCGAGCTGAACACCGTCTACCGCCGCGAGGGCGCCCTGTGGCAGCGCGACACGGACCCCGGGGGCTTCGCCTGGGTGGAGGGCGACGCCGCCGAGGACAACGTCTTCGCCTTCCTGCGGTACCCGGCGGAGGACGGGGACGGCACCCCGCTCCTCGCCGTCTCCCACTTCTCCCCCGTCGTGCGGCACGCCTACCGGCTCGGCGTGCCGGACGGGTTCGGCGCCTGGCAGGAGGTCCTGAACACGGACGAGGCCCGCTTCGGCGGCGGGGGCGTCACCAGCCCCGACCCCCTCAAGCCGGACCCCGTGCCGTCCCACGGCCGCCCCGCGTCGCTGCGCCTGACGCTGCCACCGCTGGCCACGGTGTGGCTGCGCCCGGTGTGACCTGCCGGGCCCCCTTCAGTCCTCGATCCACTTGAGCGCCACGGGCAGCTCCTCGGTGAAGAACACGCCGAGGCGCTGCGTGGCCCGGGTCAGGGCCACATAGAGGTCGCTCGTGCCGTACCGCGCGGGCTCGACGACCAGGACCGTGTCGAACTCCAGGCCCTTGGCCTGCCGCGGGTCGATCAGGACGACCGGCCGCGTCAGGTCCGGGGCCCGCCCGGCCGTCACCCCGGGCAGCCGTGCGGCGAGCTCCGCGTGGAGGTCGCGCGGGGCGATCACCGCGAGACGGCCCTCGTCCCGCGCCTCCGTGGCCACCGCGTCGGCCACGGCGGCGGCGAGGTCGTCGGTCCGGCGCGCCCAGGGACGTACACCCGTGGACCGCACGGAGCTCGGCGGCCGGAAGTCGGGCTGTTCGGCGCGCGGCACCTCGGCCGCCACCTCCATGATCTCCACGGGGGTGCGGTAGTTGACGCCGAGCCGGGTGTACTCCCAGCGGTCCTCGACGTACGGCGCGAGGATGGACTCCCATGAACCGCAGCCGCCCGCTTCCGCGGTCTGCGCCGGGTCGCCGACGAGCGTCATGGAGCGGGTCGGGCAGCGCCGCATGAGCAGCCGCCAGGCCATCGCGGAGAGCTCCTGCGCCTCGTCGACGATGATGTGCCCGAACGCCCAGGTGCGGTCGGCGGCCGCGCGCTCGGCGGCGCTGCGGTAGTCGGCCTCCTCCTGGCGCTCGGCCATCCGCTCCGCGTCGATGATGTTGTGCGCGAGCAGGACCTCGGCGTCGTCCTCGTCCTTGTCCTCGAACTCGTACGTCCGCGAGGCGCGCGAGACGTCGAGCACGCCCTGCGCGTACGCGATCTGCTTGGCCCGCTCGGCCTCGGCCGCGGCCCGCTCGGCGCTGTCGTCGTGTCCGAGCAGTTCGGCGGCCTCGTCGAGCAGCGGGACGTCGGCGGGCGTCCAGGGCGCGTCGTACGGACGGCGGATCGCCCGCGCGTCCGCCTCGCTCAGCCCCGTCGGCTCCTCCAGGAAGTCGGCGAGGAACCGCTGCGGGGTGAGCGTGGGCCACAGCTCCTCGATGGCCGCGTGCACCTCGGCGCTGGCCGCGATGCCCTTGCCGAGCTGGGCGATGTCGTCGGGGCCGAGGAAGTTCGGCCCGCCGTACGGGTCGTGGCCGATGCGCTCGGCGAGCTGCGCGGTCAGCGCGTCGATGATCCGGAACGCGAAGTGCGGCCGGCCGAGGTTGTGCGGCACGTCCGCGGCGCGGGCCGCCTCGCGCGCCTGGTCGGCGATCGTCCAGTCCAGGATCAGGTCGCCGTCGTCGTGCTCGATGATCAAGGGTTCGCCCGGTTCGGGGGTCCGCTGCCGGTCCCGTACGGCCGCGGCGAGCACGTCCGCCATCTCCGCGCGGCCCTTCACCTCGGCCGCCTCGGGGCTGTCCGTGCCGGTCGCCGTCACGCCGGGGAACAGCTCGCCGACCGTGGAGAGGAGCACGCCGGTCTCGCCGAGCGCGGGCAGCACCTCGCCGATGTAGCCGAGGAACGCCGGGTTCGGGCCGACGATCAGCACGGCACGCTTGGCGAGCAGCTCCCGGTGGGCGTAGAGCAGGAACGCGGCTCGGTGCAGCGCCACGACCGTCTTGCCGGTGCCGGGGCCGCCCTCGACGACGAGGACGCCGCGGTGCGGGGCGCGGATGATGCGGTCCTGCTCGGCCTGGATGGTCTGCACGATGTCGTGCATCCGGCCGGTGCGGGCGGAGTCGAGCGCGGCGAGGAGCACCTCGTCGGCGTCGGCGCTCTCGTGGCCGGTGCGGGTGGTGTCGCTGAGATCCAGGATCTCGTCGTGCAGGTCCGTGACCTCGCGGCCCTTTGTGGTGATGTGCCGGCGCCTGCGCAGGCCCATCGGGGTGTGGCCCGTCGCGAGATAGAAGGGGCGCGCGACATCGGCACGCCAATCGATCACGAGCGGGGTGCGTTCGGCGTCGGACGCGCGGATTCCGATGCGTCCGATGTGATGGTCGCGGCCGTCCCGGAATTCGAGCCGCCCGAAGCAGAGCCCGTTCTCCCCCGCGTCGAAGGCGGCGAGCAGCCCGGACTGCTCCGCCACCAGCACGTCGCGCTCCAGACGTGCCTGGAGACCGGTGCCCACCTGCGACAACGAAGCCTGCACGGCGGTCTCGGCCTCCTCGCGCAGCGCGTCCAGGCGTGCGTACAGCCCGGAGACGAATTGCTGCTCTTCACGCAATTCCTCGGTTGACAATTCAGCCCCTCGCCAGTTACAGTGCTCGTATAAAGCTTCTCGTGAAGTCGTCATGCGCAAATGGCAAGAGCTTCGCGAAAGAATCCAATATACGCAGAGAAATGCCCCGGACGTCAATTCGTCCGGGGCATTTCTCTTGTCGCTCTCCCGTGCCGCCGGCCCTCAGAGCACGTCGGCCAGCTCCGCGAGCAGCTTCCGCTTGGCCCGCGCGCCCACCATCTGCAGCACGGGTTCACCACCACGGAACACGATCATGGTCGGCGCCGAGAGCACCTTGTACGCGATCGCGGTCGCGGGGCTCCGGTCCACGTCCAGCTGAAGGATCTTGATCCGGTCCGCCTCCTCCCGCGCTATCTCGCTCAGCACCGGCGCCAGCTGCCGGCAGGGCCCGCACCAGTCCGCCGTGAACTCCACGAGCACCGGCCGGTCCGCCTCGCGCAGCACCTCCCCCTCGAAATCCGCGTCCGTCACCTCGGCCACGCCTGCTGCCTTCACTGCCACCACTCTCCTCATCCGGTCAGTTCGCACCGCGGCTCGGGGCCGCCTTCGAGCGCCGCCTCGGCGCGCGTGAGCTGCGCCCCGACCTGGTCGCGCACCGCCGTCAACTCGCCGATAAGGGCGTTGAGTTCGGTGAGCTTCCGGCGGTACACGGCGAGCGACGCGGGGCAGGAGTCGCCCTCCGGATGGCCGGAGCGCAGACACTCCACGAAGGGCCTGGTCTCCTCCAGGTCGAACCCGAAGTCCTGGAGGGTCCTGATCTGCTCCAGGAGCCGCACGTCGTCCTCGTCGTACGTGCGGTAGCCGTTGCCGGACCGCCGCGCGGGCAGCAGCCCGCGGGACTCGTAGTAGCGCAGCGTCCGCGTGGTCGTCCCCGCGCGCGCCGCGAGCTCGCCGATTCGCATGGACAGACGGTAATCCTTGACGTGGGCGTCAAGGCCAGGCGGTTTCCGCCAGGGCTGGTCAGGCGGGGTCGCGGATGCCCTCGACGATCGAGGTCCAGTTGTCGGCGCCGTGCCCGAGCGCGATCGACCTGTCGGCCGCGGTGAGGACGCCGCGCAGAGCGGCCGCGTCCAGGCCGCGGTGCTCGGCGGCGCGCACGATGTGCCGTACGTTCGCCGCCTCGACGGTGAGGTTGTCCAGGTCACCGGGGAACTTCCCCGAGTCCAGGTCCGCCGCCGTACCGTCGACCATGTCCGCCAGCAGGTCGGCGAGGACCTTCACATACGGGGCGAGGGCCGCCGCCCGCACGCCCTCCGTGGCCGCGAGGGCGAAGCCGTGCACCAGGCCGTGCATCGCCATCCAGAAGAAGTCGAGGACGGCCAGGTCGTGGACCGCCGCGAGCCCGTGGTCCTCCCCGACGTACGCGGTCCGCCCGCCCAGGGCCTTGAGCGTCGGCTCGTACTTCTCGTACGCGGACCGCGTGCCGCTGTGGAAGATCAGCGCCTCCGGTGTGCCGATCATCGGCGCGGGAACCATGACGGCGCCGTCGAGGTAGTCGACGCCGAGCGCCTCCGCCCAGGCGGCGGCCTCGCGGGCGCGCTCCGGGGTGTCGGAGGTGAGGTTCACGAGGAGGCGGCCGGGCAGGTCGTCGGCGGCCTGGTCGAGAACGGCCCGCGCGGCGTCGTAGTCGACGACACAGACGACGACCACCTCGGCGGCGCGGGCCGCCTGCCCGGGGGTGGCGGCACGGACGGCGCCCCGGGCGACGAGGCCGTCGCCCTTGCCGTCGGAGCGGTTCCAGATGGTGGTGGGGTGGCCGGCGTCGAGGAACGCGCCGGCGAGGGCCTGGCCCATGGAGCCGAGTCCGAGGACGGCGACGGCGGGGCGGGGCTGGTTCGAGAGGGAGTGGTCCGTGAGGGAGTGGTCCTTGAGGGGGTGCTTCGTCATGGTCACCATCGTTGGCGGGACGCCAACTCACCACAAGTACCGACTAATTGGTCAGGTACTCACCGGAAAGTAAGTGTGGCCGGGCAACCGCCGTACACCTTCAGGAAGTTGACGCACTCCAGCCATTGACGCGCGCCGTGACCACAACTACAAAACCAGCAGCACAGTTCTGAGAGCGCTCTCACCGTTCGCCGTCACACTCCCCGCCCCCACCACGGAGGTGCCCGATGAGCACGGTCCCCACATCCCCCACATCCCCCACGGCCCCCGCAGCCCCCGCAGCCCGCAGAGCCCGCGCGTCTCGCCCGATGCGCAGGACCTCCCTCCTGGCCGGACTCGCCGCCGTCGGCCTGCTCGGGGCGCTGCTGACGCCCGGGACGGCCAGCGGTGATGTGCCGCCGCCCGCCCCCGGCTGGTCACTGAAGTGGAGCGACGACTTCAACGGCCCCGCGGGCAGCGCGCCTTCCGCGAAGAAGTGGCAGGTCGACCTCGGGCACAACTACCCGGGCGGGCCGCCCAATTGGGGCACGGGAGAGATCCAGGAGTACACGAACTCCCGGGACAACCTCGCCCTCGACGGCGCGGGCAACCTGCGGATCACCCCGCGCAGGGACGCGGCGGGCAAGTGGACCTCCGCGCGGATCGAGACGCGGCGCAGCGACTTCAAGGCTCCGGCGGGCGGCACGCTGGCCATCGAGGGACGCATCCGGATGCCGGACGTCACGGGGGACGCGGCGCTCGGGTACTGGCCGGCGTTCTGGGCGCTCGGCTCGCCCTACCGGGGCAACTACCAGAACTGGCCGTCCATCGGCGAGTTCGACGTCATGGAGAACGTGAACGGCATCAACTCGGTGTGGGGCGTGCTGCATTGCGGCGTCAATCCGGGCGGCGACTGCAACGAGACCCAGGGTCTGGGCGCCAGCCGCCCCTGCCCCGGCGCCGCCTGCCAGTCGGCCTTCCACACGTACCGTTTCGAGTGGGACCGCTCGGTGACGCCCAACCAGCTGCGCTGGTACGTCGACGGGGAGCGGTTCCACACCCTGAGCCAGGACCGCTTCTCGACGAAGACGTGGAACGACATGACGTCCCACCAGGGATACTTCCTCCTGCTGAACGTGGCGATGGGCGGCGGCTTCCCGGACGGCGTGGCGGGCCACAGGACGCCGACGGCGGCGACGCGGCCCGGCCATGCGATGGCGGTCGACTACGTCGCGGTGTGGACGCGCCCGTAGTCCGGGGCCGACGCGGTCGCGGCCAGCGCCTCCCGGAGCCAGTTGTCGGCGGCTCCGGGCGTCGGCTCCGGCGGACCCGAGGGCGGGCTCAGGATCTCGGCGGTGAGCTGCCAGTAGAGGTCGATGCGGGGTTCGGCGGCGAGCATGCGGTGCAGCTCGCGGCGGAAGTCCGCGGTGTCGCGCCGGCCCAGCGAGGCGGCGTGGACGGCGACGAAGCAGTCGAGCGCCTCGCCCCGGTGCGGGGCCCGGCCCGCCCGCAGCTGTGCCGAAGCCAGTTCGTACGCCTCGGGGAGGCCTTCGTAGAGGACGGCGGGGCGGTATCCCTTGCCGGGCAGGTGTACCTCGGGCTGGCCGTAGTCGGTACCGGCGCGGGGTCCTGAGACGAAGCAGGGGGTGGTGACGAAGTCCTGCAGCCGGGCGAAGGCGAGGACCTGTTCCGGGGTGGGGCTGTCGGGCGGCGTCGGCACCGCTTGGTCGACGACGGCGGTGACGACCCGGGCCGGGAGCCGTGCGGGCAGCCAGTACCGCCAGAACCGGGCGAGTGCGTCGGTGCCGGGCGGCGTGGCGAGGGCCCCGACCAGCCGCAGCCGCTCGGCGCGTTCCCGCGCGGTGCAGTCGGTCAGGAGCCGCAGGGCCGCCTCCCGCCAGCGCAGGGCGGCCAGCCGTGAGCCGACCTCCCGCAGCTGCCCCGCGACGATGTCCGCCAGCTCGTCCTCCCGGTCGAGGACCCGGCTCACCTCGGGGACCGGCAGGTCGAGGGTGCGCAGGGAGCGGATGAGGCGGAGCCTGTCGAGCGCGTCGGGGCCGTAGCGGCGGTGGCCGCCACCGCTGCGGGCGGCTTCGGGCAGCAGGCCCCGGTCGGAGTAGAAGCGGACGGTCTTGACGGAGACACCCGCCTGTTCGGCGAGCTGTCCGATGCTCAGCAGCCCGTCCGGGGACGCGCCACGTCCGTCCACGGTTCCTCCGGGGGCGGTGCTGCGAACGGTCTCGCCGGGGCCGGTGCGGCGAACGGTCTCGCCGGGGCCGGTGCGGCGAGGTGACTGACCGTCGGACGACGACACGACTTGAACCTCCCTCAGGGGGAGTTCCTACCGTACCGGCGAGCGCGGAGGGCCGACCGGCCGGGCCGCGGGGACCGCAGCGTACGAGGAGGACTCATGACGGCGTTCGTGCTGGTGTCGGGCGGGTACACGGGCGGCTGGCTGTGGCGGGACGTGGCCGCGGGGCTGAGGGCGGCCGGGGCCGAGGCGCACGCGGCGACGCTCACCGGTCTCGGTGACCGCCGCCACCTGGCGGGACCGGACATCGACCTCGAAACCCACATCGAGGACGTGGCGCAGCTGATCGACCACGTCGACGCGCCCGAGGTCGTGCTCGTCGGCTACTGCTACGGCATCTATCCGGCCGCGGGCGCCGCCGACCGGCGCCTGGACCGCATCTCCCGGCTCGTGTACCTGGACTCGCCGATGCCCCAGGACGGCTACTCCATGATCGACCAGGTGCGGGAGCAGATGCCCGACGGGCCGGCCCGCGACCGCACCCTGCGCCAGCAGGAGCAGGCCGAGGACGGCTGGCGGATCCCGGCGCCCACCCGCGCCGAGTGGCGGGCCCACGGGAACCTCGCGGGCGTCCCCGACGCCGCGCTCGACCGGCTCGCGCGGCTGGCCTCGCCCGCGCCGGCCGGCCCGTACGCCCAGCGGCTGCGCATCTCGGATGCGGTCGCCGCCCTGCCGACGACCGGCGTCTTCTGCACCACGGGCGGCACGATGGACATCGCCGCGCTGGAATCCCTGGTCGCGTCGGGCCTGCCGCTCGTCCAGCACCTGGCCGACCCGCGCGCCACGTTCTTCGAACTGGCCACCGGGCACTGGCCGATGCTCTCCACCCCCGGCGAACTGACCGACGTGCTCCTGCGCGCCGCGGCGGGCGAGGGCCACCGGCTGACGGCATCGGCGGACGCCTACATGGAAGCGTCCGTTCCGCACCGGCGCCGGTAGTACCCGTACGTCAGCGCGAGGATCAGCGGCCCCCACAGCGCCATCAGGCCGCTGGTCACGGCGGCCAGGAGCCGCCACCACCCGCTGGTGTACGGGACGTCGGAGAACCCGGCGAGGTGGAAGGTGCAGAGCGTCCAGTCGACCAGCAGCGCGGTGAAGAGCAGCCCCAGGAGGGTGGCGGGCACGATCACCGCGTACGGCGGTATGCGTCTGCCGCGCAGCCGGGGCACCCAGCGCGGCACCACCTCGCCCCACGGCCGCACGAGACCTCCGCAGAGCAGCGCGATCGCCTCGGACAGCAGGCTGAGCGTGACCACATAGGACACGTTGGCCCATCGGGACCACGACATCGGGTCGACGTCCGCGCCCATCAGGTGGTCGAACCCGATGGGCAGCCGCCACAGGCACACCGGCAGGGCGAGGAGGGGGAGCAGCCGCGCGACGCGTTCCGCCCAGAGCGGTACGGGCCGCGCCAAAGGTGTGGGAGCCGTGGTGGTCGTCTCGCTGATCGTCATGCGTCCACTCTGGTCGGCGGTGGACGCACGGGAATCACGCGCACGGGGTGATCGGCTCCCCCTCGCGGCGGAGGGCACCTCCCCCTGAAGTCCCCCGTGCCCGGCCTCTACGCGGCGTCCCCGGCAGTCTTGTCGTAGGTCAGGAAGATCGTGCCGCTGTCGAGCAGCACGGCGTCGGTCCGCTCGTACAGCACCGGGTCGAACGCGGTCTTCCGCGCGAAGAGGGGCGTGCCCGAACCCAGCGTCAGCGGGGCGAGCTTGACGACGAGCCGGTCGATCTCGCCGCGCAGCGCCCCGGCGAGCTCACCGCCGCCGCACAGCCAGATGTCCTTGCCGTCCTCCCGCTTCAGCTCCCGTACCTTCTCGACCGGGTCGGTGGCGACCAGTTCGACACCGGGGTCGGGGCTCTCGGTGAGGCTGCGGCTGAAGACGAGGTGCCGCAGGTGCGGGAAGGCGTTGGTGAGGCCGGCGTCGACACCGTTCATGTACGTCTTGCGGCCTTCGAGGACCGTGTCGAAGTGGTCCCCATCGGCGGTGATGCCGAGGGCCTGCCTGGCCGGGGCCGGCAGGGTCTCGGGATACGCCTGGGCCAAGTGCTGGACGTAGTCCTGGCCGACCGGCCAGAAGCCGTCGGGGCCGGTGGGGTCGGAGCCGTCGGGGCCCGCGATGAAGCCGTCGATGCTGACGGCGATGAAGTAGACGAGCTTTCGCATGCGGGCTCCTTGGAAGCGGGGTCGGACACGTCGGTCGTTGTACTCCGACTGAAGTGGTCAGAACGTAGTACTTCACTTGGAGTGGTGTCAACGGTTTTCCAAAGATTGATTTTCGGACCCGCCAGAGCCGCCAGCCCTGACATGGCATGGCACGCACAAAGGCCGGGCCACTCCCGAGGAGTGGTCCGGCCTTCATGGCTTCATGGCGCCCTGCGGGGTCAGCGCTGCGGCTGCCGCTCCCGCGACGGCTTCTCCGCGCCGGACTCCGACGAGGCCGTCTCCGACGAAGCCGTCTCCGACGGGGCGGCCTCGCCCCGGCCCTTGCGCGGCAGCAGCGCCGCGACCAGCACGGTCCCCGCGCCGAGGATCACCGCGCCGATCAGGCTCGTGTGGGCCACCGCGTCCGAGAACGCGGAGCCGACGGCGTCCGCCATCTTGTCCGCGCCCTGGGCGAGCTGCTCGGCCTGGCCCTTCAGCTGGGCCGCCTGCTGCTGGGAGCCGGCGTGGGCCGCCTTCTCCCCCACCGCGCGGGCCTGGTCGCCGATGCCCTGGGCGACCGCGTAGCCCGCGCCGACCGAGTCCTGCGCGGTGTCCAGCGTGCCGTCGGGCAGCTTCGTGCCGGAGGCGGCGGCCGCGTCGCTCAGCTTCGAGGAGTACGAGCTGGCGAGCACCGAGCCGAGGATGGCGATGCCGAGCGAGCCGCCGAGCTCCAGCGACGTGTCGTTGACCGCGCCGCCGACGCCCAGCTCGGACTCGGGGAACGCGCCCATGATCGCGTCGGTGCAGGGCGACAGGGCGAGGCCGATGGCGAGGCCCAGGATGATCAGCGGGGCGACGAAGTCCCCGTACGAGGAGGACGCGTCCACCCGCGTCAGGAGCGCGAGCGCCGCCGTGCCCGCGACCATGCCCGCCGACACGGTGATCTTCATGCCGATGCGCGGGGTCAGATAGCCCGTCAGCGCCGAGCCGACGAAGACCGCGCCCGCGAGCGGCAGCATGCGCACGCCCGTCTCCAGCGGGTTGTAGCCGAGGACGAACTGGAGGTGCTGCGTGAGGTAGTAGAACGCGCCGAAGACCGCGAGGAAGAAGAGCGCCACCGCGAGGTTCGAGCCCGCGAAGCGGCGGTCGAGGAAGCGGCGGACGTTCAGGATCGGGTGCGGGTGGCGGAGCTCCCAGGCCACGAAGGCGAGCAGGCCGATGCCCGCGACGACCGCCGCCGAGACCGCCTTGACGTCCCAGCCGAAGTGCGGGCCCTGGATGATCATGTAGATCAGCGCGCCGGTCCAGATGACGGAGAGCAGCCCGCCGACGTAGTCGATCCGGTTGGAGTGCCCGGCCTTGGACGGTGGGATGAGCACGAAGGCGCCGACGATGGCGAGGGCGGCCACCGGCACGTTGATCAGGAAGGTCGAGGCCCAGCCGTGGTCCTCCAGGAGCGCGCCTGCGACCAGCGGCCCCGCCGCGATCGCGAGGCCCGCCGTGGCGGTCCACAGCACGATGGCCTTGGCCCGCTCCGCGCGCGGGAACGTCGCGGCGAGCAGCGACAGCGTGGCCGGCATGATCATCGCCGCACCGAAGCCCATCACCGCGCGGGCCGCGATGACCCCGCCCGAGCTGTCGACGAGCGAGCCCGCGACCGATCCGGCGCCGAAGACGACGAGGCCGAGGACGAGCGCGCCGCGCCGGCTGTACTTGTCGCCGATCGCGCCGAGCAGCAGCATCAGGGCGGCGTACGGAACGGTGTAGCCGTCGATGACCCACTGCAGGTCGGAGCTGGAGAGCCCGAGGTCCTTGGTCATGTCGGGGGCGGCGACGGTCAGTGCCGTGTTCGCCATCACGATGATCAGCAGGCTCAGGCAGAGCACCAGCAGCGCCCACCAGCGGCGTGCGTACGGCCCTTTCATCTCGTCGACCGGTTGCTTCATGAGCAGAGCCACCGAAGTCTCACCCTTCCTTGTCCTCATAAGTCCGTGCTCGTCGCGCTTGTCCGGTGGCCTCGCACAGCACTACCGGTCTGCACAGCACTACGGGTTGCACAGCACTGTGCAATTACACACGACTGTGCAACTTACGCCACTGCACACTGGTGTGCAAAACGGGCGCGTGCACAATGGAGCCCATGAGCCGAGCCGACGCCAACCGCCGCCGCATCCTGGAGGTGGCGCTCGCCGAGCTGCTGCGCGATCCGGACGCGTCCATGGACCAGATCGCCCGCGCGGCAGGCGTCGTCCGCAGGACCGTGTACGGCCACTTCCCCAGCCGCGAGGCGCTGATCGGCGCGCTCATCGACGGCGCCGTCGAGGCAGTCGCCGCGGCTCACGCCTCGGGGCGCGCCCGCTCGGACGACCCCGCGGAGTCGCTCGCTCACTCGATGGTGGCCGTCTGGGAGATCGCCGACGGCTACCGCCTGCTCGTCGCCCTCGCCCAGCGCAGCGTCGCGATGGAGGGCATCAGACAGCGCCTCGCCCCGGTCCGCGAGGAGTGCGTGAACGTCCTCCGACTCGGCCTCGGCCAGGGCGCGTTCACCTCCCCCCTGCCGCCCGCCGCCCTCGCGTACGTCCACGAGCAGCAGCTCTTCGGCCTGATGGAAGCCGTCAACGACGGCCTCCTCGCCCCCGAGGCCGCGGGCCGCGCCGCCGCGTCGACGGCCCTCATGTCGGCGGGCGTCCCGGTGTCACGGGTCCGGGAGATCATCGCGGCACTGCCCGAGGGCCGGTGCCGGTCGGCCACGTGAGCGGACACACGAAAGCGCCGCCCGCGGCGTACGAGGAGGAAGCTCTCGTACGTCGCGGGCGGCGCCCGGTGGCCCCGTCCCGGCGGCCCCTTCGTGCGGCGCGCGGCCGGTGACTACACCTTCACCGGCTGCTTGCCGTCGTCGCGCGGCTCCGGCACCGCTTCCGCCTCGGTGTCGCGGGTATCCCCGACGGCGGACGGGCCGTGGCCGTCGTCCACCAACGTACGCTCGTCGAAGGGGAGTTGTCCGGCGAGTACCGCCGTGACCCGCTCCTTGTCGACCTCCTTGGTCCAGGTGCCGATCAGCAGCGTGGCGACCGCGTTGCCCGCGAAGTTGGTGAGGGCACGGGCCTCGCTCATGAAGCGGTCGACGCCGATGATCAGGCCGACGCCGTCGACAAGGGCGGGCTTGTGCGACTGGAGGCCGCTCGCGAGGACCGCGATGCCCGAACCGGAGACGCCCGCCGCGCCCTTGGACGCGATCATCATGAAGAGCAGCAGCGAGATCTGCTCGCCGATGCCGAGCGGCTGGTCCATGGCGTCGGCGATGAAGAGGGAGGCCATGGTCAGGTAGATCATGGTGCCGTCGAGGTTGAAGGAGTAGCCGGTCGGGACGGTGATGCCGACGACCGGGCGGCTGACCCCCAGGTGCTCCATCTTCGCGATGAGCCGCGGCAGCGCGGACTCGGACGACGAGGTCGAGAGGATGAGCAGGAACTCGCGGCCCAGGTACTTGAGCAGCTTGAAGAGGTTGACCCCGGTCACGAGCCGCATCAGTGTGCCGAGCACGATCACGATGAACAGCGCGCAGGTGACGTAGAACCCGATCATGATGGTGGCGAGCGCCTTGAGCGCGTCGGCGCCGGTCTCGCCGATGACGGCCGCCATGGCGCCGAAGGCACCGATCGGCGCGGCCCACATGATCATGCCGAGCACCCGGAAGACGAGCCGCTGGATGTGCTCGATGCCGCGAAGCACCGGTTCGCCGGAGCGGCCCATGGCCTGGAGGGCGAAGCCCACGAGCAGCGCGACGAGGAGGGTCTGGAGCACCTCGCCCTGGGTGAAGGCGGAGACCAGCGTCTTCGGGATGATGCCGAGCGCGAAGTCGACGAGTCCCTTGTCGGCCTCGTCGGCCGCGTCGTGGCCCGCGCCCTTCTCGGACTCGGTGATGTCCATGCCCGAACCCGGGTGCAGGATGTTGCCGACCAGCAGACCGATCGCGAGCGCGACGACGGACATCGCCATGAAGTAGGCGAGCGCGAGACCGCCCACCTTGCCGACCTTGGCGGCCTTGCGCACCGAACCGACGCCGAGGACGATCGTGCAGAAGATGATCGGCGAGATCATCATCTTGATCAGGTTCACGAAGCCGGTGCCGACGGGCTTCAGTTCCTTGGCGAAGTCCGGCCAGATGAAGCCGACGGCGATGCCGAGCAGCACGGCACCGATGACGGCGATGTAGAGGTAGTGCGTGCGGTCCCGCTTGGCTGCGGGCTGCGCCTGTGGGTCGGCCGTGCTGGTCACGGGGCCCTCCTTGAACGACGACGTCGGCGTTGCGGTGCCTG
Source organism: Streptomyces sp. NPDC018029 (assembly GCF_044327655.1). NCBI lineage: Bacteria > Bacillati > Actinomycetota > Actinomycetes > Kitasatosporales > Streptomycetaceae > Streptomyces > Streptomyces sp. NPDC018029. The sequence continues at coordinate 916,229 of NZ_JBIRFV010000003.1, read as the reverse complement.
CGGTGCGTGCGGCTCACGTCCCGGTGATCGGCTCCCGTCCCGGGAACTCCACCGGCCGCATGTGCGCAACGGCTCGCCGTCCCGGGCGATCCCGGTGACTATCTCCCGGTCTGTGAGGGCGGTCACCCTTGCGTTCATTTAGTTCGCACTTATACGACCGCTTGTACGAGGAGGCAGACTGGCAGCATGTCCCGCACCCCTCAGGCCCGCCCGCGCCGGCTGCCGCGCAGCCTGGCGGGCCAGCTCTTCGCGATGCAGATCGTGCTGGTCACCGTGGTGGTCGCCGGATGCGCGCTCTTCACGTATCTGAGCGACAAGCACCAGGCCGAGGAGGGCGCGCGCCACCAGGCGACCGCGGCGGCACGGGCGGTCGCGGACTCCCCTTCGGTACGGGAGGCCATCCGCGGCAGCGACCCGTCGAAGGAGCTCCAGCCGTACGCGGCACGGGTGCAGCGGGACACCGGCGTCGACTTCGTCACGATCATGGACCCGCGCGGCATCCGCTGGACGCACCCCGACGAGCGCCGCATCGGCGAACGCTTCCTCGGCCACCGGGCGGACGCGCTGCGCGGCAGGACGTTCGCGGAGACGTACACAGGGACGCTGGGCCCTTCGGTGCGGGTGGTCACGCCGATCTGGAGCGGTCCCGAGAACGGGGACGGCCGCATCGTGGGCCTGGTCAGCGCCGGCATCACCATCGAGGAGATCACCGAGAAGGCGCGCGGCCAGCTGCTCGCGCTGCTCGGCGTCGCGGCGGCGGCGCTCGTGCTCGGCGGCATCGGTACGTACGTCATCAACGCCCGCCTGCGCCGCAGCACCCACGGCATGAACGCCGCCGAGCTGAGCCGCATGCACGACTACCACGAGGCGGCGCTGCACGCCGTGCGCGAGGGGCTGCTGATGCTCGACGGGCAGCGGCGCATCGCCCTCATCAACGACGGCGGCCGCGAGCTGCTCGGGGTGGCGGACGACCCGGTCATCGGCCGCAACGTCGCCGAGCTCGGGCTCCCCGCCCCGCTGACGGGCGCCCTCCTCGCGGCGGAGCCCCGGGTCGACGAACTGCATCTGACCGCCGACCGCGTCCTGGTCGTCAACACCTCCCCCGTGACCGGCGGCGAGCGCCGCGGGACGGTGGTCACCCTGCGCGACCACACCGAACTCCAGGCGCTCACCGGCGAGTTGGACTCCGAGCGCGGCTTCACGCAGGCGCTGCGCTCGCAGGCCCACGAGGCCGCGAACCGTCTCCACACGGTGGTGTCCCTCATCGAACTCGGCCGCGCCGACGAGGCGGTCGACTTCGCCACCGCCGAACTGGAGCTGGCGCAGGCGCTCACCGACCAGGTGGTGGCCGCCGTCAGCGAACCCGTCCTCGCGGCCCTGCTGCTCGGCAAGGCGGCGCAGGCCAACGAGCACGGTGTGGAGCTGGTCGTCTCGGACGACAGCAGCATCGACGACGGCATGCTCCCGTCGGCCCTGCCCGCCCGCGACCTCGTCACGGTCCTCGGCAACCTCATCGACAACGCGGTCGACGCGGCGCAGGGCTCGCCGGCCGCGCGCGTCACCGTGACGGCACGGGCCGACGAGGCAGGCCTCCTCCTCCGCGTCCGCGACACGGGCCCCGGAGTCGACCCCGCACAACGCGACGCCGTCTTCGAACGCGGCTGGTCCACGAAGGCCTCCACGGGCCGCGGCCTCGGCCTGGCCCTGGTCCACCAGACGGTGACAAAAAACGGCGGCACACTGACGGTGAGGGAGTCCCCGGAGGGGGGCGCGGAGTTCGAGGTGACCTTGACACCGAGAGCGGGGGGCGTCTCCGCTGCTGCCGCCGCCGCGTCTGCGGGCCCGGCTGTCCCTACGGTCCCGGCTGTCCCTGCCGGTCCTGCTGTCCCTGCGGGCCCGGCTGTCCCTGCCGATCCTGCTGTTCCTGCTGTTCCTGCGGGCCCGGCTTTTCCTGCTGGTCCTGCTGTTCCTTCGGGCCCGGCTTTTCCTGCCGGTCCTGCTGTTCCTTCGGGCCCGGCTGTTCCTGCCGGTCCTGCTGGGGGCCACAGTGCCGCCCCTGCTGTGGGCCGTCGGGCCGCAGGTGCCCCCGCTGCGGACGGTGGGGGCGCTCCCGCTGTGGGCAAACGTTCCGCAGGGCGGAACGGGTGGGCACAGCCCCCGGTGCCGGGTGCGCATGGCGGGGGCGCCGAGGAGGACCCGGTGGGCCAGCCCCCGGCGCCGGGCACGCAGGGCGGAGGCGCCGACCAGGTCCCCCCGGTGCCGGGCACGCTGCGCGGCGGCGCCGAGGAGGACGCGAGAGGCCCGGCCCCGGGTGACGGAAGTGAAGACAGGAGCACCCAGTGATCCGCGTACTCGTCGTCGAAGACGACCCCGTCGCCGCCGACGCCCACGTCCTCTACGTCAACCGGGTCCCGGGTTTCGAGGCCATCGCCCGCCCCGCCCACTCCGCCGCCGAAGCCCGCCGCACACTCGACCGCACCCAGGTCGACCTGATCCTCCTGGACCTGCACCTCCCCGACGGCCACGGCCTCCAACTGGCCCGCTCGCTGCGCGCCGCCGGACACCCGACGGACGTCATCGCGGTGACGTCGGCCCGGGACCTGGCGGTCGTCCGCGAGGGCGTCTCCCTCGGCGTCGTCCAGTACGTACTGAAGCCCTTCACCTTCGCCACCCTCCGCGACCGCCTCACCCGGTACGCGGAGTTCCGCACCGCCGCCGCGGAGGGCGAGGCCACCGGCCAGGACGAGGTGGACCGCGCGCTCGCCACCCTGCGCGCACCGGGCCCCGTCGCCCTGCCGAAGGGACTCAGCGGCCCCACCCTCGAACGCGTCATCCGCACCCTGCGGGACGCCCCCGACGGCCTGACCGCCACCGCCGCCGCCCAGTCGGCGGGCCTCTCCCGCATCACCGCACGCCGCTACCTGGAACACCTGGTCGACACGGCACGCGCCGCCCGCAGCCCCCAGTACGGTCACGTCGGCCGCCCGGAGCTGGTCTACCGCTGGCTCACCGCGGCGGAATGACACGGAGCGACGCCCCTCCCCTCCGGACACCCCCCTCGGGGCACCCCCCTCGGGAGCCCCCGACACCGTACGTCCTATAACAACGTTGTCACGTTGATGACAAGCGTCAACGCCCATCCGTGGCACGGGCATTGACCTTGTTCCGAGCGCGCCCGTACGTTCACCGGGCAGCCCCGCGCTGCACCCCCGCGCTGTAGGAGGTCGTGCCCGTGCGTCCCACCACCACCCCGCTGCTCCTCACCGCCACCGCCCTGCTGGCCGCCGGCACCCTCACCGCGTGCGGCGGCGGCTCGGGCGACGATCCCGACACCGTGAGGATCTCCTTCAAGCAGTCCACGGACAACCAGATCAGGGTCATGGACACCTATCTGGAGGGGATCAAGAAGCAGTTCGAGAAGGCGAACCCCGGCAAGAAGGTCAAGCTGGTGCCGATCAAGGCACCGGACTCCGAGTACTACACCAAGCTCCAGCAGATGATGCGCTCCCCGAAGACCGCGCCCGACCTGGTCTACGAGGACACGTTCCTCATCAACTCGGACATCACCAGCGGCTACCTGAAACCGCTCGACACCTACCTGAACAAGTGGAAGGACTGGGACCAGTTCATCGGCACGGCCAAGACGGCGGCGAAGGCGGCCGACGGCAAGACGTACGGCGTGCCGGACGGGACGGACACCCGCGGCCTCTGGTTCAGCAAGGCGATCTTCAAGAAGGCCGGCCTGCCCGCGGACTGGCGGCCGAAGACCTGGGACGACGTCCTCGACGCGGCAAGGACCATCAAGAAGAAGGTCCCGGGCGTCACCCCCCTCAACGTCTACACCGGCAAGCCCGCCGGTGAGGCGTCCTCCATGCAGGGCTTCCAGATGCTCGCGTACGGCACGGGCAAGGACCCCCTCTACGACCCGAAGGCGAAGAAGTGGGTCACGGGCAGCAAGGGCTTCAAGGACTCCCTGCGGTTCGTGGAGACCGTCTACAAGGAGAAGCTCGGCCCCGACGTCTCGGACGCGCTCGACCCCAACTTCCCCACCCGCGTACGCGGTGAGCTGCTGCCCGAGGGCAAGCTGGCGATCAACCTCGACGGTTCGTGGCTGCCGCAGGACTGGGGCGAGGGCGCGGGCCATGAGTGGCCCGAGTGGTCGCGGGAGCTGGGCCTCGCGGCCATGCCGACGCAGCACGGCCAGGCGCCCGGCAAGGTGTCCATGTCCGGCGGCTGGACCTGGTCGATCCCGGCCAAGGCGAGCAACCCCGACCTGGCGTTCAAGTTCATCGAGACGATGCAGACGAAGGCCAACGCCAAGAAGTGGTACATCGCCAACTCGGGCATCGCGGTCCGCAAGGACGTCGCGGCCGACCCGTCGTACGTGAAGGCGCAGCCCGGCCTCAAGTTCTTCACGGACCTGGTCTCCTCGACGCACTACCGGCCCGCGTACCCCGCGTATCCGAAGGTCTCCACGGCGATCCAGGAGGCGATGGAGTCGGTGACGACGGGCGACGCGTCGGTGGAGGAGGCGGCGAGCGGTTACGACGAGGAGGTCGAGTCGGCGACGGACGGCGAGGTCATCGAGAAGTAACGCGAAGGCCCGCACCCGTCACCGCGGCCACCGCCACCACTCCCGCCGCAACCGCTCCCGCCACCGTCACAGCCGTCACAGCCGTCACAGCCGTCACAGCCGTCACAGCCGTCACCAGAGAGTGAGTGCCGTACGTGACCACCGCATCCTCCGCATCCTCCCCACCCCCCCCGGGCCCCGGCGGCGGCGCCAAGACGGCACCGGGACCGGGGCCGGGGCCGGGCGCCCCACCCCCGCCCGCCCGCCGCACAGGCGCCCGCGCCCGCCGGGGCCTGCTCAGGGCCCTGCCCGTCTCCCCCGCCGTCGTCCTCCTCGCGCTGTTCCTCGCGGGCCCGATCGGCTACTGCGCGTACATCGCCTTCACCGACCTCCAGCTCACCGGCCAGGCCGAGTCGAGCTTCGTGGGCCTGGACAACTTCCGTGAGGCGTTCGGCGACGAGAGGTTCCTGAACGCGGTCTGGCTCACCCTCGTCTTCACGGTCCTCTCCTCGATCATCGGCCAGAACACACTCGGCCTGGCCCTCGCCGCTCTCATGCAGCGCGCGTCCAAGCCGGTCCGCACACTCACGGGCGCGATCGTCGTCACGGCCTGGGTGCTGCCGGAGGTCGTCGCGGGGTTCCTCCTCTACGCCTTCTTCCGCCGCGAGGGCACCCTCAACGCCGTCCTCGACGCCCTCCATCTCCCCTCCCAGAACTGGCTGTTCACGCTCCCGATCCTGGCGGTGTCGTTCGCGAACGTATGGCGGGGAACGGCCTTCTCGATGCTCGTCTACTCCGCCGCACTCAACGAGATCCCCAAGGAGATCACCGAGGCGGCGGAGGTCGACGGCGCGAGCGGCTGGCGCCGCATGTGGCACATCACGCTGCCGATGATCCGCCGCTCGATCGGCACGAACCTCATGCTCAACACCCTGCAGACGCTGTCCGTCTTCGGCCTGATCTGGGTGATGACGCGCGGCGGCCCGGGAAACGACAGCCAGACGCTGCCGCTCTTCATGTACGAGCAGGCCTTCCAGAAGAGCATGATCGGCTACGGCACGGCCGTGGCCCTGCTCCTCCTCCTGGTCGGCTCGCTGTTCTCCGTCGTCTACATGCGCCTGCTGCGTACGGAGGCCTGAGTGCCCGTCAACTCTCTTTCCCTCCGCCCTCGTTCCCGCCGCACGAAACACCGCCTCGCCGCCGACGCGGGCCTGCTGGTCGTGGCGGCGGCGTTCGTACTTCCCCTCGCCTGGGTGGTCCTGTCCTCCTTCGACCCGAAGGCGGACCTGAGGGTGCGGCTCCCCGACAGCCTCACCCTGGACAATTACGACCAGGTCCTCACCCCCGAGATCACCTTCACCCCACTCCTCAACAGCCTGCTGCTCTGCGGCGGCGGCACCCTGCTCACGGTCGTCTGCGCGGCCCTCGCGGCCTACCCCCTCTCCCGCTACACGTCGCGCCTCAACCGCCCCTTCATGCTGACGATCCTCTTCGCGACGTGCCTGCCGATCACCGCGATCATGGTTCCGGTCTACGCCCTGTTCGTCCAGGTCGACCTGATCGACACGATGCACGGCACGATCTTCTTCTTCGCGGCGTCCCAACTCCCGTTCGCCATCTGGCTGATGAAGAACTTCATGGACGGCGTCCCGAAGGAGCTGGAGGAGGCGGCATGGACGGACGGCGCATCATCCTTCCAGTCCCTGCTCCGGATCGTCCTCCCCCTGATGGGCCCCGGCGTGGCCGTGGTGACCGTCTTCTCCTTCGTCATGATGTGGGGGAACTTCTTCGTCCCCTTCATGCTCCTGCTCACCCCGGAACAACTGCCGGCGTCGGTCAGCATCAACGACTTCTTCGGCAACAAGGGGACGGTGGTCTACGGCCAGCTGGCCGCGTTCTCGATCATCTACTCGACGCCGGTGATCCTCTTGTACGTCCTGGTATCGCGGAAGCTGGGCGGGGGCTTCGCGCTGGGCGGAGCAGTAAAGGGCTGACCCACCACCTGCTCGGCGGACACAGAACTGTGACATGACTTCGGCCCGATACATCCCACCCGCCCCATTCATACCCACACATCTCCCTGGTATCGCCCTCGGGACCGCACTAGCGTGCTGACCCCGCGCCATGCCCCCCACCAGCCAGGAGCCGACAGTGACCCGCCCCCTCCGCCTCGCGACGGCCGCGCTCACCGCGTCCGCAGCCCTGCTCTTGACGGCCTGCGGCAGCGACGACGACAAGCCCACGAACGACGACAAGATCGCGGGCGCGGAGCAGGGCGACAAGGAGACCTCGGCGACACCGAGCAACCCCACGAAGGCACCGGCCGACCGCCCGAAGATCGAGCTGCCGTCGGACCTGACGTACAAGTTCGAGTGGTCCAAGACGGGCGACAAGGACAAGGACGCCGTACTCGCCGACACCGAGCAGTACGTGAAGGCCGTCGACATGGCCATCGCCGAGCAGGACCCGCTGCACAAGGCGTACCGCTTCTACTCCGAGGGCGACGCGGCCGCCGGGAGCCAGAAGTTCGTGCAGGAGTACGTCGACTACAAGGACCGGATCACCGGCACCAAGCGGTACTTCAACGCCCGGGTGGACGTCACAGGGGGCAAGACGGCGGGCCTCGTCTACTGCGAGGACCAGCGGAAGGCGCACAACAAGAGCCTCAAGACGGGCAAGACCGCGAAGGCGGCGGCGCCGTCCAAGGACGACTTCGTGCTCTACAGCAGCCGACTGCACGTGAACAAGCAGGGCGTCTGGATCACCGAGACGACCACATCCGACCGGGGGAACGCGACATGCCAGCCGTGAGAAGGACACCACTGATCGCTGCCGGAGCCATGGTCATGGCTGCGGCGCTGCTCCTGCCGGGCCCGGCGTCGGCGCGTACCGGCCACGGCGGGACCACCAACGGCGACGCCAAGGGCCCCACGGAAGACGGCGGCGACGGCACACTGCTCGCGGAAGCCGGCGGCATCGTCTACGACCGTTCCAAGAACGGCTCGGGAGCCAAGACAGGCGCCATCGCGCCCACCGGCGACTACAGCCCGCCCCCGTGCTGGTACGGCCCCCGCTACACGGCCGCCGAATTCAAGAAGGAGCGCGAGGCGGTCTGGGCCGTCGACTCCACGGGGCACCAGTGGGACCTGGAACAGCGCAAGCGTTACGTCGAGGGCGAGCCGTACAAGAACTTCAACCTCGACAAGGCGGACAAGGGCTACTGGTGGACGTCGTTCCCCAACAAGTCCTACCCGCCCGGCTGGGACAAGTGCACGAAGGAGACCTTCTGGGTCGACAAGGGCGACCCGCCCCCCGCCGACATCCCCGAGGCGATCGACCCGGAAATGCTGGCAAAGCTCGCCTACGCCGAGATCCGCGTCCCCGGCACGAAGGTGTCCCTGGCCCCCGAGGCCGCGACGAAGGTGAACCTGCCCACCTGGGCATGGCTGGACGGCGCGGAGTTCAAGCCGGTGTCGGTGACGGCCTCGGTCCCGGTCCTCGGCATCGAAGCGACGACGACCGCCGAACCCGTCTCCCTCAAGATCGACCCGGGCACACCGGACGCCGAGACGTACCCCGCATCCGGCGTCTGCGAGATCGTCGACGGCAAGATCGGCGCACCCTACGCCAAGGGCAAGGCGAAGGAGACCCCACCCTGCGGCGTGAAGTACCTCCGTTCCTCGGGCGACGGCTCGTACCCGTTGAAGGCCACGGTCACGTGGAAGATCCACTGGACGGGCACCGGCGTAACCGAGGAACGACGACTCCCCGACGGCGAGTTCGGAGCAGAGCAGGACGTAGTCGTCGAGGAGGTCCAGTCCATCAACCGCTAGGACGGCCTCAGCCGGAGAGGACGACCATGGGAGGCCCCGAACCCAGTACGGGCCCCACCGGCGACGCCTCTCCCTCCCCCGCGGACCTGATCCTCTTCGCCGACGAAGAGGGCAACAGCGTCCGCGTCACCGTCCTCGGCGCCTACCCGGGACAACCGCACATGCGCTCGGCGGAGATCTCCGTCGAGACGCCCTTCGTCCGCGGCCGCCTCGACCTTGCCCTGTGGCTCTCCAGGTTGAGGCAGTGGGGGCACGTCCTGGACCGGCTGGAAGCCGGAGAGGACGCCGCGTGGATGAACGCCGAACGCGGACCCACGCTCTCCGTACGGCTCCGGGGTGAACGCGACTGCCCTGAGGTGGTCGTCGAGGACGTCACCACATCCATGGTGACGGTGCGGGTCCCCGTCGACTTGCCGGACGACTGGCTCGCACACCACCGGGAGCGGCTGGCAAGCCTGCTCGCCTCATGGAGCGAACACCTTGCCTGAACGGATCCGCCCCGGAGGACGCGCCGACAACCAGAGGCGGCAGAGTCCGGGAGTAATAGTGATGGCTTCGGTTCTTCTGGGCGGAACTGAACGGCTGATCGCCGACATCTTTCACGACACCCCTCAGGGGTCCGGCACCGTCTGGGTATGCGTGCGAACCGGAAAGCGGGCCCGGGGGAAAGGCTGGCAGGGCTGCTGGAGCAGCGAACATGAACCACCCGGCGAGGGAGCAGTGGCAGCATTCCTGTCAGCCCTGACCAAGAACTTGGCCAACCGCGTATCGGCAGAGCCCGGCGTCTCCGCCCTGACAGATCACTACTTCCATGAGGGCTGGCAGACGTGGGGACCTGGCATCCCGGCTCCGCTGATCGGCCTGGCAGAAGAACCGTCACCCGCCGACGAGCCACCTCGCCGCGTGCCAGCTCCGCCCTTCGATGCCGAAGGGTAGACCCCTGCCACCCCACTTGCCTTCCCACACCCACAATCTTCGACGACCTCGGTTACCTGCGCGAGCGCCCGGTGTGAGCGCCCTCCGTTCGGCGAACTCGCCCCCCCGGCCATACGGCGGATGAGCTACACGGGCGCGGACTTGCAACTCGCCCGGTCCCTCCAAGCCCTGACCGAGGCGGTAGGGATCGCGGGAGATCCACTCTCCACACCCCGAGGCCCGACCATGCTTCATGGGAGTACGGCCACCCACTGGAACCGCTCTTGGCCCCGTAACCCTCGCCCTCACCCTTGCCCCCCTCATAACCGCCTTCACTTGCTCGGACTCATTCGATAACTTCGCTCGTGCGTACGGTTGCGGGCGGTGCGGTTGAGGCGGAGGAAGTCACATGGGGGGCCATCGGCCGACGGACTGGCACGTCCTCGGCCTGGAGAAGGATCCGACGCCGGGTGATCGAGTATGACGCCGCGGGCAGGACCGAGACACGTCGCCTGGGTACGGGCGTCACCCTGCTCCACGCGTTCGACGAGGTGGGGCGTCTCGCCGGCCAGACAGTCACCGATACCGACGGCCGCTCCCTCCAGCGTCGCTCGTACTCCTACCGCGCCGACGGTGGCCTCACGGCCATCGACGATCAGCTTTCCGGCAGCCGTCGCTTCGAATTGGACCCATTGGGCCGGGTCACGGCAGTGCATGCCGCGAACTGGACCGAGACCTACGCGTACGACACAGCCGGCAACCTGACCCACAGCGACTGGCCCCGCGCTCACCCGGGTCACGAGGCCACAGGAGCGCACGAGTACAGCGGCGCCTGTCCCGTACCCCGGACACCTGGCGTTACGAGTGGGACGTCGAGGACCGCCTCATCGGCGTCGTCACCCCGGACGGCGTGCGGTGGCGCTACACCTACGACCCGCTGGGGCGTCGCACCGCGAAGCTCCGCTTGGCACCCGATGGCGAGACGGTGGTCGAACGGGTCGTTTTCACCTGGGACGGCATCAATTTCTGCGAGCAGACGACAACATCCGATGAACTGCCGCACCAGGTCATTCTCACCTGGGACCATCAGGGCCTGACTCCTCTTTCCCAGACCGAGCGAATAACCGGGACGACAGTTCCTGACCATGAGATCGACGCTCGCTTCTTCGCCATCGTCACTGATCTGGTCGACACACCCACCGAACTCATCGACGAAACAGGCGGCGTCGCCTGGCGCGCCCGCAGCACACTTTGGGGCACCACGGCCTGGGAGTCGGCCTCAACTGCTTATACACCGCTGCGCTTTCCCGGACAGTACTTCGACCCCGAAAGCGGCCTGCACTACAACCACCTCACGTGGATCGACCCTCTCGGCCTGACGCCTTGCGAGGAGGCGGCGAAGCAGGCTGCCGCCAGGAAGGAAACAGTCCTCGGCAAGGGCATTCCGGTGAGGAACGAGGCCTCTGTCGGCAGCGCCACGAGCCACAGCTACAAGAAGACATTCTTCGATGAGCATCCGCATCTCAAGGGCAAGGTAGTGGTTCACCATGCCATCGAGCAGCAGGTCCTGAAGCGCTACCCGAACCTCTTCTCGGCGGACGAGATCCACTCGCTCGAGAATCTGCGAGGGATACCCAAGGGCGACATCAACAGTAAAGTGCACCTCAGCGCGATACGCATCGAATGGACCTCAAGGAGCAATATGTGGCGTGAACTTGCCGCAGAATTCTCGGACGTTCAATTGTCCGAAGGCGCGAACGATGAGTCGGTGCGTGCAATTGACAATGGTCTCGGGCAATCCGTGCCCGCTTCCCTGTCCGCACTGCTCCTGGAGACGGATGGCATCGAAGACGAATTCGGAACGGAAGTAATCTGGACCGCGGAGAAGATTCTGTCGGAGAACTTGGCATTCAGAAGTGACGGGCAATACCGCACGTTGTACATGCCGTTCGATGCCTTGCTCTTCTTCGGGGACAACGGCGGTGGTGACCAGTTCGCCTTCGTTCGGACTCCGGAGCGCGAGGAGGTATTCGTGTGGGACCACGAGACGGACTCCCGGAGCCTGATCTCGCCCGATCTCGAGAGTTTCCTTCGGAGTGCTCTCGGGAATGCGGGCGAAGACTGGTACCGCTGACGCCTCGACTCGGCGCTCAGCACAGGCCGTACCTTCCCACCAATCCGCAACCTCGTAGGAACGCACCGTAGTCGCCACCCCCGGTGGCGCCTACCGTGTGCCCGTGCAATCGAGCCAACCCAGCCAGCCGCCGCACCAACCCACGCCCCCTTTCAACTTCCCCGCCGCCCGGCGCCTGCGGGAGGCGCTGGGGATGGCCCACGGGCACGTCGCCTACGGGCTGCGGGCCAGTTATGGACTCACGTACATCACCGCCGACACCGTCGCCGCGTGGGAGCGCGGGCTCACCTCGCCCACTTCCGCCGAGCTCACCGCGCTGGCCGCGACCCTGTGGTGCTCCCCCGGGGAGCTCATGGGCGCCCCGCGGACGCTGCGCGAGCACCGCGTCGCCCGCGGGCTCGCGCCGGAGGACGTCGCCCGCCAGGCCGGCGTGGAGATCCAGGCGTATCTGCGCATGGAGGAGACCGACACCTGGCGCGGGAACGAACGGCAGTCCGAAGCCCTCGCCCGGATCCTCCAGCTCTCCGTGCCCGACTTCGTCACCGTCACCGGGCGGGCCGAGCCCCTCGCCGAGCTGCTGCGCAGCGCCGTCACCACCCGGTGGCAGGGGTATGTGCGGCCCGTCAGCAAGCTGCTGCCCCTGGACAAGCGGCACGTCGAGGACGTGCTGCGGCAGATGCACGAGGACTACCAGTCCCGCATGGCGCGGACGCTGAGCTGGGGCGGCGGTGCCGGTTCGGACGCGTCGGGTGAAGCCGGGCGCGACTTCCTCGACCGAGTGCTCGAGCACTTCTGGGCACTGGCCCGGGGCAGCGGCCCATCAACCTGAGCATCACCCGGCGCCCTGTGCGTCGGCCGTGCCTCGCCACCGCCCGGACCGCCACTGCCACTGCCACCGCCCCCACCGATGAACCGCTAGAAAACCGACTCCGCCTCGTCCATCCGGTCCTTCGGGACCGTCTTCAGCTCCGTGACCGCCTCCGCGAGCGGCACCATCGTGATGTCCGTGCCGCGCAGCGCGGTCATCTTGCCGTACTCGCCGCGGTGCACCGCCTCCACCGCGTGCCAGCCGAAGCGGGTCGCGAGGACGCGGTCGTACGCCGTGGGGGTGCCGCCGCGCTGGACGTGGCCGAGGATGACCGGCTTGGCCTCCTTGCCGAGGCGGGCCTCCAGCTCGTACGCGAGCGCCGTGCCGATGCCCTGGAAGCGCTCGTGACCGAACTGGTCGATCGCGCCCTTGCCGTAATTCATGGTGCCGTCCTGCGGGTGCGCGCCCTCGGCGACGCAGATCACCGCGAACTTCTTGCCGCGCGAGAAGCGCTCCTCGACCAGGGCGACCAGGTCGGCGGGGTCGAAGGGGCGCTCGGGCAGGCAGATGCCGTGCGCGCCGCCGGCCATGCCGGACTCCAGGGCGATCCAGCCCGCGTGGCGGCCCATGACCTCGACGACCATCACGCGCTGGTGCGACTCGGCGGTGGTCTTGAGGCGGTCCATCGCCTCCGTGGCCACGCCGACCGCCGTGTCGAAGCCGAAGGTGCGGTCCGTGGAGGAGATGTCGTTGTCGATGGTCTTGGGGACGCCGACGACCGGCACGCCCGCGTCGGCCAGCATGCCCGCCGCGGTGAGGGTGCCCTCGCCGCCGATCGGGATGAGGGCGTCGAAGCCGCTCTTCTCGATGAGTTCCTTGGCGTTGTGGCAGGCGGCGCGGAAGCGGTCGCGCTCCAGGCGGGAGGAGCCGAGGATGGTGCCGCCGCGGGCCAGGATGCCGCTGACCGCGTTCAGGTCGAGAGCGCGGTAGCGCCCCTCGAGCAGGCCCGCGTAGCCGTCCTCGAAGCCGATGACCTCGTCGCCGTAGTGGGTCACGGCGCGGTGTACGACCGACCGGATCACTGCGTTGAGGCCGGGGCAGTCGCCGCCCGCGGTGAGAATTCCGATACGCATCGCGCTGTGTCTCCTGCTCGCTACTGGTACTTGTGAGCCGGTCCGATTGTTCCACGGCCGGAAGGGGGTCGCCGCTCACACCTGTCCGACGGATGCCTGTCCGATCCAGGGGCAGGGGTGCTGGTGACCCGTTGCGCCGGGGCTCCGTCCGGCGGGCGGCCTAGCCAGCCGCAGAGGTATTGTCAAGAGGGCACAGCCGCGATATCAGGTAATTTGTCCAGCTCGATCGGGGTACCCCCCAGACCTCGGCAGGCAGGGAAGAAGGGAAGAGCACGCGTGACGCGCAGCGTGTACGTGACCGGGATCGACCGGGGCGACGGTCGCCAGGTCGTCGAACTGGGAGTCATGGAGCTCCTGACCCGCCAGGTCGACCGGGTCGGTGTCTTCCGGCCGCTCGTCCACGACGGCCCCGACCGCCTCTTCGACCTGCTGCGGGCCCGCTACCGCCTCTCGCAGGACGCCGCAACCGTGTACGGCATGGACTACCACGAGGCGTCCGCGCTCCAGGCCGAGCAGGGCACCGACGAGCTGGTGTCGCAGCTCGTCGACCGGTTCCACCGGGTCGCGAGGGACTATGAAGTCGTCCTCGTGCTCGGGACCGACTTCGCCGCCACCCAGCTGCCCGACGAGCTCGCGCTGAACGCCCGCCTCGCCAACGAGTTCGGTGCCTCCGTGCTCCCCGTGGTCGGCGGCAAGAACCAGACCGCCGAGTCGGTGCGCGCCGAGACGCGGAACGCCTATCGCGCGTACGACTCGCTCGGCTGCGACGTCCTCGCGATGATCACGAACCGGGTGGCCCCGGCCGACCGGGACGAGATCCACGAGCGGCTGAAGACCCGCCTCCCCGTGCCCTGCTACGTCCTGCCGGACGAGGCCGCCCTCTCCGCGCCGACGGTCGCACAGATCACCCACGCCCTCGGCGGCCGCGTGCTGCTCGGCGACGACTCGGGGCTCGCACGCGACGCCCTGGACTTCGTCTTCGGCGGCGCCATGCTGCCGAACTTCCTGAACGCCCTGACGCCGGGCTGCCTGGTGGTCACCCCCGGCGACCGCGCCGACCTCGTGGTGGGCTCGCTCGCCGCCCACAGCGCCGGTACGCCGCCCATAGCGGGCGTCCTGCTGACCCTGAACGAACAGCCGGGCCCGGAGATCCTCACCCTCGCCGACCGCCTCGCCCCCGGCACCCCGGTCGTCGCGGTCTCCGGCGGCTCCTTCCCCACCGCGGCGGAACTCTTCGCGCTCGAGGGCAAGCTGAACGCGGCGACGCCCCGCAAGGCGGAGACCGCGCTCGGCCTCTTCGAGCGGTACGTCGACACCGCGGACCTCCTCAAGCGCGTCTCGGCCCCCAGCAGCGACCGGGTCACGCCGATGATGTTCGAGCACAAGCTCTTGGAGCGGGCCCGCGCCGACCTGCGTCGCGTCGTGCTGCCCGAGGGCACCGAGGAGCGGGTGCTGCGCGCCGCCGACGTGCTGCTGCGCCGCGGCGTCTGCGAGCTGACCCTGCTGGGCCCGGTCGAGCAGATCCGCAAGAAGGCCGCCGACCTCGGCGTGGACCTCGCCGACTCCGAGCTCATCGACCCGCAGACCTCCGAGCTGCGGGACCGTTTCGCCGCGAAGTACGCCGAGCTGCGCGCCCACAAGGGCGTCACCGTCGAGCTGGCGTACGACGTGGTGGCGGACGTGAACTACTTCGGCACGCTGATGGTCCAGGAGGGTCTCGCCGACGGCATGGTGTCGGGCTCCGTGCACTCGACGGCGGCCACCATCCGCCCGGCCTTCGAGATCATCAAGACCAAGCCGGACGCCTCCATCGTGAGCTCCGTCTTCTTCATGTGCCTCGCCGACAAGGTCCTCGTCTACGGCGACTGCGCGGTCAACCCGGACCCGAACGCCCCGCAGCTCGCGGACATCGCCGTGCAGTCGGCGACCACCGCCGAGCAGTTCGGCGTCGAGCCGCGGATCGCGATGCTCTCGTACTCGACGGGCACGTCCGGCACGGGCGCGGACGTCGACAAGGTGCGCGAGGCCACCGAGCTGGTGCGCGCCCAGCGCCCCGATCTGAAGATCGAGGGGCCGATCCAGTACGACGCCGCCGTGGAGCCGTCGGTCGCGGCCACCAAGCTGCCCGACTCGGACGTCGCGGGCCAGGCGAGCGTGCTGATCTTCCCCGACCTGAACACCGGCAACAACACCTACAAGGCCGTGCAGCGCTCGGCCGGCGCGATCGCCGTCGGCCCGGTCCTCCAGGGCCTGCGCAAGCCGGTGAACGACCTGTCCCGCGGCGCGCTCGTCCAGGACATCGTCAACACCGTCGCCATCACGGCGATCCAGTCCCAGGCCCAGCCGCCGAACCAGTAACCCCCACAGAAGGTGTCTCGATCAGTGACCGCCACGCGCGTACTCGTCCTCAACTCCGGCTCGTCGTCGGTGAAGTACCAGCTCCTCGACATGCGTGACAGCTCACGCCTCGCCGTCGGCCTGGTCGAGCGGATCGGCGAGGAGACCAGCCGGCTCAAGCACACCCCGCTGACCGGCGGCGGCGCCGAGTCCCGTGAGCGCGAGGAGCCGATGGCGGACCACGAGGCGGCGCTGCGGGCCGTCGCCGACGAGCTGGCCGCCGACGGGCTCGGCCTCGACTCCCCCGAGCTGGCCGCGATCGGCCACCGGGTGGTGCACGGCGGCCTGAAGTTCACCCAGCCGACGGTGATCGACGACGCGGTGCTCAAGGAGATCGAGCGCCTCGTCCCGGTGGCCCCGCTGCACAACCCGGCCAACATCACCGGCATCCGCACCGCCCAGGCGCTCCGCCCCGACCTGCCGCAGGTCGCCGTCTTCGACACGGCGTTCCACACAACGATGCCGGAGTCCGCGGCGCGCTACGCGATAGACGTGGCGACGGCCGACGAGCACCGCGTGCGGCGCTACGGCTTCCACGGCACGTCCCACGCGTACGTCTCGCGCGCGACCGCGAAGCTGCTCGGCAAGGCGCCCGAGGACGTGAACGTCATCGTGCTGCACCTCGGCAACGGCGCGTCGGCGAGCGCGGTGCGGGGCGGCCGTTGCGTCGACACGTCGATGGGGCTCACGCCGCTGGAGGGGCTCGTGATGGGTACCCGGTCCGGTGACATGGATCCGGCGGTGATCTTCCATCTCGCCCGGGTCGGCGGAATGTCCATCGACGAGATCGACATTCTGCTCAACAAGAAGAGCGGTCTGATCGGCCTCTGCGGCGACAACGACATGCGGGAGATCAGGCGCCGTATCGACGCCGGTGACGAAGAGGCGGCACTCGCTTTCGAGATCTACATCCACCGCCTGAAGAAGTACATCGGCGCCTATTACGCGGTACTCGGCCGGGTGGACGCCATCGCGTTCACGGCCGGTGTCGGCGAGAACGCCGCTCCGGTGCGGGAGGCCGCGGTGGCGGGCCTGGAGGAGCTGGGTCTCGCGGTGGACGGCGCACTCAATTCCGTACGTTCCGACGAAGCCCGGCTCATTTCGCCGGAGTACGCGCGCGTGGCCGTCGCCGTGGTGCCCACCGACGAAGAACTGGAGATCGCCGATCAGACGTATGCATTGGTCAGCGACCGCAACGCCTGAGCGCACAGGCGCCCATTTGTAGATTCCACCAGACGGAATATTCCGTAGCGAAACAAACCGATAGGATCGCCTCATGCGCCGTTCCAAAATCGTCTGCACGCTGGGCCCCGCCGTCGACTCCGAAGAGCAGCTCGTCTCGCTGATCGAGGCCGGCATGAACGTGGCCCGCTTCAACTTCAGCCACGGCACGCACGCCGAGCACCAGGGGCGGTACGACCGCGTCCGTTCGGCCGCCGCGAAGACCGGCCGTGCCGTCGGCGTCCTCGCCGACCTGCAGGGTCCGAAGATCCGCCTGGAGACCTTCGCCGAGGGACCCGTCGAGCTGGTGCGCGGTGACGAGTTCACCATCACCACCGAGGACGTCCCGGGCGACAAGTCGATCTGCGGCACGACCTACAAGGGTCTGCCGGGCGACGTCTCCAAGGGCGACCAGATCCTGATCAACGACGGCAACGTCGAGCTGCGCGTCGTCGAGGTGGACGGCCCGCGCGTGAAGACGATCGTCGTCGAGGGCGGTGTCATCTCCGACCACAAGGGCATCAACCTGCCCGGCGCAGCCGTGAACGTGCCGGCGCTCTCGGAGAAGGACATCGAGGACCTCCGCTTCGCCCTGAAGATGGGCTGCGACATGGTCGCCCTGTCCTTCGTGCGCGACGCCAACGACGTCAAGGACGTCCACAAGGTGATGGACGAGGAGGGCCGCCGGGTCCCCGTCATCGCCAAGGTGGAGAAGCCGCAGGCCGTCGCCAACATGGAGGGCGTCGTCGCGGCGTTCGACGCCGTGATGGTGGCCCGTGGCGACCTGGCCGTCGAGTACCCGCTCGAGAAGGTCCCGATGGTGCAGAAGCGCCTCGTGGAGATGTGCCGCCGCAACGCCAAGCCGGTGATCGTCGCGACCCAGATGATGGAGTCGATGATCACCAACTCGCGCCCCACGCGCGCCGAGGCGTCCGACGTCGCCAACGCCATCCTGGACGGCGCCGACGCGGTCATGCTGTCGGCCGAGTCGAGCGTCGGCGCGTACCCGATCGAGACCGTCAAGACGATGTCGAAGATCGTCACCGCGGCCGAGGAGGAGCTGCTCTCCAAGGGGCTGCAGCCGCTCGTGCCGGGCAAGAAGCCGCGTACGCAGGGTGGTTCGGTGGCCCGTGCCGCCGCCGAGATCGCCGACTTCCTGGGCGGCAAGGCCCTGGTCGCCTTCACCCAGTCCGGCGACACGGCCCGCCGTCTGTCCCGCTACCGCGCGGCCCAGCCGATCCTGGCCTTCACCACGGACGAGGCGACCCGCAACCAGCTGACGCTGAGCTGGGGCGTGGACACCTACGTCGTGCCGCACGTCGACAACACCGACGCGATGGTCGAGCTCGTCGACGCCGAGCTGATCAAGCTGAACCGCTTCAACGACGGCGACACGGTCGTCATCACCGCCGGCTCGCCCCCCGGCGTCCCCGGCACCACCAACATGGTCCGGGTGCACCACCTGGGCAACGGCGAGCGCGACTGACCGTCGGCAGGACCGCACACATACGCCGAGGGCGCCCCCTGGATCAGGGGGCGCCCTCGGCGTATGAGCCATGACCGGCTCCGGCCGACGTCAGCGGGTGATCGTCTGCTCCAGGCCCGGCACCTTCAGCGTTCCGCCGAACTGGGCCGCCTGCAACACCTTCACCTTGGTGAAGTACGCGATGGGGACGTTCAGCGGCGGCGGGTGCTCGGGGTCGAAGACGATCGGGATCAGCCCGAACAGGTTGCCCTGGAGCCGCTCCGTGTACATGATCGTCTGCCCGTCGCGGATCGTGGACGTGGAGCCCTCTTCCGCCCTGATGTGGTACTTCGAGCCGTCGGGGCCCGGGGCGATCTGGTGCAGGTCGCCGATGTCCGTGCCGTTGTCGACGGTGAACTTCAGCGCCTGCTTCTTCTTGCCGCCGGCCGTCGTGAGGTTCACGACGCCCTTGTAGTCCAGACCCTTGAGGAGCAGAGAGCTGGCCTCCAGCTCCCACGGGTCGTCGGGGATCGGCACGGGCGTCTGCTCGGCCTCGCCGTCGACCTTCTTCTCGACCACGCACGGGAACGGCTTCTTGCCGTCCGCGTCCGGGGCCATGGGGTCGGTGACCTCGTCGTCCTTGGCCGCGTCGTCCTTGGGCTCGTCATCCTTGGGCTCGTCACCCTCGGCCTTGTCCTCGGCGTCGTCCTTGAGGTCGTCGGCCGTGTCCTTGAGCTTGCCGGCGCCGTCCTCGACCTTGTCGGCCGTGTCCTCGACCGGATCGGTGGCCTTGTCCTTCGTGTCCTTGGCCGGGTCCTCGGGCGAGGTGGTCTTCTCGGAGTCGGAGTCGGTGTCGGAAAGCGTCGGCGTCGGGCTCGGGGACTTCTTGTCGTCGGGCGTGAAGACGTCCTTGAGCGCGTCCCCGACACCCAGCGGGTCCCAGGGGTTCCTGGTCTCGGAGGGCGAGGGATCGGGCGCGGGCTCCTTGGCCGCGTCCTTGTCCTTCGCGTCCGGAGACGGCGACGTGCCCCCGGCGTCCCCGCCCGAGCCGGCCTTGTTGTCCGGGTCAGCCTTGTCGTCCGGGTCGGCCTTGTCGTCCTGGTCGGCCTTGTCGTCCTGGTCGGTCTTCGTGTCGGCGGAGGGCGAGGGGGTCGCCTCGGGCTCGGTGGTGTCCTTGCCCGGCTCGTCGCGGTCGGCCTTCTCCTTCTCTGCGTTCTCGGCGTCCTTCGCGTCCTTGGCGTCCTTCGCTTCCTTCTCGACGTCCTTGGAGGCGTCGTCCGGCGCCGTGACACACGGGCCGTCCCGGAAGGGGTTCTTGGGGACACCAGGCTTCGCCTGCGCGAGCGTCGGGGTCAGGCCCATTCCCATGAGGACCGCACTCGGCATGGCCGCGAGGGCTATCGCCTTGCCCGCGGGCATCTGCAGACGGGTGAGCAGCGGCTTCCTGGGGGCCGCGTGACGCGGCCCGGATCTCGCACGGGACGCCGCCCCCGCGGCGTCCTCGTGGTGCACCTCGTCAGCCTGCACGGTGCCTCCCGTTCGTCCCGTCCACCGGGCTCGTTCCTGACAGATCGTCGGTAGCGCTCGCACCGTCCACACCGGTCGGGCCGCCCGCGACCGCGGGCTCGGGCGCCTTCCCCGTCCGCCCCTTCGCGCCCTTCGCGGGTACGCTGCCGGGCTCGCCCCAGGCGATGCCGAGGGCGCCGCCGATCAGCGCGAGCAGGAAGCCGATGAGGAAGCCGCCGATGTTGGAGACGACCAGGGAGACCAGGGCGAGCAGGATCGCCGCGACGCCCGCGAAGACCCGCGTGTGCACCTGGAACCACATCGTCAGACCGAGCACCATCAGGAGTACGCCGATGATCAGCGAGCCCGCTCCCGCCGTCGTGGCCAGGGCCAGCGTCAGGTTGCCGAGCTTGATGTTGCCGTAGGGCAGGTAGGCGATCGGCACGCCGCCAAGGATGGTGAGGAGGCCTGCCCAGAACGGGCGGGAGCCCCGCCAGGCCCGGAACTTCCTGCGGTAGACCTTGAGGAAGTGCTCGTTCGGCCCCGGTGACTTGGCGCTCATGGGAAAACAGCTCCTTGGAACCGGCGGTACGTGAATTCGGTGAAGCTCTGTGGTGGCGGGCGGGAGAGACGTCCTCCGCGCCCGCCGGGCCAGTCGCTGTCCCGTGGTGCCCGCCCTGACGGGCCGGCGGGTCAAGGACTCAGCGCGTGCTCGAGCGGGTGCTCAGAAGCACTCGTTCTTGCCCTTGTGCAGCTTCATGTTGAGGCCGCTGAGCTTGAAGGTGCCCGCGCTGGTCGCCCAGGCCGTCTGCTCGATGTCCCGCAGGATGGCGCGGTCGGCCTCCTGGGCGAAACCGTTCGGGTTCGCCTGCTCGTTGCCGCCCTTCATGCCGGGGCCCTTTTTGGAGGACCCGGCGGCGACACCGATGTTGATGTTCCTGAACTCGGCGTCGGCCTTCAGCTGCGCCACGTCGATGTACAGGTTCTTGGCCTCGACGGGCGTCTTGCCGCCGCCCGCCCTCAGCTGCAGCGTGACATCGCCGAGCACCGGGATGTGCGTCACGACGGACTGGCACATGTTGGTGATCTTGGCCTTCTTGAAGGCCGAGACCGACACCGGGTGGGCGGCCTTCTCGCCCTTCATGTCGACACCGACGTCAACGCCGCCGTACTGGACCATTCCACGGCCGTCGAGCTTGTCGGCCGAGACCTTGAACGACTGGCCGGACACGCTGAAAGATGCCGCGAGCGCGCCCTGCGAGAGGGCGACACCTATCGCGGCGGTAGCCGCGACGCTCGGCACCATGACCACGGCGAACCGCTTCCATCTGGTTCCGCCACGAGCCACAGATTCCATGACTTTCCTCCTTCTCGGACGTACATCTCCGGCCCTGACTGCTCCCTTTCGGGCGGCTCAGCCGGGCAGGGATGGGAGAAGTGCTACGTCCTCGGGAAGGAGAGCGCCCGCATCGGAGGCGCGCAACCGCACCACGTTCACCGGCGATCACCCCCGAGCGACAACCACTGGTCGCGCCTGACGCATCACGCACAACCTCACGGACAGGCCCTGCCGGGAACGGCAGAGACCCCCCTGTCCAGACCGGCGACGGCGTCACCGGCCTGCTCGGTGGGGACCCGGAAGGCCCGCTCCCGACTGGCTTTCGGGTTGCGGGTCATCGGACCGAGCGTGGCCGATCGTGGTGCATTCTCGGCGCCCGCACAAGGGGGTTCGTTACTCGCTAGTAACGGCCCGATAACCGAAGCGCGACCGCGCGGTATCGGTCGGGCACGGACGGTGGCTCAAAGAGGCGGCGCAGAACGGAACATCAGTGGGCGTAACAGCCCAGAAGGATGCCGATGTCTTACTCCAAGTAACAGCGGCCGCGTTTGCCAAGTTTTGGCAAAGCGCGGCCACTGTGGTGCCTCGGGAACAGAGTTTTCACTTCTGCACCACGACACCCCGGGTTTAGGGACTGGTCAGAGAATCCCGGCTCAGAAGAGAACGCGGGCAAGCGCCGTGCGCGCCGACGTCACGCGCGGGTCCTCGGCGCCCACGACCTCGAAGAGTTCGAGGAGCCGCACCCGCGCGGCGTCCCGGTCGTCGCCCGCGGTGCGCCGCACGGTGTCGATGAGCCGCCCGAAGGCGTCCTCGACGTGACCGCCCACCAGATCCAGGTCGGCCGCGGCGATCTGGGCCCGCACATCAGCCGGATTGTCGGCGGCGTCCTTGCGGACGACCTGCGGGTCGAGACCCTGGACGCGCTGGAGCAACTCGGCCTGCGCGAGCCCGAGTTTGGCCTCCGTGTTGGCCGGATCGTCGCTGAGCACGTTCTTGTACGCCTGGACGGCACCGGCGAGATCGCCCGCGTCCAGCGCCTGTACGGCCGCTTCGAGCAGGGCGTCGTAAGGACCGGCCGGCACCTCGGCGGGCGCGGCGGCCTGCTGCCCCTGCGCGTCGGCGTCGACCACGAGGCCGGTCAGGCCGAAGCGCTCCTCGCCGACCTGGATGAGCTGGTCCAGGGTCTGGCGGATCTGCGCCTCGGGAGCGGCGCCCTGGAAGAGGGGCAGGGCCTGTCCGGCCACCACCGCGAAGACAGCCGGGATCCCCTGGACCCCGAACTGCTGCATCAGCATCTGGTTCGCGTCGACGTCGATCTTGGCAAGGAGGAAACGGCCGTTGTACTCCTGCGCGAGCCGCTCCAGGAGGGGGCCCAGCTGCTTGCACGGCTCGCACCACTCGGCCCAGAAGTCGATGACGACCGGGACCTCGGTGGAGCGCTGGAGGACCTCGCTCTCGAAGCCCGCCTCGTCGACGTCGATGACGAGGGAGGCCGGGGAGACCGCGCCTGCCGCGCCCCCGCCCTGCCGTGCCGCGTCGGCGCGCGCCTGCTCCGCCTTCGCCTTGGCCTCCTGGGCCGCCTTCACCGCGGCGAGGTCGACGACTCCGCTCATGGACATGTTCCGTGGCTGCATGAGTACATCCTCCCCCAACCCGTGCGGGAACCGCGCCCGTCCGTCGGCCCCCGCCGGATTGCGGGGTCGCGGGCGGCACGGTTCGAGGCTCCGATGACGACCGGAGGTCCGGTGATCGGCCCGGGGTCCCCACCCCGTGCCGGTGATCGTGCTGCGTGGTTGTCGCTCGTGGCTTTCGCTACGGGTCGTAGCGTAACTGCCCTGTCGCGGCCTGGGGAAGCACCCTCCGGTGATCTCCCTCA
Source organism: Streptomyces sp. NPDC018029 (assembly GCF_044327655.1). Lineage (NCBI taxonomy): Bacteria > Bacillati > Actinomycetota > Actinomycetes > Kitasatosporales > Streptomycetaceae > Streptomyces > Streptomyces sp. NPDC018029. Next base: position 893,029 of record NZ_JBIRFV010000003.1, on the reverse strand, counting down.
CTCCGCACCCCGAGCGGCCGCGTACCGGCCGGTATGGTCGCGGCCATGCAGAGCCGTACGTCCACCACTCCACCCGCCCGCACCGGCGGCCGCCCGCGCAGCGCGACCGCCGACGCCGCGATTCTGGAGGCGACCCGGCAGGGCCTCGTCGAACTGGGCTGGTCCAAGCTGACGCTGGGCGCCGTCGCCACGCGCGCGGGCGTCGCCAAGACGACCCTGTACCGGCGCTGGGCGGGCAAGAGCGAACTAGTCGTCGACGCGGTGGCGGAGCTCTTCGACGAGCTGGAACTCCCCGACCGGGGCAGCCTGGCCGCCGACATCGAGGGCGTCGTCCTGCAGTTCGCGGTGCTGCTCGGGCGCCCCGAGACGAAGACGGCGCTGATGGCGGTGGTCGCGGAGTCCACGACGGACGAGCCGCTGCGGGACCGCATCCGCGCGTCCATCGTCGACCGCCAGAAGCGGCTGGTCCTCGCGGGCCGGGAACGGGCACAGGCGCGCGGCGAACTCCCGCCCGAACCCGACCCGCTCGCCGCGTCCCGCACCGCCGACCTCATCTTCGACGTGATCGCGGGCGCGGTGGTGCACCGCGCCCTGGTCAGCGCGGAACCGGTGGACGAGGAGTGGGCGCGCCGCTTCACACTCCTACTCCTGAGCGGCTTGGCAGCGGCAGCGGCGCAGCCCTGACGGCTGACAGAGGCACGGTTCGGCCAGGGGCGCGGGGAACTGCGCGACCAGCCCCCACCGCCCCGCACCCGAAGCTCAGACCTGATACCGCTCAGGAGCGAACAGCTCCAGGTTCTCGGCGACCCAAGCCGACGTGTGCTTGAGCCCCTCCGCGAGGGAGACCTCCGGAACCCACCCCGCCCACTCCCGGGCCCGGGAGTTGTCCGAGAGCAGCCGCTCGACCTCGCTCCCGGAGGGACGGAGCCGCGCGGGGTCGACGACCACGGAAGCCTCCCGCCCCGACGCCGCGATCAACGCCTCCGCGAGGTCACCGATGGAGATCTCCCGGCCCACGCCGAGATTGACCGCGTGGCCGAGCGCCCGGTCGGCGACCGCCATCGCCATGAACCCCCGCGCCGTGTCCGTCACGTACGTGAAGTCCCGGGTGGGCGTCAGCGACCCCAGCTTGATCTCCCGGGCGCCCGAGTGCAGTTGGGCGAGGATCGTGGGGATGACGGCGCGGGCCGACTGCCGCGGACCGTACGTGTTGAAGGGGCGCACCACCGTCACCGGCAGCTCGAAGGCGTGCCAGTGCGAGAGCGCCATCATGTCGGCGCCGATCTTCGACGCGGAGTACGGGGACTGCGGCTGAAGCGGGTGCGCCTCACTGATCGGCGCGGTCAGCGCGGTCCCGTACACCTCGCTGGTGGACGTGTGCACCATGCGCCGCACGGAGTGCCGCCGGCACGCCTCCGCGACGTTCTCCGTACCGACCACGTTCGTCTGGACGTACGCGCCCGGGGAGTCGTACGAGTACGGGATGCCGATCAGCGCGGCGAGGTGGAAGACGGTGTCGCACCCGGCGACGGCGTCCATCACGCGCCCCGCGTCCCGTACGTCCCCCGCGATCATCTCGACCCGCGGGTCGCCGAGGAGATGGGCGAGGTGCCCCTTCTCGGCGTACGGCTTGTAGTGCACGAAGGCGCGGACCCGCGCACCCGCCGCCAGGAGCTGGTCGACGAGCGTCGAGCCGATGAAACCCTCGGCGCCGGTGACGAGGACGGTGCGGTTCTGCCACGAGAAGGCGGTCATGCGTACTCCAGGTGAGACGTGTGGTGGTGGGTGAGTCCGAGGACCCGCTCGGCGAGCAGGTCGGCCGCGCGGGCGTGCGGCCCGGGGTCCGCGGCGCCGCTCATCGCGGCGAGCCGCACCGGGTCCGCGAGCAGCGGCCCGATGAGCCCCACGAGACGGTCCGCGGTGGTCTCCGCGTCGGGCAGGAGGAGTCCCGCGCCGGCGTCGGAGAGGACCCGCGCGTTGTGGGTCTGGTGGTCGCCGGGCGCGTGCGGGTAGGGCACGAGGACGGCGGGCACGCCGGTGGCGGCGAGTTCGGCGACGGTCGCGGAGCCCGCGCGGCAGACGACGAGGTCGGCGGCGGCGTAGGAGAGGTCCATGCGGTCGAGATAGGGGACGGCGCGGGCAATCGCGCCCCCGCCCTCGAAAGCGAGCCGGGCGCGCGTCTCATCGAGCGCCGCGGGACCGGCCTTGATCAGCAGGTGGACGTCCCGTCGCTCCCGCCAGCGAGCCGCGAGGCCGACCGCCGCCTCCGTGAGGCGGGCCGCGCCGAGGCTGCCGCCGTTGAAGAGGACGAGCCGGGCACCGGGCGGCACCCCCAGCTCGCGCCGGGCCTCGTCGCGCAGCGCCGCCCGGTCGAGCGCGGCGAGCGGCGCGGCGATCGGCATTCCCGTGGTGTGCGCGCGCTCGCCGCCCGGCAGGTGGGCGCGGCTGCGGTCGAAGGCGACGGCGATGTTCGGGGTGAGGCGGGCCGCGAACCGGTTGGCGCGCCCCGGCACGGCGTTGGACTCGTGGATGAGGCTGGGCAGCCCCGCCATGCGGGCGCCGACGATGACGGGGGCGCTGGGGTAGCCGCCCATGCCGACGGCGACCTGCGCGCCCTGCTCGCGCAGGATGGCCCGGCACTGGGCGCCGGACTTCAGCAGCGCGGCCGGCAGCAGATAGCGGCGGGCGCCGAGCGACGGGTCGAAGGGGATCATGTCGACGGTGTGGAGGCGGTAACCGGCGTCCGGTATCAGCCGGGTCTCCAGGCCGCGTTCGGTGCCGACGAAAGAGATCACCGCGCCCGGCACGGCCCGGCGCAGCGCGTCGGCGAGGGCGAGGCCGGGGTAGATGTGCCCGCCGGTGCCGCCCGCGCCGATGACGACGGAGAGAGTGGTTCGCATGGCAGTGGAGCTTCACGCGAGGGTCTAAGAGGGTTTTAAGAGCCGTGTTTGGCACCTTTGGTGCATGAGTTTCGCGAGCGTGACCAGCAAGGGCGGCCCGCCGCGAGCGGGCGGGGCGGCACCGCACCGGATCCTCGTCGTCGACGACGACCCCGAGGTCCGGGCCGCCGTCGAGGACGCCCTGACGGTCGAGGGCCACCACGTCCGGGGCGCGGCGGACGGGCACCGGGCGCTCACGGCGGTGGCCCGCTGGCAGCCGGACCTGGTGGTCCTCGACGTCCTGATGCCGGTCATGGACGGGCTCGCGGTCTGCCGTCAGCTGCGCGCCGCGGGCGACCGCACCCCGGTCCTCGTGCTGACCGCGCTGGACTCGGTGAGCGAGCGCGTGGACGGCCTGGACGCGGGCGCCGACGACTATCTGGTGAAGCCGTTCGCCCTGGACGAGCTGGTGGCCCGGGTGCGGGCGCTGCTCAGGCGGGCGACGCCGGAGCGGGCCGCGGACGACGGCGACGACCTCTCGTACGGCGATCTCGTCCTCGATCCCGCGACGCGCACCGGCAGCCGCGGCGGGCGCAGGGTCGAGTTCAGCCGCACGGAGGCCGTCCTCCTCGAGCTGCTGCTGCGCAACGCGGGCCAGGTCCTGCCGCGGGACCTGATCCAGCAGGCCGTCTGGGGCCGGGACTTCGGCCCGGACTCCAACTCCCTCGCGGTGTACGTCGGTTATCTGCGCCGCAAGCTGGAGTCGGGCGGTGAGCCCCGCCTGGTCCACACCGTGCACGGCGTCGGCTACCGGCTGGGCTCTCCGTGAGCGCGCGGCGCAGGCTCGGCGCGCGCTGGCGGCGCCGCAGGCCACTGCGGACCCGGCTCGCGGTGATGGCGGCGGCCGCCGTCGCGCTGGTGGCGGTCGGGGTGTGCACCGCCGCGTTCTTCGTGATCCGCTACAAGCTGTACCAGCAGCTCGACCAGAACCTCGCCCAGTCGGCCGGGCTCATCGCGCAGCAGCACCGCGCGGAGGGGCCCGGCGTCATCACGGGCGAATGCCGCTTCCTGGGCGCGCCCGCCTGCTCCCAGATCGTCCCGGCCGACGCGGCGGACGATCCGTCGAAGCCGTATCTGCTGCCGGTGAACGGGCCGACCCGAGAGGTCGCCGCCGGCCGCCGCGCCCCGTACTACTCGAACTTCACGCTGCCGGGCGGCAAGCCGGGGCGCCTGTTCACCACCACCTTCGGCACCGAGGGTGAGGCGGTGCAGGTCGCGCTGCGCGCGGACATCGCGGAGCGCGGCGTGCGGCAGGCCGCGGGGCTCCTTGCCGCGGTGGGCGGCGCGGGCGTGCTGTTCTCGGCGGCCGGCGGCTACTGGGTCTCGCGCACCGGTCTGGCGCCGATCACCCGGCTCACCGCCACGGCCGAGCGCATCGCGGCCACCCGTGACGCCCGCCACCGCATCGAGCTGCCGCCGGGGCCGCCCGGCCGCGAGGGGCACGAGGACGAGGTGACCCGCCTCGCCACCACGTTCAACACGATGCTCGCCGAGCTGGAGGAGTCCGTGGCGGCGCGCCGCCGGCTGGTCGCCGACGCCTCGCACGAGCTGCGCACCCCGCTGACGGCGCTGCGCACGAACGCCGAACTCCTCGCCAGGGCGGACCGGTTGACGGACGCGCAGCGCGACCGGGCGTCCGGTGCGCTCGGCCGGCAGCTGCGCGAGGTCACCGGTCTTGTCAACGACCTGATCGAGCTGGCCAGGGACGCGGAGCCGCAGCCGCTGCTCGAAGAGGTACGGCTCGCGCCGCTGGCCGCCCACGCGGTGGACGCGGCCCGCGGCCACTGGCCCGCCATCCCCTTCACGCTCCAGGTGGCGCCGGAGGCGGCGGAGCTCAGCGTGCCCGGCGTACCGGCGCGGCTGTCCCGGCTGCTCACGAACCTCGTCGACAACGCGGCCAAGTTCAGCCCGCCCGGCGCGCCCGTCGAGGTCGCGCTGACCACCACGGAGCTGACCGTGCGCGACCACGGGCCCGGCATCGCGGAGGAGGACCTGCCGTACGTCTTCGACCGCTTCTACCGCGCGGAGAAGGCCCGCGCGCTGCCCGGCTCGGGGCTGGGCCTCGCGATGGCCCGGCAGATCGCGCACGCGCACGGGGCGGAGCTCACGGCGGAGCGGGCGCCGGGCGGCGGCGCGCTGTTCCGCCTGGCCCTGCCCGCGCCCTGAGGGCCCGCCCGGCTACTTCTTGTTCCAGGCGCAGCTGCCCAGCGTGGCCTTGCCCCTGTCGACGAGCCGGTCGGCGTCACGGGCCATCAACACGCGGGTGTGGTCGCCCTTGCACACCACGGTGCGGTCCCCGTGCCCGGCCAGGTCGACGAGGATCTGGTCCCAGTGCCGGTACTGCACGTCGTGCCCGGAGTCCGCGTACGAGCGCACCTTCGCCCCGCCCGGCAGCGCATCCCGCCAGGTCTTCAGCGTCGCGGCCGGCACGGTGGTGTCCTTCTCGCCGCCGTAGAGGTACACGGGGGCGTCCAGCTTCGACAGGTCGGGTCCTGGACGCTCGCAGTACAGCTTCTGCTCGTGCACCTGGGGCGCCGGGTCGGCCTGCTGGCCGCGCTGGTTGTAGGTGCGCGCGCCTTCCTCGTACGCCGTGTCGGCGAAGCCAGGGATCGACTTCACGGGGCTGTCGTCGGGGAACGCCCACCACTTGCGCGGGTCCTTGATCTGGTCCTTCACGGCGGCGGCGAGCCGGTCGTCGGAGAGGGAGCAGTAGGCGGGCTTCGTGCCGAACGGCGGCAGCGCGGCCGCGAGGTGCAGCTGCGAGATCCGCTCGGGGGCGCGCTCGGCGAGTGCCGCGGCGTAGGGTCCGCCGCCGGATATCGCGACGACGGACACGTCGTCCACGCCGAGCCGGTCGAGGACTTCGAGGGCGTCCTTCGCGAAGTCCTCGGTGCCCAGCTTCTCGTCGAACGCGGTGTCGCCGAAGCCGTTGCGCTCCACGGAAATGAGGCGCAGGCCCAGGTCCTCGCGCGTCGAGCGGAAGAAGTCGGTCATGTGCGAGGCGCGGGCGCTCGTGCCGGTGCCGCCGATGAACAGGACCGGCTTGCCCTCCTTGTCGCCCGTGTCCGAGTAGTGGGCCGTCCGCCCGTCGGAGAGCTTCGCGGCGCGCACCTCGGGGCCCAGGGAATCGAAGTCGTCCTGGACCTTGGGCTCGGGCGGCGGGCTCGCACTCACCTCGCCGGAGCCGCCGACCAGCAGCGCGCCGAGGACGGTGGCGGTGGCGGCTCCGATGGCGATGGCGGCGGTGCGGGCGTGGCCGGTCGAGGTCACGGGGTCTCCTGGGACGGGGGGCGATTGACCGGGCGGGCGCCTGCCCTGGCCCCTGGGCCTTAAACCTACGAATTCGCACCGCCCGGCGGGCGGGGGCACTCCACCCGTTTTGCCCCCGTCTGCGGGCGCGGGCTGTGGGGCATCCGCCGCTTCGCGTGTACCTGCGGGGCGGTGGGGGTTGCTCGCGCAGTTCCCCGCGCCCCTAAAAGACCCCGGCACGCCCCGACCGCACCCGTCAGGGGGCCCCGACCATCCCCGTCAGGGTGGGCCCCGAACGCCCCCGTCAGGGTGGGGGCTGCATGCAGGCGGCGGGGCGCAGGTGCAGGCAGGGGCGCGGGGAACTGCGCGACCAGCCACAACGGACCCGCAGACAGGCAAGCCTCGAAGCCGCCCCGCACCCCGGCACGCCCCGCCCTTACGGGGGCGTGCCGGGGTCTTTCAGGGGTGCGGGGAACTGCGCGACCAGCCACAGCAGACCAGCAGGCAAAGGGAGCGCGCCCTCAGAACCCGGGCGGCTCCACGTAGACCCCCCACTCATCGCGAAGCACCCCACAGATCTCACCGAGGGTCGCCTCGGCCCGCACCGCCTCCAGCATGGGGGCAATCATGTTCGACCCATCCCGCGCAGCGGCAAGCATCGCGTCGAGCGAGGCCCGCACCCGCGCATCGTCACGCCGCCCCTTGCGCCCCGCGAGCTCCCGCACCTGCTCGCGCTCGACCTCGTGGCTGACGCGCAGGATCTCCAGGTCGCCGGTGACGGAGCCTTCGAGGCAGTTGACGCCGACGACCCGCTTGTCGCCCTTCTCCAGGGACCGCTGGTACTGGAAGGCGGACTCGGCGATCTCGCCGGTGAACCAGCCGTCCTCGATGCCGCGCAGGATGCCGGAGGTGATCGGCCCGATCGGGTGCTGCCCGTCGGGGCAGGCCCGCCGCCCCCGCTCCCTGATCTGCTCGAAGATCTTCTCGGCGTCGGCCTCGATGCGGTCGGTGAGCTGCTCGATGTACCAGGAGCCGCCCAGCGGGTCCGCGACATTGGCGACGCCGGTCTCCTCCATCAGCACCTGCTGGGTGCGCAGCGCGATCTCCGCGGCCTGCTCGCTCGGCAGGGCGAGGGTCTCGTCGAGGGCGTTGGTGTGCAGGGAGTTCGTGCCGCCGAGCACCGCGGCGAGGGCCTCCACCGCCGTCCGCACCACGTTGTTGTACGGCTGCTGGGCCGTGAGCGAGACCCCCGCGGTCTGCGTGTGGAAGCGCAGCCACTGTGCCTTCTCGGTCTTCGCTCCGTACTCGTCCCGCAGCCAGCGCGCCCAGATGCGGCGCGCGGCGCGGAACTTGGCGATCTCCTCGAAGAAGTCGACGTGCGCGTCGAAGAAGAAGGAGAGGCCGGGCGCGAAGACGTCGACGTCCAGGCCGCGCGAGAGGCCCAGTTCCACGTACCCGAAGCCGTCCGCGAGGGTGTACGCGAGCTCCTGCGCGGCCGTCGCCCCGGCCTCGCGGATGTGGTAGCCGGAGACCGAGAGCGGCTTGTACGCGGGGATGTCGCGCGCGCAGTGCTCCATCAGGTCGCCGATGAGGCGCAGGTGCGGCTCTGGCTGGAAGAGCCACTCCTTCTGGGCGATGTACTCCTTGAAGATGTCGGTCTGCAGCGTGCCGTTGAGGACGGCCGGGTCGACGCCCTGGCGCTCGGCCGCGACGAGGTACATGCAGAAGACGGGCACGGCGGGCCCGCTGATGGTCATGGACGTCGTGACGTCGCCGAGCGGGATGTCCTTGAAGAGGACCTCCATGTCGGCGGCGGAGTCGATGGCGACACCGCAGTGACCGACCTCGCCGAGCGAGCGCGGGTCGTCGGAGTCGCGGCCCATGAGGGTCGGCATGTCGAAGGCGACGGAGAGGCCGCCGCCGCCGTTGGCCAGGATCATCTTGTAGCGCTCGTTCGTCTGCTCGGCGTTGCCGAAGCCCGCGAACTGGCGGATGGTCCAGGTGCGGCCGCGGTACCCGGTGGCGTAGAGCCCGCGGGTGAAGGGGTACTCCCCCGGCCAGCCGATCCGCTCGAACCCGTCGTACGTGTCCCCGGGCCGGGGGCCGTAGACAGGGTCGACGGGGTCCCCGGAGAGCGTGGTGAAGTCCGCGTCGCGCTTGCGGGCCTTGTCGTAACGGGCCTGCCAGCGTCGGCGGCCTTCCTCGATCGCGTCAGCGTCCATACCATCGAATTTACTAGGACGTCCTAGTAAAAGTCGATGGCCAACCGCCACGGACCTGTCCGTGGCGGTGGAGGTTACGCCTTGGCGGTGACCGGGGAGCCGTCGGCGATCAGCGGCTCGACGTCACGGGCGACCTTGCGCTCGACGAAGAAGGCGGCGGTCGGGATCGTGCCCGAGACCAGTACCCAGAGCAGCTTGCCGAACGGCCACTTCGCCTTGGAGCCCAGGTCGAAGGCGAAGATCAGGTAGATGATGTAGAGCACGCCGTGCACCTGCGACACGACGAGCGTCAGACCCTCGCCCTTGTCGAAGCCGTACTTGGCCACCATGCAGGCGCAAAGGATGAGGAGCATGACGGCGGTGACGTAGGCCATCACCCGGTAGCGGGTCAGCACGCTGCGTTTCATGGCTACGAGCGTAACCGCCCTTTTCACGCGATCTTCGCCGCCCCCGCCCGTACCGGAACGACCCGATCCCACTTCTCGCCGGGCGGGCCCTACTGCTCCTCGAAATCGCGTGCCGCCACCCGCAGCGGCCGCAGCATCGCGAAGATCTCCCCGCACTCCTCCGCGTCGTACACCCCGAGCCCGAAGTCCATCGCCATCAGCTCGCGGGTGGCCGCCTCGACGACCTCGCGGCCCTTCTCCGTGATGGAGGCGAGCGTGCCGCGGCCGTCGTTGGGGTTCGGGCGCTTGTCGACCAGGCCGGACTTCACCAGGCGGTCCACGGTGTTCGTGACCGAGGTCGGGTGCACCATGAGCCGCTCGCCGATCTTCGACATCGGCAACTCGCCGGCCTGCGAGAAGGTGAGGAGCACCAGCGCCTCGTAGCGCGCGAAGGTCAGTCCGTACGGCTTGACGACCGCGTCGACCTCGGCGAGCAGGATCTGGTGCGCCCGCATGATCGAGGTGATCGCGCCCATGGCCGGGACCGATCCCCAGCGCTGCTTCCAGAGCTCGTCGGCGCGGGCGATGGGATCGAAGGGGAGGCTGAGCGGCTTCGGCACGGCATCGACCTTACCCGCCGGTCATATGGTGGTCAGCCCCGTCTCGCAATTCGGTCGTACGTACGGCTCCGCGGCCGCGGCCGGGCCCTGACGCCCGCCGGGCTCGCGCTCGGCACCGGAGGCGGTGTGGCACAAGAGCTTGAATAGTCCTTTATGTAACGATTGCCGGGCTGACTGACCGTCACTGTCACCATCGCCCAAGGGGGCTGGATGCACCGGCTGCTCCGCACGTTCACGGCACTCGCGGCCCTCGCCGCCCTCGGGCTCCCGGCAGGCTGCTCCTCCTCGGACTCCGGGTCCGACGGCACGAAGGAGGAGGCGGCCGTGCGCAAGCCCGCCACCGCTAGCGCCGGGCCCCCCGCCGGCACCTTCTGGGTCGACCCCGACAGCCCCGCCGCGCGCCAGGTCAGGCAGTGGGAGGAACAGGGCCGCGCCGAGGACGCCGAGACGCTCAGGCGCATCTCCGAGCGGGCCATGGCCGTGTGGCCGGCCGGGGACGATCCGGCGCCCGACGTCGCGAAGGCGACGCGGGGCGCGGTCAAGGAGGACCGCACCGCCGTGCTCGTCGCGTACAACATCCCGCACCGCGACTGCGGCCAGCACTCCGCGGGCGGCGCGGCCAGTGCGGAGGCCTACCGGAGCTGGGTGGACACCTTCGCCGACGCGATCGGCGACGCCCCCGCCCTGGTGATCCTCGAGCCCGACGCGATCCCGCACATCGTGGACGGCTGCACCCCGGCCGAGTACCACGCGGACCGCTACCAGCTGCTCTCCGAGGCGATCCAGCGCCTCAAGCGGCAGCCGGAGGTGAAGGTCTACCTCGACGCGGGGAACCCCGGCTGGATCACCGAGCCGTACAAGCTCACCGAGCCGCTCCAGAAGGCGGGCATCGCCCAGGCCGACGGCTTCTCGCTGAACGTCTCCAACTTCCAGAGCGACGAGACGATCAAGTCGTACGGCCGCACCCTCTCGGCGACCGTCGGCGGCAAGCACTTCGTCATGGACACCAGCCGCAACGGCAAGGGCCCCTTGTCCGGCGACCGCGAGGACGCCTGGTGCAACCCGCCGGGCCGCGGCCTCGGCACCCCGCCGACCGACCGCACGGGCGACCCGCTGCTGGACGCCGTCCTGTGGATCAAGCGGCCGGGCGACTCGGACGGGCCGTGCCGCGGCGGCCCGGAGGCCGGCCAGTGGTGGCCGGACTACGCGCTGGGGCTCGCGCGGAACGCCAAGGGAGCCTGAGAGCCTGACTTGAACCCCCGCCTGCGCAGCGGCGCCCGGAGCGCCGCGTTCAGCGGTCCGTGCCGACGTGGATCCACTTCGCCTCGGACGACGTGCCGTCCTTGTCGGTGACGAACAGCATGTACCAGCCCGGCGGGACGAGCGCCCGGTCCTCCCGCGGCACGTCCACCGTCACCTTGCCCTTGCCCTTGCTGAGCGCCAGCGCGATCGAGCGCTGTTCGACGTCCGTCGTGTGCGTCACCGCGCTCGGGCGCATCAGGCGGGCCGACGCGATGTTCTCGGGATGGTCGGTGCGGAACGTCGCGCGGCCGTCCGCCGCCAGCTCCTGCGGGCCCTCGCCGAGCACCGGCCGGTTCTTGCCGCCCCGGTGCAGCGCGGGCGGCGTGAAGATCTCCATGCGCTGCTCGAAGTGGCCGAGCTTGGTGTTCTGCTCGTTGTCGTAGAGCGGGTCGGAGCCGAACGTGGCGACGCGGCCGTCGGGCAGCAGCAGCGCCTCCGAGTGGTAGTTGCGGCCCACCTTGGGCGCCGCGGCCTCGCGGAACTCGTTCGCCTTGGGGTCGTAGAACTGCGCCTTGTAGATGTTGCTGCCACTGCGGCCGCGGTAGTCCTTCGAGCCGTTCGTCGTGAACACCGAGTCGTTCGGCATCAGCACGCTGTTCAGGTAGCGGGTGCCCTGCGGCAGCTGGGGGCCGGTCCTGAAGGACGGGTTGTCCTCCTTGAGGTCGATCACCGCCGTGCGCCGCGTCGCCTTGTCCGACTCGCCCACGCCCCCGCCGCCCATGATCATCACCTTCTGGTCCTGCGCGGGCGGCAGCAGCACGGACGCCGACGTCTCGGTCTGGTCGAGGTCCTCAAGCCCCGGGACCTTCTCGAACTTGTTCGTCTCCAGGTCCCACAGGCCCGGCTCACGGCCCTTGTCCGCGGGCCCGTACCCCGCGTTGGACGCCGGGTAGAAGAGCTTGCCGCCCTTGGTGAGGAAGAGCGCGGGATACGTCGGGAAGTACCGCTTGGGACCGTCCGACCACTTCTTCGTCTTCGGGTCGTAGATCTCGTTGTCGCCCGGGTCGACGACGCCCACGTCGTCGAGTCCGGAGACCGCGAGCACCTTGCCGTTCTCCAGGCCGACGAGCGTCGGATACCAGCGGGCCTTGTCCATCGGCTCCACCGGGACGTACCTCTCGGCCTTGGGGTCGAACTCGTACGCCGCCTTGATCCCCTGGAAGTCCTGCTTCTCCATGTCGATCTTCTCGGCGATGCCGTAGGTGTTGTCGGCCTCCTCGCCGGTCAGTCCCTCGATCTCGTACTGCGCGGACTTCTCGGTGACCGACTGCTCGCCCTCCTGGACCGCCTCGACGAAGACCCGCGCCTCGCTCGCCTTGACCTTCGTCTTCCAGGGCTGCATCACCCCGGACTTGGAGTACGTGATCTCGTAGTCCCGCTTCGCCTTCGGCACCTCCACGTCGAACTTGCTGACGTACTCGACGCCGGACGGTGAGCGGAACTTGGTGCCCTTCTTCAGGACCACCGGCTTGTCCGGGTTCTCGTTCTTCACGCGCATGCCGCCGCCGGCCCGCTCCACCTCGCCGTCGAGCAGCTCGTAGCGCGCGGTGCCGCCCGCCACCAGGAGCCGCCCGTCGGGGAGTTGGGCGTGCCCGGAGCAGAAGAAGTCCTCGGGCGTGGGGATCTTCTTGAACGTGTCGTTCTTCGGGTCCCACAGGACGGTGTCGAACGACCCCGCGTCGAATTTCTTCTGCTCGTTGCCGGAGCCCGCGACGATCAGCACCTTGCCGGTGTGGAGCAGCGCGGCGTGGATGGCGTTGGTGCGGTACTCCTTGGGGATGGAGACCTGCTTCCAGGAGCCGTACTTCTTCTTGTAGCCGGGCTGGGAGATCTTGTACTCGTAGTACTGCTCCTCGGCGAAGGAGAGCGCGGCGGGAGCGTTCAGTCCGACGAGCAGCGCGCCCGCGCCGACTCCGATGGCGGTCTTTCTCGTGCGCTTCGAGGGCCGGTAGGCCATGGGTCAGTTCCCTCCTGTCGTCGTGCCGGTGGCGAACGCCGGCTCCGGTTCGCCCTCCGGGCCCTCGGCCCGCAGGCCCGGCTCGCTCTCGGCGCGCAGGCTCGGCTTCTCCGCCTCCCGCCGCTGCCGGGCCGCTCTGCGCTCCTTGACGAGGCCGAAGGCCCAGACGCTGACCGGTGCCAGCGAGATGACCATCGCGAGCACCGACCAGGTGCGCATCGCCACGTGCGTGTGGTCGAGCACGAAGGAGGCGGCCAGCGACGTGCCGAGCACCACCGCCCAGAAGAGGTGGATGCGGAAGGTGAGGAGCCGGTCCGGGCTCGTGCCGTCGCCCTTGGGCGTGACGACGAAGCGGCTGGGACGGCGCAGGACGGCCGCGCCGAGCGACTTGGCGTAGATGGGTGCGGAGAGCGCCGACATCGCCATGCCGGCGAGGCCTCCTGAGCCCTCGGGCTCGTGCGGGGAGACGTTGTGCCTGCGGTTCCAGAGGTAGAGGCCGATCTGGAGTGCGGCCGCGTCGCTGTAGAGCATCAGCCAGACGGACGCGGCGACCTGGGTGCCGCTGGCCCCGAACCACAGGAAGAGCACACAGCTCAGCACGCCGAGCAGCCAGTTGACGGCCGTCATCGGGTAGTACACGAGCATCAGGGAGTACGAGAAGAGACGCCCGGGCGGCATCGTGAACGGTGCCTTCCAGTACTGCTTGAACAGCGTCTCGTACGTGCCGCGCGACCAGCGCATCTGCTGCGTGAAGAAGTCCGTCCAGGAGGCCGGCCCCTCGCCGACGGCCAGCACGTCCGGGGTGTAGACCGAGCGCCAGTGCTTCTTGGTGACCGGGTTGCGGTGGCGGTGCAGCTCGAAGCCCGTCGCCATGTCCTCGGTGATCGAGTCGTGCAGGCCGCCTATCTGGGTGAGCGCGCTGATGCGGACGACGTTGTTCGTGCCGACGAACATGGGGGCGCGGTAGCGGTTGCCCGCGCGCTGGATCAGCGCGTGGAAGAGGAACTGCTGGGACTCCGCGGCCTTGGTGACGGGCGTCTCGTAGTTCCCGTAGACCTGCGGCCCCACGACGAAGGCGACGTCCGGGTCGCGGAAGTAGCCCATCATCCGCTCCAGGAAGTTGGGGAGCGGGACGTGGTCCGTGTCGACGGAGGCGAAGAAGTCGTACTCGGCCTGGTGCATCGCCAGCCAGGCGTTGTAGTTGCCGTGCTTGGTGCGGGCCTTGTGGGGCCCCTTCTCGCGATTCCACTCCGGCACCCCGTGCCGCGTGAAGTACCGCACCCCGAGCTCTTCGCAGAGGGCCTTGGCCTCAGGGGTGTTCCCTTCATCTAGCAGCCATACGTCGAGGGGGCCGGGGTGGTGTATCCGGACCGCCCCTTCGAGCGTCGCCCGGACCATCGACAGGGGCTCCTTGCCCGGCACGTACGTGGTGAGGAACGCGACGCGGGTGCCGGCCTCGGGATACACGGGTATCGGATCCCTCGCCACCATCGTCGCGTGCGCGATCGAGACGACGTTCACGAGCATGAAGAGCTCGATCAGCCCGATCGCCACGAGCATCGTGATGTCCAGCCCGATCAGCCAGCTGTCGGCGCCCTCGCGTTCGGTCCAGTGGGTGGGCCAGACGAGGTAGACGAGGAGGAGGCCGGTGAGGAGGGGGGCGAGGGTCATGAGGAGTACGGCGCGTATTCGGTGCGGTTCGCCGGCGAGCAGCTTCCGGTACCGGACCTGGTACGTCCCGTCCCCGCTCTCCTGCCCGTTCCCCCCTCCCTTCCCTTCGCCGCCTGCGCCGCCGTCCGGCTCCGTGAGCGGTCCGGCGAGCGTGCTGTGGGTCTCGTAGTCGTAGCCCTCCGGCTGCCGCACAGCGCCCTCCAGGTTCTGGTAATCCAAACGAGCCGATACCCACACAAAAGTGGACTTTCCCCGGCGTGTCGAACGGGGTTCGCCCGTGCGAGCGGTTTTGGGGTGGGGGGTTGCGGTGGGGGGTGGCTTGTGTGGGGGGCTGGAGGGGGCGCCTTGTGCGTGTGGGGCTCGCCTTCCGCCCGTCTGTGGGGCGGGGCCGCGGGGGTATGTGCGTACTCGCCATCCCTGCGCCACGCTGCCCGAACAAAGACGCCATGGTGTGCTCGGTGCTCCGTTCGCACATACCCCCACGTCCCCTCGCGAGCGCGTGCGGCTGCACCCCGGTGGGGGTTCCTCGGGCGTTCCTCGTCCTCGCCTTTGCTCCCTTGCGCGGCAGCTGCGCCGCGGGGCCATCCCCGTCCACCCGCCCTACTCCCGCAGGACATCGCGGGGCATCCCCATCCACCCGCCCCTACTTCCGCAGGACAGACCCACCCACCCCGCCCCTGCTCCCGCAGGACGTTGCAAGGCACCCCCCCACCCCGCGCCTGCTCCCGCAGGACGTCACAGGGCAGCCCCGCCCACCCGCCCCTACCCCCGCAGGACGTTGCGGGGTAAACGGGTGGGTGGGTGGGGAGCATCCGCCGCGGAGCGGCGGGCTTGGGGCTCCTACCCCGGCGGGACGGTGCAGGGAAGCCCACCCACCGCCCCCCCCCCGGGAGGAAGGCCGTTACGGGCGCGTGCGGCGCAGGCGGTGGCGGACCGCGCGCTGGGCGAGGGGCCCCAGATCCTCGACCGCCGTCACGAGGACGGAGAGCTGCTCGAGGGAGTCGAGGGCTCGCGCCGCGCCGACCGCGTCGACCCCTTCGTACAGCTCCATCCCCACGAACGACGCCCCCACCGCCCGCGCGAGCCCGACGGGATCGACGAACTCCCCGAGCGGGGAGGCGGAGAGGACCCGCGTCAGGACCTTCTCGATCTCCGCGATCCAGAGGGCGAGCCCCGCCCCCGTGGCGGCGGCCAACCGCGGCTGGGTCTGCGCCCCGGCGAGCAACTGCCCGAGGACGGCGACGTGCCCCGCCTCGCGTTCCTCCTCGTGCATCTCCCGCCCGAAGGCGAGAAGTTCGGAGAGGGAGCCAATCCCGGCGAGGCGTTCGCGGTAGCGGGAGACCCGCTGCTCCGTGCCGTACCTGCACGCCTCCGCGAGCAGGTCGTCGACCGAGCCGAAGTGGTAGAAGACGAGCGCCTGGTTGACGCCGGCCGCCGCCGCGATGCTCCGCGCGGACGTCTTGGCGATGCCCTGCTCCGTGAGGGTCCGCAGGGCGCCGTCGAGGAGCTTGCCCCGGGTCTCCTGGGCCTTGGAGGGATCCTTCGCGGCGCTCACGCGCGCGCCTCCTCGCGGACGGGGCGCAGCCCGGGCCTGACCCCACACGTCCGGACGTCGGTGTACGTCGCCTCGAAGGACCCCTCGTACCCGAAGAGCGGCCCGAAGTGCCGGTTCGTGACCCGCACCCGGATGCGGAAGCGTCCCGACGCGTCGTCGTAGGACTCCCGCACCTCCGCGTCGCCGCCGATCAGCGACGGCACGCGGCAGTCCACCGGGCCCTCCCGGAACCGGTGTTCGCCGGAGCGGATCAGAAGCGAGCCGTCGGGCTCGGCCCGGAAGTGCAGGTCGCTGGCGAGGTGCTGGTGCGTGCCGAGGTAGTCGAGCACGCGGTCGCCCCCGGGGCCGAGGACCATCTGGGCGTCGAAGCGGCGGGGCCCGCCGGGCAGATCGAAGGTGCGCACGAAGGTCACCGTCTCACGGCCGTACGTGTCGGTGTACGGCACGTTCTCGATGACGAAAGGCACGTCCCTGCCCTGGCGCGGGACGAGGATGTTGCGCGTGCCGCCGACCGCGAGGAAAGGTTTCACGAAGCCACGCCCGTGCCAGATGCGGTCCATCACGCCCCGCCCCGTGCAGGCCTCGCCGCTCGCGAGGCCGACGGAGAAGCGGCGCCGGAGCTGCGGGTGCAGCCGGTCGAAGTCGGCGCCCATGGCGGTACGGAAGATCGATGCGTGCTGCGTCACGAGTGCTGCCCCTTCGGCGCGGTGAGCGGCGCGAGTGTGGCGAGGAGCCGTGGGTCACGCGCGCGTGCCGGTGGGGTGCGCAGGCAGCGGCGGGCCGCCGGCGTCGTGGGCAGCGGCGGCAGCATCAGCATCAGGGCCGCTGTCGCCAGGGCCGTCATGGGGGCGAGGACGACCGCGGCCACGACGAGGAGGACGCGGGCGGTGAACTCCGCGACCGCGTGCAGGAGGGCGCGCTCCGGGGTGATGCCCCGCTCCAGCCAGAGCCTGAGGCGGTCGAAGGACCAGGCCGTCACCCAGCCCATGAGGGGGCGCAGGACGGCCCGGTCGGCGATCCTCCCGAAGCGGCCCCAGCGGGGGCGGTAGTCGTACCCGGTGAGGAAGCGGATGTCGCCGTCCGGCGTCGGTACGTAGCGCCAGTAGCCGCTGCCCTCTTCGAGGAGGGAGAGCGGGTGCGGGCAGGCGAAGCGCAGGGCGGAGGTCCTGGTGCCGTCGGGGCGCCGCTTCTCCCCCGCGGAGACCCCGGTGCCGGCGATGGTCAGGAAGGGCAGCACGCGCGTGGCGTAGCGGAAGTGCCGCGGCTCGCCCTCCCGGCACGGCAGGTAGTCGATCTCGGTGAAGCGAAGGTCCCACCGCTGGTGCGAGCCGGGCTCCTGGGTGCGTGCCCAGAGGTCGTCCAGATCGGCACGTATCCGCGCCTCGATGTACAGGCCCACGACAAACCCCCACGTCAACGTGTTTTTGAGCGACTGCTCAACTCAAAGTACGGCTATTTGAGCAGTCGCTCAAGTCGCCGACCAAAAAAGAAGCCCCCGCCCAAAGGGCGGGGGCTTCTCGGGGTGCGAGAGGGCTACGCGGACAGGTGGCGCTCCACCGTCTCGACCTTGGAGGTCAGACCGTCCGTCACGCCGGGGCGGATGTCCGCCTTCATGACGACGGAGACGCGCGGCGCACGCGCCTCGACCGCGGCGACGGCGCGCTTCACGACGTCCATCACCTCGTCCCACTCGCCCTCGACGGACGTGAACATGGCATCGGTCCGGTGGGGCAGCCCCGACTCGCGGACCACGCGGACCGCGTCGGCGACGTACTCACCGACGTCCTCGCCGACCCCGAGCGGGGTCACGGAGAAGGCGACGATCATGCGTTGACGACACCTTCCTTGCGGGCGCGCGAGGCGATCACCGCGGCCTCGGCCTCACGCTTCAGCTTGCGCTCGGCCATGAAACCGCCGCCGGGGATGATCGAGAACGCGAAGTAGAGGATGCCGGTCTTGGCGTCCCACTTCGTGCGGTTCCAGGCGTCGAGCCAGAAGAGCACGTAGAGGATGAAGAGCACACCGTGGATCGGGCCGAGCACCGGCGCGACGTTGAACCCCTCCGCGACCGTGTACTTGATGATCGTGCAGACCAACAGCACGATCCAGGAGATGCCCTCGGGCACGGAGACCAGGCGGAGGCGGCGGAGTGCGGAAGCGGTTTTGATGTCCACGGGTCACCTTCGGTGGGACGGACGGCAGGCACGGGCGGGAGCTCGTCGGCGTCGATCTTGTGAACGGACGCACAAGCGACCCCCATTGTGACATCGGGGTGTTCTCCGGGTTCGCTCAGGGGCCTTCACCCTGTTCTGGGTGAGTACGCGGCGGCTACCGTCGATTCGTGGCTACATTTCGGCTCCAAGGGAGCAGAGTGCTCGCCGTCGACATGACCGGCGACGCCGTCAAGGCGAAGAACGGCTCGATGGTGGCGTACGACGGCCGGATGGCCTTCAAGAAGATGACCGGCGGCGGCGAGGGCATCAGGGGCATGGTGACCCGCCGCGTCACCGGCGAGCAGCTGACGGTGATGGAGGTGAAGGGGCACGGCACCTGCTGGTTCGCCGACCGCGCCACGGAGATCAACCTGGTGCGCCTGCAGGGCGAGAAGCTGTACGTCGAGGCGAGCAACCTGCTCTGTACCGACGCCGGCCTGCGCACCGGCACCAGCTTCACGGGCCTGCGCGGCGCGACCCAGGGGAACGGACTGTTCACGACGACCGTCGAGGGCACCGGCCAGGCGGCGATCGTCTCCGACGGCCCGGCGGTGGCCCTGCGCGTCTCCCGGCAGTATCCGCTGACGGTGGACCCGGGGGCGTACATCGCACACCAGGGCGACGTCCGGCAGAGCTTCCAGTCCGGTGTCACCTTCCGCACCTTCATGGGCGAGGGCGGCGGCGAGGCCTTCCAGATCCGCTTCGAGGGCGAGGGCCTCGTCTATGTCCAGCCCAGTGAGCGCACCACGATCGCCGGGGACGTGTGACATGCCCTTCCGTGAGATCAATTCGAAGATGGTCGAGGCCACCGTGCGGCCGGGCGCCAAGATCTTCAGCCAGCGCGGCGCGATGCTGGCCTATCAGGGAGACGTCTCCTTCACCCCGAACCTCCAGGGCGGCCAGGGCGGCCTGGCGTCCATGATCGGCCGCCGGGTCGCGGGCGAGGCGACGCCCCTGATGACCGTCGACGGCAGCGGCACGGTCCTCTTCGGGCACGGCGGCCACCACATCCAGGTGATCGCCCTCTCCGGAGACACCCTGTACGTGGAGGCGGACCGCCTGCTCGCCTTCGACGGCACGCTCCAGCAGGGCACGATGTTCCTGGGCTCACAGGGCGGCGTCATGGGCATGGTGCGCGGCCAGGTCAGCGGCCAAGGCCTGTTCACCACGACCCTGAAGGGCCACGGTTCGGTCGCCGTCATGGCGCACGGCGGCGTCATCGAGATCCCGATCACCCCCCAGCGCCCCGTCCACGTCGACCCCCAGGCGTATGTCGCCCACCACGGCGACGTGCGCAACAAGCTCTCCACCGCGCTCGGCTGGCGCGACATGGTGGGCCGCGGCTCCGGCGAGGCCTTCCAGCTGGAGCTCTCGGGGACCGGCGCGGTCTACGTCCAGGCATCGGAGGAAAAGCTGTGATTCCGAACGTCTCGACCGCCGCGGGGGCGCCCGCCGTGTTCGACCCCCTGACCCTGCCGAGCGACGACAACGTCAACGCACACACCTTCTGCGTGGAACTCAAAGGCTCCCAGTGGTTCCTGCAGAAGGGAAAGATGATCGCCTACTACGGCCGGATCGACTTCAACGGCATCGGGCACGGCCGCCTCGACCGTTTGGTCCGGACCAGTTTCCATTCGCCGCTGCACGCGAGCGACTGGGTCGTGGCGGACGGCCAGGGCAAGATGCTCCTCGCCGACCGGGCCTTCGACGTGAATTCGTATGACTTGGAAGAGGGCAACCTGACCATTCGCTCCGGCAACCTCCTCGCTTTTCAGCCAACTCTCGCGCTCAAGCAGTCGATCGTTCCGGGTTTTCTGACGCTCATCGGCACGGGCAAGTTCGTCGCCGCGTCGAACGGCCCGGTGGTCTTCATGGAGCCGCCGATCCGCGTCGATCCACAGGCGCTCGTGGGCTGGGCGGACTGCCCCTCACCCTGCCATCACTACGACCACGGCTACCTCACCGGCGTGATCGGCGGCGTGCGGGCGCTGACCGGCATCGGCGGAACATCCGGCGAGGAGCATCAGTTCGAGTTCGTGGGGGCCGGCACGGTCCTGCTGCAGTCCACCGAGGCACTGCTGCCCGAGCAGGCCACGGGCGAGGTGCCGCACCAGGGGGGCGTACCCGGCGGACGGGGCACTCCGGGGCAACCGGGTCAGCAGCCGGGGGCACCGCGCCTTCCCGGACAACTGGGGGACCTCCAGCGTCGCTTCGGGCTGTGAGCGGTAGTCTGCGGAGTGTGACGGCGAACGCCTGTGCCCCTCCGAGAGGCAGGTGGTGCGAGGCGCGTCACATCCCACCATTCGTTCACCTTTCAACTTCTTAGGTAGAATCGATTCCATGGAGACCGAGACGGCCCCGCAGTGGCTGACCGACGAGGAACAGTGCGCCTGGCGTACCCACGTGGAGGTCAACAGGATGCTGACTTATCAGCTCGAAAAGGACCTTCAGCCGTTCAACCTGACCATGAACGACTACGACATTCTCGTTTACCTCTCCGAATCGGAAGAGCGGCGGATGCGCATGAGTGATCTTGCCGCCGCCACCCTGCAGTCCAAGAGTCGCCTGTCCCACCAGATCACCCGTATGGAGAACGCGGGCCTGGTGCGCCGGGAGAACTGCGAGTCCGACCGGCGAGGGCTCTACACCGTCCTCACCGAGGAAGGCATGGAGACCATGCAGAAGGTGGCTCCGCACCATGTCGCCTCCGTCCGGCGGCACTTCGTCGATCTCATCTCCGCCGAGGCCCTCGACGAACTGCGCAAGGCCCTGACCCCGATCGCGGAACACCTGCGCTCCCAGCGCGGAAAGCCCTGACCCGCTCCGCCACGGCCGGCCGCACCGATCCTCACTCCGCCGACGATTGAGGGCAGGGCAGCCGGAGCTCGAACAGCGCACCACCGGACGGCGCCTCACACACCACGAGCGTGCCGCCGTGCCGCACCGCCACGTCCCGCGCGATGGCGAGGCCCAGACCGGCCCCGCCCTCGTCGCGGGTCCGCGCGTCGTCGAGCCGTACGAACCGCTCGAAGATCCGCTCCCGTTCGCTCTCCGGCACGCCGCTCCCGTCATCGGACACCTCGAGGACCGCCCAGGCACCATCCCTCCGGGTGGACACCGTGACGCGGGAGCGCGCGTGCCGCTGGGCGTTGTTCAGCAGGTTCCCGAGCACCCGCGCCAACTGACCGCGCGAGCCCGCGACTTCCACGCTCTTCAACTCGGTGTGCACGTCGACACGATCCCGGGTGCGCTGCGACAGCTCCTCACGGACGAACGCCGCCAGGTCGACCCGGCCCTCACCCGGCTTCTCCCCCGCGTCCAGGCGGGCAAGGAGCAGCAGGTCCGCGGCGAGTTCCTGAAGCCGCACGGTGTCCTCGACGGCGCCGTCGACATCCAGCAACTCCGGGTGGGCCGCGCCCACTTCGAGCTGGGTCCGGAGCGACGCGATGGGGCTGCGCAGCTCGTGCGAGGCGTCCGCCACGAACCGGCGCTGGCGCTCCACCGAGGTCTGCAGGGCGGTGAGCGTCTCGTTCGTGGTGCGGGCGAGCCGGGCGATCTCGTCGTGCGTGTCCGGCTCGGGCACGCGGCGCGCGAGATCCTCCGACGCGGTGATCGCGGCCATCTCCGCGGTGATCGCCGCCACCGGGCGCAGCGCGCGCCGCGTCACCAGCCAGGTGACCCCGGCGACGACCGCGAGGAGCAGCGGGAAGCCGATCAGCATGGACGTCAGCGCCGTCGACGTGGCGCTCTGCTCGTCGGCGAGCGAACCGCCCGCGTAGACCGTGAAGTCGCCCCGCTTCTCCGTGCTCACCTCGACGGCGGCGAACCGGTAGTCGGCGCTCTCGCCGTCGACGGTGGCGGATCCGGAGCTGTACTCGGCGTCCTCGTCGATCTCTCCGAGCTCGGCCGCCTCACCGGCCTCCGACGCTTCACCGGCCTCTGACGCGTCGCCCTTGTCGTCCCTGTCGTCCCTGTCCTCCTCGCCGTCGCTCCTGTCCTCAGCGCCGGAGCGCGCGGGGGCGGCCCCGACGGGCTTGACCGCGCCGGTCCCGGTGCCGCTGATCCGCTCCAGGTCGTCGCTGGCGGCGACCAGCCTGCCCTGCTCGTCGAGGACCTGCACCGGGCTGTCGTCCTCGTCCGGCAGGTCGAGGTCCGCGAACGGCCGGCCCGCCACCAGCTGCGAGGCGACGTCGCGGGCCGCCGAGTCGGCGCGCCCGTCCGCCTGGTCGGTGAGGTTGGCCCGCAGCGCGAGCAGCACGGCGGCGCCCGCGGCGACCAGGGCGAGGGCGACGACCAGGCTCGCGCCCAGCGTGGCCCTGGCCCGCACCGATCCGAACAACCTGCTCATCGCGGGGCCTCCAAGCGGTATCCGGCGCCGCGCACGGTCTTGATGAGGGCCGCGCCGAGCTTGCGCCGCAGCGTGCTCACGTACACCTCGACGATGTTGGGATCGCCTTCGTACGCGAAGTCCCAGACGTGCTCCAGGATGTCGCCCTTGGAGACCACCTCGCCCGCCCGCAGCACCAGCTGCTCCAGGACCGCGAACTCCTTGGCGGTGAGGGTGATCTCGTCCTCGCCGCGGAAGACGCGGCGTGCGGCCGTGTCGACCTTGAGGTCGCCCAGGACGTGCACCGGGGACGGGCCCGCGCCGCCGCGGCGGCGCAGCAGCGCCTTCACGCGGGCGACCAGCACGACGTACGAGAAGGGCTTGGTGAGGTAGTCGTCCGCGCCCGTGTCGAGGCCCTCCGCCTCGTCGTACTCGCCGTCCTTGGCGGTGAGCATCAGGATCGGCACCTCGTTGCCCGCCGCGCGCAGCGTGGAGCAGACGCGGTAGCCGTTCATGCCGGGCAGCATGATGTCGAGGATCACCAGGTCGTACGTGCCCTCGCTCGCCCGGTGCAGCCCGTCGACGCCGTCGTGGACGACGTCGACGGCGTAGCCCTCGGCGGTCAGGCCCTTGGCGAGCGACAGAGCGAGCCGCTTCTCGTCCTCCACGATCAACAAACGCATGCGCTCAGGGTGGCAGAGCGAAGCTGAAGAGTTCTTCAGGCGGCTTCAGCGTGGGTTCAGGATCGTCCCGGCAGATTGGTCCTCGTCGCAACAACGGCTCGCAACAACAGCCCGAAGCGACAGCTCGCAGCAACAGACCGTCTCGGGAGGGACCCCATGAAGCGCAACATCGTCATCGCCACCGTCGCCGCACTCACGCTCGTCGGAGGTGGCACCGCCACCGCCCTCGCGGTCACCGGCGACGACGAGTCGGGCGCCGCCAACCGGTCGAGCGTGCAGCTGAAGGACCACGACCGCGACGACGACCGCAAGGACGACGACCGCGACGACGCCGCGGAGAACACCGCCGAGGCCAAGGCCGCCAAGGTGACCGCCGCGGACGCCGTCAAGGCCGCCCTCGCCGACACCAAGGGCACCGCGGTCTCCGCCGAGCTCGACGACGAGGACGGCGGCCTGGTCTGGGACGTCGACATCCTGAACGGCAAGACGTGGCACAGCGTCGAGGTCGACCCGGGCACCGGCAAGGTCCTCGGCTCCTGGACGGAGAAGGACGACGACGGTGACGACGCCGCCGACGCGGCCCGGCTGAACTCCGCGCTGAAGGGCGCCTCCGTGACCGCAGCGGACGCCGCGCGGGCCGGCGCCGACAAGGGCACCGTGACCTCCGTGGACCTGGACGACGACGGCCGGGCGACCGCCTGGAGCGTGGAGACCACCGACTCCAAGGGCGCCGAGTCCGAGTACAACGTCGACCTGAAGACCGACAAGGTCACCGCGGACCACCAGGGCGACCACGACGACCGTGACGACAACGACGGCTCCGACGACTGACGAGCCCCTCACTCACCACCACGGCCCGGACCCCAGGTCCGGGCCGTACGCGTCCGCCCTGGCTCGGCCTAGCTGTCCGTGAGCCCCTCGACCAGCTCGTCCGCGGCCGTGTACGGATCCAGCTCCCCCGCCACGATGCGCTCCGCGAGCGCGGACAGCCTGAGGTCGCCGTGCAGGGACCCGATCCGCTCCCGCAGCGTCGTGACGGCGATCGTCTCGACCTCCCGGGAGGCGCGGGCCACCCGCCGCTCGGCGAGGACACCGCGCTCCTCCATCCACGCCCGGTGCTTCTCCAGCGCCTCCACGACCTCGTCGACGCCTTCGCCGCGCGCCGCGACCGTCTTCACGATGGGCGGCCGCCAGTCGCCGGGGCCGCGGGACTCACCGAGGCCCAGCATGTGGTTCAGCTCGCGCGCGGTCGCGTCGGCGCCGTCGCGGTCCGCCTTGTTGACGACGTACACGTCGCCGATCTCCAGGATTCCGGCCTTGGCCGCCTGGATGCCGTCGCCCATGCCGGGCGCGAGGAGCACCACCGACGTGTCCGCCTGGGAGGCGATCTCCACCTCGGACTGGCCGACGCCGACGGTCTCGACGAGGATCACGTCGCAGCCCGCCGCGTCCAGGACGCGGATGGCCTGCGGCGCGGCCCACGCGAGCCCGCCGAGGTGACCGCGCGTGGCCATGGAGCGGATGTAGACACCGGGGTCGGACGCGTGGTCCGACATCCGGACGCGGTCGCCGAGGAGCGCGCCTCCGGAGAAGGGGGACGACGGGTCCACGGCGAGGACGCCGACCCGCTTTCCGGCCCGCCGGTAGGAGCTCACGAGCGCGGACGTCGATGTCGACTTGCCGACACCGGGCGATCCCGTGAGACCGACCACGTAGGCGTGGCCCGCGAGCGGCGCCAGCGCCGCCATCACTTCCCGCAGCTGCGGTGACGCCCCCTCGACCAGTGAGATCAGCCGGGCCACGGCCCGCGGCCTGCCCTCGCGGGCCTGCGCCACCAGGGAGGGGACGTCCTGCATCACAGCTCCGTTCACTACGTACGCGTACGGGACGGGAGTACCGCCCCCTACGCGTCACGTCACGCACACGTACAGGACGGGATACCGCCGGGTCAGGCCTTGGCCACCTTCACGATCAGGGCGTCGCCCTGACCGCCGCCACCGCACAGCGCGGCCGCGCCCACGCCGCCGCCCCGCCGCTTCAGCTCCAGGGCGAGGTGCAGTACGAGGCGGGCGCCGGACATGCCGATCGGGTGACCCAGCGCGATGGCTCCGCCGTTGACGTTCACCTTTTCCGTGGAAACTCCGAGGTCGTTCATTGACTGCACCGCGACGGCGGCGAAGGCTTCGTTGATCTCGATCAGGTCGAGGTCGGAGACCTCCAGGCCCTCCTTCTTCAGCGCGTGCTGTATGGCGTTGGACGGCTGGGACTGGAGCGAGTTGTCGGGTCCCGCCACATTGCCGTGCGCACCGATCTCGGCGAGCCAGTCGAGGCCGAGCTCCTCGGCCTTGGCCTTGGACATGACGACGACCGCGGCGGCGCCGTCGGAGATCTGCGAGGCGGAGCCCGCCGTGATCGTGCCGTCCTTGGCGAAGGCCGGGCGCAGCTTGCCGAGGGACTCGGCGGTGGTCTCCGGGCGGATGCCCTCGTCCTTGGCGAAGAGCACCGGGTCGCCCTTGCGCTGCGGGATCTCGACCGGGGTGATCTCGGCCTCGAACAGGCCGTTCTTCTGGGCGGCCGCGGCGCGCTGGTGGGAGAGGGCGGCCACCTCGTCCTGCACCGCACGGCGGATGCCGAGGCGGGTGTTGTGCTTCTCCGTCGACTCGCCCATCGCGACGCCGTCGAAGGAGTCGGTCAGGCCGTCGTGCGCCATGGAGTCGAGCATCTCGATCGCGCCGTACTTGTATCCCTCGCGGGACTTGGGGAGCAGGTGGGGGGCGTTGGTCATGGACTCCTGACCGCCGGCCACCACGATGTCGAACTCGCCGGCGCGGATCAGCTGGTCGGCGAGCGCGATGGCGTCGAGGCCCGAGAGGCAGACCTTGTTGACGGTCAGCGCGGGGACGTTCATGGGGATGCCCGCCTTGACGGCGGCCTGGCGTGCCGGGATCTGCCCTGCCCCGGCCTGGAGCACCTGGCCCATGATCACGTACTGGACCTGGTCGCCGCCGATTCCCGCGCGTTCCAGCGCGGCCTTGATCGCGAAGCCCCCCAGATCCGCACCCGAGAAGGACTTCAGCGAGCCGAGGAGACGGCCCATGGGCGTGCGTGCGCCCGCGACGATCACTGAGGTGGTGCCGGTCGTTCCTGCCATGTGCGACGACCCCTTGGGAGGAGAGGAGTTAACGAGGGTTTATCTGAATGTACTGAGCAGTACCCCTGCCGTCATCGGGCGGCGACTGTGATCGCGCGCACGTTGCGTAATCACTGCGGCAAGCGCTGCACTTGAACCATGCTGACGCGAATCGACCACATCGGGATCGCCTGTTTCGACCTCGACAAGACCGTCGAGTTCTACCGTGCGACGTACGGATTCGAGGTCTTCCACACCGAGGTCAACGAAGAGCAGGGCGTGCGCGAGGCCATGCTCAAAATCAACGAGACGAGTGACGGAGGTGCCTCCTACCTCCAGCTCCTGGAACCGACCCGCGACGACTCCGCGGTCGGCAAGTGGCTGGCCAAGAACGGCGAGGGCGTGCACCACATCGCCTTCGGCACCGCGGACGTGGACGGCGACGCCGCGGCCATCAAGGACAAGGGCGTACGCGTCCTCTACGAAGAGCCCCGGATCGGCTCCATGGGGTCGCGCATCACGTTCCTGCACCCGAAGGACTGCCACGGTGTCCTTACGGAACTTGTCACTTCGGCACCCTCCGAGGCACCGGAGCACTGACCTCCGTATATCTGGGCCGGTAGGGTTAGTGGCGGCCGTCCGAACTTCGGGCGGCCACATACCGGGGTCCGGGTTTCGGGGGACGAGCGTCGGGGCAGCAGCTCATGCTCCGCTGTTGATCTGACACCATTCCCCCGGGGGCCCCGTTCGGCGGATGGACGGGGCTCGTTGGAGAGAATTGCGACCAGGAGTGGGGCCTCCCCTGCTCGAGCGCAGCCGAGAGCTCGGGGAAGGATGGGACCGCGCAGTGCGGGGCTACGAACGCCAAGAGAACTCGCGGGCTGAGACCGACAGTCTGTCGCGGTTCGAGGCCGAGATGGATCGGCTGAAGACCGAGCGGGAGAAAGCCGTCCAGCACGCCGAGGACCTCGGCTACCAGGTCGAGGTGTTGCGCGCCAAGCTGCACGAGGCGCGCCGCAACCTCGCGTCCCGCCCTGCCTACGACAGCGCGGACATCGGGTATCAGGCCGAGCAGTTGCTCCGCAATGCCCAGATCCAGGCCGAGCAGCTGCGCGCCGACGCCGAGCGCGAGCTCCGCGACGCCCGCGCGCAGACCCAGCGGATCCTCCAGGAGCACGCCGAGCAGCAGGCCCGCCTCCAGTCCGAGCTGCACGCCGAGGCCGTCTCGCGCCGCCAGCAGCTCGACCAGGAGCTGGCCGAGCGCCGCAGGACCGTCGAGTCCCACGTCAACGAGAACGTGGCCTGGGCCGAGCAGCTCAGGGCCCGCACCGAACAGCAGGCCCGCCGCCTCCTCGACGAGTCGCGCGCCGAGGCCGACCAGGCCCTGGCCGCCGCCCGCGCCGAGGCCGCCCGGATCGCCGAGGAGGCCCGCCAGCGCCTGGCGGGCGACGCCGAGGCCGCCCGCGCCGAGGCCGAGGCGATCCTGCGCCGCGCCCGCACCGACGCCGAGCGCCTGCTGAACGCCGCGTCCACCCAGGCCCAGGAGGCCACCGACCACGCCGAGCAGCTGCGCTCCACCACGGCGACCGAGTCCGAGCAGGCGCGCCGCCAGGCCGCCGAGGCGAGCCGGGCCGCCGAGCAGCGCATGGCCGAGGCCGAGACGGCGCTGCGTACCGCGCGCGGCGAGGCCGAGAAGGTGCTCGCCGAGGCCAAGGAGACCGCTGCCAAGCAGCTGTCGGCCGCGGAGGCGGCGAACGAACAGCGCACGCGGACCGCCAAGGAGCAGGTCGCCCGCCTGGTCGGCGAGGCCACCAAGGAGGCCGAGTCCACCCGTTCCGAGGCCGAGCAGCTGGTCGCCGACGCCCGCGCGGAGGCCGAGAAGCTGATCGCGGACGCCGCCGAGAAGGCGCGCACGATCACCGCCGAGGAGACCGCGAGCCAGCTCGCGAAGGCCGCGCGGACCGCCGAGGAGGTCCTCGACAAGGCCTCGAAGAACGCCAAGGAGACCACGAAGGCCGCCACCGAGGAGGCCGAGCGGATCCGCTCCGAGGCGGAGGCCGAGGCGGACCGGCTGCGCGCCGAGGCGCACGACATCGCCGAGGAGCTCAAGGGCGCGGCGAAGGACGACACCAAGGAGTACCGCGCCAAGACCGTCGAGCTGCAGGAGGAGGCGCGCCGGCTGCGCGGCGAGGCCGAGCAGCTGCGGGCCGACGCGGTCTCCGAGGGCGAGCGCATCCGGGGCGAGGCGCGGCGCGAGGCGGTCAAGGAGATCGAGGAGGCGGCCAAGTCCGCCGAGGAGCTCCTCGCCAAGGCGAAGGCCGACGCCGAGGAGCTGCGCACGGCCGCGGCCACCGAGAGCGACCGGGTCCGCACCGAGGCCGTCGAGCGCGCCACGACGCTGCGCACGCAGGCCGAGGAGACCCTGGAGCGCACCCGCGAGGAGGCCGAGCGGCACCGCGAGGAGGCCGCCGAGCAGGCCGAGGCCACCAGGTCCGAGGCCGAGGAGGCCGCGCGGGCGCTGCGCGAGGAGACCGAGCAGGCCATAGCGGCACGGCAGGCCGAGGCCGCCGAGGAGCTGACGCGGCTGCGCACGGAGGCCGAGGAGCGCCTGTCGGCCGCCGAGCAGGCGCTGACCGACGCCCGCGCCGAGGCCGCGCGCATGCGCAAGGAGGCCACGGACGAGACGGACCGGCTGCGCGCCGAGTCCGCCGAGCGGATCCGCACGCTCCAGGCGCAGGCCGAGACCGAGGCGGAGCGGCTGCGCGACGAAGCCGCGGCCGATGCCTCGCAGGCCCGCGCGGAGGGCGAGAACATCGCCGTACGCCTGCGTTCGGAGGCCGCCGCCGAGGCGGAGCGGCTCAAGACGGAGGCGCAGGAGTCGGCCGACCGGGTCCGTGCGGAGGCCGCGGCCGCCGCCGAGCGCGTCGGCACGGAGGCCGCCGAGGCGCTCGCCGCCGCCCAGGAGGAGGCGGCCCGCCGCCGCCGCGAGGCCGAGGAGACCCTGGCCTCCGCGCGTGCGGAGGCCGACCAGGAGCGTGAGCGGGCCCGCGAGCAGAGCGAGGAGCTCCTCGCGTCCGCCCGCAAGCGCGTCGAGGAGGCGCAGGCCGAGGCGATCCGGCTCGTCGAGGAGGCCGACCGCCGCGCGACCGAGCTGGTCTCGGCCGCCGAGCAGCACGCCCAGTCCGTACGCGACTCCGTGGCCGGCCTGCACGAGGCGGCGCAGGAGGAGGTCGCGGGGCTGCGCTCGGCCGCCGAGCACGCCGCCGAGCGCACGCGGACGGAGGCGCAGGAGGAGGCGGACCGCGTCCGCGCCGACGCCTACGCCGAGCGGGAGCGCGCCACCGAGGACGCCAACCGCACCCGGCGCGAGGCGACGGAGGCCTCGGAGGCCGCCAAGGAGCTCGCGGAGCGCACGGTTGCGGACGCGATCGCGGAGGCCGAGCGGATGCGCTCGGACGCCTCGGAGCACGCCCAGCGGGTGCGCACGGAGGCGTCGGACACCATCGCGCAGGCGGAGCAGGACGCCGCACGCACGCGTGCCGACGCCCGCGAGGATGCCAACCGCATCCGCAACGACGCGGCGGCCCAGGCCGACACGCTGATCGGCGAGGCCCGCAGCGAGGCGGAGCTGCTGCAGAACAAGACGGCCGCGGAGGCCGAGCGGGTCCGCACGGAGGCCGTCGAGCAGGCGGAGCGGCTCACGGCCGAGACCGCCACCGAGGCCGAGCGGGTCCGCACGGAGGCCGTCGAGCAGGCCGAGCGGCTGCGTGCCGAGTCCACCGCCGAGGCGGAGCGGGTGCGCGCGGAGTCCGTGGCGAAGGCCGAGAAGCTCATCTCGGACGCCTCCGGCGACGCGGAGCGGCTGCGCGCCGAGGCCGCCGAGACGGTCAACTCCGCGCAGCAGCACGCCGAGCGGATCCGCAGCGAGTCGGAGCGCGTCAAGGCGGCGGCGGCGAGCGAGGCCGAGCGGCTCACGTCCCAGGCGCGCGAGGAGGCCGAGCGCACCCTCGACGAGGCCCGCAAGGAGGCCAACAAGCGCCGTCAGGAAGCCGCCGAGCAGGTCGACACGCTCATCACGGAGGCCGCGGCGGAGGCCGAGAAGCTGACGTCGGACGCCCAGGAGAAGGCGCTGAAGGCGACCACGGACGCCGAGGCGCAGGCCGACACGATGGTCGGCGCGGCCCGCAAGGAGGCCGAGCGCCTGGTCGCCGCGGCGACGGTCGAGGGCAACTCCCTGGTGGAGAAGGCCCGTACGGACGCGGACGAGCTGCTCGTCGGCGCCCGCCGCGACGCGACCGCCATAAGGGAGCGCTCGGAGGAGCAGCGCGACCGTCTCAGCGCCGAGATCGAGGAGTTGCACGACCGCGCCCGCCGCGAGTCCGCCGAGGCGATGAAGTCCGCGGGCGAGCGGTGCGACGCGCTGGTCAAGGCCGCGGAGGAGCAGCTGGCCGAGGCCGAGGCGAAGGCGAAGGAGCTGGTCTCGGACGCCAACTCGGAGGCGGGCAAGGTCCGTATCGCCGCCGTGAAGAAGGCCGAGGCGCTCCTGAAGGAGGCCGAGACCAAGAAGGCCGAGCTGACGCGCGAGGCCGAGCGGATCAAGGCGGAGGCCGAGGCGGAGGCGACCCGTATGGTCGAGGAGGGCAAGCAGGAGCTGGAGGTTTTGGTGCGGCGCCGCGCGGACATCAATGCGGAGATCTCCCGTGTCCAGGACGTGCTGGAGGCGTTGGAGTCTTTCGAGGCCCCGTCGAGCGGTGCGAAGACCGGGTCGGGCGGCGGCTCCGGCGCGGGCGGCGTCAAGGCGGGGGCCGCGGCCGGATCGACACGTTCGAGTGGGAAGCAGTCGGAGGGGTAGTCAAAGGGAATCTGCCGTGCTCCGAAAGGACCTTTGGCCCTGTCCCTGGCAAGCGCTCTGACGGTCAGCCACTCAAAAGGGGTGTCATTCTCCAGATCAAACAGGCATCTGCTCGATGACACGCCGCTTGGACCCCTAGGATTCCCTCTATCACCTCACCGGTCTCATTCGACAGGAACCCCATGAGCGACACTTCCCCCTACGGCTTCGAGCTTGTGCGGCGTGGGTACGACCGCGCTCAGGTGGACGAACGTATCTCCAAGCTCGTCTCCGACCGTGACAGTGCTCTTGCCCGTATCACTGCTCTGGAAAAGCGCATCGAGGAGCTGCACCTCGAGACGCAGAACGCCCAGGCCCAGGTCGCCGACGCCGAGCCGTCGTACGCCGGTCTCGGTGCCCGCGTCGAGAAGATCCTCCGCCTCGCCGAGGAGGAGGCGAAGGACCTGCGCGAGGAGGCCCGTCGCGCGGCCGAGCAGCACCGTGAGCTCGCCGAGTCCGCCGCCCAGCAGGTGCGCAACGACGCCGAGTCGTTCGCCGCCGAGCGCAAGGCCAAGGCCGAGGACGAGGGCGTCCGGATCGTCGAGAAGGCCAAGGGCGAGGCGAGCGCGCTGCGGGCCGAGGCCCAGAAGGACGCGCAGTCCAAGCGCGAGGAGGCCGACGCCCTCTTCGAGGAGACCCGCGCCAAGGCCGCCCAGGCCGCCGCGGACTTCGAGACGAACCTCGCCAAGCGCCGTGAGCAGTCCGAGCGTGACCTGGCCTCGCGGCAGGCCAAGGCGGAGAAGCGCCTCGCGGAGATCGAGCACCGTGCGGAGCAGCTGCGCCTGGAGGCGGAGAAGCTGCGGACCGACGCGGAGCGCCGCGCCCGGCAGACCGTCGAGACCGCGCAGCGCCAGGCCGAGGACATCGTGGCCGACGCGAACGCGAAGGCGGACCGGATCCGTTCGGAGTCCGAGCGCGAGCTCGCCGCCCTCACGAACCGCCGCGACAGCATCAACGCGCAGCTCACCAATGTGCGGGAGATGCTGGCGACGCTCACCGGTGCGGCGGTCGCCGCCGCGGGTACGCCCGCGGACGACGAGCCCGTCTCGCGAGGCGTGCCGGCTCAGCAGACCCGCTGAGGCCGTAGCGGACCTGCGGGCCCGGCTGTGGCTGAGCGCGCGGTTCCCCGCGCCCCCTTTCAGGGGCGCAGAGCCCCCTGTTCTCCAGTGGCAGGGGGCTTTGTCCCGTTTTAGCGTTGCCGCATGATCGAGCTAGAGGGGCTGACCAAGCGGTACGGCGAAAAGGTGGCCGTCAACAACCTGACCTTCACCGTCCGCCCCGGCATGGTCACCGGCTTCCTCGGCCCGAACGGCGCGGGCAAGTCCACCACCATGCGCATGCTGCTCGGGCTCGACCACCCCTCGGCCGGCGCCGTCCGCATCGACGGCCGGCACTACACCCAGCTGAAGGACCCGCTCACGTGCATCGGCGCGCTCCTCGACGCCAAGGCGATGCACGGCGGCCGCAGCGCCTTCAACCACCTCCTCTGCCTCGCGCAGAGCAACGGCATCCCGCGCGCCCGCGTCACCGAGGTCCTCGACACCGTCGGGCTGACCGCCGTCGCCAAGAAGAAGGCCAAGGGCTTCTCGCTCGGCATGGGCCAGCGGCTCGGCATCGCCGGGGCGCTCCTCGGCGACCCCGAGATCCTGATGTTCGACGAGCCGGTCAACGGCCTCGACCCCGAGGGCATCCACTGGATCCGCAACCTGATGAAGTCCCTTGCCGCACAAGGGCGTACGGTCTTCGTCTCCTCGCACCTGATGAGCGAGATGGCGCTCACCGCCGACCACCTCGTCGTCATCGGCCAGGGCCGCCTCCTCGCCGACCTGTCGATGTCCGACTTCATCCGGCAGAACTCCCGCTCGTACGTCAGAGTCCGCTCTCCGCAGCGCGAACGCCTCCTCGACGTGCTGCACAGGGCGGGTGTCACCGCCGTCGACGCGGGGGACGGCGCCCTCGAAGTGGACGGTGCCTCCGCGGAGGAGCTCGGTGAGCTCGCCGCACGAAACCATGTCGTCCTCCATGAGCTGAGTCCCCAACAGGCCTCTCTGGAAGAGGCCTTCATGCAGCTCACCGCGGAGTCGGTCGAGTACCACGCGCACACCGACCACAAGGGGCCCGGCCAGGGCTGGCAGCCGCGGAAGGGAGCCTGAGCGATGGCCGCGACGCAGGTACTGCGATCGGAGTGGACCAAGATCCGCTCGGTCTCGTCGACCGTCTGGACGCTCGGGCTCGCCCTCGTCGTCACGGTCGCGCTCGGCGCGTTGATCAGCGTCCTGTCCAAGAACGACTACGACAGCCTGGACGCCAGGGACAGGCTGACCTTCGACCCGACCTTCATCAGCTTCGCCGGGATGTCCCTCGGCCAGCTCGCGATGATCGTCTTCGGGGTGCTCGTCGTCTCGAACGAGTACAGCACCGGCATGATCCGCACCTCGCTCGCGGCGGTCCCGCAGCGCGCCGCGTTCCTCTTCGGCAAGATCACCGTCGCCACGCTGCTCGCCTTCGTGGTGGGCCTGGCCACCAGCTTCCTCACCTTCTTCGTCGGGCAGGCGATGCTCGGCCCGTACAAGGCGCAGATCGGCGACCCAGGAGTACTGCGCGCCGTGATCGGCGGCGCGCTCTACATGACGCTCATCGCGCTGTTCTCCATGGGCGTCGCGGCGATGCTGCGCAGCCCGATGCTCTCCCTCGGCATCCTGATGCCGTTCTTCTTCCTCATCTCCAGCATCCTCGGCAACGTATCGGCGACGAAGAAGATCGGCCGCTTCCTGCCCGACCAGGCCGGCAGCAAGATCATGCAGGTCAAGTCGCCGTTCGACGACGACACCCCGTACGGGCCGTGGGGCGGCCTCGCGATCATGGTGGCGTGGGTGGTGCTCGCGCTGCTCGGTGGGTACGTACTGCTGAAGAAACGGGACGCGTGATCTCGGCGTCCACAGGACGTACGACCGCCGTGCCCCGGAGGGACATGTGACGACGCAGGACCGCGGGCTCGCCGCGCTCGGCCTCGACGGCGTGCCCGCGCTGCAACCCCTCACCTACCCGGGCCTGCCGGTCACCGTCCCCGCCCTGCTCACCGGCGCCGAGCTGCTCGAGCTGCGCCCGCGCCCCGGCGGACTCGGCGCGTGGACCGTCGACGGCGCCGGCCACCGGCCGCACCGCTCACTGGACGACATCCTCACCGCCCTCGGCCGGACACCCGTCGCGGGCCGCCGCCCCGTCATCGCCGTCGGCTCGAACGCCTCCCCCGGCCAGCTCTCCCACAAGCTCGCCCGGCGCGGCGTCTCCGGCACCGTGCCGATGGTGCCCGTGCGGCTGCGCGGCCTCGGCATCGGCTGCTCCGCCCACATCGGCCGGGCCGGGTATGTGGCGGCCGCCCCCTACGGATCCCGCACCGCGCGGACCACCCTCGTCGTCTCCTGGCTGGACACGGCACAGCTGCCCGCCGTCGACGCCACCGAGCTCCCCAACTACCGGCGCGTCCTGCTGCCCGGGGACGCGTACGAAATGACCCTGCCGTCCGGCGAGCGGCTCGACGACGCGTACGTCTACGTCAGCGTGCGCGGCGTCCTCGCCGACCCGGTGACCGGGCTGCCGCGGCCCGGCGGCGGCGACCAGGCCGCGCTGCTCGACGCGCTCCTCGACGCATCGGCGCGCCTGCGGGAACTGCTCGGGCCCGACGCGGCGTCCTGGGTACGGCGGGCCGCCGCCGACCCCGAGCTCCGCGCGCGGGGCACGCGGCTCTTCGCGGAAGAGGGCTGGGTGCTGCCGTGGACGGAGCTCCCGGTGCCGTAAACGCTTTTACCCGCTCTTGGCTGGAACCGTCAGCTCCCCGTTATCCTCCTAACCCTTACGGGGGCGTGTGCCCCGACGTCCTGAACCATTCGATGGGTGCGGAGAATGATCGAGGCAGTCGGCCTGACGAAGCGCTACGGCGCCAAGACAGCCGTGTACAACCTTTCCTTCCAGGTGCGGCCCGGAACCGTCACCGGCTTCCTCGGGCCCAACGGCTCCGGCAAGTCGACGACGATGCGCATGATCCTCGGGCTCGACGCGCCCACCACCGGGCAGGTGACGATCGGCGGCTACCCGTACCGCAAGCTGCCGAACGCCCCGCGCCAGGTCGGTGCGCTGCTCGACGCCAAGGCCGTGCACGGCGGCCGGCACGCCCGCAACCACCTGCTCTGCCTCGCGCAGCTCTCCGGCATCCCGGCCCGCAGGGTCGACGAGGTGCTCGGCGTCGTGGGGCTCCAGGAAGTGGCGAAGAAGCGCTCCAAGGGCTTCTCGCTCGGCATGGGCCAGCGGCTCGGCATCGCGGCGGCGCTCCTCGGCGACCCGCAGGTCCTGCTCTTCGACGAGCCGGTCAACGGCCTCGACCCCGAAGGCATCCTCTGGGTCCGCAACCTGATGAAGTCGCTCGCGGCCGAGGGGCGCACGGTCTTCGTGTCGTCCCACCTGATGAGCGAGATGGCGCTGACCGCCGAGCACCTCATCGTGATCGGCCGCGGCCAGCTGCTCGCCGACATGAGCGTCAAGGACTTCATCTCGCACAACTCCGCGGACTTCGCGCGGGTGCGCACGCCGGACAGCGAGCCCCAGCACCGCGAGAAGCTGACGGCCCTGCTGACCGAGGCGGGCGGCCAGGTGCTGCCCGAGCAGGACGGCGCGCTGCGCGTCACCGGTCTGCCCCTCCCCCGCATCAGCGACCTCGCGCACGGCGCGGACGTCCGCCTGTGGGAGCTCTCCCCGCACCAGGCCTCGCTGGAAGAGGCGTACATGCGGATGACGCAGGGCGCCGTCGACTACCGCTCCACGGTCGACCAGCGCGCCGGCCTCCAGCAGGAGATGCCGCCCGGCGCCATGCCCCCCGGCGCGCTGCCGCAGGGCGTGCCGGTGCCCGGCCAGGGCCAGCCCGGCTGGTACGCCCCGCCGCCGCCCCAGCAGGGCGGCGGTCAGCCCTTCGCGATGCCGCAGCCGCAGGGCGCGCCCGCGACGCAGAACCCGTACGCCGCGGCTCCCCCGCAGCAGGCGCCGGCCGCGGCCCCCGCCCCCGACATGGCCAAGCGCGCCACCGCCACCGACAACGAGGACGCCGCACGATGACCACGCCTCCGACTCCGCAGCAGCAGCCGCAGGCGCAGCAGCCCCAGCAGATGTACGCACCGGTCGGCGCGCCGGCGCCGCAGGGCGCCCCGATGGCTCCGCCGCCCGCCGCCCCCGCGCCGCCCTCCGCCTGGCAGCAGGCGATGGCCAACGCCTACACCTCGCCGATCCCGATCAAGAAGACCCACCTCGGCAACGCCCTGGCCTCCGAGTGGACGAAGATCAAGTCGGTCCGCTCCACGATGTGGACCCTGGGGATCTTCCTGCTCCTGGTCGTCGGCATCGGCCTGCTCGCCGTGGCGAACACGGACCCGGTCGACTACGCGGACATGCCGTTCACCGTCCCGGCCTTCTTCGGCCTGATGCTCGGTCAGATCTGCCTGATCACGCTCGGCGTGCTCGTCACTTCGTCCGAGTACGGCACGGGCATGATCCGTACGACGTTCACCGCGTCCCCGCAGCGCCACCGCGTCCTCGCCGCGAAGGTCATCATCTACTTCGTGGTCGCCTTCGTGGTCTCCGCGGGCTCCATCCTGCTCGTGGGCCTGGCGGCCTCGGCCGCCCACAGCGGCCCGGAGGCGGGTGACCTGCCGTGGGCGGGCACGGTCTTCAAGGGCGGTCTGTACGTCTCGCTGCTCGGCGTGCTCGCGCTCGCCGTCGGCTCGATGCTGCGGCACTCCGCGGGCGCCATCACCGCCATGCTCGGCGTGGTCCTGGTCCCGGCGATCATGCCCGCGTTCCTGATGATCTGGGAGAGCACGCAGCCGCTCGGCGAGAAGATGAACGACTACAACGCCATCACGGCGCTCGCCAAGATCTTCGGCGCGGACACCGCGGACGGCCCCGGCGGCGGCTCGCAGCTGACGCTGCTCGTCGTCGTCACGGCGGCCGCCGTCGCCGGCGCGTTCGCGCTCCTGGAGAAGCGCGACGTATAACCGCACGACACGGTGGTACGACGCCTCAGCCTCAGTACCTCGGCGCGTTACGGGACCGCTGCACCCGCGTGGTGCGGCGGTCCTTCGCGTTCCAGCACGCCTTGTGCCAGTGTCTGCGCTCGTCCACGCCGGAGTGCTCGGGCCAGGCCACCACGTGCGCGAGGGCCGAGGGGATCTCCTGGTCGCAGCCCGGGCAGCGGTACCGCTTGCCCGCCGCGCTCGCGCCCGCGACGTGGCGCACGCTCCACTCCTCGCCCTGCCAGCTCTCGGTGGACTGGAAGCCGCCGTAGCGGACCGGCGGCTGCGCGCCCGCGGACGCCTTCGGCTCTCCGGCGCCCTTGGGGCGGTTGCGACGCGGGGACACGGAAACACCTCACGGGCTGTACGGCGGTCAGGGGTGTGACCAGCCTACGCGCCACGCCCGGGGGTACCCGTGCCGCACCGAGGGCCGTCGGCCCCCTTCGCTGCACGGAAAATCCAACAATCTTCTTGCCAGGCCGTGCCTTTGGCACGTGTCACGCGTTGTTGCCCGTAGGGGGAGTGCCTGCGTCGGCGCCAAGGAGGCAGGAGTTCGATGCGTGTAGGTAGTTTTGTTCTGGCCGCCCAGTTCCCCGGACAGGGGCAGGGGGAGGCACTGCACCGCGCGGTGCGGTCCGCCGAGGTGGCCGAGGAGGCGGGGCTCGATTCGGTCTGGCTCGCCGAGCACCACTTCGTGCCGTACGGCACGTGCCCGTCGGCGGTGACCCTCGCGGCCCTGCTGCTCGGGCGGACCCGGCGGATCCGCGTCGGCACAGCCGTGAGCGTACTCCCGACCGTGCACCCCGTGGCGCTCGGCGAGCAGGCGGCGCTGCTGCACATGACGTCCGGCGGCCGGTTCTCGCTCGGCGTCGGACGCGGCGGCCCCTGGGTGGACCTGGAGGTCTTCGGGGCCGGCCTGGAGGCGTACGAGAAGGGGTTCCCGGAATCGCTCGACCTGCTGCTCCGGTGGCTGACCGAACCCCGGGTTGAGGGCAGTGGCGGCCGGTTCTCCTTCCGCGAGGTGGCCGTCGTGCCACGCCCGCAGGAGGCGCTGCCCGGCCAGGGCGACACCGCGGGGCCCGAGGTGATCGTCGCCTGCACCTCGCCGTCCAGCGTGCGGCTCGCGGCACAGCGCTGCCTGCCCATGCTCCTCGGCATGCACGTGGGCGACGACGAGAAGGCCGAAATGGTGGCCTTGTGGAATCGGCACGCCCGTGCCGCCGGGCACGCCCCCGAGAAGGTCGCCGCCGCCTCGCACGTCTCCGCCGGGGTCGCGCAGATCGCGGACCGGCGCGTGGAGGCGGCCGAGACCTTACAGAAGGCGATGCCCGGCTGGCTGAAGCAGGGCCTGGACGCCCATGTGACCGTGGACGGCAGGCACCGGGCCATGCGGGACCCGGCGGCCTACACCGAGCTGCTGTGCGGGCTCCATCCCGTGGGCACCCCGCAGGTGTGCGCCGACCGGCTCGCCGCCACGTCCGAGCGCACCGGCATCACGCGCTTCGCGCTGCTCGTGGAGGGCTCGGGCGACCTCGCGGCCACGGAGGAGAACGTGCGAAGGCTGGGCGCCGAAGTACTGCCCCAGCTCGGCTGAGATCCGCCGTCCGGCTGAGAGCCTCGGGGGTTCAAAGACAGGCTCTGAGGAGCTGCCGCTCCGGACTGAAACACCTCCCGCGTACGGAGCGGCAGCAACAGACGTCAGCAGTCCCGCAGTTCGGGCGACTGGTTGAGCAGCTGCCCTCGGATCGACGTGAAACGGGCGAGCCGGTCGTCCACCGAAGGATCCAGCGGGAACACCGCGACGCGGTGGCAGTTCTGGAATGCCAGACGCACTCCGAAGTGCCGCTGCAGGGCACCGCGAATCGCGTCACTCGCGAGCGCGCGCAGCAGCTGACCGCGTGCCTGCTCGTCCGGCGGCGGGGTCTGGTTGTCGGCGAACTCGCCGCCGTCGACCTTGAGCTGGGCCACCAGGGAGCTGATCATCTCCCATGCGTAAGGCAGGGAGGTCCGGACGCAGTCGACGAATTCTGCTTCATCGACCTCGCCTCGCTCGGCCTGTTCCAACAGTGCCGGTGAGACGTCGAGCGACATGGGTTCTCCTCTCGCACCCCCGGGGAGCGGGGGCCTACGGACAGGGATGGAGTCCGCCTACGCAGCGTGCACGGATGACGACCTCTTGCTTCTACGGTAGGCACCGGGCGGTGCCTACACCAGAAGATTGGGCGCATAACCGGCCAGGATCGAACAGGTCCATCGCCGGACAAGTCGCTCCCGCGGCGGGTGAGGGGTGGGCGAATCGCGCGCACCCGCCCCGGTCGAGTAGCGTTGCGCCCCATGCGTCTCGTCATTGCCCGATGCTCCGTGGACTACGCGGGCCGGCTCACCGCCCATCTCCCGTCGGCCCCCCGCCTGATCCTCGTGAAGGCGGACGGCAGCGTCTCGATCCACGCGGACGACAGGGCTTACAAACCGCTCAACTGGATGTCTCCGCCCTGCACATTGAAGGAGGGGACCGGGGACGACGCGGGTGTGTGGACCGTCGTGAACAAGGCGGGCGAGAAGCTCATCATCACGATGGAGGAAGTCCTCCACGACTCCTCGCACGAGCTGGGCGTGGACCCCGGCCTCATCAAGGACGGTGTGGAAGCGCACCTCCAGGAGCTGCTCGCCGACCGGATCGAGACACTCGGCGAGGGTTACTCACTCATTCGTCGCGAGTACATGACGGCGATCGGCCCGGTGGACATCCTCTGCCGCGACGCCGACGGGCAGACCGTCGCCGTCGAGATCAAGCGGCGCGGCGAGATCGACGGCGTGGAGCAACTCACCCGCTATCTGGAGCTGTTGAACCGCGACCCGCACCTGGCGCCCGTCCGGGGCATCTTCGCCGCCCAGGAGATCAAGCCGCAGGCCCGCGTCCTCGCCACGGACCGCGGCATCGGCTGCACCGTCCTGGACTACAACGCGCTGCGGGGCATCGAGGACGACAAGCTGCGGCTGTTCTGACCGCACGCACATGCCGAAGGGCCGGGTCCTGAGGGGCCCGGCCCTTCGGCGTGTCGGCTCAGGTGCCGGGCGTCGTCCCGCCCGAGCCGCTCGCCGAGTCCGACTGGTCGGGCGAGGTGGGCGGGTCGTCGGTCGCCGGCGGTGTCGACGGCGGGGTGCTGGGGGGCGTGCTCGGCGGGGTCGTGGGCGGAGTGGTCGGCGGGTCCGTCGGCTTGTCGGACGGCTTCGTCGGCTTGTCCGAGGGCTTGGTCGGCTTGTCCGTCGGCTTGTCGGACGGCTTGTCCGAGGGCGTGCCGGACGGCTTGCCGCTGCCGCTCGGCGTGGCCGACGGCTTCCCGCTGCCGCTCGGCTTCGGGTCGTCCGAGGTGCCGGCGGCACCCCCGTCGCCCGGGGTGTCACCGCCGCTCGTGGCGTCCTGCCGCGGTTTGTCGGCGGTGAGGCCGTCGTCGTCGCGGTCCTCCTTCGCGGACTGCTCCGTGGTGACCTTGTCGCCGGGCGGGTCGTTGTTGTCGGACGTGGCGCCGAGGGTGACGACGGTGCCGAGGACCGCGGCGAGGAGGGCTCCGGCGCCGGCGGCGACGAGGTTGCGCCGGGTGCCGCTGATGATGGAGCGGCGGCTCGGTGCGGGGCCCGCTCCGACGGCGGGCGTCACCTTGCTGGTGACGAGCGTGTCCGGCTCCGGGGGCGGCTGGGGCAGCGCGAAGGCTGCGGGTATGCCGCCGGGGGGCGACGCCGACTCCTCGTAGCGGGCGTCGGGCACCTCTTCGCCCGCGGCCGTGCGCCCGCCGGGCTGCGCGCCGCCCGAGCGGTCGGCGACCAGGGCGAGGGCCCTGCGCCCGGAGATCATGCCGCGCTTGTCGGCGAGCGCGCCGCGGAGCCCGATGGAGGCCTCCAGCTCGGCGCGGGCCCGGTCCAGCTGTCCGCCGCAGAGCGCGAGGATCCCCAACTCGTGGTGGAAGTACGCCTCTTCGGCGACCTCGCCCGCGTTCCGCGCGGCTTCCTGGCCGGACCGCAGGGCGCGCTCCCAGGCGCCCCAGTCGAGTCCGCCGGCGAAGGCGGGCGCCGCGGTGCGGGCGAGCAGCACGGCCGCGCCGGCCTGGGTGGCGACCAGGGCGCCGAGCGCGGCGTGGACGGCGTCGGCCTCGGCGGCGACGCGCTCCGGGGTGACGGAGGGGTGTCCTGCCCACCAGGCGTAGTGCTGGGCGGCGGCCAGGGCGTGCTCGGCCGCCTCGTCGGCGTATCCGGCGGCCTCCAGCTGGGCGCGCACGCCCGCGGCGAGGCGGTAGTGGGCGCCGACCGGGGTGACGAGGGCGCAGCTGACCAGTTCGGCGAGGGCCGCGTCGGCGTGGGTGTCGCCGACGAGGGCGGGCAGGTGCGCCTGGTGCGGCAGCTCGCCGCCGAGGGCGACGGCGAACTTCAGGGTGGCGCGGGCGGACGGGCTGAGCCGTGCGGCGAGCAGGGCGGCGGGTGCGGCGCCGTCGGCGAGCGAGGGCAGCGGGATTTCGGGGACGTCGTCGGTGCCCGCGTCGACGGGGGTCTCCGCGAAGTAGCCGTGCTCCTCGAAGACGTGCGGGTCGGCGCGCAGCTGGTCGCGCTGGCGGAGCAGGGCGCCCGCCTGGACGAAGCGCAGCGGCAGCCCCTCGGACTCGAACCACAGGTCGCCCGCCCAGTTGGCCTCCTCGTCGTCGAGGACGCGGCCGACGGCGCGCT
Organism: Streptomyces sp. NPDC018029; assembly: GCF_044327655.1. Lineage (NCBI taxonomy): Bacteria > Bacillati > Actinomycetota > Actinomycetes > Kitasatosporales > Streptomycetaceae > Streptomyces > Streptomyces sp. NPDC018029. Next base: position 851,109 of record NZ_JBIRFV010000003.1, on the reverse strand, counting down.
CCAGGAGCTCCAGGCCGCCGCCCCGGCCGAGCCCGCCAAGGAAGACCTCTTCGAGGTGGCAGTCGGCGGAGGGGGCCGCCACGTCGGGCGTGGTGGCGATGAGGAAGGCGCACTCAGGGGTCGCGTCGAGCAGCTCGTCGAGGCCGGCGCCGCCGAACTCCAGGTCGTCGAGGACGACGACGGCGCCGATGTCGCGGACCAGGTCGAGCAGCTGGGCGCGGTCGGGGCGGTACAGGGGTGCGTCGTGGACGGCGGCGAAGAGGTCGTGGAGCAGCTCTCCGGGTGTCCTGCGGTAGCCGGAGAGGCGGACGACGCCGTCGGGGGCGAGGTCCGCGCAGTCGTCGGCGACGGCGTCGAGGAGGGCGGTGCGGCCCGATCCGGCGGGTCCGGTCAGCCGTACGGAACGGCCGCGCGCGAGGAGCCGTGCGAGGCGCTCACGCTCTTCCTGGCGCTCCAGGAGCGGCAGCCTGGGCAGCGCGGGGCCCGGCGGCACGGGCGGCAGCGAGGCGCGGCGCAGTTCGGCGCGCTCGGCGGCGGTGCGCTTGGCGGGCCGCTCCGGCTGCTCCCCGGGCGGGCAGGGTTCTATCTCGCTGCCGTCGACGGGGTTGACGGTGAGCAGGAAGTCGCCCGAGACGAGCTGGACGGTGCGGGCGAGGGCGGGCGCGGGCTGACCGAAATCAGGGGTCAGGGGGTCGCGCGGCGGCCGCCCGGTGCGCGCCGCTGCGTCGGTGCCGTCGCGCATGCCGTCTTCGGTGCCGTCGCGGCCGTACTCTTCGGGTCCCCGGTTCATCGGGTCCATGGTCTCAGCCCCCCAGATGCGTCGTGTGCACAGCCCCCTCCGGCCTTCGTGCACACTGCGCTGTCGCTTCTGGTCCGGTGCCCCCGTGCGGGTCCGTCTGTCGGTGGGCGACCGAACCCTAGACCTTCGCTCAGTATCTACGAGTGGGCGGGGTACCGCCCCGTCCGAGACGTCACAGTCTCGTGAGGATTGTGCGTGAGGTGCGGTTCAGGATCGTTCAGGCTCTGGGGAGCGATTCGACACCGATGCCGCCTTCGATGGCGAGGATCCGGTGGAGCCGGGTCGCCACGAGGAGGCGCTGCATCTGCGGTGGCACGTGGCGCAGGACGAGCCTGCGTCCGCACCGCCCGGCGCGGCGGTGCGCGCCCATGATGACGCCGAGTCCCGTGGCGTCCCACGAGTCGAGTTCGGACAGGTCGAGCACCAGGTCGCCGGCGCCGTCGTCGACGGCCGAGTGCAGGACCGTGCGGGCGTCCGCCGCGCTGCGTACGTCGAGGCGTCCCCCGACGACCAGCTGGGCCTGGTCGCCCCTGATGTGCATATGCGCTCCCCGAGAGTGCTGTGTCTGCTGTGACGCCCGATACGTAGGGCGTCTGCGTATGTCACTGCAACTGACTGCCGCGTGGGCGAGGAAGTTGCCGTCTGTAAGCGAACCGATACCGAATTCACTCCGAGGGGTGACCCGCCGGGTGGCAAAGCACCCGACGGGGCGTCAGACGGCGTACGTCAGTGCTGGTTCAGTGCTTGTAGAACCCTTGCCCGCTCTTGCGCCCGATGTCACCGGCGTCAACCATCCGGCGCATCAGCTCCGGCGGCGCGAACTTCTCGTCCTGGGACTCCGTGTAGATGTTGCCGGTGGCGTGCAGCAGGATGTCGACGCCGGTGAGGTCGGCGGTCGCGAGCGGGCCCATGGCGTGGCCGAAGCCGAGCTTGCAGGCGATGTCGATGTCCTCGGCGGTGGCGACGCCCGACTCGTAGAGCTTGGCGGCCTCGACGACGAGCGCGGAGATCAGCCGGGTCGTCACGAAGCCGGCGACGTCGCGGTTGACGACGATGCAGGTCTTGCCGACCGACTCGGCGAACTCCCGGGTGCGGGCGAGGGTTTCGTCGCTGGTCTTGTAGCCGCGCACGAGCTCGCAGAGCTGCATCATCGGGACGGGCGAGAAGAAGTGGGCGCCGACGACGCGCTCCGGGCGCTCCGTGACGGCCGCGATCTTCGTGATCGGGATGGCCGAGGTGTTGGAGGCGAGCACGGCGTCGTCGCGCACGAGCTTGTCGAGCGTGCGGAAGATCTCGTGCTTGACCTCCAGCTTCTCGAAGACGGCCTCGACGACGATGTCGGCGTCGGCGACGGCGTCCATGTCGGTGGTCGTCGTGATGCGCGCGAGCGCGGCCTCGGCGTCGTCGGCGGCGAGCTTGCCCTTGCTCACGAACTTGTCGTAGGACGCCTTGATCCCGTCGGTGCCCCGGGTCAGTGCCTCGTCGGTGACGTCGCGCAGGACGACGTCCCAGCCCGCCTGGGCGGAGACCTGAGCGATGCCGGACCCCATGAGTCCGGCTCCGATGACGGCGAGCTTCCGTGCCACTGTTCCGACTCCCCTACCGCTTGTCTCGCTTGGCTCACACGCTGTTCACGTATGCCTCTCCGGCGCACGTTAGCGGTCGTGAGCGCGCCTGTGGCGGTGAAGAGATGCGCGTCACGTCTCAAATGACGGACATCACACTGGTACGCCTCACCGGGCGGCGCGCACCGCGTAGTTGAGGACCTTCTCGCCGAGCAGGTCCTCCATCTCGTCGAGCAGCACGAGCGCTTCCCGGGAGACCTCGGCGGGCTCGCGGGACTTGGACATCTCGTCGCCGATCCAGGCCATGAGCGTGCTGTGGAGCCAGGAGAGCTGACCCGCGATCAGTCCGGGCAGGGGGTCGTCGGCGGCGGCCCCTGTCTCCTCGGCGAGGGTCTTCGTGAGGTGCGTGAGCGCTTCCTGCTGGATCGCCCAGAGCCGGGAGCGCAGGGCGTGCGCCTCGGTGATGACCTTCATGAAGTCCGCCCAGCCGGGGAAGAGCCCGATGCCGGGCGAGACGCCCTCCACGTCGGCGCGCAGCTCGCGCAGGACGGCGGCCGCGGCGGACTCCCCCGCCCGGCGGCCGCGCACATAGCCGGAGAGGCGGTCGACGACGGCCTCGCCCCGGTCGAGGAACAGGTCCTCCTTGGCCGGGAAGTAGTTGTAGACGGTGTTGACGGAGACGTCCGCCGCCTCCGCGATCTCCGCGATGGTCACCGCGCCGAAGCCCCGCTCCAGGAAGAGCCCGGTCGCGATGTCCGAGATCCGCTGCTTCGTCTGCCGCTTCTTGCGCTCCCTCAGTCCCTCACTCATGGCCCCATCCTAGGGTCTCTGAAATTTTGGGGCGATTGCAAAATTTCAGAGACTCTGTTTTTGTGGACGCCATGGCAATCATCAGCACCTCCGGGCTCGCCCGGACCTTCCAGACCAAGGGCGGCCCCGTCGAAGCCGTGCGCGGCATCGACCTGCGCGTACAGCCCGGCGAGATCCTCGGCTTCCTCGGGCCGAACGGCGCGGGCAAGACGACCACGCTGCGCATGCTCACCACGCTGCTCGCGCCCACCGGCGGCGCCGCCACCGTCGCGGGCTGCGACCTGGCCAGGGACCCCGCCGGCGTCCGGAGCAGGATCGGGTACGTGGCCCAGTCGGGCGGCGTCGACCTGAGCGTCTCCGTACGCGAGGAGCTCGTCACCCAGGGGCGGCTCTACCGCCTGTCGAAGTCCCGCGCCGAGGCCCGCGCCGACGAGCTGGCACACGACCTCGGCCTCACCGAGCTGCTCGAACGTCCCTGCGCGGCGCTCTCCGGCGGCCAGCGCAGGCGGCTCGACATCGCCATGGGGCTCACCCACCGGCCCGAGGTGCTCTTCCTCGACGAGCCGACCACCGGCCTGGACCCGGGCAGCCGGGCCGACCTGTGGGAGCTGGTGAGGCGGCTGCGCGACGAGCACGGCACGACGGTCTTCCTCACCACGCACTACCTCGACGAGGCCGACGCGCTCTCCGACCGCCTGGTCGTCGTGGACCGGGGCGTCGTCGTCGCCGACGGCACGCCGAGCGCCCTCAAGCTCCAGTACGGCGGCTCGATCGACGCCACGCTCCAGGACACCTTTCTCGCCATCACCGGGCGCGACATCGCCCCCGCGGACACGACCCCCGTCGCCGTCTGACCTTCACGCACCGATCCGGGACCCCCACCATGCCTGCACTGCTCTCCGACACCGCGCTGATCTTCGGGCGGTACGCCCGGCAGACCCTCCGCTCCAAGTTCCAGATCCTCTTCGGCGTCCTCACTCCCCTGCTCTACCTGCTCTTCTTCGGCCCGCTCCTCACCGATCTGCCGCTCGGCTCGCAGGGCGACTCCTGGCAGGTGCTCGTGCCCGGGCTGCTGCTGCAACTGGGCCTCTTCGGCGCCACGTTCAGCGGTTTCGCGCTCATCATCGAGAAGCAGTTCGGCGTGGTGGAGCGGATGCGGGTGACGCCCGTCAGCCGTCTCGCGCTGCTCCTCGGCCGGATCCTGCGCGACGCCGCGCTCTTCGTCTTCCAGGCCGTGCTGCTCGTGCTCGCCGCGCTGGCGATGGGGCTCAGGGCGCCGCTCGGCGGCATCCTCATCGGCTTCGCGTTCGTGGCGCTGCTGACCGCGGGGCTCGCCTCCCTCTCGTACGCACTGGCCATGAAGGTCTCCAAGGCGCACGAGTTCGGGCCCGCCGTGAACGCCGTGAGCATGCCCTCGATGCTGCTGTCGGGGCTCATGCTGCCGATGGCCCTCGCGCCCACCTGGCTGGACGTGGTCTCCCACTTCATGCCGTTCCGCTATCTGGTCGACGCGGTGCGCGCGGGATACGTCGGGGAGTACGCGACCACGACGATGCTGTACGGCGTCCTGATGGCCCTCGCGTTCGTCATGCTGTCCGTGACGGTGGGTACACGCGTCTTTCAGCGGACCGGGGCCTAGGCCTCACAGGAACCGGCGAATGGGCCGGACGCTCACCTCACGGGCCCGCTGGAGGAGGGAACGTCTCTTCCACCCGCCCAACCGGATCAGCTCACTGGCCCGCACGTCGTCGTCGAAGTGCCCGTCCAGCGTCGCGGTGAACTCCTGGTCCAGGACGGCGAGCATGACCTCCTCGTCGTGATCGAGGGAGCGCCGGTTGAAGTTGGTCGAGCCGATCAGCGCGGCGACGCCGTCGACGGTGATGACCTTGGCGTGCATCATCGTCGGCTGGTACTCGTGGATCCTCACCCCACAGCCGATGAGGTCCTCGTAGTAGTGCTGCCCGGCCAGCCGGCAGACCCGCTTGTCGGTGTGCGGCCCGGGCAGCACGATCTCCACCTCGACCCCGCGCCGCGCGGTGGCGCAGAGCAGTTCGACGAAGTACGCGTCCGGGGAGAAGTAGGCCGTGGCCAGACGGAAGCGTTCCTCGGCGGACTCGAGCATGACGCGGATCAGGGTCTGCATGTCCTGCCAGCCGAAGCTGGCCGAGCCGCGCACCACCTGCACGACGGCGTCGCCCTGGGGGCGGTGCCTGATGAACCGGTCCCGGTCGTCGAAGAGTTCGCCGTGGCACTCGGCCCAGTTCTGCGCGAACGCCGCGGCGATGCCGTCCACCGCGGGGCCGTGCACCTCGACGTGGGTGTCGCGCCACTCGCCGGGGTTACGGGCGTCGCCGCACCACTCCTCGGCGATGCCCACCCCGCCGGTGAAGGCGGTCTCCTCGTCGACGACGAGGACCTTGCGGTGACAGCGGTGGTTCTGCTTGAGGGGCGACAGATGCAGCGGCTTGCGGAACCACGTCACCTGCACCCCGGCCCGCTCCATCACCCGCAACTGCTCGTCCTCGATCAGCCGGCTGCCGAAGCCGTCGAGCAGCAGCCGCACCCGCAGCCCGGCGCGCGCCCGCTCCGCGAGGGCGTCGGCGAACCGGCGGGCGATGTCGCCCTTCCAGTAGACGAAGGTCATCATGTCGACCGTGTGCTCGGCGGAGTGGATCGCGGCCAGCATGGCGGTGAAGATCTCGTCGCCGTTGCGCAGGACGGTCAGCGCGTTGCCCTCGGTCGCCGCGATGCCGATCAGCCGCTCCAGGCGCCGCCGTATCCGCGCGACGCGATCCGGTACCGCCGGGCGGCCGGGCGCTCCGGTGGCGTCCGAGGCCGGCTCGGCGGACTCCTGCGTACGGGTCATGACATTCCCTGGCCGGAACACGACGAGGAAACGTCGGGCCGCGGCGCCCGGTCCGGCACGGGCTGAGCGGCGAGCCGACTGTACCCCCGCCCCGCGGGCGGGCCGCGGGCGCCGCATGGGCCGTCGCTGCGGGGGCACACGGCAGACGTACCCGACCTCAAGGAGCCCGTCATGATGGTTGTCGGTATCGTCGCCGTCTGCGTCGTCCTGGCCGTCCTCGCCTTCCTCGTCCCCCGCCTCTCCCGGCACCCCGAACGCGGCACCCAGCGCACCCTGGGAGCCGGTTCGCGCGCCGGCGGCAAGGCCCCCGGCATCCTGGGCCGGATCTTCAGCAAGCCCTTCCGCAGCAGCTCCAAGGCGGTGGGCCGCAGCGGCTCCGCCGGCCGCCGTGCCCGGGGCCGCATGCCGTTCTGACTACGCTGTCCCGCATGGTCAATCTGACGCGCATCTACACCAGGACCGGCGACCAGGGGACGACGGCCCTCGGGGACATGAGCCGCACCGCCAAGACCGATCTGCGGATCGCGGCGTACGCCGACGCCAACGAGGCCAACGCGGCCATCGGCACGGCGATCGCGCTCGGCAGCCTCGACGAGGAGGTCGTGAAGGTCCTCGTCCGGGTCCAGAACGACCTCTTCGACGTGGGCGCCGACCTCTCCACTCCGGTCGTCGAGGACCCGAAGTATCCGCCGCTGCGCGTCGAGCAGAGCTACATCGACAAGCTGGAGGCGGACTGCGACCGCTTCCTTGAGGACCTGGAGAAGCTCCGCAGCTTCATCCTGCCGGGCGGCACGCCGGGCGCGGCGCTGCTGCACCAGGCGTGCACGGTGGTGCGCCGGGCCGAGCGGTCCACATGGGCGGCCCTGGAGACGCACGGAGAGGTGATGAACCCACTGACCGCGACCTACCTGAACCGCCTCTCCGACCTCCTCTTCATCCTGGCCCGCACGGCCAACAAGGAGGTAGGGGACGTGCTGTGGGTGCCGGGGGGCGAGCGCTAGGCCCCTCGCTCTCAGGCTTTCGTCAGGGGCCGGTCCTCGTCCCGCTCCCGCGGGGCAGGTCCCGGGCCCTTCTTCGGGAAGAGCGTGTACGTCCCGGCGACGAGGACGTTGATGCCGATCACCCACAGCATCTTCTGCTGCCACATCCGCAGCGACGAGATCTCGCCGTCCCCGCCGACGTACCAGACCGCGCCCTGCAGCAGGGCCATGGCGATCAGCGCGGCGAGGATCCAGCGGGCGGCGAGCTTCCACTCGTGGACGGCGCGGGCGGTGCCGTACTTCGGGGTCGAAGGGGCAGGGCCGCCCGCGAAGCGGTGGGCGACGCGGACGTCCACCCACTTGATCGTGTAGTGGCCGAGCGCGATCGAGTAGCCGATGTAGACGGCGGCGAGGCCGTGCTTCCAGTCCGGCTCGGCGCCGTTCTTCAGGTCGATCGCGGTGACGACGAACAGCAGGACTTCGAGCAGCGGCTCGCACAGCAGGACGGCGACGCTCGTACGCGGCATCCTCGCCCAGTAGCGCAGGGCGAGCCCGGCGGCGAGCAGCACCCAGAAGCCGACCTCGCAGATGACGATCAGCGCGACGATCACGGCGCTCTCCTTGTGTTCGCTTCCCCGGTCACCCTTCAAGGCTCGCGTTCCGGAGGCCGCTGATCGTCGTCGTCAGTGACGATGTGGGACTGCATCCTTCGATGTAGCGGACGGTTCCTCCCTCAGGATCAGGCAGGGGCCCGCCGCGCCGTGTTGGATGGACCCATGGCCCTGTCCCTTCCCCGCCCGCAGCGCGTCGACGTGCAGATCGCCGCGGCCAGCCTGTTCTGCGGGCTGATGCTGGAGGCGCTTGGGCTGCACTCCCAGGGAGGCAGGCCGTTCGGCGGCCACTGGTCGCTGCTGCCGCTCCTCGTCCTCGCCGGGCTCGAACTGCTGCGCAGCACCAGGCCGCAGACCGCCCTGACCTGCGGCACGATCGCGCTGGTGGCCGACCAGTTCACATCGGGCAACCTCGCGTCGATCCTGATGTTCACGGACATCGTCTACGCGGCCGTCGTGTACGGCACCCCGGCCGCGGCCCGGCGCATCCCCGTCACCACGGGCCTGGTGACGGTGGCGGTCACCCTCGGCTTCCTCGCCTGGTTCCAGCAGGCGGAGGCCGTCCTCATCGGCTTCGTCACGGGCGTGGTCTCCTTCGCGCCCGCCACCACGGGCGTCCTCGTGCGCAACCACCGCGAGGCCGCCGAGGCGGCGAAGCTGCGGGCCGAGCAGACCGCGCTCCTGGCGGAGATGGACCGGGCCCAGGCCGTCGGCGCCGAGCGCGCCAGGATGGCCCGCGAACTGCACGACATGGTCGCCAACCACCTCTCGGCGATCGCCATCCACTCCACGGCCGCGCTCTCCCTGGACGACCCGAAGACCAGCAAGGACGCGCTGGCCGTCATCCGGGAGAACAGCGTCGAGGGGCTGGCCGAGATGCGCCGCCTCATCGGCATCCTCCGCGATCACAGCGGCGACCTGGAGCCCGCGGCCGCGCCCACCCTGGACGGCCTCGGCGCCCTCGTCGCCACCGCCCGCACGAACGGCCTCGACGTCACACTCGACGACGCGCGCACCCCGGACGGCCCGAAGCTGCCCACACCGGTGGAGCTCGCGGCGTACCGGATCGTGCAGGAGTCCCTGACGAACGCCCTGAAGCACGCGTCGCCCGGCCGCGTCACCGTGTCCCTGGTCCAGGAGCCGCGCGCCCTCACGGTCCGCGTGACCAGCCCCTACGGAGATCCCTCGGGGCCGCGCGCCCCGGGCTCGGGCGCCGGCCTCGTCGGCATGCGCGAGCGCACCGAACTGCTCGGCGGCACCTTTGAATCGGGCCCCGAGAGCAGCCCCGACGGCAAGGTCTGGAACGTCTTTGCGACCCTGCCCGTCGACCCCGCCGACGAAGGAGCCAAGGAATGATCCGGGTACTGGTCGCCGAAGACCAGTCAGCCGTGCGCGCGGGACTCGTCCTGATCCTGCGCAGCGCGTCCGACATCGAGGTCGTCGGCGAGGCGGCGGACGGCGAGGAGGCCGTCGCGCTCGCCCGCGAACTCCGTCCCGACCTGGTCCTGATGGACATACAGATGCCACGTCTCGACGGGGTGGCGGCGACCCGGCAGGTCGTCGCCGAGGGCCTCGCGGACGTCCTGGTCCTCACCACCTTCGACCTCGACGAGTACGTCTTCGGGGCGCTGCGCGCGGGCGCCTCCGGGTTCATGCTGAAGAACACGGAGGCGAAGGACCTCCTCGAAGGGGTCCGCACGGTCGCGCGCGGCGAGGGCCTGATCGCGCCGGCCGTCACGCGCCGCCTGATCGCCGAGTTCGCCGCCCCCTCGAAGGCGGTACGCGGGGAGAACGCGCCGGACCCCGCCGTCCTGGACGGCCTCACCCGCCGCGAGCGCGAGGTCCTGTCCTGCATCGGTGAGGGACTGTCCAACGCGGAGATCGCGGCCCGCCTCTCCATGGCGGAGGCGACGGTGAAGACGCACGTCAGCCGGATGCTGGGCAAGCTGGAACTGCGCAGCCGGGTGCAGGCGGCCGTCCTGGCGCAGGAGTTGGGGGTCTGAGCCGGCGGTGAACCGCTCGGAGCGGCGCCGTGGACCGTCGTGATTCGGCCATTGGTTCAGACCTCTTGACCGTTGGTCCAGACCTTTCTATTCTCACCGCACTGCGGTGAGCACTCCCCCACGTGTCCACGTGCTCACGGGCGGCGCAGGGTCCCAACCCCTAAGACCCCCGGATCTCACCCGAGGAGCACCTCGTGCGCTTCAAGAAGAGCACCAACCGCTCGAGACTCAAATTCAGACACAAGGCCGTGGCGGGCGTCACCACGCTGCTGCTCCCGCTCGCCACCCTGGTCGCCCTCGGCTCCTCCGCCGAGGCGGCACCCGACGCCGCCCCCGAGGCCACCGCCACGTATGCCAAGACCCAGGACTGGGGCAGCGGCTTCGAGGGCAAGTGGACGATCAAGAACACCGGCACCACGAGCATCAGCTCCTGGAACGTCGCCTGGGACTTCCCCACCGGCACCAGGGTGACGTCGGCCTGGGACGCCACCGTCACCAACTCGGGCAACCGCTGGACCGCCAAGAACCTCGGCTGGAACGGGACGCTCGCCCCCGGCGCCTCGGTCTCCTTCGGCTTCAACGGCACCGGCTCCGGCGCCCCCTCCAACTGCGAGCTGAACGGCGCGAGTTGTGACGGCGGCGGCGTCCCCGGCGACAACCCGCCGAGCGCCCCCGGCACCCCGACCGCCTCCGGCATCACCGACACCTCGGTCAAGCTCGACTGGAAGGCCGCCACCGACGACAAGGGCGTCAAGAACTACGACGTCCTGCGCGACGGCGCCAAGGTCGCGACGGTGACGGAGACCTCGTACTCCGACACGGGACTGACCAAGGGAACCGACTACTCGTACACCGTCCAGGCCCGCGACACCGCAGGCCAGACGGGACCCGCCAGCGGCGCCGTCAAGGTCCGCACCACCGGCGGCGGCGACCCGGGCCCCGGCCCCGGCGACAAGGTCAAGCTCGGCTACTTCACCGAGTGGGGCGTCTACCAGCGCAACTACCACGCGAAGAACATCGCGACCTCCGGCTCCGCCGAGAAGATCACGCACATCAACTACAGCTTCGGCAACGTCCAGGGCGGCAAGTGCACCATGGGCGACTCCTACGCCGCCATCGACAAGGCCTACACCGCCGACCAGTCCGTCGACGGCGTCGCCGACACCTGGGACCAGCCGCTGCGCGGCAACTTCAACCAGCTGCGCAAGCTCAAGGCCAAGTACCCGAACATCAAGATCCTCTGGTCCTTCGGCGGCTGGACCTGGTCCGGCGGCTTCACCGACGCCATGAAGAACCCGGCGGCCTTCGCCAAGTCCTGCCACGACCTGGTCGAGGACCCGCGCTGGGCCGACGTCTTCGACGGCATCGATCTGGACTGGGAGTACCCGAACGCCTGCGGTCTGTCCTGCGACACGTCGGGCCCGGCCGTCTTCAAGAACATGATGCAGGCCTTCCGCACCGAGTTCGGCGCGAAGAACCTCGTCACCGCCGCCATCACCGCCGACGCCTCCAGCGGCGGCAAGATCGACTCCGCGGACTACGGCGGCGCCGCGCAGTACAGCGACTGGTACAACGTGATGACGTACGACTTCTTCGGCGCGTGGGCGGCGAAGGGGCCGACGGCACCGCACTCGCCGCTCACGTCCTACCCGGGCATCCCGCAGGAGGGCTTCAACTCCGCGGCCGCCATCGCCAAGCTCAAGGCCAAGGGCGTGCCCGCCTCCAAGCTGCTGCTCGGCATCGGCTTCTACGGCCGCGGGTGGACCGGCGTCACCCAGAAGGAGCCGGGCGGCACGGCTACGGGGCCCGCGCCGGGCACGTATGAGCAGGGCATCGAGGACTACAAGGTCCTCAAGAACTCCTGCCCCTCTAACGGCACGGTCGCCGGTACCGCCTATGCCCACTGCGGCAGCAACTGGTGGTCTTACGACACGCCGTCGACCGTTCGCTCCAAGATGGCCTGGGCCAAGGAGCAGGGGCTTGGTGGGGCCTTCTTCTGGGAGTTCAGTGGGGATACGGCCAACGGAGAGTTGGTGTCGGCCATCAATGACGGCCTGAAGTAGCCGTCCCGGATACGAAGCCGGGAAGACAGGATCGCCCCCTGTCTTCCCGGCTTCTTCATGCCGTACGGGAAGTACTACGCCACGTTCACGCGCTGGCCCGGAGGTGCCGCCTCCAGCCACGCCAGGAAACCCGTCAGTGCGTCCTCGCTCATCGCCAGTTCCAGGCGGACGCCACGGTGCAGGCAGCCCAGGACGATCGCGTCGGAGAGCAGGGCCAGCTCCTCCTCGCCGTCCGGGGCGCGGCGGTCCACCACCTCGATGGCGGAGCGCTCGAGGACCCGGCGCGGCCGGGGAGCGTACGAGAAGACGCGGAACCACTCGACGCGGTCGCCGTTGTAGCGGGCGACCCCGTACCCCCAGCCCTTGCCGGACGTGTCGCCCTTCTCCGGGGCGTCCCAGCGCAGGGAGCAGTCGAAGGTGCCGCCGGAACGCTGGATCAGCCGGCGCCGCAGTCCGAAGACGAAGAGCCCCACCAGAACCAGCACGATCAAAGCAAGTCCGCACACGAGCAGAGTGAGGATCATCGGCACCGACCTCCTCGCCTCTACTGTCGGCCGACGGGCCGACAACGGACCAATACATTGCACCCGCATTGCCTCAGCCGCGACCCGGTCCGGAACCTTCCCGGACCTGGCCGCGGCTGAGTCACGTTACGCCGCGCGCTGGGGTCAGCGCGTCGCCACCGCACGCAGTCGGACGTCGGCGCGCCGCTCGGCGGAGGCGTCGGCCTCCGACTTCGCGCGCTCCAGCGCCCGCTCCGCACGCTTGACGTCGATCTCGTCGGAAAGCTCCGCGATCTCGGCGAGCAGCGACAGCTTGTCGTCCGCGAAGGAGATGAATCCTCCGTGGACGGCGGCCACGACCGTGCCGCCGTCGCTCGTACGAATGGTCACCGGGCCCGACTCCAGCACACCGAGCAGCGGCTGGTGACCGGGCATGACGCCGATGTCGCCGGACGTGGTGCGCGCGACGACCAGGGTGGCCTCACCGGACCAGACACTGCGGTCCGCTGCGACCAGCTCGACATGCAGCTCAGCAGCCAAGAGTGGCTCCTCGGGTCACCACCCGGCGGTTCAGCCGGGTGTTGGGTCAAATTCTAGTGGGCGTACGGGGAGGGGCGGGACACTGCCCCTGCGCGGGGTGCCCCCGCCCCTCTCCGTTTGAGCTACTGAGCTCAGGAGACGCCGAGCTCCTTGGCGTTCTTCTTCAGGTCCTCGAGACCACCGCACATGAAGAAGGCCTGCTCGGGGAAGTGGTCGTACTCGCCGTCGCAGATCGCGTTGAACGCCGCGATCGACTCCTCGAGGGACACGTCCGAGCCGTCCACGCCGGTGAACTGCTTGGCAGCGTGGGTGTTCTGCGACAGGAAGCGCTCCACACGACGGGCACGGGCGACGACGAGCTTGTCTTCCTCGCTGAGCTCGTCGATACCGAGGATCGCGATGATGTCCTGGAGGTCCTTGTACTTCTGCAGGATTCCCTTGACGCGCATGGCGCAGTCGTAGTGGTCCTGCGCGATGTAGCGCGGGTCCAGGATGCGGGACGTGGAGTCCAGCGGGTCCACGGCCGGGTAGATGCCCTTCTCGGAGATCGGACGGGAGAGAACCGTCGTCGCGTCGAGGTGGGCGAACGTGGTGGCCGGGGCCGGGTCGGTCAGGTCGTCCGCGGGGACGTAGATCGCCTGCATCGAGGTGATCGAGTGACCACGGGTCGACGTGATGCGCTCCTGGAGGAGACCCATCTCGTCGGCCAGGTTCGGCTGGTAACCCACCGCGGACGGCATGCGGCCGAGCAGGGTCGAGACCTCGGAACCGGCCTGGGTGAAGCGGAAGATGTTGTCGATGAAGAACAGCACGTCCTGCTTCTGCACATCGCGGAAGTACTCCGCCATGGTCAGACCGGCCAGGGCGACGCGCAGACGCGTGCCCGGCGGCTCGTCCATCTGGCCGAAGACCAGCGCGGTCTTGTCCAGAACGCCGGCCTCTTCCATCTCGACCATGAGGTCGTTGCCCTCACGGGTGCGCTCGCCGACACCGGCGAAGACGGAGACACCGTCGTGCAGCTTGGCCACACGGACGATCATTTCCTGGATCAGCACGGTCTTGCCGACACCGGCACCACCGAACAGACCGATCTTTCCACCCTTGACGTACGGGGTGAGAAGGTCGACGACCTTCAGGCCGGTCTCGAACATCTCGGTCTTGGACTCGAGCTGGTCGAAGGCCGGGGCCTTGCGGTGGATCGTCCAGCGCTCGGCGTCGGCGACCGTGGACGGGTCGTCGTTCAGCACCTCACCGAGGGTGTTGAACACGCGGCCCTTGGTCACGTCGCCGACCGGCACCGAGATGCCCTTGCCGGTGTTGGTGACCGGGGCCTGGCGGACCAGGCCGTCGGTGGGCTGCATCGAGATCGCGCGGACCACGCCGTCACCCAGGTGCTGGGCGACCTCGAGGGTCAGCGTCTTCTTCGCACCCTCGGTCGACGGGTCGTCGACCTGGACGTGCAGGGCGTTGTAGATTTCCGGCATCGCGTCGACGGGGAACTCCACGTCGACGACCGGGCCGATCACCCGGGCGACGCGGCCCGTGGCAACGGCCGTCTCAACAGTGGTCGTCATTACTTGTCACTCCCCGCGGTCGCGTCGGCCAGCGCTGCTGTGCCGCCGACGATCTCGCTGATTTCCTGGGTGATTTCGGCCTGGCGGGCCGCGTTGGCAAGCCGGGAGAGGCTGTTGATCAGATCCCCGGCGTTGTCGGTGGCCGACTTCATCGCGCGGCGCGTGGCGGCGTGCTTGGAGGCAGCCGACTGGAGCATCGCGTTGTAGATACGGCTCTCGACGTAGCGCGGCAGCAGGGCGTCGAGGACGTCCTCCGCCGACGGCTCGAAGTCGTACAGCGGAAGGATCTCGTCCTTGGTGGACTTCGACTCTTCCGCCACCTCTTCGAGGCTGAGCGGCAGCAGGCGGCCGTCGATGGCCGTCTGCGTCATCATCGAGATGAACTCGGTGTAGACGATGTGGAGTTCATCCACGCCGCCCTCCGCCGTCTCCTTCTCGATGGCCTCGATCAGCGGCACCGCGACCTTCTTGGCGTCCGCGTACGTGGGCTCGTCGGTGAAACCCGACCACGACTCCACGACCTTGCGCTCGCGGAAGTTGTAGTGGGACAGACCGCGGCGGCCGACGATGTACGTGTCGACCTCCTTGCCCTCGGCCTCCAGGCGCGCGGTCAGCTGCTCCGCGGCCTTGATGGCGTTCGAGTTGAAGGCGCCGGCCAGTCCGCGGTCGCTCGTGAGGAGCAGCACCGCGGAACGGGTCGCCGTCTCCGGCTCGGTCGTCAGCGGGTGCTTCGTGTTCGAGCCGGTGCCGACCGCCGTGACCGCGCGGGTGAGCTCGGTCGCGTACGGCGTGGACGCCGCCACCTTGCGCTGGGCCTTGACCACGCGCGAGGCGGCGATCATCTCCATCGCCTTGGTGATCTTCTTGGTCGCGGTGACGGATTTGATGCGACGCTTATAGACCCGGAGCTGGGCTCCCATGAGTCAGGTCCCTTCCGTCGTCACTTGCCGGCGGCGGCCGGAGCGTCCTCGCCGAGAAGCTTCCCGTCCGAGGTCTCGAACTGCTTCTTGAACGCCGCGATCGCGTCGCCGACGGCCTGCAGCGTGTCGTCCGACATCTTGCCGCCCTCCTTGATGGAGGTCATGAGGCCCTGCTCCTGCCGGTGCAGGTAGGCGAGGAGCTCACGCTCGAAGCGACGGATGTCGTTGACCGGCACGTCGTCCATGCGACCGGTGGTACCGGCCCACACGGAGACGACCTGGTCCTCGGTCGCCATCGGCTCGTACTGCGGCTGCTTGAGCAGCTCGACCATGCGCTGGCCGCGCTCCAGCTGCGCCTTCGACGCGGCGTCCAGGTCGGAACCGAAGGCGGCGAACGCCTCCAGCTCACGGAACTGGGCGAGGTCCACGCGGAGGCGGCCCGAGACCTGCTTCATCGCCTTGTGCTGCGCGGAACCACCGACTCGGGAGACGGAGATACCGACGTTCAGCGCGGGGCGCTGACCGGCGTTGAAGAGGTCCGACTCCAGGAAGCACTGGCCGTCGGTGATGGAGATGACGTTGGTCGGGATGAACGCCGACACGTCGTTCGCCTTGGTCTCGACGATCGGCAGACCGGTCATCGAGCCCTTGCCCAGCTCGTCCGAGAGCTTCGCGCAGCGCTCGAGCAGACGCGAGTGCAGGTAGAAGACGTCACCCGGGTAGGCCTCGCGCCCCGGCGGGCGGCGGAGCAGCAGGGACACGGCGCGGTAGGCGTCGGCCTGCTTCGAGAGGTCGTCGAAGATGATGAGGACGTGCTTGCCCTCGTACATCCACTGCTGGCCGATGGCCGAACCGGTGTAGGGCGCCAGGTACTTGAAGCCCGCCGGGTCGGACGCCGGGGCGGCGACGATGGTCGTGTACTCCAGCGCGCCGGCCTCTTCGAGGGCACCGCGCACGGAGGCGATGGTGGAGCCCTTCTGACCGATGGCGACGTAGATGCAGCGCACCTGCTTGTTCACGTCGCCCGTGCGCCAGTTGTCGCGCTGGTTGATGATCGTGTCGACGGCCAGGGCGGTCTTGCCGGTCTGGCGGTCACCGATGATCAGCTGACGCTGGCCACGGCCGATCGGGGTCATCGCGTCGACGGCCTTGTAGCCGGTCTCCATCGGCTCGTGCACCGACTTGCGCTGCATGACCGTGGGGGCCTGCAGCTCGAGGGCACGACGTCCGCTGGTCTCGATCTCGCCGAGGCCGTCGATCGGGTTGCCGAGCGGGTCGACGACGCGGCCGAGGTAGCCCTCGCCGACGGCGACCGACAGCACCTCGCCGGTACGGCTGACCGACTGGCCCTCTTCGATACCGCTGAACTCGCCGAGGACGATCGAACCGATCTCGCGCTCTTCAAGGTTCAGCGCGAGACCGAGGGTCCCGTCCTCGAACTTCAGCAGCTCGTTGGCCATGGCCGAGGGCAGGCCCTCGACCTTCGCGATGCCGTCGCCGGCAAGGGTGACCGTACCGACCTCCTCGCGCGAGGCCGCGTCCGGCTTGTACGCCTGGACAAAGTTCTCCAGCGCGTCCCGGATCTCCTCCGGCCGGATCGTGAGCTCCGCCATCTGGGTTCCCTGCTCTCCTTGTTGGGCCCGAAGTTTTCTTGGGGGGTCTGGGGTCAGCCCCCAGGAATCCTCTGCACGGCCCAACTAGGGCCGTAGGTCGTGCTTCTTTGTCTTAACTACCGGCCACGCGGCGGCCGGCTTCCTCGATACGGTCCGCGATGGAGCCGTTGATGACCTCGTCGCCCACCTGGACCCTGATCCCGCCGAGGACCGTGGGGTCCACGTCGAGGTTGAGGTGCATCTGGCGTCCGTACACCTTCGCCAGGACGGCGCCGAGGCGCTCCTTCTGCCGGTCCGAGAGCGGAACGGCGGAAGTGACGACGGCGACCATGCGGTTGCGGCGGTCCGCGGCCAGCTTGGCGAGGGACTCCAGTCCCTCTTCCAGGCTACGTCCACGCGGCGCGGTGACGAGGCGCTCGACGAGACGCTCCGTGACGTCCTCGGCGCGACCCCCGAGCAGGCTGCGCAGCAGCTCGCTCTTGGCCGTGCCCGTCGCGGCGCGGTCGGTCAGCGCGGCCCGCAGCTCGGTGCTGGAAGAGACGATCCGGCCGAACCGGAAGAGCTCGTCCTCGACGTTGTCCAGGGCGCCGGCCTGCTGCGCGCCGGTCAGGTCGGCGAGGATGGCGAGCTCTTCGAGAGCGTCCACCAGGTCTCGCGACTGCGACCAGCGCGAGCGGACCATGCCGGCCACCAGGTCGGCGGTCTCGCCGCCCACCTGGCCGGACAGCAGGCGCCCCGCAAGCTCGGCCTTGGCCTCACCGGACTGCGACGGGTCGGTCAGGACCCGGCGCAGCGAGACCTCGCGGGCGAACAGCGCCGTGACGGCGGCAAGCTCGTCCGCGAGCTGCTTGGCGTCGACCGAGGTGCTGTCCGTCAGCGCGTCGAGACGCTCGCGCGCGGCGGCCAGGGCCTCGCGGCTCGCTCCGTGCGCTGTCATCGAGCTGCCTCGGCCTTCTCCTCGAGCTCGTCGAGGAAGCGGTCGATCGTGCGGCTCTGGCGGGCGGAGTCCTCCAGGGACTCGCCGACGAGCTTGCCGGCCAGGGCGGTGGCCAGCTGGCCGACGTCCTGACGCAGCGACTGCGCGGCGGCCTTGCGGTCGGCCTCGATCTGGGCGTGACCGGCGGCGACGATCTCCTCGCGCTGACGCTGGCCCTCGGCCCGCATCTCGGCGATGAGCGTGGCGCCCTGCTCCTGCGCCTCCTGGCGCAGACGCGCGGCCTCGTGCCGGGCCTCGGCGAGCTGAGCCTTGTACTGCTCAAGAACGCTCTGGGCCTCGGTCTGAGCGGCCTCGGCCTTCTCGATACCGCCTTCGATCGCCTCCCGGCGCTCTTCCAGAACCTTGTTGATGTTCGGGAGGAGCTTCTTCCAGAAGAAGAAGAAGACGATGGCGAAGGCGATGGCGCCGACGAGCAGCTCGGGACCCGGCGGGAGGAGCGGGTTCTGCTCTTCCTCGGCCGCCAGCTGAACCAGGTTGGCGATCACATCAATGCCTTTCGTCGAAAAGTGTCAGGTAGCTGTTGCCTAGCGACCGAACACGAACGGCATGACGATGCCGATGAGGGCGAGCGCCTCACAGAAGGCGAAGCCGAGAATCTGGTTGGCGCGGATCAGGCCGGCAGCCTCGGGCTGACGGGCGAGAGCCTGCGTGCCGTTACCGAAGACAATGCCGACACCGATGCCGGGGCCGATCGCGGCGAGGCCGTAACCGATCGAACCGAGGGAGCCGGTGACTTCGCTGGCGGCAAGGGTCTGGAGAGCGGACATGCCGGTTCTTCCTTCTCTTTCATGGGCCGGTGGGGGTTGGCCACCGGACGATCTGGTGGTTTGGAGACCTGGGTGCTCAGTGGTGTTCGGCGAGAGCGCCCTGGATGTACGAGCAGGCAAGGAGCACGAAGACGTACGCCTGAACGGCCTGCACGAAAAGCTCGAAGAGGATCATGACCATGGTCATCACGAAGGAGACGCCCGCGGCCGGGATCATGTAACTGTTCAGCAGGTACCAGGAGGCGACGGTGAACATCACCAGCATCAGGTGACCGGCGAACATGTTGGCGAACAGTCGCACCGCGTGCGTGAAGGGACGCACGAGCAGGTTCGAGAAGAACTCGATGAACGACACGAGCCACTTGATCGGACCGAGCGAGTTGTCGTAGCCCGTGATGTTCTTCCAACCGCCGACGAAGCCGTGGCGCTTGAAGGTCAGGGACACCCAGAGCACGTAGACCAGGAGCGCGAGAACGACCGGGTACGCAATGATCGACGAGACCGGGAACTGGGCCAGCGGGATCACCGACCAGATGTTCATGATCCAGACGAAGAAGAAGATCGAGACCATCAGGGGGACGTACTTCTCGCCCTCCTTCTTGCCGAGGGTCTCGTAGACGATTCCGCGTCGCACGAAGTCGTATCCGGCCTCACCGATCATCTGCAGCTTGCCCGGGACCAGCTTGGCCTTGCCGAACGCCACATAGAAGAAGGTGACGACGACGAGCGTGGTCAGCAGGGCGAGCAGCATGACCTTGTTGAACTCGAACCCGCCGACGGTGAAGATCGGCTTGAAGAGGAACGAGTGCAGACCCGGAGCCGGGAAGCCACAGCCGTTGTCGGACATGATCCGACAGCTCCAGTCAAAGGCGAGCTCAGTTTGGTCAGCACTCACCGCGGGCTCCTTCGGCGTGACGCATAGGTACGGCAACCTCGTTGTCGTGTCGGCGCGGCACGCGGCCGCGGTTCGGCACCGGACTGGTGTTTCGGAAGTGTGAGCGGCGTTCAGGCATCGAGCCTCGCGATCGTGCAGGCGTCAGCTCAGATGCCCGCGCCAGCAGTGCCGCAGTTGGCACCGGACGATAGCAGCATCTCGAACGGCCATTTATCCCGCCCCTACCCTTCACGTCGACGACCCCGACTTCTCCGGCTTGTCCTTCTTCTCGGAGTCGCTGACGGAGTCGGGATCGACGTAAAGGATCTTGGCTTTCATGTGCGCGCGGGCCTGTGCGGCCATCCACGCGACGGTGGCCACCACAAGTCCGACGGCGAATGCCTTCGGGCTGAACAGAGTCGTGTCCTTGAACAGGGCCACGAAGAAGAGCAGCAGCAGGAGTTGGGCGACATAAAGCATCATGCCCATCGCCTGGAACAGCTGCGGAAGCGATTTTGCCGTCCGCTGCAGGACGAAGAGACCGAGCCCCATGAAGGCGATGACGACCAGGGTGCCGACGACAGCCCCGATGGCCCCCTTTCCGCCGGCCACCACGGCACTGACCGCGGCGACGATCGCGCCGACGGCAGCTGTGGGCACAGCGGACTGGAGGAGATTTCGGGTGTCTTGAGACGGCATGGCGGCAGCTCCGCTTACTGATGGGGGCAGGGTGTCGTCATGGACGAGCGTAGACCCGGGTCGAGAGGGGCCCTCGGGCCAATGGACCGTCGCACTACGGTCCTTCGGCTCTATCCCGGGATCTCGTGAACCGTATCACAAACTATTTGATGAGGTCTTTACCTGCTGGGTGTGCCCACTGTCACACATGAGAAGTAATCCGCGCGCATGTGCACCCAGCGGGCCAACTTGTCTGGTAATGGGGCGTTTTAGGATCGGGCGTCAACGGGACGTCTCGGCTTCCCGTCGCTCCTCGAAGCGCGAGCGGGCGCCGATCGCGGTCGCTCCGTTGACGCCTACGGGGACCGGAGCCTCCTCCTCCACCGGCATCGCGTCGTGGGCGGCCGGTTCGGCGGCGGCAGCGGCACGGCGTCGGTAGCGCGGCGGCACGAAGGCCTCCGCCCACCGCGGTGTGCGCGGGGTGAAGCGCGGAAGGAGGAGCAGCACGAGACCGAGGCCGCTGAGGGCGACGATCATCAGCAGGATCCACATGCTCGTCGAGTGCACGGAGTACGCGACGGTGCCGAAGGCGATGAGCGCCGACCAGAAGTACATGATCAGCACCGCGCGGCTGTGCGAGTGGCCGATCTCCAGGAGCCGGTGGTGCAGGTGGCCGCGGTCCGCGGCGAACGGCGACTTGCCGTTCCAGGTGCGCCGGACGATCGCGAGGACCAGGTCCGCGAAGGGGATCGCGATGATCGTGAGCGGCATCAGGAGGGGGATGAAGACCGGCAGCATCGCGTGGGTGGCGTCGCGGCCGCCGCCGAAGTTCAGCTTCATCGCGGCGGGGTCGACCTGCCCGGTGACGGAGATGGCGCCCGCGGCGAGGACGAGGCCGATGAGCATCGAGCCCGAGTCGCCCATGAAGATCCTGGCCGGGTGCATGTTGTGCGGCAGGAAGCCGAGGCACATGCCCATGAGGATGGCGGCGAAGAGCGTGGCGGGGGCCGCGGCCTCGATGCCGTAGCCGTACCAGATGCGGTAGGCGTACATGAAGGACGCCGCCGAGGCGATGCACACCATGCCCGCCGCGAGGCCGTCGAGGCCGTCGACGAAGTTGACGGCGTTGATCGTGATGACGACGAGCGCGACCGTCAGGAGGGTGCCCTGGCCGGAGGTGAGCGAGACCGTGCCGACGCCGGGGACCGGGATCCACAGGATCGTCAGACCCTGCATGACCATGACGCCGGCGGCGATCATCTGGCCGCCGAGCTTGATCAGCGCGTCGATCTCGAACTTGTCGTCCAGGACGCCGATCAGCCAGATCAGCGCGGCCCCGGAGAGCAACGCGCGCGGCTCGTTGGAGTTCTCGAAGACCGTGTTCAGGTTCGGCAGGTGGTCGGCAACGAGAAGACCTGCACACAGGCCGAAGAACATCGCGATCCCGCCGAGCCGGGGCGTCGGCTCCCGGTGCACGTCACGAGCGCGGATCTCCGGCATGGCACCGGCCACGATCGCGAACTTCCGCACCGGGCCGGTCAGCAGGTAGGTCACCGCAGCCGTGATGCAGAGCGTCAGCAGGTATTCACGCACGGGCTTCCCCACAGGTTTCGCTGGCCGTCACAGCCCCACACCCTAGCTTTGCGCGCATACGGTTGGGGACTTCCGGGTAGCGACGATGGTTGCACGAGCATCCCACCAGCACCGTCAGCCCCCTGTGGCGGCCGTCCCTCACCGGGCCGGGTAGGGCGGAAATCTTCCCACCAGTTCGCGTACCTCTTCTCGTACGTTCGACTCCTCGTGCACCGCTTCGGCCAGCAGGGCCGCGATGCGGGCCATCTCCGGGGCGGTCATGCCCTGGGTGGTGACGGCGGCCGTGCCGAGTCGGAGGCCGCGGGTGTCGCCGTGGGGCAGGGCGCAGGTGTCGAGGAAGATGCCGGCCGCCGCGAGCCTGGCGCGGGCGGTGCGTGCGTCGACGCCCAAGGGGGCAGGGTCGGCGAGCACCAGGTGTGTGTCCGTGCCGCCCGTGGCGATCGCGAACCCCGCCGCGGCCAGCGCCGCCGCGAGGGTCCGTGCGTGCTCGACCACCTGATGGGCGTACGCCGTGAAGGCCGGCGTCGCCGCCTCCCCGAACGCGACGGCCTTCGCGGCGATCGTGTGCATCTGGGCGCCGCCCTGAGTGAACGGGAAGACGGCCCTGTCGATTCGTTCGGCGAGGTCCGCCCCGCACAGCAGGAGGCCGCCTCGCGGGCCGCGCAGGACCTTGTGGGTGGTCGCGCAGACGACGTCCGCGTACGGCACCGGGCTGGGCGCCGCTCCCCCGGCGACCAGGCCCATGGGATGCGCGGCGTCGGCGATGAGGTAGGCGCCCACGTCGTCGGCGATCTCGCGGAAGGCCGCGTAGTCGATGTGCCGGGGGTAGGAGATCGAGCCGCACACGATGGCCTTGGGCCGGTGCGAGCGGGCGAGGGCGTGCACCTGGTCGTAGTCGAGCAGGCCGCTCTCGGGGTCCACTCCGTAGCCGACGAAGTCGA
The DNA here is from genome assembly GCF_044327655.1 of Streptomyces sp. NPDC018029. Lineage (NCBI taxonomy): Bacteria > Bacillati > Actinomycetota > Actinomycetes > Kitasatosporales > Streptomycetaceae > Streptomyces > Streptomyces sp. NPDC018029. Next base: position 828,412 of record NZ_JBIRFV010000003.1, on the reverse strand, counting down.
ACCACCTGCCGGAGAAGTTCGTGGGCGAGCCGTGCGTGAGGTGTCCGCCGTACGGCAGCCCGAGGGCCAGGACCGTGTCGCCGGGCCGCAGCAGCGCGGCGTACGCGGCGAGGACGGCGGAGGACCCGGAGTGCGCCTGTACGTTGGCGTGCTCGGCGCCGAACAGGGCCTTGGCGCGGTCGACGGCGATCCGCTCGGCGACGTCGACCAGTTCGCAGCCGCCGTGGTGGCGGGCGCCGGGGTAGCCCTCGGCGTACTTGTTGGCGAGCGGCGAGCCGAGGGCGGTGAGGACGGCGGGCGACGTGAAGTTCTCGGCGGCGATCAGCTGGAGCGCGTCGGACTGCCGGGCGACCTCGCCGATGAGGGCGTCGGCCAGCTCGGGGTCCTGCCTCCGCAGCCCCTCGAGATCCGTGTACGCGGCGGAAGCGGTGGGTGCGGCGGGTGCGGTGCTGACCGTGCTGAGCGACATCGTGGGCTCCGGGGCCGTGCGGGGGGTGACCTCAGATCCAATGTAGGCCGCTACATGTGCGCGGGCACCCCGGTCAGCGCCGTCACCACCGGGTCGAGTGCCTGGTTGATCTCGTCGCCCACGGAACGGAAGAACGGCAGGGGCGCCCCGTACGGGTCGTACACCTCGTCGGCCTCCACGTTCGGCGCGAGGAGCCAGCCGCGCAGCGCGGCGGCGGCCCGGACCAGGGCACGCGCCCGCTCGACCACGCCGTTGCCGTCGGGCTCGGGCAGGGTCGTCGGGTCTATGGCCCGCACGAGCCGGGTGAACTCCTTGAGCGTGAAGGTGCGCAGGCCCGCCGAGTGGCCCATGGAGATGACCTGCGCCCGGTGGTCGCGGGTGGCGGTCAGGACCAGGTCGGCGCGGATGACGTGGTCGTCGAGGAGCTCGCGCCCCATGAAGCCGCTGGCGTCCGCGCCGAAGTCGGCGAGGACCGTCTCGGCGTTGGTCTCCATGGGGGCGCCCTCGTGGCCCCAGGTGCCCGCGCTCTCCACGATGAGACCGCCGGTGAGCGGGTCGCCGAGGCGGTCGGCCAGGGCATGCCTGGTCAGCCGCTCGGTGATGGGTGAGCGGCACACGTTGCCGGTGCTGACGTGGAGGATGCGGAAGGCGTCCGCAGAGCCCGGGAAGCCCGCTATGCCACGCCCCGTCTCAGGGGCTGTCAATTCGCCACCTCGAGGTCGGGTACCACCTTGCGCAGCTCGTCCGCGGTCAGCGCGCCCGCGCGCAGCAGCACCGGCACCTTGCCCGTGACGTCGACGATCGACGACGGGACGATGCCGGGGGTCGGGCCGCCGTCCAGGTACACGGAGACGGAGTCGCCGAGCATCTCCTGCGCGGCGTCGCAGTTCTCCGGGGCGGGGTGCCCCGTGAGGTTCGCCGAGGAGACGGCCATGGGGCCGACCTCGGTGAGCAGTTCAATGGCGACAGGGTGCAGCGGCATGCGGATGGCGACCGTGCCGCGGGTGTCGCCGAGGTCCCACTGGAGCGACGGCTGCTGCTTGGCGACCAGGGTCAGGGCGCCGGGCCAGAAGGCGTCGACGAGCTCCCAGGCCATCTCGGAGAAGTCGGTCACCAGGCCGTGCAGCGTGTTCGGCGAGCCGATCAGGACGGGCGTCGGCATGTTGCGGCCGCGGCCCTTGGCGTCCAGCAGGTCGGAGCACGCCTCCGGGGTGAAGGCGTCGGCGCCGATGCCGTAGACGGTGTCGGTGGGCAGCACGACCAGCTCGCCACGGCGGACGGCGGACGCGGCCTCGCGCAGACCGGTCGTACGGTCGGTCGCGTCGTTGGTGTCGTATCGCCGTGCCATTAGTCCGGACTCCTCACTGAAAAGCTGACACTGATGTTCTGGGTCGTCACGGCATCGCCCTGCGGGCGGTCGCGAAGCGCGGCCTGTTGTTGAGGTCGGGGTGGTCGGCCGCGTCGGCCCAGCCCCGCTCCTCGGTGAAGATCCACGGGACCTGGCCGCCCTGGGTGTCCGCGTGTTCGATGACGACGACTCCGCCGGGGCGCAGCAGCCGGTGGGCGGTGCGCTCGATGCCGCGGATCAGGTCGAGGCCGTCCTCGCCGGAGAAGAGGGCGAGTTCGGGGTCGTAGTCGCGGGCTTCCGGGGCGACGTACTCCCATTCGGTGAGCGGGATGTACGGCGGGTTGGAGATCACGAGGTCGACCTGTCCGTCGAGCTCCGGGAAGGCATCCCTGGCGTCTCCCCGCCGCAGCTCGACCCTGGACCCCTCGACGTTCTTCCGCGTCCATTTGAGGGCGTCCTCGGACAGCTCCACGGCGTGCACGCGCGAGCGCGGGACCTCCTGTGCCATGGCGAGCGCGATGGCGCCGGAGCCGGTGCACAGGTCGACGATGAGCGGCTCGACGACGTCCATCGCGCGGACGGCGTCTATGGCCCAGCCGACGACGGACTCGGTCTCCGGGCGCGGCACGAAGACGCCGGGGCCGACCTGCAGCTCCAGGTAGCGGAAGAAGGCCCGCCCCGTGATGTGCTGCAGCGGCTCGCGGGCCTCGCGCCGCGCGACGGTCTCCCAGTAGCGGGCGTCGAAGTCGGCGTCCTTGACGGAGTGCAGCTCGCCCCGCTTCACGCCGTGCACGAAGGCGGCCAGCTCTTCCGCGTCGTTGCGCGGCGAGGGCACGCCTGCGTCGGCCAGCCGCTGGGTGGCCTGGGCCACTTCCGCGAGCAGCAGGTTCACGCTGGTCCTCCGGGGCGGGTCGGGACGGGTCGTACGAGGGTGCCTCAAGCGGCGGCGAGCTTGGCCGCGGAGTCCGCGTCGACGCAGGCCTGGATGACCGCGTCGAGGTCGCCGTCGAGCACCTGGTCCAAGTTGTACGCCTTGAAGCCGACGCGGTGGTCCGAGATCCGGTTTTCCGGGTAGTTGTACGTCCGGATCTTCTCGGAGCGGTCGACGGTGCGGACCTGGCTGCGGCGGGCGTCCGCCGCCTTGCTCTCCGCCTCCTCCTGGGCCGCGGCGAGGAGCCGGGAGCGCAGAATGCGCATCGCCTGCTCCTTGTTCTGCAGCTGGCTCTTCTCGTTCTGGCAGGAGGCGACGACGCCGGTGGGCAGGTGCGTGATGCGCACCGCGGAGTCGGTGGTGTTGACGGACTGGCCGCCGGGCCCGGAGGAGCGGTAGACGTCGATCCGCAGGTCGTTCGCGTGGATCTCGACGTCGATCTCCTCGGCCTCGGGCGTCACGAGCACGCCGGCCGCGGAGGTGTGGATGCGGCCCTGGGACTCGGTGGAGGGCACGCGCTGCACGCGGTGCACGCCGCCCTCGTACTTCAGCCGCGCCCAGACGCCCTGGCCCGGCTCGGTGGCGCCCTGGCCGCCCTTGGTCTTCACGGCGACCTGGACGTCCTTGTAGCCGCCGAGCTCGGACTCGGTGGAGTCGATGATCTCGGTCTTCCAGCCGACGCGCTCGGCGTACCGCAGGTACATGCGCAGGAGGTCGCCGGCGAACAGGGCCGACTCGTCGCCGCCCGCGCCCGCCTTGATCTCCAGGATGACGTCCTTGTCGTCGGACGGGTCCCGGGGCACGAGCAGCAGCCGCAGCTTCTCGGTGATGGCCTCGCGCTGCCGCTCCAGGTCCTTGAGCTCAGCGGCGAAGTCCGGGTCGGCGGCGGCGTACTCGCGCGCGGTCTCGATGTCGTCCCCGGTCTGCTTCCAGGAGCGGTACGTCGCCACGATCGGGGTCAGCTCGGCGTAGCGCTTGTTGAGCTTGCGCGCGTTGGCCTGGTCGGCGTGGACCGACGGGTCGGCGAGCTTCTTCTCGAGATCGGCGTGCTCGCCGATCAGTTCCTCGACCGCCTCGAACATCGGGGGCTCCTGGTTTTCTACGCGGTGGTTCTACGCGAATCGGCTGCGGGACGGCAAAAGCGCCGGTCCCGGCCACCCCCTCCCGAGGGCGGCCGATGACCGGCGCAGTGGCTCGCTACTTGTTGGCGCCTGCAGCCTTGCCGAAGCGGGCCTCGAAGCGGGCCACACGGCCACCGGTGTCGAGGATCTTCTGCTTGCCCGTGTAGAACGGGTGGCACTCGGAGCAGACCTCGGCGCGGACGGTGCCGCTGGAGATCGTGCTGCGGGTGGTGAACGACGCACCGCAGGTGCAGCTGACCTGGGTCTCGACGTACTCGGGGTGGATGTCGCGCTTCAAGGTGTCTCCTAGTTTCGGGAGGGCGCCGGGTCGTACGCGCGGATTGCTCGTACGTGAACCGGGGCCGACGTACCAGTCTGCCAGGACCGGCCGTATCTCCCAAAACCGGGGTGGGCGCCGTTCTATTCCTGGCGGGTTCCCGGCGGGTGCCGGGCGGGTTCCCGGCCGGGTCAGTGACCGGCCACCACGTCGCCCACGTCGCCCTTGTCGCCGGCCGACTTCTCGGTGGCGGACTTGGGTATCGCCTTGTCGGCCCTGAGGGCGTCCCAGACCTGCTGGTCGGCCTCCTCCAGGGGGAGGACGCGGTTGGGGTCTGCGGGGTCGTACTGGATGGGCAGCGTGACCATCTTCATGTCGCCCGCGCCGATGCCCTTGAGGCCGTTCGCGAAGCTCGCGAGGCTCTTGACGTCGTTCAGGTCGGAGTCGGTGGTGATGGCGCTGGTCGCGTCGTTCGCCAGGTCGAACAGCTTCTTGGGGTTGCTGAAGACCCCGACGTCCTTGACCTGGTCGAGGAGGGCCTTGATGAAGGCCTGCTGGAGCTGGATGCGGCCGAGGTCGCTGCCGTCGCCGACGCCGTGCCGGGTGCGGACCAGGCCGAGGGCCTGCTCGCCGTCGAGCGTGTGGGTGCCGGCGTCCAGGTTCAGGTGACTGTCCTTGTCCCTGATGTCCTTCTTGGTGGTGATGTCGACGCCGCCGAGGGTGTCGATGAGCTTCTTGAAGCCCGTGAAATCGACTTCTACGTAGTGGTCCATCCGGATGCCGGACATTTTCTCGACGGTCTTGACGGCGCAGGCGGGGCCGCCCACCTCGTACGCCGTGTTGAACATCTGCCGCTCGGCGCCCGGCGCGTCCTTGCCGTCATCGGTCTTGCAGTCCGGCCTGGATATGAGGGTGTCGCGGGGTATGGAGACGACGCTGGCCTTCTTGTGGCCCTTGTAGACGTGCACGATCATCGCGGTGTCCGAGCGGGCCGCGCCCTCGTCCTTGCCGTACTTGGCGTTGTCGCCGGAGCGCGAGTCGGAGCCGAGGACGAGGATGTCCTGGGAGCCGTTGTCGATGTCCATGGGGCGGTCGGTGCCGAGCGCGGCGTTGATGTCGACGCCCTTGATGTTGCCGTTGAGCTTGAAGTAGACGTAGCCGAGGCCGGTGCCTCCGAGGACGGCCGCCCCCGCGGCGGTCCAGGCCGTGACGACGAGCACCTTCTTGCGCTTGCTGCGCGGCTTGCGGCGGCGACCGCGCTTGCCGCGCCTCGGCGCGTCGGCGGCCCTGCTCTCGTCGGTCATGCGCTCCTCAGTCCTCGTCGGTCGGTTACCCCCTGCTTTCAGGGCCAGGCGTGGCTTTCCGTCACTTGTCAGACGGCAAAACCGAAAGAAGGGTTGCACGACGCCCTGTGTGCGCCCCGGGATCCGACCACTACGGAGAGTGGCCCCAGCACCCCCCATTTCAGCCCCTCACCTGCGCTTTCAACCGCTTCGGTGCTACCCGCAGTGACCGTGAGAATCTCTTAGACGTGTGGCCAAGGTCTCGCTCCGGTCACGCCGGGCAACAGCAGAGCCGCCCCGTCACAGGAGTGACGGGGCGGCTCGGGGACCGCTGAGGACGACTAGTCGTTGCCGTTGCCCGGCGTCGGCGTCGTCTTCTGGATCTGCAGCAGGAACTCGGCGTTCGACTTCGTCTGCTTCATCTTGTCGAGAAGCAGCTCGATCGCCTGCTGCTGGTCGAGCGCGTGCAGCACGCGGCGCAGCTTCCAGGTGATGGCGAGCTCGTCGCTGCCGAGCAGGATCTCTTCCTTACGGGTGCTGGACGAGTCCACGTCCACCGCCGGGAAGATCCGCTTGTCGGAGAGCTTGCGGTCCAGCTTGAGCTCGAGGTTGCCGGTGCCCTTGAACTCCTCGAAGATCACCTCGTCCATGCGCGAGCCGGTGTCGACCAGCGCGGTGGCCATGATGGTCAGCGAGCCGCCGTCCTCGATGTTGCGCGCGGCACCGAAGAAGCGCTTCGGCGGGTAGAGGGCCGTCGAGTCGACACCACCGGACAGGATGCGGCCGGAGGCCGGCGCCGCGAGGTTGTACGCACGGCCCAGACGGGTGATCGAGTCGAGCAGCACGACGACGTCGTGGCCCAGCTCGACCAGGCGCTTGGCGCGCTCGATGGCGAGCTCGGCGACCGTGGTGTGGTCCTCGGCGGGACGGTCGAAGGTCGAGGAGATGACCTCGCCCTTCACCGACCGCTGCATGTCGGTGACCTCTTCCGGACGCTCGTCGACCAGGACGACCATCAGGTGGCACTCGGGGTTGTTGTGCGTGATCGCGTTGGCGATGGCCTGCATGATCATGGTCTTGCCGGTCTTCGGCGGGGCCACGATCAGACCGCGCTGACCCTTGCCGATGGGCGCGACGAGGTCGATGATGCGGGTCGTCAGCACGCCCGGGTCGGTCTCCAGGCGGAGCCGGTCCTGCGGGTAAAGGGGCGTCAGCTTGTTGAACTCCGGTCGCCCGCGCCCGGATTCGGGCGCCATGCCGTTGACGGAGTCGAGGCGCACGAGCGCGTTGAACTTCTCGCGGCGCTCGCCGTCCTTGGGCTGGCGGACCGCGCCGGTGACGTGGTCGCCCTTGCGCAGGCCGTTCTTGCGGACCTGGGCCAGCGAGACGTACACGTCGTTGGGACCGGGGAGGTAGCCCGACGTACGGATGAACGCGTAGTTGTCGAGGATGTCCAGGATGCCCGCGACGGGGATCAGGACGTCGTCCTCGGAGACCTGCGGTTCGTTGCCGAAGCCCTGCTCGTCGCGGCCGCGGCGGCCACGGCGGTCGCGGTAGCGGCCGCGGCGGCCACGACGGCCACCCTCGAAGTCGTCGTCGTCCTGCGGACCGTTGTCACGCTGACGGTCCTGCCGGTCCTGGCGGTCCGGACGGCCGCCGCCCTGCTGCTGACGGTCCTGCCGGTCCTGACGGTCCGGACGGCCGCCACCCTGCTGGTCGTCGCCCTTGTTCCCGCGGCGGTCGCGGTCGCGGCCGCGGCCCTGCCGGTCACGGCGCTCGCGGCGGCCCTCGGCGCCCTCGCCGGAGTTGTCGCCGCCCTTGTCGCCCTTGGCCTCGGACGCGTCGCCCTTGGCCTCGGTCTTCGCCTCGGCGGTGACGGTCTCCGGGCTGCCCGCCTCGGCGGTGGCGCGACGCCGACGGCGCTCGGTCGGCTGGTCGTCTCCCCCGCGCTCGGCCTCGCTCGTGCGGCCGGGGCCGCCGGCGGGCTGGCCGGGGATGTCGATCTGCTGCTGGGTCGCGGCCTTCTCGGCCTTGGCGCCCTTGGCGTCGTCGGCCTTGGCCGCCTTGGCGGCGGGCTCGGCGGCGTCCTCGCCCGTACGGGCCTTCGAGGTGGCCCGACGCTTGGGCTTGGTCTCGGTGGTCTCACCGGAAGCCGCGGCGCTCTTCGCCGGGGCTCCGCCCCCTGCCTGCGCCTCCTTGATGACCTCGATCAGCTGGCTCTTGCGCATGCGCCCGGTGCCCTTGATTCCAAGGCCCGATGCGACCTGCTGCAGTTCCGCCAGCACCATGCCCTCAAGGCCGGTGCCGCGGCGCCGCCGGGACCCGGCCGAAGCACCGGTGGCAGGCGCCGCGGAGGCGTCCGTGGCGGGCGTGTCGGCAGTCACGCCCATCAGATCGGTGGTGTCGCTCACGAAGGGTCCTTCCCTGGAGCGGACGTCGGCCTGTCTGGCTCGGCGACCGGTTGTGCTGTCCGACGATCGGTCCTTGCATTCTGTGGACCGTGCCGGGGCGGTGGTCCGCCAACGCGGCGGAAGAATTCATTGGTGATGGCGATTCCCGGTGCGGTGCCACTGAAGTGCGGTGTCACCCGGCTCGGTCACGCCGGTTCCGGAGCGTGCTCAGGACCGCTCAGTGCAAGGCACGAAGCAGTTTGGGAGGCTCCCGGAAGAATGGTTGTCCCGGACGGGGACACAAAGCACCTCGCCATGGTGAGGTCGGGTGCAGACTTGAGATTAACACTACCGGATCCAACAAACATTCCCCCTCTCAGGATCGGGACACCCCGAAATCCCTTTGTTCACTGCGTCAGGGCGCGAGCGGCAGCACGCTCGTACCCGTGGCGTCGAGCGCCAGGCGATTGGCCGCCCAGCCCTCCCCCGCCAGTCGTGCGACCTTGTCGGCCGCACTGTCTTCGACCAGCGCGAGGACCGTGGGGCCCGCGCCGGAGATCATCGCGGGCACGCCGTCGGCGCGCAGCCGCTCCACCAGGGCGGCGCTCTCCGGCATGGCCGGGGCGCGGTACTCCTGGTGCAGCCGGTCCTCCGTGGCGGGCAGCAGCAGCTCGGGGCGCCTGGTCAGGGCCTCGACGAGCAGGGCCGCCCGGCCCGCGTTGGCGGCCGCGTCGACGTGCGGGACGGTGCGCGGGAGCAGTCCGCGCGCCATCTCGGTGAGGACGGGCTTGCCGGGGACGAAAACCACCGGAACGATGGAATCGGCGGGTTCCATCCTGATCGCCCGCCCGGCTCCCCCGTCCATCCAGGAGAGCGTGAAGCCGCCGAGCAGACAGGCGGCGACGTTGTCGGGGTGGCCCTCGATCTCGGTGGCCAGGTCGAGCAGCGCGGCGTCGTCGAGCCTGGCCTCGCCGCCTATCGTCACGGCGCGCGCGGCGACGATGCCCGCGCAGATGGCGGCGGACGACGAGCCGAGGCCGCGGCCGTGCGGGATGCGGTTGGCGCAGACGATCTCAAGACCGCGCGGCTGTCCGCCGAGCAGGTCGAAGGCGGTGCGCAGGGACCGGACGAGCAGGTGCGACTCGTCGCGCGGCAGGGTCTCGCTGCCCTCCCCCGCGATGTCGATGTTCAGGCCGGAGTCGGCCACCCGGACGACGACGTCGTCGTACAGCCCCAGGGCCAGGCCGAGGGCGTCGAAGCCCGGGCCGAGGTTGGCGCTGGTGGCGGGGGTGCGCACCCGGACGGCGGCGGCGCGGAACGCGGGACCGGCCATCGCTCGATGACTCTCCTTGAGCTGCGTGTTTTCGAGGCTGCGTATTTTCGGTACGTGCCACATGTACGGAACACCCGAAGGCCGCGAACAACGGCGGCACCGCGGCATATGCGGCGGGGCGGGTTCGGTACAGCCTATCGAAGGAAGGTTCTGTGGCGACATAGGGCGCACAGGAGGCGCACGATGCGTGTCGTAAGCCCCCTGTGCCACCCCCTGTACGGAGTCGCGGGTTTTGCCTGCGGTTACGCGAGGCCGAGGCGCTCGGCCGCGGCGGCCGCGTCGACCGGGACGGTGACCGGCTGCGGGGCGCCCGCGACGGCCCAGTCCGGGTCCTTGAGGCCGTTGCCGGTGACGGTGCAGACGATGCGCTGTCCCTTGTCGACCTTGCCCTGCTCGGCGGCCTTCAGCAGACCGGCGACCGAGGCGGCCGACGCGGGCTCCACGAAGACACCCTCCTGGGACGCCAACAGCTTGTAGGCGCGCAGGATCTCACGGTCCGTCACCTCGTCGATGAAGCCGTCCGACTCGTCGCGCGCGTCGAGCGCGTACTGCCACGACGCGGGGTTGCCGATGCGAATCGCGGTGGCGATCGTCGACGGGTCCTTGACGACCTCGCCGCGCACGATGGGCGCGGAACCGGAGGCCTGGAAGCCCCACATCCGGGGCGTACGGGTCGACACCGCGTCGGCCGCGTACTCCTTGTAGCCCTTCCAGTACGCGGTGATGTTGCCGGCGTTGCCGACGGGAAGGACGTGGATGTCGGGGGCGTCGCCGAGGGCGTCGACGATCTCGAACGAGGCGGTCTTCTGGCCCTCGATGCGGAACGGGTTCACCGAATTGACCAGCGCCACCGGGTAGTTGTCCGACAGGCCTCGAGCGAGGTTCAAGCAGTCGTCGAAGTTGCCGTCGACCTGGAGGATCTTCGAGCCGTAGACGAGGGCCTGGCCCATCTTGCCGAGCGCGATCTTGCCCTGCGGCACGAGGACCGCGCAGACCATGCCCGCGCGTACGGCATAGGCGGCGGCGGACGCCGACGTGTTGCCGGTGGAGGCGCAGATGACGGCCTTCGCGCCCTCCTCCTTGGCCTTGGTGATCGCCATGGTCATGCCGCGGTCCTTGAAGGACCCGGTGGGGTTGGCACCCTCGACCTTGAGGTGGACCTCGCAGCCCGTGCGCTCGGAGAGCACCTGGGCGGCCACGAGCGGCGTGCCGCCCTCGCCGAGCGTCACGACCGGCGTGGTGCCGGAGACCGGAAGACGGTCCCGGTACTCCTCGATGATTCCGCGCCACTGGTGGGTCATTGCTGCTTACTCCCCTTCAACCCGCATGATGCTGGCGACACCACGCACGGTGTCGAGTTTGCGCAGCGCGTCGACGGTGCCGGTGAGGGCGGCGTCGGGCGCGCGGTGGGTGACGACGACGAGGGAGGCCTCGCCGTCCTTGCCCGTCTGACGGACCGTATCGATCGATACGCCGTGCTCGGCGAAGACCGTCGCGACCTGGGCGAGGACGCCCGGCTTGTCGGCCACGTCGAGGCTGATGTGGTAGCGCGTGACGACCTCGCCCATGGAGCTCACGGGCAGCTGCGTGTACGCGGAGTCGCCGGGCCCGGTGGCTTCGGCGAGCTTGTTGCGGCAGACGGCGACGAGGTCGCCGAGGACGGCGGACGCGGTGGGCGAGCCGCCCGCGCCGGGCCCGTAGAACATGAGCTGCCCGGCGGCCTCGGCCTCGACGAAGACGGCGTTGTACGCGCCGCGCACCGACGCCAGCGGGTGGCTGAGCGGAATCATCGCGGGGTGCACGCGCGCGGTGACGGACCCGCCGTCGGCGGCCCGCTCGCAGATGGCGAGGAGCTTGATGGTGCAGCCCATGCGCTTCGCGGACGCGAAGTCGGCGGCGGTCACCTCGGTCATGCCCTCGCGGTACACGTCGTCGAGACGCACGCGCGTGTGGAAGGCGATGCCGGCGAGGATCGCGGCCTTGGCGGCGGCGTCGAAGCCCTCGACGTCGGCGGTGGGGTCGGCTTCCGCGTACCCGAGGGCGGTGGCCTCGTCCAGAGCCTCCTGGTAGCCCGCCCCCGTCGTGTCCATGGCATCGAGGATGAAGTTCGTCGTGCCGTTCACGATGCCGAGGACGCGGTTGACCTTGTCTCCCGCCATGGACTCGCGCAGCGGCCGGAGCAGCGGGATGGCACCGGCGACGGCGGCCTCGTAGTAGAGGTCCCGGCCGTGCTCGACGGCGGCCTGGTGCAGCGCGGCGCCGTCCTGCGCGATGAGCGCCTTGTTCGCGGAGACGACCGAGGCGCCGTGCTCGAAGGCGGTGGTGATGAGGGTCCTGGCGGGCTCGATCCCCCCGATCACCTCGACGATGACGTCGATGTCGCCCCGCTTGACCAGCGCGGTCGCGTCGGTGGTGATGAGGTCCGGGTCGATCCCCTCACGCACCTTGGAGGGCCGGCGGACGGCGACCCCGGCGAGCTCCACCGGGGCGCCGATCCTGGCTGTGAGGTCGTCGGCGTGCGTCGTCATGATGCGCGCCACCTCTGAGCCGACCACTCCACAGCCCAGCAGCGCCACCTTCAGCGGACGCGTACGCATCATCCGACCTCACTTCTCATACATCTACGGTGGAACCAGTCTCACCCACCGGAACAGACTTTCTGTCCATTGTCCGGATCCTGAGACATCTATTTCATGTTTTTCGTCAGCCGACGTCGAGACGCAGGAGATCTTCCTCCGTCTCACGCCGCATGATCACCCGCGCCTCGCCGTCCTTGACGGCGACGACGGGCGGGCGAAGAGCGTGGTTGTAGTTGCTCGCCATCGAGCGGCAGTACGCGCCGGTCGCGGGCACGGCGATCAGGTCGCCGGGCGCGAGGTCCGCCGGAAGGAAAGCATCCCGTACGACGATGTCCCCACTCTCGCAGTGCTTGCCGACGACGCGCACGAGCACGGGCTCGGCGTCGGAGGAGCGGGAGACGAGGGCGACGGTGTACTCGGCGTCGTACAGCGCGGTACGGATGTTGTCGGACATGCCGCCGTCCACGGACACGTACGTACGCAGTCCTTCGAGGGGCTTGATCGTGCCGACCTCGTAGAGCGTGAAGGCGGTCGGACCGACGATGGCGCGCCCGGGCTCCACGGAGATGCGGGGGGTGCGGAGCTGCGCGGCCTCGCACTCCCGCGTGACGATCTCGCGCAGCGCCTTCGCGATCTCGTGCGGCTCGCGGGGGTCGTCGTCGGAGGTGTACGCGATGCCGAGGCCGCCGCCGAGGTCGATCTCGGGCAGCTCCACGCCGTGCTCGTCCCGCACCTCGGCGAGCAGCTGCACGACGCGCCGCGCGGACACCTCGAAGCCAGCCATGTCGAAGATCTGCGACCCGATGTGGGAGTGGATCCCGATGAGTTCGAGACCGTCGAGCTTGAGGGCGCGCCGCACGGCCTCGGCGGCCTGCCCGCCCGCGAGCGCGATGCCGAACTTCTGGTCCTCGTGGGCGGTGGCGATGAACTCGTGGGTGTGCGCCTCGACGCCCACGGTCACGCGGATCTGCACGCGCTGCCGCTTGCCGAGCCGCTCCGCGATGTGCGAGACGCGCACGATCTCCTGGAAGGAGTCGAGCACGATGCGTCCGACGCCGGCCTCGATCGCCCGGTGGATCTCGCTCTCGGTCTTGTTGTTGCCGTGGAAGGCGATGCGCTCGGCGGGCATGCCGGCGTCGAGGGCGGTGGTGAGCTCGCCGCCGCTGCACACGTCGAGGTTCAGCCCTTCTTCGTGCAGCCACCGCACGACGGCCCGGGACAGGAACGCCTTGCCGGCGTAGAACACATCGGCGTCACTGCCGAAGGCGTCGCGCCAGGCCTGGCAGCGGGCGCGGAAGTCGGCCTCGTCGATGAAGTACGCGGGGGTGCCGAACTCCTCGGCGAGCCGCGTCACTTCGATGCCGCCCGTGCTGACGACGCCTTCGGGCGTACGGGTGACGGTGCGGGACCAGACCTTGGGGTCGAGGGCGTTCAGGTCGGCGGGCGGAGCGCTGTAGTGGCCCTCGGGGAGTACGTCGGCGTGGCGGGGACCGGCGGGGTGCGCGGAACGGCTCATGGCGGTGTCGTCTCGTCTTTCACATGTCACAGGTGGTCGGGTGCGCTGATGCCGAGCAGGGAGAGGCCACCGGCGAGCACCGTCCCGGCGGCTTCGGCGAGCGCGAGCCGGGCGCGGTGGGCGGCCGAGGGTTTCTCGTCTCCCATGGGCAGGATCTGCCCGCGGTCGGCGCGTCGCGTGGGCCCTTGTGGGGCGCGGTGTGGAGCGCTGTGCGGAGCCCCGCATGGAGCGCTCTGTGGAGCGCTGTGTGGAGCGCTGTGCGGAGCGCTGTGCGGAGCGCTGTGCGGAGCGCTCTGAAAGGCGAGGAAGGCGTCGGCGGTGACGACGAGGTGCCGGGCGAGGCGATCCGGGGCGCGGTGGCGCGCGGCGGAGGCGAGGACTGCGGGGTGGGTGGCGAGGGCGTCCAGGAGGGGGGTGCCAGTACCAAGGGGGAGGCCCGTGTCGCCGGGGGCGGCGGTGAAGCCGAGGTCGGCGGCGTTGCGGATGAGGGCGCGGGAGCGGGCGTGGGCGTACTGGACGCGGAAGAGGGGGTTGCTCTCGCGCTGCACGAGGTGCTGGTCGCCGCCCTGTTCGGCGGTGACGCGGGGGTGGTCGTGGGCGGCGGGGTGGAGCAGCGCCCAACGGGCGGCGTCGCGGCCGAGGCGGAGGGGACCTTCGGCGCCGTCCGCCTCGGCGGGGACGGGGCGCAGGGTGGGGAGGGGCTGGGGCGGCCGTCCGTGGGCGTCGACGCGCACGCCGAGGACATCCGCCCAGGCGGGGTCGGGCGCGTCGTCGCAGGTGACGCGGACGAGGACGCCCTGGGAGCGCAGGATGCGGCGGGCGCTGTCGGCGATGACGACGGCTCGGATCTCACGGGGCACGTGGATCTGGGCGAGGGCGCCGGTGTCGGGGTGCACGTGCCCGTAGCAGGAGCCGCGCTCCAGGATCTCGCGTACGAGGGCTTCGTCGCGCGCGCCCGCGAGGGTGATGTTGAGGAACCCGGGCCCGGTGATGTCGACGCCGGCGATGCCGGGCTCGGCGGCGAGCCGCGGGGACAGCACCTCGGCCACTTGCCGCGGGGTGCGTCCGGCTGCGCGGGCGAGCTGGAGGGCGATGTTGGTGGCGTAGTCGCCGCGGCCGCCGGGGCGGGGCTTTTCCACGCGTACGGGCAGGGGCCCTGACTCCACAGGTGCGTCCGGGTCCCGGCCCAGGCCCCGATCCAGGTCCCGATCCAGGCTCCGCCCCACGTCCACGCTGAGCTCACCGGCATCGACGGCCTGACGCAGGGCGCGCAGCACGGTGCGGGAAAGCTCGACGGGGGTCACGGGACCAAGCGTATGGGAGGAGGGGGGTGGGAAGGCGACTCGGTTTAGCGGATGGTCCGGGATATGGACGGGGGTGTGTCGGGGGGGGGTGGGGCTGGACTGGGGTAGGGCGGAGCTGGACCGGGGCGGGGGCTGGGGCTGGGCGGAGCTGGATCGGGGCTGGGGCTGGGGCTGGTGCTGCGACTGGGCTGGGTCTGGGCCCACCCTGGACCGAGGCTGGGGCTAGGCCGAGCTAGACCGGGGCTGAGGCTGCGGCTTGGGTGGGCCTGGGCCCACCCTGGGCCGGGCTGGGGCTGAGGTGAGGTCAACCTCTGGGAGGTGTGACGCGCTCCGCTTCGCCGACACCGCCACCCACCACACCGCCGCCCACGACGTCTCCGCCCCCGGCTCCACACCCACTGACCCGGCACTCGGCCGCTTCCAGAGCCCCCTGGTCGTGTTCACGATCACGGTCCCGTTCACCCTGGCCCGCACGCCCGCCCTCACCGCTCCCCGCTCGCCTCCCCCCGATCATCAACTGCCGGACGATCCCGACCAGTTCGTTCGGCTCGAAGGGCTTGGCGAGGAAGGCGTCGACGCCGACCTCCAGGCCGCTCTCGACCTCGTACTGCGTGCAGGCGCTGATGACGACGACGGGCACATCACGCGTACGGGCGTCGGCACGGAGCCGTGCGGCGGTCCGCAGTCCGTCGAGCCGGGGCATCACGACGTCGAGGGTGATCACATCGGGCTGGACCTGCTGCACGACGTCCAGGCATTCGACACCATCGGCCGCGGTCACGACCTCGAAGCCCTCCAGCTCGAGGTTGACCCTGATCAGCTGCCGGATGACCTTGTTGTCGTCCACAACAAGCACGCGGCCGGGCACGCCTGGCACAACTCGAGAGTAGGTCCGCGCCCACCACCGCGTCCCGGTTTTCCCTACTTCCGCCGCCCACACACAAGCCGGCGCCGCCTCCCGCCCCCACCGACGCGAGCCACCCGCCCCGCCCCCGCACGAGCCCCGAAATACCTGTTCATGGGGAGCCCCGAAGAGCTGGTAGGGTTCTACCCGTCGCCGCGCAACCCGCGACGCACGCCCCCGTAGCTCAGGGGATAGAGCAACGGCCTCCGGAGCCGTGTGCGCAGGTTCGAATCCTGCCGGGGGCACCTTGTAGGAGGTGCCCAAAGACCCCGTCACCAGCGGAAACGCTGAGGCCGGGGTCTTCGCGTATCTACGAGCGTATGCCACCGTATGCCGCCCTGAGCGGCCCTATGTCAGGCGCTGTGGACTATTCGTGGACATGATCTTGGAGCTTCTCCCCAGGTCAGTCCCCACAAAACGACGAAAGCCCCGGACAGGTCCAGGGGCCCAGCGTAGCGACGCGCGCGGTCAGTCGTACTCGCTCAACAGATCCTCGATACGGCGGTTGGCCACCTCCTGCCGACCGTCGAGGCACTTCGCGTAGCGGCCGAGCAGGACCTCAACACTGTTGCCCGCGCGCTCGGCCACCTCAGTCGGATCGACGTCGGCGTTGAGCCACGTCGACAGCGCGGAGTGGCGCAGGTCGTACGGACGTCGAGCCAGCGGCGAGGTGACCACGGCCGGCGGGAGGGCAAGCAGCCGTGCTTCTTGCCAGGCCCGCCAGTAGGTCGAGGAGGCCACCACTCCCCCACGCTCGCTGTAGAACAGGCGCCCGTCCTCGGCAGTGCCGAAGGTGTCAAGGTGTTCGCGAAGCAGCACCACGAGTTGCGGCGGAATCGGCACCCGGCGGACGTCCTCAGCAGCACGGTTCTTGAGTCCGCGGTCGTCGTGGGTCTCGCCGGAATCGGTCCACTGCCGACCGACACTCGGGCGTGTGCGGTGCAGGAGAGCGGAGCCCCATCCTTCCCCGGGCAGGACGAGATCGGGTTCCGCGAGGCCGACAGCTTCCGCGGGGCGGAGGCCAGCGAAGTACATACAGGCGAAGAGTCCGACCAGGCGCCGTGCGCGCACGACGAAAGCCGCCGACGCAAGACACAGCGTGGAGCAAAGCGCGCGCCTGTTGCGGATTGGCCGCCACGCGAGGATCGACCTCACTGGATACCTTGGGCTTCTGCCAGCGCACCACGGCGATGCCGCCGTACGTGAGGCCAAGGAAGAGACCGGGGTCGATATCGAGGTGACCGGTTTGGTCGGCCTCTACACGAACCCCGGGCACGTCATGGCGTACGACGATGGCGAAGTGCGCCAACAGTTCTCGATCTGCTTCACCGCGCGCATCACTGGCGGAAACCTCCGCACGAGTAACGAGAGCAAGGAAGTCGCCTTCGTCTCGCCTACGCGGCTGTCGGACCTGAACATCCATCCGTCGATACGGATGAGGATCGAGCATGGTTTGAGCAGCCGACCGACGCCTTACATCGGCTGATCACGCAGCGGCGTTGAGGCGCGCGAGCGTCCGTTCAACGGCCGCGGCCAGGTAGGGCCGTGCTTTGGTGATCGCGGTGTGAACTTCGCTTCCCAGCTCGTAGCGCACCAAGATCTCATCCATCCGACGATCGAAGTCGAAAGACTGACCTGCTGGGCCAGTCGTCATGTCGGAGTAGATCAGGGCGTCCAGAACTTCAGAGTCCTCCCGCTCGTACTCTGCCAACTCCACCGATAGGTCACGCTGCTCAGCCTCGTACACGGCACCTGAGTGATGCGCGACAAGCCGGACGAGTCGAAGCGGTGCACCGAGAGTCTCCAGATGGCGAGCTCCATCAAGGGGGTGAAAGCCGATCTGCCTCAACTCCGGGGCGTAGCCGATGTCGTGAAGCCAGGCCGCGGCCACGAGGAGATCCCGATCAGCATCGGACACAGTCGGCGATGCCTCGCGAGCACGAGCAGCCGCGGCCTGTGTGTGCAACCAACGATTACCGAGCGGGGGCAACAGGGACTCGGCCAGTTCAGCCGCACCCTGAGGCGTGTCCAGTGCAGTAGGCATGATTCGCACGGAGCTGACACGGGCCATGTGCGGACAGCCCGGCCTCGGCCGCTCCGGAGCAAGACGCGGACAGAGTTTCTCTACTTCATCAAGAGGCTCGCTCCGCTCGCCGGCCGCGGACGTAGACGCGCCTCGGAAGCCGACACGCCCCTGCCTGAAGGATCACGTCATGGCGACGTGTGCGCGTCGGCGTCGCACCGCCGCCGCGATCCGGTCTGGGAGATGGAAAAGAGAGCGACGGTTGATCTCGCCGAGCAAAGTGCAGGCGGAACCCCAGGTCCCACCAGGACAACGAAGTAGATCCAAGCCCAGAAGGATCAATCACAGGGATTGAGGGCCGCGCAGAGCGCGGCGGCGCCGGTCGGGCGCAAAGGGGCGAGAACACATGGTCACAGGGCATGAGGGGGCGCCATACGTGCAGGTCAAAGACGCGTTGTGCTTCGACTAAGGCCGGATCGCGGCGGCGGTGCGATGTCGACGGACCGGCTTCCATGGTCGTTGCCCATCGGTGGGGGCGGCCGGCTCCACGGCTTTACCCACCTCCCCGGTCCGGGACCCGCGTCGAGCAAGACCAGGGGGCCACTCGTGCTACCTAGGGGCAGGTCGATAAACCTGCCCGAGTTGCCAACCAGCGTACGGCCCCCTGATCATGCCCGACCCCACACCAGGCAGGACACCGGCCAAAGCCGTTCCACCGACCTTGGTCATCAGGAATCGTCGCGGCGCAATCCGATCGCTCGGTGAATGACAGCCTGTTGCCCGCGCAGTGTTTGCGGCGCGCTGGAGGTCATGGGGGTATCTACCGTGCGTGCATCCTTCCGCGTCAGCTTCACCGACTTCATTCCGGACCCGGACGATGCGGACTGCCAACGCTGGGCAACCGCAATCCCGCCAGACCGCATCACCTTCGAAGACGACCAACTGATCCTCTGGATAGACGACACCCCTCGCGCTAAGTTCCCGTTGGACGTCGTCGCCTCCGTGGAAGTCGCTCATTTCCCTGGCAGCAGCCGCCGCGAGGATTCAGAGCAATTCCGCACTCGCTATCCGAACTTCGGCAAGCCGTGGAGCAGGGCTGACGGCCAGAAGCTACTTGCCCTGCATCCCGAAGGCAGAGACGACTACGAGGTATTGGCCGCCGAGTTCGGACGCCAGCCCACCGCCATACGCTCGCGTCTCGCCAAGCTGGGGCTGGAGCACCTTTAACCGACCAGGAAAAGCGGACGGCAATCCGCAGGGTGGCCGCTCGCGCCACCATCGTCCAGTGGGTTCGGGAGTGGCCCGAGAAGCCCACGCTCCACGACCGTCTTCACCGGTGGGTGAATCCCCAAGCCTACGAGTTCGACAGGTCTGCGCCACCGCTCGAAGCATGGGTGGACCGGCCGGCCGGCCGGCCAGCCACTACGAACGAGCGGGCTGGCGAATCCGCGTCGCCTACTTCGGTGCCGAAATAGCGTTCGAGGTCGAGTACGTGGTGTGCCAGCTATGCGCACTCGGCTGGGTCGAGTCGCCGTACGCATATCCAGGCTTCGCACGTCATGGGCTCGCCTCAGCCGCACTGCGAGCTCTCCGCGATGGCTACCCCGGACTGGAGTGGCACACGGGTGGGGACACTTTCGAGACGCTGAACCCTTCTGGACCTTCATCAGCAAGAACGTTGTCGGCGGCTACACCCAGCAGGAGCGGTGTCACCACATCGAGCCGCGAACGACACGTCGGACGTAAATCCCTCTCAGGAAACGGCGAGAGCCTTAGCGCACCAAACGGAGCTGATCATCGATCGGTACCGTTGATGGCGGAAGCGTCGTGAGCAGCAACTCGTCGGCGGGACGCTTCCCGACCTTGCCCGCGGCCGAGTACCTCGTGCTCACGAGCCTCTTGCTAATGCGCCAACTCCGCACACCAAGATCCACTCGGTCGCCATCTGATGGATTCATGCGATCGCGGCCGTACAGCCATGGACTCTCAGTAAGTGTTGGATGATTGTCGTAGCTAAGCAACCATCTGAACTGGGCCTTAGTCCTGAGGTAATGGGCGAGACTAAGGTGCAGCAGCTCTGTGTCTCCTTCGAGACGCTCCACTCCTGGCCCACCGTAACCACCGCGCGGGTCAAAGGAGGTCCGGTACAACAGGGACGACTTATCAATGTACGGCGGGTCCAGATAGGCGATTACCCGTGATGGGAGTAGCTGCGGGTAGCGCTCCGGAACGTCTTCAAGGGTACGCTTCCAATCCTTGCGCCACACATCGACGAGTCGCCCCACATCATATAGATGACCCACGTAACGAACACGCTCAGCGAGAGCTTCCGGGTTCCATCTGCAACCGATGGGATAATTGCTCTCCTGTGTGCGGCCGCCAATTGGGCCAGCTTTTCCGTGAAGAATTCCGGAGAAGGTAGTTCGATTAAGGAAGAGGCACTGCATTGCTGCCTCAAGACGACGATCGCGTGGAGCAATGCCGGCCGCGGGGGTCCAATTCCTCCAATAGTCCCATCGTTCGACCGCTGTAGGGCCGCCGTGCCGGACGAAGCGATTCCATTCGTCGTGCATGCGGTCTACCAACCGCTCAGTATCCTCAGCTGCCACCTGCCAAAAGGCCGTGACGAGCGGATCGGCGTCTGCGAGAAGAATTCTGTCAACGGTGCCGTCACCGATCATTCGCAAAGAAGCCGATGCTCCTCCCGCGAACGGTTCCACAAGCAGGTTGATCTCAGGGACTTCACGAGACTGCTTCGCTGATGTGATTACTCGCGCGATTACAGGCGCTAGCGCAGACTTGGCTCCCGGATAACGAAGCGGTGATTGATAGCGCCCCCGCGCGAGACCGTGATCCACTGAGGTCAAGTTCGAGGAAATCGCGCTCTCCTGACCCTTGATCGCGTCGCCTGTGCCCAAGAGCTCAGCGGTTCGGGCCAGCTCATCTGTTGCCGTGGCCACGATCGGCTCTGTGAGGGTGGACATGCTCGTATTCTGCCTGACAGTGCCTCGACTTGGCACATGCCCTACCTCTTGAAGTAGGTCGGCGGCTGCACCGCTTGCATGTCGACCTTCAGCCCCGGGATGTTCTGCTGGGCCATCATCGTGAGAACGGAACGGCCCACACCAAGTGGTAGCGCTGCCGCAGAGTGGGCCAACGCTACCGGAATGACGGCATGTTGGTACATACGGGTCCTCAACGAGTCAAGGACTTCGCAGATCAGACGAAGCGTCGGGTAGGCCTCCCAGCCTTCGACGCCATCACTGCCATCGTATGGGCTGTAGCCGGGTGCGGCAGGGACAGTGATCACTAGGGGATCGCCTGCCTGGGTGCGATAGATGAATCTCCTGCCATAGAACTCATCCTCGCCGTAGCGGTTGTCCTCTGATCGTCCCGAGATGCGATTGATGTATGCATTCGGCAGGCGCATCACGTGACCAATGGGGATCAGGTCCGCGATTAGTTCAGCATGTTCCACGAAAGCGCCACTCTTCTCGATCCCGACCAACAGAGGAGCTACTAGCTTCTGGTTCTCGCACCAATTTGCGAGATCCCCGAGATGTTCCACGAAGCGGCGTTTGAGAGGCGCGAGAGGGCCGTGCAAGGCAAGGGGCCCATCAGTGACGAAAATTGTGTGCCGAAGAACTTCCGGAGCCGAGTCTGCGAAGAAGTTCAGGTAACACAAAGTCATAAGCCGTTCTGCCGCGCTCATTACGCGACCCATCGGCGTGAAATTGGAGCCTTCGACGTTATATTCCTCATGCGTGCGAAGTGCGTCAGCCAGGTAGAGCACACCACTA
This sequence comes from Streptomyces sp. NPDC018029, assembly GCF_044327655.1. NCBI lineage: Bacteria > Bacillati > Actinomycetota > Actinomycetes > Kitasatosporales > Streptomycetaceae > Streptomyces > Streptomyces sp. NPDC018029. Next base: position 807,134 of record NZ_JBIRFV010000003.1, on the reverse strand, counting down.
CATGACGGGCAACGACCACCCTGGGCCGCTACGGTCAGCTGAGCTCCATTCGGAGCGCCCTGGCCGCAATTGGGGCACACTCTCAAGGAAATTGCTTCTGCGCGGCCTTCACGAGTGCCATGGAGGGCAAGTAGACCATCGGCCAGGGTCATGCTGGTACTAGAATCAAATCGTGAGCTCATGAGAAAGGCGTCGAGCTCGCTTCGCCACGTATCGACACCACTCATTCCAGGGCGCACCAGTTGCGACCCAGGGAGCGCGACATCGAACGCATATTCCGTCTGAGACTTTCGAACTGCACGTGGGTCGATATAGCGCTCAATGGCGAGGGCTCGGAAGACATCGAGTTGAACCATCGAACCGGCAACTCTGAGATAGCCGACCTTCACGGTAGGGTGATCGCGTGTGGCTTCGACTTCTGTGTCTGATCCGTCGACTGTAATAGAGAAATCGACGTCTCCGGGATCGCCTATCCGCGGAAGATCCGCCAAGGGGCGACACAATCCCTCGATTTCGTCCTTGCTGTTGGGGCGAGAATTGGTTATCTCCCACCGCTGCAAAGCAGCCTTCACTGCTTCGTTCCGGACGGTGTCCACATGGCCGAGACGCGAGGCCTTTTCGCCAGGATATGGCATGTTACCTGGCCCCTTCAGCTGACGGGATGGCATTGAGGCCAGCTGCCCTGCGTGCGTCGTTAACCATCGCGTGGTCAAATTTGGCTATCTGGGCAGGGACGATGTATTTTCCTGAGTACGTCTTCATTCGAACGAAACCCACATCTTCCGCACGAATGATGCTTGGAGCCCATACCCTGAAGTCGTAGTAGTGAGAGAGCTCGCGAGTTTCGTGATCGGAATTTAGGTGGGCGACAAGCCAATTTGAAGTGTTCGACAAGATGCGTTTGTCGACAGATGTAACTTCCTGGGTGGCGTAGATCAGGCCCATCTTGTACTTAGCGGCTTCCTTGGAGAGGCGAACCCATGGGTCATCAGCGACTTCGCGTCCGCCACGTTCGAAGAGATTGTGTGCTTCCTCCACTACAATCTGCATTTCCAGCGGTTCCGCATCCTCGCGGAAGCGCTCTCCTGCCTTATTGAGCAAGTGCGTGACGATTCTCTCCGACATCACTTTGGCGACGAGCTCGTTTCCGCTGGAGAGGTCGACGATCGACAAGCGGCCCGCGACCATGTCGTTCCAAAGAAGTTCCGCTACATCGCCAGTCGACTCTTGACCGTGGAACGGGCGAATCGTTCGAATCGCCGAAGTCACGCCTGTGTAGTCGTATACTCCGAAGATGTCGGGAAAGCGAGAGTTCTCGTCGTGCCATTTGGGGAATTCAGCAGGTCGTTTGCCCGCCCAGGTGGCGAGAGCGAGTGCGCTTGCGGGCGAGTCGACAGAGTATTTACCCCTGCCAGCAGGCGAGATCGCATTGGGGTTCTCCTCCAGGAACGCCTCAGCGTTGTCTTGGGAGAGAGATACCCTAAGTGAAGGGAAGCGAGTTGTGGTAAACCCGCATTTGGCTAGCAGGCCATAAAATGCAACAAGAGCCCAGCCCCAACGATTATGTGCGCTGAAATCCTGCCTGTCCGGTTCGGAGAGGTCTGCGGAGCGGAAACTCTTCGCGTAGTTAGTGTTGACCTGCGCCGTCGCGTCGCTTACGAGGCTCCAGGCGGCGTCCAAGACATCGCGGTCATAAAAGTTGAGTCGAAGCGTCTTCTCGCGTGAGTCGCGTGAGTCCGGGGCGACTTTGTAGATCCTCACGGTTCGATCGTCATCGCCAAGCAGGCGAAGGCCGGTCCCGTCCTGGCGATTGACGTTCGCATACTCGCCCTGGGGGTCGAAGATAAGTTGCCCGATAGTGCGTTGATGCTCGGATGCGTATCGATGGACCGCGGTCACGAGCGTCTTGATGGTATTTGACTTTCCTGTCCTGGTCATACCAAAGACGGCGGTCTTGCGCCCGACGAAGTCGGAGACGTCGATGCGGACATCAGCCTGGTCTGTACCCGCCAGCAGAGCCTTCCGCCGAGTAGCGGCGAACCGGACCTTGCCGATTGCTAGGGAGTCGCGTTCGTCCGCGGCCGCCGGATAGGAGGCAATCCACGACAAGACGTCGGTGCCCGGCAGGAAGACCTGATACCGGGCGGAGACGACGACGTTGTCGATGTCGGCCCCGTACTCCACTCGCGCGTCTCGAGCATCCGTCTCGGTGTAGAAGGTCCCCAACACCTCGCAGTCGAAGGCTGATTGCTGGAGTTCGTTCCGCGTCAGCACGTCGGTCACGTCATCGAAGTCAACGCCCGAGGCGCCGGCATCTCGAACCACGGCCAGTCGAGTTTGTATGAGCTCGGACTCGTTAGGAAGCGGCGCGGTCCCACGGACTCGGAGCAGGATGATCTCCTGGTCTTCAAGGATGAAGCCAGACTCTGTGCTGTCTCCTGCAACTGCAAGGAGAAAGCCACCTCGGGGGATGCCTCCAGCCTCATGCTTCTTGAAGTCGTCGGTAAGAACGACGGCTGAGTCGTAGTCGAGCCTAAAGATCCCGCCAACTGGCTTGCAGCCTTGGTTGATCAAGGCCGTCAGAGGCTTCCTGAGCTGCGTCGAGTGCTGAACCTTCGTCGCGATCCCTGTCACGCGGTCCCTCCCCATCCCCGCGCGTTCGCGCGACGCTGTGCCTGTTGTTCCCGCTGGGTGCAACAGACCGTACTGTGTCCGACTCTCAGTCAGTTTCCGCGTGCGCGACCTTGCCTGAGGCAAGTTCAGCGCAAGTGGCCAAAATTGACCGGTTGGGACTCGGCGTGAGGTCCCCATCGCAGGGCGGCTCGTCGGCCAGTGTGGCTTTGTGATCAGCGTCCAGAGCGATCAACTGCGGATGCGTACCGACCCAGGAGCCCGCGGTTCGTGGACCATTGGTGGACAGGCCAGGGCATGCAACGCGGCAGCAAGGATGCGACCTGCGCATTCTTGTGAGACCCAGGCGCCCTCCGGAGCCGTGTGCGCAGGTTCGAATCCTGCCGGGGGCACGGACAGCGTCCGTGCCGGATGTATCAGCAGTAGGCAAAGGGCCGGTGATCTCAGTGATCACCGGCCCTTGTGCATGCTCCGGCCGGGGGCGTTCACCGTCATGGCTTCTGTGCACCGTGACGGTCCAACTGCCCGGCAGGCAGGGGCCGGTTGACCGGTGGAATCTTGGGTGTGCGCGCCTGCGGCCGCCTAGGCTGCGTAAACGCAGTCACCGGGAAGGGCCTCGGATGGATCAGTACAGGACCACGAACTCCATTCATGGCGGGCATTACGCGGGGCCAGTGATTCAGGCTGCTTCGGTGACGGTGCAAGCCCCGGAGCCGGTCCCGCCGAGGGAGCCGTGGGTCCGGGCCGTGCTGGAGTCGGCCGTCTGGGCACACGCGGCCCCGCGCGATGTGGAGGCACATCGCGGACACGCGGCGCGGCTGGTCGCGCGCCTGGCCGCCGTCAGAGACGCCGCCGGTCTGCGGGCCGCCGACGACGCGTGGGCCGACCCCGGTTTCGCGGCGCGCTTCGCGGACCGGGTGGAGTGGCTGCTCGGGGAGCCCGACGGCACGCTCGACCTGTCTCCGTCGGAGGCCGGGGTGCTCGTGCTGATGCCCTACCTGTACCAGGCCCGCCAACTCCGGCGGGTCGCCTCCCGGATGGAGGCCGGCCCGGCCGACCTGCGCGTCCGGCCGGACGCGTGCCGATGGCGCAGTGAGTATCAGTCGTTCCTCACCGGCCACGACCGGCTGGTGAAGCGGGCCGAGCGGCGGCCGGAAGCCGCGCCGGTGATCGGCTGGTGGCTGTACCACCGCTGGCTGGAGCGGGAGGAGGCCGCGGACCAACTCTCCGGCCTTGACGCTGAGCTCGGCGAGGAGAAGGGTCCTTTGTCCCAGGCCCTGGATCCTCGTCGGCTGGCCAGGCTCCTCACCGGCCTCCGCCTCGGATCCGACGTCTGCAACGCGGAACATCTGGGTCAGCTGGAAGCGGACGAGCTCCTGCCAGGGCCTGGCCGGCAGCGGATCCGGGAGCGGCGCATGAGTCTGCTCCTGTCCGTCGCGTACGGCGCTGCGATCGAGCTCTCGGTCCTGCCGGACACAGTGGTCGAGCACACCGGCGTTCCCAACGGCGTCGACTTGGACGGGGTGCGGCGCACCCTCGCCTCCATCACGTGGGGTGGCCCTCCGGAGCTGCCGGTCCTGAAGGCGGTCTGCGAGCACGAGGCCGTGGTGGAGGCCCTGCGCGAGCATGCCGAGCGGCTGGACGGACTGCTGCTCGCGGTGGGGCGTACCGTCCCCGACCGGATTGCCCAGCCGATGCCGCGGTTGCCCGGGCGGATCTCGGCGGACGGCGTGGTGCCCGCGGAGGGGACCTTCATCAGCGGGGCGCGGTTCCGGCTGGACGACCGCAGGGTGCGCGACATCCTGACGGGCACCCAGCTCTACAAGGACCGTGGCCTGGCGGTCCGCGAGCTGTACCAGAACGCCCTGGACGCCTGCCGCTACCGGCGCGCCAGGACACAGTTCCTGGAACGGTCCGGACGCCCCTTCCACCCGTATGAGGGCGGCATCGAGCTCGTTCAGGGAGTGGACGACGAGGGCCGCGCCTACCTGGAGTGCTCGGACGACGGGATCGGTATGGGCGAGGCGGAGCTGCGCGGGGTGTTCTCGCATGCCGGGGCCCGCTTCGCCGAGCAGCCGGACTTCCTGCTGGAGCAGGCCGAGTGGGAGCGGGTGGAGCCCCCGGTGCGGCTGCACCCGAACAGCCGGTTCGGGATCGGAGTCCTGTCGTACTTCATGCTCGCGGACGAGATCCGGGTGGTGTCGTGCCGGATGGGGCTGGACGGCGCACCCGGCCCCGTGGTGGAGGCCCGGATCCTCGGGCCGAACCAGTTGTTCAGGATCGTGGAGAAGGAAGGACGGGGCATCACACCCGGTACCCGGGTGCGGCTCTACCTCCGGGAGGAGCCTCGTACCTGGTCGGCGATGAACACGCTGGCCGAAGTGCTGCACATCGCCGAGTTCCGGACGACCGCCGAGCACTCCGGACGACGGAAGGTGTGGGAGGCAGGAGTCCTGGGGCGGTCGGACACATACTCGGCGGAGGGGCAGGCCAGCGGTGGCCTGGTGGTCTGGGAGGACAGCCCGCCGGGTGCGCAAGTGATCTGGTGCGAGTACGGAGGCATGCTGCTGGTGGACGGCATCCTGGTCCAGCCGCAGCAGCGGGTGGGCGTGCTGTCCGGTTTCCGGGGTGTCGTGGTGAACCTCAGCGGGGACTACGCACCGCAGCATCTCAGCACCGATCGTGCGAGCCTGCTGACCGACGTGTCGGGGCGGGTCGAGGAACTGCTCGCCGCCGCGGCGCCCACCCTGGTGACGAGCGGAGCGAAGTTCCTCACCCTGAACTGGATCAGCGAAATGGCCGAGAGCAGCCCGCGCACCGCGGACCTGGTGGCCGAGGCGGCGTTCGAGGCAAAGAGCCGGTTCGGGATTCGCCACAGTCAGCGAACGGTGCCCGCTGCATCCGGCTGCTTCCCTCTCGACCGACTGCTTCTCGATAACTTGCTGGCGCCGAACGGCCTGCGTGGTTACTTCGACGACTCGGCGTTTCTCTCTCTTCCGGACCATCTGCTGCTCTGGCGAGTGCTCGCCCATGGGAACACTGATCTGTCCCGGCAACTGACGGATCTGGTACCGGAACTGGCGGATGTCCGTCAGGTGATGAGAGCCCGGCCGTCGGACCTGGAGCTGCTCACCGGAAGACGTAAGACGCAGGTGGCGACCGGTCCCTCGGCCGTCTTCGGTGTCGCCCGGCGGCTCGGCTGTGGCCTCGCGGGTCCCGTGGAACGGCGACGGCGCTTCGGAGACAACGGTCTCACCCTGCCCACCGCCCCCGAGCCGGATCTCTCGGACGGCTCGGACATGACCTGGCTGGACAGGCCGCACAACTACCGGCACGCAAGCGCGACCGTCGACGATCTGCTGAGGATCGGCGAAGAGCTCGGAGTGGACGCCACACAGGCGGCGGCCCGTCTGCGGTCCTACGGCATCCCGGTCGTACCGTGCGACCTGCCGGACGGCGGACCCGATGAGACGGATCTCCAGCTTCTCCACCGGGACGGCGTGGTAGCCGAGTACCGCGGTATCGCGGATGACGGTCCCGTGCCGCCAGGCCATGTGGCCCAGGCCGCCCTGCGGACGGGACTGCACCCGGCGGAGGTGAAGCGCCGAATCGAACGCTACGGCGTGCCAGTGGAGCCGTTCGACCTGCCGGAACGCCCGGACAAGGAGTACGTCGCCTGGCTGAGTCAGGATCACAACGGCAGGTGGCCGTGGGTGAGTGCCACCCGGCCGCTTCCCCCTTGGCAACTGATCGCCGTGCAAGGATGGCTCGGGCTGTCGGCCGACGACGTGCGTGCCGAGTACGAACGCCTCGGTTTCTCGCTTCCGCCACGACCCACCTGCCGTGAGCTGCCCGACGACTTCGAGCTGCTCGGTGGCAGCGACGGAGTCGACTGGTCGCCCTTCTGGACCGATCGCGCCCCTGACTTCCATCAGCTCATCACGGTCGCGGAGGAACTGGGGCTCAGCCTGCGCTCTCTGATCAACCGGCTGGCCAAGTACCACGTGAGAGTCGGCATGGTGCTGCCGTCACGCCCCACCGAACTCGACCGCGAGCTCTTCCGTTACGAGGACCTGCTGCGTGTATCCGACGACGAGCGGGACGCCCCTTGGTGGTATCGGCTCGGACCGGACGACGAGATCCCCTTCTTCCTCGTGGTCCTGTCCGCCCGGGAACTCGGCCGGCGCCCGAGGGAACTTGCCGCCCGACTGAGCTCCTACGGCCTCCGGGTCTCCCGCGACGACCTGCCTCCGGGCCTCGGCCACAGCGCCACGCTGCGGCTGCTGACCTCCGACGAGTACCCGTTGCCGCTGCCGGAGGACCCGCCCATGCCGCTCGCCCAGCTCGTCCGCATCGCTCGTCGGGCCGACCTCCCTGTGGCCGAAGCCGCTCAGCACCTGCGTGACCTCGGTGTTCACGTCGACAACCCGGCGGAGACCGTGCGGGCAGCACTGTCGCGGGTGCCCGCCGGGTGAGTTCAAGGCGGTCCCGGCTTGTTTCCCGGCGCATGGCGTCGTAGGGGAAGGGAAGGGGAGACGCGGAGGGGCGTGTGGGGGAGGGAGAGGGGAGAGCATGATTCGGTCGTGCTTGACCAGTGACGGTGTGCCGCCCGAGGAGCGGTTCGGGTGGTGGGGTGGGCTGAAGTCCGCTTCGCCCATCGCGACGACTCTGCGGAGTGATCACACCGATGACTTTCCCGTCGCGGTCGATCATGTCGATCTCGGGGCCGCGACGGTCACCACCATGTCGTATCCGTCGGCCGAGGTGCGGCGTACGGAGCGGCATATCCGTCGAGGGGATCCCGGGAGTCTGCAGGTCTCGCTGACCCTGTCGGGGCTCAGCGGGTTCGAACAGTGCGGGCGCAACGTGAAGTTCGGGGCCGGGAACTTTCTGCTGTACGAGTCCTCCTCGCCCTTCGAGGGGTGGATGCGGCAAAGCGGTGACGGGAGTGATCCGACGCGGAGCATCGTGGCCACGCTGCCCATGCACCTGCTGCCCTTCCCCGTCGACCGGCTCTCCGAGCTCGTGTCGCGGCCGCTCTCGGGCCGGGAGGGGTTCGGGGCCCTGCTCGCCCAGTTCATGCAGCAAGTGGCCGGGGATGTGGGGCAGTTCGGGGAGTCGTGTGACGTGTCCGATCGGCTCAGTCATACCCTCGTCGACCTTGTCGGGCACCTTGGCGCCCAGCACCTCGACCGCGTGGCGGAGTTGCCTGTCGAGAGCCGTAAGCGTGCCTTGTTGCTCCAAGTGCAGAGTCACGTGCGGCGGCATCTGCGCGATCCCGGGCTGAACCCGGACAGCATCGCCGCCGCGCACCACATCTCCACCCGCTATCTGCACCGCCTCTTCCAGGAGCAGGGGCTGACGGTCTCCTCCTGGATCCGGGGGCTGCGTCTGGAGCGCTGCCGTCGGGCGCTGGCCAATCCCGCGTTCGCCGCCGTGCCCGTCGGCGCCATCGCGGCCCGGTGGGGGTTCACGCAGCCCGCCGTCTTCACGCGCGCCTTCCGTGCCGCGTACGGGCTCACGCCCAGCGACGTACGCGCGCGGGCGCTGGCGGGATACGGGAGTGCGTCAGGGGTCAACGGGTGTGCGCCCATGGTCAATGACGTCGGGTGAGGGGCTGGGAAGACTGTTGCGCGGCGGCGAGGTCGGGGGCGCCGCCGGTGTCCGCCACTGCGCCCGTGGAACGGGGGAACCCATGGAACGGGTGGAACCCGTTGAACGGGGGAGGGCGTAGGGGCGGGCACGGGGGGGCGGGTGCGGGGGGCGGGTGCGTTTCTTTCGGTTCTTGTGACCGTGCGTGATCTTCCTCCGGCCGTCCGTGCATCCACATCATGTCGATCCTGTGCATCTTTGCCGTCGGCACCATGGAAGCCGGACCAGGCGGTCCATCTTGCCCGGGGCTCCTTCGAATGCCGTGATAGCACGGGGTGATCACTTTCGAAGGAGGGGACGACCTCGTGGGCATCTTCAGCCGTCGCCAGACCGGCACCACCGCCACCCTCGAGCCGACGCCGGCCGGCGGTGTCGCGCTCGACTCCGCGTTGCGGGAGCTGACGGGGCAGTGGACCATCGACCGGCCGCACAGCCGTGTCGGGTTCTCCGTGCGGCACGCGATGGTCACCACCGTGCGGGGTGCCTTCGCCGACTACGACAGCACGCTGTACTTCGACGGCGACCGGCCCTCCGAGTCGCGCGCCGAGATCGTCATCCGGGTCGGGAGCGTCGACACCGGTGTGGAGCAGCGGGACGCGCATCTCGTCGGCACCGACTTCTTCGACGCGCGGCGCTACCCGGAGATGGTGTTCCGCAGCACCTCCACCGTCCATGAGGACGGGGAGAGCTTCCGCATGTACGGGGATCTGACCATCCGGGACGTCACCCGCCCCGTCGACCTGCAACTCGACTACCTGGGGTCGGTCGTCGACCCCTTCGGCTTCGAGCGGGTCGGCTTCGACGGCACCACCACCATCGACCGCACCGAGTGGGGTCTGGTCTACAACCAGCGGCTCGCGGCCGGCGGCACGATGGTGAGCGAGAAGGTGCGGCTGCAGTTCGACATCTCTGCGATTCGGCTCGCCGCCGGGTAGGTCCCGTCGGGGAGTGGGGCTTCGGCGGGTAGGCGCTTCGGCGGGTAGGCGCTTCGGTGCCGGCCGTGTGTCAGTGCGATGCTGGCGGGCGTCGTACGCAGAACGCCGTGGTCGTCGTGATCACCGTGAACACCGCCGCCGTACGCGGCACGCGAAAGGAGGGCGCGCTCGTGGGCGACTGGATACGTTGCTTCCACCCCGCACCCCACGCCGGGACCCGTCTGCTCTTTTTCCCGCACGCGGGTGGTTCCGCCAGCGCCTACCACCCGCTGTCGGCCGCTGTGAGCGGGGTCGTCGACCCGTCGGTCGTGCAGTACCCGGGGCGCCAGGAGCGGTTCGGTGAGCCGTTCGCCGAGCGGGCGGACGACGTCGTGGACGCCGTGCTCGCCGCGCTCCCCGGGTGGGACGCCGGGGAGCCGACGGCGCTGTTCGGGCACAGCATGGGCGCGGTCCTCGCGTTCGAGACCGCGCGGCGCATGACCTCGGCGGGGCATCCGCCCGCGGCCCTGTTCGTCTCCGGGCGGCAGGCACCCTCGCTGCCCTGGCGGCCGGCGGCGGTGGTGCGGCCGGTGGCCGAGATGTCCGACAGCGAGCTCGTTGAGGAGATGCGGAAGCTCTCCGGCACCGCGAGCGAGCTGCTGACCTCCCCCGATCTGCTGCCGATCATCCTGCCGCCGGTGCGCGCCGACTACCGCCTCCTGGACAACCACGTCCACCGGGACGGCCCCCCACTCGACTGCCCGGTCGTCGCCCTGACCGGCGACGCCGATCCCCGCGTCACGGTCGAGAGCGTGCGGGCCTGGGAGAGCGAGACGCGCGGCGACTTCTCCTGCCACGTGCTGGAGGGGGGCCACTTCTTCCTCGACCGTCATCGGGCGTACGTCACCGAAGTCGTCGCCTCCACGCTGGTGGGGCGGAACGCGTCGACTCGGTGACGCCCTGCGTCCCCGTGGCCCCCTCGCGGGCCCGGGTACCTCGCCGCTACTCCGCCTCGAACTCCGCGAGGAGCGCGTCCAGCGAGTCCTCCGCCTCGTCCCGCTCCTTCGACGCGGCGATGCGGTCGGCCAGTTCCTGGAGGGTCAGCTCCTCCAGGAACAGGGTGATGGGTACCTCGATGCCGAAGTCGTCCCGCAGCCTGCCGACCAGGTGGACGGCGGTCAGTGAGTCGCCGCCCGCCGCGAAGTAGGTCATCTCCGGGGAGACGGGGGGCTCCAGGCCGAGGGCTTCGGCGAGGAGTTCGGAGATGGCCCCCGTCGCGGGGACCTCGGTCGCGGGGACCTCGGGCGCAGGGGCCTCAGGTGGCTCCCTCGTCTCCATCGCCTTCGTCGCCTCCGTCGGTGTCTGGTCCGTCGGGGTGTGCGCCGTGGGGCGCGGCAGCGTCAGTGCTCCGTGGCTCTCCCCCGCGAACGGGTACGTCGGCAGGCTCACTCTGCGGCCCCCGCCTATCTCCTCCGGCCAGAGGACCGTGCCGCCCTTCAGCCACACTTCGCCGAGCTCCCTCAGCCCGTCGGTGTCCGGCTCCTCCTCCGTGTCGTCCGCGGGGCGGCCCTCCGCGAGCGCCGTCAGCCGCTCGGCGGCTTCCGCCGGGTCCGAGGCCAGGACGTACGCGCGTACGTCCATGGGGGTGCGGCCGGTCCGCAGGGTGTGCGCCACGTCCGCGAGGGACGGGGCGTCGGGGGCGCGGAGTGCGGTGGCCAGGGCGCGCGCGAGTGCGGTGAGGGCCGGCTCCGTGCGGGCGGAGAGGGGCAGGAGTTCGGTGCGGGGGCGGGGGCCGGGCGGGGTGGTGGTGTCCGGGGGCGTGGGGCGTTCCGGGGCCTGTTCCACGACTACGTGGACGTTCGTGCCGCCGATGCCGAGCGAGCTCACTCCCGCGCGGCGCGGGCCCTCCGCCGGGCGCGGCCACGGGGCGGCGCGGTCGACCACGTGGAACGGGGTGGCGTCCAGGCGCAGTTCGGGGTGGGGGCGGGTGACGTTGACGGTGGGCGCCAGTGTGGCGTGCTCCAGCATGAGGACGACCTTGATGAGCGAGGCCACGCCCGCGGCCGCGTCCAGGTGGCCGATGTTGGACTTCACTGAGCCGATGCCGATGCGGGTGCCGATGCCGGTCCCGGTGCCTGTCCTGGTCTCCGGCTCCGGCTCCGGCTCCAGTTCCGGTTCCGGCTCCGGTTCTTTCGTCGTGAACGCCTCCGTCGCCGCCGCCAGCTCGATGCGGTCGCCCAGTTCCGTCGCCGTTCCGTGGGTCTCCACGTACTGGGCCGCGGACGGTCGCAGACCCGCCGCCGACCAGGCCTCGACGACCGCCGCCGTCTGCTGCTCGACTCCGGGGGCGGTGAAGCCGACCTTCGTGGCGCCGTCGTTGGTCAGCGCGGTACCGCGTACGACCGCGCGGATCGGGTCGCCGTCGGCGAGGGCATCGGAGAGGCGGCGCAGCACGACGACGCCCACACCGCTGCCCGGCACGGTGCCGCCCGCCCGTTCGTCGAAGGGGCGGCAGCGGCCGTCGGGCGAGAAGATGCCGCCCGCGTAGTGGACGTAACCCTGTCTGCGTACGGTGTCGACGCTCACGCCGCCCGCGAGCGCGGTGTCGCACTCGCCGAGGAGCAGTGCCTGGGCGGCGAGGTGCACCGCCGTCAGTGAGGTCGAGCACGCCGTCTGGACGGTCAGGCTCGGTCCTTCGAGGCCGAGGCGGTAGGAGATCCAGGGGGCGAGGAACTCGCGGTCGGTGAGGATGCGGATCTGCATCGCGCCGATCGAGGCGGCCAGGCGGCGGTCGGTGTGGGCGGCGAGCATGTGCTCGGTGGGGCTGCCGCCGACGTACACCCCGGTGCGGGCCGGCGTGGCGAGCGGGTCGTGGCCGGCGTCCTCCAGGGCGGCCCAGGCGGTCTCCAGGAGGAGCCGGTGCTGGGGGTCGAGCGCGGCGGCCTCGGTGCGGTTGAAGCCGAAGAGTTCGGCGTCGAAGCGGTCGGCGCCGGCGAGGTGGCCCTTGGCCGGTACGTGGTTCGGGTCGCGCAGCTCCGCCGGGTCCGCACCGTCGGCCAGCAGCTCCTCCTCGGTGAAGTCGACGATGGAGCAGACGCCGTCACGGAGGTTCGCCCAGTAGGTGGCGAGGTCGGGGGCGCCGGGGAACCGTCCGCTCATCCCGACGATCGCGACGGCCGAGTCGAGGTCGCCGGAAGGGTCGGAGTCCTGACCGGGGTGCGGACCGGAGTCGCGGTCCCAGGGTGCTGGCTCGGTCATCGTGACGTGCCCTTTCTGGAGCGGAGCCGTTGTGCGGCGGCGTTCTGGCGTGCGCGGCGGTCGCTTCCACGGCGCTCGGCGGGGGTGGCGGACACGGTGGGGGTGCCTTTCGGTTCGGGCGACGGGTCGGCGGCTCCGTCCAGGTATGCCGCGACCGACGCGACCGTGGGATGGCGGAACAGGTCGACCAGCGTCAGGTCCTCCGCCGTCTCCCGGAGCGCTTCGAGAACCCCCAGCAGGCGTACGGAATTGCCGCCCAGGTCGAAGAAGTTGTCGTGGACGCCGACCCGGTCCAGGGTCAGGACGCGGGCCCACACCTCCGCCACGCGCCGCTCGGTGGCGGTGCGCGCCTCGGCGTACGTACGGGTCGGCTCCCGCCGCTCCGTGGACGGTTCGGGCAGTCGCGCCCGGTCGATCTTGCCGGAGCGGTTGAGGGGCAGCTCGTCGAGGTGGACGTAGACCTCCGGCAGCATGTAGCCGGGCAGGCGTGCGGCGAGGTGGGCGCGGAGGGACTCGTCGGAGGGGGTCGCGCCGTCCCGGTGGACGACGTACGCGACGAGGCGCTGCTCGGCCCCGCTCCCCCGCACGGCGGCCGCGGCGACCGCGACGTCCGGGGAGCCCGCCAACAGCGCCTCGATCTCGCCGAGTTCGATACGGATGCCGCGCAGTTTGACTTGGGAGTCGGAGCGGCCGAGGTAGTGGAGGCGTCCCCGGGCGTCGGTGCGGGCGAGGTCGCCGGTGCGGTACATGCGGGAGCCGGGCGGGCCGTACGGGTCGGCGACGAAGCGTTCGGCGGTCATGTCGGGGCGGCCGATGTAGCCGCGGGCGAGCGAGGCGCCCGCGATGTAGACCTCGCCGGTCACGCCGGTCGGCACGGTCCGCAGCCGGGCGTCGAGGACGTACACGCGCGAGCCGGGCACCGGGCGGCCGATCACCACGGGCTCGCCGGGTTCGAGGTCGCCGGTGGTGGCGTAGACGGTGGCCTCGCTCGGCCCGTAGGCGTTGACGATCCGGCGGCCCGGCTCGCTGAGCCGCTCGACGAGTTCGGCGGGGCAGGCCTCACCGCCGACGGCGAGCGTACGCAGATGGGGCAGGCGGCCCGTCACGTCGGGCAGCAGCATCGCGGCGGACGGCGGCAGGAACACGTACGTGATGCGGGAGTCCCGCAGCCGGGCGTACAGCGCGTCGCCGAGCCGTTCGTCGTCGCGCGCGATGTGGAGCTCGGCGCCGGCGACCCAGGGGAAGAAGAGGTCGGAGACGGCCACGTCGAAGCCGAACGACACGAACTGCAGCACGCGGTCGTCGGCGGTGACGGGGAACGCGGGCCGCACGCCCACGGTCAGGTTGAGCAGCGCGCGGTGCTCGACGGCCACGCCCTTCGGTACGCCCGTGGAACCGGATGTGAACAGGACGTAGGCGAGGTCGTCCGGCGACGGCGACCGGTCGGCCAACGGCTCAAGAGGGCTCACCGGTGGGGAGGCGGACGCGCTGGGCTGGTCCGCTCGCAGGCACGGCACCCCCAAGGTCTCCCCCAGCTGCTCCCCCTTGGCCGCCGTCTCCGCCGCCGTCACGAGCAGGCCCGTGCCCGACGCCTCGACCATGTGCGCGAGGCGCGCGTGCGGATGGGCCCGGTCCAGGGGTACGTACGCGCCACCCGCCCGGAGCACGGCGAGGGCCGCGATGCCCATCTCGGGCGAGCGGGGCAGCAGCAGGCCGACCCGGAAGCCGGGCCGCACCCCGGCAGCACGCAGCCGCGCCGCCAACTCGTCGGCGGCGGCGAGGAGTTCGCGGTAGCTGAGCCGGACGTCACCGCAGACGAGGGCGGTGGCGTCGGGACGGGCCGCGGCGACGTCCGCGATCAGGTCCGGGACCAGGCGGTCGGTGGGCGCGGCCTCGGCGGTGCGGTCGGCGGCGGCGAGGAGGCGGGCGCGTTCGTCGGCCGGGACGGGGTCGAGGGTGGAGAGGGGTACGTCGGGGCGGGTGAGGGCCGCGTCGAGGAGGGTTTCGAAGCTGCGCACCCAGCCGCGCACGGTAGCGGCCTCGAAGAGGTCGCTGCGGTAGATGAACTGCGCGGCCAGCTCACCGTCGTCGGCGCCCGCGCGCCGGGTACCGCTCCACCGCTCCACGTGCAGGTGAAAGTCGAACTTGGCGGTCGGCAGGGCCAGTTGTACGCGCTCCACGTGGGCGCCCGTGAGCCTGAGGGAGAGGTCGGTGTCGTCGTCGTAGGCGAAGACCAGCTGCACCACCGGGTCGTGGCTGGTCTCGCGGGCCGGGGCGAGCGCGTCCACGACGGACTCGAACGGGGCGTCCTGGTACGGCTGTCCGGCGAGCAGCTCGGACCGGATGCGCCCGATCAGCTCGGTGTACGACGGGTCGCCCGTGAGGTCGACGCGGAGCGCCAGGGTGTTGGTCAGCATGCCGACCATTTCCTGGAGCTCGGGCCTGTCGCGCCCGGACACCGGATAGCCGATGACCAGGTCGTCTCGGCCGCTGAGCCGTCCGAGGAACGCGGCGTACGCGGCGAACAGCGCCATGAACGGGGTGGCGTCCCGGGTCCTCGCGGTCTCCGCGAGGCGGGCACGGACGTCGCCGCCCAGCAGGAAGTGTTCGCTGCCGCCCTCCGCCGAGCGCACGGCGGGGCGCGGCCGGTCCAGGGGCGGCGAGACGACCTCGGGTGCGCCGCGCAGCCGGCCGGCCCAGTGCGCGACGGCCTCGGCGTAGGCGCCTTCGGCCTGGCGCTCGCGCTGCCAGACGGCGAAGTCGGGGTATTGGAGCGGGGGTTCTGGTTCGGGTACGGCGTGGGCTGCATCGCCGGGCCCTGACTCCACGTCATACCCGGACTCGGCCTCGTACTCATACCCCGACTCGGCCTCATACCCTGCGGACAGGTCGCGCAGGATGACGCCGAGGGACCAGCCGTCGCAGATCAGGTGGTGGGCGACGAGCAGGACGCGGTGGCTGCCGTCGTCGACGGCGTACACCGTGCACCGCAGCAGCGGGCCGGTCGCCGGGTCGAAGGGGCGGGCGGCGTCGGTCCGCAGCCGCGCGTCGGCCTCGCGCGCCCGCACGTCCTTCTCGACGGTGAGGTGCGCGCGGCCGGTGGCGGCGACGATCTGCGTCTGCGTGCCGTCGGCCGCGGTGCGGAAGACGGTACGCAGGGACTCGTGCCGGGCGACCAGGGCGTCGAGCGCGCGCGTGAACGCGCCCAGGTCGAAGGGGCCGTGCACGGCGAAGGCGGCGGGGACGTTGTACTGGGCGGTGCCCGGGTTCATCCGGTCGAGGACCAGGAGGCGGCTCTGGGCGTCGGAGACGGGGAACTCGTACTCCTCGATGTCCACTGGTTCACTCTCCCTGGAGGGTGTGTTCAAGGGCGGCGGCGATCCGGGCCGCCGGTTCCGCGTCGAGCACCTCGGCGTGGGCGCACGCCAGTTCGTGCACGTCGACCGCCGCGGCGGCGCGCCGCCAGCCCGCCGCCTTCACCTCGGTGGGGATGGCCTCGGGGTCGCGGGTGGCGGCGAAGAGGGTCACGGTGCCGTCGTACGGGGACGGGGTCCAGCTCCGTCCGAGCGTCACGTGGTGGGCGATCGCGCGGGCCAGGGCGGCGAGGCGGTGTTCCCCGATGCCGTCGAGGGCGGCCCCTTCCTCCCGGATGATGCGCCGCGCCTCGTCGTCCGCGACGCCGGCGGCGAGGGGTGTGCGGGCGGTCTCCGGCGGCTTCGGCATGGCGTCCACCACGGCGAGCAGGGCGACCTCCTCGCCGGCCGCCCGCAGCCGCACCGCCATCTCGTGGGCGACGGGCCCGCCGAAGGACCTGCCGAGCAGGAGATACGGGCCGTGCGGTCGGACGGTGCGTATGCGCTCCAGGTAGGTGTCGGCCAACTCGCCGACGGAGCGTGGGAGTCGCCGCCCCATCCCTGTCGCCTCCTGCCCCTCCCCCTCCCCCTCCTCCTCCGACAGGGCGGGGGTCTGGAGGGCGTACACCGGGCGGCCGGGGTGGAGGTGGGGCAGCAGGGCCGTGTAGGCCCAGCTCACGCCGAGCCCGGGGTGCACGCAGAACAGCGGGGTGCGGTCGCCCGCCGCGCGCAGGGCGAGCAGGGGGGCCAGGCTGTCGGCGACGTCCGGCTCGAGTCCCTGGCCGGGCGCCGGGTCCTGTGCCGACCCCGGCCCGTCGATGCGGGCGATGAGTGCGGCGGGCGTCGGCGCGGCGAAGAGCGTGGCGACCGGGACGCGTACGCCCCACTCTCCCTCGATGCGGCCCACGAGCCGCAGCGCGCTCAGCGAGTGCCCGCCGGCCGCGAAGAAGTCGGTGCCGGGCCCGGCGTCCATGATCCCGAGCACCTCCCCGAACAGCGCGCACAGCTCTTTCTCGCGGGCGGTACGCGGGATCTGCGGGGCCTGTGGGGCCCCCGCGGGTGTCGTCCCGGTGCCGGGCTCGGGCAGCGCGGCCCGGTCGGTCTTGCCGTGCGGGGTCAACGGCACGGCGTCGATACGGGCCCAGGCGGTGGGCAGGAGGTGGGCGGGAAGAAGACGAG
Source organism: Streptomyces sp. NPDC018029 (assembly GCF_044327655.1). Taxonomy (NCBI): domain Bacteria; kingdom Bacillati; phylum Actinomycetota; class Actinomycetes; order Kitasatosporales; family Streptomycetaceae; genus Streptomyces; species Streptomyces sp. NPDC018029. The sequence goes on along the minus strand of NZ_JBIRFV010000003.1, from coordinate 790,147 downwards.
CGGCGGCTGCTCGGACGCGGTCCAGGGGGTCGGGGGTGTTGGGATCGGGGGTGAGTTCGGAGTCGGAGGCGGAGGCGGAGGCAGGGTTCGGCGCCGGGGCGGGCGGACGTGTCGTGTTTTCGGTCAGGACCACCCATGCCGTCAAGCGCTTGGCGCCGTCCGGGGCCCGTGTGGCTGCGACCACCGCGCGGGTCACCCCGGGGCGGGTGGTCAGGGCCGCCTCGATCTCGGCGGGCTCGATGCGGTAGCCGCGGATCTTCAGCTGGTCGTCGGCGCGGCCCGCGAAGACGAGGGTGCCCGAAGGGGTTCTGCGGGCCAGGTCGCCGGTTCGGTACATGCGGGTGCCCGGGGCGCCGTGTGGATCGGCGACGAAGCGTTCCGCCGTGGCGGCCGGTCGGCCGACGTACCCGTGGGCCAGGCCCGCCCCCGCGACGTACACCTCCCCCACACAGCCGTCCGGCACGGGCCGCAGCCGGGCGTCGAGGACGTGGACGCGGGTGCCGTCGAGCGGCAGGCCGATCGGCACCGGCCGGCCGCGCGGCACGGGTTCCGTCACGCCGACGTGGTGCGCTGTGGCGAACACGGTCGTCTCCGTGGGGCCGTAGCCGTTGACGACGGTCGTGCCGGGGCAGTGCTCGCGGACCCGGCGCACCGCCTCCGGGTCCACGACGTCACCGCCGGTCCACACCTCTCGCGCCCCGCGCAACGCCTCGGGCGACAGCTCCGCCACCGCGCGGAACAGCTCGGCGGTGAGCCACAGCGCGGTGACGCCGTGCTCGGGCAGCACCCGGGCCAGCAGGCCCGGTGTGACGGGCTCGTCCGGGCAGACCACCACCGTGCCGCCGGTCAGGAGCGGCACCCACACCTCGTACGTGGCGGCGTCGAAGGTGTGCGGGCTGTGCAGCAGCACGCGGCGGTGCGCCGGGTCCGCGAAGCGGCTGTCGGCGGCGAGCTCGACGACAGCCCGCTGCGGGACGGCGACGCCCTTCGGCGCGCCGCTCGACCCGGACGTGTACATCACGCAGGCGGTGGACTCGGGGTGAGAGGCGTCAGCGGGGAACGGTGCCTCTGGGGATGTCCCGTGGATACGCAAGTGGGCTATGTGGGCCGATAGTTCGGCGTCCGCAAGTCCCGGTGCCTGCGAGTCCCCTTCCACCACGACCAGCTCCGCCGACGCCGCGTCGAGCAGCCGCGTCAGCCGCTCCTGCGGGTGGGACGGATCGAGCGGCAGCCAGCACGCGCCCGCCTTGAGCACTGCGAGCTGCGCGACGATCAGGGACGGCGAGCGGCGGAGCAGCAGGCCCACGGTGGAGCCCGGGGTGACGCCCGCCGCCACGAGACGCCGGGCGACGCGGTCGGCCTCCGCGTCCAGTCGGGCGTACGTGATGACGTCGCCGTCGGCCTCGACGGCGGGCGCGTCCGGAGTGCGGGCGGCCTGCGCGGCGAACCGTGCCGTGATGGTGGCCGGTCCGGCGGCCCCGTCACTCGGCGCGCCCGCGGCCCGTGCCAGCAGTTCTCGGCGTTCCCTCTCCGGGAGTACGTCGATCCGGCCGACCGGGGCGGTGGGGTGGGCGGCCAGCTGTTCCAGGGCCCGCTCCATGCGGGCCGCGACGGCTGCCGCGGAGATGCCGAGGCGGCAGCTCACCGCGAGGAGCATGCGCTCCCCCGCCACGACCGCGAGCGTCACGGGGTAGTGCGTGGCGTCGCGGACGTCGATCACCCGGACCGTGTTGGCCGGGTCCGGGCTGCCCTGGGCCCCTTGCGCTCTCTGTGTCGTCCGGGGGAAGTTCTCGAACGCCAGAACCGAGTCGAAGAGTTCGCCCGCTCCGGCCCCGGAGCCCGCTCCCGCCCCGGAGCCCGCCCCCGCCGCCCTCTGCACCTCCGCGAGGCGCACATGGTGGTACGTGGCGAGGCGCGACTGCTCGTCCTGGATGCGGGTGAGCAGCTCGGTGACGGTCTCGCCGTCGCGGAGACGGACCCGCACGGGCAGCGTGTTGATGAACAGGCCCACCATCTCCCCGGCTCCGGGCAGGTCGTGCGGGCGGCCCGACACGACGCCGCCGAAGACCACGTCCCGGGCGCCGGTCATCCGGGCGAGTACCAGGGACCAGGCGGCCTGGGTCAGGGTGTTGAGGGTGACGCCCGCGTCGGCGGCGCGGCGCACCAACGCGGCGGTCAGTCCGGTGGTGAGGTGGAGTCGGACTGTGTCTGGCTCCGCCCCCGTCACGGGCTCCTCGCCGGAGGGTTCCGCGGGCGCCAGCCGTGGTGGGCGTTCCAGGCCCGTGAGTGCCTCGCGCCAGGCCGCCTCGGCCCGGCCCTGGTCCTGGCGGCTGAGCCACAGGGCGTACTGGCGGTAGGGCACGGCCGGTGGCAGTGTCCCGCCGGTGACGAGTGCCGCCAGGTCGCGCTCCAGGACCGGGATCGACCAGCCGTCGAGCAGGATGTGGTGGAAGGACAGGAGGAGTTCGTGGCCCGCGTCGTGCCGCACGAGCGCGGCGCGGAGCAGGGGCGGGCGTGCCGGGTCGAAGCGCCGCGTGCGGTCCTGCGCGAGCAGCTCCGCCACGCCCGCCTCGACTGCCACGCCCGCCTCGGCCGCCTCGGCCGCCTCGGCCTCCTCCACGTCACCGGGCGCGCGGCCGGTCAGGTCGACTTCCGTCCACGGCACGGTGACGGCGTGCGGGATCACCTGCACGGGCCGTTCGAGGCGTTCGTGCCGGAAGCAGGCGCGCAGGTTGGGGTGCCGCGCCATAAGGGCGTCGAGTGCGGCTCGTACCGTGTCCGGGGCGACCTCGGGGCCGATGCGGAAACGGGCCTGGACCAGGTAGGGGTCGGGGCCCGCGCTGTCCCGCACCGTGTGGAAGAGCAGGCCCTCCTGGGCCGGGGTGAGCGGCAGGACGTCCGCGATGCGTCCGCTCATCGGGCGCCCTCCGTGCCGGGCCCGCCGTCGAGCAGGTCGTCCATGTCGCCTTCGAGCATGGCGAGTTGGTCGGAGGAGAGGCTGACGAGCGGGAAGTCGGAGGGTGTCGCGCCGACCGGGCCGCCCCGCTCCGTCTCCCGCACGAGGGCGTCGAGCGTCTCGCGCCACAGCGCGACGAGTTCCCGTATCTCTTCCTCCGCCAGCACCCCTTCCGCGTACGAGAAGGTGGCTTCGAGGCGCAGCAGCCCGTCCGCGCCCTCCCTGGCGAGGGCGTCGACCTCGACCGCGTGGCCGAGCGGCACCGCGTCGACGCCGCCGTCGAGAAGTTCGCCGCCCGCCGCGTCACCGGCGGTGAGACGGCCCAGGTAGTTGAACCGCACGTCGGGGGAGGGGTGTTCGGCGAGGACCGGGGACGTACGCGGGTTGAGGTAACGCAGCAACCCCCAGCCGATGCCGCCGTTCGGCACGGCCCGCAGCTGCTCCTTGACGGACTTGAGCGCCTCGCCCAACGCGGCACCACCGGTCAGCGCCTGCTGCCCGATGTCGAGCAGCACCGGGTACTGGGTCGTGAACCAGCCGACCGTCCGGGACACGTCGGCGGGCCGGGACAGCGCCTCCCTGCCGTGGCCCTCCAAGTGCACGAGGAGCCCGGTGCCGGCGCCAGTGCCGGTATCTGTGCCCGTGCCCCGGTGGCGTACGGCCGCGACGGTCAGGGCCGTGAGCAGCACCGCGTCGGGGCCGCAGTTGTAGGCGGCCGGCAGCGTGGTGAGCGCGGCCGTGGTGAGGTCGGCGGGCAGCTCGACGGTGAGGGTCGCGCGACGGGCGCCCGAACTCGAAGCCGACCCCAAGCCAGATCGACTGGCCACCTGGCGTCGCCAGTACGGGAGTTCGGCCTCCAGCTCCTCCCGTACCGCCTCCTCGGCGAGCAGTTCCGCCCACCGCCGGAAGGAGAGCCCGGTGCCGTACTCCTCCCCCGCCGCTCCCTGTCCCGACAGCGCGGCCGCCAGTTCCGGGCCGATGATCCGCCACGAGACGCCGTCGACCGCCAGGTGGTGCAGGGTCAGGAGCAGCAGGCCGGGCCGCTGCGGGCCCGCGTCGAACCAGACGGCCCGCATCATCTCGCCGTCCTCCGGGGCGAGCCGGGTCGCCGCCGCCCGTTCGCGCGCGGCGGCCCTCGCCTCCGCCTCGCCCTCGACGCCGACGCGTACCAGGTGTGCCCCGGCCGGGACCTGCTCGGTGACCTCCGCCGCCGAGTCCTCCGGCAGGAGCCGCATCCGCAGGACCCCGTGCCGCTCGGCGAGCCCTCGGACGGCCTGCTCGATCCGTCCCCGGTCCGTGCCGGGCGGCACGGGGAAGGCCATCGACTGGGTGAACGCGCCCCCGTCACCGCCCTGTTCGCGCCACCACCGCATCACGGGGGTGAGCGGAAAGCGCCCGGTACCGGTGTCGGTGTGACCTTCGACCGGCGCATCGGGCGACGAGCCTGCGTGGAGCGCCAGTTGGGCGGGCGTACGCAGTGTGAAGACGTCGCGCGGAGTCAGTACGAGCCCGACAGCCGAGGCCTGCCCCGCCAGCTGGATGGCCATGATGCTGTCGCCGCCGAGCCGGAAGAAGTCGTCGTCGGCGCCGGTCTCCTCGACGCCGAGGATCCGCGCGTAGAGGGCACACAGCTCCTTCTCGCGCGCGGAGGCGGGCGCGCGCGTCGCCGTGGCGGCCCGGGGTGCGGGCAGGGCCGCGCGGTCGAGCTTCCCGCTCCGCGTGAGGGGCAGTTCGGGGAGTTCCACGAGATCGGAGGGGACCATGTGGGAGGGCAGCCGGGTGGCGGCGTACGCGAGGAGCGTGTTCGGGTCGACGGTGTGCCCCGGGGCCGGCACCGCGTACCCGACCAGCTGCGGCCCGGACCGCAGGCCCATCCGTGGTCTGCCGATGGCGTTGGCGTCACCGTCGTCGCGTACGGCCGCGGCGGCCGCGGCCACCGTCGGATGCTCCGCGAGGACCGCCGCGACCTCGCCCGGTTCGATGCGCAGCCCGCGCAGTTTCACCTGCTCGTCGGTGCGGCCGAGGTAGTGCAGGGTGCCGTCGTCGGCGCGGTGCACCAGGTCGCCCGTGCGGTACATGCGGGAGCCGGGGGCGCCGTACGGGTCGGCGACGAAGCGTTCGGCGGTGGCGCCGGGGCGGTTCAGGTAGCCACGGGCCAGGCCCGTCGAGGAGAGGTAGAGCTCGCCCGCGACCCCGGTGGGCACCGGGCGCAGCCGCGCGTCGAGGACGTGGGCGGTGGTGCCCGCGACCGGGGTGCCGATGGGCGGGGGCGTGCCGTCGCCGGTCAGCGGTCCCGAGAGGGTGGCGGCGACGGTGGCCTCCGTGGGCCCGTACGCGTTGTGGAAGCGGCGGCCGCCGACGGCCCAGCGGGCCACGAGGGCGGGCGGGCAGGCCTCCGCGCCGACCGCGAGGGCGCGCAGCGCCGGGTACGCGCCGTCGGGCACCGTCGCGAGGACGGACGGCGGCACCATCGCGCAGGAGATCCGCCGCTCGGCCAGGACCCGGCCTAGCGCGTCGCCGACGAGCGGCCCCGGCGGGGGCACGACCAGCGTGCCGCCGGGCCCGAAGGCCATGCACATCTCGGCCACGGAGATGTCGAACGCGGGTGAGCCGAGTTGCAGCACCCGGGTGTCCGCGTCCAGCGCGAAGCGGTCCTGGAGGCTGCGGGCGAGCGCGGCGACTCCCGCGTGGGGGACCACGACTCCCTTGGGGGTGCCGGTGGATCCGGAGGTGTGGATGACGTAGGCGGCGTGTGCGGGGTCGATGGGCGCGGCGGGGGCCGCGGGCTCGCTTGCGTACGCGTCGTCGTCCAGGACGATGCGGGGCACGCCGGTGTGCGGCAGGACGTCGGCCTCGGCCGTACGCGCGTCGGTGACGAGGAGCACGGGGGCCGCGTCGTCGAGCGTGCGGCGGACGCGCTCGGCCGGATAGTCGGGGTCGACCGGCACATAGGCAGCCCCGGCGCGCTGCACGGCGAGCGCGGCGACCGGGAGGTCCGCGCCGCGCCCGAGGGCGAGCGCGACGGTCCGCCCGGGTGCCGCCCCGTGGCGGGCGAGCAGACCGGCCAGCCGGTCGACGCGGACCGACAGTTGGGCGTACGTGAGGCACAGCCCGTCGGCTTCGAGGGCGACCGCGTCCGGGGTGCGGGCCGCGTGCCGCGCCACGGTGTCCGGCAGCGTCTCGGGCGCGGGCGCGGCGGGGCCCTCCGACAGGTCGAGGACGCGGCGGCGCTCGGCGGCGGACAGGACGTCGAGGTCCCGTACGAGTGCGGTCGGATCGGCGGTGACCTGCTGGAGCAGTGTGAGGTAGCTGTCGGCCCAGCGGGTCACGGCGGCGGCGGAGAACAGGTCGGTGCGGATCTCGAAGCTGCCGTCCATGCCGTCGCCGCTGTCCCGCACGACGCCGACGAGGTCGTGCTCACCGCCGGTGTGGATGCGCTCGGGTTCGGCGAACTCGCGTACGGCCGAGACGCTCGGCTGCTCCGTGAGGTGCATGAACACCCACTGGAACAGCGGGGAGCGGCCCGCGCTGCGCTCGGGCGCCACGGCCGACACGATGCGGCCCACCGGCAGGTCGGCGTTGGCCATCAGCGCGGCGAAGTCGGTGCCGAAGCGGGCCAGGACGTCGGCGAAAGAGTCTCCTTCGGCGATGCGCCAGCGGGTCGGCACGGCATTCATGACGTAGCCGATGACCCGGTCGAGGCCCTTGGCGGACCGGTTGGCGACGGGGGTGCCGAGCACCAGGTCGTCGGCGCCGGTGACGCGGTGCGCGAGGACCGCGAAGGCGGTCATCAGGACGACGTACACGGAGGCGCTGCGCTCGCGGGCCAGCGCGCGGACGGCGCGGGCGGTGGGGGCGTCGACGCGGAAGCGGATCTGGACGATGCCGTCCTCGCCGCCTTCCCCGGCCTGCTCTCCCTCACCGGCGCTGTGGCTGCCGTGGCCCGGCACGGTCAGCGGGCCCGGCGGCTCGGCCAGATAGCGGCGCCAGAAGTCGAGACGGGCGTCGAAGACCCCGGCGGCCTCCAGCTCGCCCTGCCAGGAGGCGAAGTCGGCGTACTGCACGGCGGGGCGGGTCAGCCGCGGCTCGACGCCGTCGCGCACGGACCGGTACGCCTCGGCGAACTCCGTCTGCAGGACGTCGAAGGACCACCAGTCGGTGATGATGTGGTGCAGGCTCAGCATCAGCGTCGAGCGCCGCTCGTCGACGCGCACGAAGCGGCCGCGGATCAGCCGCTCCGCGCCGAGGTCGAACGGGCGGCGGCGGAAGGCACGGAAGGCCTCCTCAATGGTCGTGCCGGTGCCGCGCAGGTCGTCGCGCTCCAGTACGAAGGGGCCCTCGTCGGGGAAGTCGACGCGCAGGTCGTCCGCCGTGCCGGTGATCCGGCTGCGCAGGATGTCGTGGTGGCGCTGGACGAGGGTGAGCGCGGCCTCCAGGTGGGCCGGGTCGACGGAGCCGGCCGGCGTGACGGGCCCGTCGGGCTCCTCGAAGTGGTAGGCGCAGCAGAGGTTGAGCGCCGGGGTGCCGGGATACAGCGACTCGTACACCCACAGGTCCCGCTGCGCGGAGCTGAGCCGCACGGGCCCGGCGGTGGCGTCGCGGGGCGGCACCACCGCGGGGATCTCGCGGGCGCGGCCCGCCTCGACGAGGCGGCGCATGAGCCGGACCCGCTGCTCGCCGGTGAGCGCGCTGAACCGGTCGGCCATGGAGGGGGTGGCCGGACTCTTCGAGTTCTCCGGGGGCTTCGGGGTCTCCGGGGTCTCCGGGGTTACCGGGGTTACCGGGGTTACCGGGGTTACCGGGGTTACCGGGGTTACCGGGTTCTTCGGGGTCACAGTGCGGCCTCTCTCAGTTCCGCGAGGCGGTGCAGTCCGGTGAGGACCTCGTCCCGTCCGATGCCGAAGTCGATGAAGCAGGCCACTTCGTCGCAGCCCAGGTCGCGCAGGTCGGCGAGCATCTTGGCGCAGGTGCCGGGCGAGCCGAGCAGACTGCCCCAGTTGAGGTACCGCTGGAACGCGAACTCGGCGAGCATGCCGGTCTGTTCCTCGGTCAGCCGCTCGCCGTCGCGGCCCTCGGCCGCGCGGTTGGCGGCGGTCTGGCCCAGGTACTTGGCGAGGTACGCCTTGAGGGGCGCGGCGGCCAGCCGGCGCACCTCCGCGTCGTCCGCGCCGACGTAGGTGTGCGCCATCAGTGTCACGCGCCCGTGGGCGTCGGTGCCCGCCTGGTCGGGGGCGGCGGCGTAGGCCGCGCGGTAGCGGGCGATCTTCTCGGCGAGCTCGTCCCTGCTCTGGCCGACGGTCGCGCCCAGCACACCGGCGCGGAGCCGTCCCGCGGCCTCCCAGGTGGCGGGGTTGCCGGACGTGGTGACCCAGAGGGGCAAGGTCTCCTGTACCGGGCGGGGTTGGGGCACCACGCTGACGGGCTGCCCGGTGCCGTCCGGGTACTGGCCCGGCTCACCCGCCCACAGCCGCCGCAGCTCGGGGATGGCGCTGAGGGTGCGCTCCCTGCGGTCCTCGTAGTGGTCCGGGGCGAGGGCGAAGTCGGCGGAGTGCCAGCCGGTGGCGACGGAGAGGCCGGCCCTGCCGTGCGAGAGGTTGTCGACGACCGCCCAGTCCTCGGCGACCTTCAGCGGGTGGTGCAGGGGCAGGACGACGCTGCCCGCGCGGATCCCGATGCGCTCGGTCGCGACGGCGAGCGCCGCGCTGAGCACGGGCGGGCTGGGGAACACCTGGCCGACCTGCTGGAAGTGGCGCTCGGGCGTCCACACGGCGTGGAAACCGAGCCGGTCGGCGGTGCGGGCGACGGTGAGGATGTCGTCGTACGTGTCCGCGTGCCGGACGCCCGCTCCCGAAGGACCGGAGCCGGCTCCCTGCGCGGGGACGCCGCTGTCGGCGCCGAAGAACATCACGCTGAGGTCCACGGCTTCTCCTCCTGGGTGGAGCGGGGGCGGGGCGAGTGGGGCTGGGGTGGGGGCGGGGGCGGCTCGGGCTGGTCCAGACGGTTCTGACGGTCCTGCTGGCGGGGGACGCGTGGCACGCGCGGTACACGTGGGCGGCGCGGGATGGGCACCGGGGCCGGACCGGCCTGGGCGGGTGTCCGCGCCAGTTCGACGGCGAGGGCGGCGACGGTCGGCGCGGCGAAGAGCTGTGCGGCCGTCACGGGGCGGGACTCGGTGGTGAGCCGCGCGGCGACCCGCACCGCGCGCAACGAGTTGCCGCCGAGGGCGAAGAAGTTGTCGTGCCGCCCGATGGACGGGCCGGCGTCAGGTTCGGCGTCGGGTTCGGCACCGGGTCCGGATCCAGCGGCCTGCAGACCGAGTACGTCGCGCCAGACCGCGGCGATCTCGCGCTCCAGCGCGTCGGCCGGGGCGTCGTCCGTGGGCCCCTCGGCGGCCGGGGCAGCCCCCGGCACGAGTACGTCCCGGTCGTCCGCGCGGCGCGGCGGGCCCGTGGGGACGAGCCGCGAGAGCGGGGTGTCCGGCGCGGTGGCCGCCGCCTCCAGCGCCTGGGGCAGCGCGTCCGCGAGCCACGTCACGAAGCGCTCCTCCAGGGAGTCGGTGCGGTACTCGAAGGTGAGGGTGAGTCCTTCCGGTACGCCGCCGGGGCCCGTCGCGTCGGTGACGTCCACGAGCAGTTCGAAGCGGGCGGCGCCGGTGCGGACCACCTCGACGCCCTGGTCGGCGCCGGGGAGTCCGACGTCGGCGCGCGCGTTGTTCTGCAGGGCGAGGACGACGTCGGTGAAGGGCTGCCTGCCCGGCGTCCGTACGGGGTTGAGCTCGCCCACCACGTGCTCGAACGGCACGTCCTGGTGGGCGAAGGCGCCGAGGTCGGTGTCCCGGACCCGGGCGAGAAGTTCCCGTGCGCCGGGGTCGCCCGAGACGTCGGTGCGCAGGACGAGCATGTTCACGAAGAACCCGACGACGTCCTCGACGCCGCCGTCCCCCGCGCGCCCGGCGACCGGCGCGCCGATCGCGAGGTCCTCGCCCGCGCCCGCCCGCACGAGGATCGCGGCGAGCGCGGCGTGCAGGGCCATGAAGAGGGTGGCGCCCTCGGCGCGGGCGGCCTCGACGATCCGGGCGTGGGTGGTGGCGTCGAGGCGGCGTACGACCGTGGCGGCGGCCGGTCCGGGTACGGCGGGCCGTTCCGGGCGCCTGGGCAGCAGGGGCCCGGCGGGGTCGATCCCCGCCAACGTACGCCGCCAATAGGCGACTTGGCGGGCCATGAGGGAGTCCGGATCGTCGGCGCGGCCGAGGCGGGCGGCCCGGTGGCGGGCGTGCTCGGCGTAGGAGACGGGGAGGGGCGGCAGCGCGGCGGCGCCTGCGCCGCCACCTGCCCGACCGCTTTCACCGACCCCACCTGGCGCTCCGGCCTCGCCGGTGACGCCCGGCATCCCGGCCTTGCCGACCCTGCCTGGCACCCCTGCCTCGCCGGCCCTGCCCGCCGCACCCGTCCAGCCCGCTCCGTCCCCCGCACCAGCAGCCCCGCCCACCCTCGCCGCGTAAGCCCGCGACACATCGCGGAAGAGCGGTGCGAGCGACCAGCCGTCGCCGGCGATGTGGTGGACCAGCACGAGCAGGGCGTGCTCGTCGGGCCGCTCGTACGTGCTGAACAGGGCGCCCCGCACCGGGGGTTCGGCCCGGAGGTCGAAGCGGTGTCGGGCGGCCTCGTTGATCGCCCCCTCCAACTCGCCCTCGCCGACCGTCACATGCCGGAAAGGCACACGCGCCGCGGCCCCGTGCAGCACACGCCGTACCGGTGCGCCGTTCACCTCGTCGAAGACGGTGCGCAGCACCTCGTGGCGGGCCACGACATCCCCGAGCGCCTCCTCCAGCGCGCCCGCGTCGACCGCGCCACGCAGCCGTACCAGCATGGGCAGGTTGTACGCGACCCCCGCGCCGAGCCGGTCCAGGAACCACAGGCGGTGCTGGGCGTCCGAGACGGGGAGGGGCGCCGAGGCGGCATCCGGCACGGGGCGTACCCGCGGCACGGGGCTTACCCGGCCGGCCTCCCCCACCGCACCCTCGACGTACGGTGCGAGCCGGGCCGGAGTGGGCGCCTCGAAGAGTGTCCGCAGGTCGACCGCCGCGCCCAGCGTGGCGTACACGCGGCCGAGTACGCGCGCGGCGAGCAGCGAGTGTCCGCCGAGCGCGAAGAAGTCGTCGTGCGCGCCGACCTCGCCGACGCCGAGGACATCGGCGAAGAGCCCGCACAGCGCGCGCACGGTCCGGCCCTCGCTCTCGTCCTCGCTCCCGCTCCCGCTCCCGCCCGTGCTCGCCCCCGTGGCGCCCGGCACCGAGGAGAGCCCGTCGAGTGCCGGCAGCGCCGCCCGGTCCAGTTTTCCGCCGGCGGTCAGCGGCAGTTCCGTCAGGCGCACGAAGACGGAGGGCACAAGGAAGTCGGCCAGGAGGCTCGCGGCATGGGCGCGCAACTCCGCCTCCGACGCCGCCTGTTCACCGCCCCCGCCCCGACCCGTGCCCGCACTCGGTACGACGTACGCGACGAGCCGCCGCTCCCCGTCCGGCCCCGCAGGAGTGGCGACCACGGCGGCCCGGTCGACCCCGGGGTGGCGGGTCAGTACGTTCTCGACCTCGCCCGGCTCCACCCGGAAGCCCCGGATCTTCACCTGGCCGTCGGCGCGCCCCCGGTACTCGAAGGTGCCGTCGGGCCGCCGCGCCGCGAGGTCGCCGGTGCGGTACATGCGGTCGCCCGGTGCGCCGAACGGGTCGGCCACGAACCGTTCCGCCGTCAGCGGCCCCGCGCAGTAGCCCCGCGCCAGGCCCGCCCCCGCGGCGTACAGCTCACCCGTCGCGCCGTCCGCGACCGGCGCGAGCCGCTCGTCGAGCACGTACAGCCGCTTGCCGCGCAGCGGGCGGCCGATCGGCACCGGCCCGCCGTCCCGCACGTCCCGCGCCGTGATCGGGTGGACGGTGAGGAAGACCATGCACTCGACGGGACCGTAACCATTGCTCAGCCGCAGCTCCGGGCGGCGCTCCAGGGCGCGGGCCACGTGTGGGGGCGACAGCGCCTCGCCGCCGACGATCAGTTCGCGCAGCCCGTCGATGGCGCGCGGGTACTCGTCGACGATCACGTTGAAGAGGGAGCCCGACAGGTACATGGACGTGACGCCGTGCGCGGCGACGAGCCGGGCGATCACCACCGGGTCGGGGCGCCGACCCGGGTGGAGTACGCAGGTGCCGCCGTTCGTCAACGGCCCCCACAGCTCCATCGCGAACGCGTCCCACGACACGGGAGCGCACTGCAGCCACACCGCGCCCGGCCCGAAGGAGGCGAAGTCCTGTCCGGTCAGCGTGGCGGTGACGGCGCGGTGCGGTGCGACGATGCCCTTGGGCCGGCCCGTGGAACCGGACGTGAACATCACGCACGCGACGTCGCCGGGCTCCGCCCGCACCACTCCTCGCCCCAACGGCCGCGCCCGCGCGGCGTCTTCGACGTGCACCACGGGAACCGCCGACAGCGCCGACAGCGTCGAAAGCGCCGCCCCCGCCGCGGCCTCCGGCACGGTGTCGCCCCGCGACAGCAGCACGGCGATCCCCGCGTCCGCCGCCATCTCGCGCAGCCGCCCGGCCGGGAAGCCGGGGTCGAGCAGCACGTACCCGGCACCGGCCTTCAGCGTGCCGAGGACCGCGACGGCCAGATCGGTGGTGCGCTCCAGGTACACCCCGACGGTGTCGCCACGGACCACTCCGCGCGCCGCGAGGAGCCCGGCCAACCGGTCGGCGCGGGCGTCCAGTTCGGCGTAGGTCAGCCGTTCGTCCCCGTACACGAGGGCCGTCGCGCCGGGTGTCCGCGCGGCCTGCTCCTCGAACAGCTCATGCACGCACCGCGTCACCCTTCTCACCACCCTCGTCCTCGGCCACGAGGGCGGGACCCGGCCGGGGCCGGGGCCGGGGCTCGGGCTCGGAATCCCGCCCGGGCTCAGGCTCGGGCTCGGGATGCTCGATGTCCGGCAGAAGTACGTCGATGTCCCGGATGGAGCGGCTCGCCAGGCCCCACAGCGCGACCACGACACCCGCGACACCGGCGAGGAACAGCATCCCCGCCATGCCGCTGCCCGGCTCGTCGCCGAGGAGCGGGCCGAGGGCCACGAAGACACCGGAACCGTCGGCGGCCTGCGGCTCGAAGAGCCCGTCGGCGAGCGGCCCGGAGAAAGCCATGGCCAGCGGCCCGGAGATCTGCGACAGGAACATCACCGCGCCGAAGACCCGGCCCTGCCACTCGTGGGGCACCTTGGTCTGCACGATGGCCTGCATCGAGGCGTTGACGACCGTCATGAGCAGCGCGCCGACCAGCATGGCCGCGCACCAGCCGACGACCCCGCCGACCAGGGACATGCCGATCTGCGCCGACAGGCACATGCCGAGGACACCGAGCATCATGCCGCTGCCGCGGTTCTTCGGTCCGCCCCAGGCGGCCATCAGCAGGCCGCCGACGACCCCGCCGACACCGATCGCGCTGTTCACGGCGGCGAGCTCGCCGTTGCCCGACTTGAGCAGCACCATGGGCTGGACGACGGCGAAGCCGAAGACCATGACGAGGTTGACCGTGCAGAAGTTCACGGTCATGTCGCGCAGGCTCGCGTGCCGGAAGAGGTACCGGATGCCCTCGACGGCCTCCGCGGTGATCTTCGTGCGCGGGGCACCCGCGCCCTCGGGGACCTTGTCGCCCTTCATCCGGACGATGCGTACGCCGATCAGTGCGAAGGCGTAGCTGACCAGGTCGATGACGAGGACGGCGCCGATCCCGGACAGGGCGATCATGATGCCGCCGAGCGCGGGGCCGCAGATGCCGGCGGCGCTCCTGGCGCCCGCCAACAGGCCGTTGGCGCGGCCGAGTTGGTCCTTGCGCACCAGCAGCGGCACGGCGGCGGTGAGGGCGGGCAGCTGGAAGGCGGCGGAGATGCCGAGAACGACGGTGGCGGGGTAGACCTGCCACGGCTCCAGGCCGCCGCCGAAGAAGTGCACGAGAGCGAGCAGCCCGACGGCCAGAATTCCGCCCGCGTCCGCGATCTGCAGTGCGGACCGTTTACGGATGCGGTCGATAATCGCGCCAGCAAATGGGCTGAACAGCGCCTGCGGAAGTACGGCACAGAGGGTCAGTGCGGTGACGGCTGACGCCTGCTCCCCGGTGGACCACACCTCGATTATGAAAGCGAATCTGAGAACGGCGCTTCCGACCAGTGAGACGGCCTGTCCCGACCAGACGAGCATCAAGGGACCGGCGCCGGCGAAGCGTCCCGGGGGGCGACTCACGCTGCTGCCGGTGCCCGCCGCGTCCCGTTTCCGCTGTTTTCCTTCTTCTCTTTCGGAGTCGGCCACGTCAGGAGCCGGATATCGGGCTCGCGGGACGGAGGTCCGTCCAGTGCCGCTCCACATAGGCCAGGGAATCCGCCCGTGAACTCGCCCCTTGCCCGACGCTCCAGCCGTCCGGAACGTCGAGGCCGACGGGCCAGAGGGAGTGCTGGTTCTCGTCGTTGACGAGCACCAGATATTCCGCACCCTCATCTTCGAATGGATTACTGGCCATTAACCTTAAACCCTCCGGAAAACTTAAAGAATCCCATTGTGTCCGCAGGGATCATTGCGCGGAGGATCTAATTCCTTCAAGGATTTGTGACATTCATCACAGGGTCACAAAAGGGGACGGGGTGCAATATGCCGTCCCTGCTTTGCAATGTGCCCCGCCGTGTCAACACCGGCGCCCGGCCGGGCCGCGGCTCTGCGCTTGTCAGGACCGCGGCGCTGTACTTGTCAGGCCGAGGCTCTGCGCTTTGCCGTCGACTTCTTCGCTGTGGTGGTCTTCTTCTCCGTCGCCTTCTTGGCGGCGGTCTTGCGAGCCGTCGTCTTTGTCGCCGTCGTCTTTGTCGCCGCGCCCTTGGAGTCCGTCGTTTTGGACGCCGTCGACTTCGTCGCGCTCTTCCTGGCCGTAGTGGCTTTCTTCTTGCCGCCCACCTGCTTGGGAGTGGCACGGGACGACTTGCGCGGCAGCCGCGTCACCTCGGCCACCGAACCGCCGCCCTCACCGCCCTCCGAACCCGCGGCCTCCCCGCGCGCCGAACGCGCCTCGCGCACGCTGTTCTCCAGCGCGGCGAGCAGGTCGATGACCTTGCCGCCACCCTCGCCGGCCGGGGCCCGCTTCGCGGGTGCCGCCCCGTCGGCCTTCGCGGCGACGAGCTCCTCGACCGCCTCGCGGTAGTCGTCGTGCAGGGTGTCGAGGTCGACCTCACCGAGGGTGTCCATCAGGGCGTCCGCCAGGTCGAGTTCGGCGTCCCTGACCGTCACGTGCTCGTCCGGCGCCACCCCTTCGGGCGCGCGGATCTCGTCCGGCCACAGCAGCCCGTGCATGGCGATCACGTCGTCGACGACGCGCAGCATGCCGAGCCGCTCCCGGCCCCGGAGCGCGTACTTCGCGATGGCCACCCGCTGACTCCGCTTGAGCGCCTCCCGCAGCAGCGTGTACGGCTTGGCGGCGGGGACGCCGTTCGCCGACAGGTAGTAGGCGGCGCCCATCTGGAGCGGGTCGATGCGGTCCGCGGGGACGAAGGCGACGATCTCGATCGTCCTGGCCGTCGGGATGGGCAGTGCGGCCAGGTCCTGGTCGGTGATCGGGATGATCGAGCCGTCCGCGTCCTCGTACCCCTTGCCGATCTCCGCCGTCGGCACCTCGCGCTCCTCCAGCTCGCAGACCTTGCGGTAGCGGATGCGGCCGCCGTCCTCGGTGTGGATCTGCCGGAAGGAGATGGAGTGGTTCTCGGTGGCGTTCACGAGCTTGATCGGGATGCTGACCAGTCCGAAGGAGATCGCACCGTTCCATATGGATCGCACGTCCGGCACCTCACGGGAGTGGGGAAGGAAGGGCTATGGGCTATGGGCTGTGGGCTATGGGCTACTGCGCCCTTTGTGGCGTTGTGACCGTTTTATGGGACTCTCATCCTATGACGCCGATCACAGAGGTGGAGGGGCGAAGGCTCGCGCTCAGCAATCTCGACAAGGTCCTGTATCCCTCGAGCGGCTTCACCAAGGGCGAGGTCCTGCACTACTACGCGAGCACCGCCGACGCCCTCCTCCCCCACCTCCGCGACCGGCCCGTCTCGTTCCTGCGCTATCCGGACGGGCCCGACGGCCAGCGGTTCTTCGCCAAGAACGTGCCGCCGGGCACCCCGGAATGGGTGCGGACCGCCGAGGTGCCGCGCTCCCGCTCCGAGGGGAGGGCGCGGCAGGTCCTCGTCCAGGATCTGGCCACGCTGATGTGGGCGGCCAACCTGGTCACCGAGTTCCACGTGCCGCAGTGGCGGGCCGACGCCCCGGCGCGGGCCGACCGGATGGTCTTCGACCTGGACCCCGGCCCGCCCGCCTCGGTCGTCGAGTGCTGCCGGGCGGCGCTCTGGCTGCGGGAGCGGCTGACCGCCGACGGCTTCCACGTGTACGCCAAGACGTCCGGCAGCAAGGGGCTGCACCTGCTCGTACCGCTGGAGCCGACCCCCTCCGAACGGGTCACCGCGTACGCCAAAGGGCTGGCCGTCGAGGCGGAGCGCGAGCTGCCCGAGCTCGTCGTGCACCGCATGACGCGGAGCCTGCGCCCCGGCAAGGTCTTCGTCGACTTCAGCCAGAACGCCGCCGCCAAGACCACCGCCGCCCCCTACACCCTGCGGGCCCGCCCCGAGCCGACCGTCTCCACCCCCGTGACCTGGGACGAGGTCGAGGACTGCGACGAGCCGGAGCAGCTTGCCTTCGCGGCGGACGACGTCGGACCCCGGCTGCGGCGGCTCGGGGACCTGTTCGAGCCCCTCGCCGACCCGGACCGGGCACGCCCGCTGCCCTGACCCAGGAGCCGACGGCCGACCCGTGACCGGCGTCACGCCTAATCAAGTTTGACTACTAGCGCTTCGAGGCATACCTTCTCCATCACTAGTCAAAGTTGATGAGGAGACCGCGTGACCCTTCTTCCCGAGACCGGATACGTCCCGACCGCCGAGGACCGCGCGAGCCTGGACGCCTGGTTCGCCGAGTACGACGCCCACAGCGCGAAGCGCGACGTGGAGCGGATGGCCGACCTGGCCGTCTTCCCGCTCAACCTGGTCAGCGACGACTCCGCGGGCGACGGCCGGGCGGCGCAGTGGGACCGGGAGCAGTTCGTGGGGACCATGACGCACGTCATGGGCGACGGCAGCGAGGACATCACCTTCGAGTCCACGCGCACGCCCGTCTTCCTCTCCCCCTCCATGGCCGTCGTCTTCACCGACTCGGTGATGACGGCGAACGGCGAGACGCAGCAGCTGCGCTACGCCGACATCCTGATCAGGCGCGGCGGGTCCTGGGCCTTCCAGACCATGATCCAGGGCGGCTGGGGGGACAACCTGTAACAGCCGGGCCGCTCACCACACCCGCGAAGAGGTCAGACCCGCTCCCAGGTGTGGCGGTCCCTGGCCAGCGCGTGCAGGGCCTCCACATCGGCCGGTTTCAGCACCCCGCCGAGCCGGGCCAGCGCCGGCAGGTCCGCCTCGCGCAGCACCCGCACGTCGCGGGGCGGCGCCGCCACGTCCAGGTCGGCGGCGCCCGTCCCGACCAGCGCCAGGACGGGGCGGACCTCGGCCGTCAGGGCGAAGGAGGCCCGGCCCGCGTCCGAGCGGATGGTGCGCAGCAGGGGGAACGGCTCGGCGCGGCCGACCGTGACCATCGGGTCGGCGATGCGGACGCGCTGCTTGCGGACGGCGAGGGTGCCCACGCAGAACAGGCCACCGGGGCCGATCAGCAGATGGTGGATGCGGGCGCCGCCGGGCAGCGGCAGGGAGTGCAGCACCCGCCAGCCCGCGCCCTCCAGGCCGTCCAGGGCCGCTCCGACCGCCTGCTCGGCGGCGAGCGCGCGGTGCCGGGGGTCGGCGCGCAGTCTGCGGGCGGGCGCCGGGTCGCGGTCCAGGGAGATCTGCAGGGCCTCGCCGGGCCGGTTCGGGGCGAGGTCGTCGTCCGGGTGGAGGGCGAGGCGGGCCAGCTCTCCCGGGGTGGGTACGGGGGGCGGGCCCACCGTGACCTGACCGGCCAGGAAGGGCGCGAGGACGTCGAGTACGTCCCGCTCGTGGTCCTCGCTGAGCAGGTTGACGCGGGACGAGTCACGGTCGTACCAGGCGATGTTCCTGCCGTCCGCGAGACACACGTACAACCGCTCCTGCCCGTGCCGCCAGGCCGGTACGACGCGCAGTCCGTTCATGCGCCATCACCCCCTGGACCATGGGACCAGCCCGCACGCTCCCGCGGCAAGAACCCGGAGGCGCGCGACGGAAGTCGGGGCGTCTTTGCGCCGGGTGCGCCGGTCCGGGCGGGAAATCCCTCTGGTCCCGTAACGGCACCGCCCGCACAGCTATGGCCCGCTGTTACGCAGCCGCCGAACCGCCGCAATGGCGGACATCTAGCGTCGTCACTGTCGCCCGGTCCTCCGGGCGACCACCCGAGCGATCAGCCGAGCGATCAGTCAAGCGATCGGCTCAGCGATCAGTCGAGCGACCTAAGGAACGTCCCGTGAGCACCCAACGCCGCCGTCCCCTCCTCCGTACCGCCGCCGTCTCCGCCCTCGTCGGCGGAGCGCTGCTCGTCCCGGTCGCGGGCGCCTTCGCGGACGCACCGGCGCCCAAGCCGAGGGGCGAGTCCTTCGAGGTCACCCTCGGCAACAGCGCGAAGGCGCGGATCCTGAACCGCGGCGGCTCGTACGCGGCGACGGTCTCCCTCGACGGCAAGGAGGTCGCGGCCCTCTCCGCCACGCACCCGACGGCCACTCAGGACGGTGTGCGGTACGAGCTGCACCCCCGCAACGGGCACATCGGCATCGCGTATCTGAACGGCCAGGACGGCAAGGGCGGCGAGAAGGAGCAGCGGGAGCAGAAGGGCACCCCGCCGCCCGAGGGTGGCGTCGCGGCCGGTGCCCAGGGTGTGCGGGACGCCGGTGATCCGGCGTTCCTGGTCGCCGGGGGCGGCATGGCGGCGGCCGGCGCCGCGGGGCTCGGCTTCGCGATGCTGCGCCGCGGCCGCACGGACTCCTGACCCCCGCCCACGCCGGCCACTCCCCTGGAGGAGCCCGAACCCCCGTGCACACCGCCACCACCACTCCCACCACCGATTCCGAGCCCGGCACGTCCGACGAACCGGCCGCCCCCGTCCCCCGCCGCCGCCACACCACCCGCATCGCGACCGCCGCCGCCCTGACCACCGCGGTCGGCATCGGCCTGATCGCCTGTGCCCAGGGCGGCGACGGCGCCCCGGCCCCCGACGTGCGGGTGCACGACGCCGTCGCCGACCGGGGCGAGCGGGCCGTCGCCCCGCTGAAGCCGTCCGAGCCGACCGGGCTGCGCATCCCCTCGGCGGGCGTCGACGCGACCTCGATGCTGGGTCTTGGCGTCGGCGCCGACCGGGAGCTCGACGTGCCGCCGGTGGACAGGGCGGACGAGCCCGGCTGGTGGACCGGTGGGGTCACGCCCGGCGAGAAGGGACCGGCCGTGATCGTCGCGCACTACGACACCGCGAACGGCCCCGCGCTGATGAAGGACGTGGCGAAGGTCGGGGTCGGCGACACTGTCGAGGTGCCGCGCGCGGACGGCGGCACGGCGGTCTTCGCGGTGCGGGAGATCCAGCAGGTCGACAAGAAGGACTTCCCCACCAATAAGGTGTACGGGGCGACCGACCGGCCCGAGCTGCGCCTGCTGACCTGCGGCGGGCCGCTCGTGGACGGTCACCGCTCGGACAACATCATTCTCTACGCCGACCTCGTGTCCTGACACCCGTCCCGGTGTCGTGACCGCGGGGCCCGGCGTCACGACAGGCCGCGCCCCGCGGCAGGCAGGAGTGCAGTGAACCGCAGCCGGCTCGCGGCCGCCGCCTTCGCCGTCCTCGCCGTGGTGGCGGTGGGCGGCTGCGGCGATCCGGGCGGGCTGGAGGGCGCCGGCGCGACGCCGACCGCCCAGGGCCCCACCCGCCTCTGGCCCGACCTGCCGTCCCCCTCGGTGCCCGCCGAGGACTACGGCGCCATAGAGAGCGTCAAGGTCGAGGGCGTCGAGGTGCCGGCGGGCGGCCTGCGCACGGTGGACCCGGTCGACGTCGTCCGCGCGGACTTCGCCGAGAACCCGGGAACGTACGAACGTTCCGACTCCGCGTATCAGGAGACCCTGGAGCGGCTGGAGGACTGCGCCGAGGACGGCTCCGGCGAGAAGGGGCGGTGCCCCGTCCTCAAGGCGTACTACCGCGATCTGACCGGTGACGGCGAGGACGACCTGATCGTCGGCGTCTCGACGCCCGACGACAACCTCGACATCCGCGTCTACGCCGAGGCCGAGAAGGAGCGGCAGCTGACGCAGATCATGGAGATGAGCGACGCCGTGCTCGGCGTCGAGCTGGCCGGGCGCGACCTGATCATCCGCGCCGTCTCCAGCCTCGCGGGGTACGAGTACCACACCGTCTGGTCCTGGGACTCGCACCAGAAGGCGATGCTGCCGACGAGCGACGAGATCGTCCGCGCCGCGAACGCGCCGCGGCCCAAGACGCCCCGCCCCTCCCCCGCGCAGCCGTCGGACGGGCCCTCGGACAGACCCTCGGTGAGCGCCTCCTCCTCCGCGGGCGGCGGGCGATGAGCCACCGGCAGCCGCGCGGGCCGCGGCTCCCCGCCTGGACGGCGACCCTCACCTGGAAGGCCGCGGTCTTCATCACCGTCATGTGCTGCGCGCTCGCCGCGCTGCTCGGCGCGCTCGTGCACGTCTCGGTGACCAACCAGACCGTGGGCCAGGCCCGCGAGCGCGCCCTCGCCCGCCTCACCGAGGTCACCGAGCGGTACGAGGCGGGCGACCGGCTCGGCCCCGGTGCGGGCGTCGACCCGGCGGGCCTGCCCGGCAGCCTGCGCGACCTCGCGCTGAGCGGGGAGCGCGGCACGATGGTCGCCGCCCACGAGTCCCGGCCGACGATGTGGGCCGCGGGCCCCGCCGACGGGCACCGGGCCATCGCCGTCCAAGTCGACTACGCGCAGGGCGCCCGCACCATCGACGGACTCGACCGGGCGATCCTCGGCTCCTCGGTGCTCGCGATCGGCGCGACGCTGCTGGTCGGCGCGTTCGCCGTGACGCGGGTGACGCGGCGGCTGCACCAGACGGCGCAGGTGGCGCGGCGGATCAGCGCGGGCGACCTGGACGCGCGGGTCAGGGACCCGCACTCCGGCCCGGACGCCACGGGCGTGCCCCGCCACCAGGACGAGGTGGCCGCGGTCGCCGGGGCGTTGGACACGATGGCGTCCACGCTGCAGGGCAAGCTCCTGAGCGAGCAGCGGTTCACCGCGGACGTCGCGCACGAGTTGCGCACCCCGCTGACCGGCCTGCACGCGGCGGCCGAACTGCTGCCGCCGGGCCGGCCGACCGAGCTGGTGCGGGACCGGGTCGCCGCGCTGCGCACGCTGACCGAGGACCTGCTGGAGATCTCCCGGCTCGACGCGAAGAGCGAGCGGGTGGACCTGGACGCCCACCAGCTCGCTCCACTGGCCGAGCGCGTGGTGCGCTCTTCGGGCGAGGGCACGGAGCTCGTCGTCGTACGCGATGTGTGCGTGGAGACCGACCGGCGGCGGCTTGAACGGGTCCTCGGCAACCTCGTCGCCAACGCGCTCAAGCACGGGCGGGCGCCGGTCCTGGTGACGGTCGACGGCCCCGTCGTCTCCGTGCGGGACCACGGCGACGGCTACCCGGACTACCTGGTGGAGCACGGGCCGCAGCGGTTCCGCACCGAGGGGACGAGCAAGGGGCACGGGCTCGGGCTGACCATCGCGCTCGGGCAGGCGGCGGTCCTCGGTGCGCGGCTGAGGTTCTCCAACGCGGCGGACGGCGGGGCGGTGGCGACGCTGCGGCTGCCGTTCG
Organism: Streptomyces sp. NPDC018029; assembly: GCF_044327655.1. NCBI lineage: Bacteria > Bacillati > Actinomycetota > Actinomycetes > Kitasatosporales > Streptomycetaceae > Streptomyces > Streptomyces sp. NPDC018029. The sequence goes on along the minus strand of NZ_JBIRFV010000003.1, from coordinate 768,300 downwards.
AGGAGGCTCCGGAGGGCGGCGACGGGGACGAGCCGCCACGTTAGGCGGTTGCGCCACCCGTGGGCTTCTTGGGGTTCCAGGTGAGGTTGTGCGCACACAGGGTGACGCTTCTAGTGAGAATCGCGGCCTTCGCGCAACCGCTCGGCCGCCCCGCCCCCTCACCTGAGGAGTCCTCATGTCCCTGCGTACCACCGCCATCCGGCTCGGCACGGCCACCGCCGGCTGCGCCCTCGCCGCGCTCGCCGTCACCGGCCCGGCCGCGGCCCTGGACGACCACGACAACGCCACCAAGACCAGCAAGACCGAGAAGACGGAGAAGGCGGAGAAGACAGCGCAGGCCGGAAAGGAAGACAAGACCGAGAAAACCGAGCAGACCCAGAAGACCCAGAAGGCCGAGAAGGACCAGAAGGTCGAGAAGGCCGAGAGCAAGCCGCCCGTCTACAAGGGCCGCGTCACCGCCAGGTCCGGGCTCCTGCTCCGCACCTCCCCGACCCGCGGCAGCAAGGTGGTCCGCAGCGTGCCGTACGGCAAGGTCGTCACCATCTTCTGCAGGACCAAGGGCGACCGCGTCGTCAACAACAACGTCTGGTACCTGCTCACCGACGGGACCTGGGCCTGGGGGTCCGCGCACTACATCGCCAACATCGGGAAGGTGCCCCGCTGGTGCTGACGCCCCGGCCGACATAGTCGACATAAGCGGACTTCGGGGCGATTGCTTGCTACGTTCCGGGCATGGCCGGAACGAGCGCGGACCCCGCACCCCCAGCGGGCCCCGCTGTCCGGGTCGTCCACGTCCCCCGGCGTCGCGGCACCGAACTCGCCCTGCTCGTGGTCGCCGTCCTGCTCTCCGTGTACGGCTACTGCGACGTCGGCCTCGCCCGACACGGCACCGTCCCGCCCGGCGCCGCCGGTTACGGCGCCGGGCTCGGCGTGCTCGCCCTCCTCGCGCACCTCGCCGTCCGCTTCCGCGCCCCGTACGCGGATCCGCTGCTGCTGCCCATCGCGGTGCTCCTCAACGGCCTCGGCCTCGTCCTCATCTACCGGCTCGACCTGGAGACCCCGAGCGACGAGGCCGCGCCGGCCCAGCTGATCTGGTCGACGGTCGGCGTGGCCCTTTTCATCGTCGCCGTCCTCTTCCTCCGCGACCACCGCGTGCTCCAGCGCTACGCCTATCTCTCCGTCGTCACCGCGCTGCTCCTGATGATCGTGCCGATCTTCTTCCCCGCCGTGAACGGCGCCCGGATCTGGATCCGGATCGGCGGGTTCTCCATCCAGCCCGGCGAGTTCGCGAAGATCCTGCTGGCCGTCTTCTTCGCCAGCTATCTCGCCGCCAACCGCAACGCCCTCGCCTACACCGGCCGCACCATCTGGCGGTTCGAGCGCCTCCAGCTGCCCACCGGACGCGTCCTCGGCCCCATCGTCGCGATCTGGCTGCTCAGCGTCGGCGTCCTCGTCCTGGAGCGGGACCTCGGCACCTCGCTGCTCTTCTTCGGGCTCTTCGTGATCCTGCTGTACGTCGCCACGGGCCGCATCGGCTGGATCGCGGTCGGCCTGCTGCTCGCCGCGTTCGGCGCGTTCGCGGTCGGCTCGCTGGAGCCGCACGTCCACAGCCGTGTGGAGGACTGGCTGCACCCCTTCGCCTCCATCGACGCGGGGCAGGGGCCGAACCAACTCGCCCAGTCGCTCTTCGCGTTCGCGGCAGGAGGGATGCTCGGCACCGGGCTCGGCCTCGGCCACTCCATCCTCATCGGCTTCGCCGCGAAGTCCGACTTCATCCTGGCCACGGCGGGCGAGGAGCTGGGGCTCGCGGGGCTCTGCGCGATCTTCCTGCTCTACGCGCTGCTCGTGGAGCGCGGCTTCCGGGCCGGGCTCGCGCTGCGCGACGCGTTCGGACGGCTGCTCGCGATCGGGCTCGCCTCGATCGTCGCACTCCAGGTGTTCGTCATCGCGGGCGGCGTCATGGGGCTCATCCCGCTCACCGGCATGGCGATGCCGTTCCTCGCGCAGGGCGGTTCGTCGGTCGTCACCAACTGGATCATCGTGGCGCTGCTGATCCGGGTCAGCGACTCGGCGCGCAGCCAGCCCGTCCCCGCGGAGACCGCGTGACACGGTACATCCGGCATGCCGCCGCGTTCTGCGCGCTGCTGCTCATCGCCCTGCTCGGCAACGCCACCCGCGTCCAGGTCGTCCAATCCGACGCGCTCGACGCCAATCCGGCCAACCGCCGCAACGCCATCGTCCGCTTCGGCCAGCCGCGCGGCGACATCCTCGTCGACGGCCGGCCCGTCACCGGCTCCAGGGACACCGGCGAGCAGCTCCGCTACGAACGGACGTACCGCAACGGGCCGTTGTACGCACCCGTGACCGGCTTCGCCTCGCAGGTGTACGGCACGACCTTCCTGGAGAACACCGAGGACGACATCCTCTCCGGCACCGATCCGATGCTCGCGCCGCTCCCGCTGTGGAACGACATCACGCGCACGCAGAACCCGGGCGGCAAGGTCGAGACCACCATCAAGGCGCCGGTGCAGCAGGCCGCGTACGCGGGGCTCGGCGGCAAGCGCGGGGCGGTCGTCGCGGTCGAGCCGTCGACCGGGAAGATCCTCGCGCTGGTCAGCACCCCTTCGTACGACCCCGAACGGCTCTCCGGGACCCGCGGCTCGGTCGCGGACAGCTGGGCGGAGCTGAACGGCAGCCCGGACAAGCCGATGCTGAACCGGGCGATCCGCCAGACCTATCCGCCCGGTTCGACGTTCAAGGTGGTGACGGCGGCGGCCGCGCTCGAATCGGGCACGGTGACGGACCTGGACGCGCCGACCAAGTCCCCGAGCCCGTACACCCTGCCCGGCACCAGCACCCGGCTGACCAACGAGGTGGAGGGCTGCGAGAACGCGAGCCTGCGCTACGCCTTCCGGTGGTCCTGCAACACGATGTTCGCGAAGCTCGGCGTCGACACGGGCCTCGGGCCGATGACGGAGACGGCACGCGGCTTCGGGTTCGACGACGACGGGCTGCGGATCCCGTCGTCCGTCTCCCCGTCCCACTTCGACACGTCGATGGACAAGGCGCAGCTCGCTCTCTCCGCCATCGGTCAGTACGACACCCGGGCGACGCCGCTGCAGATGGCGATGGTGTCGGCGGCCGTGGCGAACGGCGGCTCGGTCAAGGCCCCCCACCTCGTGGACCGTACGACGAGCGACGACGGCGACGTGGTCGGCAGCACGGGGACGAGAACGCTGCGGCAGGCGATGAGTCCCGGCACCGCGGCGCAGCTGCGGGAGATGATGACGCAGGTCGTCGAGGAGGGCACCGGCACGAACGCGGCGATCCGCGGTGTGACGGTCGGCGGCAAGACGGGCACGGCACAGCACGGCATCGACAACTCCGGCACGCCGTACGCGTGGTTCGTGTCCTGGGCGCAGGCGGCCGACGACCCGGAGCCGTCGGTGGCGGTCGCCGTGGTGGTCGAGGACGCGTCGGCGGACCGCGGGGACATCAGCGGGGGCGGCAGCGCGGCGCCGATCGCGAAGGCGGTGATGGAGGCGGCGATCAGCGCCCGCTGACCGGGCTGCCACCCCCTGGCCGGCTATCCCTCGCCGGACGCGATCGCGTCCCGCACCTCCGCCACGCGCTCCCGCTCCTCGGCCGCGAAGCGCTCCGCGTCCAGCTTCTCGGCGATCTCCTCGTCCTGCGCCATGAGCTGGTCGAGGTTGGCGTCGCCCATCTCGAAGACGCCCATGTCGACGTACGCCTCCTGGAGGCGCTTGCCCCACAGGCCGATGTCCTTGACGCACGGCACGATGCGGGAGAACAGCAACTGCCGGAAGAGCGCGAGGAATTCGGAGTTCTCGCTGTACTCCTGGGCCTGGGCCTTGGGGATGCCGAAGTTCTCCAGGACCTCGACGCCGCGCAGCCTGTCGCGCATCAGATAGCAGCCCTCGATGACGAACTCCTCGCGCTCGCGCAGTTCCGCGTCGGTGAGCTGCTTGTAGTAGTCGCGCAGGGCCATGCGGCCGAAGGCCACGTGCCGGGCCTCGTCCTGCATGACGTAGGCGAGGATCTGCTTGGGCAGGGGCTTGTCCGTGGTGTCGCGGAGCATGCCGAAGGCGGCGAGCGCGAGGCCCTCGATGAGCACCTGCATGCCGAGGTAGGGCATGTCCCAGCGGGAGTCGCGCAGGGTGTCGCCGAGCAGCGACTGGAGGTTGTCGTTGATCGGGTAGAGCATGCCGATCTTCTCGTGCAGGAAGCGGCCGTAGATCTCCGCGTGCCGCGCCTCGTCCATGGTCTGCGTCGCGGAGTAGAACTTCGCGTCCAGGTCGGGGACCGACTCGACGATGCGGGCCGCGCACACCATGGCGCCCTGCTCGCCGTGGAGGAACTGGCTGAACTGCCAGGAGGCGTAATGCTTGCGCAGCTCGCCCTTGTCCCGCTCGGTCAGCTTCGCCCAGTGCGGCGTGCCGTAGAGCGACATGGACTCGTCGGGGGTGCCGAGGGGGTCGAGCGGGTCGACCTCGAGGTCCCATTCGATGCGCTTGGCGCCGTCCCACTGCTTGTCCTTGCCCTTCTGGTACAGGGCGAGGAGGCGGTCGCGGCCTTCGTCGTACTCCCAGCTGAAACGGGCCGAACTGGCGGACGGGACCTGCCAGTTGAGCCCAGCCGGCGGACTGGTGTAAAGCTCGTGCGTCGCCATGACGGCAGGCTCACACGCTGATGGACAAGGGGTCAACAAGTCGCGCGCAAGGGATTGACGGCCTTGCTGACAAGCAGTCTCATAAGAAGTGACCGTCGGTAACCCCGCGACAAGGCAGGAACAGTCATGACGACCGTGCCGGAAGACGTTTCCCTCGACGGCCTGCGGGACGCGCTCGGGCTGCTCAAGGACCGGGAGCAGGTGGCCGCCCGGCTCCTCGAATCGTCCGCCAAGCACTCCTTCGACCCCGACAAGGACCTCGACTGGGACGCCCCGCTCGAGGAGGGCAAGTGGTTCTGGCCGCCGGAGCTCGTCTCCCTCTACGACACCCCGATGTGGAAGCGGATGTCCGAGGAGCAGCGGCTCGACCTCGCCCGGCACGAGGCGGCGTCGCTCACCTCGCTCGGCATCTGGTTCGAGATCATCCTGATCCAGCTGCTCGTCCGGCACATCTACGACAAGTCCGTGACCAGCGCCCATGTGCGGTACGCCCTCACCGAGATCGCCGACGAGTGCAGGCACTCGATGATGTTCGCCCGGGTGATCCAGAAGGGCGGCGCACCGACGTACCCGGTCTCGCGCCTCAACCACAACCTCGCGCGCGTCCTGAAGACGGTCTCCACCACGCCCGGGTCCTTCGCCTGCACGCTGCTCGGCGAGGAGATCCTCGACTGGATGCAGCGCCTCACGTTCCCGGACGAGCGCGTCCAGACGCTGGTGCGCGGCGTGACCCGCATCCACGTGGTCGAGGAGGCGCGCCATGTCCGGTACGCCCGGGAGGAGTTGCGGCGCCAGATGGTGACCGCGCCCCGCTGGGAGCGCGAGCTCACGCGGCTCAGCTGCGGCGAGGCCGCGCGGGTCTTCTCCATCGCCTTCGTGAACCCCCGGGTCTACACGGACGTCGGCCTCGACCGGCGCGAGGCGGTGGCCCAGGTGAAGGCGAGCGGCCACCGCAGGGAGGTCATGCAGAGCGGCGCGAAGCGGTTGACGGACTTCCTGGACGACATCGGTGTTCTGCGGGGCGTCGGGCGGAGGCTCTGGCGGTCTTCGGGGTTGCTGGCCTAGGTTCTTCGCTGCGGGTGGGGTGTGGCTGGTCGCGCAGTTCCCCGCGCCCCTGAAAGCGCCCCTGCGGGGCGCCCCGGGGGTCGGTCTCGTCCGCGCGGCGGAAGACGCATATGTCGCAGTCCCGCGGCCCTGAAACGTCCCATGCGGGGCGCCCCAGAGGCTGGTCGCGCTCGCGCGGCGGAAGACGCACATGTCGCAGTCCCGCGGCCCTGGCGGGGCGCGCCCCGAGTTACGCTGCGGGCATGACTTCACCTGCCGCCACTCCCGCGTACCGCCGCATGAGCGTCGAGGCGCGGCGGCGGCAGCTTCTGGACTCCGCGCTCACCCTCTTCGCGCACCGCGCGCCCGAGGACGTCAACCTCGACGACGTCGCGGAGGCGGCCGGGGTCTCGCGCCCGCTCGTCTACCGCTACTTCCCCGGCGGGAAGCAGCAGCTGTACGAGGCCGCGCTGCGGTCCGCGGCCGACGACCTGGAGCAGTGCTTCGCCGAGCCGCCGGACGGACCGCTCACACGGCGGCTCGCCCGGGCCCTCGACCGGTACCTGGCCTTCGTCGACCAGCACGACACGGGGTTCAGCGCGCTCCTTCAGGGCGGCAGCGTCGTGGAGACCTCACGGACGACCGCCATCGTGGACGGCGTGCGCCGGGCCGCCGCCGAGCACATCCTCAGCCACCTGGGCGTGCCGGAGCCGGGTCCACGGCTGCGGATGACCGTACGGATGTGGATCACGGCGGTGGAGGCGGCCTCGCTGATCTGGCTGGACGAGGAGAAGCAGCCGCCCCTCGACGACCTGCGGGACATGCTCGTGGAGCAGTTCATGGCGGTGCTCGTGACGACGGCGGGACGCGACCCGCAGACCGCGGACGTCGTCCGGTGGGCGCTGACGCTGGAGACCCCGGAGGGTCCCGTCGGCGCCCTCGCACGGGGCGTGCTGCCCGTGGTGGCCGACGCGGCACACCTGCTCTGAGCCCCCCTTGACCTGCGGGGTGTGACACTGGGGGCGTGAAGAGCGAAGACACTCCGTTCGTGGGCGGTCCCCTGGACGGCCGGGTGCTCCCGGTCCTCGTCGGGCCGACGGGGCATCCCCCGAAGACGTACCGCGTCCCGGTCCCCGACGACGCGGGCGGTCCTCCGACGGTCCTCGTGTACCGCCGTACCCCCGCGGCGGGGCGCAGCCGGATCTCGCTCGGCGCGAGGTGGCAGTACGAGTTCGACGCGGTCGGCGACAAGGGGGGCGGCTTGAAGTGGCCGTGGTCGAAACCCGGGCCTCGCTGACGGCTTGCCCCTGCGGGCGCGTCGTGGCTGGTCGCGCAGTTCCCCGCGCCCCTGAGATGCCCCCTGCGGGGGCGCTTCAGGGGCGCGGGGCGAAGGTGTGGCTCAGGGGCGCGGGGAACTGCGCGAGCCGCCCCCACCCACCCGCAGACGTGCACGACGCGACGCAACCCACCACGCCGACGCCCCCTGCAAGGGTGACCCAGGTTGCGCCGACCGCCCCCGTCGGGAGGCGAACCCCCCGGCCGGGCCGGATGCTCACCCTGCGCGCAGGAGAGCCCTCCGCGCACCGGAGGTGATGACGTGTCAGGCACACTGCTGCGGTGGGTCTGCACAGGGGCCGCCCTCGGCGCCCTGTGCACGACCGCTCCCCCGGCCCAGGCGGCCCCGGAACCGGAAGTCCGTTCCGTCGCCGCTCTCCTGACGGACCTTCATCGGCTGTACCAGTCGGCCGAGGAAGCCTCGGAGACGTACAACGCGACCGAGGAGAAGCTGAAGAAGCAGCGAGCCAGGGCCAAGGCCCTGGACGACAAGCTCGCGAAGGCGCGCGCCGCGGTGCGCGACAGCCGGGGCGACGCCGGCCTGTTCGCCCGGCAGCAGTACCAGGGCACCACCGAGCTCTCCCCCTATCTACGGCTGCTGCTCGCCCGCGACCCGCAGCGCGCCCTCGACCAGGGGCACGTCATCGGCCGGGTGGCCGCGGGCCGGGCCGCCACGGTGGAGCGGCTGGCCGCGGGTGAGAAAAAGGCGGACGACCTGGCGAGGGCGGCGAAAAAGGCGCTGGCCGTCCAGGCCGCCCTCGCCGCGCGGCAGAGGAAGCAGCGGGACGAGGTCGACGGGCAGCTGCGGGAGGTCGAGGAGCTGCTCTCCTCCCTGAGCGTGGAGCAGCTGGCCGCGCTGCGGCAGGCGGAGGAGGCGGGCACGGCCGAGGCGCAGGAGAGGTTCCTGGCGTCCGGCGCGCTCGGGACGCCGGGCGCACCCGGTGCCCCCGGCGGCAGCCCCGCCACCCGGCCCCCCTCGCGGCAGGGCGACAAGGCGCTCGACTACGCGGTCCGGCAGATCGGGCGGCCCTACAAGTGGGGCGCCGAGGGCCCGAAGGCGTTCGACTGCTCGGGACTGACCTCGCGGGCCTGGGCGCACGCGGGCCGGAAGATCCCGCGGACCAGCCAGGAGCAGTGGACCGAGCTGCGCCGCATCCCCTTGTCGAAGCTGCGCCCCGGCGACCTCGTCGTCTACTTCCGCAAGGCCACACACGTGGCGATGTACCTGGGCGACGGCAAGGTCGTCCAGGCGCCGCGCCCCGGCGCCCGCGTGAAGGTGTCACCGATCGCCGCGAACCCCGTGCTCGGTGCCGTGCGGCCCGACCCCAGGGGCCGGACCATGCACGGCTACACGCCGCCGAAACTGCCCGAGGGCGCCACCGCCGGCAGCGACCTCGGGTACGGCGCGGGTCAGGCGCCCGGCGCCACCGACTCCAGGTAGGCGGCCGCCTTCTCCGGGTCGAAGAAGAAGTTCTCGAAGTCGGCCGGGTCGTTGAAGCCGTTGGCGAACCGGTCGGCGACCGGCTGCAGCTGACCGGCCGCGCCGAGGATGTTCAGGACGTGCTCCGGCGGGGCGCCCAGCATGGCGTTGGTCCACTTGGTGACGTACTGCGCCGTCTCCCAGTAGCGGTCGAACGCCGACTGCATCCACTCCTCGTCGAACGGCTTGTCGCCGTGCTCGACGATGGAGGAGATGTACGAGGCGGCGCACTTGGACGCCGAGTTGGAACCCTGGCCGGTGATCGGGTCGTTGGCGACGACGACGTCGGCGACGCCGAGGACCAGGCCGCCGCTGGGGAGCCGGCCGATGGGCTTGCGCACGGTGGGGGCGTACCGCCCGGCCAGCGTGCCGCCCGCGTCGGTCAGCTCGACCTTCGTGGCGCGCGCGTACTCCCAGGGCAGGAACTTCTCCAGGAGTTCGAGGGTGAGCGCCAGGTGCTCGCTCGGGTCCTTGATGCCCTGGAAGACATCGAGGGGGCCGCCGGGGACGCCCTCCCAGAAGAGGATGTCCGCGCGGCCCGACGTGGTGAGCGTCGGCATGACGAAGAGCTCGCCGACGCCGGGCACGAGGTTGCAGCGCACCGCGTCGAACTCGGGGTGCTCGGGGCGCGGGCCGAGCCCGTGGACGTACGCCACCGAGAGAGCGCGCTGCGGCTCGGTGAACGGGGAGCGGGCCGCGTCGCGCTCGAACATCGAGACGAGCTCGCCCTTGCCCGCGGAGACGAGCACCAGGTCGTAGGTGCGCGAGAAGTAGTCGAGGTCGCCGACCGCGGCGCCGTGGATGACCAGCTGGCCGCCGCGCTGCGCGAACGTCTCCATCCAGCCCGCCATCTTCACGCGCTGGTCGACGGACTGGGCGTACCCGTCGAGCTTGCCGACCCAGTCGATGGCGCGGGAGCCGTCGGGGCCCGCGACCGAGACGCCGACGCCCTCGATCTTCGGGGCCTGCGACTCCCAGAAGTTCGCCTGGATGTCGCGCTCGTGCTGGAGCGCGGTGTGGAACATGCACTGCGTGGACATGACCCGGCCCGACCGGATCTCGTCCGCCGTGCGGTTGGACATCAGGGTGACCTCGTACCCCTGCGCCTGGAGCCCGAGAGCGATCTGGAGCCCGGACTGCCCGGCTCCGACGACAAGTATCTTCCGCATGAGGGTCCTTCTCTTACTCAGGGGTTACGTCGAGCGCGTGGCCGACCAGGGCGAGCAGCGACTCGATGACCGAGATGCGCTGCCGTGCGTCCATGATCAGCACCGGTATGTGCGGCGGCACCGTCAGCGCCTCGCGCACGTCCGCGGGCTCGAACTTCTCGCTGCCGTCGAAGTGGTTGACGGCCACGATGTACGGCAGTCCGCAGCTCTCGAAGTAGTCGAGCGCGGGGAAGCAGTCGGACAGGCGGCGGGTGTCGGCCAGCACGACGGCGCCGATCGCGCCGCGCACCAGGTCGTCCCACATGAACCAGAAGCGCTGCTGGCCGGGCGTGCCGAAGAGATAGAGCACCAGGTCGTCGTCGAGCGTGATGCGGCCGAAGTCCATGGCGACCGTGGTGGTCGTCTTCTCCGGGGTCGCGCTCAGGTCGTCGGTGTCGGCGCTCGCCTGCGTCATCAGCGCCTCCGTCTGGAGGGGCGTGATCTCGGAGACGGCGGTCACCAGCGTCGTCTTGCCGACGCCGAAACCGCCCGCCACCACTATCTTCGTGGCGATCGGGGCACGTGACCTGTCCGTCTGCCAGGCCTGCAACTGACCCTCGTTCTCGAGGAGTTCAGAGACGGCGGAGTCCACTCAGCACCCTTTCCAGCAGTGCGCGGTCGGGCTGTCCCGGGCCGTGGCCCGTTCCGTACACGCGGATCTTTCCCTGGTCGGCGAGGTCGCTGAGCAGTACGCGGACCACGCCGAGCGGCATCTTCAGGAGCGCCGCGATCTCCGCGACCGTACGCATGCGGCGGCAGATCTCGACGATCGCCCGCATCTCCGGCATCACCTTCGACAGCGTGCCCTTGGGCAGTTCGAGGCGCTCGTCGGGCGCTTCGAGCGCGGGGTTGCTGGCCACGAACGTCTCGACGAGCAGGACGTGGCCGAACCTGGTCCGCCCGCCGGTCAGCGAGTAGGGACGCACCCGGGCGGGTTTTCGGTCACCGCCGCGCTGCGGCAGCTTCGGCGACGTGCGGCTGCTGCTCCTGCTGCTCATCGGGCGCTCTCCATCGACTGGCGCAGCTCGCTGCGGAGTTCGGGGGTGAGGACGTGCCCGGCGCGGCCGACGAAGAGCGCCATGTGGTACGCGACGACGCTCATGTCGCAGTCCGGTGTGGCGTGCACGCCGAGCAGCGAGCCGTCGCTGATCGACATCACGAAGAGGCTGCCCTCCTCCATCGCCACCACGGTCTGCTTGACCCCTCCGCCGTCCATCAGCTTCGCGGCGCCGATGGTGAGGGAGCCGAGCCCGGAGACGATGGTGGCGAGGTCCGCGCTGGACCCCCGGGGCCCGGAGGGCTTCGCCACGGGACGCTCGGCGTTGCGCCCGGGGTCAGAGGAGAGCAGCAGCAGCCCGTCGGAGGAGACGACCGCGACGGAGAGGAGCCCGGGCACCTCCTCGACCAGGTTGGTCAGGAGCCAGTGCAGATTGCGGGCCTCACTGCTCAGGCCCGCGGAGCCGGTCTGTGCGGCGGATCCGGCGGATGTGGCGGATCCGGTGGGTGCGGCGGATGTGGCCGGTTTTGCGGATGTGGCGGACGAACTGGGCGTGCGCATGGGCGCAGTCAACTGCTTGCCTCCTCGACTGAGTCCCCCATTACGTCTGCGGCTCGTTCATTCTGGTCCGACGGCTTCGTCGTCTCTTCCCCCGCGCCTTCGCCCGCGATCTCGGCCTCCACGTCCCGACGGCCGCTGATCGCGCCCTGGTGGAAGCCGCCGAGGCGGCGGCGGAGTGCTTCGGCGTCCACGGAGCCGGTGCGCGGCTTGGGCGCGGTGGCCGCGGGCGCGGTGATCTTCGGGGTGCGCTTGGGCAGTCCCTTGTCGGTGACGCGCTCCCACTTGGGGGGCGCGGGCGCCGCCGAGGGCTCCGGCGCCGGGCCGGGCTCCGAGTCGGGGTCCGGCTCCAGGAGCTGCGGCGGCACGAGCTCCATCGTGGTCTCGGCCGACGGCGAAGGCTCGAAGTCGGACTCGGACTCGGAGTCGGACTCGGGCTCGGGCTCCGGCTCCGACTCCGGCTCGGAAGAAGGCGAAGGCGAAGGGAGCGCCGTCTCCAGGGTCCGCTCGGCCGCCGCGATCAGCGGATCCTCGCCGGGTGCGCTGGTCAGACGCCCGGGAAGGACATTGGAGTTGGCCTCGGCCTCGGAGCCGGGCAGATGCGTCAGGGGCTCGCCGGTGCGCGGCGGCGCGACCACCGCGGCGGGCGCGGCCGGCGCGGGCGCGTCCGCGAGGATGCCCTCGGGCAGCACCACGACCGCCGCGACACCGCCCTGCTTCTGCTCCCGCAGCCGCACCCGCGCCCCGTGCCGGGCGGCGAGCCGCGCGACGACGTAGAGGCCGAGCCCGAGCCCGTCCCCGCTCTCCTGGTCGTGCACGGCGTCGGGGTCGAAGTCCGCGAGGCGGGCGTTGAGCTCCCGCATGCGGTCCTGCGGGACGCCGATGCCCTCGTCCTGGACGGAGAGCATGACCTCGCCGTTCTCCAGGAGCCAGCCGGAGACCTCGACGGAGGCGTCCGGCGGCGAGAACGAGGTCGCGTTCTCCAGGAGCTCGGCGGTGAGGTGGCTGATGTCGTCGGCGGCGAACCCCGCCACGTGCGCGTGCGGCGGCAGCGTGGCGATGCGGACGCGTTCGTACCGCTCGATCTCGGAGACCGCCGCGCGCACGACGTCGACGAGCGGGACCGCGCCGGGGTGCTGGTGGCCGTGCTCGGCGCCGGCGAGGACCAGGAGGTTCTCGCTGTGCCTGCGCATGACCGTGGCGAGGTGGTCGAGCTTGAAGAGGGTGGCGAGCCGGTCGGGGTCCTGCTCGCGGTCCTCCAGGTTCTCGATGACGGCGAGCTGGCGCTCGACCAGGCCGAGGGTGCGGAGGGCCAGGTTGACGAAGGTGCCGTGGATGGACTGGCGCACCTGCTCCAGGTGCGCGGAGGCCTCGGCGAGCTCCTCGCGCAGCGCCGCGCGCTCGTCGGCCATGGACTGCCGCTGCCCGATGAGGTGCTTGCGGTCCGATTCGAGGGTGGCGAGGCGCTCGGTGAGGGCGGCCGCGTGGGCATGCAGCGCGTTGACGGAGCGGACGACCTGGGCGAACTCGTCGTCGCGGCCGGTGAAGCGGATCGGGTCCTGCGGCGCGGGCTCGGTGGCGAGGCGGGCCGAGCCGAGGCGCAGGACGGCGAGCGGGCGGGTCAGCGAGCGGGCCGTGCCCATGGCGAAGCCGACCGCGAGGAGCAGGCAGACGCCGACGAGCGCGATGCGGATCTCCAGGGCCGTGACGTCGTCGTCGCGCAGCTGGGCGAGGTGCTTGGTGCGCTCGACGCCGAGCGCGGACTCGGCGCCGCGCATGGTCTCGATGCGGGCGGAGAGCGCGGCGTCGACCTTCTTGCGGTCGGAGCGCCGCTCGTCGGCGGAGAGCGTCGGCCGGTCGGTGAGGCGCTCGAGGTACTTCTCCGCGGCACTGACCTCGGCGCCGGTGACGGTCGAGTCGTACGTGGCGCGGGCCGGGTCGCCCGCCGCGTCGCGGAAGTCGGCGAGCGCGGCCAGCTCGCGGACGCGGGCCTGCTGGGCGGCGCCGCTGAGCTCGTCGCGGCGCTTCGCGTCGGCCGGGGTCTCGTCGGTGCCGGTGGCGGGCAGGCCGGTGACCGGGTCGACGGCGGGGGTGCCGGTGGGGCTCGGCAGGGAAAGGGCGGCGAGCAGCAGGCCGCGGGTGGCGGCGGCCTGCTCGACGGCGTGGTCGAGGTCGGCGAGGGCGAGGGCGCCCTTGTTCGCCTCGGGGGGCAGTTGTTCGGCGAGGTCGCGGGTGAGGCCGTGGAGTTCGGCGATGACCTTGGTGTACGCCTCGTGGGCTTCGAGAGCGGTGCTCTTGCCGGTGAGCGCCGCTCTGCGCACGGCGGCGATGTCGGCGAGGTCGGCGCGGAGCCCGGCGGGCGCGTCGGCGCCGCGGAGCTCGTCGACCTGCCGGTCCACGCGGGCGCTGCGGCTCTCGGAGAGGCCCTTGCCCTGCGGGCGCCCGGCGGCGATGAAGGACGTGACCTCGTCCCGCTCGTCGGCGAGGGAGTGGCCGAGGGAGACCGCCTGCTGGGTCTGTTCGGCGAGCGTCACCAGGCTCTGGGTGTCGTTCAGCCGGTCGGACGCCGCGATGACGGCGGGCGCGCCCGCTCCCGCGACGGCGGCGGCCACGACGGCGACGGCGACGATCAGCCGATTGCGCACGCGGGCGGTGGGCGCCTTGTTGACACCGGCCGCCGGGGGCACCGGGGCAGGGGGCATCGCGGCGGAGGCATCGGGACCGGCCGTCTTGCCGGCAGGGGCGGCTGCCTTACCGGCAGGTGCGGCGGCCTTACCGCCAGAGGCTGCGGCCGCGCCCGAGGTGGCAGCCGTCTTCACGCCCGCTCCCGCGTCCGGGGAGGAAGCCGCTCCAGGAGGTGGAGCCGTGCCCGCGGAGACGTCCGTGGCCGTACCCTCCGGCGCACGCTCGGTCGGAGTGGTCGCGCCCGGCGTGGCCCCGTCAGGGGCCGTCTGCTTGCCTTTGCGCCGAGGCCGCATCTTCTGCACCGGTGCTCGCATTCTCGTTTTCGTCTGCCCTTGGGCCCGGGTGACGACCTGTCAACACGAGCGCTCCCCCCGGTACGGCTCCTGACCCTTCCAGTGCCGGTGAGTGGCGGTCGCGCATCGCCTGGCCGGCCACCCGAAGGAGTGAACATCGGCGGGGAGTTGGCGGGCAAGTCCCGGCGGGGCCGGTGCGGGGCCCCTCCGGCGTGCCGGTTGGACGTCTCCCACCGGCTTTGGCAGGATGCGCCGCCACACCCGTGCCGGAGTTGATCATTCCGGTCGAATTCCGGCGCGTGACCCGCCCGTACAAGCAGGCCCGGCGCCCCTTTGCGGCTCCTGGCGGGCCTTGTGAAGGGCTCGTGCAGACTGGCCGGATGCGTATCGAACTCGCCACCGAGCCCGGCGACCCCGCACGCCCCAACGAGGACCACGCGGCGGTCGCGCTTCCCGCGTCCGGACAGGGTGGATCGCTCGTCCTCCTGGACGGCGTGACGCCGCCCGAGGGCTCGGTGGGCTGTCCGCATTCCGTCCCCTGGTTCACTTCACGCCTCGGTGGCGCACTGGGCGAACTGTCCGTTTCACGCCCGGATATGACGCTCTCTGAGATTCTCGCGGCCGGCATCTCGCGTACCGCCGAGTCACATGGTTCAACCTGTGACCTTTCTCACCCACGCACCCCTCAGGCAACCGTCGTGCTCGTACGCTGGGACGCGGAACGCGTCGAGCACCTGGTCCTGTCCGACTCGGCGCTCCTCATGGCGGGCCCCGGCGGCGAGGTGACCGCCGTGCTCGACCGCCGCCTGGCCGAGCTGCCACCCGCCGTCCGGGCCCTGCGCGACGAGGTGCGCGCCCTGCCCCGGGGTTCGGCCGAGCGGGACGCGGCGGCCCGTGCCTACGGAGCCGCGGTGGAGGCGCTGCGCAACGCGGAGGACGGCTTCTTCACCGCCGCCGCCGACCCCTCGGCCGCCCAGCGCGCCGTGGCGGGCGAGACCCCGCGGGCGGAGGTCACGGCGGTGGCGGCGCTCACCGACGGGGCCGGGCGGTGGGTCGAGACGTTCCGCGAGGGCGGCTGGGCCGAGTGCTTCGCGCTGCTGCGCAAGGAGGGCCCGCAGCAGCTGATCGACCGGGTGCGGGAGTTGGAGCGCGCGGACCCGGACCGCCTCGCCTTCCCGCGCGGGAAGCGGCACGACGACGCGGCGGTCGTCTACGCGGAGCTGTGACGCAGGCTCTGGGGGGCCGAGGTCACGAGCCGGCTCTGCGGGCCGAGGTCACGAGCCGGCTCTGCGGGCCGAGGCCACGAGCCGGCTCTGCGGGCCGAGGCCACGACCGGCGCTGTGGCCCGGGGTCACGCGCCGGGCGTCCGCGTACGGCTCACGAGTCCGCGCTCGCGTTCAGCCGGCCCAGCAGCCGGGCGAGTTCGGCGACCTCCGCCCGGTCCCAGCTCGCGAGCCTGCGCACGTAACTGGCGCGGCGGGCGGCGCGCACCGTGCGGAAGCGGGTGCGGCCGTCGGGCGTGAGCCGGATGAGCCAGGCGCGCCCGTCGGCCGGGTCCGGCTCGCGGGAGACCAGGCCGAGCTCCTCAAGTGCCCGCAGCTGGCGGCTCATCGTGGCCTTGCCGACGCCGATGAAGGCGGCGAGGTCGGTGGCCCGCTGCGGCCCCGAGTCGTCCAGGCGGACGAGGAGTCCGTACGCGGCGGGTTCCAGGTCGGGGTGGACCTGGCGCGCCATCTCGCCCGACGAGGCCCGCGCGCGGCGCAGCAGGACCGACAACTCCCGTTCGAGGGAGAGGAACTCCCGGTCCTCGCCCTCGGCCTCGCGCGCCCCCTGTTCGACGGCACCCCGCGCGCCGCGCCCCACACCCTCTTCTGCAGCACCCATGTCCGCTTTCCCGATTCTGAAAGTCGTCGCCGGAAGGCCCTCGTCCCGCGGCCGTGGCGGCAGCGGCCTGACCAGTATTTCGCAAGGTGGAGACGGTCCCGCCCGGCAGGCACCGCCACAGGAGTGGACCAACGGCAGCTCCTCGCCCCTCTTCCCCGGCGGCGGTCTACGTGCGTAGCTTTTCAAGTGACATGTTCACACCATTCGACATGTCGCAAGGTCCCCCCAGCGCACCACCGAGGCCTTCGGAGGCATACCCATGCCCGTGCACAGACCCGGACCGGCCCACCGCCCGCGCTTGTCGCCGGCGGGGCTTCTCCTCGCAGCACTCTCCGCCCTCGCCCTCCTCCTGACGCTCCCCACGGCGGCCCAGGCGGACGACATCCCGCCGCGCGGCTCCGCCCGCCTCGGCCAGGGCGTCATCGAGCACGATGGCCAGGGCGGCCTGCCCAGCGGCGGCGGCGCCACGCAGACCGAGGGCGTCGACGTCAGCAGCCACCAGGGCAACGTCGCCTGGTCCACGCTGTGGAACAGCGGCGTGAAGTGGGCCTACGTGAAGGCCACCGAGGGGACGTACTACAAGAACCCCTACTTCGCCCAGCAGTACAACGGTTCGTACAACGTGGGCATGATCCGCGGCGCGTACCACTTCGCGACGCCCGACACCACGAGCGGCGCCGCCCAGGCCAACTACTTCGTGGACAACGGCGGCGGCTGGTCGCGCGACGGCAAGACACTGCCGGGCGCCCTGGACATCGAGTGGAACCCGTACGGGGCGGCCTGCTTCGGCAAGACCCAGTCGGGGATGGTCAGCTGGATCCGGGACTTCCTGAACACCTACAAGGCCCGCACCGGGCGCGACGCCGTCATCTACACCGCCACCAGCTGGTGGAAGCAGTGCACCGGCAACTACAGCGGCTTCGGTGCCAGCAACCCGCTGTGGATCGCCCGCTACGACACCAGCCCGGGTGAACTCCCGGCCGGCTGGGGCTTCCACACCATGTGGCAGTACACCTCGTCGGGACCGACGGTCGGCGACCACAACAAGTTCAACGGCGCCCTCGACCGGGTGCAGGCGCTCGCCAACGGCTGAGCACACGTGGACGGATGAGCACACGTGAACGGTGGCCGCCCCGATGCCGGGCCGGCCACCGTTCACCCGCAGCGCGCCCTATGCGGCGGCCGGGACCTTCACCTCGGCCTCGGTGAGGGCCAGTTCGAGCACCTGGCGCACGTCCGTGACCGCGTGCACGTCCAGCTTCTCCAGGACCTCGGCCGGCACGTCGTCGAGGTCCGCCTCGTTCCGCTTCGGGATGATCACCGTGGTGATCCCGGCGCGGTGCGCGGCGAGCAGCTTCTGCTTGACGCCGCCGATCGGCAGGACCCGGCCGGTCAGCGAGACCTCACCGGTCATCGCCACGTCCGTGCGGACGAGCCGCCCGCTGAGCAGCGAGGCGAGGGCGGTGGTCAGCGTGATGCCCGCGCTCGGCCCGTCCTTGGGGACCGCGCCGGCCGGGAAGTGGACGTGCACGCCCCGTTCCTTCAGGTCACCGACGGGCAGCTCCAGTTCCGCGCCGTGCGCGCGCAGGAAGCTCAGCGCGATCTGCGCCGACTCCTTCATGACGTCGCCCAGCTGGCCGGTGAGCGTGAGCCCCGTGGCGCCGGTCTCCGGGTCGGCGAGCGACGCCTCCACGAACAGCACGTCGCCGCCGGCCCCGGTGACCGCGAGCCCGGTCGCCACGCCCGGCACCGCCGTGCGCCGCTCGGCCGGGTCCTGGGCGGACTCGGGCACGTGCCGCGGCCGGCCGAGCAGGCCGCGCAGGTCCTCGTCGGTGACGGTGAACGGCAGCTCCCTGTCGCCCAGTTCGTGCTGGGCCGCGACCTTGCGGAGCAGCCGCGCCACCGACCGCTCCAGGTTGCGCACGCCCGCCTCGCGCGTGTACTCACCGGCGAGCTTGCGCAGCGCGCTCTCGTCGAGGGTGACCTCGTCCTCCGCCAGGCCGGCCCGCTCCAGCTGGCGCGGCAGCAGGTGGTCGCGGGCGATGACGACCTTCTCGTCCTCGGTGTAGCCGTCGAGGCGGACGAGCTCCATGCGGTCGAGCAGCGCCTCGGGGATGGCTTCGAGGACGTTCGCCGTGGCGAGGAAGACGACGTCGCTGAGGTCGAGCTCAACCTCCAGGTAGTGGTCGCGGAAGGTGTGGTTCTGCGCCGGGTCGAGGACTTCGAGGAGGGCGGCGGCCGGGTCGCCCCGGAAGTCCGAGCCGACCTTGTCGATCTCGTCGAGGAGCACCACCGGGTTCATCGACCCGGCCTCCTTGATGGCCCGCACGATGCGTCCGGGCAGCGCCCCCACGTACGTACGGCGGTGGCCGCGGATCTCCGCCTCGTCCCGCACGCCGCCGAGCGCGACCCGCACGAACTTGCGGCCCATGGCGTGCGCGACGG
Organism: Streptomyces sp. NPDC018029; assembly: GCF_044327655.1. NCBI lineage: Bacteria > Bacillati > Actinomycetota > Actinomycetes > Kitasatosporales > Streptomycetaceae > Streptomyces > Streptomyces sp. NPDC018029. The sequence continues at coordinate 749,681 of NZ_JBIRFV010000003.1, read as the reverse complement.
ACTCGCCGAGCGAGGTCTTGCCGACGCCGGGCGGGCCGACGAGGGCGAGGACGGCGCCGCCGCGGCGCCCGCCGACGACTCCGAGGCCGCGGTCGGCACGGCGCTTGCGCACCGCGAGGTACTCGGTGATGCGCTCCTTCACGTCCTCCAGGCCCGCGTGCTCGGCGTCGAGGACGCGCTGGGCGCCCTTGATGTCGTACTCGTCCTCGGTGCGTTCGTTCCACGGCAGTTCGAGGACGGTGTCCAGCCAGGTGCGGATCCACGAGCCCTCGGGCGACTGGTCGCTCGCGCGCTCCAGCTTCTCGACCTCCTTGAGGGCGGCCTCGCGGACCTTCTCGGGGAGGTCGGCGGCCTCGACGCGGGCGCGGTAGTCGTCCGACTCCTCGGCCGCGTCCTTGCTGTCGCCGTTGAGCTCGCGCAGCTCCTTGCGGACGGCGTCGAGCTGGCGCCGCAGCAGGAACTCGCGCTGCTGCTTGTCCACGCCTTCCTGTACGTCCTTGGCGATGGACTCGGCGACGTCCTGCTCGGCGAGGTGCTCGCGCAGCTGCTCGGTGGCGAGCCTGAGGCGCGCGACGGCGTCCTCGGTCTCCAGGAGCTCGACCTTCTGCTGGGTGGTCAGGAACGGCGAGTAGCCGGAGTTGTCGGCGAGCGCGGAGACGTCGTCGATCTGGGTGACGCGGTCGACGACCTGCCAGGCGCCGCGCTTCTTCAGCCAGCTGGTGGCGAGCGCCTTGTACTCCTTGACGAGCTCGGTGACGGCGCCCGGCAGGGGGTCGGGCACGGTGTCGTCGAGCTGCACTCCCTCGACCCAGAGGGCGGCGCCGGGACCGGTCGTGCCCGCGCCGATGCGGACGCGGCTCCGGCCGCGGATGAGGGCGCCGGGGTCGCCGTCGGAGAGCCGCCCGACCTGCTCGACGGTGCCGAGGACACCGGTCGCGGCGTACGTCCCGTCGATGCGCGGAACAAGCAGCACCTTCGGCTTGCTGTCGCCACTGGAGCGGGCCGCGGCCTGGGCGGCCTCCACCGCGGCGCGCACATCGGCGTCGGACAGGTCGAACGGAACCACCATGCCGGGCAGGACCACCTCGTCGTCGAGCGGCAGCACAGGCAGAGTGAGCGGTGTGTACGAGGTGGACTCAGTAGCCATGATCTCCCCTTCGGCATTCAAGTTGAGCTGTATCGACTCAATGGTTATGAGCGCCGAGTTGTTCCCCGGGGCGTGTTCGCTCTGAGCGATCACGAAAAACGCGGCTCCGCCCATGGCTCGTTTCCGGTCGCCCGTCCCCCGCGTACCGTTCCCTCCCGGCCGTCCCCCTGGGACCGTGGACACTCCGACTCCCACGGAGGGGATCCAAGGTGGACACACCCGAGAACGGTGACGGCGGCATGCGGGACGTAACCTGGCAGCTCGCGGACCACGCACTGGGGCATCTCTTCTCGGCGGCGCTGCGCACGGCGGCGCTCTGCCGGGTGGCCGACCATCTGGCGGCGGGGCCGCGCACCGCCGAGCAACTGGCCGAGCCGACCGGCACCCACGCCGGGCACCTCCGCCGCGTCCTTCGCTATCTCGCCACACGCGGTGTCTTCCGCGAGGACGGGGCGGGCGCGTTCCACCTGACCCCGCTCGCGAACGCGCTCCGCACCGACGTGCCCGACTCGCTGCACCCGGCGGTCGTGATGCTGACCGACCAGGCGTTCTGGCGGACCTCCGCGGGTCTTGAGGAGACGGTCCGCCAGGCCGGCCCGTCCTTCGAACGGGTCTTCGGCAAGCCGTTCTTCGCGTATCTGGCCGAGGACGCCGAGCTGCGGGAGCTCTTCGACAGCGGCATGGCGTCACTGTCGGGTCCGGTCGACGCGGTGATCGCCGGGACGTACCCCTTCCCGGAGAAGGGCACCGTGGTGGACGTCGGCGGCGGCCGCGGCGGACTGCTGCGCGCGGTCCTGCGCGGGCGGCCCGGCCTGACGGGTGTCCTCTACGACCAGGTGCCCGCGGTGAGCACGCACCTCCTGGGCGGCGACGAGGAGCTGCGCGGCAGGTGGCGGGCCGAGTCCGGGGACTTCTTCGCCGAGGTGCCGCAGGGCGGCGACATCTACGTCCTCAAGCACGTCCTGCACGACTGGCCGGACGCGGACTGCGAGCGGATCCTGCGCAACTGCCGCGCGGCGATGGCACCGGACGCGCGCCTCCTGATCGTCGACTGCGTCCTGCCGTCCGGCAACGAACCGCACATCGGCAAGACCCTGGACGTGGCGATGGCAGCGATCGTGGACGGCCAGGAGCGCACGGAGGACGAGTTCGCCGCACTGCTCGTCCGGGCGGGACTGCGCCTGACGCGCATTCTGCCGACGGACGCGTTCCCGTCGATCGTGGAAGCGGTGGCGGCCGCCTGACACGACGACGACACGAAGCCCCACCCAGGGGCGCGGGGCACCGACCGGGCGACGGCGCGAAGTCCCACCCAGGGGCGCGGGGAACTGCGCGCTCAGCCACCTCCAAGCGGCAGCCGACGACGAGACAGGCAGCGGCCAACGGCATCCGAAGCCCGGGGCGCCGACCGGGCGACGGCACGAAGCCCCACCCAGGGGCGCGGGGAACTGCGCGCTCAGCCACCCCCGAGCCGCAGCCGACGGCGGCACAGGCAGCGGCCGAGGGCATTCGGGGCGCGGGGCGCCGGCCGGGCGCGGGCGGCGCCGGGGCGCCCGCGCGCGAGCAACCCCCTGGCTCCGGCGACGAAGATCAACAAGTGCAGAATGACCGCATGTCGACGACCAACACCCCCGAGGCGCCCCGCCCCGCCCCGCAGCCCGCCACCCTCGACGACGCCGCGACGGTCGGCCCCACCCTGGCCCGCGCCTTCGACGACGACCCGATGATGCGCTGGTTCTTCCCGGACGCCGCCACCCGCGAGGCGGGCCTCGGCCGCTACTTCGCCACGCTCCTCACCCGGCAGTACGGCCGCCACGGCGTCTGCGAGCGGACGGCCGCGGCGGCCGCCTTCTGGGTGCCGCCGGGCGCGCAGGACAAGGCCGTGCCCGACGCGGAGACCGTCGAGCAGCTCGCGGAGATACTGGGCGACCGCGCCCCGCTGTTCCGCGAGGCCACCGCGGCCGCCGCCGGACACGGCCCCGAGGAGCCGCACTGGTACCTGGCGGTACTCGGCGCCGACCCCGCCGCCCAGGGCCAGGGCCACGGAGCCGCCCTCCTGCGCTCAGGTCTCGCCCGCGCCGACGAGGCCGGCCTGCCCGTGTACCTGGAGTCCTCCAAGCCGGAGAACCTCCCCTTCTACGAGCACTTCGGCTTCACGGTGCTCGGCGAGGTGCAGCTGCCGGGCGGCGGCCCGACCCTGTGGGCGATGCGTCGCGCGCCGCGCCGGGGCGACGCCTGAGCAACGGCCAGGTGGCGACGCCGACCAGCAGCGCGAGCAGGTGCCCCCAGTTCGTCATCGGGTCGGCGAACGCGATCAGGTCGTCGACCAGCATCCCGCCGAAGCCGATGAGGACGGGCCAGCGCAGCCATGGTGTGAGCAGCCCCGCCAGCGCGCCGACGCTGGCGGCCACCCCGAAGCTGATGCCGTAGTCGAGCCGGTGCAGGGAACTGTCCGGCAGATGGCCCGCGAGGACCGAGAAGCCGACCGGGACCTCCGTCGCGAGCGTGGCGACGACGTGGCCGAGGAGGAAGACACCGGCGGTGCGCAGGCCGCCGATGCGGCGCTCCAGCGCGGTGAGCACCAGCAGGAAGCCGATCGCGTACGGGGACGTGATGCCGCCCGCGATCCACAGGGCGCTCGCGACCAGGACGAGGACGGGGCTGTGCGCGAGGTGCGCCACGTCGGTGCTCGACCCGTGGAGGAGCTTCTCCACGAGGTCCGGGTCGGCGTACTGCGCGAGCAGCGAGGTGGCCGCGAGCACGAGGGCGTACCCGAAGGTGAAGGGCGTGCCGGTGGGGGTGGGCAGGAGCAGCCAGGGGCGGAGGCGCCGGGTGGACGCGCCGGGGGCACGTTCCCGCGCCGCCTGCTCGTGGCCCGCCCCCGGCGGGGGCCGACGCGTCGACTGCCGCGGTATGCCGCTCAGGGTGCCCGGCGTCTCCGCGTCGGACGCGGCCCCGGCGGGCCGCACGCTCTGGTTCACGGGTGAGGCGCTCCTTCCGTCCCACCCCACCCTTTGCCCTCTTTTCGAGCGTGTCTATGACGGGCGCCACGTGAGGTGCGTCTCACACGGCAACCCGCGGGACGGCTCCTGCGTCGCGCGGGCACGCCGGCCCGGAGGGCGGGACAACCGCCTGCGGACGGACGTCGCGGAAAAATACGCTGTGGGCCATGCACACCCACACCACCGCCCCCGTCGTGCTCGACCGGCGCGAGGGCCCTCACGGCGAGGTCGTCCTGCGGCGCCACGGTGAGCTGCTGCAGATCATCGCCAACGGTTGTTTCCTGATGGACACCAGCGACGGCCGCTCCGAGCGCCTGCTCGTCGACGCGGCCCGCGACGCCCTCGACGACCGCCCCTCCCCCGCCCTCCTCATCGGCGGCCTCGGCGTCGGCTTCTCTCTCGCGCACGCCGTCGCGGACCCCCGCTGGGGACGCGTCGACGTCGTCGAACGCGAGGAGGCGATCATCGGCTGGCACCGCGAGGGACCCCTCGCCGAACTGTCCGGAGCGGCGCTCGCCGACCCACGTGCGCAAATTCTTCACACAGACCTCGTCGCGCACCTCTTCGGCACGACGGACACGTACGACGCGCTCTGTCTCGACATCGACAACGGCCCCGGCTGGACGGTGACGGAGGGCAACAACTCCCTTTACTCGCCTGCCGGTCTGGCCGCCTGCAAAGCCCGTCTGAACCCGGGCGGAGTGCTCGCCGTGTGGTCCGCGCAGCCCTCGTCCGCTTTCGACGACGCTCTACGGAATGCCGGATTCCAGAGGGTACGAACCGAAGAGATCCCCGTTGCCCGAGGCGTCCCTGACGTGGTCCACCTCGGCGTCAGGGCTGCGTAGCCGAGGTGCCTTCGCGACCCGTACTCTGCTGACCGAACACAAGCGATCAGTGTCAGGGGCGGGCGATGGAGCAGACACACACCTCCCAGAACGGCGCCACGGCGGCGACGCCGGGCGCCCAGCGCCGGGTGCTGGTGGTCGAGGACGACCCGACGATCGTCGACGCCATCGCCGCCCGGCTCCGTGCCGAGGGTTTTGTTGTGCAAACGGCCGGCGACGGCCCTTCGGCGGTCGACACCGCCCAGGCCTGGCAGCCCGACCTGCTGATCCTCGACATCATGCTGCCGGGCTTCGACGGCCTGGAGGTGTGCCGCCGGGTGCAGGCCCAGCGCCCCGTCCCCGTCCTCATGCTCACCGCGCGTGACGACGAGACGGACATGCTGGTCGGGCTCGGGGTCGGCGCCGACGACTACATGACCAAACCGTTCTCCATGCGGGAGCTCGCGGCCCGCGTGCACGTCCTGCTGCGCCGGGTCGAGCGGGCCGCGCTGGCCGCGACCACCCCCCGCAGCGGCATCCTCCGCCTCGGCGAACTGGAGATCGACCACGCCCAGCGGCGTGTGCGGGTGCGCAGCGAGGACGTCCACCTGACGCCCACGGAGTTCGACCTGCTGGTCTGCCTGGCCAACACCCCGCGCGCCGTCCTCTCCCGCGAGCAGCTGCTCGCGGAGGTGTGGGACTGGGCCGACGCGTCCGGCACCCGCACCGTCGACAGCCACATCAAGGCGCTGCGCCGGAAGATCGGTGCCGAGCGGATCCGCACGGTGCACGGCGTGGGCTACGCCCTCGAGACCCCGGCGCCGTGAGGCCGGTCCTGCCGTGAGCGGGCCCTTCGGAGAGCTGCGGCCGTTCTCCATCAAGACCAAGCTCGGCGCCCTCGTGGTCGTCTCGGTGTTCATCACCACGGGGCTGCTCCTCGTGGCCATGAAGACCAAGACCGAGCTGCGCTTCATCACCGTCTTCTCGGTGATCGCCACGCTCCTCATCACGCAGTTCGTGGCGCACAGCCTCACCGCCCCGCTGGACGAGATGAACGCGGTGGCCCGCGCCGTCTCGCACGGCGACTACACGCGCCGGGTGCGCGGCGCGGACCGGCGCGACGAGCTGGGCGACGTGGCCTCCACGATCAACGCGATGGCGGACGACCTGGAGGCGCAGGACACCCAGCGCAAGGAGCTCGTCGCCAACGTCTCGCACGAGCTGCGCACCCCCATCGCGGCCCTGCGCGCCGTCCTGGAGAACGTCGTCGACGGCGTCTCCGCCGCCGACCCCGAGACGATGCGCACGGCTCTCAAGCAGACCGAGCGCCTCGGCCGCCTGGTGGAGACCCTGCTGGACCTCTCCCGCCTCGACAACGGCGTCGTACCGCTGAAGGCCCGCCGCTTCGAGGTGTGGCCGTATCTGTCGGGCGTCCTGAAGGAGGCCAACATGGTGGCCTCCGCGCGCGCGGGCATCGCGTCGGGCTCCGGCAGTCACACGCGTACGGACGTCCATCTGCACCTCGACGTGTCGCCGCCGGAGCTGACGGCCCACGCGGACGCGGAGCGGCTCCACCAGGTCGTGGCCAACCTCATCGACAACGCGGTCAAGCACAGCCCGCCGCACGGGCGCGTGACGGTGCGGGCCAGGCGCGGCCCCTACCCCGAGTCCCTGGACCTGGAGGTGCTCGACGAGGGCCCCGGCATCCCGGAGTCGGAGTGGCACCGCGTCTTCGAGCGGTTCAACCGCGGCAGCCACGCGGGCGCCCCCGTGAAGGGCTCGGGGAACGACGGCGGGACCGGTCTCGGCCTGGCCATCGCGCGCTGGGCCGTCGATCTGCACGGCGGCCACATCGGGGTGGCCGAATCCCCTCGCGGCTGCCGCATCCAGGTCACTCTTCCGGGCCTGCCCGAGGCGTGAAGTTGACGTAGGGTTCGAGTGAAAGCGATTCAAGGGTGCCGTTCCTGGGCACCCGGGGGCCGCCGCCGCGCGTAGACGTCCCACGGACGTACCCGCGCGGCCATCTGGCGTTGCGGAACCTCGCTTGTTTCCCGCCATTTACAGCGCCGAAACCACTGTTCCAGTGTGACTTACGCGACGGATGCCGGGCCCGGTCTGCACCTCGCGGCTTCGGAGGCGTAGCCTTTATTTCCGCTGTCCATCACCTTGTGAAGCGGAAGAGGGCGGTTACCGCCGTGTCGCCACAGTCCCCCAGTAACTCGAGCATCTCGACCGACCAAGACGGGCAGGGCAAGGACCCTGCTGCTGCCTTCGGTCCCAATGAGTGGCTCGTCGACGAGATCTATCAGCAGTACCTCCAGGACCCGAATTCGGTCGACCGAGCCTGGTGGGACTTCTTCGCCGACTACAAGCCAGGAGCGGGCGCTTCCGTAGCCACCGCTCCGGTGAAGCCGGCGGGTGACGCGGCCGCGGGGGCCGCGGCCACCACTCCCGCCGCGCCGCCGGCCGAGGCCGCTCCGGCCAAGGCCGCGCCCGCCGCTCCCCAGGCGCAGGCACCGGCCGCTCCCGCGAAGCCCGCGGCCGCCGCTCCGGCTCCCGCCGCGCAGCCGGCCGCCGCCAAGCCCGCGGCCGCCGCCAAGCCCGCCGCCGCGAAGCCCGCCGCCAAGGCGGAGCCCGCGACCGAGGCCCCGGCCGGTCCCGAGTACGTGGCGCTGCGCGGCCCCGCCGCCGCGGTCGCGAAGAACATGAACGCCTCGATCGAGGTCCCGACGGCGACGTCGGTCCGCGCGGTCCCGGTGAAGCTGCTCTTCGACAACCGCATCGTCATCAACAACCACCTCAAGCGCGCCCGCGGCGGGAAGATCTCCTTCACGCACCTGATCGGGTACGCGATGGTGCAGGCCATCAAGGCCATGCCGTCGATGAACTACTCCTTCCAGGAGAAGGACGGCAAGCCGACCCTGGTCAAGCCGGAGCACATCAACTTCGGCCTCGCCATCGACCTGGTGAAGCCCAACGGCGACCGCCAGCTCGTCGTCGCGGGCATCAAGAAGGCCGAGACCCTGAACTTCTTCGAGTTCTGGCAGGCCTACGAGGACATCGTCCGTCGCGCCCGCGACAACAAGCTGACGATGGAGGACTTCACCGGCGTCACGGTCTCCCTGACCAACCCCGGCGGCCTCGGCACCGTCCACTCGGTCCCGCGCCTGATGCCCGGCCAGTCGGTCATCATGGGCGTCGGCTCCATGGACTACCCCGCGGAGTTCCAGGGCACCTCCCAGGACACCCTGAACAAGCTCGGCATCTCGAAGGTCATGACGCTCACGTCGACCTACGACCACCGGGTCATCCAGGGCGCCGCCTCCGGCGAGTTCCTGCGGATCGTCGCGAACCTCCTCCTCGGTGAGCAGGACTTCTACGACGAGATCTTCAAGGCGCTCCGGATCCCCTACGAGCCGGTCCGCTGGCTCAAGGACATCGACGCCTCGCACGACGACGACGTCACGAAGGCCGCCCGCGTCTTCGAGCTGATCCACTCCTACCGCGTCCGCGGCCACGTCATGGCCGACACGGACCCGCTGGAGTACAAGCAGCGCAAGCACCCCGACCTGGACATCACCGAGCACGGCCTCACCCTGTGGGACCTGGAGCGGGAGTTCGCGGTCGGCGGCTTCGCCGGCAAGTCGATGATGAAGCTGCGCGACGTCCTCGGCGTGCTGCGCGACTCGTACTGCCGCACCACCGGCGTCGAGTTCATGCACATCCAGGACCCGAAGCAGCGCAAGTGGCTCCAGGACCGCATCGAGCGGACCCACGCCACCAAGCCCGAGCGCGAGGAGCAGCTGCGCATCCTGCGCCGGCTGAACTCCGCGGAGGCCTTCGAGACCTTCCTCCAGACGAAGTACGTCGGACAGAAGCGCTTCTCCCTGGAGGGCGGCGAGTCCGTCATCCCGCTGCTCGACGCCGTGCTCGACAGCGCAGCCGAGGCGCGCCTGGACGAGGTCGTCATCGGCATGGCCCACCGCGGCCGCCTGAACGTGCTCGCCAACATCGTCGGCAAGTCGTACGCCCAGATCTTCCGCGAGTTCGAGGGCAACATGGACCCCAAGTCCATGCACGGCTCCGGCGACGTGAAGTACCACCTGGGCGCCGAGGGCACCTTCACCGGCCTCGACGGCGAGCAGATCAAGGTCTCGCTGGCCGCCAACCCGTCCCACCTGGAGACGGTCGACCCGGTCATCGAGGGCATCGTCCGCGCCAAGCAGGACATCATCAACAAGGGCGGCACGGACTTCACGGTCCTGCCCGTCGCCCTGCACGGTGACGCGGCCTTCGCGGGCCAGGGTGTGGTCGCCGAGACCCTCAACATGTCGCAGCTCCGCGGCTACCGCACGGGCGGCACGGTCCACATCGTCATCAACAACCAGGTCGGCTTCACCGCCGCCCCGGAGTCGTCGCGCTCGTCCATGTACGCCACCGACGTGGCCCGCATGATCGAGGCGCCGATCTTCCACGTGAACGGCGACGACCCCGAGGCCGTGGTCCGCGTCGCGCGCCTCGCCTTCGAGTTCCGTCAGGCGTTCAACAAGGACGTCGTGATCGACCTCATCTGCTACCGCCGCCGCGGGCACAACGAGTCGGACAACCCGGCGTTCACGCAGCCGCTGATGTACGACCTGATCGACAAGAAGCGCTCGGTGCGCAAGCTCTACACCGAGTCCCTCATCGGTCGCGGCGACATCACCCTGGAAGAGGCCGAGCAGGCGCTGCAGGACTTCCAGGGCCAGCTGGAGAAGGTCTTCACCGAGGTCCGCGAGGCCGTCTCGCAGCCCGCGCAGGCCGATGTGCCGGCCCCGCAGGCCGAGTTCCCGGTGCACGTCGACACCGCGATCTCCCAGGAGGTCGTCAAGCGGATCGCCGAGTCCCAGGTCAACATCCCCGACCGGGTCACCGTCCACCCGCGTCTGCTGCCGCAGCTGCAGCGCCGGGCGACGATGGTCGAAGAGGGCACGATCGACTGGGGCATGGGCGAGACCCTCGCCATCGGCTCGCTGCTCCTCGAGGGCACCCCGGTCCGCCTGTCGGGCCAGGACTCCCGCCGCGGCACGTTCGGCCAGCGCCACGCGGTCCTCATCGACCGCGCGACGGGCGAGGACTACACGCCGCTGATGTACCTCTCCGAGGACCAGGCGCGCTACAACGTCTACGACTCGCTCCTCTCCGAGTACGCGGTGATGGGCTTCGAGTACGGCTACTCGCTGGCCCGCCCCGAGTCCCTCGTCATGTGGGAGGCGCAGTTCGGCGACTTCGTCAACGGCGCGCAGACGGTGGTGGACGAGTACATCTCGGCCGCCGAGCAGAAGTGGAACCAGCACTCGGGCGTCACGCTGCTCCTGCCGCACGGTTACGAGGGCCAGGGACCGGACCACTCGTCCGCCCGCATCGAGCGCTTCCTCCAGCTGTGCGCGCAGAACAACATGACGGTCGCGATGCCGACCCTCCCGTCGAACTACTTCCACCTCCTGCGGTGGCAGGTGCACAACCCGCACCACAAGCCGCTGGTGGTCTTCACCCCGAAGTCGATGCTGCGCCTCAAGGCGGCGGCCTCGAAGACGGAGGAGTTCACGACGGGCGGCTTCCGCCCGGTCATCGGCGACAGCCACGTCGAGGCGTCGGCGGTCCGCAAGGTCGTCTTCTGCTCCGGCAAGCTGTACTACGACCTGGAGGCGGAGCGCCAGAAGCGCGGCGCCGACGACACGGCGCTCATCCGCATCGAGCGCCTGTACCCGCTGCCGGGTGCGGAGCTCCAGGCGGAGATCGCCAAGTACCCGAACGCCGAGAAGTACCTGTGGGCGCAGGAGGAGCCGGCGAACCAGGGCGCGTGGCCCTTCATCGCCCTCAACCTCATCGACCACCTGGACCTGGCGGTCGGCGCGGACATCCCGCACGGCGAGCGCCTGCGCCGCATCTCGCGGCCGCACAGCTCGTCCCCGGCGGTCGGCTCGGCCAAGCGCCACCAGGCCGAGCAGGACCAGCTGCTGACCGAGGTCTTCGAGGCGTAAGCCCCGCGGCCGGTACGTGAGGCGGGCCCGGCCCCGAGTTCCATGGACTCGGGGCCGGGCCCGCCCGCGTTCGGCGGCGGTGAGCTGTTCGCCCGCGGCCGACGGTCACGCTCCGGCCAGCCGGGCCTCCAGGCGGGTGACGGCGGCGCGGATCGCGTCGGCGCGGACGTAGGTGGCGCGCGGCCCGTACTCGGGGAGCAGCCGCCGGGCCTTGCGGTACTCCGCGAGCGCACGCTCGAACTCCCCGAGTTCTTCGAGGGCTTCGGCGTACGCCTGGTGGGCCTCGGCGGCGAGCGACGGTTCGCCGGCGGCCACGGCCGTGCCGGCCGCCTCTCGGTAGTACTCGGCCGCCCGGTGGAGCTGTGCCGAGAAGCCGGTGCGGGCGAAGATCTGCGCGGCCACCTCGCCGCGCCGCAGCCGGCAGTACGCGGCGAGCACGGGGTCCGTGACGTTGCGGGCGACCGCGCCCAGGAGCCATTCGGCCTCGTGGAGGTCGGCGAGGGTCTGCTGGACGTGGAAGCGGGCGATGTACGCATTCGCCAGCTGCATCCGGCGCTCGTCCCGGCCGGGGTCGCGCGGCGGCGTCGCGTCGACGGCCTCGCGCAGCTGGCGTACGGCGTCGTCGGTGTCCGCCACGGAGGCCGTCGCGACGCCGCGCTGGGCGAGGGCGGTGCCGAGCCGGGACATCAGCACGACCCGGCTCGGGTCGTCCCGCGACGTCAGGGGGAGGGCCTTCGTCCAGCCCTCGATGGCCAGTTGGCGGTGGACGGGCAGGCCCGTGGCCAGGTGACGCGCCCAGTACACGTCCGCGCCGCGCACATGACAGGCGAGGGTCAGCCCGTGGTCCCCGTCGGCCGCTTCGAGCGCCTCTTCCAGGGCGGTGCGGATGAGCCGCTGCCCGCCCTCGTCGGCGTCGTGGCACCAGGCGAGCTGCAGCGCCTCCGCGAGGTCCAGCCAGGCCAGGCTGCGCTCGTCGGCCGCGAACGTGCCGCGCGCCAGTGCCTCCTGGAGGTCGTCGCAGGCGTCGGCGGCGATGGCGGTGCCGTCCGGCGCGCCCCGGTCGCCGCCCTCCCGCGCGATCTCGCCCCGCCCCGTGCAGTGCCGCGCCAGCCGCTTGCGCAGCCGCCCCCGCAGCAGGAACCCGTCGGCCGGGTCGGGGCCGAGGGTCAGCACGCCGGTGGTGTCGACGGCGCGGCGCATGAAGTCGACGTACACGTCCTGCGGCCGGGGGCCTTCCACGCCGTGGCGGGGCCGCCCCAGCGTGGAGCCGTGGAAGGCGGCGTCGCCGAGGTCGAGGCGGCCGGGGTGGGGTTCGGTGCGCTGCGCGGTGCCGGACGTGCCCGCACCCGCGCCGCGTGCCGTCGGCCCGAGAAAGACCCCGCCGCTGAAGTCGACGCGCGGGACCCCGCCGGACGCGCCCCCGAAGGTGTCCGCGAGCCCCCCGCGTCCGGGCCCGCCCTCCACGACGCGCCCCCCGAACACCCCACCACGTCCCGACCCTGCCACCGCCGCACCCCATAGGCCCTGCCCCGCCCGACCGTCCTGTCCGGCCCCGGGCCCCTGCCCATCGGAAACGGCGCCGGAGGCCGAGCCGGAGCTCGGCGCACCATCGGGACTCGCCCCCGAGCCCTGGCCCCCGGAGGTCGCGCCCGAGTCCTGGGCGGCACCGGAACGTGAGCCGGTTTCCTGGCCCGTGCCCCCGACCCGCACGCCGCCCTCCACCAATCGCGCCGCCACCACCGCCAGGCGGCCCAGTGTCTCGGCCAGGGCGCGTTGGGCCGGCCAGCCCGGGTGGGACGGGTCGTCGCCGATGTGGGCGGGGATCGGGAGGAGTTCGGCCGCCGCGTCGTTCAGGAGGAGGTACTCGGCCCAGAGCGCCCCGGGCGTCCCGCGGGGGCCGCGCTGCGGGCCGTCGGCGAGGCGGGCCGCCCGCCCCCGCACCTCGTCGGGCAGCGCGGCCGCGGCCGTGCCCGAGCGTTCCACCTCCTCGGCGATCTCCATGAGCACCGCGCCGAGGAGGAGCCGGGTCTGCGGGGGCCGGTCGGCGATCGTGGCCGCGGCGTGCAGCGCCTCGCGCAGGTCCGCCACGCTCCGCCGCGCCGTCCACCGCAGGAACAGCGTCTCGCCCAGCTCGGCCAGGACGGCGTCGCGCCCCGCACCGGCCTGCGCGGCCCTGACCGCCGCCTCCAACAGGTCGACGGCGCGGTCCAGTTCACGCGCCTGCCGCCCCTGCGCGTACCGTTCGCGGGCCGCGCGGGCCGCCGCCCGCAGTGCCGCCGCGTCACTCCCGTCGAGGTCCTGGCCGACCTCCGTCCGCGTCCTCGGCAGGAACCGTCGCAGCACTTCCCCGGACACCTCGGCGAACGCCCGCAGGCCGGGGTGGTCCGCCTGGCCGCCGGTGCCCGGCGGCTGCACGGGCTCCCCCGCGTCGCCGAGCAGCGCGACCGCCGTGGCGGGGAAGTTGTGGACGCTGCGGCCGAACCGCCGCTCCAGATAGTCCGAACAGTGCTTCTGCAGCAGCCGCGCGTCGTCCGGCGCGAGGTGCCCGATGAGCTCCTCCTCGACGCCGTCGAGGAACTGGTAGGCGAGCACCTCGGGGTCGTCGTCCCGCTCGCTGCGCTTCAGGAGCCCGCCGAGGAGCACCTCGGCGAGGACCTCGGGCCCGCTGCCCGCCAGCATCGCGCGCTGCACGAGCTGCATCACCGGCAGGATCGTCGGCACCGCCGACAGATACACGGCGAGCTGCCAGGCCGCGGGCGATGCCGTGCGCCGGAACGCCCGCACCCGTTCCCTGCCGCCGACCTCCTGCCGGGCCCGCACGGGCGCGGCGGACGGCCCGTGCCCGGCCTCGGCCAGGCCCGCCGCCGCCTCCAGGGACTGCCCGGTCGCGCCCGACACGAGCCTGGCCCAGCCCTCCACGGAGGACCGGCGCAGGGCGAGCACCGGCACGGGGATGCCCCGCGGCGCCCGGGCCCGCGCGCCACCGCCGCCCGCGGGCTCGAACTCCAGGTGCCCGGCGGGCCCTTCCCAGCGGTGCAGGTGTCCACGGCGCGCGGGCAGGTGCGTTCGCCGCCACATCCGCTGCGGCAGCGGCTGCACCACGGCGACCGGCGCGAGCGAGCCCCACCGGTACAGGAGCCGCTGCATCAGCCCGCCGCGCCACATCGGGCCCGCGCAGTCGCTGAGGACGAGGGTCAGCCGGCTTCCCGTGGGGTCGCTGAGGCGTCCGGGGTCCTGGAGCGCGGCGCCGGGCCGGGCCGTCGCCGCGAACCCGGGACGGCCGTCCGCGCCCTCGTGCAGGAACTGCACCTGCACCTCGCGGAAGGCCCCGGACCGCTCGCACACGTGGCGTAACTCGCCGAGGGCCTGCTCCCACACGACCGTGGAGGTCGACAGGTCCATCACGAGCAGCAGCCGCGCCTCGCGCCGCCGCGCGTGCCGCAGCACGGGCACCACGAGCCCGGTGTCGGCGGCCCGCTCCGCCGTGGCCTGTTCGTCGAGGGCGCGCGGCACGGGCCGGGCGGGCGGCCGGTACCGCTGCAGGGGCCGCAGCGCGCGCTGCAGGGCGAGCGGGTCGGGCAGCACCGCGGCGGCGGGCACCTGCACGGGGACGCCACCGGACCGTTCGGGGCCGCCGCCGTCCCCGACGGGCACGACGAGGCGGGAGCGGGGCGCGGGGCGGGGCGGCGTGTGGGGCGGCGGGCCCGGCGGGGCGGGCGTGCGGTGCGGGTCGGCGCCGCCGGACGCGTCGCCGGACCGCGCGGGCCGCGCCCGGTCCGCTTCGGGGCGGCGCGCCGGGTCCGCCGCGTCCCCGTCGTCGCCCGCGGCGACCTGCGCCGCGAGCCACAGCGAGTCGGCCAGTTCCCGGGCGGTGGGGGCGAGTTCGGCGTCCCGCAGCCGTGCGACGAGCGCCGTGAGCGCGTCGCTCACGGCGTCGGTGCGGTGCGGGGCTCCGGTCATGGCGTCACCGCGGCCCGCGGTCCAGGGGCCGCATGAGCAGCCCGGCGATCTCCTCGCGCCGCTCCGGGTGCTGCCGGGCGGCGTGCTGGGCGAGGAAGATGGCGTTCAGGAGCTGGTCGGTGGGGCGCAGCGCGCCGTCGGCCTCGGCGTCCGTGAACTGGTCGACGAGGTCGATGTTCGTGTCGTACGCCCCCGTCCCGAAGTGCGCGAGGACCATCGCGGCGAGCCGCTGGTCGCGGGGCGGTTCGAGGTCGAGCGGCACGCAGCGGCGCAGCAGCGGCCCGGGGAACTCGCGCTCGCGGTTGCTGGTCAGGACGGTGACGGGGAAGGCGCGGCAGCGCACCCGGCCGCGGGTGACGGGCACGCGGCGCCCGTCGTCGGTGAGGACCTGCACGGTCTCCTGGCCGGGCCGGTCGGCGATCCGCTCCAGCTCGGGGATGCCGAACTCGCCCTCTTCCAGGACGTTCAGGAGGTCGTTGGGCAGGTCGATGTCGCTCTTGTCGAGCTCGTCGATGAGCAGGACGCGCGGCCGGTCGGACGCGATGAGCGCGGTGCCGAGCGGGCCGAGCCGCAGATAGCGGCCGATGTCCTCGGCGTGGTCGCGGCCGAGCTGGTTGTCCTGGAGGCGGCCGATCGCGTCGTAGGTGTAGAGGCCGTCCTTCAGTTCGCTGCGGCTGACGATGGCCCACTGCAGGACGCGGCCGAGCCCCAGTTCGTACGCGAGGGAGTGCGCGAGGGTGCTCTTGCCGGAGCCCGGCTCGCCGGTGACGAGGAGGGGGCGCCGCAGGTAGAGGGCGGCGTTGATGAGTTCGAGGGCCTCGGCGCCCTGCACGGACATGGGGACGTTGCTGTCGCCGAGGCGCCGGCGCGTCGCGGAGTCGATGTCCGGGACGTCGTACGGCACCGGTTCCGCGTCGAAGGCGCGCCAGGGCGGCGGCGCCGGCAGCCGTCGGATCCTGTCCGGATCCGGACCACCGACCCCCTCGTAGATGAACCATCCGCTCACTGCGTGCTCCTCGTCGACGGTCGGTGGAAACGTACCCACGATCGCGCCCTCGCCACCGCGCGCGTGCCCGCGCGGGTCCCTTTCACGGCGAGTCCGCCGGCATCGTGTCCTCGGGCGGCAGCGGCCGCCGCGGGTCGTCGTACAGCAGGGCGAGGGGTTCCGCCCAGTGCCGGTCGTCCCTGCCGCTGCTGATGTCCTGCCGGATGTGCCGGATCCGGTCGGGGAGCTCGGCGACCGAGCCGAGCCGGCCGAGCAGCTGCTCCACGCCCGCGTGCAGGTCCTCGCAGGCGTCCTGGCAGCCGCGGGTGGCGTGCCCCTCGATGTGCCAGAGCACGACGCCGTGCCCGCTGCCGAGGGCCAGTCTCATCGCGTCGCGTCCGACGCCGCGTCCGGCGGGCCGGCACATCACGGGGATCACGGTGTGCGGCAGTTTCTGGAAGTGCCGGGCCTGCGGCCTGGTGTCCCGTTCGGGTACGCGCGCGGGCGTCAGTTCGCGCGCGGCGGCGACCGACCGCCAGCGGTCGTGCCAGTCGGGGTTGTCCGGATCGGCGCGGCGCGCCAGGTCGCGCAGGACGACGCGGCGCTGGGTGCCGAGCCGCTCGGTGGCGTACAGCTTCGCGATGTCGTCGAACTGCCAGCGGTGCACCTGCGTGTCGAAGTGCTCGGCGGGCAGGGCGAATTCGAGCGGTACGGGCGGTCCCTCGCCGTCGAGGCGGTGCAGGGTCCTGCCGAGGGGCGCGCGCAGCGCCTGGACGAGCTCCCCGGGCAGGAAGCCCTCGCCGGAGTAGTCCTCGGCGGCCAGCTCCGTGTCGCCGTACGCGCCTTCGTACTCCCCCTCCCCCTGCCGTTCGCCGTGGTTGACCCAGATCTGCCAGTGGAAGCGGGCGGGCGTCACGCTGATCACCGGGTCGAGCAGGACGGTGACCGTGGGGCCCTCGCCGGGGCCCGGGTAGGGCACGGCGGCGCGGTCCGGGCCGCCGGGGTCGGGGAGCAGCCCGTCGGGCAGCCGGGCGTCGGTGACGAGGGCGTGCAGATGGACGCGGTCGTCCTCCCTGAGTCGCTCGGCGACCCACTCCTCGAGGCGTTCCGCGTCGCCGCCGCGGCTGCGGACGTACGCGGCGACGAGCCGCAGATAGTGCAGGAACGTCAGCGCGTCCTCGGGCAGGGCGCTGTCGTAGAGCAGTCCGTGGCCGTCGCGCCAGGTGAGCAGCGCGGGCACGGCGCCGGGCGGCCTGCGCCCCCGCACCTTGCGCACGATCTTGGCGACGGACGGCGCGGCCCCCGGGTCGGGCAGCCGGGCGAGGAGGCCGAGCGCGGTGCGACGGTCCTTGGGGGTCCACTGGTCGGGTCCCGGACGCCACTCCGTCCCGGGCAGCCGCTGCTGTTCGTCGATCCAGTTGTCGCCGGTGATGACGCGCGGGACCGTGCCGTGCCAGCGGTCGTGGGCGGCCGTCACCTCGCGGTAGGCGTCGCCGAACTGGCGCAGCGCGAGCGTCGCGACGGCCATGCCGCCGTCGCGCTCCCTGCGGCGCGACTTGATGACGCCGACGACGGCGCCGGTGCGCGGGTCGAGCAGCGGGCCGCCCGAGACGCCTTTGGGGAAGGCGATGTCGGGCTTGAAGCGCAGCCCGGCGCCGTCGTCGCGGACGTTGATCTCGGCGTCGGCGCTCCAGGGCTTGGCGCCCGCGCTGCTCTCGTTCTCGTCGGGCCGGTAGCCGTACGCGACGACGTCGCCGAAGGGACGTACGGCACGGTCGGCGAGCCACACGCACTCGTGCTCCACGGTGTCGTCGAGGAGCCGGACCAGGGCGAGGTCCTCCTCGGGCGGCAGCACGGCCCGCTCGTGGTCGCCGATGAGCCAGTGCGCCAGGCGGGCCGTGACGGGGATGCCGTCGTTGAGGTCGGTGCCGCGCACGGCGAACGTCCGGCCGCGGTCCCTCGCGAGATACGGCCGCAGGACGTGCGCACAGGTCAGCACCCATCCGGGCGCGACGAAGAAGCCGCTCCCCCACATGGCCGACTCCGTGCCGTACGCGCCGTCGTCGTCCGCCGCCATGAGATGGACGGTGGCGGCCTGCGCGAGGGCGTCGAGCCGGGGGGCGGGCTCAGGCATGAGGGGTGGCGGGGCTTGGTGGGGTGGCGGGGGGCGGAGGGGTGCTGGGGGTTGGTGGGGTGGCGGGGGTCTGCGGGGTGGCGGGTGTCTGCGGGGTGGTGGCGGCGTCGTCGCGTGGGGCGTTTCCGCCTCTGTCCAGCCGCCATGTGAGCGTGACCTGCACGGACGCCTTGGCCTCGCCCTCGGCGAGTACGGCGATCACCTTGCCGGGCTTGGCGCTGAGCTCGACGCCGAAGGTGACGCTGGCCTCGTCGGGCCGGGCCGCCGCCGCGGCGTCGAGCACGGAGCCGCCGACGCCGCGGATCAGCTCGCCGAGCTCCTCGACGCGGGCGACGGCGGTGTCGAGCACGCCGACGTCCTCGTCGTCCTCGCCGTGCCGGCTCGACGCGCCGATCCGCGCGTGCACGACCTTCCCGCCGGGCAGTTCGATCCGCTGGACATGTCCCGCCACTGTCCCCCGCTCTCCGCGCAGCTCACCCTTCGCCCTCGCCTACTCGGTCTGCGACGAGGGCAGTGGCCCGCATGGTTGCAGGCGCCCCTCGAACGGCGCATGAAACCGGCCAGGTGGGAGCGGCCCGCGCACGGAATACCATGAAGCGGAAACAGCCGTCCGCCCGTGCGCAACAGGAGCATCAGTTGTACTTCACCGACCGTGGCATCGAGGAGCTGGAGAAGCGGCGCGGCGAGGAAGAGGTCACTTTCGAGTGGCTCGCCGAACAGCTCCGCACCTTCGTGGACCTCAACCCCGACTTCGAGGTCCCGGTGGAGCGCCTGGCGACGTGGCTGGCACGTCTGGACGACGAGGACGAAGACGAGTAGTCACCCGACGATGGTTCATCCGCCGATGGTTCATCCGCCGAGCAGGGCGGGGGCCAGCTCCCGCCACTGCGGCAGCGGCAGGGCGGCGGGATCGGCCGTCAGCACCTGTACGCAGACGTGGTCGGCGCCCGCGTCCAAGTGGGCCCGCACGCGCGCGTGGAGCACGTCGACGTCTCCGTAGGCGACGATCGCGTCGACGAGGCGGCGGCTCGGGCGTCCGCCCACGATGTCCTCGTCGCCGAATCCCATGCGGCGCACGTTCGCCGCCTGGTGGGGGGCGCTCATGACGTAGCCCGCCACGTGCCGCGCGGCCACCTCGCGCGCCCGGTCGACGTCGGTGTCGAGGACCACGGCCTGCTCGACGCCGAGGAACGCGTCCTGCCCCATGGTCTCGCGGGCCAGCGCGGTGTGCTCGACGGGAACGAAGTACGGGTGGGCGCCCCAGGTGCGCTCCGCGGCCAGCGCCAGCATCTTCGGGCCGAGCGCGGCCAGGACGCGGCGCGGGGCGGGGTCGGGGGCGGGGGCGGCGTCCATGGAGTCCAGGTAGCCGCGCATGGTCGACAGGGCCCTTCCGCGCGCGGGAACGCGATAGCCGTCGACCTCGACGACGGCGTCGTCCACCCGGTGACCGCCGAGGCCGAGCAGATAGCGCCCCGGAAAGGCCTCGCCTAGCGTACGCTCCGCCGCCGCCATGGCCAGCGGGTCCCGGAAGGCGATGTTGGCGATGCCCGAGGCGACGACGATGCGCCGGGTCGCGGACAGCAGCAGCCACGCCTGCCCCACGGTGTCCCGCCCGAAGGCCTCCCCGAACCAGAGGGCCCCGTAGCCCAGCTCCTCGATCTCCGCGGCGGCCTCCCGTACCCGCGGCGCGGCGTGGCCCTCGAAGGCGAAGGTCCACACCCCCACCCGTCCGAGCCCGTCCCGCGCCAGGACCTCATTGCCACTCATGCGCCACCCCACTTAACCCGGATCACGATACGGAGAACCTCTCCACTTAACCCGGCTCACGATACGGAGAACCTCTCCGCTTGACTAGCCCCCGGCGCCGCGGGAAGCGAGGATGACCCGATGACGAACTCTCGGGAAGCCCCCGCAGACCGGCAGCCGCGCGCGGACGCACGGCGCAACCGCGAGCGGATCGTCGCCGCGGCACGCGACGCGTTCGCCGAGGCCGGCCCCGAAGCCTCCCTCAACGAGATCGCCCGCCGCGCGGGCGTCGGCCCCGGCACGCTCTACCGCCACTTCCCCACCCGTCCCGCGCTCCTGACCGCGGTGCTCAAGGACCGCATCGACGCGCTGTGCGCACGCGCGGAGGAACTGCTCACGGCCGACTCCCCCGACGAGGCGCTGGCCGAGTGGCTGCGCGCCTTCCTGGCCCACGCGCGCGTGCACCAGGGTCTGGGCAGCGCCCTGCTGATCGAGGAGGCGGAGCGGCCGGACGCCCTGGGCTTCGACTGTCAGCAGCGGATCCAGGACGCGGCGCACCGGCTCCTCGCCCGCGCCCAGCACTCCGGCACGGCCCGCCCCGACCTCACGGCCGCCGACCTGCTCCAGCTGGTGGTGGGCATCGCACTGTCAACGGCACACGCCACCGCGGACCCGTCGCAGCCGGCCCGCCTCCTCGCCCTGACCCTGGACGCGGTCCGCCACCCCTGACCGATCCCCCTCTCGGACACGCACGTCAGCCCCGTGCCCGCACCCTGTCGTACGCGAGGCCCGCGGCCCCCTGCACCAGCAGCAGCGCGGCCGCCGCGGTCCATCCCGCGCTGCGCCGCCGCACCGCCCACACCGCCAGCGGCAGGCCGGCCGCGATCTGCGCCGCGGCCAGCGCCCGCGCCCTGGGCCCCCGCACCCAGGGCCCGAACGGACCCTGCTCCACCGCTCCGAACTCCGCCCGCACGGCGTCCCGCCACCCGGGCCACTCGACCTGCCGCACGCCCTGCTGGACGCGTGCCACCTCGCGCAGCCGGTCGGCCGGTTCGCAGGGGCCGAGGCCCGGCGGGAGGGCGAGACCCGTGCGGGTGAGGACCGCGAGGAGACCGCGCATCCTGGCGCGCGCGTCGGCCTCCGTGTCGGGCCGGGCGAGCGCTTCGAGGGACTGCACATCGAGTACGGGATCGAGGCCGAGGCGCGCGGCGAACGTACGCATCGCCTCGTCCTCCCCGAGGGGCGTCCCGTTCATCAGCCACTCGTATCCGACGGTCCGCCGGAAGCCCGCCGCGAGGGTGTAGCCGGAGCGGTCGCCGTCCCACCACAGGGCGAGTACGGGCCAGCCCGAGCCGACGGCGAGTGCGGTGGCCCACCCGGTCAGCACCCGGTCGACGGGCTCCACGCCTTCGGCGCCTTCGTCCCCCGGCAGCCACGGCTTGCCCTCGGGCACCAGCACGCTCCAGCCGTGACCGGCCTCCACGAGCAGCATCCGCTCGCGGAGCAGCTGAGCGACGGGCTCGACGGCGTCGGGCTCGGCCCGGCACAGCAGCAACGCTCCGGCGGCCGTGGCGAACCCGGCGGAATCGGGCGAAGAGACAGGGGAGGACATGGCTCCACGCTAGGACACATCGCATCAATCGGCGCTCAATCAGCACATAAGCCCACATAAATGCGCCCATGAGGCAGCCCGGACCGGGGTTCACCCGTCGGGTGTCTTGACTTCGCGGATCCGCGATATATCGTGAATGGCAGAGACGCGATATGGCGCGTCGTGTCACGATGCGGCCGCCGGTCCGCCAAGGAGGTCAGCCCATGTCCGAGTGGTCCGTCGCCGAGCCCCGGAAGCTCACGTTCGACGCCCCGGTGACAGCACTCCACGTCCGCGTGGTCAACGGCACGGTGAACGTGGTGGGCACGGACGAAGGTTCCGCCCGCCTGGAGGTCTCCGAGATCGAGGGCCCACCCCTGCGGGTGACCCTGGAGGACGGCGTCCTCACCGTCGCCTATGACGACCTGCCGTGGAAGGGCTTCCTCAAGTGGCTCGACCCCAAGGGCTGGCGCCGCAGCGCGGTGGTCTCCCTCGCCGTGCCCCCGGCCACCGGCGTCGAGGTGGGAGTGGTCGGCGCGGGTGCCGTGATCTCCGGCATCGAGGGCCGCGCGGAGGTGAAGGGCGTCACCGGTGACACGACGCTGCTCGGCCTCGCGGGCCAGGTCCGCGCGGACACGGTCTCCGGGAGCGTGGAGGCACAGGGCGTCACCGGCGCCCTCCGCTTCAACTCCGTGTCCGGGAGCCTCACCGTCGTCGAGGGCATGGGCCCCTCCGTCCGGGCCGACTCGGTGAGCGGCTCGATGATCCTGGACCTCGTCCCGGCCGGCTCCCCGGCGGATGTGGCCCTGACGAGCGTGTCGGGCGAGATAGCGATCCGGTTGCCGCATCCGGCGGACGCGAAGGTCGAGGTGGAGACGGCGAGCGGCGCGGTGTCGAACGCCTTCGAGGACCTGCGGGTCGGCGGCCAGTGGGGGGCCAAGCGGATCACGGGGCGGCTGGGCGCCGGGCGCGGACGGCTCAAGGCGACGACGGTGTCCGGATCCATCGCGCTGCTGCACAAGCCACAGGCGGAGGAAGAGCCGACGGCAAGGCCGACGGGAGGCCCGATGAAGGAAGATCCACACGACGAGGTCCCCCTGGACACGCCCTCGTCCGACCCCCACGGCTCGACCGACGGCCCCACCGATGGCCCGACCGACAAGAAGGTGCTCTGACATGCCCCCCGTGTTCGCCCACGGCCGCCTGCGCCTGTACCTGCTCAAGCTGCTCGACGAGGCCCCGCGCCACGGCTATGAGGTGATCCGCCTCCTGGAGGAGCGCTTCCAGGGGTTGTACGCACCATCGGCAGGCACGGTCTACCCGCGCCTCGCGAAGCTGGAGGCGGAGGGCCTGGTCACCCACACCACCGAGGGCGGCCGGAAGGTCTACGCCATCACTGACGCGGGCCGCGCCGAGCTGGCCGGCCGCAGCGGCGAGCTGGCCGATCTGGAGCTGGAGATCCGCGAGTCGGTCGCCGAGCTCGCCGCCGAGATCCGCGACGGCGTCCAGGGCGCCGCCGGTGAGCTGCGCCGCGAGATGCGCGCCGCCGCCAAGGAGGCGCGGACCTCGGGCGGTTCGGCCACGGGGAAGCCCTTCCCGGACCCGGGCGACTTCCTCGACGGCACCTGGGGCGACAAGGAGAGCTGGCACCAGGCGAAGGAGGAGTTCAAGCGCGCGAGGCAGGAGTGGAAGGAGCAGGCGCGGCGCGCGAAGGACGAGAGCCGCCGGGCCCGTGAGGAGGCCCAGCGGGCCCGCCGCCAGGCCAAGGACGCCCAGGAGGAGGTCCAGCGGATCGCCAGGCGCGTGCAGGAGCAGGTGCAGGACCACTTCGCGCGCGGCGACTGGCCGACGGGCGTGCGCGAGGGCCTGGCCGAACTGGCCAAGGAGTTCGGCGGGTTCGGAATGGACTTCGGCAAGGACTTCGCCAAGAACTTCGGCACGGGCACGGGGGCTGGTTCCGGCAACGGTGGGGCCGGCACCAAGCCCGACACCGGCACCGGCACCGGCACAGGCACAGGCACAGGCACAGGCACCAGGACCGACACCACCGCCGACGCCACCGCCACGGACGCCGACGCCAACACCAACCCCAACGCCGAAGCCGGCGCCAAGCCCGGCGCCAAGCCCGGCACCGGCACCGGTGCCGGACCCCAGTTCGGCGCCGCCCGCGAGGACATCCCCGTGGACTACGCCCCGGACTGGGCCCGCGAGGACCTCACCGGTGACCCCGGCAGGGACCTCGACCGCCTCCTTGACCGTTTCCGCGACGACATCCGTGACGCGGCCCGCGACCACGGCGTAACGGAAGCCCAGCTCCGCGAGGCCCGCCGCCACTTGTCCCAGGCGGCGGCACACATCGGAGCATCCCTGCGGGCGCCCGGCCGCTGACACGACCGCGGGAGGACCTCAGCCCCCGGGCCCTCGGGGCGTCACGCGACCTCGGCGAAGAGGACCCGCTCCAGTTCCGTGTACGTCACCCCGTGGTCCGCCAGGACCTCCGACGTCACCCCGGGGCGGACCGTGAGCGCCAGGAGCATGTGGTGGGCCCCGATGATCCGGTCGCGGCGGGCGCTCGCGATGCGGAGGGACTTGACGAGGACCTCTTTGGCGTCCCGGGTGAAGGGGAGGCGGCCGAACCAGGACTTCCGGCCTTGGCCCCGTCCGCCCGAGCGCGAGCCGGCCAGTACGCCTGCCCCGTGCGCCTCCTCCACGCGGGCGACGATCTCCTCGACGTCGATGCCGAGGCCGGCGAGCGCCTCGGTGTCGGCCTGCGAGAGCCCGCCCCTGCGCCGCGCCTCGGCGAGGGCCCGTTCGATCGACTCGCGCCGGTCCGCCGCCCCCAGGGCGGTCAGGGCGAACGAGGCGCGGCCGGTGGGCCCTTGGCCGAGCTGCGCGAGCAGGGCGAGCAGCATGTGCCCGTCGTCGACCGCGGAGGCTCCCGCCCGCTCGGCCTGTTCGATCGCGCCCAGGACCACGGCGCGGGACTCCTCGGTGAACCGCTCGAACATCACTGCCTCCCGTACTTCTTGTGCACGGCCTGCCTGCTCACTCCGAGCTCCGCGGCGATCTCCTGCCACGACCAGCCCTGCAGGCGCGCGCTGCGCACCTGCACGGCCTCCAGCTGCTCCACCAGCTTGCGCAGCGCGGTGACGGCCCGCAGACCGACCCGTGGGTCGTGATCGCCCGCGCGCTCGGCGAGATCCGTTGCCTCGGTCATGCACGTCAACTTACGTTGACATGAGGCAAACGTCAACCAAAGTTGACAGATCTTCGAGCGCCCGGTCTCAGACCTCCAGCACGATCTTTCCGAACAGGTCGCCGGACTCCAGGCGCTCGAAGCCCTCGCGGGCCCGGTCCAGGGGCAGCACCTCGTCGATCACCGGCCGGACGCCCGTGGCCGCGCAGAAGGCCAGCAGGTCCTCCAGCTCGTCCTTGGTGCCCATGGTCGAGCCGACGACCTTCAGCTCCAGGAAGAAGATGCGGGTGAGCTCGGCGTGCGAGGGACGGTCACCGCTCGTCGCACCCGAGATGACCAGCGTGCCGCCGGGCTTCAGCGACTTGACCGAGTGGGACCAGGTCGCCGCGCCCACCGTCTCGATGACGGCGTCCACCCGCTCCGGGAGCCGCGCGCCCGACTCGACCGCCTCCACCGCGCCCAGCTCGAGGGCGCGCTTGCGCTTGGCCTCGTCCCGGCTCGTGGCGAAGACCCGCAGGCCGGCCGCCTTGCCGAGGACGATCGCGGCCGTGGCGACACCGCCGCCCGC
The DNA here is from genome assembly GCF_044327655.1 of Streptomyces sp. NPDC018029. Classification (NCBI taxonomy): domain Bacteria; kingdom Bacillati; phylum Actinomycetota; class Actinomycetes; order Kitasatosporales; family Streptomycetaceae; genus Streptomyces; species Streptomyces sp. NPDC018029. The sequence continues at coordinate 724,505 of NZ_JBIRFV010000003.1, read as the reverse complement.
GCCCTGCACGAGGACCGAGTCCCCGGGACGTACACCGGCGTTGGTGAACAGCATGCGGTAGGCCGTCAGCCACGCGGTGGGCAGGCAGGCCGCCTCCGCGAAGGACAGTTCCTTCGGCTTGGGCAGGACGTTCCAGGTGGGGACGGCCACACGTTCGGCGAAGGTCCCCTGGTACTTCTCCGTGAGGATGGAGCGGCCCTCGCGGGGCCCGACGCCGTGCCCCGTCTGTCCGATGACGGAGTGGAGGACGACCTCGTTGCCGTCCTCGTCGATCCCGGCGGCGTCACAGCCGAGGATCATCGGCAGCTTCTCATCGGGCAGGCCGACCCCGCGCAGGGACCAGAGATCGTGGTGGTTGAGGGAGGCGGCCCTGACGTTCACGGTCGACCAGCCGGAGCGCGCCTCGGGGGCGGGCCGCTCCCCCAACTCGAGGCCGTCGAGCGGCTGGTCACGGTCGATACGAGCAGCGTAGGCAGCGAACATGAGGTGACGATAGGCAGGCCGGGCGGCCCAGCGGAACCACGTACGGCTGTGACACGCGCCGCGCCCCGTGCGCCTGCGACACGCGCCGCGCCCCCTGCCGTGCGACGAGGCACGACAGGGGGCGCGGAAGAGCTCGGCGGCCGGCGGCAGGTGTCAGCTGCGGGCCACACCCTCCGCCCGGGCGGCGGCGGCGACCGCGGCCGTCACGGCCGGGGCGACCCGCTCGTCGAACGGCGACGGGATCACGTAGTCCGCGGAGAGCTCGTCACCGACGACGTCCGCGAGGGCGTCGGCCGCGGCGATCTTCATGCCCTCGGTGATGCGGGAGGCCCGCACCTGGAGCGCGCCCGCGAAGATGCCGGGGAAGGCCAGCACGTTGTTGATCTGGTTCGGGTAGTCCGAACGGCCGGTCGCCACCACGGCCGCGTACTTGTGCGCGACGTCCGGGTGCACCTCGGGGTTCGGGTTGGCCATGGCGAACACGAAGGAATTGGGCGCCATGGAGGCGACGGCCGGCTCGGGGACGGTGCCGCCCGAGACGCCGATGAACACGTCGGCACCGTCGAGGGCGGCCTCAAGCGAACCGCTGATCCCGGCCTTGTTGGTCAGCTCGGCGAGCTCCCGCTTGACCGGGGTGAGGTCGTCCCGGTCACGGCTCACGATGCCCTTGCGGTCCGCGACCGCCACGTCCCCGAGCCCCGCTTCGAGGAGGAACTTGGCGATGGCGACACCGGCCGCACCGGCGCCGGAGATCACGGCGCGCAGTTCACCGAGCGTGCGCCCGGTCAGCTTCGCCGCGTTCCGCAGCGCGGCGAGCGTCACGACGGCCGTGCCGTGCTGGTCGTCGTGGAAGACGGGGATGTCGAGCCGCTCCTGGAGCTTGCGCTCGATCTCGAAGCACCGCGGCGCCGAGATGTCCTCAAGGTTGACGCCGCCGAAGGAGGGGGCGAGCCGCACCACCGTCTCGACGATCTCGTCGGCGTCCGTCGTCGCGAGCGCGATCGGCACCGCGTCCACGCCACCGAACTGCTTGAACAGAATGGCCTTGCCCTCCATCACGGGGAGGGAGGCCTCGGCGCCGATGTCGCCGAGACCGAGCACCGCGGTCCCGTCGGTCACCACGGCGACGACATTCGATTTCCACGTGTAGTCGTGGACGAGCTCCGGCCGCTCGGCGATCGCGCTGCACACTTTCGCGACGCCGGGCGTGTAAGCCAGGGACAGGTCGTCCTTGTCGCGGACCGGCACGGTGGCCTGCACGGCCATCTTGCCGCCGCGGTGCAGCGCAAACGCCGGATCGAAGGGCTCGGCCGCACCCGCGGGGCCCTCATGATCCGTACTGCTGTCGCTGCGAGGATTGACGATCTCCGCTGCCACTTGTCTGACCCCTTAAGTCTTATTCATCAGTTGAGGGTGTCCACTCCCGGTTGAGAAGTGGGCGGGCACCGTGTCCGTTCCCCGCCTGTCGGCGGAGGGAGGTACGGACACGCGGGCGCGCCGCACACGCGCCCTGAGCCCCGGATGAGGGGTGTAGCCAACCTTTGTACCCGAAGGCGGCGGGCCCGGGCGAGTGACATTGGTTGCAGCATGCTCCGCAGACGTCCCTCGAGGCGGGGACGAGTGGCACTGGGAAATAGGGATCACCCGGCACCCATAAACAACCCGATGTCCGAATTCTCCGAATAGTGGACGCCATGGAACCCCGGGGGCTCGGAGAGTCCTCATGAGTTCACATCGGTCCACATCGCGAGATTCACCGGATATTCATCGGTTGACGACGATTCGCTCCCACCCCGATACGCCCCTGCCGTACCGGGATGTTGGCTTTCGAGGCTCTCCCGTTATCCGATTTTGACATCTCCGGCACCCAGAATCGGACGGTCCGAATGGCAAGATGCCGTCATCACACGAGGTCGCGACACCCGAAGGTGTGTGCCCGACCCATCGGCAACTCCCTCATCCGCCGGAGGACCCACCATGACCGCACGCTCCATTTGTCGTCAGACCGCAGCGAAGTCCGCGAAGTCCCGGATTGCGGTGGTCGGCACGATCGCGGTCGTCGGTTCGCTGCTGCTTTCCGGCTGCGGCGACCAGACCAACGACAAGGAGAGCGACACGGTCAGCAACGCCCCGCTCGCCGACAAGCTGCCCAAGGACATCCGCGACAAGGGCGTCATCAAGGTCGGGTCCGACATCGCCTACCCGCCGGTCGAGTTCAAGGACAAGTCGGGCAACACCGTCGGCATCGACCCGGACCTCGGCGAGGCGCTGGGCAAGCAGCTCGGGGTGAAGTTCGAGTTCGAGAACGGCACCTTCGACACCCTCCTCGGCGGTCTGCGCTCCAAGCGCTACCAGATCGCGATGTCGGCCATGACCGACACCAAGAACCGCCAGGAAGGCATCGACGAGGAGACCGGCAAGAAGGTCGGCGACGGCGTCGACTTCGTCGACTACTTCACGGCGGGCGTCTCGATCTACACCAAGAAGGGCGACGACCAGGGCATCAAGACCTGGTCGGACCTCTGCGGCAAGAAGATCGTGGTCCAGCGCGGCACCGTCTCGCACGACCTCGCCAAGGCCGAGTCGAAGAAGTGCAAGGGCGGCAAGAAGATCGCCATCGAGCAGTTCGACAACGACCAGCAGGCCCAGACCCGGCTGCGCTCCGGCGGCGCCGACGCGGGTTCGTCCGACTTCCCGGTGGCCGCGTACGCGGTGAAGACCTCGGGCGGCGGCAAGGACTTCCAGCTGGTCGGCGAGCAGGTCGAGGCGGCTCCGTACGGCATCGCCGTCTCCAAGAAGAACCCCGAGCTGCGCGACGCGATCCAGGCCGCGCTCGACGCGATCATCAAGAACGGCGACTACGAAAAGATCATCAAGAAGTGGGGCGTCGAGGACGGCGCGGTCAAGGAAGCCAAGATCAACGGCGGCAAGTGACCCCGCCCCTCCCCCTCCCAGTCGCTGAAAGGCCACTCACGTGACCCCAGACATCTCCAAGAAGGGCCCGGCGGACGACGTCCCCACGGCCCGCCCGGCGGAGGCCATCAAGGCCATCCCGGTCCGGCACTTCGGCCGTTACATCGCCGCGGTCCTGGCGATCGGCGTGCTCGCCTCGATCGTCTACGCCTTCTCGCAGGGCGACATCAACTGGGGCGCGATCCCCGACAACTTCTTCGACGAGCGGATCCTCAAGGGTGTCCGCGAGACGCTGATCCTCACCTTCCTCTCGATGCTCATCGGCGTCGTGGGTGGCGTGATCCTTTCGGTGATGCGTCTGTCGAAGAACCCGGTGACCTCGTCGATCGCCTGGTTCTACATCTGGTTCTTCCGCGGTACGCCGGTCCTGGTCCAGCTCTTCGTCTGGTTCAACCTCGGCTTCGTCTTCGACTACATCAACCTCGGCCCGGTCTACAAGGACGAGTGGTCGGACTTCATGACGCCGTTCCTGACGGCGCTGCTCGGCCTCGGCCTCAACGAGGCCGCGTACATGGCGGAGATCTGCCGCGCCGGCCTGCTCTCGGTCGACGAGGGCCAGACCGAGGCCGCGCACGCGCTCGGCATGAGCCACAACAAGACGCTGCGCCGCGTCGTGCTGCCGCAGGCGATGCGCGTCGTCGTGCCGCCGACGGGCAACGAGTTCATCAACATGCTCAAGACGACGTCGCTGGTCGCCGCCGTCCAGTACTACGAGCTCCTCAAGTACGCCCAGGACATCGGCACGTCGTCCGGCGCGACGGTGGAGACGCTGCTGCTCGCCGCCTGCTGGTATCTGATCATGACGTCGATCCTCAGCGTCGGACAGTTCTACCTGGAGCGTTACTACGCGCGCGGTTCGTCGCGCTCGCTGCCGGACACCCCCTGGCAGAAGATCAAGGCCAACATGCTGTCCCTCAACAGCCCGCGGGGAGGCACCGCATGACCGCCATGGTGAAGTCCGAAGGCGTCCACAAGTCCTTCGGCAACGTAGAGGTCCTCAAGGGCATCGACCTGGAGGTCAAGTCGGGTGAGGTCTTCTGCCTCATCGGCCCGTCCGGCTCCGGCAAGTCGACGTTCCTGCGCTGCATCAACCACCTGGAGAAGATCAACGCCGGTCGGCTGTACGTCGACGGGGAGCTGGTCGGCTATCGCCAGAAGGGCGACAAGCTGTACGAGCTGAAGGACAGCGAGGTCGCCCTCAAGCGCCGGGACATCGGCATGGTCTTCCAGCGCTTCAACCTCTTCCCGCACATGACGGCCCTCGAGAACGTCATGGAGGCGCCGGTCCAGGTCAAGGGCATCGCGAAGGCCGAGGCGCGGGAACGCGCCGGCCAGCTCCTGGAGCGCGTCGGCCTCGCCGACAAGGCGGGCAACTACCCCTCCCAGCTCTCCGGTGGCCAGCAGCAGCGCGTGGCGATCGCCCGCGCGCTGGCGATGGACCCGAAGCTGATGCTGTTCGACGAGCCGACGTCGGCGCTCGACCCCGAGCTGGTCGGTGACGTGCTCGACGTGATGCGCGACCTCGCCGAGAGCGGCATGACGATGGTCGTCGTCACCCACGAGATGGGCTTCGCCCGCGAGGTCGGCGACAGCCTCGTCTTCATGGACGGCGGCGTGGTGGTCGAGTCGGGCAACCCGCGGGACGTCCTGACGAACCCGCAGCAGGAGCGCACGCAGTCGTTCCTGTCGAAGGTGCTGTAACCGCGCCCTGTAAGGGGCGCCGGGAAGGGGCGGTACGGATCACTGATCCGTACCGCCCCTTCCGTTGACGGCTGCTTGACGGCTACTTCAGGCCGAGAACCATCGCGTCGGAGGGCGAGGCCCACACCGTCCGCGCCTCGGCGAACCCCGCCTCGCGCAGCGTCCGCGCGTGCCACTCGGGCGACGGGGTGTCGCCGTCCGCGTGCTCGCCGTAGATCTCGAAGCGCTTGGCGGTGGGCTCGGCGAGCACCGGGTCCTTGGCGGCGAGCTGCCACCATTCCTTCCAGTCCACGGCGCCCTCGGCCTTGGCGCGGTCCATCCGGGCGTGGCGCTGGGCGCGGTCGGCCTCGTTCAGACGCGGTGTCGCGGGGTCGGGCATGTGGTCGGCGTTCATGAAGACGCCGCCGTCGCGGACGAGGCCGGCGACCTGGCCGTAGAGCGCGGCGAGCGGCTCGCTGAACAGCCAGTGCAACGCCGTCGCGGTGAGCACGGCGTCGTACGAGTCGTGGGGCAGCGCGGCGGTCCAGTCGGGGTCCTTCAGGTCGGCGGTGACGAAGGTGACCCGGTCGTCGCCGGCGAAGGTGCCCTCGGCGATGGTGAGCAGGGCGGGGTCGAGGTCGACGCCGACGCTCGTCGCGTCCGGGAACCTCTTGAGCAGCCGGTCCGTAATACTTCCCGTACCGCACGCCAGATCGAGGACGCGCGGCGCGGTGCCGACCACGGCCTCGACCATGTCGAGCATGATGCGGAACCGCTCCTCGCGGTCCGGGAGGTACCACTGCTGCTGCCGGTCCCAGCTGTCCTGCCAGGCGCGCCAGTCGGTGCCGGCCTCGGTCCCGGTCCCCGTCTCCGTCATCAGAAACCCTCCACTACGAAAGACACGTAATACCCTGGTACCGCAATCGGCCATTACCGGCCGATGGGAATGACCATAGCCCGCCCCCGTAAGGACTACAAGTGGAACTGGCCTATTACTCGGACTACGCCGTACGCCTGGTCAACAGCGAGGAGCCGGGCCGCAACAAGGACACGCTGACGTCCGTCGAGGCGATCAGGGAGCTGTTCGGGCCGAGCACGCAGATGGCGCGCCGCGCGACGGACTCCGACGTCACGCGCTTCCGTTCCGTGCGGGCCAGGCTCCGGGCGGTCTTCGAGGCGGCGGACGGCGGCGACGAGACGCTCGCGGTCGACCTGCTGAACTCACTGCTCCTGGAGTTCCCCGTCAGCCCGCAGATCTCGGGCCACGACCACCGGGACGACGACGGCCGCCCCCTGTGGCACCTGCACCTGGCGGACCACCCCTCGAACGCGACGGCAGGGTACGCCGCGATCGCCGCGATGGGCCTCGCCTTCCACCTCACCGAGCACGGCGTGGACCGCCTCGGCCTGTGCGAGGCGGCACCGTGCCGCAACGCCTACCTCGACACGTCCACGAACCGCTCCCGGCGCTACTGCTCGGACCGCTGCGCGACCCGCGCCAACGTCGCCGCCTACCGCGCCCGGAAGCGCCTGGAGACGGAGCGGTCCGCCGGCACCGGCCGCACGGCCCCGAGCGCCCAGCGCACCAGTGCGAACGGCGAGCGGCGGCCGGGCGCCGGCGGCCGGTAGCGGAACCGCACCTTGCCGAGGACGAGCTCCTCGGGGACGACGCCGTAGTCCGTGCTGTCGCCGCCCGCGAACGCGTTGTCGCCGAGCACCCACCAGCCGCCCCCGCGCCGCTCCTTGGCCCGCTTGACCACCAACAGGTCCTGCTGGAACGGATGGCACAGGATCACCACGTCACCCGGACGCACCCGTGCCCCCCACTGCACGAGCAGCCGGTCCCCGTGGTGCAGCGTCGGCACCATCGAAGGACCCGTCACCTCCGCGGCGCCCCACGGCACGACGGCCCTCCCGCGCTCGCCCTCCTGCGACAGCTCCGGCATCACCGGCACCTCCCCGGTCCTATCCTCCACCAGTCCCAGTCTGACCCTGGACTTTTGTCCTAAGCCCAAGGGGGCACTCGCGAAAACACGTCTCTCACGGAGTAATGTCCCACCTGAGAAGACGATCACGAGGAGGACAGCACCATGCTTTCCCGCCTGTTTGCCCCCAAGGTGAAGGTCAGCGCCCACTGCGACCTGCCCTGCGGCGTGTACGACCCGGCCCAGGCCCGTATCGAGGCGGAGTCGGTCAAGGCCGTGCAGGAGAAGATGGCCGCCAACGACGACGCGCACTTCCAGGCGCGCGCCGTGGTCATCAAGGAGCAGCGCGCCGAGCTCGCGAAGCACCACGTCTCGGTGCTCTGGAGCGACTACTTCAAGCCCCCGCACTTCGAGAAGTACCCGGAGCTGCACCAGCTGGTCAACGACACCCTCAAGGCCCTCTCGGCCGCGAAGGCCTCGACGGACCCGGCCACGGGCCAGAAGGCGCTGGACTACATCGCCCAGATCGACAAGATCTTCTGGGAGACGAAGAAGGCCTGACGCACCGCGTCGGACCCCTTCACGCTTCGTCCGACAGCACCCGGCATCCGCGCGGAGCCGGGTGCTGTCGGCGTTTCACCTCGTCCGTGGTCTGGCCAGACCCAGGTCGTACGCGAGGATCGTGGCCTGCACGCGGTCGCGCAGGCCCAACTTGCCGAGGACCGCGTTGACGTGGGACTTCACCGTGCCGGTGGTGACGCCGAGCGCGTCGGCGATCTCCGCGTTCGTGTGTCCCGCGGCCACCAGGGTCAGGACCTCGCGCTCCCGGGGCGTGAGGGCGTCGAGGAGTTCGGGGTCCGGCGCGGGGGCCGTGCCGGCGAACGCGTCGATCAGGCGGCGGGTCACGGTGGGGGCGAGCATCGCCTCGCCCGAGGCCACCACCCGGATGCCGGCGAGGAGTTCCTCGGGCTGCGCGTCCTTCAGGAGGAAACCGGAGGCACCGGCGCGCAGGGCGTCGTGGACGTAGGCGTCCTGGTCGAAGGTGGTCAGGACGAGGACGCGCGGGGCGGACGTGCCGGGCGCAGCCGTGAGCAGGCGGGTCGCCGTCAGGCCGTCCATGCCCGGCATGCGGATGTCCATGAGGACGACGTCCGGGGCGTGCTCGGAGGCGAGCTGCACGGCGTGGGCGCCGTCCGCCGCCTCGGCCACCACCCGGAGGTCCGGTTCCGCGTCGACGATCGCGGCGAATCCGGCGCGGACGACGGCCTGGTCGTCGACGACCATCACCCGGATGGGGGTGGCGGCCGTCGGGTGCTCGGTGGTGATGGGGTGCCTCCTTGGGCAACGGGCGGGTGGGAGGGGCGGATCAGGACGACACCGGCACGGGTCGTGGGTGCGGGCGCCGCTCGGTCACGTCGCCGGGGGCCGCGGCCTCCCGCAGCGCGGCCAGCAGCTCGCGCATCGCGGACAGGCCCGCCCGTGCCTCCGCGGCGACGCCGTCCAGGTCGCCCGCCTCGGCCCTCGCGACCACGGCGTCGGCGTGCCGCAGAACTTGGCCGCGGAGTTCCGCGGCGATGCGGCGGCGCTCCTCGTGGGCCTCGGCGACCGCCGACCACACCGTCGCGGTGAGGGCGTGGTCCTCCCAGGCCCTGACGCGTTCGCGCCGCGACCGTACGACCGCGCCGAGGCCCCAGACCGCGGCCGTCGGCGGCAGGAAGACCACCCAGAGCAGGACGCACAGGAAGAGGAGGAGGCCGGAGCCGCCGTCCTCCTCCAGGTGCGCGATGCCGTCGGCCGACGCCAGGGCGATCGAGGTCACGGCCAGACCGGCCGCCGCCACCCCCGGCGCGCACCACGTGGTCCGCGCCGGACCCGCGAACGCCCCCACCGCGTACACCGCCACGCACTCCGCGATGCCGCCCGCCATCACCAGGCACAGCGCCACCGCCGGCGACAGCAGTCCGGACGCGAGGCCGAGCGGTCCGAGCAGGGCCGTGGCGAGGACCGCGCACAGCACCGCCCAGGGCGCCCGGCGCCGCCACAGCAGCGGGAGCGCGTGCGCGACGGCGGGCGTGAGGGCGAGCGCGGCCGCCGCGGGTTCCTCGACGAGGACCGCGAAGAGCGGCAGCGTGGCGACGGCCAGGGCGATCGCCACGTCCGACAGGTCCAGGCCGCGCAGGGCGGGGTGGCTCACGGCCCGGTGCCGCAGGGGGCCCGTGGTGCGCGGGAGCCGGGCGCGCACCGACCAGCCGGGGCCGTCCGGGCGCGGCCCGGCCGCCAGCGTGCCGCCGAGCGCCGCCGCCCGCTCCCGCATGCCCGCCGTGCCGCGCCCGGAACCGAGCCCCTGCCGGCCGGCCGCGGGGACCGCACCGGGCGCCGCGCCCGCCGCGCCGTCGTCCTCGACAGTGAGGACCACCGCGCCGTCGGGCTCCGCGGCGTGGATCCGGACGCGCACCGCCGCCCCGGGCGCGTACCGGAGGGCGTTCGTGAGGGCCTCGCGCACGATGCCGAACGCCGCGTCGGCCACCGGCCCCGTCAGCGCCGCCAGGTCCGGCGCCACGTCCACGAACGGGCGCGGGCCCAGCCGGGCGAAGCCGGCGGCGAGTTCGTCGACGCGGTCCGCCAGGGCGCTCTCCTCGTCCGCCGCCGAGGTGCGCATCAGTGCCACCAGGCGGTGCAGCGCCGTCAGGGTCTCGCGCCCGGCCTCGGCGGCGAACTCCAAAGCCTGCACGGTCAGTTCGGGCCTGCGGTCGCCGAGCCGCAGCGCGGCGTCCGCGGTGACCACGACCGAGGTGAGGTGGTGCGCGCTGACGTCGTGCAGTTCGCGGGCGAGCCGCTCGCGTTCGGTGAGGGCGGCGCGGGCCCGTTCGGACTCGGCCCGCGCCAGGTCCCTGGCGGCGGCCCGGCGCCCGGCGAGCCAGCGGCGGCGGCTGCGGCCGAGGCCCGCGACGGTCAGGAAGAGCACGCAGTTGACCGCGGCCTCGCCGCAGGCCTCGACCGCCGAGTCGAGCAGCAGGGCCGAGCGTCCCGCCTCGCAGACGGCGAGGGCGGAGCCGACGACGGCGACCGTCCGCCCCGGACAGCGCACCGCGACCGAGTACAGGGCGACCAGCAGGCTCAACGCGTGCAGGAGCGTCGCGTCCTCGGGCAGGAACAGACAGGCGACGAGGGCGGCCTCGACGGTGACGGCCGAGGCCACCGGGCGGTGGCGGCGTACGCCGAGCGCCGCGGTGATCACGACCGCGGCGGTGAGCGCCGCCGCGAGCTGGCCGGCCCCGACCGGATCGTCCTCGCGCAGGGTGCGGCCCGGCCAGTAGGCCAGCTGCTGGATCGCCAGCAGGACGGGCAGCAGCCAGTTACGTATCCGGTCCATATCGGCCACGATGATACGGAGGGGGTGCGCCCGCCCCCGGAGCGGATTCCGCGGGGACGTGTCTATCTCTGGTTGGAGAGCACGATCGTGCCGGCGGGCGACGTCCGGGCCCGGCACCGACGGAATGCTGGTGGGCATGACGACGACGCCCCACCCGCACCACCCGCCGCACCCCGCGTACGGCGCACCCTGGCCCCACCCTCCCTACGAGCCGGTGCCGCCCGTCCCCGCGCCGCCGCTCCCCTATCACCGCCTCGCCCTGTCCACCGGCCGGCACCGCTGGTGGCGCCCGCTGGCCGGTACCTGCTTGGTGCTGGGCGGCACCGTCGTCGTCATGCTGCTGGTGCTGCTGGTCAGTGAGATCGCGGGAGCGGTCCTGGACCGGCCCGTGGGCAAGGACGGGTTCCGCGTCTGGGGCGGCATCGGCGAGACGGGGCAGGGCCTGCTGTCGCTCGCTCTGGTCACGCCCGTGGTGTTCCTCGCCGCGCGCTGGGCGCAGCGGCGCCCGGCGGGCACCCTGTCGTCGGTGGCCGGACGGCTGCGGTGGCGCTGGCTCGGGCGGTGCATGGCCGTCGGGCTTCCGCTGGTGACCGCTTCGCTGGGCGTCATGCTGCTGTTGCCCGAGGCGTCGGGCGGCGGCTCGGACGGCATGGAGTGGGCCGGTATGCCGGACTTCCTGCTCGGCCTCGCGATGGTGTGCGTGCTCGTGCCGTTCCAGGCCGCGGCCGAGGAGTACGCGTTCCGGGGCTGGCTCGTCCAGGCGGTCGGCGCCTGGTGCCGCTCGCCGTGGGTGGCGGTGCTGCCGCAGGCCCTGCTGTTCGCGGCGGCTCACGGCTGGGGCACGCCGTGGGGCTTCGCGGACCTCGTGGTGTTCGGTGTGGTCGCGGGTGTGCTGACGGTCCGTACAGGCGGCCTGGAGGCGGCGATCGGCCTGCACGTGCTCAACAACCTGCTGGCGATGGGCGTCTCGGCCGCGATCGCCGGTGCCCTCGCCTCCGACGAGACGGCCGCGGACATGGACGGCCTTTCGGTGGCCGTCGACGTGGCGATGCTCTGCGGGTACGCGGCGACCGTGCTGTGGCTGGCCGGCCGGCACCGGATCGCGACGGTCTCCCCGAAGGCGGCGGGGGCCTAAATCGGTTGCCGCCCCGGGCTGCCGCCTGCTGCACTGGCGGCAGCCGGAGAGAGCCGGCGGAGTCTGCGAAGGAGAAGAAATGCGGCGTTCGCGCATGTCCCACGTGAAAGGAATCGACACTTCCCCAAAGGACATGACGCTCCGTGCATTCAACTGCCCCGCACACTCTGAACCTGGGCATCCTGGCCCACATCGACGCCGGTAAGACCAGCCTGACCGAGCGGCTCCTGCACGCCGCCGGTGTCATCGACGAGATCGGCCGCGTCGACGACGGAACCACCCGGACCGACTCCCTCGCCCTGGAACGACAGCGCGGCATCACCATCAAGTCCGCCGTCGTCTCCTTCTCCCTCGACGGCACGACCGTCAATCTGATCGACACCCCCGGCCACCCGGACTTCATCGCCGAGGTGGAGCGGGTCCTCAGCGTGCTCGACGGCGCCGTGCTCGTGGTGTCCGCAGTGGAGGGCGTCCAGGCGCAGACCCGTGTCCTGCTGCGGACGCTGCGCCGGCTGCGCATCCCCACGCTGATCTTAGTGAACAAGGCGGACCGCCGCGGCGCCCGCTGCGCGGGCGTCCTGCGGCACATCGCCGACCGGCTGACCCCCGGCATCGTCCCGATGGGCACGGTCTCCGGGCTCGGCACGCGCGGGGCCGCCTTCACCCCGTACACCGGCGGGAGCGCCGAGGCCGGGGGCTTCACGGCCCGACTGACCGAGCTGCTCGCCGAGCACGACGACACGCTCCTCTCGGCGTACGTCGACGACGCGGCGTCCCTCTCGTACGACCGTCTCCGCGCCGAACTGGCCCGGCAGACCCGGGACGCGCTCGTGCACCCGGTCTTCTTCGGGTCGGCGGTGACGGGAATGGGCATCCGGGAACTCACGGACGGCATAAGGGAGTTCCTGCCTTCCTCGACCGGGGACGCCGAAGGCCCGGTCTCCGGGTACGTGTTCAAGGTCGAGCGGGGCGCGGCCGGGGAGAAGATCGCGTACGTACGAGTGTTCACGGGCACGGTCCGCACGCGCGACCGCCTGGCCATCGGTGGTGGTGACGGCGGGGCGGCCCGCGAGGGCAAGGTGACGGCCGTCAGTGTCTTCGAGCAGGGCTCGGACGTGCGGCGCCAGGAGGTCCGCGCCGGGCAGATCGCCAAGCTGTGGGGGCTGGGAGACGTCAGGATCGGAGACGTGATCGGCGTACCGCGCGAGGGCGTCGAGCCCGGCGGCCGCTTCTTCGCGCCGCCGACCCTGGAGACGGTCGTCACCCCGCTGCGCCCCGCCGACCGCGGCGCCCTGCACCTCGCGCTCACCCGGCTCGCCGAGCAGGACCCGCTGATCGACCTGCGGCAGGACGACCTCCGCCAGGAGGTGTCGGTCTCGCTCTACGGCGAGGTGCAGAAGGAGGTCATCCAGGCGACGCTCGCCGAGGACTTCGGGCTCGACGTCTCCTTCCGGGAGACCACGACGATCTGCGTGGAGCGGGTCGTCGGCACCGGCGCGGCGTTCGAGATCATCGACAAGGACCCCAATCCGTTCCTCGCCACGGTCGGGCTGCGGGTGGCGCCCGCGCCGGTCGGCGCCGGGGTCGATTTCCGGCTCGGCGTCGAGCTGGGGTCGATGCCGTACGCGTTCTTCAGGGCCGTCGAGGAGACCGTCAGGGAGACGCTGCACCAGGGCATCCACGGCTGGCGCGTCCCCGACTGCACGGTGACGATGACGCACGCCGGCTACTGGCCGCGCCAGAGCCACGCCCACGGCACGTTCGACAAGAGCATGTCCAGCACCGCCGGGGACTTCCGGAACCTGACGCCGCTGGTCCTGATGGACGCGCTGCGGGAGGCGGGCACGGTGGTGCACGAGCCGATGCACCGCTTCCGGCTCGACGTGCCCGCCGACACGGTCGGCGCGGTCCTGCCCGTACTCGCCCGGCTGCGCGCCGTCCCGCACTCACCGACGGCGAACGGAGCGTCGTACCGCCTGGAAGGAGACATCCCCGCACAGCAGGTGCACGCGCTGGAGCAGCTGCTGCCCGGACTCACGCGCGGCGAGGGCGAGTTGGAGTCCGCCTTCGACCACTACGAGCCGGTGCGCGGCCCCACGGTCCCGAGGCGCGAGCGGACGGACCACGATCCGCTCCACCGCAAGGAGTACCTGCTGCGGGTGGTGCGCAGGACCGGCGCCGCCACGGCCGCCGACGCCACCCCGTGATGTCCCGTGATGTCTCAGGCGTCCGTCAGGGACCGGGTCAGGCGCCGCAGCCGCTCGCGGTCCGCGATGATGTCGATCTCGACGATCCTGCCGTCCACCACCGTGAAGGACCCGAGCGAGACCGCCTCGCCGCCGGGGAGCCCGACCAGGCCGGGGAGGCCGTTGACGAGCACCATGTGCTGGTCCGCGGCGCCCCGCGCGAACAGCGCGGCCTGGCCGGCCACCGCCGCCGCGCCCCGCACCACCTTCGACAGGCCGGAGGACAGTTCGCCGGTGTCGGCGCGCAGCACGACGTCCGGGTCGAGGAGTTCGAGGAGCGCGTCGAAGTCGCCGGAGCGCGTGGCCGCCATCCACGCCTCGACGACCTCGCGCTGCTTGGCGACGTCGGTCTCGGCGGCCGGTGTCGCGTCCCGCACCCGGCGGCGGGCCCGGCTCGCCAGCTGCCTGGTCGTCGCCGCCGAGCGCTCGACGACGGGCGCGATCTCGTCGAAGGGCACGGCGAACAGGTCGTGCAGCACGAACGCGAGGCGTTCGGCGGGCGCCAGGGTGTCGAGTACGACGAGGAGCGCGAGGCCCACCGAGTCGGCGAGCAGCGCCTCCTGCTCGGGGTCGGCCGCGTCGACGCGCGTCACGACCGGGTCCGGGACGTGCGTCTCGCCGAAGGCCTGGAGGGACGCGTCCAGGGAGTCCTCGCGCCGGGACTGCCGGGAGCGCAGCAGGTCGAGGCAGATGCGGCCGACGACGGTGGTCAGCCAGCCGCCGAGGTTCCGCACCTGCCCCGCGTCCGGCCCCGCTTCGGTGCGGCTCAGCCGGAACCAGGCCTCCTGCACCGCGTCCTCGGACTCGCTCAGCGAGCCGAGCATGCGGTACGCCACCGCGTTCAGCCGGGGCCTGTGCTCCTCGAACCGTGCCGCGAGGGCGAGTTGACCCGATGCGCTCTCCGTCATCCTTCAATTGAACAGTAGACCGAGGCGGAGCCGCCGGCGTGGGGCAGACACAGCAGCCTCGCGTCAGGCGGTGGCGCGGAACGCGAAGCGCACAGAGGTGAGTTCCTCCGAGAGGTCCCACAGCCTGCGCCCGCTCTCCGCGTCCGCGGCCCGCGACGCCAGCTCCACCGTCTTCGGCGCGCCGCGCAGTTCGGCCATCCCGTCGGGGCCGATGAACTGGCCGCCCGTCACGCTCGGGTCGGTCGCCGCGAACAGCGTAGGCAGTGCACCCTGGGCGGGCGTCTGGGCGAGCGGCAGCAGCAGCCGCCCGAACAGGAACTTCACCATGCCCGCGGGCGAACTCGTCTGAAGGTTGGTCGAGGTGTAGCCGGGGTGGGCGAGCAGGCTGCGCACCGGGCTCCCCGCCGCGGTCAGCTTCTGGTGGAGCTGCCAGCCGAAGACGGCGTTCGCCAGCTTCGACTGGTTGTAGTAGCCCATCGACGAATACTTGCGCTCGCCGTTGATGTCGTCGAAGAAGAGCTTCGCCTGACGGTGGTTGGGAGAGCTCACGGTCACGACGCGGGGGTCGTCCCCGGCTTCCAGGAGGTCGAGCAGCAGCCCGGTGAGCGCGAAGTGGCCGAGGTGGTTGGCGGCGAACTGCAGCTCGTGGCCCTGGGGGCTGAGCAGCCGGTTCGGCGGCGCCATCAGGCCGGCGTTGTTGACGAGCACGTCCAGGCGCGCGTGATCCGCGTGCAGCTCGTCCGAGAAGGCGCGGACGGAGTCCACGTCCGCCAGGTCGACCCGCCGCACCTCCAGGGCGGCGTCCGGGATCTCGGCGGTGAGCTGCTCGACCGCGGCCTGGCCCTTGGCCTCGTCGCGCACGGCGAGGATCACGCGCGCGCCCTTGCGCGCCAACGCCCGGGTGGTCGCGAAGCCGAGGCCGCTGTTGGCTCCGGTGACGACGATGAGGCGGTTGCTCTGGTCGGGGATCTGCTCGGCGGTCCAGCCGCGCTGATTACTCATACGACACAAGCTGCCTCACGTGACACTGAGTGTCAATCCTTGCCTTCGATGCCTCCCCCTGCCTTTAATGCCGTTGCGTACTTTCAATGCTGCCGCTGCCGGACCGCGCCCGCCTACCTCTCTCTGCAACTGACGGCCCGCATCGGCCTGTCCGCCGCCGTGGCCGTGCTGCGGAATTGGAGCACGGGGGGGGGAAGGGGTGGAGGACTCGGCCGCACTGACGGACCGGGTCTTCGCCGTCATCGCGCCGGCGCTGGACGCGGGGCGATGAACGCGGGGCGCCGGAGGTAGGCGGACGGGGTCACCGGCGTACCCTCCGCGCCGTCAGGACGTTTCGGCGCGCTGGACGGCTTCGTCTCCACGAACCTGATTGGCCGTCAGAAGTTGACCCACAACCTGGGCCTGAGCTTCAAAGGACCTGTTCTGCTTCGTCCGCGTCCTGGAGGTGGACACGCCGGTCACCGCGGGCGACCTGACCGGCCGGACCTAGGTCATGACGGGCGCCGGCACCGGCATCCTGAACCGCCAAGCCGCGCACCCAGCCCTGCGCGCAGTACTCGGCGGACGAGCTCACGGGGATCACCGACTGGCTACCGGCGCCGCGATCAGGCCGATGGGGCCAACACCACGCGCAGGTCGGCCGGTTCGCGGTAGAGCAGGCCGGTCATGCCGAGTGCGACGGCGGCGTCCACGTTCTCCTGCCGGTCGTCCACGAAGAGGCAGCGGTCCGGGGCGACACCGGCGCGCTCGGCGGCCGTCTCGTAGATGCGCCGGTCCGGCTTGGTGACGCCGAGGTCGGCACTGCTGACGACGTCGTCGAGGCAGCCGCCGGGACCGGTGAGACCGAGCAGGGCGAGGTCGTCGGCGAGCCACGGCGTCGCGTTGGTGACGAGCAGGACGAGCAGTCCGGCCGTACGCGCCTGCCGCAGCAGCCCCACCACGGCGTCGTCGGCCCGGAACTTGGTCTCGGCGAGCGCCGTCCCGAGCTCGTGCCCGCGCGCCCACGGCACCCGGTCGGCGAGGCCGTCCGCGATCGCCGCGATCCACTGTTCCTTGGTGATCTCGCCGCGCATCAGCGGCATGTCGGTCTCGGGCCGGAAGGCGATCTCGGCGGTACTGCCGGGTGACAGCCCGGCCGTGCGCTCCAGCTCCTCCAGCTCCGCCATGTCGTAGAACCGGATCACACCGTCGAGGTCACACAGCACGGCATCGAACACCCGACCGCAGATCGTCATCCCCTGTGTCTATCACGGGGTAGCGGGACGAGCCGTCGCGCCGGCGGGCAAGCCGAGCCGTCGCCCAGCTCGACCGCAGCACCTGCGTCACTCCTCGCCGAGCGCCGCGCGGACCTCGGCCCGTACCCGGTCCTGGTCCTTGCGCACGGCCTCGTACCGGGACCTGTTGCGGCGCAGGTCCTCGCGCTGCTTCTCGTTGCTCACGCTCCACCACACACCGGCGGTGTTCAGCTTCCGGTTGCACTCGACGTCGGCGACCGCCGTACCCAACTCCCGTTCCGTACGCCCGGTGTTGCCGTCCTCGCCGCCCTTCCACCACGCCTTGTCACGGAAGGCCTGCGCCGGGCTCCCGTACCGCTTGAAACCCTTGTCCTCGACGCAGCGCGACCAGTCGCGGAAGGCCTTGCGTACCCGGGCGTCCTTGGCAACGGCCTTGTCGATCTTCTCGATGCGCTGGGGCACGTAACCCCAGAGGCGCCCCGAATCGGCCACGCCCCTCGTGGTCTGCCGCGTCGCCTCCGCGGCGCAGCCTCCCTCCGGGACCTTCCGGCCGTTCACCGAGCGGCCGCCCTCCCCCGTGTCGGGTCCGTACAGCGCCTCGTACTCCCGCGACGTCAGGTCTCGCCCCGTCGGCTCCAGCTCCGCTTCCAGCGCCTTCGCACGGTCGGGGTCGAGGCCGTAGCCCCAGCGGCGGGCCTGGTCGAGGTCGAGCATCCCGTACGGGGACACCTGGACCATCGTCGAGGTGAAGGACTCCGACATACGGGCCCCGCCCAGAGGGCCGAAGCCGGGATCGAGCGGGAAGTCGTCGAACCCGAGGGTCCGCATGCACTTCCGCTGCAGCCGACTGCGCGCCTGCCCCATGCGCTTGTCGTCCTTGCTGCTGAACTCGTAACGCTCCAGCGGGAGCGCGGGCACATCGTCCTCACTCTCCACGCGTGGCACTCCGGGCTCCCGCGCATACGCGGGCAGCGATCCGTCGTCCGTCCCCGCACCGGAACCGCATCCCACCAACACGGCCCCCACCAGGGCGAGTACACCCCACCGTTCCCTCATCGCACCCCGTCCCCCACCGGCACCTTCACCGAACCAACGGGGACCCTACCGCCACTGCCGATCACACGGCCGGGCCGCCCTCGGGGTGCGCTACTTGTTCTCGCCGTCGCCGGGCCCGGCAGGCCTTCTGCCGTACCGCGACCGGGAACGCCTCGCACTCGCGCGCCCACTCGCCCGGCCGCTCCCCCTGCCTCCCGGCCGAGCCGACTCCGCGTCCACCTCGTCGACACACGCCTCGCACTGCGCGTTGCGGCACGGCCCGGGGCCCCACACGGGGACGAACACCCCAAGCACCTTGCGCCGCCGGATCGCCGTACCCACCGGCCCTCCGCAGGCCGCGCACACCGGCTCGTCCTGCGGGGCGGGGCCGGGCCCTGGCCCTTCGCTGCCCATACCGCTCAGAGTATTCCGGTCCGGCCCGCCGGGGCAGCCCTTCGACCGCCCGCTAGACGGCCGCCTCCCCCGCCGTCCGCGGCTCACGCCACATGGGCCACATCCGGGGGCCGTCGGGCAGATCGAGCGTCGTCCCCATGAAGGCGAACCCGAGGCGCGTGTACAGGTCGCGGCTGCGGGTGTTGCTCGCCTCCAGGTAGGCGTGCAGGCCCTCGCGGTCGCACCGGTCGAGTACGGCGGTGACGAGTGCCGTGCCGAGCCCTTCGCCCTGCCGGTCCGGGTGTACGGCTATGAGGTGGAGGTATTCGTGCGCACGGTCGGTCGGGTGGATCGCTTCGGTCAGCCTGCCGACGGTCTCGACGCGTTCGTTGTCGGCGTCGACGGCTTGGCGCAGCAGGGCCGGGCCGTCGTCATCGCCCTCGTGGTGCTCGCCCGCGGGAACGGACCACCACAAGGCCACGGCCGCGCCGTCCTCGGTGATGTCGACATACCCCTCGCTGAGCGCGAGGTCGAAGAAGGCGCCCATCAACGCACCATGGGTACGCAGCCGGTACTCCTCGCCGGGGAAGATCCAACTGCTCACCGGGTCCTGCATGAACGCCGCGTCGAGCAGCCGGACCACGTCCTCCCGGTCACCTTCTCCGGCCCTCCGGATCGCCACGCCCATAGCCCGCCCCTCACCGCTCGCCCGCATCCGACGGCGCGTCCACGCACTCTTCAACTACGAGCCGCCGACCGCCGGTTGCAGCGTAAGCGATCACCCCCACTCCCACAGAAGGCCCCCGCACACCCCTTCACTACGCATACCCCTTCACTACGTACGCCGCTTCAGTGCGTACGCCCCTTCACCTACTTACGCCCCTTCAATGCGTACGCCGCGTCACGAACTCGGCGAGTGCCAGCAGACCCCCCGCCGACTCCGGGTCCGGAACCGCCCTGGCGAGCAGGACTATCGCGCGGGACATCCGGTCGGCCGCGTGCACCTGCGCCCAGTCGCGGCCGCCCGCGCTCTCCACGGCGCGGGCCGCGCACGCCGCGCTCTGTGGATCCCCCTCCGTCCCACCGGGCGGCCTCCGGTACAGCTCGGCCAGTTCGGCCGCGGCCGGCGTGCCCGACGCCAGGGCCGCGACGACCGGCAGGGACTTCTTGTGGACGGCGAGGTCGGCGCCCGCGGGTTTGCCGGTGTGCCCGGGATCGCCCCAGATCCCGATGACGTCGTCGATGAGCTGGAACGCGAGCCCCGCCTCCCGGCCGAACCCGTCGAGCGCGTCGATCTCCTCCCGCCCCGCCCCCGCGTACACCGCCCCCAGCGCACAGGCACAGCCGAGCAACGCCCCCGTCTTCGCCTCGGCCATGGCGAGGCACTCGTCCAGCGTGACCTCGTCCGGGTCGCGGCGCTCCAGCTCGCAGTCCGCCTGCTGCCCCGCGCAGAGCTCCATGACGCAGGTGGCGAGGCGGGCGGCGGCCACCGCGGCCCCCGGGTGGGGGTCGTCGGCGAGCAGCCGCTGCGCCAGTGCCTGCATGGCGTCACCGGCGAGTATCGCGTCGGCGACGCCGAACACGGTCCAGGCGGTGGGCCGGTGCCTGCGCGTGGTGTCGCGGTCCATCACGTCGTCGTGCAGGAGCGTGAAGTTGTGGACCAGCTCGACGGCGGCCGCCGCCCGCACGGCCAGTGCGGGCTCCCCGCCGAGCGCCCGCACCGCGGTGAGCACGAGGGCGGGCCTGATGGCCTTGCCCGCGTGCCCGGCGGCCGGTGTGCCGTCCGCGCGCTCCCACCCGAAGTGGTAGAGCGCGACCCGGCGCAACGACCCGGGAAGCGTGTCGATCGCCCTGCGCAGCTCCGGATCGACGTGCGCCCGCGTCGACGCCAGGATCTCCACGGCCTCGCATCCGTCACCGGACTCGGGGTCGCTCCCCGGCACACCCACCGCGCCTGCCGCCGCACCCGCCGCCGCTGCCCCCGCCACCGCACCTGCGCCCGCCGTTGTGCCTGCCGGGTCCGTCGTCGTGTCCGTCATGGACTCACCCCGCGAAGGATGCGGACGGTGGCTGTTCCTCGGCCTGTGGGCGCGTACGGAGGGGGTGTACCCCGTGCCGCGCCCGGGGACACGGCCGCGGGGTCATGTCCAGCGGCCGATCTCGACGTTCTCCAGGACGCCGAGCGCGTCGGGCACGAGCACCGCGGCGGAGTAGTAGGTCGACACCAGGTAGGAGATGATCGCCTGCTCGCTGATGCCCATGAACCGTACGGACAGGCTCGGTTCGATCTCGTCCGGGATGCCGGTCTGGCGCAGACCGATGACGCCCTGCTCCTCCTCGCCCGTACGCATGCAGATGATGGAGGTGGTGCGGGCCTCGGTGACCGGGATCTTGTTGCACGGGAAGATCGGCACCCCGCGCCAGGTGGGGATCCTGTTGCCCGCCATGTCGATGGTCTCGGGGACGAGTCCGCGCTTGTTGAGCTCGCGGCCGAACGCGGCGATCGCGCGCGGGTGCGCGAGGAAGAGCTTGGACCCGCGCCTGCGGCTGAGCAGTTCGTCCAGGTCGTCGGGGCTGGGCACGCCGTGGTGCGGCTGGATCCGCTGGTCGTACTCGCAGTTGTTCAGGAGGCCGAACTCGCGGTTGTTGATGAGCTCGTGCTCCTGGCGCTCCTTCAGCGCCTCGACGGTCAGCCGCAACTGCTGCTCGGTCTGGTTCATCGGCTGGTTGTAGAGGTCGGCCACGCGCGTGTGGACGCGGAGCACGGTCTGGGCGACGCTCAGCTCGTACTCACGCGGTGCCGATTCGTAGTCCACGAAGGTGCCCGGCAGCACGGCCTCGCCGACATGGCCGGCGGACAGGTCGATGGGCGCCTCACCGAACTTGTTGGTGCGCTGCGCCGGGATGGACCGCAGCCGCTGGATGTGGCCGCGGAGCGACTCGCTGCGCTCCGCCACCTGTTCGAGGTCCTGGCGGGGCAGGGTGAGGACGGTGCACGCGGTCACCGCACGCGCGGTGTACTCCCAGATGGTCTCGGGGTTGATGAGCGCCTGCTCGCCGAAGTAGGAGCCGTCGGCGAGCGTCTCGAGGACCGTGTCGTCGCCGTAGGGACCCGTGCCGACCTTCTCGACGCGGCCGTGCGCGAGCAGGAACACCTCGTCCGCCGGGCTGCCGAAGGACGTCAGGACCTCGCCCGCGGCGAACTCCCGCTGCTGGCAGCGCTGTGCCAGCTCCCCCAGCACGTCCTGGTCGTCGAAGTCCCGAAGCACCGGCAGTTCACAGAGCTCCGCCGGGATGACCTGCACCTGGTCGCCCGTCTTCACGAACGTCACCCGGCCGTCACCGACCGAGTAGCTCAGCCTTCGGTTCACCCGGTATGTGCCGCCCTGCACCTGGACCCAGGGCAGCATCCGCAGCAGCCAGCGGGAGCTGATCTCCTGCATCTGCGGCGCGGATTTGGTGGTGGTGGCCAGATTCCGTGCGGCGGATGTGCCGAGACTCTGCTGCGGCTTCTCCGACTCGGTCCGGATCTCTTCGCCTACCGACATGGCTTTGCCCTCCCGAAATACCTGCGGTGATCTGGTGCCTGCGCTGATCTGATGCGGTGATCTGATGCCTGCGGTGATGTGCCCGCCCAAGCCTTCCAGCACGGAACGTGGCCGCGCCATTACACAAACGAGCGGGAATGGATCACGCCCCAGCGGGGCAGGAGGCGCGTTTCCACCCGTTCGGCGCAACTCGGGAGGTGTCGCACCGGGCAGCCTGATGGGCTCGGGAGTCACAGGGAACTCCAAGATCCGCGACACCGTTGAACCCATGCGGAAGAGGCACTGCTCAACCCGTTCGCCCCGTCCGCACCAACCGGCAGGAGACAGCAATGGCAGGCTTCCTCGATCGCGCGAAAGAGCAGGCCCAGCGGGGCCTCACTCAGGGCAAGCAGAAGATCGACGAGGTCCAGGAGAAGCGGGCCGGCGACGCCCTCCTGAAGAAGCTCGGCGCCGCGTACTTCGCGGAGCGCCGGGGCACCGGCTCCTCGCAGGAAACCCAGCAGGCGCTGCAGGCCGTGGAGTCCCATGTCGCGACGCACGGGGACGGCTTCCTGCACGGCAACTGACCGGATCGGCTCGCACGGTGCCCGAACAGCCCTCGGATCGATTCCGAACAACTGGTCCGGGCACCGGAGTTCCGGTACAAGCAGGGCATACGAGACGGCCTGCGACCGGCGGCCGTCCCGCCTTGCAAAGGAGGGGTCATGGCCCCACCCATGTCCGCGGGCAGGTTCCTGGAGGCCCTGCGGGACGAAGGCGTGACCGTCGTCGAGGTCGGCGACTGGGAGCACCACAACCGCAACCACAAAGGCCCCTGGGGCCCCGTGCACGGTGTGGTGATCCACCACACCGTGACCTCGGGGAGTGAGCGTACGGTGGAGATCTGCCGCGACGGTTTCGCCTCGCTCCCCGGGCCGCTCTGCCACGGCGTCATCACCAAGGACGGCCGTGTCCACCTCGTCGGCTACGGCCGCGCCAACCACGCGGGCCTCGGCGACGACGACGTGCTCCGCGCGGTCATCGCCGAGAAGCGGCTGCCTCCGGACAACGAGGCGAACACCGACGGCAACCGCCACTTCTACGGCTTCGAGTGCGAGAACCTCGGCGACGGCGAGGACCCGTGGCCCGAGGCCCAGCTGGATGCCATCGAGAGGGCCTCGGCGGCGGTCTGCCGCGTGCACGGCTGGACGGAGCGCTCGGTGATCGGCCACCTGGAGTGGCAGCCGGGCAAGATCGACCCGCGCGGCTTCACGATGGACTCGATGCGGGCCCGCATCGAGGAGCGCCTGAAGTAACTCCCCCCCCCGTAGGCGCCGCAGGCCCTGTGCTCCCACGCAGGCCCCGGCGCCGAGGAACGCCCGGGGAGCCCCCTGTGAAGGGCTCCCCCTGTCGGTCCCCATGCCACGGGAGACAATGGCGGGGTGCATCCCACCCCGCCCGTCGGCCTGCGCCCCCGGCTGCCGTCCCCGCTGCAGCCCATAGCGGACGACCGCTTCGCCCGTCGCGGCGTCCAGCTGCTCCTCAAGCGGGACGACCTGATCCACCGTGACCTGCCGGGCAACAAGTACCGCAAGCTCGCCCTGAACCTGCGGGCCGCCGCCGACGCGGGCCACGACACTCTCCTCACTTTCGGCGGCGCCTACTCCAACCACCTGCGCGCCACCGCCGCGGCGGGCCGGCTCCTGGGCTTCGCCACGATCGGCGTCGTCCGCGGCGACGAACTCGCCGGGCGCCCCCTCAACCCGTCACTGACGCGCTGCGCGGCCGACGGCATGCGCCTGCACTTCGTCGACCGGAGCACGTACCGGCGGAAGGCCGAGCCGGAGACCCTGGCGGCACTCCTTCGCGCGACCGACGCCCCGGCCGCGTACGTGATCCCCGAGGGCGGCAGCAACACCCTCGCCGTGCGGGGCTGCACTGCCCTCGGCGAGGAGCTGCGCGAGCACACCGACGTGGCGGCCGTCGCGTGCGGCACCGGCGGCACCCTCGCGGGCCTTGCCGCCGGACTCGGCCCGAACCGGCGGGCCCTCGGCATACCGGTGCTCAAAGGCGGCTTCCTGGGCGACGACATAGCGGCACTGCAACGGCGGACGTTCGGCGAGCCGACCGCCAACTGGCTCCTGGACGACCGCTTCCACTGGGGCGGCTACGCCCGCACCCCACCGGAGCTCATCGCCTTCGCCGAGGACTTCGAGGGCCGGCACGGCCGCGAAATCGGCCTCTCCGTAGAACACCTTTACGTGGCGAAGCTCCTGTACGCCCTGACCGTCCTCTCCGAAGAGGGCGCCTTCCGGCCCGGCACGCGCCTCACCGCGGTGATCACCGGCACCCGCGAGGAGCCCGCCGCCGCGTCCGGCGCCGAGTAGGCCGCCTCACTCCTCGATCTCCCGGTGGGCCGCCGCCTCCTCCAGGTCCAGCTTGCGCAGCAGCGTCCGCATCATCTCGTCGTCGATGCGCCGCTCGTCCCGCATCTTCACGAAGACCTCGCGCTCCGCGGCGATCGCCTCGCGCGCCAGCCGGCGGTAGGTGTCGTCCGCGGACTCCCCCGTCACCGGGTTGGCCTGGCCCAGCCGCTCCCACACCGAGTTGCGCCGCCGCTCCAGGACGGTGCGCAGACGGTCCTGGAGGGGCTGTGGCAGGCCATTGCGCTCGTCCTGCATGAGTTCCTCCAGCCGTGCCTCCGCGGCCTCTGAGGCGGCGTTCTGCGCCTGCGCCTCGGCGAGCGTCTGCGCCTGCGCGTCACGGCCGGGCAGTTTCAGGACACGGATCAGCCAGGGCAGCGACAGGCCCTGCACGACGAGCGTTCCGATGACCGTGGTGAACGTAAGAAACAAGACAAGGTTGCGCGCCGGGAAGGGCTCCCCGTCCTCCATGGTGAGCGGGATGGAGAAGGCGATGGCGAGTGACACCACACCGCGCATCCCGGCCCAGCTGACGATCAGCGGCCGCCGCCAGTCCACGTCCCCCTCGCGCTCCCTGATCCGTGCCGAAAGGCCGCGCGGGAGGTACGTCGCCGGATACGACCACACGAAGCGCATCACCACGACGAAGACGAAGACCCCGACGGCGTACCAGACCGCCTGCGCCACGCTGTACTCGCCGAGCCCCTTGAGCACCACGGGCAGCTGCAGGCCGATGAGCGCGAAGACCGCCGACTCCAGGATGAACGCGACGACCCGCCACACCGCGGCCTCCTGCAGCCGCGTCTCGAAGTCGACCTGCCAGGAGCGGTGGCCGAGGTAGAGGGCGACGACGACCACGGCGAGCACTCCGGAGGCGCCGACCTGCTCCGCGGCGGCGTACGCGACGAAGGGGATGAGCAGGGACAGCGTGTTCTGCAGCATCGTCTCCTTCAGGTGAGTGCGCAGCCAGTGGATCGGCACCATGAGGAGCAGCCCGACGCCGACCCCGCCGACCGCGGCCACCAGGAACTCCCGGACCCCGCCCGACCAGCTCGCGCCCTCGCCGACCGCCGCCGCGAGGGCCACCTTGTAGGCGGTGATCGCCGTCGCGTCGTTCACCAGGGACTCGCCCTGCAGGATCGTGGTGATCCGCGAGGGCAGCCCCACCCTCCGCGCGATGGCGGTCGCGGCGACCGCGTCCGGGGGCGCGATCACGGCGCCGAGGACGAGTGCGGCGGTCAGCGGCAGGTCGGGGACGAGCAGATAGGCGAGCCAGCCGACGGTGACCGTGGCGAACAGGACGTACCCGACGGAGAGCAGCGCGACGGGCCTGATGTTGGCGCGCAGGTCCAGATAGGAGCTCTCCAGGGCGGCCGTGTGCAGCAGGGGCGGCAGGATCAGCGGCAGCACGATGTGCGGATCGAGGTGGTAGTCGGGCACTCCGGGCACGTACGAGGCGACGAGCCCCACCCCGACCAGGAGCAGCGGTGCCGGCACCGGGGTCCTGCGCGCCGCCCCGGCCACCACGGCGCTCGCCGCGATCAGTCCCACCAGGGGCAATACATCCATCGGCAGACCCCTCCGCCCTCCGTGTTCCCGTCGTAACCTGGCAATCATGAACGAGTGCCCGCACGTCGCAGCGCTGCCGCACCCCGAGGTGTCCCCGCTGAGCGATACGTGTCTCGAGTGCCGGGCGGCCGGCAGCCACCCCGTCCAGTTGCGCCTGTGCCTGGAGTGCGGTCATGTCGGCTGCTGCGACTCGTCGCCCTTCCAGCACGCGACGGCGCACTTCAAGGAGACCTCACACCCTGTGATGAGGACCTTCGAGCCGGGGGAGAGCTGGCGCTGGTGCTTTGTGGACGGTTCGATCGTCTGACGCCTGGGTACGTCAACCCGGCGCTCGTTGTTTCCAATTGGGCTTGCGCGACCCCTAGCCACTGTCCGTACTCATAGGCTTACTATGAGTGACAGCATCAAGGCGGGGTCCCCGGGACACGGAGCTGGGGAGCGCGGTAGCGTCACCGCAGAACGACGTGGTGCGTTACCCGTGTGACGCAGTCCGGACCACCGCTGGGCGGCGGTCCCGGAACCCCGAAAGTGCTTGTACCACCTTGGAGGTGAGGGTGTCCCAGATCGCAGGCGAGCCCGGGAATCAGGACTTCGTGGAGGTCCGCCTTCCTGCTGCGGGTGCCTACCTGTCGGTGCTGCGGACGGCGACTGCCGGCCTCGCGGCGCGTTTGGACTTCACTCTCGACGAGATCGAGGACCTCCGCATCGCGGTCGACGAGGCCTGCGCGATCCTGCTCCAGCAGGCCGTGCCCGGCTCGGTGCTCAGCTGCGTCTTCCGGCTCGTCGACGACTCGTTGGAAGTGACGGTCTCGGCGCCCACGACCGACGGCCGGGCCCCGGAGCGGGACACCTTCGCCTGGACTGTGCTGTCGGCCCTCGCGGGCCAGGTGGACTCGACGGTCGCCGAGGACAACACCGTCTCGATCAGCCTCTACAAGAAGCGCGGCGCGGGACCCGGGCCGGCGTGAGGGACGGGGACGGGCCGGTGCGGGACGAAGAGCGCGGCACACAGGGTCTGCCCGCCGCCGGCAGGGAGGGGTTGCGCCGTATGACCACCGGAATCCCCGAGCAGCAGGCCAAACCGCACCCGGAGGAGCCGGACCAGCCGGGTCCGCTGAGGGTGGCCGATGTGTCGGAGCAGGCAGAGCCGACCGCCAAGGACGAGCTCAAGCAGCTCTCCGGCCGGGGCGGCGGGCGACGGGCGGGAAACATGAGCGAGCACCAGCACGGCCGGCACGATCCGCAGGACCGCAGCGGCGCACGCGCGATGTTCATCGAGCTGCGCACCCTGGACGGCGGCAGTCGGGAGTACGCGGAGCTGCGCAACCAGCTGGTCCGCATGCACCTGCCGCTCGTCGAGCACCTGGCGCGCCGCTTCCGCAACCGCGGCGAGCCCCTCGACGACCTCACCCAGGTCGCCACCATCGGCCTGATCAAGTCCGTGGACCGCTTCGACCCGGAGCGCGGCGTCGAGTTCTCCACGTACGCGACACCGACCGTCGTCGGCGAGATCAAGCGGCACTTCCGCGACAAGGGATGGGCTGTCCGCGTCCCGCGTCGCCTCCAGGAGCTGCGGCTCGCGCTGACGACGGCGACGGCCGAGCTGTCCCAGCTGCACGGCCGCTCCCCCACCGTGCACGAGCTGGCCGAGAAGCTGGCCATCTCCGAGGAGGAGGTCCTTGAGGGCCTGGAGTCGGCCAACGCCTACTCCACGCTGTCCCTGGACGTCCCCGACACGGACGACGAGTCGCCGGCCGTCGCGGACACCCTGGGCGCCGAGGACGAGGCCCTGGAGGGCGTCGAGTACCGCGAGTCGCTCAAGCCCCTCCTGGAGGACCTGCCCCCGCGCGAGAAGCGCATTCTGCTCCTGCGCTTCTTCGGCAACATGACGCAGTCGCAGATCGCGCAGGAGGTCGGCATCTCGCAGATGCACGTCTCCCGGCTGCTGGCGCGCACGCTCGCGCAGTTGCGGGAGAAGCTCCTCGTCGAGGAGTAGTCACTCTCCGTAGTGCCGCTTTTTCCTGATTCCGAGCGTCAGTCCGAGCGTCTTACTTCTGATCCTGTACGTTGCCGGGGCCCTGGATGCCGAGGGCCTCGGTCGCCGCCGGGTTGATCAGGAAGACGAGTGAGGCGACGGCCGTGATCGCGAGGACGATGCCGGCCGGGATCGCCACGCTGTCGGCCTGCAGCATCTGCCACGACACCGGCAGCGCCATGATCTGGGTGATGATCGCGGGCCCGCGGCTCCACCGGCGCAGCTTCAGGAGCCCGCGCGCGGCGAGCAGCGGGAGCAGCGCGAGGACGATCAGCGTGATGCCGCCGGTCTCGGCCGACCGCGGATCGTCGGGTGATCCGGCGAGGCCCATCACGAGCATGTACACGCCCCCGGCGAGGAGGGCGACGCCCTCCAGCGCGACCAGGGCCGCGGCGGCGGTCACCCGCGCGGGCCGCTGGCCCGGCTCGGGCGACTCCGGGGCTTCGGGGGTGGATTTCCGCTCAGTACTCACTCCAGCAGGGTAGCTCCGGGCCCCTCCGCCCCGGCACCTCGGTCTAGGCCGTCTCAAGACCGCTAGGTAGTCTGCTTCGCATGCGTGCACTCCTCGTGGTCAACCCGGCGGCTACCACCACCAGTGCGCGTACGCGTGATGTGCTGGTGCACGCACTGGCGAGCGAGATGAAACTCGACGCGGTCACCACGGAGTACCGCGGGCACGCCAGGGACCTCGGCCGGCAGGCCGCGGAGAGCAAGGACGTCGAGCTGGTCGTCGCCCTCGGCGGGGACGGCACCGTCAACGAAGTCGTGAACGGCCTGCTGCACCACGGCCCCGACCCGGACCGCCTCCCCCGGCTGGCCGTCGTCCCCGGCGGCTCCACCAACGTCTTCGCGCGCGCCCTGGGACTGCCCAACGACGCCGTGGAGGCCACCGGCGCCCTGCTGGACGCCCTGCGCGAGGGCAGTGAGCGCACGGTGGGCCTCGGCATCGCGGGCGGCACACCGGGCACGGAGGACGAGGCCGTGCCGTCGCGCTGGTTCACGTTCTGCGCGGGTCTCGGCTTCGACGGTGGAGTGGTCGGCAGAGTCGAACAGCAGCGCGAGCTCGGGCGGCGCTCGACGCACGCCCTTTATGTGCGCCAGGTGCTCCGCCAGTTCATCGACGAACCCCATCGCAGGCACGGAATGATCACCCTGGAGCGGCCCGGCGAGGACCCGGTGACGGACCTGGTGATGTCGATAGTCTGCAACACCTCTCCGTACTCCTACCTGGGCAATCGCCCCCTGTACGCGTCCCCGCAGGCCTCCTTCGACACGGGCTTGGACGTGCTCGGTCTGAAGAAGCTCTCGACGGCCGCGGTGGCCCGGTACGGCACCCAGCTGCTGACCTCGACACCCGAGCGCGGACCGCACGGTAAGCACGCGGTTACGCTCCACGACCTCACCGACTTCACCTTGCATTCGAAGGTGCCCCTGCCCCTCCAGATGGACGGTGACCACTTGGGGCTGCGGACGAGCGTGACGTTCACAGGCGTACGCCGTGCACTGCGTGTGATTGTGTGAGCAGAAGGGGCTAAAGTCCTTTCACTCGAACGTTTAGACCAGGGTCCACCCCATAGAAGTACGGCTGTGACCCAGTCGACACTGAGGAATCAAAAAAAACTTTCCTGAAGGGGTTGTATCCGCAGCCGAGGTTTGCGAATCTCTACATGGCGATCGGGACGGCCCGCAACATCGGCCCCACAGATCGCCAGAACCCCTCCTCCACCACAGGTCCACACCAGGTAACTGGGCGTCGGCCCTTCCCGTGCGGGGGGATTCGTGAAAGCGTTCACATTCACAAGCAACCCGCATGTAATACCAAGGAGAGGTAGCAGCCATGGACTGGCGTCACAACGCCGTTTGCCGCGAGGAAGACCCCGAGCTCTTCTTCCCCATCGGCAACACCGGTCCTGCGCTGCTGCAGATCGAGGAAGCCAAGGCCGTCTGCCGCCGCTGCCCCGTCATGGAGCAGTGCCTGCAGTGGGCGCTCGAGTCCGGCCAGGACTCCGGCGTCTGGGGTGGCCTCAGCGAGGACGAGCGCCGTGCAATGAAGCGCCGCGCCGCTCGCAACCGTGCACGCCAGGCCAGCGCCTGACGCCCACGCCCCCCACGAGCCTGAGCTTGGCGGCGCGTACAGCGAGTACGCAACTCCCGCCCCCGAGCCGCAGCCGCGCAGTACCCCCGATGCGCATCGCAACGTGAGCAGTGAGCCCCGGACCACACAGGTCCGGGGCTCACTGCTTTCTTCTGTGGGTGCGTCTTTCTTCTGTGGGCGCGTCGTTACTTGTCGCCGCGCACCGGAATGTCCAGGACGACCCGCGTGCCGCGCTCCGGGGCGCGGACCATGTCGAAGGTGCCGCCCAGTTCCCCCTCGACCAGGGTGCGGACGATCTGCAGGCCGAGATTGCCGGAGCGGTGCGGGTCGAAGCCCTCGGGCAGGCCGATGCCGTCGTCCTGGACGGTGATCAGCAGCCGCGCTTCCTTGCTGGTGCCGCCCCGCACGGCGGACACCTCGACCGTGCCGGTGTCCCCCTCGCGGAAGCCGTGCTCCAGAGCGTTCTGCAAAATTTCGGTAAGCACCATCGAGAGCGGTGTCGCGACCTCCGCGTCCAGGATGCCGAAGCGGCCGGTGCGCCGGCCCGCCACCTTGCCGGGCGAGATCTCGGCGACCATCGCGAGCACCCGGTCGGCGATCTCGTCGAACTCCACGCGCTCGTCGAGGTTCTGGGAGAGCGTCTCGTGGACGATCGCGATGGAGCCCACCCGGCGCACGGCCTCCTCCAGCGCCTCGCGGCCCTTGGCGGAGTCGATGCGGCGGGCCTGCAGCCGCAACAGCGCGGCGACCGTCTGGAGGTTGTTCTTCACCCGGTGGTGGATCTCCCGGATGGTCGCGTCCTTGGTGATCAACTCGCGCTCGCGGCGGCGTAGTTCCGTGACGTCCCGCACGAGCACGAGTGAACCGATGCGGGGGCCCTTGGGCTTGAGGGGGATCGCGCGCAGCTGGATCACGCCGTCGCCGCCCTCGATCTCGAACTCCCGCGGCGCCCACCCGCTCGCGAGCTTGGCAAGCGCCTCGTCCACCGGCCCGCGGGACGGGGCGAGTTCGGCCGTCGCCTTGCCCAGGTGGTGGCCGACGAGATCCGACGCGAGGCCGAGGCGGTGGTACGCGGAGAGCGCGTTCGGCGACGCGTACTGCACGACGCCCTCCGCGTCGAGCCGCAGCAGACCGTCACCCACGCGCGGGGAGGCGTCCATGTCGACCTGCTGCCCCTGGAAGGGGAACGACCCGGCGGCGATCATCTGCGCGAGATCGGACGCCGACTGGAGGTAGGTCAGCTCGAGCCGTGAAGGGGTGCGCACGGTCAGCAGGTTGGTGTTGCGGGCGATGACGCCGAGGACGCGCCCTTCCCTGCGTACGGGAATGGACTCGACGCGCACCGGCACCTCTTCGCGCCACTCCGGGTCGCCCTCGCGCACGATGCGGCCCTCGTCCAGGGCGGCGTCGAGGAGGGGCCGGCGGCCGCGCGGGACGAGGTGGCCGACCATGTCGTCCTGGTAGGAGGTGGGGCCGGTGTTGGGCCGCATCTGCGCCACGGAGACATAGCGGGTCCCGTCGCGCGTGGGAACCCAGAGGACCAGGTCGGCGAAGGAGAGGTCGGAGAGCAGCTGCCACTCCGAGACCAGCAGATGCAGCCACTCGAGGTCGGAGTCACCGAGGGCGGTGTGCTGGCGTACGAGGTCGTTCATGGAGGGCACGTGTGCGAGCGTACCTTTCGCGTCCGGTGGGCCCGCGCCTCGAAGGCTCCGGCATACCCGCCGGGTTCCGGACGTGTCCGACAAGGGGCCTACGTGACGACCTCTGGTCGTACCCGACGAGCCGCGGCGCCAGGGTGGGACCCTCAACCCACCCACGGCACCGCAGCCCTTCAGGTGCATCGGCCGCCAGAATGTGCGGTCCTGAACAGCCGATCGTGAGGATCCGACGCGGTCAGGGCAGAGAGCGCCGGTTCCTCGATCCGCTCTCCTGTGCGGGAAGAGCGGAGGCTTTACCCACGCATTGTGGACTAGACCATTCTCTTATGTCTATGCGTCGACGGATGTTTGTTGATGGTCCGGCCACGCCCGCATGGCGAGATCGGCCACCGCCTCCAGGTCCTCCCTGGTGGCGCCGTCCCTGGCCTGCTGCGACATTCCCTGGAAGACCGCCGCCGTGTAACGGGCGAGAGCCGCGGGGTCGGTGTGGTCCGGCAGCTCCCCCGCCGCGACGGCCGCGCGGATACGGGACTCGATGCCCGCCATGTTGGCGTTCCGCCGCTCGCGCAGGGTCTGCTCCACCTCCGGCGTCGTGCAGTTGGTGGCGGCGGTGATGACGAGGCACCCGCGGGGGTGGCCCGGGTCGGTGAACTGAACCGCGGCCTCGTGCAGCAGCCGCGAGACGGCGGCGCGCGCGGTCGGCTCCTCGTCGAAGGCCCGGCCGCCGAAGGCGCCGTGCGTCGCTCCGTACCGCACGACGACCTCGTCGAAGAGCTTCCGCTTGTCGCCGAAGGCGGCATAGAGGCTGGGCGCCCCGATACCCATGACGCGCGTGAGGTCCGAGACCGACGTCGCCTCGTATCCGTTCTCCCAGAAAGTACGGACCGCCTGCTCCAGGGCCGTCTCGCGGTCGAAGGAGCGGGGGCGTCCGCGCTGTTTCGTCGCCATGGGGTGAATTGTATAGCGGGCACTAGAAAAAGCGGCGGGGTGTGGGGTAGCGTTCTTTCTGTAGCGACCACTAGAGAAATCGCCGGAGAGAGAGGGGGCGCCCGACATGGGTGCGTTCGAGGGGACCGAGCAGGGGACCGAGCACGGGGTCGAGCAGGGGAACCAGGGGGGCAGGCTCGCGGGGAAGACGGCTCTGGTCACCGGGGGCAGCCGGGGTATCGGGCGAGGCATCGCCGAGCGCCTCGGCCGGGACGGGGCACGGGTCGCCGTGCACTACGGCAGCAACGAAGTGGCGGCGAAGGAGACGGTGGCCGCGATCGAGGCGGCGGGCGGCTCCGCCTTCGCGTTCGGCACGGAGCTGGGCGTGCCCGGCGACGCCGAGGCACTCTGGACGGAGTTCGACCGGCACGCGGACGGCCTGGACATCCTGGTGAACAACGCGGGCATCGGTCTCTACAGCCACGTGACCGAGGTCCAGGAGGCGGATTACGACCGCGTGTTCGCGGTCAACACCAAAGCGCTGTTCTTCATCGTCCAGAAGGGCCTCGACCGGCTGCGCGACGGCGGCCGGATCATCAACATCTCGTCGGGCGTCACGCGCATCGCCTTCCCGGTCACCGTGGCCTACTCGATGACGAAGGGCGCGGTGAATGTGCTGACGCACACCCTGGCGCAGGAGCTCGGCCCGCGAGGGATCACGGTCAACGCGGTGGCGCCCGGCATCATCCAGACGGAAATGATGGACGGCATCCCCGAGGCGCAGCGGGCGGAGATGGCGGGGTACTCGGCCTTCGACCGCATAGGCCAGCCCGCCGACGTGGCGGACATCGTCTCCTTCGTGGCCTCGGACGACGCGCGGTGGATCACCGGTCAGTACATCGACGCGACGGGAGGTTCGCTGCTGGGCGTGTGACCGGGCGATTTCCGGCTCCGCGCCCGGTTCGACGGGCGGAGGCGGGGCGGAGAGTCGAGCATGGATCGAAGAGCGGCGGAATCGGCTGTTCTGGCGATGCCGCACTGCTGTTCCAGCGGCGCAGCTCTGCTAGATTGGTCTATACCACCAGTACTTTCGAGCCCCTCTCCAGATCGGCAGGCCCAGCGTGGAAGTTGTCATCGTCCCGGACGCCACGGCAGGCGGCGAGCTCATCGCGGAGGCCATGGCCGCCCTGGTGCGTCGTAAGCCTGACGCCCTGCTCGGTGTCGCCACCGGCTCCACCCCGCTGCCCATCTACGAGGCGCTGGCCGCCAAGGTCGCGTCCGGTTCCGTGGACGCCTCGCGGGCGCGCATCTGTCAGCTCGACGAGTACGTGGGGCTGCCGCCCGGGCACCCCGAGTCGTACCGCTCCGTGGTGCTCCGCGAGGTCGTCGAGCCGCTCGGGCTGAGCGAGGCCTCCTTCATGGGGCCGGACGGCAGCGCCGAGGACGTGCAGGCGGCCTGCGTGGCGTACGACAAGGCGCTGGCCGAGGCCGGTGGTGTGGATCTCCAGCTGCTCGGGATCGGCACGGACGGGCACATCGGGTTCAACGAACCGTGCTCGTCGCTCGCCTCCCGGACGCGCATCAAGACGCTGACGGAGCAGACGCGGGTGGACAACGCGCGCTTCTTCGACGGGGACATAGACCAGGTCCCGCACCACGTCATCACCCAGGGGATCGGGACGATCCTGGAGGCGCGGCATCTGGTGCTGCTCGCCACGGGTGAGGGCAAGGCGGACGCGGTGGCCGCGACGGTGGAGGGGCCGGTCGCCTCGGTCGTGCCCGCCTCCGCGCTGCAGCTGCACCCGCACGCCACGATCGTGGTGGACGAGGCCGCCGCGTCGAAGCTGAAGCTGGCGGAGTACTTCCGGCACACGTACGCGAACAAGCCGGAGTGGCAGGGCCTGTAGAAACGACGGCGGCAACGCACGAAAAGGGGCGCCCCCGTCGGGGGCGCCCCTTTCGCGTAGAGGGCGGACCGGCTCCGCGTACGGGCCGGCTCCGCGTGCGGGCAGACCGGCTCCGCGTGCGGACAGGCCAGCTCCGCGTACGAGCGGACCAGCCCCGCCTGCGGACAGGCCGTCTCCGCGTGCGGGCAGGCCGACTCCGCCTACCGGAGAGACCGGCCCCGCCTGCGGACAGGCCGGCCCCGCCTGCGGGTAGACCAGCTCCGCGTGCGGGCGATCCGGCTCCGCGTGCGGCCTGGCCAGCCCCGCCTGCGGGTAGACCAGCTCCGCGTGCGGACAGGCGAGCCCTGCGTACGGGCAGGCCGACTCCGCCTGCCGGAGAGACCGGCTCCACCTGCGGACAAGCCAGCCCCGCCTGCGGGCAGACCGGCTCCACCTGCGGACAGACCAGCCCCGCCTGCGGACTGGCCAGCCCGCAGGCGGGCACACCGGCCCCGCCTGCCGGGTCGGTCAGCCTGCGGCGATGGCCTCTGCCGCTGCCTCGCCGCACACCCGGGCCGCGCCGCGCGTCGCGATGTGGAGGGCGCCGATCGGGGCGGACTGGGGGACGCCCATCTCGACCACGACCGTGTCGGGTCGGGCCGTGACGAGGGTCCGCAGGGCCTCGGCCATCCAGGCGTGGCGGTGTGCGTCGCGGACGACGGCCACGATGCGGCGCTCGCCGGCCGCCGCGAGGGCCTCGCTGCCCGAGCCTTCGCCGGAGTAGGTGGCGGACTCGGTGCCGGGGAAGCGGCGCTCCAGTTCGGCGGTGACGCCCCAGGGGGTCTCGTTGCCGACGGCGATGTTGGGGAGCGGGGAGAAGGTGGCGACGTAGGGGGCCTCGGTGACCGGGGCCGCGTATGTCTCGCCGCGGGTGACCGTCAGCGCGCGGCGGGCCGCGACCAGGCCGATGCCGGAGTCGGGCGCGCCCCCCGAACGCTCGGCCGCGCCCGGCACCTTCGTCGACGCGGCCCAGCCCGCGAGCGCCCGCACGCGGTCGGCCGCGTCGGCGAGCCGCTCCTCGGACAGTTCGCCGGAGCGCACCGCCGCGACGAAGGCGTCCCGCAGCCGCAGCACGGTTCCCTCGTCGGAGGGGCCGCCGCCCGTGCAGATCGCGTCGGCACCCGCGGCGATGGCGAGGACGCAGCCGCGCTCGAAGCCGTACGTCCCTGCGATCGCCTGCATGTCCATGCCGTCGGTGACGATGAGGCCGTCGTAGCCGAGCTCCTCGCGGAGCAGGCCGGTCAGGATGCGGCGCGAGAGCGTGCCGGGGTTCTCCGGGTCCAGGGCCGGGGCCAGCACGTGGGCGCTCATCACGGCGCGGGTGCCGGCGGCGATGGCCGCGCGGAAGGGTGCGAGGTCGCGGGAGTTCAGCACGTCCCGGTCGACGTCGATGACCGGCACGGAGTGGTGCGAGTCGATGGCCGTGTCGCCGTGCCCCGGGAAGTGCTTGGCGGAGGTGGCGACGCCGGCCGACTGCAGGCCCTCGACGTAGGCGGCGGTGTGCCGGGCCACGAGGTCGGGGTCCGAGCCGAAGGAGCGTACGCCGATGACGGGGTTGTCGGGGTTGGCGTTGACGTCGGCCGACGGCGCCCAGTTGAGGTTGATGCCGCAGGCGGCGAGGCGCCGGCCGAGGTCGGCGGCGACCTCGCGGGTCAGCGTCGTGTCGTCGACGGCGCCGAGTGCGTGGTTGCCCGGGTAGGAGGAGCCGGTGCGCACTTCGAGGCGGGTGACGTCGCCGCTCTCCTCGTCGATGGCGATCAGGAGGTCGTCACGCTGGGCGCGCAGCTGCGCGGTGAGGGCGGCCACCTGTTCGGCGGTGCGTACGTTGCGGCCGAAGAGGCTGACGGAGGCGAGGCCTTCGTCGATCCGGCGGCGCAGCCAGTCCGGTGCGGTGGTGGTGCCGTCGAAGCCGGGCTGCAGGACGGCGAGGGCGTTGCGGGTGAGGGTGTCACCGGCGTGCGTCGTGAGTGTCGTCATCAGGCGTTATCCCTTCACTGCGCCGTCGGTCAGGCCGCTGACGGCCCTGCGCTGCAGGAAGACGAAGAGGATCAGGATCGGGATGGCGAAGAGGGAGGCCGCGGCCATGGTGGCGCCCCAGTCGTCGCCGAAGGCGGTCTGGAAGCTGGACAGCCACACCGGCAGGGTCTTGGCCTCGGCTTCCTTGTTGAGCACGAGGACCAGCGGGAACTCGTTCCAGGCGGTGATGAAGCCGAAGAGCGAGGTCGACATCAGGCCCGGCGCCAGCAGCGGCAGGATCACGCGGCGGAAGGCCTGCATGCGCGTGCAGCCGTCGACCATGGCGGACTCCTCCAGCTCCTTGGGCACGGCGGCGACGAAGCCGCGGAGCGTGAGGAGGGTGAAGGGCAGGATCATCACCATGTAGAACAGGGTCAGCGGGATCAGGCTGTTCAGCATGTCGGCGTCGCGCACGATCATGTAGATCGCGATGACCATGACTTCCCAGGGCGCCATCTGCGCCAGCATGAAGCCGATGATGAAGCCGCGCCGCCCCTTGAAGCGCATCCGGGCGAGGGCGAACGCCGCGGTCACGCCGATGATGAGCGAGAAGACGACCGCGAGGATCGTCACGATGAGGGAGTTGCCGACCATGGTCCAGAAGTGGTCGGCGTCCATCGCCGTCTTGAAGTGCTCGAGAGTGGCGTCGGTCGGGAACCAGACCGGGTCCTCGGCGATGATGTCGCCGGTCGGCTTGAAGGCCGTCGCGAACATCCAGTACACGGGGAAGACGCAGAGGATGAAGATGACGACAGCGGTCAGGTTGGGCCACAGGCGGCCCATCAGCGAGCGCTTCACAGCTCGTCCTCCTCTTGCTTGAGCACGATCCGCAGGTAGAACGACGTGATGGCCAGCAGGATGACGATGGTGAGCAGCGCGATCGCGGCACCCATGCCGAAGTGCTGGTTGCCCATGCCCTCGATGTAGGCGTAGACGGGGAGGATCTCGGTGAGCCGGTCGGGGCCGCCCTCGTTGATCGTGAAGACCTGTACGAACGCCTTGAAGACCCAGATGATCTCCAGGAACGTCGTGGCGTAGAGGAAGGGCCGCAGATACGGCAGCGTCACCTGGGTGAACTGCTTCCAGGCCCCCGCGCCGTCCAGCGCCGCGGCCTCGTACAGCTCTTTGGGGATGGTGGTCGTGGCGGCGTAGAGGTTGATCGCCACGAAGGGGATGGACATCCAGACGATCAGCAGCAGGACGACGAAGAAGGTCGAGTACTGCGTGGCCAGCCAGTCGTGGTCGGCCATCGACTCGAAGCCGATCGCGGCGAGCACCCAGTTGACGACGCCGAAGCGCTGCGCGAACAGCCACTGGTAGACCGTGCTCGCCGCGACGACGGGCATCGCCCAGGTGAGTACGAGGCCGAGCAGGAGGAAAGTGCGCATCTTCCGGCCGAGGCGCGCGAGCAGCAGTCCCACCAGCGTGCCGAGCACCATGATCAGGACGACGTTGACGGCGGTGAAGACGACCGAGCGTCCCGCGACCCGCCAGAAGTCCTCGCCGGTGAGGACGTCCTTGTAGTTGTCGAATCCGTTCCACTCGGTCAAGTGCAGAATGAACTGCCGCATGTTGAGGTTCTGGAACGACAGGATCCCGTTGTTGACCAGCGGCCAGCCGAGCAGCAGCAGGGTGACGATGATCGCGGGGGCAAGAAGCAGATAGGGCGTCAGGCCGGCGAGACGCCCGGTCGCCTTGCGCGGGGCACCAGGCCGTGGCCCGCCTGCCGGTGTCTGCACCTCCGTCGGGCCGGAGGGCGGCCGTTCGGTCTTCTGCACGGTCATGCTCGCCATCTCTTTCGTGGGCATAGCGGTACGCAGAGGTATGCCGGGGGCGGCGAGGGCGTGTCACCCGCCGCCCCCGGCAAGAGGGGGGTTGTTACTGCTTCTGCGACAGGCGCTTGTTGAGCTCGCCCTCGACCTGCTTGGCGGCGTCGGCAGGCGACTTACCGTTGAGCACCGCGGTCATGTAGTTCTTGATCGGGTTCGGCGGGTTCTCCACCGCGCCCCACTCCGGGATCAGCGGGGTGGTGCCGCCGCCGGCGGTGGCGGGGGCCGCGGCCTCGGCGGCCGGGTTGCCCTTGAGGTTGGACTCCAGGGCCTTCTTGTTCGGGATCACGCCGCCTTCCTTGGCGAGCTGGCCCTCGAACTTGTCGGACAGCGCGATCTTCAGGAACTCCTTGGCGAGCTCCTGCTTCTTGCTGGTCGCGGCGACGGCGAGGTTGGAGCCGCCGAGGAAGACGCCCTCGGGCTTGTCGGCCGTGGCGCCGGGGATCGTGAAGTAGCCGATGTCCTTCTCGATCTTCTTGTTGGCCTTGATCGCGGTCGCGGCCTCCCAGCTCATCCCGATGAAGGCGCCGGTCTTGCCCTTGGCGAAGACCTCGGCCTGCTGCGGGGTGGCCTCGTCCTTGTTCTTGGGGGCCTTGGAGAGGTCCGCGAACTGCTTGTACGTCTTCATGGCCTTGCCGACCTTGGGGTCGCCGAGGTTGGAGACGTACTTGTCGCCGTCCTTCTTGACCAGCTCGGCGCCCTCACCGATGGTCAGGCCGACGAAGTGGTACCAGTTCTGGCCGGGCAGGTAGATCGGCTCGGCGTCGGTCT
This sequence comes from Streptomyces sp. NPDC018029, assembly GCF_044327655.1. Taxonomy (NCBI): domain Bacteria; kingdom Bacillati; phylum Actinomycetota; class Actinomycetes; order Kitasatosporales; family Streptomycetaceae; genus Streptomyces; species Streptomyces sp. NPDC018029. Next base: position 685,321 of record NZ_JBIRFV010000003.1, on the reverse strand, counting down.
TCTCGCCGATCTGCTTGAGGTTCTTGAGGAACTCGGCGCGGGTCTTGGGGGTCTCCTTGATGCCCGCGTCGGCCCAGACCTTCTTGTTGTAGATGACGACGCGGTTGAGGACGAAGAGGGGGGCGGCGTACTGCTTGCCGTCCACGACCGACGACTTGTTCATCGAGTCGGTCCAGTCGGAGCCGATGGACTCCTTGAGGTCGTCGAGCTCGGCGAGACCGCCGGTCTTGGCGTATGCCGGGGTCTGCGTGTTGCCGATCTCGAAGACGTCCGGGGGGTTCTCCTCGGAGAGGGCGGTGGTCAGCTTCTGCTGGATGCCGTTCCACTGCTGGACTTCGAACTTCAGCTTCGCGCCGGTCTTCTTCTCGAAGGCCGCGGTGACGTCCTTCTGCCACTGGTCCGGCGTCGAACCGTCCATCGCCCAGAGCGTCAGGGTCTCACCCTTGAAGCTGTCGGCTCCCCCGGCCTTCTTCTCGTCGTCGTCGCTGCCGCAGGCCGCGACCGAGACCAACATGCCCGCGACACCGATGGCCGCTATGAGCTTGCGCTTCACGTTCACCCTCCTCAAGGGATGCCAGTCAACCCCCCACCCGCAGCGACCGAATGGACCGAGATCTGCCCGTGGGACTGGAACCTGGTCTTTAATGGTGTAGACCAGTACGGGGAGCTTGGCCTAGACCTTTAGGGGTGTCAAGGGTGTATAAGAAGGGCAGTCGCGTCCGTTATCGGACCGACACCTGAGCGGGCGGAGTCTTCCCCGAAGCTCTCGACTTCGCTCGACCAGGGGGCGCCCCGATGGCCCGGTACGTGCCACGATGTGAGCCGCGACAGACGGAGGAGCCGGTGACGGCAGCAGCACAGGAGCCGGAGAGGCAGCAGATGGGCACTGAGGCCGGCAGCACCGGGACCGATGTGAGCGCGCCTTCGGAGGGCCCGAGCGTCGGCCGCACCGCGCGCGTGCCCAAGTACTACCGCCTCAAGAGGCACTTGCTGGACATGACGGAGACGCTGCCGCCCGGCACCCCCGTCCCCCCGGAGCGCACCCTCGCCGCCGAGTTCGACACCTCCCGCACGACGGTCCGCCAGGCCCTCCAGGAGCTGGTCGTCGAGGGCCGGCTCGAACGGATCCAGGGCAAGGGCACGTTCGTCGCCAAGCCGAAGGTGTCGCAGGCCCTCCAACTCACCTCGTACACGGAGGACATGCGGGCCCAGGGCCTGGAGCCCACCTCGCAGCTCCTCGACATCGGCTACATCACCGCCGACGACACCCTCGCGGGGCTCCTCGACATAAGCGCGGGCGGCCGCGTCCTGCGCATCGAGCGGCTCCGGCTCGCCAACGGCGAGGCGATGGCCATCGAGACCACCCACCTGTCGGCGAAGCGCTTCCCCGCCCTGCGCCGCTCCCTGGTCAAGTACACCTCGCTCTACACAGCGCTCGCCGAGGTGTACGACGTGCACCTCGCGGAGGCCGAGGAGACCATCGAGACCTCGCTCGCGACACCGCGCGAGGCCGGGCTGCTCGGCACGGACGTCGGCCTGCCGATGCTGCTCCTGTCCCGCCACTCACAGGACGGCGACGGCCGGCCGGTGGAGTGGGTGCGCTCCGTCTACCGCGGCGACCGCTACAAGTTCGTCGCCCGCCTCAAGAGACCCACGGACTGACACCCGTCCGAGGTCTGGCGCCGGACGGCTCCGCTGCTCTACGTTCCTCCCGTCATCGCACGATGACCGTCATCGCCTGATGAGCGGGAGGACGACCCGGTGCGCAGAGCGACTCCTCGATCCATCGTCATCTGGTCCCTCGTCGCGCTGGTCGGCGCCGCGGGCTGGACCGTCCTGGCGCTCGCGCGCGACGAGGAGGTGTCGGCCGCCTGGATGGTGGCGGCGGCCCTCGGCACGTACGCCATCGCGTACCGCTTCTACGCGAAGTTCATCGCCTACAAGGTCCTCAAGGTCGACAGGACCCGCGCCACCCCGGCCGAGCGGCTCGACAACGGCATCGACTTCCACCCGACCGACCGGCGCGTGCTGCTCGGCCACCACTTCGCGGCGATCGCGGGCGCGGGACCGCTGGTCGGCCCGGTCCTCGCCGCCCAGATGGGGTACCTGCCCGGCACCATCTGGATCATCGTCGGGGTGATCTTCGCGGGCGCCGTGCAGGACATGGTCGTGCTGTTCTTCTCGACGCGGCGCGACGGCAAGTCGCTCGGGCAGATGGCGCGCGAGGAGATCGGCCCGTTCGGGGGCGCCGCCGCGCTGCTCGCCACCTTCGCCATCATGATCATCCTGCTCGGGGTGCTCGCGCTCGTCATCGTCAACGCGCTCGCCGAGTCGCCGTGGGGCACCTTCTCCATCGCGATGACCATCCCGATCGCCCTGCTGATGGGCTTCTATCTGCGGGTCCTGCGCCCCGGCCGGGTCAGCGAGGTCTCACTGATCGGCGTCGCCCTGCTGCTGCTCGCGCTCGTCGCCGGGCGCTGGGTCGCCGAGTCGTCGCTCGCCGACACCTTCACGCTGGCGCCCTCGACGCTGGTCATCTGGCTGGTGGCGTACGGCTTCGTCGCCTCGATCCTGCCGGTGTGGATGCTGCTCGCGCCGCGCGACTACCTCTCCACCTTCATGAAGATCGGCACCATCGTCCTGCTCGCGCTGGGCGTCGTGATCAGCCTGCCGACGCTGAAGATGGACCCGGTGACCGACTTCGCCTCGCGCGGCGACGGGCCCGTCTTCGCGGGCTCGCTCTTCCCCTTCGTCTTCATCACCATCGCCTGCGGGGCGCTCTCCGGCTTCCACGCGCTGATCTCCTCGGGCACGACGCCGAAGATGATCCAGAAGGAGACGCAGGTCCGGATGATCGGGTACGGCTCCATGCTGATGGAGTCGTCCGTCGCGGTCATGGCGCTCGTCGCCGCCTCGATCATCGACCCGGGTCTCTACTTCGCGATGAACGCGCCGGCGGGCGTCGTCGGCGACACCGTCCAGGAGGCGTCGAAGGCCGTCGCGGGGTTCGGGTACTCCATCTCGCCGGCCGATCTGGCGCAGGCCGCGAAAAACGTGGAGGAGTCCTCGCTGCTCTCCCGCACCGGCGGCGCGCCCACGCTCGCGGTCGGCGTCTCGGAGATCTTCTCCAAGGTCACCGGCGGCTCCATGCGGGCCTTCTGGTACCACTTCGCGATCATGTTTGAGGCGCTGTTCATCCTGACCGCGCTCGACGCGGGCACCCGCGTGGGCCGCTTCATGCTGCAGGACATGCTCGGCAACGTCTACAAGCCGTTCAGGAAGGTGAGCTGGAAGCCCGGCCCGATCATCACCAGCGCGCTCGTCACCGGCCTGTGGGGCTACTTCCTGTGGGTGGGCGTGCACGAGCCGCTCGGCGGGATCAACCAGCTCTTCCCGATCTTCGGCATCGCCAACCAGCTCCTCGCGGCCGTCGCCCTCGCCGTCTGCACCACGCTGCTCGTGAAGTCCGGACGCCTCAAGTGGGCCTGGATCACCGGTGTTCCGCTCGCCTGGGACGCGACGGTGACGCTCACCGCGAGCTGGCAGAAGGTCTTCTCCAGCGATCCGCGCGTCGGCTTCTTCCAGCAGCGCGCCAACTACCAGGACGCCATCGACGAGGGCAAGATCCTGCCGCCCGCCAAGACGATGGACGACATGCACACCGTCGTGACCAACTCGACGGTGGACGGCGTCCTTTCGGCGGCGCTCGCCCTGCTCATCGTCATCGTGATCGTGGACGCGGCTCGCGTCTGCGTCCGGCACGTCCGCAACCCCGCCGCCTCACGGCTGAGCGAAGCGCCTTATGTGCAATCGGAGTTGACCGCCCCGGCCGGGCTCTTCGCGACCGCGGAGGAGAAACGGGAACTCGCGGAGAAGCAGGAGCTCGCGGGGACGCGGGAGCCCGCCCCGTGACATGGGTGCTGCGAGGGCTGCGATGGATCCGCTGGTACGCGCGAGAGCTGACGGACGAGTCGGCGTACGACCGCTATGTGGCTCATTTGCGAAGGGACCATCCGACCGCAACCGTCCCCAGCCGCCGCGCATTTGAGCGCATGCGGACAGACCAGCAGGAGTCGGACCCCCGAAAGGGCTTCCGCTGCTGCTGAGCAGGCATATTGACTCGTCCGTTATCCGGACAGGGGTTCCATAGATCAAGACTCTCGCTTAGATTTCCCGCACGTTAAGCACGGGATAAGTGAGGGAACGGAGCCGCGATATGTCAGATGCGCCTGAAGTGAACAGACCGGTCGTCACGCCGGTCCGCGTGGTCATCGCCGTCTGCCTTGTCGCGCCGTTCGTGGCGATGCTGTGGGTGAGCTCCTACGCCAAGATCGAGCCGACCTTCATCGGCATCCCCTTCTTCTACTGGTACCAGATGCTGTGGGTGCTCATCTCCACCGTGCTCACGATGATCGCTTACAAGCTGTGGCAGCGTGACCAGCGCGCCCGCAAGGAAGGGGCGCGGTCATGAAGGACGGAGTCAACGGCGTCGCCCTCGCGGTCTTCATCTTCTTCTTCCTCGCGGTCACCGTCATGGGCTTCCTCGCGGCCCGCTGGCGCAAGGCCGAGAACGACCAGAGCCTGGACGAATGGGGCCTCGGCGGGCGGTCGTTCGGCACCTGGGTCACCTGGTTCCTGCTCGGCGGCGACCTCTACACCGCGTACACCTTCGTGGCCGTCCCCGCGGCGATCTACGCGGCGGGCGCGGCCGGCTTCTTCGCCGTGCCGTACACGATCCTCGTCTACCCGCTGATCTTCACCTTCCTGCCTCGCCTGTGGTCGGTCTCGCACAAGCACGGCTATGTGACCACCTCCGACTTCGTGCGCGGGCGCTTCGGCTCCAAGGGGCTCTCGCTGGCCGTCGCGGTCACCGGCATCCTCGCCACGATGCCGTACATCGCGCTCCAACTGGTCGGAATCCAGGCCGTCCTGGACGTCATGGGGATCGGCGGCGGCCCCGACACCAACTGGTTCATCAAGGACCTGCCGCTGCTGATCGCGTTCGCGGTGCTCGCCGCGTACACGTACTCGTCGGGGCTGCGCGCGCCCGCGCTGATCGCGTTCGTGAAGGACGGCTTGATCTATCTCGTCATCGTCGTCGCGATCATCTACATCCCGATCAAGCTCGGCGGCTTCGACGACATCTTCGCCAAGGCGGGCGAGGCGTTCTCGCAGACCAACCCGGCGACCGACAAGCCGCGGGGCGCGCTCGCGCCGCCGGAGGCCGGTCAGTGGACGTACGCGACCCTGGCGCTCGGCTCGGCCCTCGCGCTCTTCATGTACCCGCACTCGATCACGGCGACGCTCTCCTCCAAGAGCCGGAACGTGATCCGCCGCAACACCACGATCCTGCCCCTGTACTCCCTGATGCTGGGCCTGCTCGCGCTGCTCGGCTTCATGGCGATCGCGGCCGGGGTCAAGGTCGAGAACGGCCAGCTGGCGATCCCGCAGCTCTTCGAGAACATGTTCCCGGACTGGTTCACGGGCGTCGCGTTCGCCGCTATCGGCATCGGCGCGCTCGTCCCGGCCGCCATCATGTCCATCGCGGCCGCGAACCTCTTCACCCGGAACATCTACAAGGACTTCATCAAGCCCGACGCGACGCCCGAGCAGGAGACCAAGGTCTCCAAGCTGGTCTCGCTCATGGTGAAGGTGGGCGCCCTCGTCTTCGTCCTCGGCATGGACAAGACCGTCGCGATCAACTTCCAGCTCCTGGGCGGCATCTGGATCCTGCAGACGATGCCCGCGCTGGTCGGCGGCCTGTTCACCCGGTGGTTCCACCGCTGGGCGCTGCTCGCCGGCTGGGCGGTCGGCATGGTCTACGGCACGCTCGCCGCGTACGGCGTCGCCTCGCCCACGCAGAAGCACTTCGGCGGCTCGTCCGACACGATCCCGGGCATCGGCGAGATCGGCTACATCGGCCTCACCGCGTTCGTCCTGAACGTGGTCGTGACCGTGGTCCTCACCTTCGTCCTGAAGGCGCTGAAGGCGCCCGAGGGCATCGACGAGACGTCGCCGGAGGACTACACGGCGGACGCGGGCGACCCCGGTGTCATACAGGAACTCCCGAAGGCGACGGCGGGCGCCGGACACTGATCCCTGCCACCGCGCACGCGACTCGGGCCGCCGGAAAAAACCGGCGGCCCTTTGTCGTACCCGTGTTGCACACTGCGCCCATGGATTTCACGATCAGCATCAGAGAGGCACGACCCGAGGATCACGAGGCCATCGGCGACCTCACCGCGCAGGCCTATCTCTCCGACGGGCATCTGGACTTCGGAGCGGACGACCCCTATCTCGCGGTGCTGCGCGACGTGCCGTCGCGGGCGGCGGCGGCCGAGGTCCTGGTGGCCGCGGCGGACGGAAAGGTGCTCGGCTGCGTCACCTACGTACCGTCCGGCGGGCCGATGGCCGACATAGCGCGGGACGGCGAGGCCGAGATACGCATGCTGGCCGTCTCCCCCGAGGCGCGGGGCCGGGGTGTGGGCGAGACGCTCGTACGGGAGTGCGTGCGCCGCGCCGAGGAGGCGGGCCGCAGCGCGCTCGTCCTGTCCACGCAGACGTCCATGCACGCCGCCCACCGGCTGTACGAGCGCCTCGGCTTCGTGCGGACGCCCGAGCGCGACTGGAACCCGATCGAGACGGTGCCGCTGCTGACGTACGCGCTGAAACTCTAGCCGCCCCCTCTGCGGGCCGACACAAGATGTGGGCCTGCTTCAAGAGCGCGGCACAAGATGTATGCTCATGCTCGCTGTCGCCGCAGGGGAATCCGGTGCAAGTCCGGAACTGTCCCGCAACGGTAGACGTGTACGCATTTGTCGTACGCGGAGTCCGAAGACCTGCCGGCAGTGCACCCGTGCCGTCCGGCCCGGGTGCCGACCGTCCGGGCCTCGTGGAATGGGCCGGTGGACGCGGTACGCCGCCCTGCCCGGGTGCGCCCGTGTGTGCCGTCCTCTCCCCCAGGCCCAGAGCCGAGCGAGGGAGAGCTCCACGTGACCATCGCGCCTGCCGAACCTGCGTCAGCGCCGTCACAGTCGACCGCCGAGGGTACCGAAGGCACCGACGGACCCGGGGCCGCGCTGCTGCGGACCCTGACCGACCTCACCGCCGACCTCCCCGACACCGACCCCGGCCGGGTCGCCGCCGCCGCGCTGCGCGGCCGCTCGGCCCGGGCCGACGAGGCGGAGCTGCGCGAGCTGGCGACCGAGGCGGCCGCGGGGCTCATCTCGGAGGACCCTGCCTACTCCAAGCTGGCGGCCCGGCTCCTGTCGATCGGCATCCGCGAGGAGGCGGCGACACAGGGCGTGCGCTCCTTCACCGACTCCGTCGCGGTCGGCCACCGCGAGGGCCTGATCGCCGACCGCACGGCGTCCTTCGTCACCGAGCACACGGCCCGGCTCGACGCGCTGGTGGAGGCCGCGCTCGCCGACGGCGCCGACTTCCGCTTCGAGTACTTCGGACTGCGCACCCTGCACAGCCGCTATCTGCTGCGCCACCCGATCACCCGCCAGGTCATCGAGACCCCGCAGCACTTCATGCTGCGCGTGGCGAGCGGCCTCGCGGAGGACGGCAGCGAACGCGCGCTCGACGAGGTCGCCGCGCTGTACCGCCTGATGAGCCGCCTGGACTACCTGCCGTCCTCGCCGACGCTCTTCAACTCCGGCACCCGCCACCCGCAGATGTCGTCCTGCTACCTCCTCGACTCCCCGCTGGACGAGCTCGACTCGATCTACGACCGCTACCACCAGGTCGCGCGGCTCTCCAAGCACGCGGGCGGCATCGGCCTCTCGTACTCCCGCATCCGCTCCCGGGGTTCGCTGATCCGCGGGACGAACGGGCACTCCAACGGCATCGTGCCGTTCCTGAAGACCCTGGACGCCTCGGTCGCCGCCGTGAACCAGGGCGGCCGGCGCAAGGGCGCGGCCGCGGTCTACCTGGAGACCTGGCACTCCGACATCGAGGAGTTCCTGGAGCTGCGCGACAACACCGGTGAGGACCAGCGGCGCACGCACAACCTCAACCTCGCGCACTGGATCCCCGACGAGTTCATGCGCCGGGTCGCCGCCGACCAGCCGTGGTCACTGTTCTCGCCGTCCGACGTCCCCGAGCTCGTCGACCTGTGGGGCGAGGAGTTCGACGCCGCCTACCGGCGGGCGGAGGCCGCAGGGCTCGCGAAGAAGACCATCCCCGCGCGGGACCTGTACGGCCGCATGATGCGCACCCTCGCGCAGACCGGCAACGGCTGGATGACGTTCAAGGACGCCGCCAACCGCACCGCCAACCAGACGGCGGAGCCCGGCCACACCGTGCACTCCTCGAACCTCTGCACGGAGATCCTGGAGGTGACGGACGACGGGGAGACGGCCGTCTGCAACCTCGGCTCGGTGAACCTCGGCGCGTTCGTGGACCCGGCCGCCCAGGACATCGACTGGGAGCGTCTTGACGACACCGTCCGCACCGCCGTCACCTTCCTCGACCGCGTCGTCGACATCAACTTCTACCCGACCGAGCAGGCCGGCTGCTCCAACGCCAAGTGGCGCCCGGTGGGCCTCGGCGCGATGGGTCTCCAGGACGTCTTCTTCCAGCTGAAGCTGCCCTTCGACTCCCCCGAGGCGCGCGCCCTGTCCACCCGGATCGCCGAGCGGATCATGCTCGCCGCGTACGAGGCGTCCGCGGACCTCGCCGAGCGCAACGGCCCGCTGCCCGCCTGGGAGAAGACCCGCACCGCGCGCGGCGTGCTGCACCCGGACCACTACGACGTCGAGCTGACCTGGCCGGAGCGGTGGGCGGCGCTGCGCGACCGTATCGCCACCACCGGCATGCGCAACTCGCTGCTCCTCGCCATCGCGCCGACCGCGACCATCGCGTCCATCGCGGGCGTCTACGAGTGCATCGAGCCGCAGGTCTCCAACCTCTTCAAGCGCGAGACGCTGTCCGGCGAGTTCCTCCAGGTCAACGCCTATCTCGTGAAGGAGCTGAAGCGGCTCGGCGTCTGGGACGCGCAGACCCGCGAGGCGCTGCGCGAGGCCAACGGCTCGGTGCAGGGCTTCGGCTGGATCCCCGAGGACGTGCGGGCGCTGTACCGCACGGCGTGGGAGATCCCGCAGCGCGGCCTGATCGACATGGCCGCGGCGCGCACCCCGTTCCTGGACCAGGCGCAGTCGCTCAACCTGTTCTTGGAGACGCCGACCATCGGCAAGCTCTCCTCGATGTACGCGTACGCCTGGCAGTCGGGCCTGAAGACCACGTACTACCTGCGGTCGCGCCCCGCCACCCGCATCGCCCGCGCCGCCGGCGGCTCCCAGACCGCCGCCACCGCCCCCGTCCCCGCGCAGGCCACGGCCGAGGAAGCCGTCGCCTGCTCCCTGGAAAACCCCGAGTCCTGCGAGGCCTGCCAGTAATGAGCACGACGACCAACAGCGAGAAGAACCTCCTCGACCCGGGCTTCGAGCTGACCCTGCGCCCCATGCGCTACCCGGACTTCTACGAGCGCTACCGGGACGCGATCAAGAACACCTGGACCGTCGAGGAGGTCGACCTCCACTCGGACGTCGCCGACCTGGCGAAGATGACGCCCGAGGAGCAGCACCTGATCGGCCGGCTCGTCGCGTTCTTCGCGACCGGCGACTCGATCGTCTCCAACAACCTCGTGCTCACGCTCTACAAGCACATCAACTCCCCCGAGGCCCGGCTCTACCTGAGCCGTCAGCTCTTCGAGGAGGCCGTGCACGTCCAGTTCTATCTGACGCTGCTCGACACCTATCTGCCCGACCCCGAGGACCGGGCGGCTGCTTTCGATGCGGTGGAGGAGATCCCCTCGATCCGCGAGAAGGCGCAGTTCTGCTTCAAGTGGATGGACTCGGTCGAGAAGCTGGACCGCCTCGAGACGCAGGCCGACCGCCGCCGCTTCCTGCTCAACCTCATCTGCTTCGCGGCGTGCATCGAGGGCCTCTTCTTCTACGGCGCCTTCGCGTACGTCTACTGGTTCCGCAGCCGCGGTCTGCTGCACGGCCTGGCGACCGGCACCAACTGGGTGTTCCGTGACGAGACGATGCACATGAGCTTCGCCTTCGACGTCGTCGACACCGTCCGCAAGGAGGAGCCCGAGCTGTTCGACGACGCGCTCCAGACGCAGGTGACGGACATGCTGAAGGAGGCCGTCGAGGCCGAGCTGCAGTTCGCCCGCGACCTGTGCGGCGACGGTCTGCCGGGCATGAACACCGACTCGATGCGCGAGTACCTGGAGTGCGTGGCCGACCAGCGCCTCCAGCGCCTCGGCTTCGCGCCGGTCTACGGCTCCGAGAACCCGTTCTCCTTCATGGAGCTCCAGGGCGTGCAGGAACTGACCAACTTCTTCGAGCGGCGGCCTTCGGCGTACCAGGTCGCGGTCGAGGGCTCGGTCTCCTTCGACGACGAGTTCTAGACGAATCACGTCCTTATGCGGTGTGCCCGCCCCGCCCGTTCACCGGGTGGGGCGGGCACGCGCGCGTTCAGCGCGGCCGGGCCCGCAGGACGAGCCGCTTCGGGTGCAGGGTGATGCCGACCTTGGTGCGGGCGTCGGTCTCCTCGACCGGCTCCAGGCGCCACTTGGGAGCCACCGTCCCCAGGATCAGGGCGAGTTCGGCCAGGCTGAAGTGGTCGCCGGGGCACTTCCGGTTGCCGACGCCGAACGGCATCATCGCGAACTCCGGTACGTCACCGGCGCGTTCCGGATTCCAGCGGTCGGGGTCGAAGTCGAGGTGCCGCTCGAAGGAACGCGGGTCGCGCTGCATCGCGTACACGCTGTAGACGATGTCCGCGTCGGCCGGAATCGAATAGCCGCCCAGCTCGGTTTCGGCCACGGACCGGCGCGTGAATATCCAGGCGGCCGGTCGTATACGCATCGCCTCGGTGACGACATTGCGGGTGTGCGGCAGGGCCTTGAGATCGGCGAATGTGATCGCGCGATCCGGGGCCACGGAATTTACCTCTTCAACCAACCGCCTTTCCTGCTCGGGGTGTTCGGTCAGCAGCTGGAACGTCCACGCCAGCGTCGACGCCACATTCTCCGCACCCGCCACGACGAGCGATACCACGTTGTCGTGGATCTCCTGGTCGGCTATGGGCTCCCCGGCCTCGTCCGTGGCCCTGAGCAATTCCGCGAGCAGGTCGTCGGGAGTGCCCGGGCCCGCCGCGCGGCGCTCCGCGACGACCTCGTCGACGAGCGCGTGCAGGTCGGCGAGCGCGCTCTCGAACCGTCGGTTGGCGGGGGTCGGCACGCGGTGGAGCGGTCCGACCGAGAGCACCATCCGGCGGTAGAGGCCCTCGAAGACGGTGTGCAGCGAGTCGGCGATGCGGTCCGCCTTCTCCCTGATCGAGTCGACCTCCAGGAGGGAGCGCGAGACGATGCGCACGGCGGTGCGGAACATCTCCGCGCTCACGTCGACCGTGGCGCCCGGCTGCCAGCGGGCCGCCGTGGCGCGCGCCTCCTCCTCCATCACCTTGGCGTAGTCGGCGATCCGCTCGGGGCGGAAGGCGGGCTGCATCATGCGCCGCTGGCGGCGGTGCAGCTTGCCGTTGCTGGTCGCCACGCCTTTGCCGAGGAGCACCTCCAGGGTGTCCCAGAGCGGTCCGCCGACGATGTACTCGGGGTTCTTCAGCAGGGCCCCGACCAGTTGCGGATCGCACACCACGTACGCCGTCCGGGGTCCCAGCCTGATCCGTACGAGATCCCCGTGGTCGCGCAGCGCCGAGAGGAAGCCGAGCGGGTCGCGCACGAGGTTCCAGGCGTGGCCGAGCACCGGGGCCCCGCCCCGGACGAGGGGCGGGGTACGCAGTGGTCCGGGGCCGGAAGCGGGGGGCGCGGGTATCGCGGATTCGACGCTCATTCCTCACCTACCAGTTCGTTTTCCGCCAGGGCTTCTTCGGTCACGTACGGGGGGATGGACCTGTCGTCCCAGCTGTCCACCCGATAGCGGCCGGATTCGTGATGGAACCAGTACACGGAAGAGAACCAGTTCCGCATGTTGAAGACGCAGGATTTCACCGCGTCCGCGAGTTCCCTGCCGCTCTCGCCGCCGGCCGCCAATTCTTCGGCGTACAGAAGAACTTCCCGTTCGGCTTCGATGAATTCTGTGACGCATTGACTGACGCGCCTGTGAACTTCCCGCACCGCCTCTTCCAGCCTCATTCCCTCGTGCTGGATGAGGCTGATTCCGAGATTGTGCAGTTCGTCGCCCGCGAGTTCTTTCGGGAGTGAGCACAGGTCGTTGTACCAGGCCGAGAAGTCCTGGGTCGCCAGTGCCGCCCGCCGATAGGCGGGGTGTCTGCGCACGGCGTCCGGCAGCTCGTACCGTGCGGTGGGTTCGAGGAGGTCGATCCACGCCCAGTGCGCGAACGTGAGGCGGCGCAGCTCTATGTACGCCTCGACGGTGGGCACGGTGCCGAACCGGCGGTTCCTGAACTCCTGGTCGTACGCCTCGATCACCGGGTGGAAGTGCCGGGCGAACCTGGCGTTCCAGCTGGGGCTCAGGGAGGAGTACAGGCGGAGCACGCAGTCCGCGAACCCCGCGACCAGCGGATCCTTGTGGTGCACGTACTGCCGGGGTTCGTCGAGGGTGCCGTGCAGACCCCGGCAGAGCCGCCGCCACTGGGCCGTCCTGCCGTGCACCGAGTCCCGGTCGTGCCGGTCGTCCCAGGCGAAGAACCAGCTGCTGAGGTCCGCTATCGCGGTGAGCAACTCGTCCGGCGCGCCGATGTAGTAGCCGGCGACCAGATCCGTGTAGCAGAGGCTGTCCGCGTACCGCTCGACCTTGTCCGGGGGCATGAGCCGCATTTCGCGCAGCCACGTCCTGGACTTCTCCTGAAGCTTTGGCCAATACGGGTGCAGACGGCGAGGGAAGGTCGCCTCGATCACCGGAAGGGCCAGTGCAGGCGGCACCGTTACCGCCGATGACCGTGGCCGTGTGTGTGGTTGTGTCTGTGAAGTGCTTCCGGAATATGCAGGCACGAACAAACCCCTTTCAGCCGCGCTGAGGACACACGCCCCTCCCGCCGTGCCGGGCGCGCGCCGTTGCGTATCCCCGCGCTTTCCATTCAGCACCACAACTGACCGTTCAGGGAACAGATTTGCGCCATTCACTACCCCCCAGTGCCGAGAACCTCCCCGTACGTGACTGAATATGGATCACTGGCAGCCTGTTCTGCTCGCACAAGCGAGCGGCTCATGCCACGCGCATGCCAACGGCCCCTGGTCAGGGAGGAGTTCCCGAACCAGGGGCCGCTCGTGTCACGCGGTTCCCGCGCCGCTCACGCGGCGCGTGCGTCAGCCATTCGCCACCACGGGGTAGCGCGGGGTGCCTTCTTCCATCTGGCGCAACGCGTCCTTGCGCTCCCGCTTGGAGAGGCGGTCGATGTACAGGTACCCGTACAGGTGGTCCGTCTCGTGCTGGAGGCAGCGCGCGAAGTAGCCCGTGCCGCGCACCTTGATCGGGTTGCCCTTCTCGTCCTGCCCTGTCACCTCGGCGTAGTCCGGGCGGGCCAGCGGGGCGTAGGCCGTCGGGACGGAGAGGCAGCCCTCGCCCGAGTCGTCGAGGCGGCGGCGGTCGGCGGGCAGCTCCTGGAGCACCGGGTTGCAGACCACGCCGACGTGGCGCACGCCGTCGTCGTCCATGCAGTCGTAGACGAAGACCTTCAGGTCGACACCGACCTGGTTGGCGGCCACGCCCACGCCCTGCGCGACGCGCTGGGTGGCGAACATGTCGTCGATCAGCTTCGCGAGGTCGTCGTCGAAGGCCGTGACGTCCTTGCACTCCTTGTGCAGCACCGGATTGCCGACGACGGTGATCGGCCGGGACGTGCCGCGCTCGCGGTAGGCCGTCTCCCGCTCCTCGCAGTCCTCCGTGTCGATGACGAAGCCCTCGTCGTCGACGGGGAGCACCCCGCCCGAAGCCTGCTGCTCAGTGTCCTGCGCCATGTCCGCCGTACGCCTTCCTTGGAACCCTCAAGAGTTTGTGCCGGTACAGCCTACGGCGAAGTGTCAGCAGACCTCTTCGAGATCCCGCCAGTCTCGGGAATCCGGGCTGTCCGCCACCCAGCCGTCGAGCAGCCCGCGCACCAGGCCCGCGGGCGCCGCGAGGCCGCACTCGCGCTCCGGCACCCAGAGGGCGCCCGGGCTGCGGTGGCCGAGCGGGCCCGGGTGGCCCGGCTCGCTGTGGTCGTGCGGGTCCAGGTGCTCGCCGTCGCCCTCGTCGCTCGGCATCCGGGACTCGGAACACATCCGGCAGAGCAGCCGCACGGAGGACGACCAGTCCTCGGCGGCGAAGCCGGCGTCGGCCGCGAGCCGCTCCAGGGCGTCCCTGTCGTCCTCGGTGGCGGCCTCCAGGAGGACCACCCAGGTCGGCACGGGCGAGGGCGCCCACAGCTCGATCTCGTCGAACACGGGGAACGAGTGCCCGGCCGCCGTCGTCCGCTCGCCGTGCGGGACGCCGTCGTGCAGCACGACCTCGCCCCAGCGGCGCCCGGAGGAGGGCAGCGGAATGGACAGGACCTCCATGCGGGCCGGGTCGAGCCGTCGGCCCCACACGACCTCGGCCTCCCCCTCCGGGGAGAGCCGCACGGCCGCGCTGCCGAGGTCCATGCCCGTGGGCTCGCCGGAGGCGGCCACACCGCCCGGCACCCGCAGGCCGTACGCCTGCCAGGCGCGGCGGGCCAGCGGCCAGTCCTGCAGCGCGGTCGCCGCGATGCCGACGTTCCACCAGTCGGGGGCGCCCGCGGAGCGGTCGAGGAGCGCGACGGCCCGCAGTCCGGCCGCCCGCGCCTGCTCCCAGTCGTGCCGAAACTTGTGCAGCAGCGCGAGGTTGAACCAGGACTCGGACAGCCAGGGTTCGAGATCCGCCGCGCGCGTGAGCAGTGCCCCCGCGTCCTCGTACCGGCCGTCGCCGATCAGCGTGAACGCGCGGTCGGTCGCCTGCCGCCATGAGGCGGAGGGCCGGTGCCGTCCCTTGCCGAAGATCCTCACGATTCCCGCCTGATTCCCGCCTGCCACGTCATGCGTAGGTCTTGTCTCGTCCGGGCGCAGCGTCGGGTCCGTACCCCCGTGCACCCTCTTCTTCGCATCCAACCACGTACGGTCGGACGGCCGCTCATTACCCATGGGTTACCCAGCCGGGCTCGAGGTAAGGCCGTCCCTGGACAGCACCCTGGCCAGCGACTCCACGACCTCCGGCTGATAGTCGTGGCCCGTGGCCAGGCGCAGCCTCTCCAGGGCGTGGAGCGGACCGCCCAGCGCCCCTGAGGGTCCTTCTCCCCGCGCCATCTCGTCGTACGCGTTCGCCGTCCGCACAATACGTGCGGTGAGCGGCTGCTCGCGGTACGGGTCGGCCTGCCGCTCCACGACGACGGCGACCGCGGCGGACACCCCCGTCTGCCGGACGACCGCTCCGCCGAGCAGGGCTATTCGGCGCTGTTCCGCCGGGGAGAGCGTCGCGGTGGCGCCCGCGGGGACGGGGTCGACGAGGGAGAGCTGCCCGATGTCGTGCATCAGCGCCGCGTGCTCCAGGACGGTGAGGTCCGCCTCGGAGAGCCCGAGGTCCCGCCCCACGGCCCGGCTGAGACCGGCCACCCGGTGGGCGTGGCCCTGCGGGGTGTAGCCGGCGATCTCGGTGGCCCTGGCCAGGGAGGCCATGGTCTGCCGGTACGTCGCACGGACCGCCGCGTACCGCCGGAAGGACAGCTGGGTGAGCAGCAGCGGGAGGCTGAGGACGGGCAGCGCCCACAGACCGGCCACGGCCACCGCGAGCGCCATGACGGCGCCCGTCGCGCACACGGCGGAGCCGATGCCGGGCATCGCCCGCAGCTCCTCCCGCAGCAGCTGCCCGAACGGCCAGCGGGTGCGCGCGTGGGCCGTCACGGCGGCGAGGACGGCGTCGCAGAGCGCGGTGAGGACGAGCAGGGCGACGATGACGAGCGCGAAGTACGGCCCGTGCCCCACCTTCCCCCACAGCCCTGACGGCATCGAGGGCTCCCCCACCCCGAGCCTGCCCGAGTTGTAGAGGGGCTGGAAGCACGCCGCCGCGAACCCGACGGTCAGCACCCGGCGCGCCATGTGGTCCAGCGAGGGCCCGCGGCCGAGCGCCACGTTCGGCACCGCTCCGACCAGGGCCGCCGCGACGACCACGGCGATCACCTGCGGCACCCCGTGGTGCGTGGCCTGCCCTGAGCTCTCACCGAGGAGGGCGTACGCGAGCGCACCGGCGGCGCCGAGCGGCGCGGGTTCCCGGTCCTCGCCGCTCCCCCACCGGGCCAGCTCGCCGAGGGCGATGAGCACCCCGAAGGCGAGCGCGGTCCGGCCTTCGGTGATGCCGTGCCAGAGGGTCCAGGCGAGGGAGAGGAGGGCGAGCAGTCCGGCCAGGCAGGTGACCGTGTGAGGGAGCCGGGAGGGGGCCTTCACCGGGCCACCGGGCGGAACGCGGCGGGCCGCCGGGCGGACACGGTGGGCGCGGGGCCCTGCGGCCCGCCGCCGCCCTGCTCGGGCACGTCCGCCGTGACCTCGGGGTGCCAGCCGTGCCGGTCCAGGGCGCGGGCGAGCGCCCCGACCATCTCGGGGTCGAACTGCGCGCCCGCGCACCGGGTGAGCTCGGCGACGGCCGCCTCGACGGGCCTGGCCCGCCGGTAGGACCGGGTCGACGTCATGGCGTCGAACGCGTCGGCCACCGCCACCACCCGCGCGGACTCCGGGATCTGCGGCCCGGTGAGCCCGTACGGGTAGCCGCTGCCGTCGATCCGCTCGTGGTGGTGCAGGATCGCCGCCCTGGCCTCGCCGAGGAAGCCGATGCCGCGCACCATCTCGTGCCCGTACTCGGGGTGCAGTTCGATGACGCGGCGCTCCTCGGGCGTCAGCGGCCCGTCCTTCCGCAACAGCCGGGTGGGCACGCCGAGTTTGCCGACGTCGTGCAGGATGCCGGCGAACCGCAGGACCTCGACGCGCTCGTCGTCCATGCCCAGCTCGCGCGCGATCATCACGGAGGCGCGGCCGACGCGCTCACTGTGCCCGCGGGTGTACTTGTCCTTGATGTCGACGGCCTGGACGAGCGCGCGGATGGTGGCCTGGTGGGCGGCGCGCTCGCGGTGGTACTGCGCGAAGACCCAGCACGAGACGCCCATCGGGAGCAGGACGAGCAGTGCGGCGGCCGGGCCGTACGGGCTGGTCCAGAGCACCGCCATCATCAGTCCGGCGAGTCCGTGCACGGCGACGGGCGCGAGCGCCCGCGGGAAGAGCCCTCGCCAGGCGGTCCGCGCGGGGACGCGCTCGGCGGTCAGGAGGACGCCGCCGTCCAGCACGGTGAGCACGGCGGAGAAGGCCAGCACGGCGGCTCCGGCGGGCCCGAGGACGTACGGGAAGTCGGGTGCGGCACTGGCGGCGGGGCCGCCGAGGGCGGCATGGACCCGGGCGGACACCCAGGCGGCCAGGGCGAGTTGGGCGGCGCGCCAGACGCGGCGCAGCCCGCGGGGATGCCGGTCGACGCGGGCGAGCAGCGCGCCGGGGACGGCGACGAGCGCGGCGGCCGACGGCGGCAGCAGAAAGACCCCGGCGAGCAGGACGGGAAAGAAGGTGCCGAGTCCGCGCGGGGCCCGGCGGCCGACGAAGCGGCAGCGGGTGATCTGCTCGCATCCGGCGTAGAGCACGGAGAGGAGGGCGACGGCCGGCCACGACGGGCGCTCGGCGGCCGCGGGGACGGCGCAGGCGACGCCGGCCAGGGCGACGCACAGGATGTAGACGCGGGCCCGCACCGGCACCGACCGCATGGAGGTCTCCTCCCCGTTTCCGGTCCGGAGACTAGAACGGCGGTCTCCCGGCCAGCGCCCGGCTGCCGGTAATTAGCACGTTCGAGTGACGGGAGAGGAGAGCGGGGCCCGTGAGCGGACCCCGCGTGATCAGGCCTCCGAGGGGGCCGCGTCCTGGGTGACGTCCTGCTCGGGGACGGCCTGCCCGGAGCGGATCAGGTCGATGCGGCCCATCACCTTGGCCCGCAGGTCGACGGGTACGTCGTCTTGGCCGCAGCAGCGCTTCACCAGCTTCTTGACCGCCTGCTCGAGGCCGTACTTCTCCAGGCACGGAGAGCACTCCTCGAAGTGCGTCTCGAACTTGGTGCAGTCGCTGTCCGGCATCTCGTGGTCGAGGAACTCGTAGAGATGGTCCAGGACTTCACTGCAGTCAGTCTCGTGCGGCTCTCCGCAGCTCATGAGCCCGAGCCTTTCGTTCCGTTCGACTCCCCGGCACCTGCCGGGACGAGCCCGCGCTCGCGGGCGTAGTCCTCCAGCATGCCGCGCAGTTGGCGGCGGCCCCGGTGCAGTCGGGACATCACCGTACCGATGGGTGTCCCCATAATGTCCGCGATCTCCTTGTACGCAAAGCCCTCGACGTCGGCCAGATAGACGGCGATGCGGAATTCCTCGGGGATCGCCTGCAGCGCCCGCTTCACGTCCGAGTCGGGCAGGTGGTCCAGCGCCTGCGACTCGGCGGAGCGCAGACCGGTGGACATGTGCGACTCGGCGCGGGCGAGCTGCCAGTCCTCGATCTCCTCGGCGGCGCTGCGCTGGGGCTCGCGCTGCTTCTTGCGGTACGAGTTGATGAACGTGTTGGTGAGGATGCGGTACAGCCACGCCTTGAGGTTGGTGCCCTCACGGAACTGGTGGAACGACGCGTACGCCTTGGCGTAGGTCTCCTGCACCAGGTCCTCGGCGTCCGCCGGGTTGCGCGTCATGCGCAGCGCCGCCGAGTACATCTGGTCGAGGAACGTCAGCGCGTCCCGCTCGAAGCGGGCCGTGCGCTCCGCGGCCGTCTCGGACTTCTCCGAACTCTCTCGGGGCTGCTCCGCCTGGCCGTGCTCGGTCCCTGCGTCGGTCCCAGTGACCGGACCCACCTCCTCCAACGACGTGGTGAGGCCGAAAGCAGCCCCACTCGAATCGGAGGATAGACGACGACCCGCTCCCCGCGCCGCCCGAATAGATGCGGTTTTGGGTGCGCTCAGCACCGTCCACTCCAGGTCAGCGGCGCTGGAGCGGTTCGGGCAGATGGTCGAACCCATGCGGCGGACTCCCTCTCGTACGAACAGCTGCTGACGGCGTTCACCGTCTGTCCGCAACAACAGAGGTCACCCGCCCAACATTCCCGCCCACCGGGTGACGCCGTCCGTGATGCGTTTCACCGCCTCGTCCTGCCCGATGTCCGCCCGCTTGGGCACGGCGAACCCGTGGTCGCCGTACGGGATTTCCACCAGCTCGTACGCCCCTTCGGGGAACTCGGCGGGCTTCCCGAAGGGGTCGTTGCCGCCCTGGACGACGAGGGTGGGCACGCCGGCGCCGAGGAGTTCGTCGGCGCGGGACTTCTCGGGCCTGCCCGGAGGGTGCAGGGGGAAGCTGAGGGCGAGCACGGCGGCGGCGCCCAGCTCGGTGGCGGTGCGGCAGGCGACGCGGGCCCCCGCGCTGCGGCCGCCCGAGATCACCGGGAGTCCCTTCTTCTCCAGCGCGGGCCAGATGCCGCGCCATCCCGCGTCCAGCGTCTTCGGCGCGGGCGCGAGCTTCTTGCCGGCGACCCGCCAGGGCTGCTCGACGAGGGCGACGGTCACGCCGTGCGCGGGCAGCTCGGCGGCGATGGCCTGAAGGTCGCGGGCCTCGATGCCGCCGCCGGCGCCGTGGCTGAGGGCGAGCAGGAGGCGCGGCTTCTCCGTGGCGGGGTACCAGGTGATCCTCGCCGTGCCGGTGTCGGTCTCGACCGTCTCACTCCGTGTCATGTGCGTCACGTCAGAAGAGTGTCAGAAGAGTGTGCCCTCTTCGGGTCCGTCGAGCTCCTTCAGCAGCTCCGGTCCGTTGTTGCGTACGTTGCTGACGGCGGTGGACACCGGATAGGCCCGCATCAGGCCGTGCGGCGGCGGCTCCAGGAGGGTGCGAAGATCCTCGGCGTCCGTGCGGGACGGGTCGAGCCAGGCGTCCCAGCGGTCCGGTGTGAGCATCAGCGGCATGCGCGGGTGGATGTCCGCGAGCGAGCGCGGGCCCTCCTCGGGGGCGACGGCGAGGGGCGCGGTCTCCGCCTCCGTGGTGATCACCGTGCACGTCACCCACCACGCCAGGGGGTGCTCGTCGGGCAGGGTCTTGTCCCGCCAGAATTCGTAGAGCCCCGCCATGGCGAAGACCGAGCCGTCGGCGGGCGTCACGAAGTAGGGCTGCTTGCGCGGCCGCTTCTTCTTGCCCTCGACCTCCAGCTGCCGCTCCTCGGGCGCGGTCACCCACTCGTAATAGCCGTCGGCGGGGATGACGCAGCGGCGGGAGGTGAAGGCCCGGCGGTAGGACGGCTTCTCGTGGACGGTCTCCGCGCGCGCGTTGATCATCCGGGCGCCGCCCTCGGGCGTCTTGGACCAGGAGGGGACGAGCCCCCACTTCAGGGTGCGCAGCTGGCGAACCGGACGCGGGTCGTCGGCGTCTTTCAGAGGACGGTCCAGGACGGCGTAGACCTCTTTGGTGGGGGCCACGTTGTAATCGGGGGCCAGCGCCTCTTCCGGCTCCCACTTCTCGATCTCGAAGATCCCCGCGAGGTCCTCGGGCCCACGACTGGATGCATACCGTCCGCACATACGTGCCAGACTGCCAGACCGCGTACGACCAGAGGAGCCACTCCCAGCAATGGAAAGCACCGCCAACGCAAGCCTGACCGACCTCTGGGACCGCGTCTTCGGCACGCAGGCGGCGCCCGAGCAGTGGCTGGTGATCGCGACCGGCGTCGTCGCCCTCGCCGTCGTCGTGCCGCACGCCATATGGCGCCTCGCCCGCAACGCCATCACCATCGCGCACGAGGGCGGCCACGGCCTGGTCGCCCTCCTCACCGGGCGCCGCCTCGACGGCATCCGGCTGCACTCCGACACCTCGGGCCTGACCGTCTCGCGCGGCAGGCCCACCGGCATCGGCATGATCCTCACCGCGGCCGCGGGCTACACCGCGCCGCCGCTGCTCGGCCTCGGCGGCGCGGCCCTGCTCGCCTCGGGCCGCATCACGGCGTTCCTGTGGATCGCGACCGCGCTGCTCGTCGTGATGCTGGTGATGATCCGCAACGCGTACGGCGCCCTGACGGTGATCCTCACCGGCGGCACGTTCCTGCTCGTGTCGTGGCTGGCCGACACCGACGTGCAGGCGGCGTTCGCGTACGCGGTGGTGTGGTTCCTGCTCCTGGGAGGCGTGCGTCCCGCCTTCGAGCTCCAGGCCAAGCGCAGGCGCGGGGGCGCGGGCGACTCGGACGCGGACCAGCTGTCGCGGCTCACGCACGTCCCGGCGGGGCTGTGGCTCTTCCTCTTCCACGCCGTCTCGCTCTGTGCCCTGATGGGCGGGGGGCGCTGGCTCCTCGACGTCTGAGCAGGGTCACCCACAGCCACTAAAGTAAAGGCATGACCGAAACCCCGGCGAACACCGCCCTCTGGCCCGCCCCGCACGCAAGCGGAGCCGTCACCGCGACGGTCCACGTCCCCGGTTCGAAGTCGGTCACCAACCGCGCGTTGGTCCTGGCCGCGCTGGCCGCCGAGCCGGGCTGGCTGCGCCGCCCGCTGCGCTCCCGCGACACCCTCCTGATGGCGGGCGCGCTGCGCGCCATGGGCGTCGGCATCGAGGAGACCGTGTCGTCGAGCTCCTCGGTCGCGGGCGGCAAGGAGGGTTCCGGCGAGGCGTGGCGCGTGATCCCCTCGGGCCTGCACGGCCCGGCCACGGTCGACGTGGGCAACGCCGGCACGGTCATGCGCTTCCTGCCCCCGGTCGCCACTCTCGCCGACGGGCCGATCCGGTTCGACGGCGACCCCCGTTCGTACGAGCGGCCCCTGCACGGCGTGATCGACGCCCTGCGCGCACTCGGCGCCCGCATCGACGACGCCTCGCACGGCAGCCCGGGCGCCCTGCCGCTGACCGTGCACGGCGGCGGTGCCCTGGAGGGCGGCCGGGTCGAGATCGACGCCTCGTCCTCCTCGCAGTTCGTCAGCGCCCTGCTGCTCTCGGGCCCGGGCTTCAACCAGGGCGTGGAGGTGCGGCACGTGGGCGGCGCCCTGCCGTCGATGCCGCACATCCGGATGACCGTGGACATGCTCCGCGCCGTCGGCGCCCAGGTGGACACCCCCGAGGCGGGCGGCGAGCCGGACGTGTGGCGGGTCGCCCCCGGCGCCCTCCTCGGCCGCGACCTGACCATCGAGCCCGACCTGTCGAACGCCCAGCCGTTCCTCGCCGCGGCCCTGGTCACCGGCGGCACGGTCACCGTCCCGGACTGGCCGGCCCGCACCACGCAGCCCGGTGACGCGCTGCGCGAGATCTTCACGGAGATGGGCGGCTCCTGCGAGCTGACCGAGCAGGGCCTGGTCTTCACCGGGTCCGGCTCGATCCACGGCATCGACGTGGACCTGAGCGAGGTCGGCGAGCTCACTCCCGGCATCGCGGCGGTCGCGGCCCTCGCCGACTCGCCCTCGACACTGCGCGGCGTCGCCCACCTCCGTCTGCACGAGACGGACCGCCTTGCCGCGCTCACCAAGGAGATCAACGAACTGGGCGGTGACGTCACCGAGACGGCCGACGGCCTGCACATCCGGCCGCGCCGGCTGCACGGCGGCATCTTCCACACCTACGACGACCACCGCATGGCGACCGCGGGCGCGATCATCGGCCTCGCGGTGGACGGCGTACAGATCGAGAACGTCGCGACGACGGCGAAGACGCTCCCGGACTTCCCCGACCTCTGGACCGGGATGCTCGGGAACTGACGGGCGGAACGAGAACATGCGCCGCTACGGCAAGAACCCCGACGAGGACGACATCCGCGTCCGCCCCAACCGCAAGGGCAACCGCCCCCGCACCCACATCAGGCCCAAGCACGAGGACGCGGCCGAGGGCATGGTCCTCACCGTCGACCGGGGGCGGCTGACCGTCCTGGTCGACGACCGGATCGTGATGGCGATGAAGGCCCGTGAGCTGGGCCGCAAGGCCGCCGTGGTGGGTGACAGGGTCGCCGTGGTCGGGGACCTGTCCGGCAAGAAGGACACGCTCGCGCGGATCGTGCGGATCGCGGAGCGCACCTCCGTCCTGCGGCGCACCGCCGACGACGACGACCCGTACGAGCGCGTGGTCGTCGCCAACGCCGACCAGCTCGCCATCGTCACGGCCCTCGCCGACCCCGAGCCGCGTCCGCGGCTGATCGACCGGTGCGTCGTGGCGGCGTACGACGGCGGTCTGGAGCCCATCCTCGTCCTGACCAAGTCGGACCTGGCCTCCGCCGACAAGCTCCTGGAGACGTACGCCACGCTCGACATCCCCTATGTCGTCACCAGCCGCGAGGAGTTCACCGACGGCGCGGAGCTCGCGCGGGTCCACGAACTGCTCGACGGCAAGGTGACCGCCTTCGTCGGGCACTCCGGGGTCGGCAAGACGACGCTCGTCAACGCGCTCGTCCCGGAGGAGCGGCGGCGCACGACCGGGCACGTCAACGCGGTCACGGGCCGCGGCAGGCACACCACCACGTCCGCGCTCGCGCTGCCGCTCGCCGATGTGGGCGGCTGGGTGATCGACACCCCGGGCGTGCGGTCGTTCGGCCTCAACCACGTCGACCCGTCCCGCGTCATCCTCGCCTTCCCCGACCTGGAGCCGGGGACGGTGGACTGCCCGCGCGGCTGCAGCCACGACGAGAAGGACTGCGCCCTGGACGCCTGGGTGGCCGCCGGGCACGCGGACCCGCAGCGCCTCTACTCCCTGCGCAGGCTGCTCGCGACACGGGAACGGCGGGACGACGACTGACCTCCCCGTTGTTTGCGCCACGTCGGCGAAGGTAAATGCATAATCGCACCGAGCCGGATTCCGGGCGGACGAAGCGGCCGCACATCGTGGACGAGTACGGGAGGCAAGGACATGGCGTGGCTGCTGGTCATCGTCGCCGGGATTCTCGAGACCGGCTTCGCGGTCTGTCTCAAGCTGTCGCACGGCTTCACCAGGCTCTGGCCCACGATCGCGTTCGCCTGCTTCGCGCTGGGCAGCTTCGGTCTGCTGACCCTGGCGCTGAAGAAGCTGGACGTGGGGCCCGCGTACGCGGTCTGGACGGGCATCGGCGCCGCGGGCACCGCCATCTACGGCATGGTCTTCCTCGGCGACCTGGTCTCCACGCTCAAGATCGTGTCGATCTCCTTCGTCATCGTCGGTGTGATCGGCCTCCAGCTGTCCGGCTCCGCGCACTAGCCCGGCCGCTACCTGGCGCCGACCCAGCGCCCTATGGCCCCGCGGACCACTTCCGCGGGGTCGTCGTCGTTCCCGGCCGGGGCGACGACGTACGACAGGGCGAGGCGGACGGCGCTCTCGCAGGCGCGGGCCAGCTCGGGGTCGCGGCTTCTGGCCCGGCCGCCGAGCGCGAGCACCGCCCGGTCCCGCACGAGCGCGAGCAGCTCCGCGGCGGTGGGCACCCCCGCGTCCGCGCGGCGCTGCGCGGGCACCGACGAGGTGGAACCGGCGTTCCGGCTCGGCGCGGGCAGCCGCTCGCTCCAGCAGCCGGTGAGCGCGGCCCGCACCAGCACGTTGCCCCGGGCGGCGCCCACCGTCCACGCGGCCACGGCGGCGAGCCGGTCGGCGGGTTCGCGCTCCTCGGCGAGGGCGCGCTCCACGCCGTGCAGATAGCCGTCCGTCTCGCGCCGCAGCAGGGCGCGGGCCAGGCCGTCCTTGCTGCCGAACTCGTTGTAGAGGGTCTGCCGGGACACCCCGGCGGTGGCCGCGACGTCGACCATGCGGACGCCGGGCCACGGCCGCCGTGCGAGCGCCGTGTACGCCGCGTCCAGTAAGGACTCCCGTGCTGCGGGCATCGTCGCCTCCCCGGGCCCAGGGCCGGACAGGCCCTTAGGGGCTCTCCCGTGCCAGAGTTGACGCGCTCGGCAGCACTGTCAATAGCCCCGGCGCAAGCGCCGTGCAGCGCCTCGCACCCGGCGCTGTGGATCGTGCCGAACGAGATCGATACTGTTCATCCATGCCCGACTACCACGATGATCTGCGTCTCGCCCACGTCCTCGCGGACACCGCCGACGCCGCGACCATGGCCCGGTTCAAGGCCCTCGACCTCAAGGTCGAGACCAAGCCGGACATGACGCCGGTGAGCGAGGCCGACAAGGCCGCCGAGGAGCTGATCCGTGGCAACCTCCAGCGGGCCAGGCCGCGCGACGCGATCCTCGGCGAGGAGTACGGCGTCGAGGGCACGGGCCCGCGCCGCTGGGTGATCGACCCGATCGACGGCACCAAGAACTACGTGCGCGGCGTCCCGGTGTGGGCCACCCTGATCTCCCTGATGGAGGCGGGCGAGGGCGGCTACCAGCCGGTGGTCGGCGTGGTCTCCGCGCCCGCGCTCGGCCGCCGCTGGTGGGCGGCGAAGGGCGGCGGCGCGTACACGGGCCGCTCCCTCACCTCGGCGACCCGGCTGCACGTCTCGAAGGTCTCGCGGCTCTCGGACGCCTCGCTGGCGTACTCCTCGCTCTCCGGGTGGGAGGAGCAGGGCCGCCTCGACGGCTTCCTGGACCTGACGCGTTCGGTCTGGCGCACCCGTGGCTACGGCGACTTCTGGCCGTACATGATGGTCGCCGAGGGGTCGGTCGACCTCTGCGCGGAGCCGGAGCTCTCGCTCTGGGACATGGCGGCGAACGCGATCGTGGTGACGGAGGCGGGCGGCAGCTTCACCGGCCTCGACGGCAGGCCGGGCCCGCACAGCGGCAACGCGGCCGCGTCGAACGGCCTGCTCCACGACGAGCTGCTCGGCTATCTCAACCAGCGCTACTGAGGTCTCACCCAGCGCCACCGAGTCGAACCGCCCGAGTTGAACTGACGGCGCACGCCCCCTTGTTGGCGCCCGGCATCGCTGCAACTCTGAGAGTCCCCCCACTTGTGAACTTGTGAATCCGTTCTCCAAGCCGGTGGCGGAGGCAATCCTTCGCCCACCGGGAGACCACGGTTTCACCAAGGAGGTGGCTCACGCCCATGCTCGTCCGCGACGCCATGAGCTCGATGGTCCTCACCATCGGCCCCGCCCACACTCTCCGCCAGGCCGCCCACCTGATGGCGGCCCGCCGCGTCGGCGCGGCCGTCGTCCTGGACCCCGACACCTGTGGCATCGGCATCCTCACCGAGCGGGACATCCTCATCTCCCTGGGCCTCGGCCAGGATCCCGACCAGGAGGTCGCCGGCACCCACACGACCACCGAGATCGTCTTCGCCTGTCCCTCGTGGACCCTGGAGGACGCCGCGGACGCCATGTCGCACGGCGGCTTCCGGCACCTGGTCGTCATGGACGGGAACGAACCGACCGGGATCGTCTCGGTCCGCGACATCATCCGCTGCTGGGCGCCCGGCCGGCGCGCGGCGGCCACCGCCTCGATGGCGGGCTGAACGCGGCGGCGGGCCGGCCCCGTGAGGGAACCGGCCCGCCGCTCTGCCCACGGCAAGTGGTACTGGTCAGCCGCGCAGGGCCTGGACCGCGGCCTCCAGCCGCTTGCCGAAGTCACCGTCGGCCTGACGGAAGTTGTCGATCGCGCGCTCCGCGATGTCGTCGCGCGAGACCTTGGAGATGAACCCCGCCAGGTTCTCGATCAGGCGGACCTTCTCGTCCTCGGACATCAGGCGGTAGAGGTTGCCCGCCTGCACGAAGTCGTTGTCCTCGGCGTGCCTGGCCGGCTCGTGGTTGCCGGTGCCGCCCGTGACCGGGACGGACTGCCACAGCGGCCGGTCCGTCTGGAACGGTCCGCCGAAGCTGTTCGGCTCGTAGTTCTTCGCGCCCTTGTGACGGCCGTCGTAGAGGAAGCCGTCGCGGGAGTGGGTGCGCGCCTCGGTGGCGTGCGGGCGGTTCACCGGCAGGTGGTCGGCGTTGATGCCGACGCGGTAGCGGTGGGCGTCGCCGTACGCGAAGAGGCGGCCCTGGAGCATCTTGTCGGGGGACGGGCCGATGCCGGGCACGAAGTGCGCGGGGCTGAAGATGGCCTGCTCGACCTCGGCGAAGACGTTCTCCGGGTTGCGGTTGAGCTCCAGCTTGCCGATCTCGATCGGCGGGTAGTCCGCGTGCGGCCACACCTTCGTGAGGTCGAACGGGTTGAAGCGGTAGGTCGCCGCGTCGGCCGCCGGCATGATCTGCACCTGCACGGACCAGGACGGGAAGTCGCCGCGCTCGATGGCCTCGCGCAGGTCGCGCTGGTGCGAGTCGGGGTCCTTGCCCGCGAGGATCTCGGCCTCCTGGGCGGTGAGGTTCTTGATCCCCTGCTCGGTCTTGAAGTGGTACTTGACCCAGAAGACCTCACCGGCCTCGTTGTTCCACTGGAACGTGTGCGAGCCGAAGCCGTCCATGTGGCGGTACGAAGCGGGGATGCCGCGGTCGCCGAAGAGCCAGGTCACCTGGTGGGTGCTCTCCGGGGAGAGACCCCAGAAGTCCCAGACGTTGTCCGCCTCCTGCGAGCCCGTGTAGGGGTCCCGCTTCTGGGTGTGGATGAAGTCGGGGAACTTGATGGCGTCCCGGATGAAGAAGACCGGGGTGTTGTTGCCGACGAGGTCGTAGTTGCCCTCTTCGGTGTAGAACTTCAGCGCCCAGCCGCGCGGGTCGCGCACGGCGTCGGCCGAGCCGAGGCTGCCGGCCACGGTGGAGAACCGCAGGAACGTCTCGGTCTCCTTGCCGACCTCGGAGAGGAACTTCGCACGCGTCCACTGGGAGACGTCCCGGGTCAGCGTGAAGGTGCCGTACGCACCGGCGCCGCGGGCGTGCACGATCCGCTCCGGGATCCGCTCGCGGTTGAAGTGGGCGAGCTTCTCCAGAAGCAGCTGGTCCTGGACCAGAACCGGACCGCCGACGCCCGCGGTCTCACTGTTCTGGTTGTCGGCGACCGGCGCCCCGGCCTCCGTGGTGAGCGGTCCCTGCGTCACGTGCGCCTCCTGCGTCATTCCTGCCAGTCCTGTCCGTCGGCCCTGTCCCTTGGCGTTTGCCGTACTCGATCCTACGATGGACTTTGTCTAAGTCAAGCGAGAATCCAAAGTCACACCCGTTCGGGACTGAGGTCCCCCGCCTGTTAGGCTGGCTTCCATGAGTGACCTGTTGGAACGACTGCGTGGCCGCGGCTGGCGCATGACGGCGCAGCGGCGCGTCGTCGCCGAGGTCCTCGACGGGGACCACGTCCACCTCACGGCCGACGAGGTGCACGCCCGCGCCACGGACAAGCTGCCCGAGATCTCCCGTGCCACCGTCTACAACACCCTGGGCGAGCTCGTGAGCCTCGGCGAGATCCTCGAAGTCTCGACCGACCGCCGCGCCAAGCGGTACGACCCGAACGCGCACCGCCCCCACCAGCACCTGGTCTGCGCCCGCTGCGGCGCCATCCGCGACGTCCACCCCACGGGCAACCCCCTGGCGAGCCTCCCCGACTCGGAGCGCTTCGGCTTCACGGTCGAGGACGTGGAGGTCACGTACCGCGGCGTCTGCCCGAGCTGCGCGGCGGCGTAGCCCTTTTCCGTACGACTTTTCGTACGACTTCGAAGGCCCCCGGCACCGCGCCGGGGGCCTTCGCCGTGCGCCTCCCGGCCGGGGCCGACCCCTTCCAGAATCTGACGCCCCGTCATATTCTCTGCGGCGTCCGACATCCGCCTGCCCTCCGCGAGGAGAAGCCGTGGAAGATCCGCACCCCAAACTCCGCGCCCACGCAGTGACCAGAACCTTCGGCCGAGCCGCCAGGGCGGTGCACGCACTCGGCCCCGTCGACCTGGAGATCGCCCCCGGCGAGTTCACCTGCCTCGTCGGCCCCTCGGGCTGCGGGAAGTCGACCCTCCTCCGCATCGCCGCCGGCCTCCTGCGCCCCGGCTCCGGCGAGCTGACCATCCGCACGGCCGCCCGCCACCCCGTCGCGATGATCTTCCAGGACTACGGCATCTACGACTGGAAGACCGTCCGGGCCAACGTCCGCTTCGGCCTGGACATCCAGAAGGTCCCCCGCCGCGAGGCGAACGCGCGCGCCACGGACTGGCTGACCCGCATGGGCCTCGCCGACTTCACCGACGCCTACCCAGCCGCCCTCTCCGGAGGCATGCGTCAGCGCGTCGCGATCGCCCGCGCGCTGGCAGTGGAGCCCGAGATCCTCCTGATGGATGAGCCCTTCGCCGCCCTCGACGCCCAACTCCGCGTCATCCTCCAGGATGAGCTGCTCGCCCTCACACAAACCACTCGCACCACGACGCTGTTCGTCACCCACAGCCTCGAAGAGGCGATCGTCCTGGGCGACCGCGTCCTCGTGATGTCGGCCCGACCCGGCCGCGTCATCGCCGAGCGCCGCCCGCCGTTTCCGCGCCCCCGCGGCGGCGAGATCCGTACCGCACCCGAGTTCACCGCCCTCAAGGGCGAGCTGTGGGAGCTGCTGCGGGCCGAGGTCGGCACGGCGGCCGCGGCATGACAAGGACCACGAGCACCACCCCGGCCACCGGCAAGAGTCCCGCCCCGCAAGAGGACCTGCTGGTCAGAAAGCCTGGCCCGCAGGAGCTGCACCCCGCCCGCACCCATCGCCGCCGCCGCGCCCTGGAGCTGTCGCTCGCCGTGGGCGTGCCCGCTGCGCTCATCCTGCTGTGGCAGCTGGCCGCCGTCCGCGGCTGGATCGACGACCGCGTCTACCCGGCGCCGCAGACCATCCTGGAGGACGGCTGGCACCGCGCCGCCGACGGCGAGCTGTGGCCGGACGTATGGGCCACGCTGAAGCGCGTGCTCGCCGGATACGCGATCGGCACGGCCGCCGGGTACGCACTGGGCCTCCTGATGGGCACGCTCTCCGTAGTACGGGCCGCGCTGGAGCCCACGCTCGACGCGCTGTACGTCGTCCCGAAGCTGGCGCTCCTCCCCGTCTTCCTCAACATGTTCGGGCTCGGCGAGGGCCCGCAGATCGCGCTCGTCGCCGCCACGGTCTTCTTCTTCGTCTGGATCTCGACGATGGCGGCGGTCCTCGCCGTCCCGTCGGGACACCGCGACGCGGGTCAGGTCTTCGGCGCCTCGCCCTGGCAGATGTTCCGCCACGTCCTGCTGCCCGCGTCCCTGCCCGCCGTCCTCGTCGGCGCGCGGATCGCCGCGGGCGTCGCCGTCCTGGTGATCGTCGCATCGGAGCAGATCGCGGCGGCCGACGGCCTCGGCCACCTGATCTTCGACTCGCGCGCCCTCTTCCAGAACGACGTGATGTTCGTCGGCATCGTCTGCGTCGCCCTGCTCGGCGTCGTCTTCTCCGAGCTGGTGCGGATCGCGGGCCGCCTGCTCACCCCCTGGGCCCCGCGCGACCGCGGCCGGAGCCAGTCATGACACGTATCCGCACCACTGCCTCGACGCGTATCCGCACCACCGCCATGACACATATCCGCACCACCGCGTTCACGCTGCTCGTCGCGGGCTCGCTGCTCGCCGCCGCGGGCTGCGCGGAGAACGACGACGTCCCGGAGACCGCCGCACCCACCGGGCCCCGCACGGTCACCCCGGTGGCCGGCTGCGGCAAGGGCAGCTGGACCGACCCCGCCGACCTGTCCCCCGACCGCAGACCGGCCCGCTGCGCTCCGAACACACCCGCGCCCGAGCCGCTCGCCGAGGAGCGCCGCCTGACGATCGCGACCGGCACCCTGAGCGCCGAATACGTCGGCCCCCTCCAAACGGCCGTGGAAAAGGGCGAGTTCAAGAAGGAGGGCCTGAACGTCGAACTGAAGGTGCTGCCCACCCCCGACGCGCTCCCCCTCCTCGCCAAGGGCGACCTCGACGCCCAGTGGGCGGCCCCGGAAGCCGCCGTGATGAACGGCATCTCCAGCGGGTTCGACATCAAGTGGACGGCCGGCAACTTCTCCCCCGCCCCCCGCTCGAAGAGCGGCCTGTGGGTACGGCTGAAGAAGGACGAGACCGCGGACCGGGTCCCCATGGCGGGCCGCAGGCTCGGCACGATGATCGGCAAGGGGTCCGTCATCGCGTACCCCATGAACAAGGCCCTGAAGAAGCACGGCGGCGGCCTCGACAAGATCCGGTTCCAGCAGCTGGACTCGGCCGACGTCCTCACCGCCCTCCAGAACGGCGGCATCGACTCGGCCTGGCTGCTCGACCCGGTCTGGCGCAAGGTCGACGGCGACAAGAGGTACGCGTTCCTGGGCGGCCAGCCCCAGGGCGAGCCGCTGGGCGGCCTCCTCTTCGGCCCGAACCTCCTCAGGGAGGACCCGGACGCGGGCGTCGCCCTGCTGCGCGCGTACATCCGCACGGTGAACACGTACTTCGCGGGTGACTACAAGACCGACAAGGCCTTCGCTGCGAAGCTCGCACAGCTCCTGGAGACGGACGAGGAGGTGCTGCTCGCCACGCCGTCCCTCCGCATGGACTGGGAGATCCGCGCGGGCACGACGGACCGCCTGCAAGACGCGTACCGAGCGGCGGGCGTCTCGGAGGGGGCCAAAGTGCCGGAGGAGAAGGTGGTGGACCGCACGCTGTACGAGGAGGCGGTGGGCCACAAGTAGCGCCGCGCGAGGCGCGGGCGCAGACAACGCCGAAGGCCCGGAACCATGATCTGGTTCCGGGCCTTCGGTTTCAGTAGCGGGGACAGGATTTGAACCTGCGACCTCTGGGTTATGAGCCCAGCGAGCTACCGAGCTGCTCCACCCCGCGTCGGTAAACACAACAGTACGTCAACGCTACGACCAGCGCAAATCTGTTCTGCCGCGCTCCGACCCGCCCGGGGTGGAGACCTACGCGGAGAGCTCCTGGCGCAGCGCCTCGCGCAGCCGGCCCGCCCGCTCGGAGACCTCCGCGGGGCCGAGGTCGACCGCCCGCGAGGCCCACCGCTGGCCCTGCGCCAGCTGCCCGCGCCGGGCGTAGAGCAGGGCGAGGCGGAGTGCCGCGCGGCCGTGGCCCGCGTCGGCGGCCCGCGTCCACCACAGGGCTGCCTCCGGCTCGCTGCCCTCGCGGGCGAGCAGCAGCCCGAGGTTGAACGCGCCGTTCCGGCTGCCGGCCTCGGCGGCCTTGCGGTACCACTTGGCGGCCTCGACGACGTCGCCACGGCCCGAGGCGAGCATGCCCACCCGGACCTGG
This sequence comes from Streptomyces sp. NPDC018029, assembly GCF_044327655.1. Lineage (NCBI taxonomy): Bacteria > Bacillati > Actinomycetota > Actinomycetes > Kitasatosporales > Streptomycetaceae > Streptomyces > Streptomyces sp. NPDC018029. The sequence continues at coordinate 653,241 of NZ_JBIRFV010000003.1, read as the reverse complement.
GCCCGCCGGTGGCCCTGCTGGGCCGCCCTCTCGTACCACTCCTCGCACTCGGTCTTCTCCGCGGCGGGCTCGCCGAGCGCCGGCGGCCCCGCGGGGGGGCGACGCGCGTCGAGCAGCATCCCGAGCCGGTACGCCGCCTCGGCGCTGCCGCCTCCCGCGGCACACCGCAGGTGCCGCTCGGCCTCTTGGTCGTCGCCCTCGCGCAGCCGCGCGGTGCCGACCTGGAGCGCGGCGTCGGTGTGCCCTGCGGCGGCCGCGCGCTCGTACCACCGCAGGGCGGCGGCCTCGTCGTCCCGGCTCGCGTACAGGATCCCGAGGTTGAACGCGGCGTCGACGCTGCCCGCCTCCGCGGCCTTGGAGAACCACGGCTCGGCCCCGGCCGCGTCGCCGCCCTGGAGCAGCAGCACGGCGAGCGCGTTGGCCGCCTCGCGGTGTCCCGCGTACGCGGCGCGGCGGTACCACTGGTCGGCGTGCGCGGTGCGGCCCTGCTCGGCGCAGAGCAGCCCGAGGTTGTACGCGCCGTTCACATCGCCCGCGTCCATGGCGGCGCGGTACCAGCGCTCGGCGGTCTGTGTCTCGCCGCGCTCGGCGTGCAGCGCGCCCAGCGCGTTCGCGGCGTTCCCGTCGCCGTCCTGGGCGGCCTTGAGCCACCACACGGCGGCGCTCTCCTCGTCGCCGGCGTCCCGCAGCAGGAAGCCCAGCGCGCAGGCCGCTCTCGCCTCCCCGTCCTTGGCGGAGTTGAGGTACCAGCGGCCCGCTTCCTTCAGCTCGCCGCGCCGCTCCAGGATGGAGCCGAGGTGCAGGGCGGCGCGCCGGTGGCCGCGGGCGGCCGCCTGGCGGTACCACTGCTCGGCCTCGTCGGCGGGCGTACGCGCGGCGGCGTCGGCGCGGCCCGCGCGGGCGGGCTGCTCGGCGCCCTCCGTGCCGGCCCGGCGGTCGAGCGCGCGGGCCAGGCGGTACGCGGCCTCACGGTGGCCGCGCTCGGCGGCGACCCGCAGCCAGCGCTCGGCGCCGACGTCACCGCGGTGCTCCAGGAGGTCCGCGAGCGCGTACGCCCCGAGGGTGTGGCCCTGCTCGGCGGACTGGCGCAGCCAGTACTCGGCGGCGGGCTCGTCGCCGCGCTCGCGGTGGTGGCGGCCGAGCGCGTGCGCGGCCGCGGCGGATCCCGCGACGGCTGCGACCCGCCACCAGCCGGCCGCCTCGTCCGCGTATCCGCGCTGGTGGAGGAGGACTCCGAGGTTGTTGGCGGCGGCGCGGTCGCCCTCGGCGGTCGCCGCGCGCAGCAGGGATTCGGCGCCGTCGAGATCACCGCGGCGCAGCAGAAGGCTTCCGAGAACGCTCATCGCGTCCACGTCGCCGGCCTCGGCGGCCAGCCGGTGGCGCATCTCCTCCGCGGCCGCCCCGGGATCCTCCCGGTCGGCCGGCTGCACAAACCGCCCTGTCTCCAACAGAGTTGCCTTGTCCCCCATAACGTCCATCGTCGCACCACCTGCAACCTGGGTACACCTGGTATACCGCAGCCAGTGAGGTCACTTCAGCGTTTTGTCGACATGCCCACAGAGAGATAAGTCAAACACAGATCTCCCAACTCTCCCCCTACCGAGCACCGTTCGCATGTCTTGGCATAGGACACCCGCACACGACGAGCACCGACACCCGGCACACACGACGAAGGCCCGGATCCGTAAGGATCCGGGCCTTCACCTTGCAGTAGCGGGGACAGGATTTGAACCTGCGACCTCTGGGTTATGAGCCCAGCGAGCTACCGAGCTGCTCCACCCCGCGCCGTTGTGTTGAAACCGTACCACGGCGCGAGAGGGCAGCTTGACCACCCACTACTCGGTCTTGTCGGGCTCCGGCTTGTCGGCGTTCTTGTCGGCGGCCTTGTCGTCCTTCTCCTTGGCCTTCGCCGACGCCTCCTCGGCCCGCTCCAGAGCCTCCTGGAGCCGCTCCTGCGCCTCGCCGTACGCCTTCCAGTCGTTCTCCTTCATGGCCGCCTCGCCGTCCTCGAAGGCCTTCTGGGCGTCGTCGAGCGCGTCCTGGACCGTCGGGTCGTTCGTCTTCGGCGGCTTGGTCGGCTCGTCCTCGCCCGGATCGTCGGCCGGCGGCTTGGTGGTCCCTTCCGTACTGAAGACCTGGTTGAGGCCCTCGCTGAGGGTGTCCGCGAAGGCGGTCTCCGTGCCGTACGACACAGCGACCTTCTTCAGAAGGGGATACGCCGACTTGCGTCCCTGTACGTAGACGGGCTCGACGTATAGGAAGCCGTCGTCCAGTGGCACGGTCAGCAGATTGCCGTAGAGGACGTCGGAGTCGGCGCCCTTCATGTCACGGACGAAGTTGCCGACTTCCGTCATGGAGTTCAGCTTGTTCTGCACCTGTTCGGGGCCGTCGACGTCACCCCGGACTCTGAGCAGCTGCATCTTGCCGTAGTTCGCACTTCTGGCATCGGCGTCGACCGTCATGAAGGCCCGTAGGTTGGGCCGCTCACTCGGGGTGAACGTCGTCGTCAGAGAGAACTGCTGCTGTGTCTGGCCCGGCGACTTCAGGGACAGGTAGTACGGCGGGACCGCACTGTCGTCCTTCTTCGTCGGGTCGTTCGGGACCTGCCAGGCGTCACTCGCGTTGTAGAACTGGCCGGGGTCCGTGACGTGGTACTTCGTGAGCAGCTCGCGCTGGACCTTGAACATGTCCTGCGGGTAGCGCAGGTGGTCCATCAGCTTCGGCGGGATCTCGCTCTTGTCCTTGACGGTGCCCGGGAACGCCTTCTTCCAGGTCTTCAGGACCGGGTCCTCTTCGTCCCAGGTGTAGAGCTTGACGTCGCCGGTGTACGCGTCGACGGTGGCCTTCACCGAGTTCCGGATGTAGTTGACCTGGTTCTGCTGGGCGATCACCGTGCGCTGGCTGTCGGCCTGCGACAGGGAGTCGGCGGTGGTGTCACCGAGCGTCGTCCGCGAGGCGTACGGATAGCCGTTGCTGGTCGTGTAGGCGTCGACGACCCACTGGATGCGGCCGTCCACGACCGTCGGGTAGACGTCGCCGTCGATGGTCAGCCACGGGGCCACGGCCTCCACGCGCTCCTTCGGAGTGCGGTTGTAGAGGATCCGCGATCCCTCGCCGATGGCTCCGGAGTACAGGATCTGCGGCTCTCCGAAGGACACCGCGTACGCGGCGCGGTTGATCGGGTTGGAGAGGTTGACCCCGCTGTCGCCCTTGTAGCTGTAGGTCTTCTGACCGCCGCCGTCCTCTTCGTAGTCGAGCTCCTTCTGGGGCCCGCCCACGATCGAGTACTGGGACGTCTTCTCGCCGTAGTAGATCCGCTGCTCGTACTCACCGAGGTTGCCGGTGGTGGGCAGGCCCGCCTCGGTGAACGCCGGGGCGCCCTTGGAGCCGGGCTTGGTCTCCGTGCCCTTGGCGGCGACCACTCCGTAGCCGTGGGTGTAGGCGAAGTGGTCGTTGATCCAGTTCCGCTTGTCGAGCTTGTTCACGTTCAGCTCGCGCAGGCCGATGATGGTGTCCTGGCCGTTGTAGCGGTCCACGTCCAGCGTCTTCGGGAACTGGTAGTAGCTGCGCTCCTGCTCCAGCTGCTGGAAGGTCGGCGAGACGATGTTCGGGTCGTTCAGCCGGTAGTTGGCCGCCGTGTCCGCGTCCTCGCGCTTCTTCTTGGGGTCCTCGTCGACCTTGCCCGCGCCCTTGTAGTCCTCGGGCTTCACCCCGCTGATGCCGTAGGCGTGGCGGGTGGCCTCGATGTTCTTCTCGATGTACGGCGCTTCCTTGGCCTGCTCGTTCGGCTGGACCTGGAACTTCTGGACGATCGCGGGGTAGAGCCCGCCGATGAGGATCGCCGAGAGCACCATCAGGCCGAAGCCGATGACCGGCAGCTGCCAGGTGCGCCGCCACAGCGTGGCGAAGAAGAGGATGGCGCAGATGACGGCGATGCAGAACAGGATCGTCTTCGCCGGCAGGTACGCGTTCGCGTCGACGTACTTCAGGCCGGTCCAGTTGTCCGTCGCCTTGAAGTCACTGGACTTCACCGCGAGGCCGTACCGGTCGAGCCAGTACGCGATGGCCTTGAGCGACACGAAGACGCCGAGCAGCACCGAGAGGTGACCGGTGGCCGCGGCGGTGGCGCGCGCGCCGGGGCTGGTGATCCGCAGCCCGCCGTACAGGTAGTGCGTCAGGGCGGCGGCGACCAGGGAGAGCACCGTGGCCGCGAAGCCGAAGCCCAGCAGGAAGCGGTACCAGGGCAGGTCGAAGGCGAAGAACGCCACGTCCATGTGGAACTGCGGGTCCTTCTGGCCGAAGGACACGCCGTTGACCCACAGGAGCCAGGTGCGCCACTGACCCGCGGCGGACGCGCCCGCGATCAGTCCCACCAGGGCGGTGACCCCGATGAGCAGCCACTTCTTGTACGGGGCGATGCCCATGCGGTACCGGTCGAGGCTCTGCTGCTCCATCGACATGGCACTCAGTGGCGGGCGCAGCCGGTGCGCCAGCCAGATGTTCACGCCGACTGCGGCCGCCATGAGGAGGCCGAAGACGAAGAACAGGCCGATCTTGGTCCACAGGGTCGTCGTGAAGACCGATGAGTAATTGACCGAGCGGTACCACAACCAGTCCGTCCAGAACCCCGAGAACATGACGAAGGCCATGGCCAGTACGGCCAGCACCCCCAGTGTCATGAGCAGGGTCCGGACACGCCGGGAGGGTCGGCCCACTCTGATCCGTGGCCCCGTCGGGCCTCCGCCGCGGTCCGGCATCTGGAAAGCCAAGGTGCGCACCTCGAAGTTCGCTGTTGATTCGCTGTTGGTCCATCAGGCCCCGGAGATCGTGGAGCCACACCTATGCAACTTACCTACGCTTTACTCGGTTCCCGTTTCTCGGGACTAACGAGGCAGGATTGTGACCATGTCCAACACTCCCATGGCAGCGAGCCCCCTCACCCGGGCGGTACTCGAGATCGACGAGTACGTATCCGGCCTCGGCTGGGACCGGCCCGCACGCCTCTTCGCGCTGGTCGACACCGCGCGACTGCGTACCCAAGAACCCGGCCTCGCCTCCCAGCTCGGCCTCGACGACGGCGTGGAGCACGCCGGCCTGACCCCCATCGAGCAGGAGGAGATTCCCGCGGACAAGCCGCTGGACGAATTCCTCGGCACCATCGCCTGGCCGGACGCGGTGGCGGGCTGCGCCCTCACCGTGGAGCGCCTGATGCTGCCGCCGTCCGCCGAGGCGTCCGTCCCGGACGGTCTCGGTGAGGCGCAGCTCGCGAAGTGGGTGGCCGAGCACCCGGACCGCCAGGAGGTCCGGATGACGGTCGCGGTGCTCCGTGACGGTGCGCGCGAGTCCGCGCTGCGGCTGCGCGAGAAGGACTCGCCGACCGAGGTCCTCACCGGCTCGGACCTGGTGCCCGGCCTGGCGGAGGCGCTCGCGGCGACGTTCGCGTAGCGGTACGTCAGATTCCGTTCTGTGCGCGGGTGGGGTGCCCCACCCGCGCACAGCTGTGTCGGGGCCCGGTCCGGCCGGTCAGCCCTTGGTGCACTTCGGCAGGTCGGCGGTGTTTCCCTTGCGGATCTTCTCCAGGGACTTCACGGCGTCGGCGATGGTGTCCACCTTGACGAGCGTGAGGCCGTCGGGGACGTCCTCGGCGGCGGCCGCGCAGTTGCCCTTCGGCGTGAGGAAGTACTCGGCGCCCTTGTCGCGGGCGCCGACGGTCTTCATCTCGATGCCGCCGATCGGGCCGACCTTGCCGTCGGCCACGATGGTGCCGGTGCCGGCCACGAACTTGCCGCCAGTGAGGTCGTCCGGAGTCAGCTTGTCGACGATGCCGAGGGCGAACATCAGGCCGGCGCTCGGCCCGCCCACGTCGGCCAGCTTGATGTCGATCGTGAACGGGAAGGTGTGGTCGGTGCCCGCCTTGATGCCGACGACCGCGCGGTCCGCGTCGTCCTCCGCGCCCTTCGTTTTGATCTTGACTTCCTCGGTCTCGGTCGGCGCCTTGCCCGCCTTCTCGGCGGCGGCCGCGGCCTTGACCGGGACGACGGTGAAGGTGACCGTGTCACCGGGCTTGTGATCGGTGACGAGCTTCGCGACGTCCGTCATCTCCTTGACGGGCTTGCCGTCCACCTTGCGGATGACGTCGCCCGCGTGCAGCTTGCCCTCCGCCGGGTCGCCCTTGAAGACGGTGGAGACGATCACCTGGGACTTCACCGGAATGTTCAGCTGCCTGAGCGCCGCGACCTTGGCGCTCTCCTGGGACTGGCTGAACTCCTCGGCGTTCTCCTGGGAGGACTGCTGCTCGGTCTTGCCGTCCGGGTAGAGCGTGTCGTGCGGCACCACGATGTTGTCGTGTGCCAGCCAGCCGTAGACGGCCTCCGCGAGGTTCATGTCGTAGTCGGCGCTGGTGACCCTGACCGTCGTCATGTTGAGGTTGCCGGTCGTGGGATAGGTCTTGTGACCGGAGATCTGCAGCACCGGTTCGCCGTCGTGGTCGCCGAGGGTGTTCACCGTGGGCCCGGGGGACATCTCCGAGTACGGCACTTTGATGAGTACTCCGGCGCAGAGCAGCGCGATCAGCATCAAGGTGGAGGCGAGCATCGTCGCAGTGCGGCGTGGCATGGAACGACAGTACGGGACCTGCCTGTGAGGGCACCCCCGGGGCCGGTCCGTACGGGGCTCTCAGCTCCCGGTGCGGGGCTTCTCCATCGCCTCGCGGAAGGCCGCGTAGCCGTTGAGCTCGTTGGCGTCACCCGTGCGGCCGGACTTGCGGTTGCGGGTCGCCCAGCTGCCCCACAGACCCGCGCCGACGGCCGCCAGGAGCGGAATGAGCAACCAGGCAAGTGATGCCATGCCGACCTCCCGAACCCGTGAGCCACCGCAACTGACTGATCAGCAGATTAACCATCCGCATGGTCAACGCTCACGGCAGGGGTCGGGTTACGCAACCGGAGCGCCGGTCACGCGGTCGGAGCCACCGGCGCCGGCCGGCTCAACACGCGCCGACCCACTCTTCCTTGCCGTCGGAGAAACGCTGGTGCTTCCAGATCGGCACCTCGTGCTTGAGGTCGTCGATCAGCTTGCGGCAGGCGTCGAAGGCTTCGGCGCGGTGCGGGCAGGAGACGGCCACGACCACCGCGAGATCGCCGACGGCGAGGTCCCCGACGCGGTGCACCGCGGCAAGGGCGCGCACCGGGAACTCGGCGACGACCTTCTCGGCCACCCGGCGCATCTCGGCCTCGGCGGTGGGGTGGGTCGAGTACCCCAGCTCGTCGACGTCCGCGCCGCCGTCGTGGTTGCGCACGGTCCCCACGAAGAGCGCCGTGCCGCCCGCCGCGTCGTCGCCGACGGCCTGGAAGACCTCGTCCAGGGAGAGCGGGGTGTCGCGGATCGCCAGGAGGCGGATCGGGTCCTGCGCGGCCTGCTCGCCGGGGTGGTCCATCGTGGTGCGTGCCATGCGGCCATGGTGCCGCACGGCACGGGCATCACGGAATAGACCTTTCGCCCGGCACGCGCGCGTGTCGCCTTGGAGTTCCCTACAGGGGCCGCCCGCTGGGCGCTCCCCACAGGAGCTGCCCGCGGACGGCGGCCCGGCGTGTCTCAGATCCTCCGCCGCGCCTTCCGCGCCCTGCGCACCACCGCCGCGGCGCCCAGCAGCGCGACCGTCGCACCCGCCGCGCCCGCGGCCGTGGCGTCCTTGCGCCCGAGCCGCCGACCGGCCACGGTGCGCCGCCCCGCAACCTCTTCGAGCAGCTCCGCGAGGACTTCCTCGTTGGTCCACTGCGGCCGCCACCCGGCGTCGTGCAGTCCGCTGACGCTGACCACCCACGGGTACATCGTGTACGCGAGGTCACCGGCCGGGGACGGGGTCAGGCCGATGCGGTGCAGCCGGGCGGCGGCGCCGAGCGCGACCGTCGACGGCAGCTCCATGCGCCGGATCCCGCTGAGCTCCTCGACCTCCTCCTGCTCCAGCCAGCCGTCGCAGCCGACGGCCAGCTCGCCGTCGACCTTCTCCAGGACGGCGTACTCCAGAGCGCTGCACAGGTCCTCGACGTGGCAGAACTGCCAGGCGGGGCGCGAGCCCGCCACGACCAGGAGCCGGGGCGACTCGAAGTAGCGCGTGAGGGCCGTGTCCGTGCCGCCGACCAGGATCGCGGGCCGCACGACGGTGACGTTGAGGCCGGGGTGCGCGCGGGGCGCCCTGCGGGCGAGACGCTCGACCTCCAGGAGGTCACCGACACCGGTGGCCTCCGCGGTGGCGCGCAGTTCGGCGTCTTCGGAGAGGGGCAGTTCGTTGTCGGGCAGCGCTCCGTAGACCATCGCCGACGTGCAGAGCACGACACGGTGCACGCCGGCCGCCGCGGCCGCGGTCAGCACGGTCTGGGTGCCGCGCACGTTGTACGCAGTGCGGGCCGCGGCGTCCGTCTCCAGGTCGAGATCGAGCGCCAGGTGCACCACGACGTCCGCGCCGCGCAGCTTCTCGGCGATGGCCGGATCCCGCACGTCCAGGATGTGCCACTGCGCCTGCGTGCAGTCGCCCCGGCGCTCGTCGATGGCGATGACCTGCTTGATCGCCTCCGATGCGGCGAGGCGCTCGGTCAGGAGCGCACCCACTCCGGAGGCGGCGCCGGTCACGGCGACTACCGGCCCTCGGACGGGCGCCGGGGTTGAGGGGTTTCGCGCTGCGCGAACCTGTGGATCTGGGGAACTCACCGGGCGTCTCCAGCGGTTGTCTTCAGTACGTACGCGTATGACGCGTACGTACCAGGTGGCATCCATCCTGCCGCAGGCCGTGAGTCGGCGAAGCACCGAGGCCCGAACCCGTCACGGTGTCTACGCTGGGTGGTGTTGTAGGGCAGCCGCCGCCGGAACGATACCGGCGGCCTGACGAGCCGAGGAATCCCGTGAGTGACACCCCATTCGGATTCGGCCTTCCGCCGGAGGAGCCGGAAGACGGCGACGAGGGCAAGAAGAAGGGATCCCCTGGAGAGGGACAGAGCGGGGGTCAGGGCGGGCAGGGCGCCGGTGGCCCCGCGAACCCGTTCGGTTTCGGGGGGTTCCCCGGAGCCGGCGGCGGTGACAACCCGTTCGCCGCGATGTTCGGTTCCATGAATCCGAACGACCTGGGCGCCGCGTTCCAGCAGCTCGGCCAGATGCTCTCGTACGAGGGCGGCCCGGTGAACTGGGACATGGCCAAGGACATCGCCCGCCAGACCGTGTCCCAGGGCACGGCGGACGGCACCAAGGACGCCAGCGTCGGCCCCGCCGAGCGCTCCGCCGTCGAGGAGGCCGTGCGCCTGGCCGACCTGTGGCTGGACGACGCGACGTCGCTGCCGTCCGGGTCGGGCACGGCCGTCGCGTGGAGCCGCGCCGAGTGGGTCGAGGCGACCCTGCCGGTGTGGAAGGAGCTCGTCGACCCCGTCGCCGAGCGCGTCGGCCTGGCCATGGGCGACGTGCTGCCCGAGGAGATGCAGGCCATGGCGGGCCCGCTGATCGGCATGATGCGCTCCATGGGCGGCGCCATGTTCGGCCAGCAGATCGGCCAGGCCGTGGGCGTGCTCGCGGGCGAGGTCGTCGGCTCCACCGACATCGGCCTCCCCCTCGGCCCGTCCGGCAAGGCCGCGCTCCTCCCGGTGAACATCGAGGCCTTCGGCAAGGACCTGGGCATCGACAAGAACGAGGTGCGGCTCTATCTGGCGCTGCGCGAGGCCGCCCACCAGCGGCTCTTCGCCCACGTCCCGTGGCTGCGCTCGCACCTCTTCGGCGCCGTCGAGGGTTACGCCCGCGGGATCAAGGTCGACACGGCCAAGCTGGAGGACGTGGTCGGCCAGCTCGACCCGCAGAATCCGGAGCAGCTGCAGGAGGCCCTCCAGCAGGGCATGTTCCAGCCCGAGGACACCCCGGCACAGAAGGCCGCCCTGGCCCGCCTGGAGACGGCTCTCGCGCTCGTGGAGGGCTGGGTGGACGCGGTGGTCCACGCCGCCGCGAAGCCCCGCCTGTCGTCCGCCGACGCCCTCCGGGAGACGCTGCGCCGCCGCCGTGCGACGGGCGGCCCCGCGGAGCAGACGTTCGCCACGCTGATCGGCCTCGAGCTGCGCCCGCGCCGGCTGCGGGACGCCTCGCGCCTGTGGGCCTCGCTCACGGACGCGCGCGGTGTCGACGGCCGCGACGGCCTGTGGGAGCACCCGGACATGCTGCCGACGGCGTCCGACCTGGACGACCCGGACGGCTTCGTGCACCGCGAGCAGATGGACTTCTCCGAGCTGGACAAGATGCTCGGCGAGGCGGCCGGCGGCGGCTCCGCCAAACCCGACCTCACGAAGGACGAGGGCGACGACTCCAAGGACGACGACGGCAAGTGAGCCTGCACGACGACACGGTCCTCGTACTGAAGGGCTACGAGGACCAGGACGAGCTGCGCCAGTACTACCTGGACCACCTCGCCGCGCACCCCGCCGACGGCATGTGGAAGTCCTGCACGGACGGGCACGTGACGGCCAGCGCCCTGGTCGTCGACCCCTCGCGCGGGCGCGTGCTGCTCACCCTGCACAAGAAGCTGCGGATGTGGCTCCAGATGGGCGGCCACTGCGAGCCGGGCGACCCGACGCTGGCCGCGGCCGCGCTGCGCGAGGCGACGGAGGAGTCCGGCGTGCCGGGCCTGACGCTGCTGGCGGGCGGCCCGGTGCGCCTGGACCGCCACCCGATCCCCGGGCCGTGCACCCAGCACCTCGACGTGCAGTACGCGGCTATGGCCCCTGCGGACGCCGTAGAGGCGATCAGCGACGAGTCACTGGACCTGCGCTGGTTCGCGTACGACGAGGTGGCGGATGTCGCCGACGAGTCGGTCGTACGCCTGGTGGAGGCGACGAGGGCACGCCTCTAGCAGGGCAGCCTGTATCGGGGCGCCCCGTGAGGGGCGCGGGGAACTGCGCGACCAGCCACATTCGGCCCGCACGTGCTCCCCGCGCCCTGTCCGCTGCTTCACCGCAGCGGAGCGCTCAGCTCCAGACGTTGCCCTGGTTCTGCCCCCGGGCCCCTTGCTGGCCCATCCCGAACTGCGCTTGGGCGCCCCGCCCGATCTCCGCGTTCTGGGGCGGCAGCATCTCGCTCGGCTGGACGAGCGCGTAGCCCTGGCCCATGAAGCTGAGCTCCCAGCCCTCGCCGGTGTTGCCGCGGCGGCGCCAGACGCCCGAGGAATGGGTCTGGGCCTGCATCTGGACGCGCAGGCCGTTGGACCAGGCGACGATCGCGTCGGCGTCCGCGTTGACGTACCGGTCGGGCGTGACCTGCAACATCAGGGGCTGGCCCGACGTCATCAGGGCGACCTTGCCGCGCCCGTTGATGTTGAGCTGGTACTTGCCGGAGCCGGAGATGCCGTACTGGCTGTCGACGGCGATGACCTGGTGGGTCAGCGACGAGTCCATCGCGAGGACGTAGCTGCTGTCCACGGTCAGGCCGTCCTGGTCGACATCCACCACATGGATGTACTGGGCGAGGTTGGCGAAGTAGACCGTGCCCTGACCGTGGCAGCGCATCAGGTCCAGGCCCTCGCCGGTGTGCGCGCGGGCCCGCTGGTTGCCCTGGCTCTGGTACTCCGCGTCGAACTCGATCAGCCCCTGGTAGGCGACCATCGCGCCCTTGCGGGCCAGGACGTCGTCGTGGCCTTCCAGGGCGACCCGCAGCAGCTGCGGGTTCTGGACGGAGTAGCGCTCCTGGGTCTGCTGTTCGGCGTGCGCGAAAAGTGGGCTCTGCATGGTGTGTTGCTCCCCCTCAGCCCCGTGCTCGGAGACGGTCGGTGCTGTCCTCGCTGGGCTGTACGACGACGATGCCCTCTCCGGAGAAGCCCATCTGGTAGGCCTCGCCGCTGCCGCGCCCGATGAGGGAGCCGGCCTTGAAGCTGCGCTTGCCCTTCACCTTGAGGTTCGGGGACCAGGCGATCAGGGCGTCCGGGTCGACGTACGTCTCGTCGTCGCCACGGCCGCAGTCGACGACGATCGGGGTGCCCCGGGACGTCAGCGCGACCCAGCCCTGGCCGGAGATCTTGATGTTCCACAGGCCCTGCCCGGCGAACTTGGCCATGCCCTTGACCCGCTCGACGCCCCACTGGAGGGACGCGTCGAAGGCGAGGAGGTTGGTGCCGTTCACCGAGAGGGAGTCGCCCGCCAGATTGATGACGACGACGTCCGCTCCGTAGTCGGCGAGGTAGAGAAGGCCGTCTCCGGAGCACTTCATCAGGGGCGCGCCCTCGCCGGTCATCCACTCGCGCGCGACCTGACGGACGGCGGGCGGATTCGGCTCGTACTGCACGAACCCTTCGTAGGCGACCATCGAGCCCACGCGCGCGAGGAGGTCGTTGCCGGTCTGCATGGCGACCTTGACCATGTGGTGGCCGTGGTTCTCCATGCGGGCGGCGACGGGTGCGGGAGCAAAGCCCGCGAGCTGCTGATTCATGACGGGCTCCCTCAGACCTCGTACGGCTGGACGACGATGAAATTGCCGGGCGCGCCACGGAACTGGAGGTTCACGCTCTCCCCCGTGGATCCCGCGTACGCGTTGCTGCGCATCCGGACCTGGCTGGAAACGATCGCCTGAGCGGCGGCCGACCAGGCGACGACGGCGTGGCAGTCGGCGAAGGTCGTCGGCGTGACGGGCAGGACGACGGGCACGCCGTGGGTCTTCACGATGACGGTGCCGGTGCCCTGGAACTGCATGACGAACAGAGCGCCGCCGGGGATGCCGTGGCCCTCGATCCTGCGCACTTCGTGCTGGAGCGTCTCGTCGAAGGCGAGGACGTTCTCCGCCGAGACGCAGATCGCGTCGCCCTGGAGTTCGATGGGGTGCAGGTGGGTGCCTTCCTCGGCGAGGAAGACCTGCCCTCGGCCCGAGCAGCGCATCAGCTGCATCTCCTGGCCGGTGGAGTTGCCCACGATGCGTCCGGCGAAGCCCGCGCCCTTGTAGCTGAACTCGACCTTGCCCTGGTAGAGCACCATGCTGCCCTGACGGGCGAGGATCGCCTGGTCGGCGACGCCCAGGTCGACGCGCACGAGCTTCTCGTTCTGCTGCGTCCAGCGCTGGCCGGTGGGGGCCTCGCGGTACTTCTGGAGTGCCGCGGCCACACCGGCGCCCTGGGGCGCCGCCGCACCCTGCGGGGCGGCGGGCTGTCCGGGGAACTGACCGCTGGGGGGCTGCTGGCCGTATCCGGGCGGGGGCATGGGGGCGGCGGGCTGCTGGCCGTATCCGGGCGGCGGGGGTGCGGTCTGGCCCGGGGCCTGGCCGAACTGCGGGGGCTGCTGGCCGGGCTGGCCGTACGGCGAGGGGGCCGACGGCGGCGGCACGGCTCCTCCCGGCGGCTGGTGCATCGGGGCCACGACGGTCTGCGCGGCGTGCACCGAGGGGTTCATGGGGGCGGGAGCCGGGGGCGGGGTGGCGCCCTGCGGGGGCGCGAAGTTCTGCGCGGGAGCGGGGGCGGGCGCCGGAGCGGGGGCAGGAGCGGGAGCGGGCGCGGGCGCCTGGGGCGGCGCGGCCGAGGCCGGGGCGCCGAACGCGGGCGGCGCCGCGGCCTGCGCGGGCGGTGCGAAGGAGGGCGCGGCGGCCTGCGGCTGCGGGGCGGCGGGCTCCTCCTCGGCGACCTCGCCGCCGAAGTTCCTCAGGAGTGCGTCGAGCCCGCCGTCGAAGCCCTGGCCGATCGCGGCGAAGCGCCAGACGTCCTTCATGTAGAAGTCGCCCAGCATGACGGCGCGCTCCGTGGAGAACTCCGCGCCGGTGAAGGCGTAGCGCGCCACTTCCTCGCCGCCCGCGACGATGCGGATGTACCCGGAGGCCACCTGCGACATCTGCCCGGCGCCGTCGATCGTCGCCGTGAACGACAGCCGCTGGATCTGCTGCGGAATGCGGTCGAGCGTGACCCGGAAGGACTCGGTGTCGCCCGCCTGGGCGCCCAGGAGCTGGATCGACTCCTCGGGGGACTTCGGCTGGTTGAAGAAGATGAAGTAACGGTCGTCCGAGAGCCGCTCGCTCGCGTCCAGGCCGAAGCAGCTGATGTCGAACGTCAGCCCCGGTGCGGAGATCTGCACGCCGACGTACAGATCGGTTCCCGCGGTGAGGTCACTGACCTTGGCCTTGTGGCCGCGTTGGAATTCCCTGGCCATACGTAACGACCGTCCCCCATCCCGAATGTGAATGCGTCGCGTCAGGCTAACCGCAAAGTCCGACAGCGGGCGAAGCCGGTACAGACCCGCTACACAACCGCGAGATCCGGCGGACGTTCACTCCTCGCGGGCGGCCGGCAGGTGGGGCAGCCGACCGGCCGCGACCACCCCTTCGAGGTAGCCCCGCGCCCGCTCGGTGCGGGGATAGGCCTCCAGGAGCCGCCAGAAACGGGGCCCGTGGCCGGGGACGAGAAGGTGGGCGAGCTCGTGGACGAGCACGTAGTCCACGACGTACTCGGGCATCCCCTGGAGCCGGTGCGAAAGGCGGATGCTGCCCTCGGCCGGGGTGCAGGAGCCCCAGCGCGTGTTCTGGTTCGTGACCCAGCGAACGGAGGCCGGCCTGGCGCGGCCGCCGAAGTACTGCTCGGACAGCCGGCCGGCGCGCGCGGCGAGCTCCGCGTCGCCGAGCAGCCGCTTGCTCTCCTGGGCCGCGAGCTTGTCGAGCATCACGTTGACCCAGCGCTGCTCTTCCGCCTCGGACATCCGGGCCGGGATGAGGACGACGGTGCGGTCGCCCTCCCGGTACGCGGAGACCGTTCTGCGGCGGCGGGCGCTCCGCCTGACCTCGACCGCGCTGGCCACCGCACCGGACGGCGACGGGCTGGTCGTGCTGCGCTGTGGAGCTCCGGCGCGACGCGCTGAGGTCTCCCCAGCGACGCGAGGGGACGGGTCGGCGGGCACGCCCCGACGTTACCCGCTGGGCATGGGGGAAGTCCCGCCTCCGGGACGGTTCGGCGCTGTTCCGCTCCCTGTGCGTTTGATTAGTACGACTGATTAGTACGACGAACACCCACCGCCTGTGGACAACGCGACGCGGGCGTCCGGTGAGGCGGGCATTCTGGCCTTCGATCGGCGCGGCGGACGGGCCCGCGACGACCGGCCGACGGGGGACGACCATGACGACAGCGATGACGGCGACGGCGACCGTGACGAGCACGACGACAGCGACGACCGTGACGAGCACGACGGCAGCGGCAGCAGCGACGGCGGTGACGGCCATGCACCCGGTCCTGAAGCCCGCGCTGCGGCGCGGCTGGCGGGACCTGAGCACCGTGCAGTTCGGGGTGGCGCCCGCGCACGCCCTGGTGCTCGGCCCGATGGACACGGCGACGAGCAGCTTTCTGACTCTTCTGGACGGCACTCGCGGGGTGCCGCTCCTGCGCGAGGAGGCCCGGCGGATGGGGCTGCCGGACGGGCACGTGGACAGACTCCTGGGCGAGCTCTCGCGGGCCGGCCTCCTCGACGACTCGACGGGCGGCGGCCCCGCGGCGGACGCGCTGCGTGAACGGGGCGAGGTCATGGACCGGCTGCGCGCCGATCTGGCCTCGCTGTCGCTCCTCTCCCCCGAGCCGGGCGACGCGATGGCCAAGGCCGCGGCGCGGCGTGCCATGCGGGTGCGGGTGCGGGGTGCCGGGCGGGTCGGCGCCGTCGTGGCCTCCGTGCTTGCGGGGGCGGGTGTCGGCCGGGTCGATGTGCTGGACGGCGGGCATGTGCAGCCGTGGGACGTCGCGCCGGGCGGCCTGCCCGCCGAGTCCGTCGGGGAGCGCAGGGACACGACCGCACGCCGGATCGTGCGCCAGTCGGCACCGGGCCGGCCACCCCGGCGGTCCACCGAGCCGGAAGGGGCGGCAGGCCTGTCCCTGGTGATCATCGCCCCGAGGGACGGCCTGGACGCGTATGCTCCCGCGCCCGCCGCCGCCGAGGAACTGCTCGCCTCCGGAATTCCCCATCTCTACGCAGGAGTGATCGAGGGGACGGGCGTCGTGGGCCCTCTGGTCCTGCCGGGGACGACCGCGTGTGCCGAGTGTCTGTTCCGGCAGCGCGCGGACCGCGATCCCACCTGGCCCCGGATGCTGGCCCAGTGGCGCTCCGGGCCCGCGCGGCAGGTGCCAGCGTGTGACCTGGCCCTGTCGACCTCGGTCGCCGGGCTGGCGGCGGGGCATGCCCTCACCTTTCTGGACAGCGGTTCATCGGCCGGGGCAGGGGTGCGCTGGACGGCCTCCGTCCCAGGATTCGAGTGGCACTCGAGCCCGATTTGGCCGCATCCATCATGCTCTTGTGGGGCCGGTGTGTCCGTTAAGGGGGATCGGCCCACCGCTGACACGAAGCCGCACGCAACAATGGCCGGGTAACCGCCTGACAAGGCGCGGCTGTCTGGGACTTGGAGGGGCGCATGTCTGATCTTCCCCGGAAGGCGGTAACCCGTACCGCCAAACTGGCCGCGCTGCCACTCGGCTTCGCGGGGCGGGCGACCTGGGGGCTCGGCAAGCGGATCGGGGGCAAGTCGGCGGAGATCGTGGGGCGCGAGCTGCAGCAGCGCACGGCAGAGCAGCTCTTCAAGGTCCTCGGCGAGCTGAAGGGCGGCGCCATGAAGTTCGGGCAGGCGCTGTCCGTCTTCGAGTCCGCGCTGCCGGAGGAGGTCGCGGGGCCGTATCGAGCGGCTCTGACGAAGCTCCAGGAGGCGGCGCCCCCGATGCCGACCCGCACCGTGCACTCCGTGCTCGAGGAGCGGCTCGGCGAGGACTGGCGGGATCTGTTCCTGGAGTTCGAGGACAAGCCGGCGGCCGCGGCGTCGATCGGGCAGGTCCACCGGGCCGTGTGGGCGGACGGCCGTGAGGTGGCGGTCAAGGTCCAGTACCCGGGGGCGGGCGAGGCGCTGCTCTCCGACCTCAACCAACTCAGCCGGTTCGCACGCCTCCTGGGGCCGCTGATTCCGGGGATGGACATCAAGCCGCTCATCGCGGAGCTGCGCGACCGCGTCTCGGAGGAGCTCGACTACGCCTTGGAGGCGCAGGCCCAGCAGGCGCACGCCGACGAGTTCGCGGACGACCCCGACGTGGTGGTGCCGCAGGTGGTGCACCAGAGCGAGCAGGTCCTGGTGACCGAGTGGATGGACGGGACGCCTCTCTCGGAGGTGATCGCCGACGGCACCAAGGAGCAGCGCGACCGGGCGGGCCAGCTGCTGGCCCGCTTCCTCTTCTCCGGTCCGACGCGCACGGGACTGCTGCATGCCGACCCGCACCCCGGCAACTTCCGCCTGCTTCCCGACGAGAAGGACGGTTACCGCCTCGGTGTCCTCGACTTCGGCACGGTCGACCGGCTGCCCGACGGGCTGCCCCCGACCATCGGCAGGTCGTTGCGGATGACGCTGGAGGGCGAGGCCGACGCCGTCTACGACATGTTGCGCGAGGAGAACTTCGTCAAGGAGTCCGTCGACCTGGAACCGCAGGCGGTGCTCGACTATCTGCTGCCGATCATTGAGCCCATGGCGGTGGACGAGTACACCTTCACCCGTGCCTGGATGCGCAAGCACGCGGCCCGGCTTGCCGATGTCCGCTCCCCCGCCTACCAGTTGGGCCGCTATCTGAACCTGCCCCCGGCGTATCTGCTCATACACCGCGTGACGGTGAGCACGATCGGGGTGCTGTGCCAGCTGGGCGCGACGGTACGGATGAGGGACGAGCTGGAGGAGTGGCTGCCCGGCTTCGTGGAGGATCCCGAGGAGATCGAGATCGCGGAGATCGAGGCGACCGAGGAGACCGAGCACGGCAGCGCGGCGGTGGAGGCCTGAGCCACGGGAGGCTCACCACCAGTCGGAGTCGAGGCGTCCTTCGATGGCTCTGATGTTCTCCCGCGCGCAGGCGTCGCAGAAGTAGTGGCGGGTGCCGTTCTCCACGGAGCAGGTCCAGGTCGGTGGCGTGCCTTCGGCGACCGTGCCGCAGCGGGAGCAGACGACGTTCGCTGTCTCCGCGGGCCGGGAGTTCTGCTGTTCCACCGGGCGACCCTATCGCCGCTTCCGGACGATCGGGGAGTACAACGCACTGCGGGGGCCGGTCCGTTCGGACCGGCCCCCGCGGGTATCTGTCATCGCGCCGAAGCGCCTGCGCGGCTCTTACTGCATGACCGCTATGGCGAGCGCGCGCCGGGCACGCAGCGAGGCGCGCTCCGCGCGGCGCTGCATACGGCGGGCCGCCACCAGACGCAAGGCCGGGCGTTGAGCCTCGGCCTCACGCAGGCGTTCGTGCATATGCGCACGAGCCATGGCTTCTGGGAAGAGTTGCATCTCTCGGGTCCTGTTCTGGCGCGAGACGTGCGCGCCGGTGGTGGTGAAGTCTGGGGTCGCGGAGCCGGCGGGCTCGCGGGTGGCTGCCTTCATCGGGGCCTGCTTCTTGGGGTCGTGCGTGAGGGGGCGGTCGATGGTTCCGGCGGTGTTCATGCGACGACCGGGTTCTTGCGCGGGCGGCCACGGGGCCGCTTCCGGGCAACCACGACGCCCTGGACGAACAGCTCACCGCCCCAGACGCCCCACGGCTCACGCCGCTCCTTGGCGCCGGCGAGGCAGGCCTCCATCAGCGGGCAGGTGCGGCAGAGGGACTTGGCGTACTCGACGTCGGCCGGGGACTCCGCGAAGAAGACCTCCGGGTCGTAGGCACGGCAGGGAACGGGTACGCCGAGGTTCTCGATGGCGTCGTCGAGCGCGGTGAGCGCGGTGAGGGGAGTCAAGGCCGGGTCCTCCGTGGGTGCGGGCGGGGGGAGCGTCTGTGAAGGCGGTACGGACGGGGCGTGCGCTTCGAGTTGCACGGTGGTGTTTTCCTCGTCTGGTCGTGCCGGCCTGGGTCGGCCGGTTGGCGGCTGGTACCGGGTCTTGCTGTCGGCCCCTTCGCTCCGTCTCCCTGTTTTGGGGAAAACAGAAGGGCCGCGGATCCCGGGTGGGGTTCCGCGGCCCTGAAGGCGCCGGTCTGATCGAGGATCAGACTGGATCACTCCAGGGTTCGAGCCCACGGAAGGCCCACATCGTGTGGTGGTGCGTCGTCTGCTTCCGGAATCCGGCACCGGCTGCCGCAAAGGCATAGGCCTGGGCCTGCGCCTCCGCTACTGCTGCTTCCGGTGCCTCGGTCGGTCGCTCATTGCCCTCATTGGCCTCGCTGACGAGAAGACCGGCGAGAGGCATGGGGGCGGACAGCGGACGCACGGCGGGGATGCCGCCGGACAGACCGGTGCCCTGGTTCGAGAAGCCGAGCAGGCAGGAAGCGACGACCGAGCGATCGGTCATTTTCGCGGTGCTGATGAAGCTCTCGTTGATGCTGATCACTGGAATTCGCCTCCTCTCGGCGTCTAGGGGATCGACCGGAACCGATCCTGCGGACTGTCAAGTACAGCACGAAACCGGGGCTTCGGAGAAGCCGCCGTTTCCGTGTTAAGAACCTATGGGTCTTCCTCGCGCATGCGCAAACTATTTTTTCGACGAGTTTGAATCATTCGTCATCGGCGCCCCTTACACGCTCCTGACCTGCACAAATGGCGAGGACATCGGCTCCGAAGCGATGAAACTTACGGACCCCGACCCCGGGGATCCGGGCCAGCTCGCCCTCGTCGTCGGGCACGGCCTCCGCGATCGCGATCAAGGTTTTGTCCGTGAAGACGCAGTAGGCAGGCTGTCCCAGGTCTCTCGCCTGGCCGGACCGCCACTCCCGCAACCGCTCGTAGAGCCCTTCGTCCATGTCGGACGGGCAGTCCTCGCACCGCAGGAGCTTCAGCTCGCCCGCGTCGGTCAGGGTGCGGCCGCAGACCCGGCAGCGGGCCGGAGCCCGGCTCTTCCGCTGCCGGCGCCCGACCGCGGTGCCGGTCCCCTCGACGCCGCCGCTGCCGCGCTCGACGCCGCCGGGCCCGCCGCCCGCGGCCCGGGCCGCCGCGCCGGCTCCGGAGCCCGGGCGCAGGCCGTCCAGGAAGCGGCTGGGGCGGCGGTTCGGACGGCCGCCCGGCGAGCGGGAGAGCGCCCAGGAGAGGGAGAGGTGGACGCGGGCGCGGGTCACCCCCACATAGAGGAGGCGGCGCTCCTCCTCGATCTGCTCATCCGTCTTGGCGTACGTGATCGGCATCATGCCTTCGGCGAGGCCCACCAGGAACACGGCGTCCCACTCCAGGCCCTTGGCCGCGTGCAGCGAGGCGAGGGTGACGCCCTCGACGGTGGGCGCGTGCTGGGCGTTCGCCCGCTCGTCGAGTTCGGCCACGAGGTCGGCGAGGGTCGCCTCCGGTCTGGACCGGGAGAAGTCCTCGGCGAGCCGCACCAGCGCGGCCAGGGACTCCCAGCGGTCGCGGACTGCCCCGGAGCCCGCGGGCGGCTCGCTCGTCCAGCCCTTGGTGGAGAGCACGGCACGCACCTGGGAGGGGAGGTCGACCACGTCGTCCAGCAACGCGTCGTTGCCCCCGAAGCGGGCCGCGCCGCGCAGGGCCGCGCCCGCTTCGCGCACCTCGGTGCGCTCGAAGAACCGCTCGGCGCCGCGGAGCTGATAGGGCACGCCCGCGTCGGCGAGCGCCTGTTCGTAGATCTCCGACTGGGAGTTCGTGCGGAAGAGGATCGCGATCTCGCTGGCGGGGACGCCGTCGGCGAGGAGGGCGCGGATGCGGCGGGCGGCGCCTTCGGCCTCGGCGGGCTCGTCCGCGTACTCCGTGTAGACCGGCTCGGTGCCGGGGTCGCGCTGGGAGATCAGCTCCAGGCGGTGGTCGGCGGCGCGGCCGCGGGCCTGGGAGAGCAGGCCGTTCGCCAGGTGGACCACCTGGGGGGTGGAGCGGTAGTCACGGACCAGCTTGACGACCGTCGCCCCTGGGTGGCGGGCGCGGAAGTTCAGCAGGTGGTCGGGGGTCGCGCCGGTGAAGGAGTAGATCGTCTGGCTGGCGTCGCCGACGACGCAGAGGTTGTCCCGGTCGCCGAGCCACAGCTCCAGGAGGCGCTGCTGGAGCGGGCTCACGTCCTGGTACTCGTCGACCACGAAGTGCTGGTACTGGGAGCGGACCTGTTCGGCGATGTCGTGCCGGTCCTGGAGGATGCCGACGGCGAGCAGCAGCACGTCCTCGAAGTCGATGACGGCGCGGTCGCGCTTGAGGTCCTCGTACGCGGCGTAGAGCTGGGCGATCTCGGCGGGGTCGCGCGGGATGTCGCGGCCCGACTTGGCGGCGGCCGCCGCATAGTCCGAGGGGACGGTCTGGGTGACCTTGGACCACTCGATCTCGCTGGTGAGGTCGCGCAGCTCATTGCGGTCGAGGCGGATGCGGCAGGCGGCGGCCGCGTCCGCGACGAGCTTGATCTTGCGGTCGACGATCCGGGGCAGCGGGCCACCGACTGCTTTCGGCCAGAAGAACTGGAGCTGGCGCAGGGCCGCGGAGTGGAACGTCCTGGCCTGGACGCCGGAGGCGCCGAGCTGGCGGAGGCGGCCGCGCATCTCGCCCGCCGCGCGGTTGGTGAAGGTGACGGCCAGCACACTGGCGGGCTGGAGCATTCCGGCGCGCACCCCATAGGCGATCCGGTGCGTGATCGCCCGCGTCTTGCCGGTGCCCGCGCCCGCCAGGACGCACACCGGCCCGTGCAGGGCGGTGGCGACCTCGCGCTGCTCCGGGTCGAGCCCGTCGAGCACCGCGTCAGGGGAGTCCGGGACCTGCGGGAAGAGGGTGGAGTGCGTTGCTGATGTCACCCAGCCAGCTTGCCAGGTCGCAGGGGGCGGGTGAGCCGGTTGTCCACAGGGATGCGTCACCGGTCGTACTAATGCGGGAATGGTGGCCGTGTCGCGTACGTTCGATCCATTGCGATGACGCACCCCGAGCAACGAAGGAGCACACGAGACATGCCGGGCACTGTGACGATGTACAGCACGACGTGGTGCGGCTACTGCCGCCGCCTCAAGGGTCAGATGGACCGTGAGGGCATTGCGTACACCGAGGTCAACATCGAGCACGACCCGGACTCCGCGGCCTTCGTCGAGAAGGCGAACGACGGAAACCAGACGGTTCCCACCGTTCTCTTCCCGGACGGCTCGACGCTCACCAACCCATCGCTGGCGCAGGTCAAGCAGAAGCTGGCCGTCTGAGCGGCTTAGCCGACGGTCCCCGGCCTCGGCAGGGGCTCGCCGTACCAGAGCTCGATCAGCCGGGCCGCAATCGAGATCCCGTAGGGAGGCAGGACCTCTCCGGACTCGAATGCGGCCCGCAGGTCTTCCCGGGAGAACCAGCGGGCCTCGTGGATCTCCTCGCCGTCGACGTTGATCTCCGATGAGGTGGCGTCGGCCATGAAGCCCAGCATCAGGCTGGAGGGGAACGGCCAGGGCTGGCTCGCGACGTACTCCACGTCGCCGACCGTGACACCCGCCTCTTCGAAGACCTCGCGCCGCACCGACTGCTCGATGGACTCCCCCGGCTCGACGAAGCCCGCGAGGGTGGAGAAGCGTCCTTCGGGCCAGTGCATCTGGCGGCCGAGGAGGATGCGGTCCTCGCTGTCCCTGACCGCCATGATCACGGCGGGGTCCGTGCGCGGGTAGTGCTCGGCGCCGCAGGCCTGGCAGCGGCGGATGTGGCCCGCCGCCGCGATGATCGTGCGCTCACCGCAGCGCGAGCAGAAGCGGTGCAGCCGCTGCCAGTTCTCCAGGGCGACGGCGTGCACCATCAGGCCCGCGTCCCGGGGGGAGAGCAGGAGCCCCGCCTCGCGCAGCCCGGCGGGGCGCGCCGACTGGTCCATGCGGCCCGGCAGGGTGTCCTTCTGGAGCGCGAAGTAGCTGACGCCGTCGTCGTCCGTGCCCAGGAAGTAGCGGTGCTCCTCGGTGAGCGGCGCTTCGAAGGACGGCGTCATCACCAGTTCGGTGTCGCCCTCGGGCGTCTCGTCGATGAGCACCTGGCCGCCGGAGACCACGAAGACCCGGGTCGTGGGGTGGCTCCAGGCGGCAGCCAGCCACGCCTCGTCCATGCGGTGGTGCGCCGCGCGGTCGATGCCGCTCTGCGCGGTCAGCGAGATGGGCCGGTCTGCGGTGCGGTCGGTCCAGGTGGTCACAGGTGCTTCCAACTCCCCCGATGGAATGGGTTGTTCGGCAGGACGGGTCCGGCGGTCCGGCGGCTCTCAGTGTGCATCGCGCCAGTTCTCCGCGAGGTCGCCCCACAGGTAGGCGGTGGTTTCGACGCCCTTGAGCAGCAGATCGATCTCGACCTTCTCGTTCGGCGCGTGCCAGCCGTCGGAGGGGACGGAGATGCCCAGGAAGAGCACGGGCGCGCCGAGGACGTCCTGGAGATCGGCGGCCGGTCCCGAGCCGCCCTCGCGCGTGAAGCGGATCTTCTGCTCGAAGGCACGGCCCATCGCCCGTACGACGGACTGCAGGGCCGGGTGGTCGAGCGGGGTCAGGCACGGGCGCGTGGCGGAGCTGAAGGTGACCGTGTGGCGGATGCCGGCCGGGACGCGGTCGGCGGCCCAGGCGCGCACGGCCTTCTCCACGTGCTCGGGGTCCTGCCCCGCGACCAGCCGGAAGGACAGCTTCACCAGGGCGGACGACGGGATGATCGTCTTGCTTCCCACGCCCTGATAGCCGCCTCCGATGCCGTTGACCTCGGCGGTGGGGCGGGCCCAGATGCGCTCCAGGGTGGTGTGCCCGGCCTCGCCGCGGGTGCCGTGGGACTTGGCCGTGCTCAGCCAGCGTCCCTCGTCGAAGGGGAGCTCGGCGAAGAGTTCCCGCTCGCGGTCGGTGAGCTCGACGATGCCTTCGTAGAAGCCGGGGATCGCCACGCGCGCGTGCTCGTCGTGGAGGGCGGCGACGAGGCGGGCGACCTCGGTGGCGGGGTTCGGCACGGCGCCGCCGAAGGATCCGGAGTGGATGTCCTGGTCGGGTCCGTGCAGCTGGATCTCGCACTCGGCGAGGCCGCGCATGCCCGTGCAGACGGTCGGGGTGTCCTCCGACCACATACCGGTGTCCGAGACGATCACCGCGTCGGCGGCGATGCGGTCCTTGTGGGCCTCGATGAGCGCGCGGAAGTGCGGGGAGCCGGACTCCTCCTCGCCCTCGACGAGCAGCTTGAGGTTGACCGCGGGCGCCGTGCGGCCGGTGGCGGCGAGGTGGGCGCGGACGCCGAGGGTGTGGAAGAAGACCTGGCCCTTGTCGTCGGCCGCCCCGCGCGCGTAGAGGCGCTTTCCCTGGACGACGGGCTCGAAGGGGTCGGTGTGCCAGCCGTCCTCGCGGGCCGCGGGCTGCACGTCGTGGTGGCCGTAGACGAGGACGGTGGGGGCCTGCGGGTCGTCGGAGGGCCACTCGGCGAAGACGGCGGGTGCCCCGGGCGTCTCCCAGACCTCCGCGGTCGGGAAGCCGGTCTCCTTGAGCGCCGCGACGAGCCAGTCCGCGCTGCGGCGCACGTCCCCGGCGTGGTCGGGCTGAGCCGACACGGACGGGATGCGCAGCCACTCGGCGAGGTCGTCGAGGAAGGCGGCACGGTGGTTCTCGATGTACGTGCGGACGGCGCTGTCCGGTGTCTCGCTCATGGTCACGAGCCTATCCGCCATCCGGGGCGGGCTCGTCCGGTGGCTCGTCACCCGGGACGCCGGCCGGCTCCTCCAGGAGGAGGCGCTCCAGCCTGGCGCGGCCCGGGAGGTCCCTCGGGCGGGCGACCTCCCCGCTGCGTACGTAGAGGAAGGCGGCCTTGACCGACTCCAGGGGGACGCCCTGCTGCTCGGCCCAGGCGAGGCGGTACACGGCGAGCTGGAGGGGGTCGGCGGTGCGGGTGCGGCTGGTCTTCCAGTCGACGATCTCGTACGTCGTGTCCGCGCCGTCACCTTCCTTGTAGACGGCGTCGATGCGGCCCCTGATGACGCGGCCCGCGATCACGAACTGGAAGGGGACCTCGACGCGGTAGGGCGCGCGGTGGGCGTACTCGGTGCGCTCGAACGCCTCCTTGAGGGCTTCCAAGTCCCGCTCGTCGGCGATCTCGGCCTCGTCCGGGCCACCGCCCGGCAGGTCCTCCGGGAAGTGCATCGGCAGGGTGAGCTCTTCGAAGCGGGACTCGATCCAGGCGTGGAAGCGGGTGCCGCGGCGGGCGGCGGGCTGCGGCGGACGCGGCATGGGGCGGGCGAGGTCCCGCGCGAAGCCCTCGGGGTCGGCGGCCAGGCGCATCAGCTCGGACGCGGTGAGCGAGGGCGGCACGGGGATGTCCCTGACCGCTTCGCGGGCGCGCAGGAGCTCTCCGGTCAGGGCGTCCAGATCGCGGTCCCAGGAGGCGAGAGTGCGTGCCTCTTCCGGGGTGAGGCGGGGGCCCGGCTCCTCCGGGGCGGGGCGGCTGTCCGGGACGCGGTCGGCGGGGTGCGGGCGGGCGTCGGGCGCGGGGGCGGGGTGCGGCACGCGTGCGTGGCCGTCCCCGCCCGGTGAGTCCGCGGGGTGCGGGGCCGTCGGGCGCTCGGTGGCCAGCGAGTCCCAGTCCGCCGGGTCGGCGTCGGGGTGGCCGAGGTCTTCGTAGGGAGGTTCGTCGTCCTCCGGAGGGGGTGGCCAGTCGGGGTTTTCGGCCGGGGGCACGTCGTCGTGCGCCGACGGGTGGGTCTGTTCATGGGAGCGGGCGGGCTCCGGTGCGCCCTCTCCCGTCAGGCGGTCCAGGTGGGCGAGGACCGTCTGTGCGGCGGCGCGGCGGCGGGCCAGGGAGGCGTCGTCCAGCGGAAGGGGCCATGCCTGGTCGGCCGTCGCCTCGTGGAGGGCGGGGTTCTCCTCGTCCTCGGCCGGCGCGTCCGCCCAGGCCTCGATCTCGCCATGGCCGGCCGCGCAGTGGTCGTGCAGGGCCTGGAGGAAGTCCGAGGGGCCGCGCGGCTTCTTCTGGGAGGGCCCCCACCAGTGGCCGGAGCCGAGCAGCAGGGAGCGGGGGCGGGTGAAGGTCACGTAGCCGAGGCGGAGCTCCTCGGTGCGCTGGTGGTCCTTCATCGCTTCGTGGAAGGCCTTCATGCCCTTGGCGTCCCACGCGTCGACGTCGGGCAGCGTGGCCGCGTCGCCGCGCAGTTCGTGAGGCACCACCTTGGCCTGCGCGGTCCACTTCTCGCGGCCCTGGGCGCTCGGGAAGGTGCCGGTGACGAGGCCGGGGACGGCGACGACATCCCACTCCAGGCCTTTGGACTTGTGGGCGGTGAGCACCTTGACGGTGTTCTCGCCGCCCGGCAGGGCGTTGTCGAGGCCCTTCTCGTACTGCGCGGCGGTGCGCAGGAAGCCGAGGAAAGCGAGGAGTGACGCACCGCTGTCGTTCGCCGCGAAGGAGGCGGCGACGTCCAGGAAGTTCGACAGGGTCTCGCGGCGGCGGGCCGCCAGGGCGCCGGGCGACGCGGAGAGCTCGACCTCCAGGCCGGTCACGGCGAGCACGCGGTGCAGCACGTCCATCAGCGGGTCGGCCAGTGACCGGCGCAGCTCGCGCAGTTCCGCGGCGAGGCGGGCGAAGCGCACCCTGGCCTCCGCCGAGAAGGGCAGTCCGTCGTCCCGTCCAGAGGTGTCGTCCGGGTCGAGGGGGGACTCCAGGAACGTGTCCAGCGCGTCCGCGAGCGATATCACCTCGGCCGGGTCGACTCCCTCGACGGCTTCGGCGAGGCGGCGGTCCGGGTCGTCGGGAGCGGTGTGCCCGGGGCGGACGAGGAGGCGGGCCCTGCGGCCGAGGAGGGCGAGGTCGCGGGCGCCGATGCGCCAGCGCGGGCCGGTCAGGAGCCGCACCAGGGAGGCGTTCGCCCCCGGGTCCTGGAGGACTTCGCAGACGGCGACGAGGTCGGCGACCTCGGGGAGGTGCAGCAGTCCGGAGAGGCCGACGACCTCCACCGGGATGTCGCGGGCGACCAGCGCGGACTGGATCTCGGCGAAGTCCGTGGCCGTGCGGCACAGGACGGCGATCTCGCCGGGCGCCTTGCCGGTGCGGACGAGGTGGCCTATCGAGTCGGCGAGCCAGTTGATCTCCTCGGCGTGCGTGCGCAGCAGGGCGCAGCGCACCACGCCGTCGCGCTCGGCGCCCGGCGCGGGCCGGAGGGCCTCCACGCCCGCGTGCATGGCGCGCAGGGGCTCCGCGAGGCCGTTGGCGAGGTCGAGGAGGCGGCCGCCGCTGCGGCGGTTCTCGCTGAGCGCGTGGCGGGTGGCGGGGTGCCCGTCGGCGTACGCGAAGTGCTCGGGGAAGTCGTCGAGGTTCGCCACGGAGGCGCCGCGCCAGCCGTAGATGGCCTGGCAGGGGTCGCCGACCGCGGTCACCGGGTGGCCCGTGCCGCCGCCGAACAGGCCGGACAGGAGGATGCGCTGGGCGACCGACGTGTCCTGGTACTCGTCGAGGAGGACGACGCGGAACTCGTCCCGGAGGATCTCGCCGACCTCCGGGCGGGTGCGGGCCAGCGTCGCGGAGAGGGCGATCTGGTCGCCGAAGTCGAGGAGGTCGCGGGAGCGCTTGGCCGCGCGGTAGTGGCCGACGAGCTCGGCCAGTTCGAGCCGGGCCGCGGCCGCCTCGGGGACCTTGCGCAGGTCGGGGTTGGTGAGCTTGGCGCCTTCCAGGGCGCGCAGCAGCTCGGTGTCGTGCGCGCGGAGTCGCTCGGGCCGCACGAGATGCTCGGCGAGCTCGCTGTCGAGGGCGAGGAGGTCGCTGACGAGGTCGGGGAAGGACCGGGTCAGCGCGGGATAGGGGCCGGGGGCCTCGCGCAGCACGCGCGCGGCGAGCTGGAAGCGGGTGGCGTCGGCGAGGAGGCGGGAGGTCGGCTCCAGGCCGATGCGCAGGCCGTGGTCGGTCAGGAGGCGGCCCGCGAAGGCGTGGTACGTCGAGATGACCGGCTCGCCCGGCGGGTTGTCCGGGTCGACCGTGTCGGGGTCGGTGACGCCCGCTCTGATCAGCGCCTGGCGCACGCGCTCGGCGAGCTCCCCCGCCGCCTTGTTCGTGAACGTCAGGCCGAGGACCTGCTCGGGGGCGACCTGGCCGGTGCCGACCAGCCACACGACGCGGGCCGCCATCACCGTCGTCTTCCCCGAGCCCGCTCCGGCCACGATCACCTGCGGGGCGGGCGGCGCGGTGATGCAGGCCGTCTGCTCCGGGGTGAACGGGATGCCGAGGAGCTCTTTGAGCTGCTCGGGGTCGGTGATGCGAGGTGACACGTCAGAGAGGCTAGCGGTGGCCACTGACATCCGGGGCGGACCCGGACGCGGGTGGCCACCGCGCGCTCATGGGATGCGCGGGTCAGGAACCGGCGGAGAGCTTCTTCGGGTCGACGACGTCCTTGGCCGGCGGGGCCTTGACGTCGACGGGCTTGCCGTAGCCGCCGAAGGTCACCGAACCCGGGTCCTCGCTGCCCTTGTTCTCGACCTTCAGGAAGTAGGGCTTGCCTTCCATGGCGACGTAGAAGGTGGTGGTCTCCTTGCCCTTCTTCTGGGTGAGGACGGCGGCCTTCTTGCCGTCGACCTCGGCGTCGTCCTCACGCTTCAGGTTCTTGAGCTTGTCGGACTTGAACATGTCGTCCGGGTTGCAGACGCTGTCCTCCTTGCCGGGGGACTTCACCCAGCGGCCCTTGAGGAGTTCGGCCGTGCCGCCGCCGCCCTTGCCCTCCCAGAACTTGTCGTCGGCCTTGACGTACGAGGTCGTCCCGACGGAGAGGAACTCGGCGGTGCCCGACTTCGGCGAGCCCATCGTGCCCTTGCAGTCGCCGGACTCGGCGACGGCGAACTCGATGTTGTTCACCTCGCCGTCCTTCTTCGTCTGGCCCTTCATCGTGAAGGAACCGGCGTCCTTGGAAGCCTTGGAGGCCTTGTCGGCGATCTTGTCGGCGCTCATCCCGTCGAAGGGGTCCTTGTCGCCGCCGTCGCCGCCGCAGCCGGTGACGCCGATGACGGCGGCGGCACACGCCGCGGCCACGGCCAGGAGCTTCCGGTTGGCTGCCATATACGTGCATCTCCTCGAAAAGGTGCACCCTCAGCCGGTGCACAGCATGTCTTTACGGAGACTTTAGATTGCTCCCGGGACTGCTATGCCCTCGGGTGACGCGACGTGACAATGACCACGGGTGCGACGGCCGGGTCACTCCACCACATGACGGCCCTCCGGGCGTGCGCTGCACGAGGCGCGGAAGGCGCAGTGCGTGCAGTGCTGGCCCGTGGTGGGCGTGAAGCGTTCGTCGAGGACCTTGCCCGCGGCCGTCGCGAGGAGGTCGCCGATCCACTCTCCGGAGAGGGCCTCCTGGGCCTGCACCTTGGGGAGGGCGTCACCGCCGTTCTTCTTGGCGGCGGCCTGGCGCAGCTGCACCAGTTCGGCGCCGCCCGGTTCGGGGCGTACTCCTTCGAAGAGCTCGTCCGCGGCGCCCTCGCGGACCGCCAGCTGGTAGACGGCGAGCTGCGGGTGGCGGGCGACCTCGGCGGCGGTCGGGGAGTGCTTGCCGGTCTTGAAGTCGACTACGTAGGCACGGCCTTCCGCGTCCTGTTCAACGCGGTCCATGGAGCCTCGTACGCGCACTTCGTAAGGACCGGCTTCCAGGGTCACGTCGAAGTCGTGCTCGCTGGCGACGGGGGTGCGGCTCGCACGGTCCATCACATGCCACTGCAGGAAGCGCTCGAGCGCCACGCGCGCGTGCTCCTTCTCCTGCGCCGACTTCCAGGGCGCGTCGAACGCGAGCGCGTCCCACACCGAGTCGAGGCGCTCCATGAGGACGGCGAGGTCGGCGGGGGTGCGCCCGGAGGCCACCTCGTCGGCCAGGACGTGCACCACGTTGCCGAAGCCCTGGGCGGCGGTCGCGGGGGCGTCCGCCTTCACCTCGCGGCCGAGGAACCACTGCAGGGAGCAGGTGTTGGCGAGCTGGTCGAGCGCGCTGCCGGAGAGCACGACGGGCTTGTCTCGGTCCCTCAGGGGGACCTCGCTCGCCGTCGGTTCGTACATGCCCCACCAGCGGTAGGGGTGCGCGGCCGGCACCAGCGGGCGGCCGTCGGCGTCGCTGAGCGCCGCGAGGCGGGCCAGGCGCTGGGCCGCCGCCTCACGCAGGGTCTCGGAGACCCGGGGGTCGACCGTGGTGGCGCGCAGCTCGGCGACGAGTGCGGCGACGGAGAGGGGGCGGCGCGGGCGGCCTGTTATGTCCTTCGGCTCGACGCCGAGTTCGGTGAGGAAGCGGGACGGCTGGTCGCCGTCGTCCGCCGGCGCCTTCACCGCGGTCACGACGAGGCGTTCACGCGCGCGCGTGGCGGCCACGTAGAACAAGCGGCGTTCTTCGGAGAGGAGCGCCCCGGGCGTGAGCGGTTCGGCGAGGCCGTCGCGGCCGATGCGGTCGGCCTCCAGGAGCGACCCGCGGCGGCGCAGGTCGGGCCAGAGGCCTTCCTGGACACCCGCGACCACGACGAGCCGCCACTCCAGGCCCTTGGAGCGGTGCGCCGTCATCAGCCGTACGGCGTCGGGGCGGGCCGCCCGGCGCGTGAGGGTGTCCGCGGCGATGTCCTGTGCCTCGGTCTCCTCCAGGAAGTTCAGGGCGCCGCGTCCGCCCGTGCGCTCCTCCGCGCGGGCCGCCGCGGCGAACAGGGCGCACACCGCGTCCAGGTCGCGGTCGGCGTTCCGGCCGGCCGCGCCGCCGCGGCGCGCGGTGCGCTCCAGGCGCGTGGGCCAGGGCGTGCCGTCCCACAGCTCCCACAGCGCCTCCTCGGCGGTGCCGCCGCCCGCGAGCCGCTCACGGGCCTTGCGGAGCAGCGCGCCGAGCCGCTGGGCCCCTCGGGCGTACGTCGGGTCGTGCGCGACGAGCCGCTCCGGCTCGGCGAGGGCGCGGGCGAGGAGTACGTCGGAGGGCGGCGGCAGGTGGTTGCCTGCCTCACGCTCCTCCTCGCGCAGGGCGCGGCCCAGGCGCCGCAGGTCGGCGGCGTCCATCCCGGCCAGGGGGGACGTGAGAAGGGCGAGGGCGGTCTCGGTGTCGAGCCAGGCGGGGGTGGTGGTTTCCGCGCCCTCCCGAGCACCCGTCTCTCCATCGGCATCAGCCGTATCAGCCGTCTCCGGAGTGACCGCCCCCGAATCAGCCGTCTCCGAAGCAGCCACCGCAGCCACCTCCGAATCAGCCGTCTCCGAAACGACCGCCGTGGCCACCACCCGCAGCGCCGTCAGCAACGGCGTCACCGCCGGCTCGTGGCGCAGGGCGATGTCGTCGCCGTCGATCTCCAGGGGGACACCGGCCGCACTGAGGCTGCGACGCACCGCGGGGATCGTGCGGGCGCCCGCACGGACCAGGACCGCCATCTCTCCCCAGGGGACCCCGTCCTCCAGGTGCGCGCGGCGCAGGATGTCCGCGATGTTGTCGAGCTCCGTGCCGGCCGTCGGGTACGTGTACACCTCGACGCGGCCGCCGTCCCTGACCGGCGAAAGCTCCCGGTGGGCCCGCACCTTCTCCGCGGGCAACCGGGTCAGCGGCATGCGCCGGGTGAGCAGCCGGGTGGCCGCGAGGAGCTGCGCGCCCGACCTGCGGGACGTCGTCAGGACCTCGACCGGCGCCGGGCTGCCGTCCGCGCGCGGGAAGTCGTGCGGGAACTCCAGGATGCCGTTCACATCGGCGCCCCGGAAGGTGTAGATCGACTGGTCCGGGTCGCCGAAGGCGACGAGGGTGCGTCCGCCGCCGGCCAGCGCGTGCAGCAGCCGTACCTGGGCCGGGTCGGTGTCCTGGTACTCGTCCACGAAGACCGCGTCGTACTGCGCGCCGAGCGCCCGCGCCACCTCGGGACGGTGCGCGAGCAGCACCGCGCGGTGCACCAGTTCCGCGTAGTCGAGGACTCCTTGCAGGTCGAGTACGTCCAGGTACTCGGCGAGGAAGGCCGCCGCCGCGCCCCAGTCGGGCCGTCCGCTGCGGCGGGCGAAGGCGTCCAGGGCGTCCGGGCCGAGGCCAAGCTCACGGCTGCGGGCGAGGACCGCGCGGACCTCGTCGGCGAAGCCGCGGGTGGTGAGGCAGGCGCGCAGCTCGTCCGGCCAGCGGATGTGGCCGTGGCCCTCCTGCGCAAGGTCGATCTGGCCCGCGAGCAGTTCGCGGACCGCCACGTCCTGTTCGGGTCCGGACAGGAGCCGCAGCGGCTCCTGGAACAGCTCGGCGTCCTGGTGGGCGCGGACGAGGGCGTAGCAGAAGGAGTGGAACGTGGTGGCCTGCGGGGCGTTCGCCGCGCCTATGCGCAGCGCCATGCGGTCGCGCAGCTCCACCGCGGCCTTGCGGCTGAAGGTGAGCACCAGGATCCGCGCGGGGTCGCCGCCCTCGGCGACACGCGCGGCGACGGCCTCCACAAGGGTGGTCGTCTTGCCCGTGCCGGGCCCCGCCAGGACCAGCAGCGGTCCATGCTTGTGGTCAACCACACCCCGCTGACCTGCGTCCAAGCGAGGGGGATCCAACGGGGCCGGCGGTGTGCGCACCAGTCGGTAGACGTCCCGGGTCCCCTGTCGTACCTGGTGGTGCGACGGGTGCCGGATGTGCCGAGTGGAAGAGGGGGAGCTCACGTGGGTCGCCGGTCCTGGTGGGTGTGCTGGTCGATGGGCGGCCGCGCGGTGGCCGCCGGGTGAAGGGGACGCGTGCTGTCGACGCTACGCCAGTGGGCGCGGAGGACGCGTGGCTTCCCCCGTACGGGCCACCGGTCCCCCGCCGTGCCGGCGGATGCCGGAAGCTGTCAGGTGTGAGCCTCCGGAGCCGGCGGACCTTGCGGGCCCGTGTGCCCCACAGCGTCCCCACCACCCGCAGCGCTGTCAGCCGCGCCTTCCGGGCCGCCGTCCCACCGGGCCCGCCGCATGTCGAGCTTCGGGACATGCCCCTGGGCGGCGCGCGACGCCTGGCGCAGCGGTGTGCCCTCCTCGTGGTACCGCTCCAGGGCCCGCAGCTCGTGC
The DNA here is from genome assembly GCF_044327655.1 of Streptomyces sp. NPDC018029. Lineage (NCBI taxonomy): Bacteria > Bacillati > Actinomycetota > Actinomycetes > Kitasatosporales > Streptomycetaceae > Streptomyces > Streptomyces sp. NPDC018029. The sequence goes on along the minus strand of NZ_JBIRFV010000003.1, from coordinate 620,440 downwards.
CCGGGCAGCAGCACGCCGTCCGAGCGCACCACGCGCCACCACGGAACGCCTCCTCCGTAGAGGGCCATCACGCGTCCGACCTGTCGCGGGCCGCCCTCCTCCAGCCACTCGGCCACGTCTCCGTAGGTCATCACCCGACCCGGAGGGATCAGTTCCGCGACCTCGAGGACCCGTTCCGCGTACTCCGGCAACTCGCTCATCCGGACCATCCTGCCGTACCCCACCGACATGGTGACGGGCCCGGCACAGAGCGTGCCGTGGCCTGCGCGGCACGGCGCAAAGTGTCGTTTCGTGACCACTTCGCAGCCTCGCGTTGCCCCCTGATGCCTCCCTCCACGAGCAGGACATGCCACCATCGTGCGGGCGGTGACTGGTGATACGAGATCAAGAAGAGACGACGGAGCGGCAGGGCGTGCATCCCGATGAGAAGGCGGGCACCTCTGCGTCCGAGTCACACCCGGACACCGGTGAACCCGCATTGACCAGCGAGAACGAGCAAAAGCAGGACGTCGAGAACGACGCGGGCCACGGCCTCGGCCAGGGGTCCGACTGCGCCGAATCCGGGGCGCACACCGACCGCGTCGCCGGGGACGAACCGCTCCTCGCCGCGCGCGTGCACCGCCCCTCCGACCTCATGCGGCTCCTCGTCGGCGTCCTCGCCATCGCGGTGCTCCTGGCCATCGCCGCGTTCGCACATGGCACGACGTCCGGGCTCGAACAGGACATCGACAAGGGCACGGAGCAGGCGCCCGATCTGCTGATCAAGGTCGCGGGCCTGGTCGCCAGCATCGGTGTGCTGCTCGTCCCTGTCGCGTTCGCGATCGAACGGCTGATCAAACGGGACGGGCTCCGCATCGCGGACGGCGTGCTGGCCGCCGTGCTCGCGCACGGTGTGACGCTGGCCACGGACCTCTGGGTCGCGAAGGCCGCCCCCGGCTCCATCCAGGACGCGCTGACCAAGCCGTCCCCGGCGGACCTCCACGCGTTCACCGATCCGGTGCACGGCTATCTCGCGCCCGTCATCGCGTACATGACGGCCGTGGGCATGTCCCGCAGGCCGCGCTGGCGCCTGGTGCTGTTCGTGGTGCTGCTGCTCGACGCGTTCACGATGCTCGTGACCGGCTACACGACGCCGTTCTCGATCATCCTCACGGTGCTCATCGGCTGGGCCGTGGCGTACGGAACGCTCTACGCGGTCGGCTCGCCGAACGTACGGCCGACCGGGCAGACCCTGCTCGTGGGCCTGCGGCACGTCGGCTTCCACCCCGTGAGCGCCGCCCGCGAGGAGGCACCGGACAGCGAGCACGGCGACCGCGGCCGCCGCTATTTCGTCACCCTGGAGGACGGCCCGCCCCTGGACGTCACGGTCATCGACCGTGAGCAGCAGGCGCAGGGCTTCTTCTACCGCGTCTGGCGCAGGCTCACCCTGCGGGGCATCACCCAGCGGCGCAGCCTGCAATCGCTGCGCCAGGCCCTGGAGCAGGAGGCCCTGCTCGCGTACGCGGCCATCGCGGCCGGTGCGAACGCGCCCAAGCTGATCGCCACCTCCGAGCTCGGCCCCGACGCCGTGATGCTCGTCTACGAGCACACGGGCGGCCGCTCCCTGGACTCCCTGCCGGACGAGGCCATCACCGACGAACTGCTGTGCGAAACCTGGCGGCAGGTGCAGGCGCTGCAGTCCCGCCGTATCGCGCACCGCAGACTCGCGGGCGACGCGATTCTGGTGGATCGTTCCGGCACCGTGATCCTCACGGATCTGCGCGGCGGCGAGATCGCCGCGGGCGACCTGGTCCTGCGCATCGACATCGCCCAGCTCCTGACCGCCCTCGGCCTGCGGGTGGGCGCCGAGCGCGCGGTCGCCGCCGCCGTCGAGATCCTCGGCCCGGACGCGGTGGCCGACTGCCTGCCGCTGCTCCAGCCCATCGCCCTCACCCGCTCCACCCGCTCCACGCTGGCCAGGCTGGCCAGGGAGCGGTCACAGCGCGAGCGCGAGGCCGTCCTGGAGGCCTCCCGCAAGTCCCGGCAGAGCGTGCGCGCGCAGGTGGCCGCGGACGGCCGGACGGACAAGCAGGCCCAGAAGCAGGAGAAGCAGGCGGCCAAGCAGGAGCGGCAGGCCGAGAAACAGGCCATAGACGACGCCCTGGAGCAGGCCCGCGAGGAGGATCTGCTCACCCAGATCCGGCACCAGGTGCTGCTCATCCGCCCGACGGCACCGGTCGAGCCCGCGCAGCTGGAGCGGATCAGGCCGCGCACTCTGATCAGTTTCATCGCCGGTGCCATCGGCGCGTACTTCCTGCTGTCGCAGCTCACGCACGTCGAATTCGGCACCCTCTTCCAGGAGGCCGAGTGGGGCTGGGTGGCGGCGGCCGTGGGCTTCTCCGCGCTGAGCTACTTCGCGGCGGCGATGAGTCTGCTCGGCTTCGTGCCGGAGCGGGTGCCGTTCCTGCGGGCGGTGGCGGCGCAGGTCGCCGGCTCGTTCGTGAAGATCGTGGCGCCCGCGGCGGTCGGCGGTGTCGCGCTGAACACCCGGTTCCTGCAGCGGTCCGGAGTGCGCTCGGGGCTCGCGGTGGCGAGCGTCGGCGCCTCGCAGCTCTTCGGGCTCGGTTCACACATCCTGCTGCTGCTGGTCTTCGGCTATCTGACGGGGACGGAGAAAACGCCGTCGTTCACGCCGTCCCGCACCGTCATCGCAGGGCTGCTGTCGGTCGCGGTGCTGGTCCTCGTGGTGACGGCCATCCCGTTCCTGCGAAAATTCGTCGTCACGCGCGTGAGGTCGCTTTTCGCCGGTGTCGTGCCGCGCATGCTGGACGTGCTGCAGCGGCCGCAGAAGCTGCTCACCGGCATCGGCGGGATGCTGCTGCTCACCCTGATGTTCGTGCTCTGTCTGGACGCTTCGGTGCGGGCCTTCGGCAACGAACAGATGACGTCGCTGAGCCTCGCCAGCGTCGCGGTCGTCTTCCTCGCGGGCAACGCCCTGGGATCGGCGGCACCGACGCCCGGCGGTGTGGGCGCGGTCGAGGCGACCCTGACCCTCGGCCTGATCGCGGTGGGTGTGCCCAAGGACGTGGCGGCGCCCGCGGTGCTGCTCTACCGGCTCCTGACGCTGTGGCTGCCGGTGCTCCCGGGGTGGCTGTTCTTCAACCACCTGACAAGGAAGGGACTGCTCTGAGGCGTCTCTGAGGCGCCTTGAGGCATGTCGGGGGCTCCGGGCCTGTGGCCGATTTCTCACCCACACGGCCCGCGCCCCGAGCGTCCCGTCGGGTCCCCCTTCAGGATGAGCACATGCCCACACTGTCCCAGCCGCGCGCCAGCGCTCTGGCCGCCGCCACCCTGCTTCTGTCCGCCACGCTCGCGGCGTGCGGCGGCAGCGACTCCAAGGACGAGGACCTGTCGGCTCAGAAGCTGAGCTGGAAGGACTGCCCCGCGCCCGCCGCCTCCGAGGGCGGCGGTGACGCCCCGTCGCCGCTGCCGGGCGGCGCCGAGTGGCAGTGCGCCACTATGAAGGCGCCTCTCGACTGGGCGAAGCCCAAGGGCGACACGATCGACATCGCGCTGATCAAGGCGGCGACGAGCGGCGACAAGAAGGACCGCATCGGATCCCTCGTCTTCAACTTCGGTGGCCCGGGCGGCTCGGGCATCACCACGCTGCCCGCCTTCGGTGCGGAGTACGCCAAGCTGCGCACCCGCTACGACCTGGTGAGCTTCGACCCGCGCGGCGTCGGCCGCAGCGCGGGCATCGAGTGCGAGGACGACGACGCGCTCGACACATACTTCCAACAGGACTCCACGCCGGACGACGAGGCCGAGAAGAAGAAGCTCATCGACAACGTGAAGAGCTTCAATAACGGCTGCGCGAAGAACGCCGGCGACACCCTCCCGCACGTCCGCACCACCGACGCGGCCCGCGACATGGACCTGATGCGCCAGGTCCTCGGCGACGACAAGCTGCACTACTTCGGCATCTCGTACGGCACCGAACTCGGCGGCGTCTACGCACACTTGTTCCCGAAGAAGGTGGGCCGGGCCGTCTTCGACGCGGTCGTCGACCCCACGCAGAACGCCGAACAGGGCTCGCTCGGCCAGGCCGAGGGGTTCCAGCTGGCGCTCGACAACTTCGCGAAGGACTGCACCTCCCAGGAGGCGGACTGCCCGGTCGGCGACACCGAGCAGGACGTCAAGGACCGGATCGCGAAGCTCCTGAAGGACCTGGACAGCAAGCCGATCACCGGCCTGCCGCCCCGCGAACTGACGCAGACCGCCGCGACCAACGGCATCGCGCAGTCGCTGTACTCCAAGGACTTCTGGCCGTACCTCACCCAGGGCCTCGAAGAGGCCTACGAGGGTGACGGCAAGATCCTGATGGCACTCTCCGACTCGATGAACGGACGCAACGAGGACGGCGAGTACAACAACATCCAGTCCGCAAACGTCTCCATCAACTGCGCGGACGACAAGGCGCGTTACTCCACGGAGTACGTCGAGAAGAGGCTGCCCGAGTTCCGCAAGGCCTCACCGCTGTTCGGCGACTACCTGGCCTGGGGCATGGTCGGCTGCACCGACTGGGCGGTCGAGGGCCAGGCCGACCACCCCGACGTGAGCGCCGAGGGCGCGCCGCCCGTCGTCGTCATCGGCAACACCGGCGACCCTGCCACGCCGTACGAGGGCGCCCGCAAGATGGCGCAGGCGCTCGGCAAGGGCGTCGGCGTCGAGCTGACGTACAAGGGCCAGGGACACGGCGCGTACGACAGCAAGAACAAGTGCGTGCGGGACGCCGTGGACGGCTATCTGCTGAAGGGCACGGTCCCGAAGGCGGGGACGGTCTGCTCCTGACCGGCTCGAACCGCTGTCAGAGGCCCCACCTACTATGGCCTGAACTGTCTTCCGAGGGGGGAAGCGCTTCTATGCAGCGTTTTGTACGGTCCGCGGCCCTGGCCGCCGCCGGAGTGCTGGTGGCGGGCCTGGCCGCCGGGTGTGGGTCGTCCGACGACGGCGACGGCGACGGGGACCGGAGCGACGGAAAGGGCCCCTCGGCGACCGCTCCCGAGCCACGGCCGAAGCCGGATCCCTCCTCGACCCTGCCCGCCTCGGTGACCTCCCAGAAGCTGGACTGGGGCCGCTGCGAGGCGCCCGAGGGAGGCAGCGCGCCGGGAGCCGAGTGGCAGTGCTCGACGCTCAAGGTCCCGCTGGACTACGCCAAGCCGGACGGCGAGACCATCGGCATCGCCCTGATCCGCGCCAGGAGCACGGGCAAGGGCGACCGCATCGGCTCCCTCCTCTTCAACTTCGGCGGCCCCGGCGGTTCCGGCGTCTCCGGGCTCCCGTCCTTCGCCGACTCGTACGACGCGCTGCGCAAGCGGTACGACCTGGTGAGCTTCGACCCGCGCGGGGTCGCGGCGAGCGAGGGCGTGCGCTGCCGTGACGACAAGGCGACCCAGGCAGCCGAGAAGAAGGTCGACCTCACACCGGACACCCCGGCCGAGGAGAAGGCCTACTTCAAGGACGCGGCGGACTTCGGCGCGGGCTGCGCGCAGGGCTCGAAGAAGCTCATCGGGCACATCTCGACGGAGGACGCGGCCCGTGACATGGACGTCATGCGCCAGGTCCTCGGCGACGACAAGCTGCACTACTTCGGCGTCTCGTACGGCACCGAACTCGGCGGTGTCTACGCACACTTGTTCCCGAAGAAGGTGGGCCGGGCCGTCTTCGACGCGGTCGTCGACCCGAGCGCGGACTCGATCGGTCACGCGGAGAACCAGGCGAGGGGCTTCCAGCGCGCCCTCGACAACTACTTCAAGTCGCGCGGCCAGGACCCGAAGGCGGGCTCCGCGAAGATAGAGAAGCTGTTCGAGCGCCTGGACGCCGAGCCGATGCGGACCTCGGGCGACCGGAAGCTCACCGAGTCCCTCGCGCACACCGGCATCCTGGTCACCCTCTACAGCAAGCAGACCTGGCCCGCGCTCACCCGCGGCCTGGAGGACGCCGAGAAGGGCGACGGTTCGGCCCTGCTCCAGCTCGCCGACGCGTACAACGAACGCGACGCCTCGGGCCGCTACAGCACCCAGGGCCACTCCCAGCGGGCGATCTCCTGCCTGGACGCCAAGGCACGGACCACTCCGGAGGAGGCGAAGAAGCGCCTGGACCGGTTCCGCGGGATATCGCCGGTCTTCGGGGAGTTCCTGGGCTGGGACACGGCGGGCTGGTGCCACGAGTGGCCGGTGGCCGGGCTGCACGACTCCCCCGAGGTGAGCGCGCCCGGCGCCGCCCCGATCCTCGTCGTCGGCAACACCGGCGACCCGGCGACCCCTTACGAGGGCGCCCGCAAGATGGCGGACGAGCTCGGCAAGGGCGTCGGCGTCCACCTGACGTGGAAGGGCGAGGGCCACGGGGCGTACGGGAACGGCAGCTCCTGCGTGGACGGCGCGATCGACACGTATCTGCTGGACGGCAAGGCCCCGAAGGACGGCAAGGTCTGCTCATGAGAAAAGGCCCCGCTCACCGAGGGTGAGCGGGGCCTTTTCAACAGGTCAGTAGACCGGCTTCTCGGGCTCGATCTGGTGGACCCAGCCGATCACGCCGCCGCCCACGTGCACCGCGTCCGCGAAGCCCGCGGACTTCAGCACCGCGAGGACTTCCGCACTGCGGACACCCGTCTTGCAATGCAAGACGATCTTCTTGTCCTGGGGCAGGTCCTGGAGGGCGGTGCCCATCAGGAACTCGTTCTTCGGGATCAGCTTGGCGCCGGGGATCGAGACGATCTCGTACTCGTTCTGCTCGCGGACGTCGATGATCTCGATCTTCTCGTCCGCGTCGATCCACTCCTTGAGCTGCTTGGGAGTGATCGTCGAACCGGCCGCCGCCTCCTGGGCCTCCTCGGACACGACGCCGCAGAAGGCCTCGTAGTCGATGAGCTCGGTGACGGTGGGGTTCTCGCCGCAGACCGCGCAGTCGGGGTCCTTGCGGACCTTGACCTGGCGGTACTGCATCTCCAGGGCGTCGTAGATCATCAGGCGGCCGACGAGCGGCTCACCGATGCCCGCCAGGAGCTTGATGGCTTCGTTGACCTGGATGGAGCCGATCGACGCGCACAGCACGCCGAGCACGCCGCCCTCGGCGCAGGAGGGCACCATGCCGGGCGGCGGGGGCTCCGGGTAGAGGCAGCGGTAGCACGGACCGTGCTCGCTCCAGAAGACGGACGCCTGGCCGTCGAAGCGGTAGATGGAACCCCACACGTACGGCTTGTTGAGGAGCACGCACGCGTCGTTGACCAGGTAGCGGGTCGCGAAGTTGTCCGTGCCGTCGACGATCAGGTCGTACTGGGCGAAGATGTCCATCACGTTGTCGGCCTCGAGCCGCTCTTCGTGCAGGACCACGTTCACGTACGGGTTGATGCCGAGGACCGAGTCCTTCGCGGACTCCGCCTTGGAGCGGCCGATGTCCGCCTGGCTGTGGATGATCTGGCGCTGCAGGTTGGACTCGTCGACCTCGTCGAACTCGACGATGCCGAGCGTGCCCACACCGGCCGCGGCCAGGTACATCAGCGCCGGCGACCCGAGGCCACCGGCGCCGACACACAGCACCTTGGCGTTCTTCAGCCGCTTCTGCCCGTCCATCCCGACGTCGGGGATGATCAGGTGGCGGGAGTACCTGCGAACCTCATCGACGGTGAGCTCGGATGCGGGCTCGACCAGGGGTGGCAGCGACACGGGGACTCCGTTGGTCGGTAATGCGGAACGGTTGTTCTGCAAGTAACACTGCCACGCCCTTCTTCATTCCGAGACACCCGTTCCGATACGCGAGACGATTTCGTCCCAGTAACCGGGCATGGACTCCCAGGGGTCGCCCGGGCAGCCGCCGTCCACGCGGTCCGTGAAGTAGATCGTCGAGGCGCCCTGCCAGCGCGCGATGCGCAGCGCCTCGTCGAGGTGGCCGCGCGGCATGCCGTGCACGAAGTGGCAGAAGTGCTCGGGCGGATAGTCGGCGGTCCACTCGGCCACCTGTGACCAGCGGTAGTCGCTCCACGGGCCGGAGAAGGTCACCAACTGGTCGCCCGTCTCGGCGTATCCGGGGTACGGATGGGTGCCGTGGCCGAGCACGATGTGCGCGTCGTCGATCAGGGCGCGCAGGGTCGTGACGGTCCTGCGCACCTCCGGGAGCGCGGCCCGTTCGGTCGGGCAGCGGTCCAGGGAGAAGCCGTCGACCTGGTACCAGTCGAGGTAGCGGTGGGCGTCGGAGACCAGCTCTCCGAAGGCGCGGGCCCCGTACGTCGTGTCGAGGTGGCCGAGCACCCGGACGCCCGCGTTCCGCAGTCGGCCCGCCGCCTCCAGGCAGTGCGGGTCGGGCCGCTCGCCCGGACCGTTCGCCACATTCAGTACAACCCACTTCAAAGGGGTGCCGGGCCGGGCGAGCCGGGACCATTCGCCGGGGGCGACGAGCGGGTGGGCGAAGCCGGGGATGCCGAAGCCGACGCGTACCTCGGTGCTCGCGGTGTGCCTGCTGGTTCTGGTCAGATGCGGCATGCGGCCTCCATCCAGATGTCGGCGAGTGACTCTTCGAGGTTGATGCGGGGCCGCCAGCCGAGCCGGTCGCGTGCGGTGCGCACGTCGGCCTGCTGCCAGCTGCCGCAGCCGTCCGGGTAGGGGTACGCGGCGGCGGCCGGCAGTCCGTGCTCGGATTCGCCGCGGGGGTGGCCGATGGATGTCCGCAGGGGCACTTGGTCGAGCTCGTGGAGCGCTCCGCCGTACCCGGCGACGCGGGCCAGCACGGCGGCCGCGTCCCGCAGGCGTACGGCCCGGCCCGCGCCGATGTTCACGACGCCCTGCGCGGCGGAGAGCGAGGCGGCGTGCACGGCGCGCGCCACGTCGCGTACGTCGACGAAGTCCCGTTGCACGCCGAGCCCGCCGAGTTTCAGCTCGCCGTCCCCCGCCTGCATCGCGCGCCGCATGGCTTCCGCGAGCCGGCCGAGCGGCGATCCGGCGGGCGTGCCGGGTCCGGCGGGCGAGAAGACCCGCAGGACGACGGCGTCGAGGCCGGAGCCGAGCACCAGCTCGGTGGCCGCCAGCTTGCTGACGCCGTAGGGCCCGCCGGGCCGCGGCACCGCGTCCTCGGCCGTCGAGGAGCCCGGCTGGCTCGGCCCGTACTCCGCGCCGCAGCCGAGCTGCACGAGGCGCGCCCCGCAGCCGCTGCGCCGCAGGGCCTCGCAGATGGTGGCGACGGCGACGGTGTTGTGCCGGGTCAGGTCGCGGGCGCCGCCCCTGGTCGCGCCGGCGCAGTTGATGACGACGCCCGGGTGCACGGCGTCCAGGAAGCGCGTGAGCGCGCCGGGGCTTCCGCTGGCGAGGTCGAACCGTACGTCCGAGTCGTCGCCGCGGCCGAGTGCGGTGAGCTGCACCGCCGGGTCGGCGAGCAGCCGGTCGGCGACGAACCGGCCGAGGTATCCGTTGGCTCCGATCAGCAGCACCCTCATCGGGCGCCTCCCGGGGTGGCCGCTCGGCGGCGGAGACGGCTGCGGGTGGTCATCTGTCTTTCTCCTTCGGGAGGGTTGCCGTGGTGCACGGGGTCGGGCCCGCGGTGTCGGCCCCGCGGGAGAGTGGTCCTGGTGGTCTCGGGGGGCCTGAGTGGTGGTTGAGGCCCTGGTGGTCTCGCCGGTCGTGCCGGGCGTGCCAGTCGTGCCGGGTGTGCCGGTCTGTGGGCGGCGCTCACGGCGCATCACGGGCGCCGGCGTGCGCGGAGGCCAGGGTCAGGGTCCTGGCCGCGTGGACCAGGAGGACGAGGGCGGCGCCACCGCAGGCGACGGCCGGTACGACGCCGGGTCCCCACGCGTCGACGGCGCCCGCGACCGGCACGGCCAGCGCGTCGCAGCCGGGCAGTCGGCCCGCGAACACCAGGGCCAGGGCGGCCGCTTCGGAGGCACCGGCGGCGCCGAGCAGGAGGGCGGGGGCGCGGCGGAAGCCGTAGACGCCGAGCAGCCGCGCGAGCAGCAGCAGCGCGCCGAGGGCGGCGGCCCCGACGAGGGTCACCGCCCCGCCGTCCGGGCCGGCGCTCAGGTCTGCGCTGAGACCAGAACTAAGACCGGCGCTCAGGCCGGCGCCCGCCCCGCCCTCGGCCTCGCCGAGCAGCGCGTACGCCAGCGCGAGCAGCGCCACGAGCGCCCCCAGGAAGAGTGCGAACACGCCGCACAGCAGCGGCCTCACGGAGGCGGCGAACTCATCGAGCCCGCGGCTGGCGGCGAGCCGTCCCGCGGCCCGTACCGCGAAGAGGCGGGCGCACCAGATCGCGGGCGCGACGGCCAGGGCGAGGCCCAGGAGCGCGGCGACCGCCGGGTCCCAGAGGTCACCGGGCCCACCAGGCCCGCCCGGTCCGCCCTGTCCACCCGCGACGACACCCGCAAGGAGGCCGTCACCGAGCAGGGCGTACGCGAGAAGCCAGCACATCCACGCGCGCGTGGCCCTCGGTTGGCGGCCGACGGCCCGCAACGGCCCGTACCGCAGGGCGATGCGCAGGGCCACCCCTACGGCGAGTGCGCCGAGGGGCGCGATCACGAACCGCGCGCTTCCCTCACCGATGCCGAGTGCGACCACGGCTGCCGCGCACACGGTGCCGGGCAGCAGGGCGAACAGGGCCCAGCCGGGCGGCACTTCGGGTAGGCGGCGCGGGCCGCTGCCCGTACCCGTATCCGTATCCGTGCCCCTAGAGGTCACGCCCCCGGTGGTCGCACCCCCGGTGGTCGCGCCCCCGGCGTCCGCATGAGGCACGCGCGCGTACATCTCCTCGGCCAGCGCGAACACGTCCCGGTGCCGGAAGCGCGCGGCCGCCCGGTCGGTGATGCCGTGCGCCTCCAGGCCCGCGGCGATCTCCAGCGGGTCGACGGCGCGTTCGCACAGCTCGCGGTGGTGGTGCAGGAGGGCCTTCACGGGGTCGGCGGTAGCGCGGCGCGGGGGCTTGCCGCGCGCGTCCCAGCCGCTGTCGCCGTCGTCACCACTGAGGGCGCCCCCGGAACGGGCTGCGCTGCCGGAACCGACTGCGCTGTCGGAACCGGCTGCACTGTCGCTGAACGCCCTAACACCCTCTTGTCGCTGCGTGCGGCTCATACGGCGGCCTCCCTCAACTCCGCGTGCGTTGCCGCCTCTTCCACCGCGGCCCACCTCGGCACCCCGCCACCCTCGGCCCCCGGCTCCGCAGCGGGCGTCCTGCCCGCCGCGACCGCCCAGCGCCCCGGGAGATACGCCTCCGCCGGGTTCGCGAACGGCACCGGCTCGCCCGCCTCGTCCACCGCGTCCCTGCGCACCGGGCAGTGCGAGACGATCTCCAGGTAAATGCTTCGGAACGCTGTGACGTTCTGCTCGACGGTGAAGAGTTCGAGGGCTCGCGCCCGCGCCGCCGCGCCCAGGCGCGCACAGCGCTCGGGGTCGCGCAGCAGCGTCACGCACGCCTCCGCGAGCGCCCGCGGATCGCGCGGCGGCACGACGAGCCCCGTGCCGCCGATGACCTCCACCACCGCTCCGACGTCCGTCGAGACGGTCGCGCGCCCGCAGAACATGGCCTCGACCAGGCCGGCCGGAAAGCCCTCGGCGACGCTCGACAGGACGACGACGCCCGCGGCGGCGTACGCCTCCGCGACTCTCGGTGCGTCGGGCCCTCCGGCCTCCTCGAAGGAGACGGGGTTGTCGCCCGCGGAGTGCGCGCTCGCCGCCTCGTCGGGGAAAAGCTCGGCGGCGAGGGCCCGGCAGTGCGCGAGATACGCCCGGGCATCGGGCCCTTCCGCGGGGGGCCCGACGATCCGCAGGCGCGCCCCCGGCACCTCCTGGCGGATCTCCCGGAAGGCGTGGAGCAGCGAGACCAGGTCCTTGGCGGGCTCGACACGGCCGGCCCACAGGAGGGTCTCGGGACCGGCGGCGAAGTCGTCGTAACCCCGCTCCCCGATCTCCGAGAAGCGGTCGGCCTCCATGCCGGGGTGGACGGTGCGCAGCTTGGCGCGGTCGGCGCCGCAGCGCTCCTGCCAGCGCCGGGCGTGGCTGTCGCCGGGGGTGACGAGCGTGGCCCCGCGGTAGACCTCGGCGGCGAGGAGGCCGTGGAAGGAGGCGAGGAGCGCCCGGGCCGGCGCGCCGAGGTCCGTGTCGCCCGCGGGGAGATGGCGCGCCCGAAGCTGCGCGCCGTACTCGGTGACGAGTAACGGCACGCCGGCGAAGTGCCCGGCCAGCAGCCCCGGCAGCGCCGCGGGGCCGCCGGACGTGGCGTGGCAGAGGTCGACGGCGCCGAGGCCGTCCGCGCCGTACCAGTCGAGGGAGAGCGGCCTCAGCGCGCGCTCCATCAGGCCCGCGACGGTGAGCAGGTCGGGCACCCGCGCGGCGTGGGCGGCGCGCAGCGCGCCGGGCGCGCGGCACGCGCTCTCCAGCGTGCGGACGGCGGACTCGGAACGCAGTGCGCCGACCAGTCCGCCCTCGTCGCTGGCGAGTTCGGCGAGCCCGTACAGAGCGTTGCTGAAACGGTCCGCCACATCGCCGGGGCCGTCTCCCGAGCCTCCCGCTCCCCCACAGCACACCGCCCCTGCCAGCTCCCCGAAGCACTCGGCGAACCTCCGCCGCGCGCGCCGTCCGCGCCCCCCGCGCGGCCCCGCGGCACGGAGCGCCTCGTCGGCGGCGGTCCACAGCGGCGCCGTGCGCACCCGGCCGACCTGGGGCGGGAGTGCGACCCAGCCCTCCGCCTCCTGCCGCTCGCTGCGGCTGAGCGCGTAGATGTCGAACTCGTGCTGCCCGAGCCCACGTACGAGCCGGTCGCACCAGAGCCTCGTCTCACCGCTCACATACGGATAGCCACCCTCCGTAAGCAGTCCGACGCGCACGAGCGCACCCCCGATCTCCCGTTCGGTGAGCCGCCGTTGGACCGGCGGCTTGCAGCGGGACGAACGTATGCGGTCATGCAGGTGGCGCGACGGACGGTTGTCCGTCGCGCCACCAGAAGGGGTGAACGGCAGTAACTTTCTCGCGCCGGTAGCGTTCTGTCGCGCTATAGAGGCCCGGAAGCCCCCTTTCGTCACGGACGGTCAGGCTGCGGCCAGCTCCCTGCGGGCCTCCCTGCGCCGCGCCGCCGCCTCCGGGTCGAGCGCGGGCACGGCGGCGAGCAGCCGTCGCGTGTACGGGTGCCGCGGCGAGCCGTAGACCTCGTCCACGGGCCCGTGTTCGACGATCCTTCCCTGCCGCATCACCGCGACCCGGTCGCTGACCTGCCGCACCATGGCCAGGTCGTGCGCGACGAAGACCAGTGCGATTCCCAGCTCCCGCTGCAGCTCGGCGAGCAACGCGGTCACCTGCGCCTGGGTCGTCACGTCGAGTGCCGACACCGGCTCGTCGCACACGATGAGCCGCGGCTCGGCGGCGAGCGCCCGCGCGATGCCGACGCGCTGGCGCTGTCCGCCGCTGAACTCGTGCGGGTAGCGGTCGTAGTGCGCGGGGTCGAGGCCGACGCGCTCCAGGAGTTCGCGCACTCTCCTCCGTACGAAGGAGTCGCTCTCGCCCCGCGCGCGCAGCGGATCGGCGACGGACTCACCGATGGACCGCCGCGGATTGAGCGAGGAGACGGGGTCCTGGAACACCATCTGCACCCCGGGCACCACCCGGCCGCCGGGCTTCTCCACGCCCCCGTGGCGGAGCTGCCCCGCGGTCGGTTCCAGGAGTCCCACCAGCATCCGCCCGAGCGTGGTCTTGCCGCTGCCGCTCTCGCCGACCACGCCGAGGGTCTCCCCGCGGCGGACGGTGAGGGAGACGTCGTCGACGGCGGTGACGGCACGCTTGCCGCGCCCGAACTCCCGCCGCAGCCCGACCGCTTCGATAACGACCTCGCCGTCTCCCTCGCCCCCGTGCGAGGGCGCCAGCGGCGAGTCCACTCGCGGCACGGCCTTGAGCAGCTCCTGCGTGTACGCCTCCCGGGGCGCCCCGAGCACCTCACGGACCGCCCCGCGTTCCACCACCCGTCCGCCCCGCATGACCAGGATCTCGTCGACGCTCTCCGCGGCGACGCCCACGTCGTGGGTGACCAGGAGCAGTCCCATGCCGGTCTCGTGGCGCAGCGTGTGGAGCAGGTCGAGGATCTGCGCCTGGACGGTGACGTCGAGCGCGGTGGTCGGCTCGTCGGCGACCAGCAGCGCGGGCTCGCACGCCAACGCCATGGCGATGAGCGTCCGTTGGCGCATGCCGCCGCTGAACTCGTGCGGGCGCGAGCGGGAGCGGCGTGCCGCGTCGGGGATGCCGACCCGGTCGAGCACCTGCACGGCACGCGCGCGTGCCGCACGCCGGGACGCACCCGTGTGCACGCGGTACACCTCGGCGATCTGGTCGCCCACCGCGTAGTACGGGTCGAGGGAGGAGAGCGGGTCCTGGAAGACCATCGCGGCCTTGCCGCCGCGCAGCCGCCGCAGTTCGGCGTCGGACGCTTCCTGTACGTCGACACCGTCGACCCGCACGGTCCCGCCGACCCGCGCGCCCGTGCCCCGGTGGAGGCCGAGCAGCGCGGACGCCACGGTGGACTTGCCCGACCCCGACTCGCCGACGAGGGCGAGCGCGCCGCCCGCCTCCAGCGTGAAGGAGAGCCCGTCGACCGCGCGCACCCCGGAACCCGCGCCCGCACCCGCGCCGGACCCGAACTCAACGGTCAGATCGGTGACTTGGACGAGACTCACGACAGCACCACCCGTCGGTCGGCCACCGCGTACAGGACGTCCGCGACGGCATTGGCGAGCACCACGAAGAAGCCGGTGACCATGACCATCCCGACGACCACCGGCAGGTCGACGACCTTGACCGCGTGCACGAGCTCGCGCCCGATGCCGGGCAGGCCGAACAGCGTCTCGCTGAGCACGGCACCCCCGAACATCGACCCGAAGTCGTTGGCGGTCAGGGCGATGACGGGTGCGACGGCGCCGCGCAGCGCGTGCTTCCCGATGATCGACCGCTCCCCCACGCCGTACGCGCGAAAGGTGCGCACGTGGTCGTCGGCGAGCGTCTCCAGCATCGAGGAGCGGGTCAGGCGCGCGTACTTGGCCGCCTCGATCAGGGCGAGCGACAGCCACGGCAGGAGCAGGTTCCACGCCCACTGCGTCGGGTCGTCCGCGAAGGCGACGTACTGCGGGAAGGGCAGCCACTGCAGCTGGCCGCAGACCACGATCATCAGCAGCAGGCCGATGACGAAGACGGGTGTGGCGGTGCCCGCGAGCGTGACGGCGGTCAGCACGCGCTCGCCGATCCTGCCGCGCCGCCAGGCGGAGAGCACGCCGGTGCCGACGCCGAGGGCGAGCCACAGCACCATGGCGCCCAGCGCGAGCGACCCGGTGACCGGCAGCTTCGCCAGGATCAGCGCGGTGACCTGCTGGTCGCTCTGGTAGGAGACGCCGAGGCAGGGCGCGGCGCAGTGCTCGGTGCCGGTGCCGGTCGAGTAGTCGTGGCCGACGACGATGCCCTGGAGGAAGTCCCAGTAGCGCGCGTACAGCGGGTCGTCGAGCCGCAACTGCTCGGCGACCTGCTGGATTTGGGCGGGTGAGCAGCGGGGGCCGCAGGTGATCTGGGCGACGTCGCCCGGCGCGGCGTAGAACACCACGTAAATGATCACGGAGATGGCGAGGAGCGTGACGGCCGCGCCGACGAAGCGCCGCAGCAGAAACCCTGAGAGGCCGGAGAACCCGGAGAACCCAGAGAAACCGGAGAACCCGGAGAACCGGGAGAAACCAGAGAAGCGGGAGGAGCTGGTCATGCCCGGGCCTCCTGCTTCCGGCCCGTCCCGATCCGCAGCCGCGAGCCGGCCCGCGGGTCGAGCGCCCTGCGCACGCCGTCGCCGAGGACGGTGAGCGCGAGCACGGTCACGAACAGCGCGCTCGCCGGGTACAGCAGGTACTGCGGTGCCGCCTGGTACCAGACGTCCGCGGCGGTGAGCATCTGTCCCCACGACGGCGTCGGCGGCTGCACGCCGACGCCGAGGAAGGAGAGCGCGGCCTCGACCGTGATGTTGCCGGGGACGAGGAGCGCGGCGTAGGTGATGACGGGTGCGGCGAGTGCGGGCAGCAGTTCCCTGCGGGCGATCCGCAGGGAGCTCCAGCCGCTGAGCCGCGCGGCGGCCACGTGGTCGAGTTCCTTGAGCGTGACGGTCTGGGCGCGCACGAGCTTGGCCATGCTGCCCCAGGCGACGAGGCCGATGACGAGGGCGACGAGCACGGGCCGCGGGAAGCCGCTGGGCACGACCGCCATCAGCGCGAGCGCGAGGACCATGAGCGGCAGCGCCACGATGACGTCGGTGGCCCTGCTGAGCACCTGGTCGACCCAGCGGCTGCCGAATCCGGCGGCGATCCCGACCGCGACCCCGATGAACACCTGGACGACGGTCGCGGCGAGCGCGACACCGAGCGAGACCCGGGCGCCGTACACGAGCCGCGCGAAGAGGTCGCGCCCGGTCTGCGGCTCGACGCCGAGCCAGTGCTCGCCGCTGATCCCGCCGAGGGGGCCGACCGGCACGCCGCCGCGCGCCGAGTCGACGAGGTCCGGGTGGTACGTGGTGGGGTCCTGCCCCTCCAGGGCGGTGAGCAGCGGCGCGGCGAGCGCCACGAGGACGAGCAGCGCGACGAAGCCCGCCGCGACGAGGGCGGCGCGCTGCTCGCGCAGCCGCCTCCAGAAGAGCGTGCGGACCGTCACGACGACTCCACCGCGACTTGGGAGACGTCGAGGACGCCGGTCCAGTCGCTGATGACGACGTTCTTGACGTCCTTGCCGTACAGCCGCTTGTAGACCGGGTGGAAGAGCGGCACGGTCAGCGCCTTCTCGCCGATCTTCTTGTCGAGGGCGCCCCAGCGCTTCGCGGCGGCCTTCAGGTCGGTCAGCTTGTTGATCTCGTCGATCTCGTCGTTGACGGACTTGTCGTTCAGGAAGCCGGAGTTGAAGTTGGCGCCGTCCTTCACGATCTGCCGGCCGTCGAAGATCGGGGCGAGGAAGGGGCCGCCGGAGGGCCAGTCGGCGCCCCAGTGGGCGAGGAAGAGGCCGGGCTCGTTCTTGGCGCTGTGGGTCTTGTCCTTGTAGTCGTTGTCCTCGAGGCCCTGGAGCTTGACGGTGATGCCGGCCTTCTTGAGCGCGTCCTGGATCGCGGTGGCGATCTCGGGGCTGGTCTCGAAGTCCTTGGCGTTGGAGTGCGTGAGCGTGATGGTGAGCCCGTCCTTGTGACCGGCTTCCTTCAGGAGCTCCCTGGCCTTCTTCGGGTTGCCGGACGGGCCTGCCGGGAAGTGGTCGTATTTCGTGTATCCGAAGGACTTCTGGTTCGGCAGGTACGTGGTGGCGGGCTCGGCGAGCGAGGAGCCGCCCGCCGCGTTGACGACCGACGAGCGGTCCACGGCGTACGAGATGGCCTGGCGCACCTTCGGGTCGTCGAACGGCTTCACCTTCGGGTTGAAGGCGAGGTAGTTCGTGTAGCCGAAGTGGCCGGTGCCGACGTGCGAGGCGAGTTCCTTGTCGCCGGTGACCTTGGCGAGCTCGGCAGGGCCGAGGTTGGTGTCGGTGGTGACGGCGGCGGCGTCCGCGCCCTGGCTCGCGGAGAGCCGCTGGTTGATGACGGACGAGTCGAGCCCGGACCGTACGTCGATGACGTCGGGGTAGGCCTTCCGCTCGGTGTCGTTCTTCGCGGACCAGTGCGGGTTGCGCTCCAGGCGGAGCCGCTCTCCGTCGTTCTGGTTCTCGACGACCTTGTAGGGGCCGGACGAGATCGGGTGCTCCTCGTACTTGGTGCCCTTGTCCTTGGCCTTCGGCACGGGCGCGAACGACGTCTGGGTGGCCACGTAGTCGAAATCGCCCACGGGCTTGTTCAGATGGAAGACGATCGTCCGCTCGTCCGGCGTCTCGACCGAGTCCAGGCCGCCCTTGCTCTTGTACGGCCCTTCGTAGTCGGCGCCTCCGATCAGCCAGTCCCTCAAGAAGGGCGCGCCGCCGGACAGTTCGGCGGCGAAGGACCGCTCGATGCCGTACTTGATGTCGGCGGTCGTGATCGGCGAGCCGTCCTCGTACTTGAGCCCCTTCTTCAGGGTGTACGTCCACACGGTGGCGTTCTTGCTCGGCTTGCCGAGGCCCGTGGCGAGGTCGGGGACGACCTCCGTGCCCTTGGCGCCGTCCTCGCGGTTGCGGGTGGTCAGCGTGCGGAAGACGAGGCTCGGCACGTTGCCGCCGCCGGAGGTGTAGAGCCGCGCGGGGTCGAAGTCGGTCTGCGGGTCGCGGTTGAGGACGGTGAGCGTGCCGCCCTTGGCGGGCTTGCCGTCACCGCCGCTCCCGGCGTCGTTGTCCTTCGGGCCCGCGCAGGCGACGACGCCCGAGGCCAGGACCAGGCTGACGGATGCCGCTGCCACGCGGCGGGATATGACGGACGATCGACGCATCGGAAAGAGACCTCTCGGGGACGCAAAGGCGAAATGGGAGCGACAGAGCTCACCCCGGGAAAGGTGCGGGACACGACGGCATACGGATGCTCAGGACGATGTCAGCCGAAAGCCGGGAAAAAGCGACGCACTCGCCGGGGCGGGCGTCAGCAACAGTGGATGTCAGCCACGCAGAGCGCGGTCACGCCGAACAGCGCCAGCTCAATGGCGGCGCTCGACGGGGCGTGACTGTTCGACATGCGGAGAAATATGAACGAACTTCCGACAGATGTCAAAGCGGCCACCGGAGTGACGGACTCCGGAGGACCTCACCGCAGGGCCTCAACCCTTCGGAAAGGCCCAGGGGTTGGCCTTGCACTTGATGCCGTCGTGGTTCAGGAACTTCGTCTGCTGCTGCATGACCGGCGCGAGGCCGCCGTCCTTCGTGCAGTCCGTGTGGTTGAAGCCGAGCCGGTGCCCGACCTCGTGATTGATCAGCATCTGCCGGTACGGGAAGATCGCGCTGCCGAACTCCTTCTGGACGGCGTCGCCGTAGGTCTTCGCGCCCTGCGCCCACCGATAGGCATTGATCATCACGCGTTCCGTCGCCGCGGAATCGCACGACACATTGTCCTGGGTCGTGTCGAGACCGGATTTCGCGCACCAGGCGGCGGTCGTTCCCGGGCTCGCCAGCGTGACGACGAAATCGGGCTTCCCCGAGGAAATGCGCTCGAAGGTGCGGGCCCCGTCGTGGGCCCAACTCCGGTTGTCGTTCAGGGTTTTCTGTACGGCCTGCGCGAAGAGCTCGCCGTCCAGGCCGAGGCCCTCCTCCACGTCGACGCGATAGCGGAACAGCTGTCCCTTGCCGGGCGCTTTCTCGAACCCGGAGATCGCCGCGAAGTCGCCGGACGCCTTCAGTTTCGCGTCCATCGGGTTCTTCTGGCCCATTTTCTGCTCGTACGTCGCCGGGGGCTCGTCCTTCGCCTCGGCGGGCGTCGGACGGCGGTCCGAGCGGGATGCGGGGTCGTCCGTGTCGCGGGCGCCGCCCGGGGCGGCCTTGGTCCGCGTGTCGGAACCCTTCGCGCCGCCTGCGACCTGGCCCGCCACGACGACCGCGAGGACGGTGGTCATCGCGGCGGCCGCGACGCCGGCGAGCGCGCGGTTCCGGCCGCGCTTCTTGCCGTCGCGGTCACCGTCGCCGCCGTCGGCGGGTTCGGGAACGGCGTCCCAGTCGGTGACGGAGGCGTACGGGTCGCGGGGAGGGGGCGGCTGCGGGGCCTGCTTCTGCTCGCCCGCGGCACCGAAGTCGCCCTCGTCGTCGGGGAACGCGGCCATGTAGTCCTGGCGGGGCCCCGGCACACCGTGCCCGCCTCGGATCACGGGCCCGCCACCGCTGCCGGTGACATCACCCCAGCCGCCACCGGGCTCACGCTGCTCGGGGTGCCCGCCGCGAACGTGCGGCACTCCGTCGGCGGGGGTGCCGTGCGGAGGGGTGCCATCTGCAGCGGGGATGCCGTGCGCAGGGGTGCCGTCCGCAGCGGGGATGCCGTGCGGAGGCGTGCCGTCCGGCGCCTCCCGTCGGCGCCGCCGCCCCGTACCGGGCGTGGCCTGAGGTCCCACACCGTGCGAAGCCGGTGTGCCCGAGGTGCTGGTGTTGTCAGTCGTGTCTGCCGGACCGCGGCGGCTGTGACGTCCCACGCGCCGCCTCAGCTCCCCGAACCCGTGCGTGAGCCACCGCGGCCCAGGCCGCTCAACTCACCGGTGTCGACGAGCAGTTCACGGAACGCGAGCGCCACGCTCTCCGGATACTCCATCATCGCCACATGACCCGCGTCGGGCAGCGTGAGCAGCCGCGAGTCGCGGAACGCGGCGGCCGCCCTGCGGGCCATGCGGAAGGAGACGAGCAGATCGCGCCCGCCGTAGATGAGCAGAGTCGGCGCGAGCACCCGCTCCGCCTGCCGCCACAGTCCGTGCTGGCCGCCCAGCGTGTACGCGTTCACGATGCCGCGCGCAGTGCGGCTCATCGCGTCCCAGAAATAGGGGAGTTGGAGCCTGCGCTCCATCTCGCGGACCGCCGCGCTGAAACCTTCCGGCGTGACCCTGCCCGGGTCGCCGTAACAGAGGCCGAGGACGCCGCGCACCCGCTGCTCGGCCGTCCACTCCCGGGTGAGGCGGGTGAAGAGCGCGGCGACGCCCGGCACCGCGAGCAGCCCCGTCGGCACCGCCGTGCGCTGCACCCGCAGCTCCGGCAGGGCCGGCGAGACGAGCGTCAGCGTGCGGACCAGGTCGGGGCGGACCGCGGCGACGCGCGTCGTGACGGCGCCGCCCAGCGAGTTCCCGAAGAGGTGGACGGGGCCGCGGTCGCGCGCGTCGAGATAGCGGATGACCGCGCGGGCGTGCCCGGTGATGGAGTAGTCGCCGTCGTCCGGTGGCGGGGAGTCCCCGAAACCCGGCAGGTCGATCGCCTCGCAGTCGACGACGTCCGCAAGCTGCGGCATCAGGGCCGACCAGTTCTGCGAGGAGCCGCCGAGCCCGTGCACGTACAGCGCGGGCGGCAGGCCGGGGCCGGTCGAGGGCCGGGAACGCACGGTCAGCGAGAGGCCGGGCAGGGCCACCGAGTCGAGCCGCTCCCCCTCCGCGACCGCCACGGCACCCGGCTTGGGCGCGGCGGCGGAGGCCAGCAGGTTCGGCAGCTCGGTCGAAGACATGCGGCAATGTTACGAGACGATCACGCGGTAGTTCACGTGTTCGCTGTCACAGACCGCACACGGATCGCGTAGCGCCCCGTACGGGTCTCTTCTAGGCTCGAACCAGATCGCCATGAAGAGTGATGGGAATCGGGGGTACAGGGCACTCGCCCCATAAGGGCCACCACGTACCGCAAGGGAAGAGAGCCATAGATGAGTGTCGACCCGAGTGACCCCGAGACCTTCGAGACGGACGACAGCCCGCAGGAGCCCGGCGTCGAGGCCCCGGAGGCGGACGCGGCGGAGCAGCAGACCGATCTCACCCCCAGTCGGGACGACGCCCTCGAAGAGGTCGATCCGATCGTCGCCAACGAAGCCGACGTGGCGGAACAGGCCCGTGTCGTGGAACTCGACGAGGACGACTACCGCTGAGAGAGCCCGGCAGCCGGCCGGGGGCGGCACCGTCGGCTCGACCGTGTTTGCCCGGCTACGCACTGTTGGACAGGCCTTCTGCGGTCGTCCAGTCCGTGAAATTCTGCGTTCGCACCGCGCACATCACTGTTACCGAAAAGTACGATGGCGGCGCGGCGCTCACCGCACATCGGACCATTTGGGAGGCGGCGTGACAGCCATCGAGCAGACAGAGGCGGCGCGCCCGCGGGGCACACGGCTGCCGCGCCGTGCCCGACGCAACCAGCTCTTGGGGGCGGCCCAGGAAGTATTCGTCGCGCAGGGGTACCACTCCGCGGCGATGGACGACATCGCCGAGCGCGCCGGCGTCAGCAAGCCCGTGCTCTACCAGCACTTCCCGGGCAAGCTCGACCTCTACCTCGCCCTGCTCGACCAGCACTGCGAGTCGCTCCTGCAGTCCGTGCGCACGGCGCTCGCGTCCACCACGGACAACAAGCTCCGCGTCGCCGCGACGATGGACGCCTATTTCGCGTACGTCGAGGACGAGGGCGGCGCGTTCCGCCTGGTCTTCGAGTCGGACCTGACGAACGAGGCGGCGGTGCGCGAGCGCGTGGACCGCGTCACGCTCCAGTGCGCGGAGGCGATCTGCGAGGTCATCGCGGAGGACACCGGCCTGCCCAGGGACGAGGCGATGCTCCTCGCCGTGGGCCTCGGCGGGTACTCCCAGGTCGTCGCCCGGTACTGGCTGGCCAGTGACAGCACGGTCCCGCGCGAGAAGGCGGTCCAGCTGATCACGTCGCTCGCCTGGCGCGGCATCGCCGGCTTCCCGCTGCACGGCACGGAAGGCCACTGAGCCCTCGCGCTTTTGTTCCCGTGCCGTGTTCGCTACCGGCGTGCACGGCCGCGTCCGTTCCCGTCCCCTCACCGGGCTAATGTGTGCTGGGTACGGCGCGGACGGCCGCGCACAGACTGACCGTCGGAGGGACAAAGCCGTGGAGGTCAAGATCGGCGTGCAGTACGCGCCCCGCGAGATCGTGCTGGAGAGCGGCCAGAGCGCCGAGGAAGTCGAGCACGCGGTGTCCGAGGCGCTGACCGGCAAGTCGCCGCTGCTGAGCCTCGTGGACGACCACGGCCGCAAGGTCCTGGTTCCGGCCGACCGCCTCGCGTACGTGGAGCTGGGCGAGCCGACCGCGCGCAAGGTGGGATTCAGCGCCCTGTAGGACGCTTCTGGTGGATCTTCAGAGAACGGCCCGGTGGTTGGACCTCCAACCACCGGGCCGTTCTCGTGCGCCGTGCATGCGCTTCATGTGTGCGCTGTACGCGTGTGCCGTACGTGGGGACTTCGGCGTCACCCGATCATGGAGGGTTGCATTCCGGCGGCCCGGGGTACACCGGCTACGACCGATTTGCACCTGGCCGCGAGGGAGGGCACCACCGTGATTCTGGAAGCACTCGGCTCCACATTGCTCGGCCTGGCGCTGGCCTGGGCCACCGCGCACCGCTTCGGCCACCGGCTGCCCGCGCGCAGCCTGGTCCTGTCCACAGGCCCCGCGGGCGCCCTCATCGGCGCCTTCATCACACACATGGCGCTCGGTTCCGGCCACACCCCGGCGACGCTCGTGGGAGCGACAGCGGTCTCGGCGGCCCTGTTGTCACTGCTGCTCCGCCCCACCCGGAACCACCTGCGCCGCTCGGCGACGGCGTAGGAGCGTCCCGTCGAGACGGCGTAGGAGCGCCCCGTCGAGCAGACCTACGCCGCCAGGCCCAGCGCAGCCATCCGCTTGGTGTGCGCCTCGGTGATCCGCGAGAACATCCGCCCGACCTCGGCCAGGTCGAAGCCGTCCGCCACGCCCCCGACCAGCATGGTCGACAGCGCGTCGCGGTCCGCGACCACCCGCTGCGACTGCGAGAGCGCCTCGCCCATCAGCCGCCGCGCCCACAGCGCCAGCCGCCCGCCCACGCGCGGGTCCGCCTCGATCGCGGCGCGCACCTTCTCCACGGCGAAGCTCGCGTGCCCGGTGTCGTCGAGCACGCCGAGCACGAGTTCCCGCGTATCGGAGTCGAGCCGGGCCGCGACCTCGCGGTAGAAGTCACTGGCGATCGAGTCGCCGACGTATGCCTTGACGAGGCCTTCCAGCCAGTCGGACGGCGCGGTCTGCCGGTGGAAGCCGTCGAGCGCGGCGACGAACGGCTCCATCGCCTCGGTCGGCTCCGCGCCGATCGCCGAAAGACGGTCACGCAACTGCTCGAAATGGTGGAATTCCGCCGACGCCATCTTCGCCAGCTCCGCCTTGTCGCCGAGCGTCGGCGCCAGCTTCGCGTCCTCCGCGAGCCGCTCGAACGCCGCGAGCTCCCCGTAGGCGAGCGCGCCGAGGAGGTCCACGACCGCGGCGCGGTACTGGGGCTCGGCGGAAGCTTTCGCCCAGTCCTGGGCGGCGATCCCGGTGGGTTCGGCGGCGGATTCAGCGGCGGTGTCAGGCGTCTCCATGAAGCGCACAATAGCCCGCCTGCGGGAACGCGTAAGGCCCTGGTCAGTGACTGTGACGACGACCATGTGACGAATTCGCCGGACACACATGCGAGATTTAGCGGTACAGTGGTAATGCGCCCGCCGAATATTCGACGGGCCGTACGAATGAGGATGCCCGGTCGGTGGCCCGATCGGCTCCGACCCGACAGCCCTCCGGGCGGTGCGCACAGGATGCGTACGGCACGAGGAGGGAACCTCAGCGGTAAGAGCGCTCGAGCGCCGGCAGTGGTCCCGCGCCCCCGGCACGCCCCCCAAGCGTCCGGCGGTAGTGGCACGGTCACGACCCCCTGCGTTCGCCTCACGCCGCGTCTCACAGAAGAGGCATAGCCCTGACTACGACTTTCCGAGAGCTCGGGATTCTTTCCGAGACAGCCGAAGCCCTTGAAGCCGTCGGCATCATCAACCCCTTCCCCATCCAGGAGATGACGCTCCCCGTCGCCCTTTCGGGCAAGGACGTCATCGGCCAGGCCAAGACCGGCACCGGCAAGACGCTCGGCTTCGGTCTGCCGATCCTCGAGCGCGTGACCGTCCCGGCCGACGTCGAGGCGGGCCGCGCCACTCCCGAGCAGCTGACCGAGGCGCCGCAGGCCCTCATCGTCGTCCCCACCCGCGAGCTCTGCCAGCAGGTGACGAACGACCTCCTGACCGCCGGCAAGGCGCGTAACGTCCGCGTGCTCGCCATATACGGCGGCCGTGCCTACGAGCCGCAGGTCGAGGCCCTCAAGAAGGGCGTCGACGTGGTCGTCGGCACCCCCGGCCGGCTGCTCGACCTCGCGGGTCAGCGCAAGCTCGACCTCAAGCAGATCAAGTGCCTGGTCCTCGACGAGGCCGACGAGATGCTCGACCTGGGCTTCCTGCCCGACGTCGAGAAGATCATCAACATGCTTCCGGCGAAGCGCCAGACGATGCTGTTCTCGGCGACCATGCCGGGCGCCGTCATCGGCCTCGCCCGTCGGTACATGTCGCAGCCCACGCACATCCGCGCCACCGCGCCGGACGACGAGGGCCAGACCGTCGCCAACACGAAGCAGTTCGTGTACCGCGCGCACAACATGGACAAGCCCGAGATGGTCTCGCGCATCCTCCAGGCCGAGGGCCGCGGACTCGCGATGATCTTCTGCCGTACGAAGCGGACCGCCGCCGACATCGCCGAGCAGCTGGAGAAGCGCGGGTTCGCCTCGGGCGCCGTGCACGGTGACCTCGGCCAGGGCGCCCGCGAGCAGGCGCTGCGCGCGTTCCGCAACGGCAAGGTGGACGTGCTCGTCTGCACGGACGTCGCCGCGCGCGGCATCGACGTCGGTGGCGTCACGCACGTCATCAACTACCAGTCCCCCGAGGACGAGAAGACGTACCTGCACCGCATCGGCCGCACCGGCCGCGCGGGCGCCAAGGGCATCGCGATCACGCTGGTCGACTGGGACGACATCCCGCGCTGGCAGCTGATCAACAAGGCCCTCGACCTGGGCTTCAACGACCCGGTCGAGACGTACTCCAGCTCCCCTCACCTGTACGAGGAGATGAACATCCCGGCGGGCACGAAGGGTGTTCTGCCGCGTGGCGAGCGGACCCGTGCGGGTCTGGGCGCGGAGGAGATCGAGGACCTCGGCGAGACCGGTGGACGCGGCCGTGGTGGCCGTTCCGGCGGCGGTCGTACGCAGGATCGCGACCGCGACCGTGGCCGGGACCGGGACCGTTCGGCCCCGGCGACCGCCGAGCGTGAGCGCCCGGCGCGCACACCGCGTCGTCGCCGCCGTACGCGCGGTGGCACCCCGCTCGACACGGCCACGACCGCGACTGCCCCCGCGACGGCTCCTGCCGCTCCGGTGGCCGAGGCCGCCCCGGTCACGGAGGCTGCCCCGGTAGCCACCGAGGCGACCGAGCCGCGCACCCCGCGCCGCCGTCGGCGGACGCGTGCCGGCGCCGCGTCGGAGTCCCTGGCGACGGCCGAGGCCACGACGACCGAGGCGGAGGCCCCGGCTCCGGCCCCGGCCCCTGTTGCCGAGGTGGAGCCCCCGGCCACGAAGCCGCGCCGCCGCACCCGCAAGGTCGCGGAGCCGACGCCCGAAACCGAGGCAGTCGTGCCTGAGACGATTGCCCCCGAGGCTGTCCTGCCCGAGACGGTCGCGCCCGAGGCGGAGAAGCCGAAGCGCCGCACCCGCAAGGCGGCGGAGAAGGCCCCCGAGGCCACTGCCCCCGAGGCCGAGGCCGAGAAGCCCAAGCGCCGCACCCGCAAGACGGCAGCGGAGAAGGTCGCCGAGGCGGCAGTGCCCGAGGCTGAGGCCGAAAAGCCGAAGCGCCGCACCCGCAAGACGGCGGAGAAGGCCCCCGAGGCTGCGGAGGCTCCCGCGCCGGAGGCCGAGGCCGAGAAGCCCAAGCGCCGCACCCGCAAGACGGCAGCGGAGAAGGTCGCCGAGGCGGCAGTGCCGGAGGCTGAGGCCGAAAAGCCGAAGCGCCGCACCCGCAAGGCAGCGGAGAAGGCCCCCGAGGCCGACGCACCCGAGGCCGAGGCCGAGAAGCCGAAGCGCCGGACCCGCAAGACGGCGGCGGCCAAGGTCGCCGACACCGTCGAGGCCGTCGAGGCCGGTATCCCGGCCCAGGCGACGGAGGAGCCCAAGCCCCGCCGTCGTACGCGCAAGGCCGCGGCCACCTCCGTGGACGCGCCCGAGGCCGAGACCCCGGCCCCGCGCCGCCGCACGCGCAAGAAGGCAGAGCCGGTGGAGACAGCGGACAGCTGACGCACAGCCGACCCACACCGAAGGCCCGCCCCCACTCGGGGGCGGGCCTTCGCGCGTCCCCACCCGCCCCCCCCAGCAACCCGCACCAGCCGCCTGCCGCCCCTCCCTGACGACAGCCAGCGCCGGCTGGCGCGGCCCGGCGAGGGGCCGGGACCCCTGCGGGGTCGAGCGCCCCGTGTGCAGCCAGCACCCGCCTGCCACAGCCCCCGAGCCCGGACGTACGCAGACCCCACGGTCGACCAAGACCCGACACCCGCGCAGGGCCCGGTACCGGCCCAGGAGCCACAGCCGCCCCGGCAACGGCGGCCAAGCGGCAAGCCGGCCCGGCCTTGCCGCAGCCCTCAGGCCGGACATGAGCGGTCCCCACGGTGAGCCAGGACCCGACACCTGGCAGGGCTCAGCGAGTGGCGCCCTGCCAGCGGCGGCCAAGCGGCCGGACAGCAGGCCCCGGCCCAACGGGGGGACCGCCCCCCGGCGGACGGGACTGTGCCAGTCGGCCCGCAGCCACCGGGCACCGGGCACCGACCCGGAAAGCCCAAGTCGGCGCCCGACCTCAGCCCGTGCCCCCGTCGGCGCCGCACTCGCTGTCGTCCGGTTCTGCCGACCCGTTAGCCTCGGCTCATGAGCAGGCCCCCGACCTTCGTACCGCCCCCGTGTGCGACCGCGCACGCCCTCCGTACCGACCGTGGAGACTTCGCCGTGCTCGACGCGGCGCCGGCGGCGGGCGTCCGGCGCAGAGGAACCGTCCTCCTGCTTCCCGGGTTCACCGGCAGCAAGGAGGACTTCATCGCCCTCCTCGAGCCGCTCGCCGACGCCGGATACCGCGCGGTGGCCGTGGACGGTCGCGGCCAGTACGAGACGCCCGGTCCGGACGACCAATCGGCGTACACCCAGGGCGAGTTGGCGCGCGATGTCCTGGCCCAGGCGGCGGCGCTCCTGGCGGACAGCGGAGTCAGCGAGCCTCCCTTGCCCCCTTCCCGCCCCCGCACCCTGCACCTCCTCGGCCACTCCCTCGGAGGTCAGATCGCCCGGGCCGCCGTGCTGCTCGATCCCCGCCCCTTCGCCACCCTCACCCTCATGTCCTCGGGGCCCGCCGCGATCGCCCCCGTACAGCAGGAGCGCGCCAAGATGCTGGCGGACGCCGTCGCGGTGCTGTCCATGGACGAGGTGTGGCAGGCGATGCAGGCCATGGAGCCGCCGCCCCCGCAGGACGCGCAGACAGGGAACACGCAGACGGGGAACACGCAGACGGGGGACGGGACCACGGCGGGCGAGCAGGGCGTCGAGGATGACAGTGAGGCTCTGCGGGCCCGCTGGCTGCGGCACAGCCCCGCCCAGCTCATCGCCACCGGCAGACAGCTGTCCACCGAGCCGGACCGCGTGGCCGAGCTCGCCGCGCTGCCGCTGCCCAAGCACGTGATCTCGGGCGAGCGCGACGACACCTGGGCCGTCCCTCTCCTGGACGACATGGCCGAGCGCCTGGCGGCCCACCGCACGGTGATCCACGGCGCCGAGCACTCCCCCAACACCGACCGCCCCGAGGAGACGGCGGCAGCCCTGATCGACTTCTGGAACCGGTACTGAGGACACTGGGGCAGAGCTGAGGCGGACCTCAGTACTGCGCCTGCAAGTGCTCCCAGAACCCGTCCCGCAGCGCCCTCCGCAGATCCGACTGGCCGCGCAGCGAGTACTGCAACAGCCGCTCCGCCTCCACCAGGAGGTCCTGGTCCACCGAGCCGGGCAGATAGGGGTGGCCGGGCAGCAGGCCCACCAGCGCCTCGCGGCCCCGCGCTCCGAGCCACTTCGCGGCGATCTGCGCGCCGACGAAGCGGACGTCCTCGCGGGTGGGGCGGTGCGCGGCGGTGGCCGCCTCGTGCGGCGTGACGACGCGGCGTGTGACGTACGGCTTGAAGAAGTCGAGGTCGAACGTGCGCTGGCTGTCGACCTCCCAGAGCAGCGCCTCCGCCTGATTGCGGCCGTCGGGCGCCTCGATGCCCCACAGGTGGACCCGCGCGCCGTACCCCTGCGCAGCCTCGACCGCCGAGACCAGGTCCTCGTCGCCGCCGATGAGCGCCGCGTCGCTGATGGCGCGGTGCCTGGCCAGTGACTCCAGGTCGCTCCGGATCAGGGAGTCGACGCCCTTCTGCTGGTTGTTGGCGTTGAGGTTGCCGAGCCTGACCTTGACGTCGGGCAGCTCGGCGATGGACTGCTGTTCGGTCGTGTGGATGCGGCGCCTCGCCCCGTCGTACCAGTACACGCGCAGCAGCCTGCTGTCCGCGAAGATCGTGCGGGCCTTGTCGATGAGCGCCTCGATGAGACCCTCCGCGTCGACGTCGAAGGACCGGCGGTCCTCGGTGGTTCCGGTGACGAGCCGGCCCGCGGCCGCGTACAGATACCCGGCGTCGACGAAGATCGCGTGCGTGGACGGGGTCTTCGCCACCTCGGCGAGCATGCGCTCGAGCAGGCTGTTGGTGCGCTCCAACTGAGCGCTGATGTCCGCTGCGCTGATATCCGTGGCGTCGGTATCCGTTGCGCTGGGGTCGGCGTCGTTCATATCGTTCCCAGTCTCCCGCCCGTCACGCTGCGAACACAACTGCTCTCGCTACTCGCAAGTAATTAGGTTCTCGAAAAATTTCTTTAGCGTAGGGAATGTTTGCACGAGGCAACTCGTTGTACCCGTCAGGAAGACACCGCAGGAACCAGCAGTTCTCCTTGCAGGAGGATGACCAGACGAAGGGAGAAGCCCCTCATGCGCTTCGAAATCATGCGACTCGACGACGTCGACGGCACCGCCGTGGACAGCACCGTCGTGGACGCCGCCTCCGTCAATCGGATCGTGCAGCAGGCCGCAGCGATCGGCCAGCGCATCTACATCCGCCCGGCCGACACCTCGGCCTCATAACGCAGACGTCGCAGGGCCCCCGTACGCAAGCCGTACGGGGGCCCTTCGTGCGTCCGGGGCCCTGAGAGCCCGCGCTCACGGCACTCAGCCGCCCTTGATCACCTGCGTGACGCCGTTGATGATCTGCTGCACCGCGATCGCGGAGAGCATCATGCCCGCGAGCCGCGTCACGAGCACCACGCCGCCGTCCTTGATCACCCGGATGATCAGCAGCGAGTACCGCATCACCAGCCACAGCACCACGTGCATGGCCACGATCGCCGCCCAGACGGAGAGCTGCGTTCCGACGCTGTCCGCGTCCTGGACGGCCAGGATCACCGAGACGATCGCGCCGGGCCCCGCGAGCAGCGGCATGCCGAGCGGCACCAGCGCGACGTTGACGTCCTTGGTCTGCTTCGGCTCGTCCGTCTTGCCGGTGAGCAGGTCGAGCGCGATCAGGAGCAGCAGCAGACCGCCCGCGATCATCAGCGCGGGGACGGAGACATGCAGGTAGTCGAGGATCTGGTGACCCACGACGCCGAAGACCGTGATCACGCCGAAGGCGACGCACACGGCCTGGAAGGCCATCCGCTGCTGCACCTTGGCGGGCCGGCCCGCGGTCAGGCCGAGGAAGATCGGGGTGATACCAGGGGGGTCCATAATCACGAAAAGCGTGAGAAAGAGGGATCCGAAAACGGCGACGTCGAACACAGTGATGGCCTTGCAGAGAGTCGTACGAAGGGGTGAGCGGTGCACGCACGCGCACGGCGACCACCACCACGGAGCGGTGAAGTGGCAGCGGAACGCGGTGAAGAGAGGCGCGGAGTGCGGTGTAGTGCGCGGAGCGCGGAGTCGAGTGCGGTGGGACCGACCGCTAGGCGGCCGGGCGTCCGCCCGCGCCCGGCACGGGGAACGCCCCCGTCGCCCTGCGCGTGATCTCGCCGTAGATCTCGGGGTCGGTCGTGAACTCCCCGAGCACACACGTCTTGCGGCTGCCGTGGTAGTCGCTGGACCCGGTGACCAGCAGGCCCAGCTCCCCCGCGAGCGCGCGCAGCCGCGTGCGGGTCTCGGGCGTGTGGTCCATGTGGTCGACCTCGATGCCGTCGAGGCCCGCGGCCGCCAGTTCGGCGATGACGGACTCGGAGACGATCCTGCCCCGCTTGCTGGCGCCGGGGTGCGCGAAGACGGTGACGCCGCCGGCCACCTTGACCAGGCGGATCGCGTCGAACGGGTCGAGCTCGTGCTTGTCGGCGAACGCGCGGCCGCCGTCGGCGAGCCACTCGGGCGTGAAGGCGTCGGAGACGGTGGGCACGACGCCCAGCTCGACGAGCGCCTCGGCGATGTGCGGACGGCCGACCGAACCATCGCCCGCGATCCGTGCGACCTGCTCCCAGGTCACCGGCACGCCCAGCTCCTGGAGCTTGCCGATCATCTCCTTCGCGCGCGGCACCCGGTCGTCCCTGACCAGCTCGCACTCGCGGGCGAGCTCGGGCTCCTCGGGGTCGAAGAGGTAGGCCAGCATGTGCAGGCCCATGCCGTCGAGGTTGAAGGAGAGCTCGGCGCCGGTCACGAGGGTCAGCCCCGTCGGCAGCTCGTGCAGGGCCCGCTTCGCCTCGGCGTAGCCCCGGGTGGTGTCGTGGTCGGTCAGCGCGACGACGTCCAGACCGGCCGCTGCCGCGTTGCGGACCAGCTCGGCCGGGGTGTCCGTGCCGTCGGACGCGGTGGAGTGGGTGTGCAGATCGATGCGCACGACGCTGGCTCCAGTGCTCTGACGGGCGGACGAGGGGGACGCTCAAGGATAACGGGCGCAGGCCGCTTCTCGGCCCGCCCCCGAAGAGGCGTCCCTCACGGCACGGGCGCCCCTCGCCCCTCTCGTCCCTCTGTCCCGACTCCCGCCTCCGAGCCCCGCCCCCCGGCGTCGCTCACGGCGTGAGCAGCCGCGGTGACAGCGCCCCGCACGGCAGCAGATCCACTTCCGCGCCCGCGTCCCGCAGATCGGTGAGGACCAGCTCGTCGTACATCAGCAAACCCGACTGCTCCGGCCACGCGATGGCCCACAGCCACAGCCCGCGCGCCTCGCCCGCGAAGACCGCGCGGTCGTCCGGCGTCCCCGAGACGTGCCACAGCGGCGTCGGCCGGCCCGCGGCGAGGACCTTGGTCTGCGGCGGCTTCTCGACGCTCATGTGGGGGCCCGGGTCGGGGCCGTCGATGCCGGCGTACCGCGCGCCGAGGCCGACACCGAGCTCCTCGGCGACGAGCACCAGCTCGCCGACGCCGCCGAGCGGCGCGGGACCGGAGCAGGCCACCGCCGTCGCACGGCCGCCGCTCCTGTCGTCCCCCGCGCAGGCCACGCCCGTGAACAGCCAGCCGACCGGCAGGGGCCACGGCATCCACACCGGGACCTGCGCCCGGTGCACCACGACCTGGAGAGCCTCGACGCTGGGCGGGATCACGGGCTGCAGCGGGTGCACGGTGCCGTGCACATCGCACTGCCAGGAGTCGGCAAAGAGACCGGGAGCCCTGACCCGGCCACCACACTTCGGGCAACTGGGTTCGCCCCTCATAGCGCCCAACGGTCCTCCCCGGCCGCCGCTCCGTCAAGGACGATCACCCGTCCGGTGGCCCTGTCACCAGGGAAAATTAGATGTAGCTTGCATCAGTTAGCCTTGCTAACTTAATATGTGTATACGTCAACGACCTCCGTCGGACACGGATACGGCAGTGAAGGAGCGGCTGAATGAACAGCAGCACAGGGGGTCCCGCCGAAGGGGACCCGTTCGACGCCGGGGCGGGCAGCCTGTTGCGGCAGCCGAAGGCCGTATGGGCGACGGCCGGCGCATCCGTCGTGGCCTTCATGGGCATCGGGCTCGTCGACCCGATCCTGCCCTCCATCGCCGAGGGCCTGGACGCGAGCGCCAGCCAGGTCTCCCTCCTCTTCACCTCGTACTTCCTGATCACCGCCGTCGCGATGCTGGTCACCGGCTTCGTCTCCAGCCGCATCGGCGGCAAGAAGACCCTGCTGCTCGGCCTCGCGCTCGTCGTGGTCTTCGCGGCTCTCTCCGGCACCTCCGGCTCGGTCGGCGAGCTGGTCGGCTTCCGGGCGGGCTGGGGACTCGGCAACGCGCTCTTCGTGTCGACCGCCCTCGCCGTGATCGTCGGCGCCGCGGCCGGCGGCAGCGCCGCCGCGATCCTGCTGTACGAGTCGGCGCTCGGCCTCGGCATGGCGTGCGGGCCCCTGGTCGGCGCGGTGCTCGGCGACGCCAGCTGGCGCTATCCGTTCTTCGGCACCGCGGCCCTGATGGCGATCGGCTTCCTCTGCATCACCGCGTTCCTCAAGGAACAGCCGAAGCCCGCGCGGAAGACGTCCCTGCTCGACCCCGTCAAGGCGCTCGGCCACGGCGGGCTCGCCTCCGCGGCCGCCTCCGCCTTCTTCTACAACTACACGTTCTTCACCGTGCTGGCGTTCACGCCGTTCGTGCTGAACATGTCGCCGTACAAATCGGGCGCGGTGTTCTTCGCCTGGGGCGTGCTGCTCGCGGTGTTCTCGGTGCTCGTCGCGCCTCGGCTGCAGGCGCGCCTCGGCTCGCTGAAGGTGCTCGGCGGCTCCCTGGTGCTGCTCGCCGCCGACGTGCTCACACTCGGTTACGGCGACCACACCACGGCCATCGTCTGCACGATCCTGTCCGGCGCCTTCATCGGCGTGAACAACACCGTCTACACCGAGCTCGCCCTCGGGGTCTCCGACGCGCCGCGACCGGTGGCCAGCGCCGGCTACAACTTCGTGCGGTGGTTCGCGGCCGCCGCCGCGCCCTTCTTCGCGCCGAAGATCGAGGAATGGAGTGACATCCACATCCCGTTCGTGGTCGCGGCCGTCACCGCGGTGATCGGGGCGGGGGTGGTCTGGGTGCGCAGGGCCTCGCTCACACACCAGGCCGAGGAGCTGGAGCCGCGGCACGCCACCGAGGACGGAGTCGGCGTCTTCGCCAACTGAGCCTTCCCAGAAGGGACTTCAGTCCAGGGGTACGGACTTGCGCAGCGGATCGCGCAGGTCCGTTCCGCTGTTCAGCCAGCGCTCCCGCAGCGCCGCCGCGCCGTGCACCCGCTTCCACGCCGCCTCGTTCGGCGTCATGGGGAGCAGCGGCAGGAACCGCACCGGCTCCATGGGGGCGTCGAGGTCGAGATCCTCGACGAGGCCGCCGGGCTCCGCGACGAGCACCGAGGTGAACGGCGCGCCGGGCCACAGCGGTTCGCCCACGTCCAGCGACGCGCCGGGCGCCACGATCAGCCCCTCCACCTGCGGCGAGGCGGCGAGGACCGCGAGCGGCCGCAGCACCTTGTCCGTGTCGGCGCGGCCCCCTCGTACCGACAACACCAGCTCGGCGCGCGGGCCCTTGACCGGATCGGCGAGCACGGCGGTGGGGTCGGCCATCGGCTGGGCGGACATGCCGAGCGTCGCATAGCGCAGCACGTCGCCGTCCGTGAACCGCAGCACTTCGAAGCGGTCCGTCCCGAGGAAGGTCACCGCGGCGCGCGCGTCCGGTTCCCCCAGGCCAGTACGGAGACGGGCCTCGACCAGCGCAAGAACATCAGCCATGACGCGAGCATAGAACTCGTCAGGGAACGGCAAAGCGGGGGCTTGACACTTCAGTCGGCTGATAGTGTTGGCCGCTGGCTCAGGGCAGCACGCAGAAGCGTCGCTTTCAAGCCCTGCAGACAGACACTGACTTTGCGCCACTGGCGTGAAGGGCGCATGGGACTTCCCTTACGGGGGACCGGCCGGAGGAGGTGGGGCTGCAATGGACCGAAGTCGACCGTGCAGTACCACCCGCTCTTCCGCCCGGTGATTTTCGCAGCTCGACAGCTGCGCAAGCACACACACGCACGGCGAGCACTGTTCGTGCCGTGTGCGACGGAAGAGCACTTCGTTCCCACCTGATCTGTCTGAGTTTCCTGATCTGTGTCAGTAGCGAAGCTGCCACCGCGACGGTGCGGTGCTCCCCGCTTTGTGGACGTGCCAAACATCTACGCAGTAGGACGTCCCCATTCCGGGCAGTTCCAACCGTCGCAGGCGGCCTCCTTCGAAGGAGCCTGCCCATGTCGATGATCCGCGACCTTCGTGCCGCCGTCCGCCCCTCGCTGCGCAAGGACGGCACCGCCTACCCCTCCTCCCCCGCCTCGTACGACACCTACGACGCGACCCGTGACGCCGCGTCGGCCGTCGTCGACTGCGCCGTCTACCGCGAAGGGCGGCGCCTGGAGTGCGCCGACACCCTCAGCCCGCACGAGGCGATGCTGGAGGTGCGCCGCCAAGGCGGCTTCGCCTGGATCGGCCTGCACGAGCCGACCGAGGCCGAATTCGCCGGTATCGCCGCCGAGTTCGGGCTGCACCCGCTCGCCGTCGAGGACGCCGTCCACGCCCACCAGCGCCCCAAGCTGGAGCGGTACGACGACACGCTGTTCACCGTCTTCAAGACCATCCACTACGTCGAGCACGCCGAGCTCACCGCCACCAGCGAGGTCGTCGAGACCGGCGAGGTGATGTGCTTCACCGGCCGGGACTTCTTCATCACCGTCCGGCACGGCGGCCACGGCTCGCTGCGCGCCCTGCGCCGCCGCCTCCAGGAGGACCCCGAGCTGCTCGCCAAGGGCCCCTCCGCCGTCCTGCACACCATCGCCGACCACGTCGTCGACGGCTACATCGCGGTCGCCGACGCCATGCAGGACGACATCGACGACGTGGAGAGCGAGGTGTTCTCCGCGCCGAGCAAGGGCAAGGGCAGCTCGCGCGGCGTCGACGCCGGACGGATCTACCAGCTCAAGCGCGAGGTCCTGGAGTTCAAGCGCGCCGTCTCGCCGCTGCTGCGGCCCATGCTGCTGCTCAGCGAGCGGCCCATGCGGCTCGTCGACCCCGACATCCAGAAGTACTTCCGGGACGTCGCCGACCACCTCACGCGCGTCCAGGAACAGGTCATCGGCTTCGACGAGCTGCTCAACTCGATCCTCCAGGCCAACCTCGCGCAGGCCGCCGTCGCGCAGAACGAGGACATGCGCAAGATCACCTCGTGGGCGGCCATCATCGCCGTGCCGACGGCGGTCTGCGGGGTCTACGGCATGAACTTCGACCACATGCCCGAGCTGCGCTGGCGGTACGGCTACCCGATGGTGCTCGCCTTCATCGGCGGCGTCTGCTTCGCGATCCACCGGACCCTGAAGCGCAACGGCTGGCTGTGACCCCCACTCGGTAGGCTGCCGTCCATGACTGCTGACCCGCTGCTCGACCGCGCCCTCGTCGAGGAGGCCACCAAGAAGTCCGGCCTCATCTGGGTCCGGGGCGAGGGTTCGCCCGCCCGGGCGCTCTGGCATGTCTGGTACGAGGGTGCCGTGCACCTCGTCGGCGACGGGCCCGGCGAGCAGCCGCTGCCCGGGCTCGTCGACGGGGGGCTCGCCGAGGTGACCGTGCGCAGCAAGGACAAGGGCGGGCGGGTCGTCGCCTGGACGGCGGACGTGCGCGAGCTGGCGGCCGGCTCCGAGGAGTGGGAGGCCGCTGTCGGTGAGCTGAAGGGCAAGCGGTTGAACGCGCCGGACGCCGAGCGGGTCACCGTGCGGTGGGCCGAGGAGTGTCGGGTGGTCCGGCTCACGCCGCGTGAGGTGACGACGGAGCTGCCCTCCGGGTCGCTGGCGGCCCCGCCCCTCCCTACGGGGGCTACCACGCGTGAGCCGTTGCCCGGCGGGCTTCCTCGGTTGCTCTTCAAGCGCAAGCGCCGTTGAGGTTTGTGTCTCCTTGCTCTGCGGGTGCGTTGTGGTTGCTCGCGCAGTTCCCCGCGCCCCTGAGGCTGCCCCTTCGGGGCTTGCCTCATCCGGGCTTGCCTCACGCGGGTCTCGTCAGGACGTCGGGAGTTGTTTTCCGTAGTCGACCATTTCGTCCTTGCCCGGCTCCTGGAGCGGGAAGTCCTTGTTCCAGTCGGTGAGTTTGAGGGTGCCCGCGTGGCCGCCGCGCTCCAGGCGCAGGGGGTAGGGCTTGCCCTCCAGGGAGACGGACAGCGTGCCGCCCGCGCCCTCGTCGCCGGTGATCTTGATGCTGCGGAGCCGGCCCGTCGTGCCCCGGTCGCCCTTGGCGAGCGTGCCGTGCAGCGTGAGCATGCCGTCGAGGAGCTTGTCCTTGTCCGTGAAGCCGCTCAGCTGCTGGTAGGCGGGGTCACCCTCGGGGACCTTCACGTACTTGCCGTCCAGCTTGGCCGCGGCCGTCTCGTCGGACTGCCCGGGCTTGCCGTCGGTCTTGCCGCTGTCGTGCGTCCAGAACTCCGACCCCGCCTTCAGGTAGAGCTCCTCGCCGATGCGCAGCAGCTGGAACGTCTGCCCCTTCGAGGTGACCGAGCCCGTGCCGCCCTCGCCCTTGAGGCGCATGTCGAGGGTGTACGTGTGGTTCTTGCTCACCACCGTGCCGGAGAGCCGCACCGCCGACGCCGCGTCGGCCGCCCGGCCCGCCTTGCCCTGGATCTTCGCCGCGGAGAGCTTCCCGACGCCGTTCGTGCCCGCGTCCGGATCCTCGCCGCTGCTGCAGCCCGTCAGACTCGTGGCCGCCGCGACCAGGCCCGCGCACATCGCGCTCACGAAGGCTGTCCTGCGGGCGCGGCTGGCCAGGGGAAGTGCGGTCACAGGTGGCGCTGCCTCTCGTGCGGACGACCTCTACGGCTACGGCAGTACGGCAGCGTACCGGTGCCGGCCGAGTCAACCGGCGGCAGTCCTTCCGGACCCTCCGCCGGGGCGTGTCCGAGCGGGACGGGCTAGCCTGAAGCCCGTATTGACGGACGAACCAGCATGTAAACCACGACCAGAAGGAGGCGCGCGCATGGCGGCAGGCGCCCCCAGGGTCTTCGTCTCGCACCTCTCCGGCATCCCCGTCTTCGACCCGAACGGCGACCAGGTGGGCCGGGTGCGCGACCTGGTGGCGATGCTCAGGGTGGCCAGACGGCCGCCCCGGCTGCTCGGCCTCGTCGTCGAGCTCGCCACCCGGCGCCACATCTTCCTGCCGATGACCCGCGTCACCGGCATCGAGTCGGGCCAGGTCATCACCACCGGCGTACTGAACGTGCGGCGCTTCGAGCAGCGGCCCACCGAGCGGCTCGTCCTCGGCGAGATGCTGGACCGGCGGGTGCGGCTCATCGAGACGGGCGAGGAGGTCACCGTCCTCGACGTGTCGGTCCAGCAGCTCCCCGCCCGCCGCGACTGGGAGATCGACCGGGTCTTCGCCCGCAAGGGAAAGGGCGGAACGTTCCGCCGCAAGGGGGAGACCCTCACCGTCGAATGGTCCGCCCTCGACGGCTTCTCCGTGGAGGAGCACGGCCAGGGCGCCGAGACCCTCCTCGCCACCTTCGAACAGCTGCGCCCCGCCGACCTCGCCAATGTCCTGCACCACCTCACCCCCAAGCGCCGGGCCGAGGTCGCCGCGGCCCTCGACGACGACCGGCTCGCCGACGTCCTGGAGGAGCTCCCCGAGGACGACCAGATCGAGATCCTCGGCAAGCTCAAGGAGGAGCGCGCCGCCGACGTCCTGGAGGCCATGGACCCCGACGACGCCGCCGACCTCCTCGCCGAGCTGCCCGAGGACGACAAGGAACGGCTGCTCACCCTGATGCAGCCGAGCGACGCGGCCGACGTGCGGCGTCTGATGGCGTACGAGGAGCGCACGGCCGGCGGCATGATGACGACCGAGCCGATCGTGCTGCGGCCCGACGCGACGGTCGCCGACGCCCTCGCGCGCGTCCGCCAGCAGGACCTCTCCCCCGCGCTCGCCGCGCAGGTGTACGTGTGCCGCCCGCCGGACGAGACGCCGACGGGCAAGTACCTGGGCACGGTCCACTTCCAGCGGCTGCTGCGCGACCCGCCGTACACCCTGGTCGGCTCGATCCTCGACGACGATCTGCTGCCGCTCGCGCCCGGCACCACACTGCCCGTCGTCGCCGGGTACTTCGCGACGTACGACATGGTGGCGGCGCCCGTCGTCGACGAGGGCGGCTCGCTGCTCGGGGCGATCACCGTCGACGACGTGCTCGACCACATGCTGCCCGACGACTGGCGCGAGACGGAGTTCCACTTGGAGGAGGAAGAGGCGGACCATGGCAGCTGACCGCGAGCGCGAGAGCCGCGCCGAGTCGCGGAGCCCCCGATTCCGTCTCGACCAGCCGAGGAACCCGCGCCCCAGGCTCCTGCCCGACTACGACCCGGAGGCCTTCGGGCGGCTCTCGGAGCGGATCGCGCGGTTCCTGGGCACCGGCAGGTTCATCGTCTGGATGACGGTCGTCATCATCCTGTGGGTGGTGTGGAACGTCACGGCCCCCGACCACCTGCGCTTCGACCAGTACCCGTTCATCTTCCTCACCCTGATGCTGTCGCTGCAGGCGTCGTACGCGGCCCCGCTGATCCTCCTCGCGCAGAACCGTCAGGACGACCGTGACCGCGTCAATCTGGAGCAGGACCGCAAGCAGAACGAGCGGTCCATCGCGGACACCGAGTACCTCACCCGCGAGATCGCCTCGCTGCGCATGGGCCTCGGCGAGGTGGCGACCCGCGACTGGATCCGCTCGGAGCTCCAGGACCTGGTCAAGGAGTTGGAGGAGCACCGCGCGGTATTCCCGGCGGACGGCTCGCGCCGGAGTGATGTAGGCGACCGCTGACAGACCTTTCCGGGGCGGGGTTACCGCGCCGTACTATCGGTCCTATGGCTACGGAAGACGCGGTGCGTGAAGCACTGGCGACGGTGAACGACCCCGAGATCCAGCGACCCATCACCGAGTTGGGAATGGTCAAATCGGTGGATATCTCCGCCGATGGGGCAGTAGCGGTCACCGTGTACCTGACGGTCTCCGGCTGCCCGATGCGCGAAACCATCACGAAGAACGTGACCGACGCGGTCGCCGCCGTCGAAGGCGTCACGCGCGTCGACGTGACGCTGGACGTGATGAGCGACGAGCAGCGCAAGGAGCTGGCGGCCGCGCTGCGCGGCGGCACCGCCGAGCGCGAGGTGCCCTTCGCCAAGCCCGGCTCCCTGACCCGGGTCTATGCCGTCGCGTCCGGCAAGGGCGGCGTCGGCAAGTCCTCGGTGACGGTGAACCTCGCCGCCGCGATGGCCGCGGACGGCCTCAAGGTCGGTGTCGTCGACGCCGACATCTACGGCCACTCCGTGCCGCGCATGCTGGGCGCCGACGGCAAGCCCACCCAGGTCGAGAACATGATCATGCCGCCGTCCGCGCACGGCGTGAAGGTCATCTCCATCGGCATGTTCACCCCGGGCAACGCGCCGGTCGTGTGGCGCGGCCCGATGCTGCACCGCGCGCTCCAGCAGTTCCTCGCGGACGTCTTCTGGGGCGACCTCGACGTGCTGCTGCTCGACCTGCCGCCGGGCACCGGCGACATCGCGATCTCCGTGGCGCAGCTGGTGCCGAACGCCGAGATCCTGGTCGTGACGACGCCTCAGCAGGCGGCGGCCGAGGTCGCCGAGCGCGCCGGCTCCATCGCCGTGCAGACCCACCAGAAGATCGTCGGTGTCGTCGAGAACATGTCGGGGCTGCCCTGCCCGCACTGCGACGAGATGGTCGACGTGTTCGGCACGGGCGGCGGCCAGAAGGTCGCCGAGGGCCTCACGAAGACGACGGGCGCGACGGTGCCCGTCCTCGGCTCCATCCCGATCGACGTCCGCCTGCGCGAGGGCGGCGACGAGGGCAAGCCGGTCGTCCTGACCGACCCGGAGTCCCCTGCGGGTGCGGCGCTCCGCGCCATCGCGGGCAAGCTGGGCGGCCGCCAGCGCGGCCTCTCGGGCATGTCCCTGGGCATCACGCCGCGCAACAAGTTCTGAGCACGCGCTGAGAGGGCCGCCCCGTGAGGGGCGCGTCCTCCAGGGGCGCGGGGAACTGCGCGACCAGCCACAGCGAGCCCGCAGACGGCCACGCGCCCCACGCAGTGCTAGGCGTACGCGCCGATGTCCTTGATGACGGAGAAGCCGAGCCCGTACGCGCTCATGCCGCGCCCGTACGCCCCCAGGTGCACGCCCTCCTTCGTGGAGCCCGCGAGCACCCAGCCGTACTCCGACTCGCGGTAGTGGAACGGCGTCGGCACCCCGTCCACCGGAAGCGACAGCGACGACCAGTCGTCACCCTCCAGGTCGTCGGCGAGGAACCAGGCCGTCTCCGTCTGCTGGTCCAGCCAGTCGTCGCGCAGCGTGTGGTCCATCTGGCCCGGCCAGGTGAAGGACAGCAGGCCCACCCCGGCGAGCCAGGCCGCCGAGGAGACCGAGGTGGCCTCCAGGACACCCGTGCCGTCCGCGCTGCGCCGCACCGGGTTGGCCGCGACGGTCACCACGACCGCGAAGCGCTCCTTGTCGCTGTTGCCGAGGGTGCCCTCGGCACGGACCGACGGCTCGTCGCCGTGGCCGATCGAACCGTGCTCCACGGCACCGTCCGCCGACGCGCCGACCTGCATCAGCCAGCGCGGCCCCGTGTAGGCCTCGTCGAGGCCGTACCAGGGAAAGGGCGCCAGCAGGTAGCCGTCGACCGTGCGCCGGGCGGAGGGCACCGCTTGTGCGGCGCCGTCCGCGGTCTGCACCTGTGCGCCTACCCGACTTGTCGTCTCCATGTACCCGGCCGCCTCCTCGCTCTCGGGTGTCCGGAGCGGCCCGCCCCCCTCGGGCGTCCTCACGCCGGACAACAAGGCAGGATAGCCACACCCGTTGGCGGCGGCAGTTCAGGAGAGGGCTCAGGTGGCGTCCGCGTCGAACGGCGGACGGTCGCCGACGTCGAGCTTCTCGGCCTCCACGGACTTCTTCTGCATGTCGACGCGGGCTCCGCCACCCGAGGCAGCCCGGGCCGCCGAGCCGCCGTCCGAGGAGTCGCTGTCGCGGCCGTGCACGGCGTCCGCGACCTCGTTCATCTCCTTCTTCAGGTCGAAGCCGTTGCGGATCTCCTTGAGCCCGAGCTCGTCGTTGTCGAGCTGCTTGCGGATGAACTTCTTCGGGTTCAGGTCGTCGAACTCGAAGTCCTTGAACTCCGGGCCCAGCTCCTCGCGGATGTCCGCCTTCGCGCTGTCGGAGAACTCGCGGATCTTGCGGATCGTGCGGGAGATGTCCTGAATGACCTTCGGCAGCTTGTCCGGACCGAAGATGAGCACGGCGAGGACGACCAGCGCCACTATCTCGAGTGCGCCAATGTCATTGAACACCTAGAGCTCCTTGCGATGTCCTCCGTGGTCTGGACCGTGACCACGGTACCCGGCGCGGATGTCCGTCCGGTAGCCGCTGCACGACAACGCGGACCACCGTGGCCAGTCCTTTACTCAGTCACTGGCCGCCGAGCCGAGCACCAGGGTCACCTCGCGGTCGTCGCCGTCGCGCTCGACCGTGAGGCGCAGGCGGTCCTTCGGGCGGTGCGCGCGGACCTTGACGATCAGCTCGTCGCTGGAGTGCACGGCACGGCCGTCGACCTCGGTGATGACGTCGCCCGGCCTGAGGCCGGCCCGGTCGCCGGGGCCGTCCTCGTTGACGGCGGGGCCGCCGTTCTTGCCC
This sequence comes from Streptomyces sp. NPDC018029, assembly GCF_044327655.1. NCBI lineage: Bacteria > Bacillati > Actinomycetota > Actinomycetes > Kitasatosporales > Streptomycetaceae > Streptomyces > Streptomyces sp. NPDC018029. The sequence continues at coordinate 578,273 of NZ_JBIRFV010000003.1, read as the reverse complement.
TTGTCGGCGATGCGGGCGCCGTCGCCGTTGAACCGGGTGTCGAGCGTGACACCGATCACGGGGTGCGTCGCCCTGCCGAAGTTGATCAGCTCTTCGGCGACGCGCTTGCCCTGGTTGATCGGGATGGCGAAGCCGAGGCCGATGGAGCCGGCCTGGCCCCGGTCCGCGTCCGAGCCTTCGTTCGCGGAGCGTATGGCGCTGTTGATGCCGATGACGCGTGCCTTGGAGTCGACGAGCGGGCCACCGGAGTTGCCGGGGTTGATGGGCGCGTCGGTCTGCAGGGCGTCGACGTACGAGATGTCGCTGCCGTCGCCCTTCTCGCCGCCGGCGGTGATGGGCCGCTCCTTGGCGCTGATGATCCCGGAGGTGACGGTGTTCTCCAGGTCGAAGGGGGCGCCGATGGCCACGACGGGGTCGCCGACCTGGACGTTCTCCGAGTTGCCGAGGGGCAGGGGACGCAGGCCGCGGACGCCGGACACCTTGACGACCGCGAGGTCGTACCCGGAGTCGCGGCCGATGACCTCGGCCTTGGCGGTCTCGCCGCCGCTGAACGTGACCGACACCTCGCCGCCGGTGCCCGCGGGCTCGACGACGTGATTGTTGGTGAGGATGTGGCCCTTGCCGTCGAGGACGAAGCCGGTGCCGGTGCCCTGTGCGGAGTCGCCGCTGACGTGCAGGGTCACGACGCCGGGCAGCGCGGCGGAGGCGATGCCCGCGACGCTGCCCTTGGGGCGGTCCTTGGACTCGTCGGCGTCCGGCTGCCGGAGCTCGACGTCACCCGTGCCGTTCCGCTCCAGATACGCGCCGGTCGCCCCACCGATGAGCCCGGACACGAGAGCGATCAGCGCGACCCCGACGAGCAGCACCCGCCGCCCCCGCTTCTGCCGCTTCTCCTGCGTCTCCGGAGGCAACGACCCGATCTGCTGCAGCGGCACGTTCCACGGGTCGTACGCCGGCCGGGTCTCCCCCGGTACCGGGTGCGGGGAGGCCCCGCTGTACGGGTCCGGTGCGGGTGCCTGGGCGGCACCGGGGGTGCCGTGCGGAGGCGTCCCACCGTGGTGGGCCCCTGGGCCTTCGGTGCCGTGAGCGGGGGTTCCTTGAGCAGGTGTCCCGTAGACGTGCGGGCCGCCTTGCGGGGCCGTGGAGAACGAGGTGCCGTGGGCCGGGGTCGCCGCGGGGTGCTGCACCGGAGGCGCGGGCGCCCAGGGACCGGGCTCACCGTAGGGCGGGGTCCCGTACGGATCCGGGTCGTGCAACGGCCGAGGCCGCTCCGCAGCGTCCCCTCCGCCAACCGATATGGACTCCCCGCCCGCCGAGCCGTGCGGGCCCGGAGCGGAGGTGTCCTGCACCGGGGCACCGGGCTCAGCCGGCGCCGCTCCGCGCGAGGCAGCAGCGACCCCGGGCTCGGCCGACGTGGTGCCGTGCAGGGCCGCGGAGTCCGCGCCCTGGGCCGGAGCCCCGGGCTCAGCCACTGGCATGGTGCCGTGCGAGTCAGCGGCGGTAGGTGCCTGGTGCGCGGCTGGGGCCTCCACGGGCTGCCCCGAGGTGGCCGGGGCCTCCCCGGGCCGTCCCGGGGCCAGCGCGCCCTGCACGGAAGCATCCGGACCCTGCGCCGGGGCACCGGGCTCGGCCGGCGTGGTGCCGTGCGGGGCCGCGGTGGGTGCCTGGTGCGCGGCCGGGGCCTCTACGGGCTGCCCCGAGGTGGCCGGAGCCTCCCCAAGCCGTCCCGGAGCCAGCGCGCCCTGCGCGGAAGCATCCGGACCCTGTACGGAAGCGTCCGGACCCTGCGCGGAAGCGTCCGAGGCCTGCGCCGGGGCGCCGGGATCGGCCGGTGTCGGGGGCTGGGGGGCCGAAGGCTGGTCCTGTGTGCCCGGCGTTTTGGGCCGGGGGCGGCTCCACCAATTCGCCTTCGTGGGCTTCCCCTCGTCCATGTTCTCCCCACAACTGGCCCGCGGCGGACGCCGTTTGCATGCTCAACCCCGCGCTCGCCGGTTCCTCGGCGGGCACGGCCCACCGAGGATTCAACCAGGTTCCCCCGGGAAAGCGGAGGGCACCGTCGTGTCAGCGCATCTGCGACGTGCCCTGCAGCGGTCCGGTGCCCGGTGGGGCGGCGGTGGTCCGCACTGGATCGGCGTCTCCCGGCATCAGGCGGTCCTCCGCCATGTGACGGCCGGGCGGCGCCGGGCGTATCAGCGGGGAGATCGCGGCGGCGCCCGCCAGCATCGGCGCCGTCAGCTGGTGCACGGAGTCGTGGGTGCGCATCGGGTGGGTGGGTGCCCCGGGCAGCAGGGGTCCCGTCACCTCGGTCGGCGCGACCGGTGCCGTCAGGACACCGGGCCGCTGCCCCTGCACCGACAGCGGATTGCCGCTGCCCCGGCGGCGCACGGAGTCGGGGGTCACGGCGGTGCCGGACCCCTGGGAGCGCTGCGGTGTCACATTGCTGCCGGAGCCGCCCGCGCGGGTGTCACCCGAGTCGGCGGGGACGCCGACCGTGACCCCGCCCAGCGCGATGGCGGCCAGCGACACCGCGCCGGCCGCCGCGAACGCGAAGCGGCGACCGCGCCAGGTCGGTCTCTCTCCGTCGTGCCGCGTGACGTCATGGATGCGGAAGCCCCGGTGCTCGCTGGGCAGCACCGCGGCGTGGGCGCCCGCCGGGACGTACTCCACGAAGGGGTCGCGGTTCACGCCGAAGATCCCGTTCCGCGGCAGTCCGGCGGAATCGGTGGCTCCGGTGGCGAATCCGTCGTCGGCGCCGGGCCCTCCGGACGGCCCGGAACCGCCTCCTGGAAGACCTTGGAGGCGGGCGAGGAAACTCTCGGTGGGCGGCGGCGGGGCCGCCTGCGCGAAGACGCTCTTCAGGCGACGCTGCGCGTCGGCCTCGGTCTTGCACATCGGACAGGTCGCCAGATGCGCGAGGACGCGCTCGCGCGCGTCATGGCCCAACTCGCCGTCCACAAGCGCGGCGAGCCGGTCCCCCAGGTGCTGCTCGGCCTCGGCTAGTTGCCGTTCGGCAGGATTCGACCGTGATCCACTCACGCGGTCGCGCCCCCTCCTCCCAGCGCCACGGCCCCGGTGACCGCGAGCGAGCGACGCTCGGCGCGGGCCTCGGGAGAGCGGTGCTGGAGGGCCTTGCGCAGCTGCGAGCGGCCCCGGTGGATACGGCTGCGGACCGTGCCGAGCTTGACGCCGAGGGTCGCTGCGATCTCCTCGTACGAAAGGCCCTCGATGTCGCAGAGGACCACCGCGGCGCGGAACTCCGGCGCGAGGGTGTCGAGTGCCTGCTGGATGTCCGCGTCGAAGTGCGTGTCGTTGAAGACCTGCTGCGGCGACGGCTCACGGCTCGGCAGCCGCTCCGCGGCGTCGTCCCCGAGCGCGTCGAAGCGGATGCGCTGCTTGCGGCGCACCATGTCCAGGAAGAGGTTGGTGGTGATGCGGTGCAGCCAGCCCTCGAACGTGCCGGGGGTGTAGGTCGACAGGGACCGGAAGACACGGACGAAGACCTCTTGCGTGAGATCCTCGGCGTCGTGCTGATTGCCGGTCAGGCGGTACGCCAGGCGGTACACGCGGCCGCTGTGCGTGCTGACGATCTCCTCCCAGGTGGGCGGAGTCCACGCCTGCGATTCCGCGTCAGCGGCAAAGGTCGCGGTCTGAGCGGAGTCGTTGGCACGGATGCGGTCAGCGGTGTCGGTCACGGATTTCGGCTCACCCGCCAATCCGAGAAAACGCCGGAGCGCTCCTCCCCGATTCGCAGACGCAGCCGCACCTCCCCTGTCGGCTCTGGTGGTGTCCAGTGGAGCCCCTACCATAACCACCTCGCCCGTTAGCTCCGGATAAGCGTTTTTACGTGAATTTGGTACGGGCTTCTCTGCAGGTGTCCTGCCCCTGCGAGCCGTCCGCTTCAGGTCTTGATCCATCCGCTACCCCCGCTGTGCTCCCACCCCCTATAAACGCCCGGCCTCATCTGCGGGTTCCCGCCCCCAACGGATACAGTCACGGCCAGGCAACCACGGGGACAGGAGAGGGCCATTACCGGCAACCGGCAGACGGGCTGGGCGTTCGCCGACGCCTTTGTCGCCGAGGACGAGGCACTGCGCTGGGCCCGGGACCGGGCCCGGGAGGCAGGCCTGCCCTCGGTGTCGCCCGGCACCGGCGCCGCGCTGCGGATGCTCGCCGCCACGGCTGACGCGAAAGCGGTGGCCGAAATCGGCACGGGCACCGGGGTGTCGGGCATCCACCTGCTGCACGGCATGCGGCCCGACGGCGTACTGACCACCGTCGACCCCGAGCCGGACCGCCAGCAGTTCGCCCGTCAGGCCTTCCGCGCGGCCGGCTTCGCGGGCAACCGCGCCCGGTTCATCCCCGGCCGCGCCCTCGACGTCCTGCCTCGCCTCGCGGACGGCGGCTACGACCTCGTCTTCTGCGACGGGGACCGACTGGAGTCGCTCGACTATCTCGCTGAATCGTTGCGCCTGCTCCGGCCCGGCGGGCTCGTCTGCTTCGAGGGCGTCTTCGCGGACGGCAGGACCGTGGACTCCGGGCCGCAGCCGGTCGAGGTCCTGCACCTGCGTGAGCTGCTGCGGGCGGTGCGGGAGAGTCCTGACCTGGTGCCGTCGTTGCTCCCTGTGGGAGACGGTCTCCTCTGTGCCGTGAAACGGTAGCGCTGCGTCGCGCTGCACTGCGCTGCGCTGGCTTGGGCGGTTTTTCTTGTGCGGGTGCGCTGTGGCTGGGCGCGCAGTTCCCCGCGCCCCTTAAAAGCTCCCCGCCCCCTAAAGGCCCCGGGGCCCGGACACAGCACTGCCCCGGCTCGTCGTACGATGCCGGGGCAGTGGAAAATTGTGCGCGCTTCCGCGTCAGCCGACGACCTTCTTCAGGGCGTCGCCGAGCGCGTCGGCCTCGTCCGGAGTCAGTTCGACGACAAGTCGTCCGCCGCCTTCGAGCGGAACGCGCATGACGATGCCCCGCCCCTCCTTGGTCACCTCGAGCGGGCCGTCGCCCGTCCGCGGCTTCATGGCCGCCATGCTCGTTCCCCTTCCTGAAACCAGCTCATCGCAGCCGACAACCCAGGTGTCACCGGCATCGAACACATTGCTTCCAGGTCATTATCCCGCATGGCAGGACCCGATGACCAACATCGGTCGGCATCGCTTGGGCAACGCGCGCCCGCAAAACCCCTCATTTCGGCGATGTGGCTGCGATACTTCGCCGTCCCATACGCCCCGTGGGCCCGAAATTCTTTGACGCAGGTCACATGACCGGGCGCATGCCGGAGCCCGATGATCTCCGTCATGCTGAGCTTCTACGTACTGGACCAGCGGAGGGGACCACCATGGCCGACAGCGTGCTCTACGAGGTGAGCGACGGACTCGCGACGATCACGATCAACCGTCCCGAGGCGATGAACGCCATGAACACCGAGGCCAAGGTCGCCCTCCGGGAGGCCGTCCGGTCTGCCGCCGCCGACGAGGCCGTGCGCGCGGTGCTGCTCACCGCGACGGGCCGTGCCTTCTGCGTGGGCCAGGACCTCAAGGAGCACATCGGCTCCCTCGCGGCGGACCGCGAGGCGGGCACCGGGCAGACCATGAGCACGGTCAAAGAGCACTACAACCCCATCGTGCGGGCGCTGACGAGCATGCCGAAGCCGGTCGTGGCGGGGGTCAACGGCGTCGCCGCCGGCGCGGGCCTCGGCTTCGCGCTCGCCGCCGACTACCGGGTGGTCGCGGACACCGCCAAGTTCAACACGTCGTTCGCGGGTGTCGCCCTGACCGCCGACTCCGGGGTCTCCTGGACGCTGCCGCGCGTGATCGGTCCCGGCCGGGCCGCCGACCTGCTGCTCTTCCCCCGCAACATCTCCGCGCAGGAGGCGTACGAGCTGGGCATCGCCAACCGGATCGTGCCCGCCGACGACCTCGCCGACGAGGCCGCGCAGGTGGCCCGTGCCCTGGCCGAGGGCCCCACCCTGGCCTACGCGGCGCTCAAGGAGTCCCTCGCCTACGCGGCGGGCCACTCCCTGGACGAGGCGCTGGACAAGGAGGACGAGCTGCAGGCGAGGGCGGGCGCGTCCGAGGACCACGCCATCGCCGTGCAGGCCTTCATCGCCAAGGAGAAGCCGAAGTACCTGGGGCGCTGACCGCGATATCCGGGGAGCCGGCTCCTTACGCCGCCTCGCGGGCCACGCAGTCCGCGAGGTGGTCGTCGACCAGACCGCAGGCCTGCATCAGTGCGTACGCCGTGGTGGGGCCGACGAAGCGGATGCCGCGCTTCTTGAGGGCCTTCGACAGAGCCATGGACTCGTCGGTGATCGCGGGCACATCGGCGATGGTGCGGGGGGCCTCGCGGGTCGCGGGATCCGGTGCGTACGACCAGATCAGGGAGTCCAGTTCGCCCTCGGGCCAGTCGGCGAGCACGCGCGCGTTGGCGAGGGTGGCGTCGATCTTGGCGCGGTTGCGGATGATCCCCGGGTCGGCGAGGAGCCGCTCGCGGTCCTCGTCGGTGAACTCCGCGACCGAGGCGATCCTGAAGCCGGCGAAGGCGGCGCGGAACCCCTCGCGGCGGCGCAGGATCGTGATCCATGACAGGCCGGACTGGAAGGCCTCCAGGCAGAGCCGCTCGTACAGCGCGTCGTCGCCGTGGACCGGGCGGCCCCATTCCTCGTCGTGGTACGCCACGTAGTCCGCGGTGGACAGGCCCCAGGGGCAGCGGAGGCCGCCGTCCGGGCCCGGAACCGCGCCGCTCTCCGTGCTCACTGGTCGTCGCCCTTCTTCTCCTCGGGCCCGCGTGGTTCATACCCCTCGAAGAGGGAGCGGCCCGCGACCGCCGTGGCCTGCGCGCCGGCCAGGGCCGCCTCCAGCTCGGCGATGCGGGCGTCCCGCTCGGCCAGCTCGGCGCCGAGACGGCCGAGCACCTCGTCCACCTCCGCCATGTGATAGCCGCGCAGGGTCATCGGGAAGCGCACCGCGTCGACGTCGGCACGGCGCAGGGGGCGGTCCAGGGGCAGCGGGTCGGTGAACCGCTCGGGCGCGGCGTCGGGCAGCGCGCCGCTCTCGCCGCCGCCGATCACGGCGAGGGTCACCGCGCCGACCACCACGACGAGGGCGATGACCAGGAACAAGAACAAGACCATCTCTTCAGGCCCTCACGCTCGACTGCCCGTGCTCAAACTGTCAGGGTCCGATCGTGCCATGCGCCTGTGACAGTTAAGGTCGCAGGCGGCCGAACCGCGACAAGGACCCAGGAGGGCCACAGGGGATGCTCAGGCTTGGCAGGCGCGAGTTCGACGCGCACGAGCCGGTGATCATGGCGATCGTCAACCGGACCCCGGACTCCTTCTACGACCAGGGGGCCACCTTCCGCGACGAACCCGCGCTCGCGCGCGTGGAGCAGGCCGTGGCCGAGGGCGCCGCCATCGTCGACATCGGCGGGGTCAAGGCGGGTCCGGGCGAGGAGGTGACCGCCGAGGAGGAGGCGCGCCGCACGGTCGGTTTCGTCGCCGAGGTCCGCAAGCGGTTCCCCGACGTGGTGATCAGCGTCGACACGTGGCGGCACGACGTCGGTGAGGCGGTCTGCGAGGCGGGCGCCGATCTGCTCAACGACGCCTGGGGCGGTGTCGATCCGAAGCTCGCGGAGGTCGCCGCGCGGTACCGGGTGGGTCTGGTCTGCACGCACGCGGGCGGCGCCGAGCCGCGCACCAGGCCGCACCGCGTCACGTACGACGACGTGATGGCCGACATCCTGCGCGTGACGCTCGGCCTGGCCGAACGCGCGGTGGAGCTGGGCGTCCCGCGCGAGTCCGTGATGATCGACCCTGGCCACGACTTCGGCAAGAACACCCGCCACAGCCTGGAGGCCACCCGCAGGCTCGGCGAGATGGTGGACACGGGCTGGCCCGTCCTGGTCTCCCTGTCCAACAAGGACTTCGTGGGCGAGACCCTCGACAAGCCGGTCAAGGAACGCGTTCTCGGCACCCTGGCGACGACGGCGGTGTCGGCGTGGCTGGGCGCGCAGGTCTACCGCGTGCACGAGGTCGCCGAGACCAAGCAGGTGCTGGACATGGTGGCGACGATCGCCGGACACCGGCCCCCGGCGGTCGCCCGTCGGGGGCTTGCGTGAGGCGCGCGCGGTGAACTCCCCTTCGGGGAGTTCTACTTCCGGGCTACTTCCCGACTTCCTTCGTCACCAGCGAGATCGCCTCGTCCACGTCGTCCGTGACGTGGAAGAGGAGGAGGTCCGCCTCTGAGGCCTTGCCCTGGGCGATGACCGTGTTCTTCAGCCAGTCGACCAGGCCGCCCCAGTACTGCGAGCCGAAGAGGACGATCGGGAAGCGCGTGACCTTGCGGGTCTGGACGAGGGTGAGCGCTTCGAAGAGCTCGTCCAGCGTGCCGAGGCCGCCGGGCAGGACCACGAAGCCCTGCGCGTACTTCACGAACATCGTCTTGCGGACGAAGAAGTAGCGGAAGTTCACGCCGATGTCGACGTACGGGTTGAGGCCCTGCTCGAAGGGGAGCTCGATGCCGAGGCCGACGGAGGTGCCCTTCGCCTCGACGGCGCCCTGGTTGGCGGCCTGCATCGCGCCGGGACCGCCGCCCGTGATCACGGCGAAGCCGGCCTCCACGAGCGCCTTGCCGATCTCGACGCCGGCCGCGTACTCCGGAGAGCCCTCCCCCGTGCGCGCCGACCCGAAGACACTGATCGCGGGCGGGAGTTCCGCGAGGGTGCCGAAGCCCTCGATGAACTCGGACTGGATGCGCAGGACTCTCCAGGGGTCCGTGTGCACCCACTCGGAGGGACCGTCGGAGTCGAGGAGACGCTGGTCGGTCGTGCCGGCCTGCACCTTGTCCCGCCTGCGCAGCACCGGGCCGAGCCGCTGCTCCTCAGGACGCTTCCTGGCAGCGTGGGCAGCGCGCTCGGCGCTGTTGTCGGGGTGGCTCATCGTCTGCTCCCTCCATGCGTACGTGACCCACAGCGTAGATCTACGCGGGTTACGTCCGAGGGACCTCGGGATGTCCGGTACCAGGAGCGGCACCGGGTGCCTTCACCGGCCTACGACGTCAGCCAGGCCCGCAGCTTCTCCTCCGCCACCGGGATCAGCGACGCCTCGACGCGCTCGTCGATCTTGTGGGCGAGCAGCGGGTTGCCGGGGCTGTAGTTCACCGCGGGCACGCCGAGCGCGCTGAAGCGGGAGACGTCCGTCCAGCCGAACTTGGGGCGGGCCTCGCCGCCGACGGCCGCCATGAAGGCCGCTGCCGCCGGGTGGGTGAGGCCGGGGCGGGCCGCGCCCGTGTGGTCGTCGACGACGAACTCGTCGACGCCGCAGTCCGCGAAGTAGTCGCGGACGAAGGCGAGGGCCTCTTCCTCGGTGCGGTCCGGGGCGTAGCGGAAGTTGACGGTGACGGTGCACTCGTCGGGGATGACGTTGGTGGCGACGCCGCCCTCGATGCGGACGGCGTTGAGGCCCTCGTGGAACTGGAGGCCTTCCACGATCGGCTTGCGGGGCTCGTACGCGGCGAGCTTCTGGAGGATGGGGGTGGCCGCGTGGATGGCGTTGGAGCCCATCCACGCGCGCGCGGAGTGCGCCCGCACGCCCTTGGTCTTGAGGAGGACCCGCAGGGTGCCCTGGCAGCCGCCCTCGACCTGGCCGTCGGTCGGCTCCAGGAGGACGGCGAAGTCGCCCGCCAGCCAGTCGGGGTGGGCCTCGGCGACGTGCCCGAGGCCGTTGAGGTGGGCGGCCACTTCTTCGTTGTCGTAGAAGACGAAGGTGAGGTCGCGGTTGGGCTCGGGCACCGTCTGGGCGATGCGCAGCTGGACGGCGGCGCCCGACTTCATGTCGCAGGTGCCGCAGCCCCAGAGGACGCCGTTCTCGTCGAGGCGGGACGGTACGTTGTCCGCGATCGGCACCGTGTCGATGTGCCCGGCGAGGATGACCCGCTCCGCGCGTCCGAGGTTCGTGCGGGCCACCACGTTGTTGCCGTGCCGGTCGACCGTGAGGTGCGGCAGGGCGCGCAGGGCCGTCTCGATGGCGTCGGCGAGCGCCTTCTCCTCGCCGCTCGGGGACGGGAAGTCGACCAGCCGCGCGGTCAGCTCCGCGGCGTCGAGCGTGAGGTCAAGCGGTGTCTGAGGCATGCCGACGACCCTAACGCCAGCGGGCGCGCGGGCCTGTCAGAGGTCTCCAGTACCTTGGACGCGTGCTTGAGCCCGCCACCCTCTTCCGGCACGGCCGTCTCCTGCGTATCGGGACCGCGGCCGCCGTGCTGCTCGCCGTCGTGGGCTATGTGGCGCTCCAGTACGTGTACGGGGGCAAGCGCGAGCCGCGGTGCACGGTCGTGTCGGGGAAGGGCGACGGCGCTTCGTACACCTTCACGGCCGAACAGGCGGAGAACGCCGCGACGGTGGCGGCGGCCGGCACCTCGCGCGGGATGCCGGAGCGCGCGGTGACCATCGCCCTGGCCACCGCTCTGCAGGAGTCCGGCCTGCGCAACATCACGCACGGGGACCGGGATTCGCTCGGCCTCTTCCAGCAGCGCCCCTCGCAGGGCTGGGGCGACGAGCGGCAGATCATGGACCCGGCGTACTCCGCCGCCCGGTTCTACGAGCATCTGGCCGACGTCCCGGGCTATTCGCGCCTGCCCCTCACGGTCGCCGCGCAGCGCGTGCAGCGCAGCGGTTTTCCGCAGGCCTACGCCAAGCACGAGCCGGACGCCGCGCTGCTCGCCGCCGCGCTCACCGGCCGCGGCCCCGCGACCTTCGGCTGCGAGGGCCGCCCCGCCGCCGGCACCGTCCCCGCGGACCCGGCGCGGGTGCGGGCCGCCCTGGCCCGCGACTTCGGCCGCGAGGTGCGCCCCAGCGGCGGCCAGGGGCGCACGGTGACGGTCCCCGCGCCCGCCCGCCCGGCCGACGACCGGGCGTCGCGCCGCGGCTGGGAGCTGGCGCACTGGGCCGTGGCGCAGTCCTCGGCGCTCCACATCGAGCGGGTCTCGTACGACGGCAGGGAGTGGCGCGCCGGAGGCTCCGGGGAGTGGCGGAAGGTGCGGGCGGCCGGCGCCGCGGGTGCGGGCCGGGCCGCGGGCGAGGTTCGAATCGTCACTGGGCAGTAGTACGGCGCTTCACTCGTCCGGGGCACGCCGGGCGTGACGGGGCGAGACCGTGTCCGAGTTTTCCGCCCACGCTCCGCACAATCCCCGAATCCCTTGTGGACGCGGAGGATGAAGGATTCTGCAGCGAATTGGCCCGTAAGCCGTTTGCCCCCTTTTCTCCGCAGCCGATAATGCGACGCATTGCCAACTCTTTACGTTGGCGCACCGCAACCTTCGGGGGCTTCGAGCGGTAGTCACTGCGTCTGATCGCCGGAAGCCGTCCGGCGCGACGCCGGAGCCGATCCGGCCGGACAACCCAACGTTCTCTCCCGTCTGAAGGAGCACCATGTCCCTCCCCCTGACCCGCCGGATCGCCCGTGCCGCGCTGCTGAGCGCAGCGGGTGCAGCTTCCGTGGTCGGTGCGGCCGGCTCCGCGAGCGCCGTTGACCTCCCGGCCGGCCCCGACCTGGGCGGAGTGTCCGCCGTGGACGGCGACAGCCTCGGCAACACCGTCGACGACGCGGCTCAGAACGTCGGCAACCTCGCGGGCGACACCGGCAGCAAGGCCGTGAAGAAGTCCGTCCCGGCCGCGACCAAGGCCATCGGCCGGGCCGGCAAGACGGCGACCCCCGCCGCGCAGAGGGCCGCCGGCGAAGTCGCGGGCAGCACGGGCGAGGTGCTCGGCGAGACCGCGAACTCGGCCACCGAGGGCGGGCTGCCGACCGACGGCGCGCTGGGTCAGGGCCTGCCCACCGACTCGCTGACCAAGGGCGGTCTGCCGACCGACCAGCTGCCGGTCAAGAGCCTGCCGCTGGGCTGATCGCGGGGCATGCGCACGAAGGGCCCGGAGCCATTGGCTCCGGGCCCTTCGCCGTACTCGGAAGCGACGGTTCAGCGCCGCGTCACACCAGCCGCGTCACACCAGCCGCGTCACGTCAGTCGCTCGACCGCCGCCGCGACCCGCTCGTCCGTCGCCGTCAGCGCCACGCGCACGAACCGGTCGCCCGCCGGGCCGTAGAAGTCGCCGGGCGCCACCAGGATGCCGAGGCCCGCGAGGTGGCCGACGGTGTCCCAGCAGGACTCGTCGCGGGTGGCCCACAGGTACAGGCTCGCCTCGCTGTGCTCGATGCGGAAGCCGTGCTTCACCAGGGCGTCGCGCAGGGCCGTGCGCCGGGCCGCGTACCGCTCGCGCTGCTCGCGCACGTGCTCGTCGTCGCCGAGCGCCGCCACGACGGCGGCCTGGGTCGGCGCGGAGGTCATCATGCCGCCGTGCTTGCGGATCTGCAGGAGGTCCCCGAGGACGTCCGCGTCACCGGCGACGAACGCCGCGCGGTACCCCGCCAGGTTGGACCGCTTGGAGAGCGAGTGGACGGCCACGATGCCCTCGTACGAACCGCCGCACACGTCCGGGTGCAGGACGGAGACCGGATCGGCCTCCCAGCCGAGCTCCAGGTAGCACTCGTCGCTGACGAGCAGCACGCCGTGCTCCCGCGCCCAGGCGACGGTACGGGTCAGCTCTTCCTTCGACAGGACGCGACCGGTGGGGTTCGAGGGCGAGTTGAGCCAGAGGAGCTTGAGGTTCGTCGGGTCCAGCCGGGTCGGGTCGTCATAGGCGACGTACTCCGCGCGGGCCAGGCGCGCGCCCACCTCGTACGTCGGGTAGGCGAGCCGCGGGTAGGCCACCACGTCGCCCGGGCCGAGGCCCAGCTGCGTCGGGAGCCAGGCCACGAGCTCCTTGGAGCCGACGATCGGCAGGACGTTGCGGTGGGTGAGGTCCCGGGCGCCGAGCCGCCGTCCGCACCAGCCGGTGAGCGCGTCGCGCAGCTCGGCCGTGCCCCACACCGTCGGATAGCCGGGCGAGTCCGCGGCGGCGATCAGCGCTTTCTGGATCAGCTCGGGAACCGGGTCCACCGGGGTGCCGACCGACAGGTCGACGATGCCGCCGGGGTGGGCGGCCGCCGTGGCCTTGTACGGCTCGAGCTTGTCCCAGGGGAAGGTGGGAAGCCGGTCGGAGACTGCGGACACGTGTTGACTCCCGTGCTGGTGCTGGTCGTTGCGTATGCCTCGGTCCCGTGCGGCGAAGATGCCGTACGGGACCGGGGCGACGCTCAGGCTGCCGTTACTGGTTCTGCGGCGGCAGGGCGGCGATGAAGGCGTGGTCGCGCTCGATCAGGCCGAGCTTGCTCGCGCCACCGGGCGAACCGAGCTCGTCGAAGAACTCGACGTTCGCCTTGTAGTAGTCCTTCCACTCCTCAGGAGTGTCGTCCTCGTAGAAGATCGCCTCGACCGGGCAGACCGGTTCGCAGGCTCCACAGTCGACGCATTCGTCCGGGTGGATGTACAAGGACCGCTGGCCCTCGTAAATGCAGTCGACCGGGCACTCCTCGATGCACGCCTTGTCCTTGACGTCGACACAAGGCTGCGCGATGACGTAGGTCACGCTGTCGTTCCTCCTCGATACGGGCGTTGGCGGGCCGTCTTCAGGCTCCGCTCGCCTGGCGCGCGGGAGCGCGGCGTCGTCGATGCCCGCCCCTAGTATCTCCGTTCCCGGGCATGATCCGAACAGGAGGGGCTTGCAGAGCTGTGGAAATCACCGGCGGCGGACGACTCGAGGTCCGCATCACCCCTGCTGACGTGGGCAAACGAGTCTCGATCCGTCGCTTGAGCGGCGCTTCCGCGCCGACGGAGAAGTTCACCGACACGGTTGGTGTTCTCACATCGTGGGACGACGGTGTGGTGCTCATCACACGACGGAACGGTGAGAGCGTCCGGATTCCGGAACACTCCCTGGTGGCGGGCAAGGTCGTGCCGGCCGCGCCCGCACGCCGCCGGGGGCCCGCCGCCTCGTACGAGGAGCTGGCGCGGGTCTCCGCCCGGGCCTGGCGGCCCGTGGAGAGCGAGCGGCTCGGCGAGTGGCAGCTGCGGTCGGCGGCGGGGTTCACGCGGCGCGCCAACTCCGTGCTGCCGCTGGGCGATCCGGGACGGCCGCTGGACGAGGCCCTGTCGTACGTCCGTGACTGGTACGCGGCCCGTGGCCTGCCCCCGTACGTGCAGACCGCGACCGGCGCCGAGGGCACGCAGGAACTGCTCTGCGCCGGCTTGGAGGAGCGCGGCTGGGTGCGCGAGGGGAGCGCGGAGCTGCACGTCGGCGGGCTCGCCCCGGTCGGGGACCTGGCCGCGGACGTGGACCGTGTCGTGCTCTCGCGCTCCTTCGACGAGCCGTGGCTGCGGCGGTACAAGCGGTTCGGGGTACCCGGACCGCATGTGCTCGAGGTGCTGGCGGGCGGGCCCTCGGTATGGTTCGCTTCCGTGCCCGGGAGCGGTGACGTCCCGGCCGCCATCGGGCGGTGCGTGGTGGACGGGCGCTGGGCGGGCTTCATGGCCGTCGAGGTGGACCCGGAGCACCGGCGCCGGGGGCTCGCCACCGCGGTGATGACCGCACTGGCCCGGCAGGCCCTGGCCGAGGGCGCTTCGGCGGCCTGGCTGCAGGTCGAGGACGGCAACGACAGCGCGCGGGCGCTGTACGGCGGGATGGGTTTCGCCGCTCATCACGCCTATCACCACTACCGGTACGGCCCTGCCTGAGCGGGAGCGGCGGGCCCGACGGAGCACGGCACGGCAAGCACGACAGAGCAGAGCACGGCACGGAGACAGCGCCCGGCGAGGGCAGACACGAGGCACGTATGCACGCGGAGTCCGGCGAATGGCGGCGGCGGTTCGCCGAAGAGGCGCGGTCGGAGCGGCCCGGTCTCGCGCCGCTGTGCCTGCTGATCGGCGCCGAGGCGGATCCCTCACTCGACGAGGCGGGGATCGACGCCGCCGAGATCGAGCTCGACCGCCTGGCGGGGCTGCTGCCGTTCCGGCCCGGCGGGCCGCGCGCGTGGGCGACCGCGATGGCCGAACTTCTCGGTGAACAGTGCGGGTTCGAGGGGACACCGGGCGATTACCAGCGGCTCGACTCCTCGCTCCTGCACCAGGTCCTGCGCCGCCGCAGAGGCCTGCCCATCCTGCTCTCCGTCGTCTGGATGGAAGTCGCGCGGCGTGCGGGCGCCCCCGTCTACGGAGTCGCGCTCCCCGGACACTTCGTCGTCGGCTTCGGACCACGCGACGACCAGGTCCTCGCCGACCCCTTCGACGGCGGCCGGCTGCTCACCGGCACCGACGCGGAGCTGCTGGTGGCCGGGACCGCGGGCACGGGCATCCAGCCGTCCATGCTGACGCCCGCGGACCCGCTCAACATCGTGCAGCGGATCCTCAACAACATCCGCGCCTGGGCCGCCGCACGGCCCGAGCGGTCCGACGTCGCCCTGTGGGCCCTGGAGCTGTCGCTCCTGCTGCCCGCCCATCCGGCCAGGCTGCGCTACGAACGGGCCCAACTCCTCGTCCAGCGGGGCGACTTCCTGGGGGGCGCGGCGGAGCTGGACGCGTACGCGGATGTGGTCACTCCGGTGGAGCCGACCACGGCGGACCGGGTGCGCCAGCAGGCGCGGGCCGCGCGGGCGATGCTGAACTGACCGGTCCGGGGGACGCGGCCCGCCCGGACGGACGTATCGATCGAGGCGACCGGGCACCACGGACGTATGCACCCCCGACCTCCCGGAACCACCGAGTGGCGGCGGCTGTTCGCGGCCGAGGCCGAGTCCGCGCGGCCCGATCTGGCGCTGCTGTGCCTGCTGATCGGCACCGAGGCCGACCCCTCGCTCGACGAGGCGGACCTCCGCGCCGCACGGCGCCTGCTCGACCGGCTCGCGGAACAGGCCGTGCTCGGCCGCCGCGCCCGCCGCGCCGACGACCCGCGCGCCTGGGCCGCCGCCCTGGCCGAGCTCCTCGGTGTGCGCTGCGGCTTCAGGGGCAGGCCCGGCGACTACCAGCGCCTCGACTCGTCGCTCCTGCACCAGGTCCTGCGCCGCCGCAGAGGCCTGCCGATCCTGCTCTCCGTCGTCTGGATGGAAGTCGCGCGGCGCGCGGGCGCCCCCGTCCACGGCGTCGCGCTCCCCGGGCGCTTCGTGGTCGGCTTCGGACCGTGCGACGACCAGGTCCTCGCCGACCCCTTCGACGGCGGCCGGCTGCTCACCGGGACCGACGTGGAGCTGCTCGTGGCGGCGGCGACGGGGTCCCCGCCCGTACCGTCGATGCTGAGCCCCGCGAGCCCGCTGGACATCGTGGCGCGCATCCTGAACAACATCCGCGCCTGGGCGGCGCCCCGCCCCGAGCGCGCCGATGTCTCGCTCTGGGCGGTCGACCTCTGTCTCCTCCTGCCGTCACCGCCGCCCCGGCTGCACTACGAGCGCGCCCAACTCCTCGTACACAAAGGGGAGTTCCTGGCGGGTGCGCGGGAGCTGGACACGTACGCCGACTTCGTCGCCGCCCGGGACCCGGCGACGGCCGACCGGGCCCGGCGGCAGGCGCTGGGGGCGCGGGCGATGCTGAACTGACGGGCTCAGAGCCAGCCCTTGTCCCTGGCGGTGCTGACCGCCTCCGCGCGGTTGCGGACGGCGAGCTTCTGGATGGCCGTCGAGAGGTAGTTGCGGACCGTGCCCTGGGAGAGGTGCAGGGTCTTGGCGAGCTCGGCGTTGGTGGCGCCGCCCGCGGCCGCGCGCAGCACCTCGCGCTCGCGGTCCGTCAGGGGGTTCGCGCCCTCCGCGAGGGCGGCCGCCGCCAGCGTGGGGTCGATGACCCGCTCCCCCGCGAGCACCCTGCGCACCGCCGCGGCGAGCTGGGCCGCGGGGGCGTCCTTGACGAGGAACGCGTCGGCGCCCGCCTCCATGGCGCTGCGCAGATAGCCGGGGCGCCCGAAGGTGGTCAGCACGACGATCTTCAGGGCGGGGAGCGCGGCGTGCAGTTCGGCCGCCGCCTCGATGCCGGTCATGCCGGGCATCTCGATGTCGAGCAGCGCCACGTCCACGGCGTGTGCGCGGGCCGCCGCGAGCACCTCGTCGCCGCGGGCCACCTGGGCGACGACCTCGATGTCCGGCTCCAGACCGAGCAGCGCCGCGAGGGCCTCACGGACCATCGACTGGTCCTCGGCCAACAGCACCCTGATGACACCGCTCCCGCTGGTACCACTGCCTGTGCTGGTCCCGCTGTTCCCACTGCTCATGAGGGGGATCCTACGGTCGCCTCCGCCAGCGGCACCCGGACCGCCAGACGGAAGCCGCGGCGGGTGCCCGGGCCCGTCTCCAGGATGCCGCCGACGGCCTCCACGCGTTCGCCGAGGCCCGTCAGGCCGTTCCCCGCCGCGGCACCGGAACCGCCGACTCCGTCGTCCTCCACCGTGAGTTCGAGCAGCGGTCCGCCGAGCGTCTTCCGTGCCGTGAACGCCACCGTGCACCGGCAGGCCCCGCTGTGCCGCACGACGTTGGTCACGGCCTCCCGCAGCGCCCACGCCAGCGCCGCCTCCGCCTCCTCCCCCGGCAGTTCGGCGGGCGGCTCCAGCGGCACGTCGGCCTCGATGCCCGCGGCGGTCAGCGCGGTGCGGGCGCCGGCCAGCTCACCGGCCAGGGTGCGCCTGCGGTAGCCCGAGACGGCCTCGCGCACGTCCACCAGGGCCTGGCGGCTGACCTGCTCGATGTCGGCGACCTGCCGGGCCGCCTGATCGGGGTGGTCGGGCAGCATCCGTCCCGCGAGCTCGCTCTTGAGCGTGATGAGGGAGAGCGAATGGCCGAGCAGGTCGTGCAGGTCCCGGGCGAGCCGCAGCCGCTCCTCGTTGGCCGCCAGTTGGGCGACGGTGGCCCTGGCCTGCCGCAGCTGGATCGTCGTACGGATCAGCTGGCGCACACCGGCCATCGCGAACCCCACGAGCACGCTGAGCACGACCAGGTTGCCCAGGAGGTCCTGCAGACTGTCCGTGCGCAGGCCGATCGCGACCATCACGCCGGTGACCGCGGGGATGACCCGGGCCGCGTACCGCATCGGCAGCACGGCGCCGGCGGACACGGAGACGTAGACGAAGAGCCCGAGCCACTGGGTGCCGAAGCAGAGCGTGAGGACCACGGCGAGCGTGAACTGCGCGGCGAACGCCACGTACACCGCGCGCCAGTCGAGCACCTTGGTCGTGTAGCGGAAGACGAGTGAGAGATAGCAGGCCACGAAGGCCGCGAGGCCCAGCGAGCCGAGGGCGGTGGCCGTGGCGCTCCGCTCGGTCACCACGAGGTCGTGGACGGGGCTCGTCAGGAAGACCAGCCAGATGCCGATCCAGACGGCCTTCGTGAGGATCTGGCGGCGGCCCATGACCGGCTGCCCGAAGGTCTGCATCGGGTGGCTGTCGTCGTACCGGTCGGTCTCTTGGGCGTGCTCGGCGCCCCGGCTCGTACTCACGCCTTCAGTGTGTCCTTCCGGTACAGCCACGCCGCGCCGCCCGCGAAGAGAAGGAAGTAGGCGACCAGGAGCGTGAGGTCCTTCGCGTGCGGTGCGTCGCCCAGCTCGATGGCCTGTCCGAGGGCGGCGTACGCGTGGGTGGGCAGCCAGGACGCCGCCTCCTGGAGCCAGTGCGGGAACGTCGTCACCGGCATCCACAGGCCGCCGAGCATGGAGAGCCCGAAGTAGACGATCATCGTGATCGGGCGCACGGCGTCGCCGGACGCGAGGTAGCCGATGGCCACGCCGAGGGCGGCGAAGCAGAGGCTGCCCGCCCAGATCGCGCCGGTCAGCGCCAGCCACTGCCAGGCGTCGAAGCGGACGTCCTTGAAGATCGCGGCGACCGCGAAGACCACGAGGATGGACGGCAGGCTGACCACGGCCGCGCTCGCCGTCTTCGCCAGGACGTACCCCCGCCCGGGGAGCGCCGTCAGGCGCAGCTGCCGCACCCAGCCGCTCTCGCGCTCCTTGGCGATGCGCTCGCTGTTGCCCATGAGTACGGCGGTGAGGGCGCCGAAGGATGCCATCGAGACCATCATGAACGCGGGGACGGACAGGCCCGTGTCGGGGACCTGGTCGGCGCCGTTCTGGGTGCCCGCGATGATCAGGAAGAGCATCGACGGATAGATGACGGAGAAGAAGAGGAACTTGCGGTTGCGCAGGGCGCGGGTGATCTCGAGCTTGATGAGGCTGTTCATGCCGTGGGTGCCTTTCATGCGGTCCTGGCCTCCTCGGCCTCGGTGATCGCCACGAAGGCCTGCTCCAGGCCGAGCCCGGCGACTTCGAGGTTGCGGGGGTACACGCCGAGCCCGTACAGCGCGTGCACGGTGGCGTCGGCGTCCGTCGACTGGAGGCGGACCGTGTGGCCCGCGATGTCGAGGGTGGTGAGGAAGGGCAGCGCGCGGAGCCGTCGCGCGAGCTCCGGGTCGATCCGCTCCAGGTCGAACGCGACCTTGCGGGCGCCCGCCTTCGCCTTGATCTCGGCCGCGGTGCCGTCTGCGAGGAGCCGGCCGCGGTGCAGGACCAGGACGCGGTCGGCGATCGCGTCGGCCTCCTCCAGATAGTGGGTGGCGAACAGGACCGCGCGGCCCTGGTCGGCCTGCTCCCGCATGGTGGCCCAGAACGCCTGGCGTGCGGTGACGTCCATGCCGGTGGTCGGCTCGTCGAGCACGATCAGGTCAGAGGCGCCGGCCGTGGCGAGCGCGAAGCGGACGCGCTGCTCCTGGCCGCCGGAGAGCTTGTCGGCCTTGCGGTCCGCGATCTGGGTGATGCCCGCGTGGGCGAGCACGTCGTTGACGCGGTGGGGCCTCGGGTGCAGCTCGCAGGCGAGCGTCACCAGCTCGCGCACGGTGACCTCGCCCATCAGTCCGCCGCTCTGCAGCATGGCGCCGACCCGGCCCGCCGTGATCGCCTCGCGCGGCTCGGTCCCGAAGACCCGCACGGTTCCGCTGTCCGGGCTGCGCAGGCCGAGCAGCAGGTCGAGGGTGGAGGACTTGCCCGCGCCGTTCGGCCCGAGGAGCGCCACCGTCTCGCCCGGGTGGAGGTCGAGGGTCAGGCCGTCGACGGCGCGGACGTCGCCGTAGTTCTTGGTCACCCGCTCGAAGCTCACCGCGCTGGTGACGGGCGGTGCTGTGGTCGTCGTCATGTTCACCATCGTCGCAAAACCGCAGGTCACGGCGGCAGTGTCGGATGTGGTGACTACGGGATGACAGATGTCATGCCGGAGGCCGGACGGTTCACCCCGGTGAACCGTCCGGCCTCCGCCGGCCTGCGGGAATCAGCTCGCGTTGGTCTCGATGACGCCGATCCGCTCGGCGGGCGTCTTGCCGACCAGCGCCTTGCCCATCGCCGCGGCCACGTCGGTCGGCTGGACCGGCGTCTTGGAGCCGTCGCCGCGCTGGATGAGGACGCCGTCGAAGACGTTGCCGTACAGCTTCTTGAGCTCTTCGAGGTTGTAGTGCACCTGAAGGGTGCCGTCCTTGAGGGCCTTCGTCTCCAGGATCTTCGGCAGCGACTTCTCCGGGCCGAAGGGGATCGACTTGGCGCCCGCCTTGATCGTGACGTTGGCGGACATGGCCGGCTTGGCGAACCGGGTCATGAACTTGTCGACCTCGGCCTTGGAGACGGTCGGCTTGCGCGTGGTGACCGGCACCTGGACCGCGCCCGCGCTGCCCGTCTCGACCTGCTTCTTGTACGCGTCGGCGACCGAAGCGGTCGACGCCTGCGGGTCGATGCCCTTGCCGACCTTGCCGTAGACGGGCTGGGCCTTGCCCGGCACGAACTTGACCGTGCCCTCCTGCGCCGTGCCCGAGCCGCCCGCCGCGCGCTCCAGGGCGGCCGCGAGCTTCTCCTCGTCGACGGGCATGACGGGCTCGACGACGCGCTGGCCACCGAAGAGCGAACCGATCACCGAGACGGGGTTGTAGTCGCTGCCCGCGGCCTCGCGGACGGTGGCCTGGCTGTCCAGGGTGAGGCCCGCCTGGTCCGGCTTGAGCGTGACCGTGTCGCCGCCCACCGAGAGCTTCAGCGGCTTGGTGACGCGCGCGTCGAGGGCCGCGTCGAGCTTCTTCACGGCCTCGTCGCGGGTGCCGCCGCCGATGTCGACGCCGAGCACGGTGGTGCCCTTCGGGACGTCGGCGTGGTTCATCAACAGGCCCGCGCCGTACGCCCCGCAGCCCGCGACCACGACGGCGGCCGCGAGGAGGACCAGCTTGTTGCGGCCCTTCTTCTTTTTCGGCGCGGCGGCGGCGGGCGGCACGTCCGAGCGCACCGGGTCGGGCAGCTTCGGCGGGGTGTGCGGAACCGGTCCTTCACCCTGCGGGCCCGGCGCGAACGGGGAGTTGTCCTGCGTGGGCGGCACGACGGGGATGCCGCTGGTGAGGGTCTCACCGGAGACGTTGGCGCCGGGCGCGGGAGCGCCGGGGCCACCGGGGCCGCCCGGAGCACCGGGTCCGCCGGGCACCTGGCCGCCGACGGGCGGACGCGGGCCGCCGGGCGGAGGGACCGGGCCGGACTTCTGCGGTGTGAGGATCGCGGTGTCGTCGCTCATGGCGCCGGAACGGGGCGGCCGCGCACCGGAGTCGGCGGGGCCGCCGGGTGCGCCAGGAGCGCTGTGGCGGCCCGGAGGCGCCAGCGGGCTGTCGCCCGTGACGGGGCCGCCGGTCGGTCCTGCGGGCCGGGAGTCCCCGGAGCCGCCCGTACCGCCGGAGAAGTACGGCAGGTCGCCGCGGTGCGGGTCGCTCTGCGGGCCGCCCGAGCCGAGGGGGCCCGACGCGACGGCGCCGGACACGTCGAACTGCCCCGTACCGGAACCGTTGGCCCCCGGGCCGTTCGCCCCCGGACCATTCGCGCCGGGGACGCCCGAGCCGCTCCCGGTGTCACTCCGGGCGGGCTTGCGCGGCGCGAACCAGTCGCTCGTCTTCTCGTCGGCCGAGGACTGCGAAGGGGAGGACGCGGCCCCCTGGCCGCCCTCACCCGACGCGGAACCGGAACCTGAACCGGAACCAGCTCCGGAGGAAGCCGGGGAGGCCGGGGCTCCGGCCCCCGTCGCCCCGCCCGCGTCTCCCGCGCCGGGAGCACCCGGTGCGGCACCGTCCCTGCGGCTGTCGTCGTCCACGGATGAGGAGTCCCCGTGCGAGCCCTCGTCACCGACGGGCGTCCGCATGACGACCGGCGGGATGGGCCGCGAACCGGGAATGTTGATCCGGATGCGGGTGGTCAGCGTGGTCTGGGTCTCGGGCTCGTCGGGCCGCCGCGCGCCGTCCGCGCCGCCGTCGGCGGCAGCGCCCTGTGCCGGGGAGCCGTACGGCGGCGTCCCCGAGGGGTATGCGGCTCCACCGCGCCCCTGGGGCCCGGAGGACGAACTGTCAGTTTCACGACTCAAGGCAGGTTCTCCTGGTTGACTCCGCCGCCCGTCTCGACCTCGTCCGGGGTCCCCCCGGCCGGAGGTTGGGGGAGGCTCGGCGGCCGCACCACCATACTGGCCGCCGTCGGCACTCATTCCGTGACCGGCGTCAAACCCCTGCGGGACACGGTCCGAAGTGGTACGTCACTTGCCAAGTCGGGCGGCGGGCGCGCTCGGTTGCGACCCCTGCCCGAGCGTGGCGCACATCACAGCGACGGCCATTCCGCCGAGCAGGAAGCCGTACGAGCCGAGATCCGCGCCGAAGAGGAAGTCGCCCTCGGGTCTGGTGGCGGTGAGCAGCATCACCACGACGAGCCAGCCGGCGGCGGGCGCGACGGCCCCCGCCTTGGTGCCGACCGCCCGTGCCCCGCCGTAGAAGGCACCGGCGGCGCCGACGAGCGCGAGCAGCAACCCGGCGGGGAAGAAGCCGCCTTGGACGAGTGCTCCGGCGGCGCCGACGACGGCGCCGAACACGAAGAGCCCGGCGTAGGCGGCGAGGCGCCCCGCCCTGAGGGGCTGGGCGAGGAAGCTGCCGCCGGCGGGGGCGGGCGTGGCCGCGCCGGAGGACGCGGGTCTGCCGGCCGCGGCCCCGGAACCGGAACCGGAACCCGACGCCGCACGGGATCGCGTACTCACAGCGCGGTCACCTCCGCCACATCCGTCACCCTTTCAAGCCCCGAGAAGAGATCCGTCTCACGGGACGACCCCTCTGATGACCCCTCTGATGATCCCTCGGATGAACCCGAAGATCCCTCTGTCGACGCTTCTCCCCGCACCAGCTCGTAGTACTCCACATCGAAGATGGGCTGGGCGAGCTGATTGGAGAGGACGAAGAGCGGGCCGCTCACGGTGATCTGGGTGGCGTGGGCCGCCATCGCCGCCGCCTTGGCGCTCTTGAAGGCCCTGCCGTCGATCTCGGTCGTGATCCGCTCGTCGTCCGTGACGCCGGGCACGTCGGCGACGGCGGCGGGCGTGCCGAACGGCGAGTGCCCGAGCGCTCCCGACATCCAGCGGAAGCGCTCCTCGACCACGGACCGCGGGGCACGGTTCCAGTAGATCTTGTCGATGGCGTGGGGCGCGCCGAGGTCGGCGCGGAAGGCCGGATCGGCCGCGAGGTCGGCGGCGCGCATGGCGACGCGGTGCGCCTTGATGTGGTCGGGGTGGCCGTACCCGCCGTCGGGGTCGTACGTCACGAGGACCTGCGGGCGCACCTGGCGGACCACCTCGACCAGGTGGGCGGCCGCCTCGTCGAGGTCGGCCGACCAGAAGGCGCCGGGGCGGTCGTTCTGCTCGGTGCCCATCATTCCGGAGTCGCGGTAGCGCCCGGGGCCGCCGAGGAAGCGGTGGTCGGTGACCCCTACTTCCTTCATGGCGGCGGCCAGTTCCCCGATGCGGTGGGCGCCCAGGGCGTCCTCGCGGTCGGCGGCGAGATGGGCGAGCTCGGCCGGGATGACCTCGCCCTCCTCGCCGAGCGTGCACGTCACCAGGGTGACGTGGGCGCCCTCGGCCGCGTACTTGGCCATGGTCGCGCCGGTGGTGATCGACTCGTCGTCGGGGTGCGCGTGCACGAGCAGCAGGCGCCGGGCGGGCAGTTCCGTCATGGGACCACCCTACGAGCCCCGGTCAGAACTTGATGTCGCCGATCATCCCTGCCACGTTCGTCGTCAGCTCGTTGATGGTCGGCGCGACGGACGAGCTCGCGAGGTAGAAGCCGAGCAGCGTACAGACGACCGCGTGCCCGGCCTTCAGCCCTGACTTCTTGACCAACAGGAAGACGATGATCGCCAGCAGCACCACCGCCGAAATCGAGAGTGCCACGGCGGTCACCTCCAAGTCGTTGACGAAACCCAGTGCGGACGCCAGCAGGTACATACCCACCAAGCGCTACGGATCATAACTATCCGTGCGGACGCATGACTCGGAGCACGGCAGCACAGGGGGGCGCATGAGCCATAGGCTCGGGGGATGACCACCGAGAACCCCGGAAATCCCAGGCCCGACGAGAGCCCGGCGCAGCGGCTCTCCTTCCCGCGTCAGCACGCCCGCACGCAACGCTTCACCCTCGGCGCGCCCCGTGCGTTCACGGTGGCGCCGGACGGTTCACGCCTTGTCTTCCTGCGCTCGTCCGACGGCACGGACCGGGCGAACCGGCTGTGGGTCCTGGACGTGTCGGACGGCGGCGGCGAGCGCGTGGCGGCCGATCCGCACGTGCTCCTGGGCGGCGCCGCCGAGCGGTTGTCGCCCGAGGAGCGCGCACGGCGGGAGCGCAGCCGCGAGGGCGGCGCGGGCATCGTGGGCTACGCGACGGACGCGGCGGTGGAGCTGGCG
Organism: Streptomyces sp. NPDC018029; assembly: GCF_044327655.1. NCBI lineage: Bacteria > Bacillati > Actinomycetota > Actinomycetes > Kitasatosporales > Streptomycetaceae > Streptomyces > Streptomyces sp. NPDC018029. Next base: position 553,619 of record NZ_JBIRFV010000003.1, on the reverse strand, counting down.
GCGTTCGCGCTGTCGGGCCGGCTCTTCGCGGCGGAGCTGCACGCGGGCACGGCTCGCGAACTGCCCGCGCCGGGCCCGGTGATCGACCCGCGCCCCTCGCCGGACGGGCGGCACGTCGCGTACGTGGCGCGGGGCGCCCTGCGGGTCATGGGCGCCGACGGTGCGGGCGACCGGGCCCTGGCGGCGCCGGAGCCGGGCCAGGAGGCGACGGTCGCCTACGGCCTCGCGGAGTTCATCGCGGCCGAGGAGATGGGGCGTTCACGGGGCTTCTGGTGGTCGCCGGACTCGGACCGGCTGCTCGTCGCGCGGGTGGACGACGCTCCCGTACAGCGCTGGTGGATCGCGGACCCGGCGCATCCGGAGCGCGAGCCCGAGCGGGTCGCGTACCCGGCCGCGGGCACGCCCAACGCGGACGTACGGCTGTTCGTCCTGGGCCTGGACGGGTCGCGCACCGAGGTGGTCTGGGACCGCGCCCGCTTCCCCTATCTCGCGCGCGTGCACTGGTCGGCGGACGGCGCTCCGCTGCTGCTCGTGCAGTCGCGCGACCAGGGCAGCCAGCTGTACTTGGCGGTGGATCCGGACGGCGGGTCGACGCGGATGGTGCACGCGGAGGAGGATCCAGAATGGCTTGAACTTTTCCCTGGAGTGCCGTGCTGGTCGCCCAGCGGAAAGCTGGTGCGGATCGCCGACGAGGGCGGCGCGCGCGTCCTCGCGTGGGGGGAACGGCCGCTGACCGGGCCGCAGTTGCACGTCAGGGCGGTCCTGGACGTGACGGAGGAGGACATTCTGATCTCGGCGTCGGCGGGCGCGGCGGCGGCCGACCCGGAGACCGGTGAGATCCATGTGTACCGCGTCAACGAACTGGGCGTGGAGCGCGTGTCCCAGGAGCCCGGTGTGCACTCCGCGGTCCGTGGGGGCGGCCGCGGCGGCCTGACCGTCCTGGTGTCCGCCACACTCGACCGTCCCGGCGCTCAGGTCCAGGTGCTGCGCGAGGGCAAGCAGGTGGCGACCGTCGCCTCACACGCCCAGCGCCCGGGGCTCACTCCGCGCGTGACGCTCACCGAAGGGGGCACGCGGAGGATTCCGTGCGCCGTCCTGCTCCCCACTGATTACAAGGACACGGACGGGCCCCTTCCGGTACTCCTCGATCCGTACGGCGGCCCGCACGGCCAGCGCGTCCAGCGCGCCCACAACATCTTCCTGACCTCGCAGTGGTTCGCCGATCAGGGCTTCGCGGTGCTCGTCGCGGACGGCCGCGGCACGCCGGGCCACTCCCCCGGCTGGGAGAAGTCGATCAAGTACGACAAGACCCTGACGCTCGAGGACCAGATCGACGCGCTCCACTCGCTCGCCGACCGGTTCCCCTTCGACCTCGGCCGGGTGGCGATCCGCGGCTGGTCCTTCGGCGGCTACCTGGCCGGCATGGCCGCGCTGCGCCGCCCCGACGTGTTCCACGCGGCGGTGGTCGGCGCCCCGGTGACGGATCTGCGGCTCTACGACACGCACTACGAAGAGCGGTACCTCGGCGACCCGGCCCGCAACGCGGACACGTACCGGTACAACTCCCTCATCTGGGACGACGGACTCGTCGCAGCGGCCGAACCGCACCGCCCGATGCTGATCGTGCACGGCCTCGCCGACGACAACGTAGTGGTGGCGCACTCGCTGCGGCTCTCCTCGGCGCTGCTCGCCGCGGGCCGCCCGCACGAGGTCCTGCCGCTGTCCGGCGTCACGCACATGACGCCTCAGGAGCAGGTCGCAGAGAACCTGCTGCTGCTCCAGGTCGACTTCCTGAAGCGCTCCTTGGGGCTCTGACCGCTCCGCTCAGATCACTCCGCGGGCCCGCGCCTACGGCACGACCTGCTTCTCCTCGGCGAAGTGGCAGGCCGAGTCGTGCGCCGCGGGCCCGTCCTCGTACCGGAACTCCGCAGGCACCGCGAGCGCCGGTACCTCCAGGGCGCACCGCTCCCGCGCCTTCCAGCAGCGGGTGCGGAACCGGCAGCCCGAGGGCGGGTTGGCGGGCGACGGCACGTCTCCGGAGAGGATGATCCGCTCCCGGTGCTCGCGTGCCTCGGGATCGGGGACCGGCACGGCGGAGAGGAGCGCCTGGGTGTAGGGGTGCGTGGGGTGTTCGTAGATCTCCTCGTCCGAGCCGATCTCGATGATCCGCCCGAGGTACATCACGCCGACGCGGTCGGAGATGTGCCGCACGATCGACAGGTCGTGGGCGATGAAGACGTAACTCAGGTCGAACTCGTTCTGCAGCTTGTCCAGGAGGTTGATGACCTGCGCCTGGACGGAGACGTCGAGCGCGGAGACCGGTTCGTCGGCGACGATGACCTCGGGCCGCAGCGCGAGGCCGCGGGCGATGCCGATGCGCTGGCGCTGGCCGCCGGAGAACTGGTGCGGATAGCGGTTGATGTACTCGGGGTTGAGACCCACCACGTCAAGGAGTTCCTGGACCTGCCGGCGGCGCGAGCCCTTCGGGGCGACCTCGGGGTGGATCTCGTACGGCTCGCCGATGATGTCGCCCACGGTCATGCGCGGGTTCAGGGACGTGTAGGGGTCCTGGAACACCATCTGGATGTTGCGGCGGACGGCCTTCAGGGCGCGGCCGGAGAGCTTGGTGATGTCCTCGCCCTTGTAGCGGATCTCGCCCGCGGTCGGCCGTTCCAGGTTGACCAGCATCTTCGCGACCGTGGACTTGCCGCAGCCGGACTCCCCCACGATGCCGAGCGTCTCGCCCCGCGCCAGGTCGAAGTCGACGCCGTCGACGGCCTTGACCGCGCCGACCTGCTTGCGGATGACGATGCCCTGGGTCAGCGGATAGTGCTTGACCAGGCCGTGGACCCGGAGGATCGGCTCGCCGCCGTCACCGTGACGCATCGAGCGTCTCCTTCCAGAAGTGGCAGGCGCTCCTGCGGTCGGCGGTCAGTCCCTCGTACGTGACCTTCGCGAGCGGTGGATCGTCGGTCACGCAGATGTCCTGGGCCATGGGGCAGCGGGGGTGGAAGGGGCAGCCGGGCGGGATGTTCATGAGGTTGGGCGGCAGGCCCTTGATCGCGTAGAGCTCCTGGCCCTTCTGGTCCAGGCGCGGGATGGATTCGAGCAGGCCGAGGGTGTACGGGTGGGCGGGGGCCCGGTAGATCTCGTGGACGGGGGCCCGTTCGACGATGCGGCCCGCGTACATGACGGCGATGGTGTCGGCGACGTCCGCGACGACGCCGAGGTCGTGGGTGATGAGGATCAGGCCCATGTTCATCTCGCGCTGGAGCTCCGCGAGCAGGTCCATGACCTGCGCCTGGACCGTCACGTCGAGGGCGGTGGTGGGCTCGTCGGCGATGATCAGCGAGGGTTCGAGCGCCATCGCCATGGCGATCATGATGCGCTGGCGCATGCCGCCGCTGAACTGGTGCGGGTACTGCCCGACGCGCTCCCTGGCCGCCGGGATGCGAACCCGGTCCATCAGCTCGACGGCCTTGGCCTTCGCGTCCTTCCTCGACATGCCCTTGTGCACGACGTACATCTCGCCGAGCTGCTCGCCGACGCTCAGCACCGGGTTGAGTGAGGACAGCGCGTCCTGGAAGATCATCGCCATTCCGGCGCCGCGGACCTTGCGCCGCTCCTCCTCCTTCAGCTTGAGGAGGTCCCGGCCCCGGAAGAGGATCTCCCCCTTGGTGATCCTTCCGGGCGGCATGTCGAGGATGCCCATGACGGCCTGGGCGGTCACGGACTTGCCGGAGCCCGACTCGCCGAGGACGGCGAGGGTCTCGCCCGCGGCGACGCTGTAGTCGACGCCGTTGACGGCCTTGGCGACCCCGTCCCTGGTGCGGAACTCCACGTGCAGGTCGCGGACTTCGAGCAGCTTGGAGGCCTGGGGCTCCTTGGGTGCGGGGGCCTCGGATGCCACGGTTGCCATGGGCGCCTACCTCAGCTTCGGGTCGAGGGCGTCGCGCACCGCGTCGCCGAGCATGATGAACGCGAGCACGGTGATCGCGAGGGCCCCGGCCGGCCAGAGCAGCATGTGCGGGGCGTTGCGGATGTACTGGGAGGCGGCCGAGATGTCGATGCCCCAGCTCACCGTCGGCGGCTTCAGGCCGACGCCGAGGTACGAGAGCGTGGCCTCCAGGGCGATGTAGGTGCCGAGCGCGATGGTCGCGACGACGATGACCGGCGCGACGGCGTTCGGGGTGATGTGGCGGAGCAGCATCCGGGAGTTGGAGGCGCCGAGGGCCCGCGCCGCCTGGACGTAGTCGTTCTGTTTGGCGGTGATGACGGAGCCGCGCGCGATGCGGGAGATCTGCGGCCAGCCGAGCAGCACCATGAAGCCGACGACCGGCCAGACGGTGGAGCTGGTGACCACGGACAGGAGCACCAGGCCGCCGAGGACGACGGGGATGGCGAAGAAGATGTCGGTGATGCGGGAGAGGACCGCGTCCCACGCGCCGCCGAAGAACCCGGCGAGCCCGCCGAGCACGCTGCCGATGACGGCGACGCCGAGGGTGGCGCAGACGCCGACGGTGACCGAGACCCGGGTGCCGTACACGACCCGTGTGTAGACGTCGCAGCCCTGCTCGTTGAAGCCGAAGGGGTGGCCGGGCGCCGAGCCCTTCTGCGCGTTGGCGAGGTCGCAGTCGAGCGGGTTGCGGGAGGCGATGAGCGAGGGCCAGAGGGAGATGACGACGAGGAAGAGGATGATCAGGCCCGAGACGATGAAGACGGGGTTGCGGCGCAGGTCCCGCCAGGCGTCGGACCACAGGCTGCGGGCCGGCGCCGAGGGGCCGCTGCCGTCGGGGCCGCCCGCCGCCGTCTTCTCCAGGGACGTCGCCTCGCTGGTGGCGAGGTCCATCGCGCCGCCCATGCCGGTGGCGGCCATGGCGCGCTCCGGCTCCTGCGGTTCAGGCATAGCGGATCCTCGGGTCGAGTACGGCGTACAGGAGGTCGACGATGAGGTTGGCCACCAGGAAGACCAGGACGAGGACGGTCACGAAGCCGACGACGGTCTGGGTGCTCTGGCGGAGGATGCCCTGGTAGAGCTGAAAGCCGACGCCGTGGATGTTGAAGATCCGCTCGGTGACGATCGCGCCGCCCATCAGGGCGCCCACGTCGGTGCCGATGAAGGTGACCACCGGGATCAGTGAGTTGCGCAGCAGGTGGCGGGTGATGACGCGGCGCCGGGGCAGGCCCTTGGCGATGGCGGTGCGGACGTAGTCGGCGCGCCGGTTCTCCGCGATGGAGGTGCGGGTCAGGCGGGTCACGTACGCCAGTGAGACGGAGGCGAGCACGAGCCCCGGGATCAGCAGTTCGTTGAAGGGCGCCTCGCTCGACACGGAGGGTTTGATGACGCCCCACTGGACGCCGAGGAGGAGTTGCAGGACGAGTCCGGTGACGAAGGTGGGGATGGAGATCACGACGAGCGTGAGCAGCAGCACCGCGGTGTCGACGGGGCGCCCGCGCCGCAGGCCCGTGAGGACGCCCAGCGTGATGCCGATGACGATCTCGAAGACGATGGCGACGAGGGTCAGGCGGATGGTGACCGGGAAGGCGGCCGACATCAGCTCGGTGACCTTCTGTCCGTTGAAGGCGGTGCCGAAGTCGCCGGTGAAGACGTTGCCCATGTACGTCAGGTACTGCTGCCACACCGGCTTATCGAGGCCGAACTCCTTCTTCAGGCGGAGGGCCGTCGCGGGGTCGCACCTGCGGTCCCCGCAGAGCCCCGCGACGGGGTCGCCCATCACGTTCACCATCAGGAAGATCAGCAGCGTGGCGCCGATGAAGACCGGGATCATCTGCAGCAGACGCCGGATCACATAACGTCCCATGGCGGGGCTCCCGGCGTCTCAGTCGACCTTGATCTCGTTGTAGACGGGCACGCTGAACTGGTTGAGGGAGACGTCGGAGACCTTGTCCGAGTAGCCGGCGCTGCCGTTCTGGTACCAGAGCGGGATGGCGGGCATGTCGCGGGCGAGGATCTTCTCGGCATCCTGGAACTTGGCCGTGGCCTTGCCGGTGTCCGTCTCGCCGTTGGCCTCGTTGACGAGCTTGTCGAACTCGTCGTCGGAGAACTTGCCGTCGTTGGACGGGGCGTCCGTGTAGTAGACCGGCTCCAGGAAGTTCTGGATCAGCGGGTAGTCCATCTGCCAGCCCGCGCGCCAGGCCCCGTCGAGCTCCTGCTTGGAGGCCTTGCTGCGGAAGTCCGCGAAGGTGCCGACGGGACTGGCGACGCACGCCTTGTCCTGGTCGAGGGCCTTGTTGATGGAGTTGCAGACGGCGTCGACCCACTCCTTGTGGGAGCCGGTGTCCGCGTTGTACGTGACCTTGAGGGTGCCGCCGGGGATGCCGCCGCCCTCCTCGACCAGCTTCTTTGCCTTCTCCGCGTCGTACGTGCAGGCGTCGCCGCACAGCCCCTTCTTGAAGCCGCCCTTGTCGCCGAGGACCGGCGAGGTCCAGTCGGAGGCGGGCGTCCGCGTCTTCTGGAAGATGGTGTCGGTGATCTGCTCGCGGTTGATGGCCATGGACAGGCCCCGGCGGACCTTCTCCATGCCCTTCTTCTTCCACTCGCTGTCGTAGAGGGGGAAGGCGAGGGTCTGGATGATGCCGGCGGGGGTGTTGATGTAGCGGTCGCCGAGGTCGTTCTTGGCGTTCTTGAGCTGCGAGGCGGGGACGTCGTCGACGAGGTCGAGGTTGCCGGCCATCAGGTCGGTGTAGGCGGTGTTGTTGTCGGTGTAGACCTTCATGTCCACACCGCCGTTCCGCGCCTTGTCCTTGCCGGGGTAGCCGTCCCACTTGCGCAGGGACATCTGCGAGCCCTTGGTGTACGAGTCCACGGTGTACGGGCCGTTGCCGACGGGCTTGGAGAGCCAGGCGTCGTGGTTGTCGTAGAACGCCTTGGGCAGCGGCGCGAAGGCCGGGTAGCCGAGGGTGTCGGGCCAGGTGGAGAACTTCTGGCTGAGCTTGACGGTGAAGGTCTTGTCGTCGACGACCTTCAGTCCGGAGAGGGTCTCGGCGCTCGGGTCGCCCTTCTCGGGGTGGACCTTGTCGTACCCGTCGATGTACCCGAAGAAGTAGGCGTTCTTCTGGTTGTTCTTCAGATGGGCGCCGTAGTTCCAGGCGTCCACGAAGGACTTGGCGGTGATCTTCTCGCCGTTGCTGAACTTCCAGTTGTCCTTGATCTTGACCGTGAAGTTCTGCGCGTCCTTGGTCTCGATCGACTCGGCGACCATGTCCTTGGCCTCGCCGGTCTTCGGGTCGTACCGCTTGAGACCCCGGAAGATCATGTCGAGGATCTTGCCGCCCTGGACCTCGTTGGTGTTCGCCGGTTCGAGCGGGTTCTGCGGGTCGCCCCAGGAGGAGCTCACGATGCCGGAGCCGTCACCGCCACCGCCGCCACCGCCGCTTCCCCCGCCACCGCAGGCCGTCGCCGCGAGAGCGACCGCCACCGCACATGTGGCCCACTTGGCGTGCGTGGCTCCGCGCATGGAGTCCTCCTGTTGTCCGGGTGTCTCGCGTACCGCCAAATATCGCCTCAATCTGTATGAATCGCACATTTACCCCGGCCGTACGAGTACGAGCCCATCCGGATGTACGCATTCCGAGACGTCGGCGCCCGCATATCGGACTCATTGCCGGGGTCACCCGGGATCGCCCCGCCTTGTCCATCACGCATGATTACGCCAAGGCAATGGCATGCCCATGTTCACGCAAAGTCTTGATCAAGAAACCCAAGAGCGACCCAAGGCGCCTGACGATTCATTGACCGCGTGGGAAACGCCTTGCGAAAGTCGCGCCTAGCCCGTGGGTACTGGTTGTCCTGCGGATTCCTGATGACCCCTCCGGGCCTGGAGCGCCATGACCTCGCCAACTCCCGCTGCCGCCGCCACGCTTGAAGTGACGGACACGGCATCCGGCACGCCTTCTTCGCCCAAGGACCAGGGCAGCAAGGGCCGTTCGCCGGGCCGGCTCGCCTGGACCCGGTTCAAGCGGGACAAGTCCGGCGTCGTCGCCGCGTGTGTCGTGCTGTTCTTCTTTGTTGTCGCGCTGTGTGCGCCGTTGATCTCGAAGGTGTACGGCAAGGACCCGTACACGACGTACGGGGTCAACGACCCGAGCCTGTTCAACGAGTTCAGCTATCCGATCAAGCCAAATGGCGGCATCGACAGCGAGTTCTGGTTCGGCATCGAGCCCCAGCTGGGCCGGGACGTCCTGACCTTCCTGCTGTACGGCATGCGCAATTCGCTGCTGATCGCCGCCGCGACCACGATCCTCGTGACGCTCATCGGCATCGCCGTCGGCATCACGGCCGGCTACCTCGGCGGCAAGACCGACTACTTCATCGGCCGGGTCATCGACATCCTGCTCGCCTTCCCCTCGACGCTGTTCTTCATCGCCTTCTGGCCCGTGATGATCTCGGTGGTCGTCGCCCCCGAGGACAAGACACCGACGTGGCTGACGGTCACCAGCCTCATCGCGGTGATGACGGCCTTCGGCTGGGCGTCCATCGCCCGTCTGCTGCGCGGCGAGGTGCTTGCCCTGCGCGAGCGGGAGTTCGTGGAGGCGGCGAAGGTGACCGGTGCCTCACCGGCCCGGATCATCTTCAAGGAACTGCTGCCCAACCTGTGGACGCCGATCCTCATCCAGGCCACGCTCGCCCTCCCCATGTTCGTCACCGCCGAGGCCGGACTCGCCTTCCTGGGCGTGGGACTTCAGGAGCCCACCCCCGACTGGGGCGTCATGATCCAGCGCGCCTCCGAGGTGTACGAGCAGGACATCACGTACATGGCCTTCCCCGGCATCGCGATGGTGATCTTCGTCGTCGCCTTCAACCTCCTCGGCGACTCGGTGCGCGACGCGCTGGACCCGAAGACCAAACGCTGACACTCCCCCCGGCCGGGCACCCGCGACGGGGCAGTGCCCGGCTGCTCTCCCCGCTCCCTCTATTCGGCTTTCCTCGACAATCAGGGTTGGTAGCCACATGTCTCTCTCCCGCAGAAACTTCGTCGTCGCGACCTCGGTCGCGGCCGGTGGATCGATGGTCCTCACCGCGTGCAGCAGCGGCGGCTCCGGCAACGGCGGCAAGGGCTCGAACCACGGTGGCGCCACCGAGTACACCGGTGCCAGCGTGAAGATCGGCACCGCGGAGGACTCGAAGGGCCCCGCTCCCGAGGTCCCGGGCGCGAAGAAGGGCGGCACGATCTACGGTGTCGCCGAGGACGACGTGTCGCACATGGACCCGCAGCGCATCTACTTCGCGTACAACTCCTCGATCGCCAACCTGTACGCCCGCACGCTCACCGGCTACTACATCGACGACAAGGGCAAGATGACCCTCGTCGGCGACCTCGCCACCGACGTGGGCAAGGCGTCCGACGGCAACAAGACCTGGACCTTCACGCTGAAGGACGGTCTGAAGTGGCAGGACGGCAGCGAGCTCACCGTCGAGGACGTCCGCCACGGCTTCGAGCGCTCCTGGGCCTCCTTCATCACCGAGGGCGCCTCGTACGTCCAGACGGCGCTGACCGGCAAGGGCGCCAAGTGGCGCGAGGGCTACAAGGGCCCGTACGACGGTGACCACCTGGACTCGATCGTCATCGACAAGGCGAAGAAGACCATCACGTTCAAGCTGAAGGAAGCCCGCCCGGACTTCAACTTCACGCTGGCGATGCACTCGTACGCGGCCACCCCGGTGAAGCACGACACCAAGGAGAAGTACGACAAGACGCCGTTCTCCTGCGGCCCGTACATCGTCAAGCACCGCTCCATCGACAAGTCGATGACGCTGACGCGCAACAAGCACTGGGACCCGAAGACCGACCCGATCCGCACCGCCTACCCGGACAGCTTCGAGTTCGAGTTCGGACCGACGGGCCTTGACTCCTGCGACCGCTTCATCGCGGACCAGGGCAAGGACCAGCAGATGATCGCCATCTACGAGCCGATCCCGGCCGAGCGCATGCAGAAGGTGCTCTCCAACCCCGAGGTCAAGAAGCGGTCCTTCAACGGTCTGTCCTCCGGCACGTACTACTACGCCATCAACACCAAGCGCATCACCGACGTCGAGGTGCGCAAGGCCCTCAACATCGCGTGGCCGCTGGAGCAGATCCGCCGGATCTACGGCGGCGAGTCGGCGGGCGAGCTGGCGACGACCATCCTCAGCCCCGACATCATCGGCCGCGAGAAGTTCGACGTCTTCGGCAAGCTGAAGAAGCCCGCGGGCGACCCGGCGGCCGCCAAGGCCATCCTGAAGAAGGCCGGCAAGCTCGGCCAGAAGATCGTCTACGCCTTCCCGCAGCGCCCCACGTACGACAAGACCAAGGTCGTCATCGAGAACGCGCTGAAGGCCGCCGGCTTCGACCCGGTCATCAAGCCGCTCAACTCGACGGACTACTACGACCAGGCACAGCGCATCGACAACAAGTTCGACGTGATGTGGTTCGGCTGGTCCCCGGACTGGCCGACCGCGTACACCCTGATCCAGCCGCTCTTCGACGGTGAGGCCATCGGCGACGGCCAGAACAACATCTCGCAGACCGACGTCGACTGGATCAACGAGGCGATCAAGAAGAACGCCGAGATCTCGGACCAGAAGGAAGCCGGCAAGGCCTGGGCCGCGCTGGACAAGCGGATCATGGAAGAGGTCGTGCCGATCATCCCGGAGACCTACCAGCGCCGCTTCTACCTGCACGGCTCCAAGGTCGGTGGCGCGCAGCACGACCCGCAGTTCGCCGCGACGCTGATCTACAAGACGTACGTCAAGGCCTGACGACCGGCCCCCGTGGTGGGGCGGCCTCTCCTCCCCGAGGGCCGCCCCGCCCCCTCCTCACCCACGGCATCCGTCAGGAAAACCAACTGCCATGCTCCGCTTCCTCCTTCGCCGCATCGTCGGTGGCGCGGTGATCCTGCTGATCATCAGCGTTCTCGTCTTCGTTCTCTTCTACGCCGCCCCCCGCGACCCGGCCCGGCTGGCCTGCGGCAAGGTCTGCTCACCCGAGACCCTCGACCTGGTGCGGCACAACCTGGGGATCGCCGATTCGCTGCCGGTGCAGTACTGGCACTGGTTCCAGGGCCTGTTCGTGGGCCGCGACTACGCCAGCTTCGGCAACTGTCCGGCGCCGTGCCTCGGTTACTCCTTCCGTAACCGCGAGCCGGTCCTCGGCACGATCCTGGACCGCTTCCCGACCACCGTGTCGCTCTCGCTCGGCGCCTCGGCCGTCTTCGTCGTGTTCGGTGTGGGCACCGGCATGCTGGCCGCCGCCAGGCAGGGCAAGGTCATCGACAAGATCGCGTCGTCCGCCTCGCTGATCGCGTCCTCGCTGCAGATCTACGTCGTCGGCGTCTTCGCCGTCTACCTCTTCGTGTACCAGCTGCAGTGGATGGACCGGCCGCAGTACACGCCGATCACCGAGAACCCGGGCGAATGGTTCTCCGGGCTGATGATCCCCTGGCTGGTGCTCTCACTGATCTTCACGGCGAACTACACCCGCATGACCCGCTCCCAGATGGTCGAGACCCTCAGCGAGGACTACGTCCGCACGGCGCGCGCCAAGGGGCTCTCCGCCCGCTCGGTCTTCTTCCGCTTCGCCTGGCGAGGGGCGATGGGACCGATCATCACGATCTTCGGTCTCGACCTGGGTGTGCTCCTCGGCGGCGCGATCATCACCGAGAAGACCTTCGCCCTGCACGGCATCGGCGACCTTTCGGTCCGTGCCGTCAACACGAGCGACCTGCCCATGCTGCTGGGCGTCGTCCTGGTGGCCGCCACGGCGATCGTCGTCTTCAACATCATCGTCGACGCGGTCTACGCCCTCATCGACCCGCGCGTACGCCTCGCCTAGGGCTCAGGGAGACAGATCAGATGAGCACCCCCTTCCTGTCCGTACGCGACCTGCGCGTCCACTTCTCCACCGAGGACGGCATCGTCAAGGCCGTCGACGGTCTCGACTTCGAGGTGGAGAAGGGCAAGACCCTCGGCATCGTGGGCGAGTCCGGCTCCGGCAAGTCCGTCACCAACCTCGCCATCCTGGGCCTGCACCACAAGGACAGCACCGCCATCGACGGCGAGATCCTGCTCGACGGGCAGGAGCTCCTCACCGCCACCGAGCGGGAGCTGGAGAAGCTGCGCGGCAACAAGATGGCGATGATCTTCCAGGACGCCCTCGCGTCCCTGTCGCCGTACCACACCATCGGCCGGCAGATCGGCGAGACGTACCGCAAGCACACCGGCGCCTCCAAGAAGGAGGCCAGGGACCGGTCGATCGAGATGCTGACGAAGGTCGGCATCCCGCAGCCCGACCTGCGGGTGGACGACTATCCGCACCAGTTCTCCGGCGGTATGCGCCAGCGCGCGATGATCGCGATGTCGCTGGTCTGCAACCCGACACTGCTGATCGCGGACGAGCCGACCACGGCCCTCGACGTGACGGTCCAGGCGCAGATCATGGACCTCCTGAAGGACCTGCAGCAGGAGTTCGGCACGGCGATCATCTTCATCACGCACGACCTGGGTGTGATCGCCGACATCGCCGACGACGTCCTGGTGATGTACGGCGGGCGGTGTGTGGAGCGCGGCACGAAGAAGGAAGTGCTGCGCGCGCCGCAGCACCCCTACACGTGGGGCCTGCTCGGCTCGATGCCGTCGCTGGACGGTCCGGTGGACGTGCCGCTGTCGCCGATTCCCGGTTCGCCGCCCAGCCTCCTCAACCTGCCCTCGGGGTGCCGCTTCCACCCGAGGTGCGCGTTCACCGAGCAGGTCGAGGGCGGGCGCTGCGCCGGCGAACTGCCGCTTCTCGAGCTGTCCGAGGGCCGGGGCGCGGCCTGTCACCTCAGCGACGAGCAGCGGTCGGAATTCTTCGCGGACTTCGCGGGCGACGCCGGGCGCGGCGCGCGTACCGCCGACTGACGTACAAGAGACGGGATTTCACCACGATGAGCAGCACCACTCCCACTCCTCTCCTGGATGTCAGCGGGCTGACCAAACACTTCCCGGTCATGGGCGGGTTCCCGTTCAAGCGGAAGATCGGTGCCGTGCAGGCGGTGGACGGCCTGGACTTCACCGTCGGCGAGGGCGAGAGCCTGGGCCTGGTCGGTGAGTCCGGCTGCGGCAAGTCGACGACGGGCCGCCTGATCACGCGCCTCCTCGAGCCGACCGGCGGAAAGATCTCCTACCGCGGCCAGGACATCACGCACGCCTCGCGCAAGCAGCTGGCGCCGGTCCGCTCGGAGATCCAGATGATCTTCCAGGACCCGTACGCGTCGCTGAACCCGCGCCAGACGGTCGGCAAGATCATCTCGGGTCCGATGGAGGTCAACGACATCAACCCGGCGGGCGGCAGGGAAGCCCGTGTCCGCGAGCTCCTCGAAACGGTCGGCCTCAACCCCGAGCACTACAACCGCTTCCCGCACGAGTTCTCGGGCGGCCAGCGCCAACGCATCGGCGTGGCACGGGCTCTCGCCCTCGAACCCAAACTGATCGTGGCGGACGAACCGGTCTCGGCGCTCGACGTCTCGATCCAGGCGCAGGTGGTGAACCTGCTCCAGAAGCTCCAGAAGGACCTGGGCATCGCGTTCCTCTTCATCGCCCACGACCTGGCGGTGGTACGCCACTTCTCGCAGCGGGTCGCGGTGATGTACCTGGGCCGGATCGTGGAGATCGCCGACCGGGAGAGCCTGTACGGGAACCCGCGCCACCCCTACACGAAGGCGCTCCTGTCGGCGGTGCCGGAGGCGACGGCGGACGACGTGCCGCGCCGCGAGCGCATCCTGCTGAAGGGCGACGTCCCCTCCCCGGTCAACCCGCCCTCGGGCTGCCGTTTCCGGACGCGCTGCTGGAAGGCGACGGACAAGTGCGCGTCGGAGGACCCGCCACTGGTCCAGATCGACGGCAACCGGGACGGCCACCTGACGGCGTGCCACTACCCGGAAGGCTCGACGGAACTTGCGGTCCCCGCGGCCCGCAAGTCGCTCTGACCGCCCCGCATTCAACGGACCGGGGCCCTGCCCACAGTCCTCCCCCTCCGGGCAGGGCCCCGCTCACCGGAACCGGCCTGCCCTCCCCCTTGACCCGAGCGGGGCGGGGCCGGTTCCGGGCCTGCGATCATGCGGAGATGAGCACACACCACACGTCCGACCGGCCGGGCGCGGTCCGGCTCGCCCAGTACACGAGGACCGAGCAGGACGAGATCCTGGGTGCCGGCGACGACCCCTTCGGCGTCGCGGAGACCGGCCTGGCCTGGCTGCCGAAGGAGGAACACTTCGGCATACGTCACGAGGGCCGCCTCGTGGCCCACGCGGGCCTGCGACGCCTGCCCCTGACGGTCGACGGGACCGACCTGGAGGTCGTCGGGGTCGGCGGCGTGGCGGTCGCCCCCGACGTACGCGGCCGGGGCCTGGCCCGCGAGGTCCTCACGACGGCCCTGTCCCACGCCCGCACCCTGGGCCCACCCCACGCCCTGCTCTTCTGCCGCCCTCCGCTCGTCACGCTGTACGAGAGGCTCGGCTGGCACGCGCTCGACGAGGACGTACAGGTGGAACAGCCCGGGGACCGCGTGGTGACGATGCCCCTGCGGACGATGGTGACACCGCTGCGGGAGGACGCACGGTGGCCCGGGGGGCCGGTACGACTCCGGTCACTTCCAATGTGACCGACCGACTCCGCCTTGCCGAAGCGGCGGAAACTTCGGTGGCCCTGCGTCTTCGCTGGTAACCGGGGCCGCCCGGATTTCCCGGAGTGTGGCGCCTCCGGACCGGCAGTAAAGGGCGCTCCCTCCGGTCGCGTCGGCTACGCCGATTCCGCTCCGCTCCACCCTTGACTCCCGCCCCTCCACCGCACGTTGACCTTGACCCGGACGGCCAGGGGTGGGGCCGACGGGGACTGTCCGTGGGGTCATCACCTTTCACTGCCGAGTGCGGACCGGTCCATCGTGCGTGTCCGTCACGGTCGGGCCTCGGCCTCCCGCCTCCCGGCTTCGCCGCTCGGGCCATCGCCTCTCGCGGCCGGGTGCGGACCGGCCCATCGTGGGCGCGGGCCACGCTCGGGGCGCGGCCGCCCGGCACGGCCAGGCTGACCGGGTCATCCCCTTTCATTGCCGGGTGCGGGCCGGTCCATCGTGTGTACCCGTCACGGTCGCGGTGCCGCCGGGCACGCGGGCAGCCGGTCGGGCACCTACTTTGGAAAAGTTGTGAACGAGGAGACCGCGCGCCCCCCTGCCACACCCCGCGCGCCGTCACGCAGGGCCGTTCATCGCGGGATTGTGGCGCAGTGGGCTCGGATACGGAGGGCGCATCAGCTACTCAGGGGGCGTGCGGCGAACGCATGCGCAACTTTCCCAAAGTAGGTCCCCGAGGGGAGGCCCCTCCCGCCCGGCCGGGACGGCGCATAGGTCCTGAAGAGGGGGCGCACGGCCTCCCCATTCGCAACTTCGTGAAAGTAGGTCCCCCGACAGGCGGCCTCCCCCTCCCAGCGGGCGGCGCATAGGTCGTGAAGAGGGGGCGCGCGGCTCCTCCATTCACAACTTTGCCGAAGTAGGTGCCCGGGAGGGGCGGGGCCCGGGCCTACCCAGCGCCATGGACCGTGACGGCCGCCCACGATGGACCGGTCCGCACCCGGCAGCGCGAGCCGATGACCCGAGCAGCGAGGCCGCGAGGCCAGGCCTGACCGAGCTGCGACCGTGACGGGCACACACGATGAGCCGGTCCGCACCCGGTGACGAAGGGTGATGACCCGGCCAGCCGGGCCGCGCGGACGGCCGCGCCGGGACCGTGGCCCGCGCCCACGATGGGCCGGTCCGCACCCGGCGATGAAAGGGGATGACCCAACCCAGATATTCCGTCGGCCCCACCCCTGGCAGTCCGGGTCAAAGTCAACGTGCGGTGGAGGGACGGGAGTCAAGGGTGGAGCGAAGCGGAATTGGCGAAGCCGACGCGACGCAGGAGCGCCCTTTACTCCCGGCCCGGAACCGCCACACTCCGCAAAAAACCGGGCGGCCCCGGCCACCATCCGGTGCGGGCAAGCCGAAGCCTCCCCCGCCAGGCACTCAGCAGGGGTCCGTCGCCAGGCGTGCGTGCAGTTCCACGTCATATCGGATGCCGTCGTACATCAGCTTCTGGCGCTGCAGCCCCTCCACCGCGAAGCCGGCCGCTCGGGCCACGCGGCACGATGCGGGGTTGTTCGTACGGTGACCCAGTTCCAGGCGGAACAGGCCGAGTTCGCTGAACGCCCAACTCGCCAACGCCCCGCACCCGTAGGCCGCCACTCCCCTACCCCGCGCCTCCGGAGTGGTCCAGTACGACACCCAGCCGGTGCCGTGGACGTGGTTCACCGCGCCCACCGAGGCGTTGCCCAGTGCCGTACCGTTCTCGTCCTCCACGGCGAAGGCGTACGCCGATCCGGCGTCGCGCTCGGCCGCCCGGCGCGCGACCCAACGGGTGGCCGCGCCCAGGGAATCGACGGGCTCGTCCGCCTGCCACCCCATCTCCGGTGCGGAGAAGGCAGCCAGGACGGCGGCGGCGTCCTCTTCCCGCCAGAGGCGTAGGCGCAGGTCACCCACGGAAGGTGAGGGCGCCGTCCGCCTGGAGGGCGCGGAGGAGCCCGTACAGGGCACCAGGCGCCACCGTGGTGATCTCCGTGGGCCGGTCGCTCTCCCGGAGGTGCACGTGGCCGGCGGGGCCGTTCGCCAACTCGACGCATTCACCCTCGCCGCCGCCGCTGAACGAGGACTTCTGCCAGTCAAGTTGGTTCATGGCGCTCCTTCTCAAAGGCTGTACATCACGTGCTGAATCAGGCTCAACGAGTCAGGTCCGGAGCCAGCACAGAGAGACGTTCGAACATCTTGCCGTACTCATCGCCGCTGGAAGGCAACGGGAAATGCGCGTCGGAGGACCCGCCGCTGGCCCACATCGACGGCAACCGGGCCCACGCCTCCGGACAAGGCCCCGCTCACCGCGTCCAGGACGTGGCTCGGGCCGAGCCGGTTTGGCGGCCTGCCAGCATGGGCGACGCCAAGATGCCTGCGATCACGGAAGAGCTCACGGCCTACGCCGAGCATCTCGAGGGAAGCCAGGAGGTCGGGATCGGCGCCTCGGGCCCTCCCTTGCCATGACGAGCCCATCCAAGCGCCATGAGGGCACAGTCCGCCGGATTTGCCGTCTACCCGCCGATTTCCGACGGTATGGGAAGCCTGGCGGGCATCTCCGGCTTGGCGAAGAGAGACAAGACTGTAGGCGTCTAACGCCAAGGGCGAAGAACAGCTCTGTTCCGGCCCTCGTCACCCATACCAGGGCCGCTCTTTGTGACTGCCTTGAGAGACGCCCATGCCTGGCTCGAACGCGCCCAGCAGGTACTTGAATATCTTGAATACAGAGGGCGCCCCTAACTGTTGCCGGGGCCGGCAACTCTCATCACCCCAGCGGTAGTTGGGCTCAACCACGGCCCTACTGGTAGGCCTGGGCAAGATATGGGCCCCAACCATCCTTCTCGAGGAACGGACGAACTACTACCATAGCGGCTCGAGTTCGTACACTCGACGCGCCGCCCGCAGCGCGTTCATAAAGAACACCCAATCGCCCGCCACCGGTTCATTATGCGCCATTTAGCGCAACCAGGACGGGCGATTCATGTATTTATATACCTTTTTTTACGCATTCCATTTGTGGAAGCTGGCCGGGACGTGAAGTTTGCGATTTTCAGTGGATGAATTCAGGTGATGTACTACCGCCACAGCCAATGAATTTTCCAATCGGGACGGAGCCAGACTATGAGCCGGTCAAGAAGTACTGCGAGGAAGATGATTTTCCCGCTGGTCGTTGCAGCCGGGTTGGGGATGCTGGTCGCTCCCCAAGCTCAGGCGGCGAGCAACAATTGGAAGTGCACGTCCAAGAGCTGGAAGAGCGCAACTGACCGCGGCGGTCGCGACGCAAAGGTAATTTTGCGCCACCCGCGCGACAGCACTAACCACTTCGCCCTGAATTGGAAATCCGAAGGCGAGCACATGTACGCGGCCAACGCCTCGACCATGCGGAACGCCGAGTTCAGTGCGGTCTTCGAGGGTACCGGCAGGGACTGGTACTGGCTCCTTCAGCCGGGGGAGGCCATTCACGACAACTTGGACCTGCCGGAGGGGCACACCACCCTCATCACCGCTTCTTCCCCGCCGGCAAATGTCGGCTCCTGCAACAACAACCACGCTCGAACCTGAGCCAGCCCCGCCGGCCGGATGGGGCGTCCAGCTCTGCCCCCCGGCCGGCGGCTGTGCAGTCGGCTTCCGGCGTGACAACCCTCCGAACAAACTGCATCGCCGTTCCATCACATTCGAGGACAGCACGTGTCCCCTTACTCAATGCGGGAGCCGCACATGCGGATTGGCAGCTTTGTCGGCTTTGCCGTCCTCGCCACCTTGGCAACGAGCTGTGCCCCGGCGGGATCGACAGAGAGCTCTGCGGAAACATGCGACATTAAGAAGTTCGAGTGGGACATTACCAAGAAGTGGCGGCTGGTCGTTCTGGACGAGCCACTCCCGGTACGACCGAACGTCCGTTTTGAAATGAGAGCAGAACCGTACGAGCCGGTCGTAGCCGAATTGACCGGCGCCAATAAGGCGGTCAGCGAGTCAGATATATCAACTGCACTTCTTGAAGAGGCCAGGAAAGATTTGCCCGGCATAGGCGGACTAGCCAAAAGAGGAAGCAAGACAACCGCCGAAGCCCGGAAGATGTCGGCGAAATTCAATAATCGTGCGCAAGTGGTCTACTATCGAGGACTTCGAACGATCGAAGCCTCGTACCACGTTTCGTGTGTTGGAAATAATTCCTTGGATTCAAGAGGACATGTATTCACCTGGGACACGCACTCCCCGACCACAGGGCTGATAGATTGCCTCGCCTCACCCAAGGACAATGCAAATAGCGTGCTGGCAAAGAGCGCCGTTCGGAAGCGATGCCCCAAGAACAGCCCTGCAACAGGGGCCTGAGCGCGCGGAAGACCCGACGTCGATACACAAGCGGGGGCCCTGCGGGCCACGAACCGACCCACACGGCCCCCGCTCACGAATAAGCGGACGATGTCACACGGCGTGCACGACGTTCTTCTCCTCGGCGAAGTGGCAGGCCGATTCGTGTGCGGCCGGGGTGTCCTTGCCGACGAAGCGCTCCGGGATCGCCAGCAGCGGGGTCTCCTTCGCGCACTTGTCCTCCGCCTTCCAGCAGCGGGTGCGGAAGCGGCAGCCCGAGGGCGGGTTGGCGGGGGACGGCACGTCGCCCGTCAAAATGATCCGTTCGCGGCCCTCGCGGGCCTCGGGGTCCGGGACGGGGACCGCGGAGAGCAGGGCCTGGGTGTAGGGGTGGGTGGGGTGTTCGTAGATCTGCTCGTCGGAGCCGATCTCGGCCATCTTGCCGAGATACATCACGCCCACCCGGTCGGAGATGTGCCGGACGATGGACAGGTCGTGCGCGATGAAGAGGTAGGAGAGGTTGAACTCGTCCTGGAGCTTCTCCATCAGGTTGATGACCTGGGCCTGGACGGAGACGTCCAGGGCCGAGACCGGCTCGTCGCAGATGATGATCTCGGGGTTCAGGGCCAGACCGCGCGCGATACCGATGCGCTGGCGCTGACCGCCGGAGAACTGATGCGGATAGCGGTTGATGTACTCCGGGTTCAGGCCCACCACATCCAGCAAGTCCTGGACCTTCTGGCGGCGCGAGCCCTTCGGGGCCACCTCGGGGTGGATCTCGAAGGGCTCCCCGATGATGTCGCCCACCGTCATCCGCGGGTTCAGGGAGGTGTAGGGGTCCTGGAACACCATCTGGATGTTGCGGCGGACCGCCTTCAGCGCCCGCCCGGACAGCTTGGTGATGTCCTGGCCCTTGTAGAAGACCTCGCCGGCCGTGGCCCGCTCCAGGGTCATCAAGAGCTTGGCGACCGTGGACTTGCCACACCCCGACTCGCCCACGATGCCCAGCGTCTCGCCCTGGTACAGGTCGAAGGAGATCCCGTCGACCGCCTTGACCGCACCGATCTGCTTCTTGATCAAGATGCCCTGGGTCAGCGGGAAGTGCTTGACCAGGTTGCGGACCTGCAGGATCGGCTCACCGCGCTCCACCGGCGCCTCGATGGCCGCCACGGCCTCCTCGGCAGAGCTCACCTCGACGGTTTCCACCGCGGAGACGTTCGGCGTCTCGTCCTGAGGCCCCTCGGACTTCTTGAGCGGCTCAGCCATGGATCGTCTCCTTCCAGAAGTGGCACGCGCTGCCGCGGCCCGGCAGCTGGGCGCCGTCCTGCTCGGTGACCGGCACCAGCGCCGGGATCTCCGTGCGGCAGATGTCCTGCGCCTTGGGACAGCGCGGGTTGAACGCACACCCCCCGGGGATCTTGAGCAGGTTGGGCGGCAGACCCTTGATCGCGTAGAGCTCCTGGCCCTTCTGGTCCAGGCGCGGGATCGAATCCAGCAGGCCACGGGTGTAGGGGTGCGCGGGGCGCTTGTACAGCTCGTGCACCGGCGCCGTCTCCACGATCCGGCCCGCGTACATCACCGCGATCTTGTCCGCGACATCGGCGACGACGCCGAGGTCGTGGGTGATCAGGATCAGGCCCATGTTGTACTCGCGCTGCAGCTCCGCGAGCAGGTCCATCACCTGGGCCTGGACCGTCACATCCAGCGCCGTGGTCGGCTCGTCCGCGATGATCAGGTCCGGCTCCAGGGCGAGCGCCATCGCGATCATGATGCGCTGGCGCATACCGCCGGAGAACTGGTGCGGATAGTCGTTCACCCGCTCCTTGGCCGCCGGGATCTTGACCTTCTCCATCAGCTCGATGGCCTTGGCCTTGGCCTCCTTGCGGCCCATGCCCTCGTGCACCCGGAACATCTCACCGAGCTGATAGCCCACCGAGAGCACCGGATTCAAGGACGACAACGCGTCCTGGAAGATCATCGCGATCTTCCGGCCGCGGATCTTCCTGCGCTCCTCGCCGGACATCTTCAGCATGTCCTGCCCGCGGAAGAGGATCTCGCCCTGCGGGATCTTGCCGGGCGGCATGTCGAGGATGCCCATGATGGCCTGGGCCGTCACGGACTTGCCGGAGCCCGACTCACCGAGAACGGCGAGCGTTTCGCCCGCGTCCACGCTGTAGTTGACGCCGTTGACGGCCTTCACCACACCGTCGCGGGTGTGGAACTCGACGTGGAGGTCATTCACGTCCAAGAGCCGGCCACTCTTCTCCTCACCCGAGCGGGGGGCGGGGATGGAATCGGCCTTGAGATCGATGCTGGTCATGTACGCCTCCCTCAGCGCAGCTTCGGGTCGAGGGCTTCGCGTACGGCGTCACCCATCATGATGAACGCCAGCACCGTGATACTCAGCATTCCTGCCGGGAAGAACAGCGTGTGCGGGTTGTTCCGGATGTCCTGCGTCGCGTCGGAAATGTCGCCGCCCCACGAGATGGCGCCGTCCCCGAGGCCGAGGCCCAGGTACGACAGGGTCGACTCGGCCACGATGTACGTGCCGAGCGAGATGGTCGCCACGACGATCACGGGTGCGACCGCGTTCGGCAGGATGTGGCGGAACAGGATCCGCTTCGTCCCGGCACCGAGGGCACGCGCCGCCACCACGTAGTCGGAGTGCTTGGTGGTGATGACCGCGCCACGCATCACGCGGGCGATCTGCGTCCAGCCCAGGAAGGCCAGGGCGCCCATCACGACCCACACGGTGCGGTCAGTGAAGGCGTTCAGCACGACCATGGCGCCGAGCAGGAACGGGATGCCGAAGAACACGTCGATGAGACGCGAGATCAGGCTGTCCCAGAAGCCGCCGAAGTAGCCGGCGAGCATGCCGCACAGACCGCCGAAGAGCGTGACCAGCAGGGTCACACCGACGCCGACGAGGATGGAGTTGCGCGCGCCGTGGACGACACGCGAGTAAATGCTGCGGCCCGTCCTGTCGTATCCGAACCAGTCGGCCTGGAAGAAGTGGCCGAGCTCCGGCTTGCCCAGGAAGTGGTTGACCTGGTCGCCCGTCTCCGGGTCCGTGCCGGTGAACATGCCTGGGAAGGCTGCCACGAGCAGCAGGATCAGGATCAGGACCGCCGAGATCACGAAGAGCGGATTGCGCCGCAGCTCCCGCCAGGCGTCGCCCCAGAGGCTGCGGGGCTTGCCCGTCGAGGCCGGGGCGGAGACCGCGGAACCCGCCACGACTTCGTCCTGCGCCGCCGCGGTCTCGTCCGTGGTCGAGGTCTTGGTCAGGTCAGGCATAACGGATCCTCGGGTCCAGGACCGCGTAAAGCAGGTCGACGATCAAGCTGGCTGCGAGGTACACGAGCACCAGGACGGTGACGACACCGACGATGACCGCGCCCTCACGGCGGGCCAGCGCCTGGAAGAGCAGGTTGCCGACGCCCGTCACGTTGAAGATGCCCTCGGTGATGACCGCGCCACCCATCAGGGTGCCGATGTCCGTACCGAGGTAGGTGACGACCGGGATCAGCGAGTTGCGCAGCAGATGCCGGGTGACGATGCGCTGCCGGGGCAGGCCCTTGGCGACCGCGGTGCGCATGTAGTCGGCCTGCCGGTTCTCCGCGATGGAGGTGCGGGTCAGGCGGGCCACATAGGCGAGGCCGACCATGCCGAGCACCAGCGCTGGCACGAGCAACTGACCCATGTTCTCGGAGTCTTGGACCGTTGGTGTGATCCAGCCCAGCTCGTTGCCGAAGAACAGCTGGCAGAGCAGGCCGACCACGAAGATCGGTACGGAGATCACCAGAAGGGTGAAGAGCGTGACCGTGTTGTCGACGAACCGGCCGCGCCGGATGCCCGCGAGGACACCGAGCGTGATGCCGACGATGAGCTCGAACGTCCAGGCCATGGAGGCCAGTCGCATCGAGACCGGGAAAGCCTGGGTGATCTCGTCGAGCACCGGCCGGTTACCGGCGATGGTGTTGCCGAAGTCCCCTTGCAGCAGACCGCCCATGTAGTGCAGGTACTGCTCCCAGAGGGGCAGATCAAGACCACGGTCGTGCCGGATCTGCGCGACCTGCGCGGGGTCCGGCGGCTTGTCGCCCCACAGCGCCCGCACGGGGTCGCCGGGGAGCACATTGACCATGATGAAGATCAGCAGGGTTGTCCCGATGAAGACCGGGATCATCTGGAGCAGTCGCCGCGCGACGTAGCGCCCCATTGGTGCCTCCGTCCAATCCGGAGCCGCCCGAAGCGACGCCCGGGGTGACCGGGCGTCGCTTCGGGAGCGGACCTCCGTCGACTACTTCTCGAAGACCTCGATGTCGGCCAGGATGGGGTCACCAGCCTGGTCGAAGACGACGTTCTTCACGTTCTTGGAGTGCGCGGAGAGCGTCTTGTTGTACCAGAGCGGGATGCCGGGGAAGCTGTTCTGCAGCTCCTTCTCGGCCTCCTGGTACAGCTTCGCGGACTCGTCGATCGTCTTGGCGGCGTCGGCCTTCTTGGTCAGCGCGTCGAACTTCTTGTCCGAGAAGCCGCCCTTGTTGCCGTCGACGCCGGTGCCGTAGAGGTCGGCGAGGAAGTTGCCGTTGAACGGGTAGTCGAGCACCCAGCCCGACCGGTACATGGCCTTGACCTGCTTCTTGTCCCGCACCTCGGTGTCGGCCTGGAAGTCGGTCTTCGGGTCGCCGACGCACTTCACGCCGGTCGACTTGGTGATGCTGTTGCACACCGCCGTGACCCAGCCCTTGTGCGGCTGGTCGGCGTTGTACTGGATGGAGAGCTTGTTGCCCGGAACGCCGCCGCCGTCCTCGATGAACTGCTTGGCCTTCTTCGGGTTGAACTTGCAGTACTCGCCACAGGCGCCGGCCTTGTAGCCCTTGACGCCCTTGGCGACCCAGCCGGAGGCCGGCTCGCGGGTGCCCGCGAAGGTGGTCTTGGCGATCGTCTCGCGGTCGATGGCCATCGACAGGCCCTGGATGACCTTGACGTCCATGTCCTTGAACGTCTTGCTGTAGAACGCCGGGTTGACCGTGTTGATCGCCGAGAAGTCCTGCTCGATGGCGCGGTCGCCGAAGTCCTGCTTGAAGTTGGCGAGCTCGCTGTCCGGGATCAGCGGCATCGTGTCGACGTTGTCCGAGCGCAGGTCGTTGTACGCGGCCTGCGGCGTCGTGTACGCCTTGAAGTTGATGCCGCCGTTCTTGGGCTTGTCCTCGCCCTTGTAGCCGGACCAGGCGGTGACCTGGATCGACTTCTTGTGCTCCCAGCTCTTGAACTTGTAGGGGCCGTTGCCGACCGGCGCCTCGCCGTACTTCTTCGGGTCCTTCAGGGCGGCCGAGGGCAGCGGGAAGAAGGGCTTGTAGACCAGCTTGTACGCGTAGTACGGGATGCCGTTCTTCAGCGTGATGGTGAAGGTGTTCTCGTCGACGACCTTCAGGCCGGACATGGCCTTCTTCTTGGCCTTGCCCTTCTCCGGGTGCACGTCCTCGTAACCGACGATGTCGCGGTACCAGGAGCTGTTCTGCTGGGCGTTGGCCGGGTCGGCGGCCCAGTTCCAGGCGTCCACGTACGACTTGGCGGTGACGGCCTCGCCGTTGTGGAACTTCCAGCCCGGCTTCAGCTTGACGGTCCACACCTTGTTCGCCTTGTCGGGGGTGACCGACTCGGCGTTCTCGTAGGTGATCTCGCCCTGCTTGTCGTAGTGGACCAGGCCCGTGAAGAGCGAGTCGATGACGACGCTGCCGTACGCCTCCATGGTGTTGGACGGCTGCAGAGCGTTCTGCGGCTCACCATTGGCGTAACTGACGATCCCCTTGGGGTCGACCTTTCCGCTGCCATTGCTGTCACTGTCGCCGCCGCCACAAGCGGTGGCGGTCAGCGCCACAACACCGGCTATCGCGACCCACTTGGCGCTCTTGGCACCACGCATGGGGTTCCTCCTCATGAGTCCACTTGTTCACTACAAGAGGGGGTACGTGCAACCGCGCCGACACCCCTGACGGCGAAGATCGAGTACCCCAGTGTGCTCGTGAGTCGGCGCTCCCCACAGCGCGTGACCCATTGACCCGAGCTATACGCGGTCAACTATTAGCCATGCGGTACCGGTCGACCACACTCTTTTGGTCTCGGTTCAATCACACCTGGCACGTACAACTTCCAAAATCCGGACAAACCGATCCGAGATAGATGGTTGCGAAACGGACGTGTTACACATCTAACGGTCAGTGACGTCCGAATAGCGGACGCTCCGTGGTCAAAAACCGGTTGCCGGGAGACCCTCGCTCGGCATCGGCCACACCGTACCCGTCAGCGGAAACGCACGAGGCCGACTTCCGCCCAACTCCCTGGGGAGCGGCGAAAATCGGCCTCGTGAGCGGCTGTGTGCCGCCAACCGCCTACGTCAGCGGGTCAGCTGTGCTTGGCGCGGGACGCCGAGCGGCCGCGCTCCTTCTGGTCCAGGACGACCTTGCGGATACGCACGGCCTCCGGGGTCACCTCGACGCACTCGTCGTCGCGGCAGAACTCCAGGGACTGCTCGAGCGACAGCTTGCGCGGCGGCACGATCGCCTCGAAGGAGTCGGCGGAGGCGGAGCGCATGTTGGTGAGCTTCTTCTCCTTGGTGATGTTCACGTCCATGTCGTCGGCGCGGGAGTTCTCGCCGACGATCATGCCCTCGTACACCTCGGTGCCGGGCTCGGTGAACAGCACGCCGCGCTCCTGGAGGTTCGTCATCGCGAAGGCGGTGACGGCGCCGGCGCGGTCGGCGACCAGAGAGCCGTTGTTACGGGTCTTCAGCTCGCCGAACCACGGCTCGTGGCCCTCGTGGATGGAGTGCGCGATGCCCGTGCCGCGGGTCTGCGTCAGGAACTCCGTACGGAAGCCGATGAGGCCGCGGGACGGCACGACGAACTCCAGACGGACCCAGCCGGAGCCGTGGTTCGACATGTTGTCCATGCGGCCCTTGCGGACGCCCATGAGCTGCGTGACGGCGCCCATGTGCTCCTCGGGCACGTCGATCGTCATGCGCTCGACCGGCTCGTGGGTCTTGCCGTCGATCTGCCGGGTGACCACCTGCGGCTTGCCGATGGTCATCTCGAAGCCCTCGCGGCGCATCTGCTCGACCAGGATGGCGAGCGCCAGCTCACCGCGGCCCTGCACCTCCCAGGCGTCGGGGCGCTCGGTGTCGAGGACGCGCAGCGAGACGTTACCGATCAGCTCGCGCTCCAGGCGGTCCTTGACCTGGCGGGCGGTGACCTTGCGGTCCTTGACCGCGGACTTGGCGTCCGCGCCCTTGCCGGTGCCGCCGCGGCCGACCAGCGGCGAGGTGTTCGTACCGATGGTCATGGAGATCGCCGGCTCGTCGACCGTGATCAGCGGCAGCGCGATCGGGTTCTCCGGGTCGGCCAGGGTCTCGCCGATCATGATGTCGGGGATACCGGCGACCGCGCAGATGTCACCCGGGCCCGCCATCTCGGCCGGCTTGCGGGTGAGCGCCTCGGTCATCATCAGCTCGGTGATGCGGACGTTCGAGATGGTGCCGTCACGCTTGATCCACGCGACCGTCTGGCCCTTGCGCAGCTCGCCCTGCTCGACGCGGAGCAGCGCGATGCGGCCGAGGAAGTTGTCGGCGTCCAGGTTGGTGACGTGCGCCTGAAGCGGGGCGCTCTCGTCGTACGTCGGGGCCGGGACGTGCTCCAGGATCGTGGAGAAGAACGGCTCCAGGTTGGTGGAGTCCGCCGGGACCGTGCCGTCCTCCGGCTTGGTCAGCGAGGCGACGCCGTCACGGCCACAGGCGTAGACGATCGGGAACTCGATCTGGTCCTCGTCCGCGTCCAGGTCGAGGAAGAGGTCGTACGTCTCGTTGACGACCTCGTCGATCCGGGAGTCGGGGCGGTCCGTCTTGTTGATGCAGAGGATCACGGGCAGCCGCTGCTGCAGCGCCTTGCGCAGCACGAAGCGGGTCTGCGGGAGCGGGCCCTCGGAGGCGTCGACCAGCAGGACGACCGCGTCCACCATCGACAGGCCGCGCTCGACCTCGCCACCGAAGTCGGCGTGGCCGGGGGTGTCGATGATGTTGATCGTGATCGGGTCCCCGCCGTCCTTGGGGTGATACTTCACCGCCGTGTTCTTGGCGAGGATCGTGATGCCCTTCTCACGCTCCAGGTCGTTCGAGTCCATCATGCGGTCGTCGAGGGACTCTGCGGCGTGCGCGGCGAAGGAACCGGCCTGCTTGAGCATGGCGTCGACGATGGTCGTCTTGCCGTGGTCGACGTGAGCGACGATGGCGACGTTACGGATGTCGTGGCGCGTGGCCATAGTGCGGCGTACTCCTGGAGTGAGTGGATGGTCACACGCACCTCTGAAGTACGCGAACCCTGCCGGGCTGGACACGCCACGGCCTCACCCCAGTCTACGTGTCCCTCGCGGAGGCAGCCTCCGCGGGGGCTTGGCAGGGGTGGGGAAAGCCTTGGGAACTCTGGGGAAACTGCAGGTCAATGGGTAGAACGAGCTTGCCCGCCGGGGTGGCCGGCGGGCAAGAGAGTTGAGCGTAATCTGAGCCGTTACTTCTTGGACGGCGGCGCGGAGGCCTTCGCGCCCGGCTTGAGGAAGCCGATGTCCTCGTAGTGCGGGGTCTGGAAGCCGAACGCTCCGGCGTTCGCGAGGTTCGGGCGGGCGGCCAGCAGCTGGGGGCGCTGGTAGAGGGGGATGGAGCCCGCCTCGGCCCAGATGCGGGCATCCGCCTTCCTGACCAGGGAGCGCGCCTCGTCCTCGTCCAGCTCGCCGACGGCCTGCTCGAAGAGCTGGTCGATGTGGTCCGTGCCGACACGCGTGTAGTTCTGCTCGACGTTCAGCGAGCCGTCCGCGGCGGGCACCGGCTTGGCGAAGATCGGGCGGGCGTCGGTGGCGGGGAAGGCGGACGCGGGCCACGAGTACAGGGCCAGGTCGTACTGGCCGGACGCGATGTGGTCCTTGAAGTAGCTGTCGTCGGCGACCTTCGCCGTCTCCGTGCGGACGCCGATCTTCTGCAGCATCCGGGAGATCCGGTCGGCCACCGCACGCAGCGACTCCGAGCCCTCCCCTGAGGGCAGCACGAAGCGGAGGGTGAGGGGCTTGCCGTCCTTGGCCAGCGGGCCGGCCGCGGCCTTCGCCGCCCCCTTGGGCGCGGCGGTGCCCTTCGGGGCGTACGCGCCGGGGGCGCCGCCCTTGGCGTGCTGCCTGGAGTGGTCGCCCGGTTCCCGCTTCTTCTCCTTGTCGGCCTCGCGGGGCAGGGCGACGACGTCGGCCTGGCGGTTCAGGACGGCCCGCTGGTAGGCCGCCGCGGGGGCGGGGGCGAGTACGGAGGTGCCGTTCTCGCTGGGCTTGCCGTCCTCCTCGCCGACGATGTAGGTGCCGTCGTCCGAGGACTCGGCCTTCCCCTTCTCCCCCTTCTCCGGCTTCGCCCCCTTGTCGCCCTTGTCACCCTTCTCCGCCTTCTTGGCGTCCTTCTCGTCGGCCTCGCCGCCCGCCGCCTTCTCCCCCTTCTCGCCCTTCTCCTTCTCCGTCTCGTCCTTCTTGCCCTTCAGCAGGGCGCCCGGGGTCCAGCCGGCGTCCGCGAGCAGCGCCCGCGCCTCGGCGGTGTCCTGCTCGCCGAGGGCCCCGCTGTTGTCCGCGTACGCCTGCTGCCCGGCGAGGGCGAGGTGGCTGCCGACCGGCACGGCGGGCAGGCCGAGCGGCTTGAGGACGGTCTTCGCCAGCTCCTTGCGGTCCAGGGCGCGGGCGACCGCGCGGCGCACCCGGTCGTCCGCGAGCGGGCCCTCGGAGCCGTTGAGCGCGAGCTGGGTGTAGGCCGGCTCCAGGGACTTGCGGACCACGTAGCCGCGCAGGCCCGCCTGTTCGGTGGCGTACTCCTTGACCGCCTTGGCGGTCCTGGCGCGGGCCTCGATCTCCGCGTCGGCCGCCTCCTCGTCGGAGCCGTGGGCGACCGCCCAGGAGCGCAGCGCCTTGCCGGGGGTGAGCCCGGCGCCGGGGCCGTGGGCCGACGGGCCCCCTGCCCCCTCCTCCCGGGCGGCCCGGGTGATCCGTCCGGCCTCCGCCGAGTCGATCGTGGCGAGGTCGACCTTGCCCTTGGTGAGCGCTTCGGTCCGCTCGGCGCGGGCCACCTCGCGCAGCACGATCCTGTCGAGCTTGGCCGGGCGGCCCCACCAGCGCGGATTGCGCTCCAGCGTGACGTCACCGGCCTTGCGGTCGACGGCCCCGAGCGCGAAGGGGCCCGCCGTCACCTTCAGCTTGCGGCGCGCGCCGTCGTTGAAGGAGTCGGGGGTGCCCATGACCTGCTTCGGGTACAGCGGCGAGAAGAGGGAGCGCCAGTCGGCGTACGGCTTGGCGAAGGTGACCCGCACCTCCAGGTTGTTCGCGCCGCGCTCGATCTTCGCGATGCGGTCGTAGCCGGCGTTGCGCGCCGTCCAGTACGCGGTGTCCTTTCCGGACAGGGCCCGCCACTGGGCGAGGAAGTCGTCGGCGCCGATCTCCCGGCCGTCGCTCCAGACCGCCTGCTGGTTCAGCTTGTACAGGACGACCTGCTGGGGCTCGCGCTCGACGACCTCCGCCGATTCGAGGAAGTCGGCGTTGCGCTGTGCCCTGCCCTGCGCGTCGAGGCGGAAGAGGGACGGCAGGACCGCGCCGGCGACCCGTGCGGTGGCCTCGTCGGCGTCGGCCTGGAAGGTGTTGAACGTCTCGGGGCGGGCGTCGACCGCCCAGTTCATGGCCCCTCCGTCGGCGACCAGGTCCCTGGCGGCGGGAGCGATGTCCTGGCCCGCGGTCGGCCGCCCGGCCTCGTCGTTCGAGCTGCAGCCGGCGAGGGCGGGCAGAGCCAGCACCCCCGTCGCGAGGAACACGACAGATCTGACTCTGGCGCGGTCGTGGGACATGACTGGTACCTCCGGGGTCCGGGGCTCGCCCGGCCGCCCGCTACCAGGACCGGGCCGGGTTTGATCACGTTTGGCGGTATATGGAGCTGATCACATCTATGGCCCCACTGAAGGTGACGGGACGTGCGCCCCGGGGGCGACACGACGCGGTGGCGCTCATATCCCACTCGTGCGGCCCAACGGGCGGGACGGCGCGTGATCCGGCGCATTCACGACTCCTGATCCGGCAATCGGTGCAGATCTCTTCACAAGCCGGGATGTGAGGCGCGACACTCGCAGGCGCATGAGCGTTGCCACCGCACCCCCGAAGTGAGGGCAAGTAATGGCTCTGCACGACGAATTGACGGCTGTTCAACGATGCGTGGACGACCTCGTCCGGACCGTCGGCCGACTGGAACAGCAGGCCGGCACCGAGATAGCGGGGGTCGACGTACGCCGGGTGCGTACGGACACCGACCATCTGCGCGAGAGCGTGGCCCTGCTGCGCGCCGCGGCCTCGCCGCCGCCCTCGCCCCGCCCCGAGCCGCCCGCTCCCGACTTCGTGACCATTCCCGATACGCCGTACGACAGCTCGCTGTGGACGAACACCGGAGACCTCGACGACGAGGGCCTCGGCGGCCGCGACCGCCACGCGCCCTGATCCGTACGCCGCACGCCGTACGCCGCACACACGCGGACAAGCACGCACTCGCAGAGCCTCCCCGACCCGAGGACGAAGGAGTGGAGCCTCGTTGGCCACCGGCACGGAACCCCAACCGAAGAGCGGACCGGCCCCCGGCGGCGGCGTACGTGACGGTACGCGCGCCGCGATCACCGCTGCCCATCTGCGGACCGACCGCTGGTGGCTGGCGCCCGCGGGATCCGTCGCAGGGCTGCTCGCCTTCATCGTCTACTCGACCTGGCGGGCCTTCGCGAACGCCGACTACTACGCGGCGCCCTACGTCTCGCCGTTCTACTCGCCGTGCCTGGCCGAGAACTGCGAGCCGATGCGCTCGGGACCCAACTGGGAGATCTTCGGCAGCTGGTGGGGCCTGTCCCCCTCGGTGCTCATCCTGATCTTCCCGCTGGGCTTCCGGCTGACCTGCTACTACTACCGCAAGGCCTACTACCGCGGCTTCTGGGCGTCACCGCCCGCCTGTGCCGTCGCCGAGCCGCACAAGAAGTACACGGGCGAGACGCGCTTCCCGCTGATCCTGCAGAACATCCACCGGTACTTCTTCTACGCCGCCGTGCCGGTCGCGGGCATCCTCACGTACGACACCGTCCTCGCCTTCCGCGACGAGCACTACGAGTGGGGCCACATGGGGCTCGGCACGCTCGTCCTGCTCGTCAATGTCGTACTGATCTGGATCTACACCCTCTCCTGCCACTCCTGCCGGCACGTCATCGGCGGCAGGCTCAAGCACTTCTCCAAGCATCCGGTGCGGTACCGCCTGTGGCAGTGGACGGGCAAGCTGACCGCCCGTCACATGCTGCTCGCGTGGACGTCGTTGGCGAGCGTGGCGCTCGCCGACCTCTACGTCTACCTGGTCGCAAGCGGTGCCTTCGACGATCCGCGCTTCTTCTAACGGACAGGACCTTCTGATGTCACAAGTGGAACGGCAGCAGTGGGACGTCGTCGTGGTGGGGGCCGGGGGCGCGGGGCTGCGGGCCGCGATCGAGGCGCGCGAGCAGGGCGCCCGCACGGCCGTGATCTGCAAGTCGCTGTTCGGCAAGGCCCACACGGTGATGGCCGAGGGCGGCATCGCCGCGTCCATGGGCAATGTGAACTCCGGCGACAACTGGCAGGTCCACTTCCGCGACACCCTGCGCGGCGGCAAGTTCCTCAACCAGTGGCGCATGGCCGAGCTGCACGCGCGCGAGGCGCCGGACCGCGTGTGGGAGCTGGAGACCTGGGGCGCCCTGTTCGACCGCACGCCGGACGGCCGCATCTCGCAGCGCAACTTCGGCGGCCACGAGTACCCGCGGCTCGCGCACGTGGGCGACCGCACCGGCCTCGAACTGATCCGCACGCTCCAGCAGAAGATCGTCTCCCTCCAGCAGGAGGACTTCCGCGAACACGGGGACTACGAGGCCCGGTTGAAGGTCTTCCAGGAGTGCACGGTCACGCGGGTGCTCAAGGACGAGGGCGCGGGCTTCGGTGAGGGCGGCCGGGTCAGCGGCGCCTTCTGCTACGACCGCGAGTCCGGCCGCTTCTTCGTCCTCGAGGCGCCGAGCGTGGTCCTCGCGACGGGCGGCATCGGCAAGTCCTTCAAGGTGACGTCGAACTCGTGGGAGTACACGGGTGACGGGCACGCGCTCGCGCTGCTCGCCGGGGCGCCGCTGCTCAACATGGAGTTCGTGCAGTTCCATCCGACCGGCATGGTCTGGCCGCCGTCGGTCAAGGGCATCCTCGTCACCGAGTCCGTGCGCGGCGACGGCGGGGTGCTCAGGAACTCCGAGGGCAAGCGGTTCATGTTCGACTACGTCCCCGACGTCTTCAAGGAGAAGTACGCGCAGTCGGAGGAGGAGGGCGACCGCTGGTACGAGGACCCGGATCACAACCGCCGTCCTCCCGAACTGCTGCCCCGCGACGAGGTGGCCCGGGCCATCAACTCCGAGGTCAAGGCGGGCCGCGGCTCGCCGCACGGCGGGGTCTTCCTCGACGTGTCGACGCGCATGCCCGCCGAGGTCATCAAGCGCCGGCTGCCGTCCATGTACCACCAGTTCAAGGAGCTCGCTGACGTCGACATCACCGCGGAGGCCATGGAGGTCGGGCCGACCTGTCACTACGTGATGGGCGGCATCGCGGTCGACTCCGACACCGCGGCGGCGCGCCGGGTGACGGGGCTCTACGCCGCGGGTGAGGTCGCGGGCGGCATGCACGGCTCCAACCGGCTCGGCGGCAACTCGCTCTCCGACCTGCTCGTCTTCGGGCGGCGCGCCGGGCTGCACGCGGCCCGGTACGCCGCGGGGCTCGCCGTCCGGCCCGAGGTGGACGAGGTGCAGATCGACACGGCGGCCGCGGAGGCGCTGCGGCCGTTCAGCGCCGAGGGCCTGGAGGACGGGGCGACGCCGGAGAATCCGTACACCCTCCATCAGGAGCTCCAGCAGACCATGAACGACCTGGTCGGCATCATCCGCCGGGAGGCGGAGATGGAGCAGGCCCTGGAGAAGCTCGCCGAACTCCGGGTGCGGGCGCGGCGGGCCGGTGTCGAGGGCCACCGCCAGTTCAACCCGGGCTGGCACCTCGCCCTCGACCTGCGGAACATGCTCCTGGTCAGCGAGTGTGTCGCGCGGGCCGCCCTGGAGCGCACGGAGAGCCGCGGCGGCCACACCCGCGAGGACCACCCGACGATGAACCGCGAGTGGCGCCGCGCCAACCTGCTCTGCCGGCTGGCCGATCCGAGCGACGGGTTGGCGGCCACCGATCCCGTACGCGGCCAGATCGACCTCGTCCGCGAGTCCACCGAACCGATCCGCCCGGACCTGCTCGCCCTCTTCGAGAAGGAGGAGCTGGTCAAGTACCTGACGGAAGAGGAGCTGTACGAGTGAGTTCGTACGACGCGCGATTCAAGGTCTGGCGCGGGGTTCTCGGCGGCGGCGGCCTGGAGGACTTCAAGGTCGAGGTCAACGAGGGCGAGGTCGTCCTCGACATCATCCACCGGCTCCAGGCCACCCAGGCACCCGATCTCGCGGTGCGCTGGAACTGCAAGGCGGGCAAGTGCGGTTCGTGCTCCGCGGAGATCAACGGCAGGCCCCGGCTGCTGTGCATGACGCGTATGTCGGTCTTCGGCCGCGACGAGGTCATCACGGTGACGCCGCTGCGCGCCTTCCCCGTGGTGCGCGACCTGGTGACGGACGTCGGCTTCAACTACACGAAGGCGCGCGAGGTCCCGGCCTTCGTGCCGCCCCCGGGTCTCGGCCCCGGCGAGTACCGCATGCAACAGACGGATGTGGACCGCCCGCAGGAGTTCCGCAAGTGCATCGAGTGCTTCCTGTGCCAGGACACGTGCCACGTGGTGCGCGACCACGAGGAGAACAAGGAGGCCTTCGCGGGCCCCCGCTTCCTGATGCGCGTCGCCGAACTGGACATGCACCCGCTGGACGCGGCGGCCGACTCCGGCCTCGACCGGAAACGAACCGCACAGGAGGAGCACGGCCTCGGCTACTGCAACATCACCAAGTGCTGCACGGAGGTGTGCCCCGAGGGCATCAAGATCACGGACAACGCGCTCATCCCCCTGAAGGAACGCGCCGTTGACCGCAAGTACGACCCGCTGGTGTGGCTGGGCAACAAGATCCGGCGACGGCAGGGGGAGTAGGCGGCGGGACGGGGCTGGAGCGGGCCCGAGGCTCTCGCCCGGCCCGGCCGCTGTGCCACACTGCCGCGCATGCGCGCTCCCCGTCGCTCCCGCCGCCCCCTCCCCGCCGCCCTGCTGCTCGTGGGCGCGCTGAGCGCGGCCGGCGTCGGCTGCTCGCTGCCCGGTGGCGGTGACGACGAGGGCGGCGGGACAGGCCTTGAGCGGGCGCTCGCCGCTGTCCCCGCCGCGGCGGCGGACCAGGGGGTGACGTATCGGGACGTGCGGACCGTGCGCCGTCTCGTCGCCGAGAACCCGTCGCTCTACCGCGGTCTGGACGGCTTCGGGATCCTCGAAGTCGTCCAGCACGGCTACACGGGCGGGAGCGTCCGCGCGGACTGGGGGTTCGACGTGAAGGACGTGCGGACGTCCGTCGCGGTCGGCAACAGTTCGCTGCTCACGGGGAAGTTCGACACGGACGCGGTCGACCGGGCGATGAAGAAGCAGGGCTACCGAGCCACCCGCACCGACGACGGCACCCGCTACAGGAAGCGCGGCGACGCCGGGACGTACGAGGTCTCGGCCTCCGCCCGCGCCGCCCAGCGCTCCGACATCGCACTCGGCCTCTCCGCGCCCGACGAGTCCCTGCGGGACGACGAGGCGTACGAGGCGGTGGCCGACTGCCTGGGTGACGTCTACGAAGCGACGTACTACGCGAAGCGCGACGACGCGGACGTCGTGCTCTTCGCGATCGGCGGGCGGCTCGGCAAGGACGGCACGTCGTCCTCGGAGACCCTGTGCGTGCGAACCGCCTCCCGGAAGGCGGCCGCCGCCACGGCGGACAGGCTCCGTAAGAAGACAGCCCAGGGTCAGCGTTACGCGGGCTCGAAGGTGACCGTCGGCGAGGGCGCCACCCCGCTCGTCACGATGGCGTGGAAGAACCGCGCCGAGTCCGGTCTGCGCCCGGCCGACAACGACAGGACCTCGGAGCTGCCAGGGGTGCTGGTGTGGGGGCGTTGATCGGCTCGGGGCGGACCGCCGATGTCTTCGCGCTGGACGACGGGTGGGTGCTGCGCCGGTACCGGGACGGGACCGACGCCTCGGAGGAGGCAGACGTCATGGCGTATCTGTGGGAGCAGGGTTACCCCGTGCCGCGGATCCGGGCGGACGGTGCCCGCGGCACGTCGGATCTGGTGATGCGCCGCCTGACCGGTCTCACGCTGGCGGAGGCCGCAATGGCGGGGGCGGTGTCGCCCGCGGAGGCGGGGGCGATGATCGGGACACTGCTGCGACGGCTGCACGCGCTGCCGGCCCGGTCGCCGGGTGCGCCCCCGGAGCACCGGGTGCTCCACCTCGACCTGCACCCGGAAAACGTCCTGCTCACACCGGATGGACCCGTGGTGATCGACTGGGCCACCGCAGAGGAGGGCCCGCCCGGCCTGGACCGCGCGATGTCCGCACTGATCCTCGCGGAGGTGGCCGTGGCACCCGGCCCCGCATCGACGAACTGCCGCACCGCACTCGCCGCCCTGCTCACGGAAACCGGGGCCGAGGACTACCTCACGGAAGCCTGGGGGCGACGTGCGGGCAACCCTACGTTGGGGCCCGAGGAGGTGGATCGGCTGGGCGCGGCGGTGGAACTGGTGCGGGGGATGGTCTAGGGGCGGGCGGGCGGTCGGGGGGCCGGGGCTCGGGTGGCGGCGGGGCGGGGGCGCGGTCGGCGGCGGTCAGCCGGTCGGGGCGGGGCGCGGGCGGCGGTGGTCAGCCGGTCGGGGCGGCGGCGGCTTCCGGGTCGCGGTGGGGGTGATGCGCCCATACGCTCCGAAATGTGATGCCGCCCTCGCCGATGGCCGTGCGGGCAGCAGCGGCCGCGGTGGCCGTGCTGCTCGGCTGGTTCTCGTTGCTGAGTCCGTCGCCCGCGCTCGCCGAAGAACCGGTCACGCTCTCCCGCACGGGCCAGCTCACCGACCGTACGAACGCGCTCGAAGGACGTGAGGACGCGGCCGAGCAGGCCCTGGACCGGCTCTACGACGACCGCGGCGTGCAGCTCTTCGTCGTTTACGTACGTGACTTCTCCGGCCGCTCCCCGCAGAGCTGGGCCGACGCCACCGCCGACCGCAACGGCCTCGGGCTCGATGACGTACTGCTCGCCGTGGCCACGCACGACCGCCAGTTCGCGTACTCCGTGGACGAGGCTTCGCGGCTCACCGACGCACAGCTCCAGGACGTGGCGACCACCGCGATCCGGCCCGCCCTGCGCGAGAACGACTGGGCCGGGGCGGCCATCGGCGCGGCGGAGGGATACCGCGCGGTGCTCGCGGGGCGGCCCGTGCCCACCCCTTCGGTCACACCGGGCCCGGCCGACCCGGGCGGCGCCGGCTCCACGACCGGCGACCTCGTGCTGCCCGTCGCGGCGGCCTGCGCGGCCGGGATCGCGGCGACGGTCGCGTACAAGCGGCGCAGGAAGCGTGCCACCACCCGCACCACGCCCGGCGGGGGCGGGCCCCGCGACAAGGGCAAGGAGCTCGCGTCGCTCTCCGAGCTCGACAAGCAGAGCCGGCTCCTTCTCGTCGAGACCGACGACGCGATCCGCACCAGCACCGAAGAGCTCGGCTTCGCCACCGCGCAGTTCGGTGAGGAGGCGGCCAAGCCCTTCGGTGCGGCCCTCGCGTACGCGCAGGCCGAGCTGACCGCGGCGTTCCGGCTGCGCCAGGAGCTCGACGACGCCCACCCGGAGGACGACCCCACCAGGCGCCGCATGCTGGACGAGATCGTCGCGCGCTGCACGGAGGCGGGCCGCAGGCTGGACGCCGAGACCGCGGGCTTCGACGAGCTGCGCGCCTTGGAGAAGAACGCCCCGCAGGCCTTGGAGCACGCGGAGAGGGCCTTCCGGCAGGTCGAGGATCGTACCGGCGCCGCCAAGGACACGCTCGAAGACCTCCGCCGGAAGTACGCATCGACCGCCTCCACCGCCGTGCTCGGCCACGTCGAGCAGGCCAAGGACCGTCTGGCCTTCGCCGCCACCCAGCTCGCGCAGGCCCGGCAGAGCGTCGAGGGCGGCGAGAACGGCGCGGCCGCCGTCCACCTGCGGGCCGCCGAGGGCGCCGTGGACCAGGCCGGCACGTTCGTGGCCGCCGTCGACCGGGTGGCGGACGAGCTCGCGCTGGCGGCCGAGAAGCTGCCCGGTGCCCTCGCCGAGGCCGAGGCTGACCTCGCCGACGCGCACGGCGTCCTGGCCGGCACCGGGGAAGGGGTCTCCACGGCGGATCTGCGGGGCCGCGTGGCCCGCGCGGAGTCGGTCGTCGCGGACGTGCGCGGCCGGATGTCCGCGGGGCCCCACGACCCGATCGACGCCCTGCGCCGCGTCGAGGAGGCCGACACCGCACTCGACGAGGCACTCGCGGGGGCCCGTGAGCGCGAGGTCACCGACCGCCGCTCCCGGACCCTGCTCTCCCAGGCGCTGCTCACCGCGCGCAGCGCCGTCGGGGCGGCGACGGACTTCGTCACCACGCACCGCGGCGCCGTCGGCAGCGAGGCGAGGACCCGCCTCGCGGAGGCGGCACGGCATCTCGCACAGGCGGAGGCCGGCCAGGACGAGAACGCCACCGCCGCGCTCGCCGCGGCCCAGCGGGCGGACGGTCTTGCCCGGCAGGCGCAGCAGCTCGCCGAGCGCGACGTGCGGGGCTACGGCAACCCCTACGGCGGCTCTTACGGAGGCGGCTCGGGCGGGACCGGCGGCCGGGGCGGCGGCGTGGGCGGCGCGGTGCTCGGCGGGATCATCCTGGGCGAGCTCTTCGGAGGGGGCGGCCGCCGAGGCGGTGGCTACGGAGGGGGCGGTTTCGGCGGCGGTGGCTACGGAGGCGGTGGTCCCGGCAGCTTCGGTGGCGGCGGCACGCGGGGGCGCAGGGGCGGGGGCGGCAGGTTCTGAACCCGTCGGCAATCAGCGGCAACGTCCGTACGTACGAGATCCAGGAGTTCAAGGCCATGACGAAGCAGACCATCCTCGGCCGTGTCGCCCAGCTCGCCAAGGCGAACATCAACGCGCTCCTCGACGAGGCCGAGGACCCGCAGAAGATGATCGACCAGCTGATCCGTGACTACTCGAACAACATCAGGGAGGCCGAGGAGGCGGTCGCGACCACCATCGGCAATCTGCGGATGCTGGAGCAGGACCACAAGGCCGACCAGGACGCGGCCGTCGAGTGGGGCGGCAAGGCCCTCGCGGCGAGCAGGAAGGCGGACGAGCTGCGGGCGGCCGGGAGCGCCGCGGAGGCCGACACGTTCGACCGGCTCGCCAAGGTGGCGCTCGGGCGGCAGCTGCGGTCCGAGCGGGAGGCGAAGGACGCCGAGCCGACGATCGCCTCGCAGAGCGAGGTCGTGGAGAAGCTGAAGTCCGGGCTCGACCGGATGAAGACGAAGCTGTCCGACCTGGAGTCGCGGCGCGATCAGTTGGTGGCCCGCGCCAAGACCGCGCAGGCACAGAACCAGATGCTGGACGCGGCCAGGAACATCGACGTCCTGGACCCGACGAGCGAGTTGAGCCGCTTCGAGGACAAGGTGCGGCGCGAGGAGGCGCGGGCGCTCGGCAAGCAGGAGCTGGCCGCGTCCTCGCTCGACTCGCAGTTCGAGGAGCTGGACAGCCTGGGCGACGAGGCGGAGGTCACCGCCCGCCTCGCCGCTCTCAAAGCGACCACGTGAGCCCTTCCCGAGGACGTCGCGTCAGAACAGGCTGAGCAGCGCCTCCGCCGCGTCCATCGGCTCCGCGTCACCGTCGGGCAGGGCCAGTTCGAACCACACCGTCTTGCCGCGCGGTGTCCTGCGCGAGCCCCACGCGGCGCTGAGCAACCCCACGAGCTGGAGGCCGCGCCCGCCCTCGTCGGTGTCCCGCGCCCGGCGCCGGCGCGGCTGGACGAAGCTGGCGTCCCACACCTCGCAGACCAGCGTGCGGTCCAGCAGGAGGCGCAGCCTGATGTCGCCGTCGCCGTACCGCAGGGCGTTGGTGACGAGCTCGCTGACCAGCAGTTCCGCCGTGTCGCAGAGCCGCTCCAGGTCCCAGTCGCGCAGCTGGTCGCAGGCCAGTTCGCGGGCGCGGCCGACGGATTTGAGGTCGCGCGGCAGCGTCCAGTCGCCGACGTGCTCGGCGGGCAGCCCCTGGACGCGCGCCATGAGGAGGGCGATGTCGTCCTCTCCGTGGTGGGTGTCGAGGGTGTTCAGGACGTGGTCGCAGACGTCCTCCAGGGCGGGCGGGGCGTCGTTGAGTGCGCGTACGAACGCGTTCAGGCCCTCGTCCAGGGAGTGGTCGCGGGATTCGACGAGGCCGTCGGTGTAGAGCGCGAGGAGGGCGCCCTCGGGCAGTTCGACCTCGACGTCCTCGAAGGGCTCGCCGCCGACGCCGAGCGGCAGGCCCGGGGGTACGTCGAGCATGAGCGCGGACTCGCCGGGTTCGACGAGGACGGGCGGCAGGTGGCCCGCGTTGGCGAAGGTGCAGCGGCGCGTGACGGCGTCGTAGACCGCGTAGACACAGGTGGCGAGGTAGACCTCGCTGAGGTCCGCGTCCGCCGCCTTGCGGGCCGCGCGGCTGGACTGCTGGGGCCCCGCGGGGTTGCCGAGGCCGCGCGCGATCTCGTCGAGGGCGGAGAGCACCTCGGCGGGTTCCAGGTCGAGGAGCGCCAGGGTGCGGACGGCGGTGCGCAGCTCCCCCATGGCGACGGCGGCGCGCAGGCCGCGGCCCATGACGTCGCCGACGACGAGGGCGGTGCGGTGGCCCGGCAGTTCGATGACGTCGAACCAGTCGCCGCCGACCTCGGTCGCGGCGTTGCCCGGCAGATAGCGGCAGGCGATGTCGAGGCCGGACGCCTCGGGGTCACCGGGCGGCAGCAGGGATCGTTGCAGTATCAGCGCGCGCTCGTGCTCGCGGCGGTAGAGGCGGGCGTTGTCGATGCAGACGGCGGCGCGGGCGGCCAGTTCCACGGCGAGTGCCCGGTCGCGCTCGCCGAAGGGTTCGCTGCCCTTCGTACGGGAGAACTGGGCGAGGCCGACCACGGTGTCGTGGGCGACCATCGGCACGGCGAGCGTCGACTGGACGAGGCCGCGGGTGAGACGGCTCGCGGAGTCGTCGTCCTCCCCGGTGATCAGCCGGGGGCGGGCGGTGCGCAGGGCGTCGGCGCAGGGCGACGCGAATCCGAACCGGTGTACGGCGCCGACGTCCATGGGCCCGGCACCGGTCGGGAACGGGGCGTCGGCGACGGCGCTCGCGAAGGCCACCCGGCGCAGTTCCGCGCTGCCGTCGGCGAGTCCCGGGGGTGTCTCGTCGCCGTCCAGGAGGCCTTGGTACAGGTCGACGGAGGCGAGGTCGCAGAAGCCGGGGACGGCGACGTCGAGCAGTTCCCTCGCGGTGGTCTCCAGGTCGAGGGAGTTGCCGATGCGGGCCCCGGCCTCGTTCAGGAGAGCCAGATTGCGCCGCGCGTGGGCGGCCTCGCGGGCGGCGGCGTGCCGCCGGGTGACGTCGGTGCCGAGTCCCGCGACGCCGATGGGGCGGCCCGAGCCGCTGTGCACGCGGTAGAGGTTGATGGACCAGTGCCTGCGGTCGCTGCTGCCGGGCGCGGGTCCCACTATCTGCATGTCCGTCACGGAATCGCCGGTTTCCAGGACCCGCTTCATGGCGGCGGACATGCGGTCGGCCTCGTGGCGCGGCAGGTAGTCGTGGACGGTGCGGCCGCGATGGTCCTCGACGCCGCCGCCGAAGACGTCGGCGAACCGGCGGTTGGCGCGCTGCACCTTCAGGTCCGTGCCGAAGAGCAGGAAGCCGAAGGGAGATTGGCCGAAAATGGCCTGCGAGGCGGCGAGGTCGGTCTCGATCTGCCGCAGCACCCGGACGTCGACGACGATGCAGACCGCGGCCCGCTCGCCCTCCTCGGTCTCGGTCGGCATGACGTAGACCTCGGCGATGCCTTCCGTGCCGGGCGCCATGCGGGATGCCGTGCCGGGCGCTGTGCGGGATGCCGTGCCAGGTGCCGTGCCGCGTCCTTCGGCGCCGTCCCCGTCGGGCACCCGGAAGGGGACGACGCCCGTCCACTCCCGTCCGTCGAGGATCTCCGCCATCTTGCGGTGACCGCCGGCGCGCAGCTCGGGCGGCACGAAGGCCTCGATGGGGTCCTTGCCGACCGCGTCCCGCGCGGCCACGCCGAACAGCCGCTCGGCGCGCACGCTCCACTGGTCGACAAGCCCGTCAGCGCCGATCGAGAACGAGGCGACCTTGATGTAGTCGTAGATCGAACCGGGTGGGTCGCTCTGCCACGTCTCGTCGGTCGACGGACCGTCGCTCTCCGTCGCCTTCGCTGGTATCTCGCTCACGCGAACCGTCCCCTCCAGCTCACCGCGTCCGGCACCGGTCACCGCATACGGCTGACCGCAGTATCCAGCACTACGGTGCCGCGCCACACGGCGTTCACGATCACAGCACGGACTCGACGCTTTTTGGCCCGTGCCGCCCTTGTGCAGGACGTCTGTCGCACACTGCCAGTCTTCTAACCCGGCAACGCCAGCTCGAACCACACCGTCTTCCCCGTTCTGCCCGTACGACCCGGGCGTGTCCCCCAGCGCCGCGACGAGCGGGAGACCAGCTGGAGGCCGCGGCCGCCCTCGTCGTCGAGGGCGGCGATGCGCTCCAGGGGCGGGTCGGGGAGCGGGTCGGACACCTCGACGAGGAGGGTGCCGAGGGGGTCCACGGGGCGTACGAGACGTACGCCGATGGGCCCGGAGGCATGGCGCAGGGAGTTGGTCACCAGCTCGCTCACGAGCAACACGGTGACGTCGCCGAGGGATCCGAGGCCCCAGTCGGCGAGCTGTGCGCGGACGACGGTGCGTGCGGTGCGGACGGCGCCGGGATCAGCGGGGAAGGCCCACTCGGCGCAGTCGCCTTCGGTGTCGATCACGCCGATCACTTCCAGACCAGTAGCTGAACCCGTCCGGTTTCATGGGAATAGTGGGCATATACCCGATATCGGGGCTCATTTACCGCGCACCGGGGCGCACTGTGGCACGAACGGCTCGAACGGCGTAGGCGGGTCGTGGGCGAGCTTCAGATGGCGGGGTTCAGGAGGCGGCGTGCGCGTGGGCGAGTGTCGCCGTGACGGCGGGCACGTCCGCGGTCAGCCAGTCCACGGACCAGACCTGGTCGGGGGCGAGCCAGCGCAGCTCGTCGTGGTCCTCCAGGGGCCGGGGCTCGCCGGAGAGAAGCCGGGCGGTCCACACCCGCAGGACGTACCCCTTGGCGAGCGGCCACTCCCCCGGCACCCGGCCGGTCGGTTCGGCGTCGACGCCCAGTTCCTCGCGGAGCTCGCGCACCAGCGCGTCCTCGCACCGCTCGCCGGGCTCGACCTTGCCGCCGGGCAGCTCCCAGCCGCCCGCGAGTTCGGGGGGCGCGCTGCGCCGCGCGGCGAGCAGGCGTCCGTCGTCGTACAGGGCGGCGCCCACCACAATGCGTTCGTTCATGCCGCGGAGCCTAATGGGGCGTCCACTGCCGCCCGCCGTCCGCTGTTCTCCGCCGCTACCGCTACCGGCTATCGCCCGCTGCCGTTCGCACTCAGCTTCTCGACCGAGTAGAGCTGCTTGTGCCCGCGGTCGTCGAGGCGGTCCGCGATGCGCTGGGCCTCGGCCTTCGTCGCGTACCTGCCGACGCGGTAGCGGTTGCCGTTGTCGTCCTGCCGTATCACGAACCAGGGCAGCAGGACCGTGCCGTCATTCATCGCGCCCCTCCGTTCGCCACCCCCGGCGCGCCCCACGCCTCGATCAGTAAGGAAACCGCAATCCGCATATGCCCGAGCCTACGCCCGACCTTTACGCAGCGGATACGGCTTTGCACAAAGAGGTACGCGCGAGGGCCGCTATCGGCCAACGCCCGGCAAACAGCAGGGGGCGCATCCTTGGGATGCGCCCCCTGGGGCACGGCACGGATCGCCCCACCGGGGAAAGCCGGTAGGGCCGGGGCGGGTCACTTCACGGGCAGGCGGTACGCGATCTCGTAGCGGTCGGCGGGCACCACGATGTCGGCCGTCTCGACCGGGCGGCCCGACGCGTAATACGTGCGGTGGACGACGAGGACCACGTGGCCGGGGACGCCGCCGAGTGCCGTGAGCTCCTCGGCCAGGCCGGGGCGGGCGCCGACCTCCTCCGCGACGTTGTCCACGATGATGTCGATGGCGGCCATCCGGTCGACCACGCCGCAGCCGCCGAGCGGGCCCTCCTCGGGGAGCATGACGGGGGTGCGCCCGGTGATGGCGAGGGGCTCCCAGGAGGTGGAGAGCATCATGGCCTCACCGGCGTCCCGGAAGACGTACCGGGTGCACATCACGCGGTCGCCCGCGCGGATGGCGAGCCGCTCGGCGATCGCGGCGCCGGCCTCGGTCTGCTCGCTGCGGGACTCCCAGGTGCCGCGCACGCCGTCGGCGGCCTGCTCCTGGCGGAAGGGGGTCGAACCGCC
Organism: Streptomyces sp. NPDC018029; assembly: GCF_044327655.1. Taxonomy (NCBI): domain Bacteria; kingdom Bacillati; phylum Actinomycetota; class Actinomycetes; order Kitasatosporales; family Streptomycetaceae; genus Streptomyces; species Streptomyces sp. NPDC018029. The sequence goes on along the minus strand of NZ_JBIRFV010000003.1, from coordinate 510,019 downwards.
GTTCGCCGCGCGGTAGCCCGTGCGGGCGATCTTGCGGGGGACGGGGCGCTCGCGCACATAGGTGCCGGAACCGGAGCGCCCCTCGACCAGGCCCTCGGCCATCAGGACCTTGCGCGCCTCCAGGGCGACCGTGTCCGATACGCCGTACTCCTCGCGGATTCTCGCCTGTGAGGGAAGACGCGTGCGCGGCGGCAGGGAGCCGTCGGCGATCTTCTTGCGGAGATCACCCGCGACCCGCAGATACGCCGGCTGCTCGCCGAAAGTCACTGGCCACTCCCATCAGGTTGACAGACAGCAACAGCCTGGCAACCGTGGGTTGTTGCATGCAACCCAAGGCCAAGGAATCACTCGAAGTGATGATTTCTGCTGGCGCAGGTCTTTACGCAGGACCTTTCCCCAGATATGGCGGGTGATCAACATCCCCGAGGAAACGTTCTGTCGCCGCCCGGGCGATCTGACTCCCCCAGCCGCCCCAGTTCACGTCGAAACAGTGGTCGGCCCACGGGAGTTCGACGTACGTCGCCGGGGCACCGGCCTCCCGCAGACGCCGGGCCAAGTCGCGCGCCTGCGCCACCGGCACCGCCCGGTCCGCGCTCCCGTGCAGCAGCAGCGTCGGCGGCACGTCGCCCCGGACGAGACGGGCGGGCGAGCCGAGGCGGTAGCGGGCGGGGGCGGACGCGACCGAACCGCCCATCAGGGCCGGGATCATGGGGTCGCGGCGCAGCGCGGTGCCGGCGATCAACTGCCGCATGTCGGTGGGCCCGTAGAGCGAGATCACTCCCGACACCGAACTGTCGCGGACCGCGCAGGAGGGCGGCACCCGGCCGTCGCCCTCGGTGTAGGCGGCGGCGAGCGCGAGGTTGCCGCCCGCCGAACTGCCCGCGAGAAGCAGGCGGTCGGGGTCGACGCCGTACACGCGCGCGTGCCGCCGCACCCAGCCGACCGCGCACTTCACGTCCCCGATCTGGTCGAGCTGGGTACCCCGTGGCGCGAGCCGGTAGTCGATGTCGAAGACGTACCAGCCGCGCGCGTTGAACCACCGGTTCCACTCGGGGGTCTGACTGCGGTGGCCCTTGTTCCAGCCGCCGCCGTGCACCCACACGACGGCGGGCCGCCGCTCCCCGGACCGCCCGGGCGGCGCCCAGAGGTCCAGCGTCAACTGCTGCCCCTTCGTGCGGTGCGCCCCGTGGCCGCGCCCCACGCGCGCGTACGTGAGCGTTCGCGCCCGGTCGGGCACCTTGGCGTAGTTGACGCCGTCGAAGTACCGCGTGGGGGCGAGCCGTTGCCCCTGGCGCTCCGCGAGGCCGTACGCGGCGGCGTACGGCATCACTCCGTAGACGAGGGCCGCGAAGGAGGCGAGCGCGGCGAGCCCCGCGCACCAGGGGTGCCGCCGGCCGGCGCACGCGGCGGCGGCGAGCCCCAGCAGGCCGGGCGGCAGCAGCACGAGACCCCAGGAGGTGATCGCGGCCGCGACGAGCACCAGGAGAGGGATGCGGGGCAGGGGGGCGGCGACGAGGACGGCGAGTGCCGCGTTCAGCAGACCGGCGGCCAGGAGCAGGACCCGGGTCACGGCGGGCGGCGGCACGGCGGGCATCACACCGAAGAACTATCACAGAAGCGGACAAAATCCCCTCAGGGTGTCCGCCTCGGAGAGGGGCACCGCTACGGGGTCACCGCGGCGAGGGGTCACACCGCCCCGGAGAGGGTCACACCGCCTCGCCCTCGCCGTGGTCCTCGCCGAGCCCGGACTCCGCGCCGTCCTCCGGAGTGGCGTCGCGGGGCGAAGTGGTCGCCAGGCCGAGGGACTTGCGCACCGCGATGGCGTTCTTCTCGCCGAGCTGCTGAAGGCCCGCTACGTAGTGGTCGTTGAAGGTGTCGGCGTCGGTGGCCCCGGCGGCCTTCGCCCATTCCTTGCGGGCCTTGCCGGTCTCGGTGACGAGCGCGTCGACGTGGCCTTGCGCCGCCTTCGGCCAGTCGTGCGCGCGCAGCCGCCGCGCCCGTTCGGCGAGGCCCTTGTCGACGCGGGAGGCCCACTTCTTGTGCCCTTCGAGGTCGTCCTCGACCCGCTCCGCCGCGGGCTCCGAGAGGTACGCCTCGTCGAAGGCGCGGTCCGCCTTCACGTACGCGAGCTGGTCGGCGTCGAGCGTCGTCGCGTCGCGGCGCAGGGACCCCTTCAGCGGATGCTTCGGATCGGCGGCTCCGAAGAGACAGGTGATGTGGCGGTCACCCTGGCGCCAAGTGGTGCGGTCGGGCACGAAGTAGTAGAGCTCGGCGTCGCCGAAGTCGGTCCAGCTGTCCTGGACGTAGGACCACTGGAGGTCGGTGCACTCGGCCGTGGCGCGGTCGACGAGCGCGTCGTCCCCCGGGTAGCTCGTGTCGCTCACGCGGAACGACGCGAAGACCTCACCGTCGTGGCGCCCGGCGCACGGGACCTCGTCGACCTGGAAGGCGTACCGCATCGAGTCGAGCTTCCCGTCGGGCGCGTCGAAGCAGCCGCCCTTGTCGACCGGGAAGGCGCCGGCGCCCTGCCGGGAGTCGCGCGCCGCCTCCTTGAAGCCCTCGACAAATTCCCGGGCGCCGCCCGTGGCGACGGCGAGGACCAGCAGCAGGATGCCGATCGCGGAGAGGATGCTGCCCGCGATCGCCATGCCCTTGCCGCGCTCGCCCTTCTTCTTGATCTGCGCGAGCGCGACGAGGCCGAGGACCAGGCCGACGGCGGGCACGCAGCAGAGGAGGCCGCAGACCAGGGAGGCGATCGCGAAGCCGTTCACCTGCGGCTTGGCGTACGGGGAGTACGGCCCGGGCCACTGCTGGTACGGGGCGTGCCCGGGCGGCGGCCACGGGGGCCCCTGTTGCCCCTGCTGCCACGGGGGTACTTGCTGCCCCTGCTGCCACGGCTGTTGCCCCGGCGGGGGCGCGTACGGGCCGGGCGGCGGCGGTATGTCCACGGGTAGCGTGCTCCTGAATTCATGGGCGGGCGGTGCGGAGAGCTTGGCGCATCGTAATCGGGGGCAGGGGAGAAAAGGTAATGCGACGGCAAACCTCGACAACTCGGGCAGTGATACGGGTTGTCAACGACCTGACCTCGCGGTGGGCGGCGACGGCGGCCGCCGACCGCGGCACCGTCTTCTCGGCGCCCGGTGTCTGGCCCCTCCTCGCGTTCCTCGCGGACGGCGCCGACGGCGCGGCCCGCACGGAGCTCGCGGACGCGGTGGGGCTGCCGGCCGACGAAGCGGCGGCGGGCGCACGGGAGTTGCTGGCCGCGATGGACCGCGTACGGGGCCTGGACGCGGCCCTCGGCCTGTGGACCAAGCGCACCCTGACCCTGCGGCGAGCGTGGCGAGACGGCGTGCCGGTGGACGCGCTGGGCGTGCTGACCGGTGACCCGGAGAAGGACGGGGCGGCGCTCGACGCGTGGGCGGCGGAGCGGACGGGCGGCCAGATCCGGCGGATGCCGGTCCGTCCGGACAAGGACACCGACTTCGCCCTGGCGAGCGCGCTGGCCCTGCGGACCGAGTGGCTACGGCCCTTCAGGGACTGCGAGACGATTCCGGAAACGGGACCGTGGCGGGACCGCCACCTGGCCGCCCTGCGCCGGTCGACGTCACTCCTGGACCGCGTCGGCGTGGCCCACACCCCCGCGGGCGCCGTGACCGAGCTGAAGGTGCTCGGCAACACCGGGATCGACGTCCATCTGCTCCTCGGCGAGGACCACATGGGCCCGGGGCAGGTGCTCGGCGCGGGCGTGGACGTCCTCGCGCGGAGGGTCGCGGTGGTGCCGGGGAATCAACTGCCGTACGGAGACGTGGGGCCGGGCCTGGAGGTGACCAGGGTGCGCTCCGAGTCCCCGCGGCCGCCGGCGCTGCACGTCACCACCGTGCCGTTCACGCTGACCGCTGAGCACGACCTGATGCAGCGGCACGAGCTGTTCGGCCTGACCTCGGCGAGGGACGCGACGCACGGCCAATTCCCCGGGATCGCGGCGGAGCCCCTGGCGCTCCAGAGCGGCTCGCAGACGGCGACGGCGACGTTTGGCGCGCGGGGCTTCCGGGCCGCGGCCGTCACGGTGTTCATGGCGATCGGCGCGGGCATGCCCGAGGAGCGCTACGTCACCACCGACGTGGACGCCACCTTCGACCGCCCCTTCGGCTTCCTCGCCGTCCACCGCACCTCGCGCCTCGTCCTCGCGGCGGGCTGGGTCACGGACCCGGAGCCGTACCGCGAGGACGAGGACCACTGACTCACGTACTCACAAGCTCTGCTGCTTCTCCCGGTGTCAGAACTGCAGGCTCCAGGAGTCGATCTTCCCGGTGTCCTGGGCCGCGTTGTCGCTGACCCGCAGCTTCCACGTGCCGTTGGCCGTCTCCGAGGAGGCGTTCACGGTGTACGTGGTGTTGATGTTGTCCGTGCTGCCGCCGGTGCCGTAGCCCTTGAGGGTGTAGGCGGTTCCGTCGGGGGCGATCAGCTGGACCTGGAGGTCACCGATGTACGTGTGCTGGATGGTCACCGGCACGCTCAGGGCGGCGGGCGCGTTGCCCGGGACCTCGGTCACGGTCACCGGGGACTCGGCCGTGGCGTTGTCCCGGATCGGGTAGTCCGTGTCGTTCGTGAACTTCTTGCCCGGCGGGTTGGTCGAACCCCCGGTGACGTTCAGGAGCCGGTTGGGCGAGCCCGTGCCCGGGCTGGTGACGACGCCCGTCGAGGACGCGCTGACGAGGGCCGAGGAGACCTGCGCCGGGGTCGACGACGGGTTCTGGCCGAGGTAGATCGCGGCCGCGCCCGCGACGTGCGGGGAGGCCATCGACGTACCGGAGATGGTGTTGGTGGCGCTGTCGCTGGAGTTCCACGTCGAGGTGATCGAGGAGCCCGGGGCGAAGATGTCGAGGATGCTGCCGTAGTTCGAGTAGCTCGCCCTCGCGTCGGTGCTGGTCGTGGCACCGACGGTGATGGCCTCCGCCACGCGCGCGGGCGACTTGGTCGACGCGTCCGTCGACTCGTTGCCCGCCGCCACGGCGTAGGTGATGCCGGACGCGATGGAGTTGCGCACCGCCGTGTCGAGCGCGCTGTCGGCGCCACCGCCGAGCGACATGTTGGCGACGGCGGGCTTGACCGCGTTCTTGGTGACCCAGTCGATGCCCGCGACGACCTGCGCCGTGGTGCCCGAGCCCTGGTTGTTCAGGACGCGGACGCCGACGATCTTGGCCTTCTTGGCGACGCCGTGCAGGGTGCCGGCGACGGTTCCGGCGACGTGCGTGCCGTGGCCGTGTCCGTCCTGCGCGGTGTTGTCGTTGTCGATGGCGTCGTAGCCGTAGGAGGCGCGGCCGCCGAAGTCGGTGTGGCTGATGCGGACGCCGGTGTCGATGACGTACGCGGTGACACCCTCGCCCGCGGAGTCCGGGTAGGTGTACTTCTGGTCCAGCGGCAGGGTCTTCTGGTCGATGCGGTCCAGGCCCCAGGACGGCGGGTTCGTCTGGGTCGCGGAGGCAGTGAACGTGCGGTTCTGGACGACCGTGTCGACCGCCGGGTCGGCCGCGAACTTCTTCGCCTCGGCCTCCGAGAGCTCGACCGCGTAGCCGTTGAGGGCCTTGTCGTAGGTCCGCTCGATCTTCGCGCCGTACTGCTTGGCGAGGGCCTTGCCCGCGGCGGAGCGGGCCTTCGGAGCGTCCTTGTCGAGGCTCACGATGTAGCTGTTCTTGATCACGCCGGGTGCGCCGGCGTTCTCGATCGTGCCTTCCGCCCGGTCCGGCTGGGCGTTCGCCGGGAGGGCGGAGACGACGCCGAGGGCGAGGGCCGCGACCGCTGTCGCGCTGATCCCGGCCAGTCTTCGGCGGTTATGACGCATCACTGCCATCTGAGGGGTCCTCCTCAATAGGTGGTGCGTTGGTGGGGGATTGGTGCCGTGGTGCCCACACTCGCGGGGACATGCGGCAGGGGCATGTCAATTCGACACGCCTGCTCTTGCCTCCGTCGGGACGAAAGATTGGCGGATCCATAGGAATCCCACAAGAGTCAGGACCGGACGTAACACGGTGGTCGGGCGCTGCGGTGACGCTCCCTCAGCAATAGCCCCGCACCCCTCTCGTCCCAGCTTCAACAACCGCCCCGGCTAGCCTGCCCGCATGACAGACGCGCCGGACGCCTCGACCGCCACGACCGCCCTGCCCGACTTCACCTGCCCGGCCGACGGAACGCGCGTCCCCGCGGGCACGCTCGCCTGGTCGTGCCCCACCTGCCGCGGCCCCCTCGACCTGGACTTCTCCCCCGTGCCCGCGCCCCTCGACGCCCTCGCCGGGCGGGTCAACTCCCTCTGGCGTTACGCGGAATGCCTGCCGCTCCCCGCCCCCGCGATCTCCCTCGGCGAGGGCCGCACGCCCCTCGTGCCGCTCGCGGGGCCGGTTTCGGCCAAGCTGGACTTCCTGATGCCGACGCTGTCCTTCAAGGATCGCGGGGCGGTCCTGCTCGCCGCCCTCGCGCAGCGTCTCCGCCCCGACCGGGTGATCGCCGACAGCAGCGGCAACGCGGGCACGGCCGTCGCCGCGTACTGCGCGCGTGCCGGGCTCGACTGCACCGTGTACGTCCCCGCGGGGACGTCGCCGAAGAAGCTGGAGCAGGTCCGGGCGCACGGGGCGCGCCTCAAAGCCGTCGAGGGCGGCCGCGAGTCGACGGCCCGCGCCGCGCGTGCCGCGGCCGATGAGCCGGGCACGTTCTACGCCTCGCACGTCCATAATCCCTACTTCCTCCACGGCACCAAGACCTACGTCCACGAACTCTGGGAGGACCTCGGCGGCCGCCTCCCCGACGCCCTCGTCCTCCCCGTCGGCAACGGCACGCTGCTGCTCGGCGCGGCCCTCGCGATCCAGGAGCTGTACGCGGCCGGGCTCCTCGCAGGGCGCCCCGCGCTGTACGCGGTGCAGTCCGCGGCGGTCGCGCCGCTGGCGGCGGCGTGGCGGGCGGGGGCGGAGGACCTGGTCGGTGCGGGTGAGCTGGTCGGCTCGGACGACTTGGCCGGCTCGGACGACCTGGCCGGCTCGGACGACCTGGTCGGCGAGACCCCGGTGGCGTCGACCCACGCGGAGGGCATCGCGATCCCCCGCCCGCTCCGCGCCCGCCAGATCCTGCGCGCGGTACGCGAGTCGGGCGGCGCCTTCCTGACGGTGACGGAGGACCGTCTCGTCGCGGCCCAGCGGGACCTGGCCGCGCGGGGGCTCTACGTCGAGTCGACGGGCGTGGCCTGCTGGGCGGCCGTACGGGACGGGGCGCTCGGGGAGCGGACGACGGTGGTGCCGCTGTGCGGGGCGGGGGTGAAGTCGGGGATGGCTGGAGGTCAGGGGTGACTGGAGGCCACGGGTGACTGGAGGTCATGGACGACTGGAGGTCACAGGTGACTGGAGTGAAGCCAGTGACGGCAGAGCGACATTGTTCCGGCCTCGATCGGCCGGATGCCGCCTGTGCACGGGTGTGAGCATGCCAATAGCGTGTGCGGCCTTCGGTCCTGGGGGGTCCCGTGAACGGTCTCCGTGCGGTGGTTGTCGGCCTTGTGATCGTGTGCGTCGCGTTCGTGTCACCGGCCGCGGCGGTGACACCGGGCTGGTCCGCGCTGCCGGTGCCGCCGGTGACGGCCCCGACGGTGACCGTGAAGGATCTCGCGGCCCGCGGGCCGGGCGACGCCTGGGCGAGCGGATACGAGCACGCCACCGACGGACTGCGGCCCATGCTGTACCGCTGGAACGGCACGGCGTGGAGCCGGGACACGACCTTCCCGGGCGCCGGGGACCCGGGCTGGCTCGGCGAGGTGCAGTTCGTCGGCGAAGAGGTGTGGATCTTCCAGAACAACCGCGAGGGCGCGGGCCAGATCCTGCGCCGCTCGGCGGACGGCTGGAGCGTGGTCCCGCTGCCGCAGACCATGTGGAACTACCAGGACTTCGCCGCGGTGCCGGGCGCCGCGTGGGTGGTCGGCGAGGACAACACGGGGCTGAAGGTGCTGCACTACGACGGCTCCCGCTGGACGACCCAATCCGTCCCGGACGGCGTGCACTTCGTGGCGGGGATCGCCGCGCGGACCGCCTCCGACGCCTGGGCGTGGGCGGACACCAGCACCGGGACGGCCATCCTGCGCTGGGACGGCACGGCGTGGCGGGACGCGGAGGTACCGCTCCCGGCCAACAGCAACGTGCACACGATCCTGCTCGAACGCTCCGACCGGACCACGATCAGCGGCACCCAATACACCGACGGCACCCAGAGCACGTACATCCTGACCTGGAACGGCCGCACCTGGCGCACCAGCAACCCACCGCTGGGCGACACCCACACCGAGGCGCTGGTGCGCGGCCCGGACGGCGCGCTGTGGCTGCCGGTGCGCAGCGACCGCGCGTTCCAGTCGAAGTACGCACGGCTGAACGGCTCCCGCACCACCTTCTCGTACGGCCCGGAACGCACGAACGCGATCAACGTCAAGCCGACGGCGCTGACGCGGGCCGGTTCCTCGCTGCTGTCCTTCGGGACCGTCGAGATCTACGGCTCGAAACCGAACCTGATGAGCGAGCGACTGCGGGCCATCTCATGACCGAGCGGCTGGGAGGCATCTGATGAGCGAGCGGCTGGGAAGGCCGACCATGGCACGCAGACTGCTCATCGCGGCCCTCGCCGTCGCCATGACGATCGTGACCGTCATGGCCTCGGCCGCGGCGGAACCCGGGTCCTGGCGGCACGTCCCGGTCCCCGCCGAGGTGCGCCCGCAGGCCGGGCTGAACGAGGCGGTGGCGTTCGGCCCCGACCGGGCGTGGGCGGTGGGCACCGACGCCGTCGGCCGCGAGGCGCCGGGCTTCCCGCTGCTGCTGCGCTGGGACGGAACGGCGTGGCAGCACCAGAAAGTGCCGGGCGGCGGCTGGCAAGGAGAACTGCTGTCCGTCTCGTCCGCCTCACCGACCGAGACCTGGGCGGTGGGCCGCGACACGGCGGGCGCCGCGCGCCTGCTCCGCTTCGACGGCAAGACCTGGCGCGAGAGCCGGGCACCGCGCGACGTCACGCTGACCAAGGTCGTGGCGGGCGGCGGCGATACCTGGCTGATCGGTTCGCGGCCCGGCGCGCAGGTGCTGCTGCGCAGGGACGGTTCCGGCTGGCAGGAGATGCCGGTGCCGCCGGGCTCCGTGTACGGCCTGCATGTCAAGGCGGCGGACGACGTCTGGGCCGCGGGCGACACCCACGCGGGCGCGGCCGTGTCGCACTGGGACGGCCAGGCGTGGGAGCAGACGACGGTGTTCGGCTTCCCGCGGTCGGCCGTGGGCAGCGTGTACGCGGCCTCCGACACGGAGGTGTGGGCGGGCGGCACGGCCGGCTTCGTCGGCGGCCCGGTCGGCAAGCCGATCCCACCGCTGCTGGTCCGCTTCGACGGCCAGGCGTGGAACCGGGTGACCGTCCCCACGGACTTCGGCTCGGTCACCTCACTGGTGCCGGCCCCGTCCGGCGAACTGGCCTGGGTCTCGGTGGCCCGCTCCCAGAAGTACGGCCCCCCGGGAAGCTGGCCGCCCTTCGTCTCGGGCCCGGACTTCCTCGCCTGGGACGGCCAGTCATTCACCGGCCACGAGGAACCACCGGTCCCCGGAGAAGGCGAATCCCAACGCCTGCACCTGACCCCGGTACCGGGCACGGAAACGGTGTGGTCGGTCGGCAGGGCCAACGGACCCGACGGCACGTTCGCGCCTCGCATCCTGCGCTTCGACTGACACAGCAACTCCAGTCGGCTTACAGGTCGTTGTCTCGATCGGGGACGCGCCTCTGAGATAGGCTTTTACTGCTGCGCACCTTCCCGGAGGGTACAAGGCGGAGTCCACGGTCCAGTCCTCTGGCTGTGAGTGACGAATGGGGCGGATGCCCGGTAGGGCGGTCCTACCATTCCGAACTCACACCATGGAGTGGGCCTTTATGGAACCGGTCGAGTACAAGCCTGCGCGTCGTCCCTGGATCCGCGAGATCCTGGCCGGCGTCGCCGTGAGCATGCTCTCCAACCTCGTGTGGGAGGCACTGGCGGTGGCAGCGCGCCACCTCATCTGAGGCAGGCATGTGGCGGGCCCGGCGAGCCCGCCACTCTTCAGCCCGACCGGCTTCCGCCACACGACGAAAATCCTTCAGAAGAGCAGTTCCTGCCCTGGAGGGGTGTCGTTTCCCTTCCTCTTCGGGCTGGGGAGATGCGCTATCCGCGCCTCGGCAGGGAGATTTTCCCACGTGGGCCGCAGACCGTGTATCTGCACGTCACCCACGCAGCTCTTGAGGTACGCCTGTGTCTCCTCGTCCGTGGAATACAGCACCGTCGCCCGGCTCGCCCTGGTCATGAGCACGTGGTACGCGTGCCGAACACATCGCGCGAACTCCTCCTCCTTTTCTGCCTCGCTTCCCGTCCCCTCGCGGAGCTTCATATCGAACGAACCAGGCACTTTGACACGCTTGACCTTGCTTTTCGGGTCCTCACGCCACTGCCCCTTGCGGTAGACCCACCGGTCGTCGCGTCTCACCATGTCCTCGCCGAGGATCACCCCGCACCAGTCCCACTCAAGGCCCTGAGCCGTGTACACGCAGCCGATCTGGTTGATGCCGTACGGGTGCACCGCCCATTTCGTGGACGGGGGCACCGCTCCGTTCTCGCGGAAGGCGTCTCCTTTGGCATTCCACGGCCGATGCCAGTCACCGATCCGCACGTCTGCCTCCAGGCGCGCGGCCTTCCCCTTTCCCACCGGCTCGGTCCACGGCCAGCAGAAGCCGGCCACCATGCGAGCCGTCGCTCCCGCCTGCGCCTCCGTCCTGATGATGTACTCGAGTTCCTCCGGGCTCTCGGCCACCTCGACGTGCATCAGGCCGTCGGGGGTCCACTCGGTGGTTCCTGCCTCGATGTCGAGGACAGCCCGCACCCAGCGGATGTAGGCGTCGCTGCCCCCGCAACGCCATTCCTCCCTGAGCCCATAGTGGAGTGGAGTGATCCCCCGCGCTCTTGCGGCTTCCTCGATCAGGCTCACCGTTCCGACTTCCTTGGGTCGCACGGACTGGCTCTCATCGAGAAAGAACACCGTGAGGCGGGAGGCGTCGAGCAGATCGTCCACTTGGGGCTGCTTACCCGACTTCTCCTCTCGGCGGAACCTGTCGGTGGTTCGCTCTCTCAAGCGATGCGCCTCGTCGCAGATGAGGACGTCCAGAGGGGGGTCCGGGGGTGTCACGAAGTCGCTGAAGTAGGCGAACCTCTTCTTGAACTCCTTGTCCGTGTAGCCCACCTGCTCCTGGAGCGCCCCGTTGAAGGCACGGCTGCCGCTGGCGTACTTCACCGTTCGCCCGGCTGCCTCGAAATCAGCCCTGAGCTGTAGGCCCACGGCGCTCTTTCCCGTACCCGCACCCCCCGTCACAATGAACACGGCTCGTCCGTCACCCGGCAGCGGAGCGGGCTGATCGGGATTGCCGAGCACCAGAGCGGCTCGTTCCAGGACACTCGCCGCCACTTTCTTCTGCTGTCCGCGCAAAGTGAACACCGTGTCCTCTCCACGCGACCTGATCATTGCGTCGAGAAGCGGTGTGTTGCGCAGGTTCATGTACCGCAGGAGCTGCTCGGCTTCGGAATCCGCGCCGTCCTCCGCGAAATGCCGCCGCAGGTCCGCGAGGAGGCGGTCGCGGCTGTCGCGGGTGTACACACGCTCATACGCTCCAGTCGGCGCCAGCGTATCGAGCAAAGGTCGAACCGAGTCATCGGTGGCGTTGTGCAGATACGCGAATCCGCCGCATTCGACCGTGATGCCACGCAGTGGCCCCCGGTCTCCGGTGAACAGCTGGTATGTGTTCCTGAGTTGCAACGCAGGGTGCTTCTTGGGGCTTTTGTATCCCGGCACGTTCACGAGCTGCGCGGTGGCGGCTTCCACCTGCGTCACCATTGACCATCTCTTCAGCTCGACGAGTTGGTACGACGGCAGACGCGTCTCCGGATGCCGGCCCACGAGTACGACGTCGATGAGGGGCGACTCCCCCTTCTTCGGTTCGTCGAGCGTCGCCGCGCACTCGACGACCATCTCGACGTTGCCCCGCTCCGCCTCGACGAGGTCTTCCGCCAACTCGACCAGGCTCTCGGCCCACGCCTTCCGTTCCGTGTCGGACACGTCGCGCCCTCGGAAGTGCTGGTACCTGGCGGCGAGATGCGGCACCATCCGCCGCCTCGAGTTCAAGGTAAGCAGGTCCTGCGCGGACAACCTCAGCAGGAGCATGGACACGAGGTGGTTCCCCCAGGGCACGAGTGACTCGTGCGGGTGGGGGCGTGTCCTCGCGGAGGAAGCCCGTCGGGCCGCAATTGGTATGAGTGATCTTAGGGAGCGCGGCAGGTCACGCGCACTTCCCCCACCGACTCATGGCGTGCCGGCGGCAAGTTGGCGAAATAGCGGCGAGTTCGGAACGGCCGTTCACGCCGTGACAGCCACACGCCGCCCGGCACCCACCAGTTCTCGCAGTTTCTCCTGCGTCTCTCGATCCGTGGAGTAGACGACCGTGCCGACCATTCCTCGGGTCAGCAGCACCTTGTATGTGTTGCGGATCAGGCGATCCACATCGGCGTCCGGGGTCGAGCGCTTGAACACCGGGTCCTTGGACGCCGTACGGTCCGTCACCCATCGGTCGCCGCGCCACACCAGGTCGGGGCCAATGATGACGCCGGACCAGTCGTACTCGAAGCCCTGGGCGGTGTAGACGCAACCGATCTGACCAAAGCCCGCCGGGTCAGTGGCCCACAGGGCGGACGGCGGTGCACCGGAGACGGAGCGGTCGCCGCGCAGGTTCCAGGGACGCGCCCAGGTGCCGATCCGCACGTCCGCCGGAAGAGGCTGTCCCGGCTTGGGTTCCGGGGACCACTGCCAGCAGTAGCCGGCTGACATGCGCGCGCTGTGGCGCCGGCCGCGGCAGCCGTCCAGGAAGCTTTCCATTTCTTCCGGGCTGTCGGCCAACAGGAGTTGCATGCGGTCATCCGGGTCCCACGCCACCGGGCCACCGGGCTCCAGCCCCAGAAGCCGCACCACCCAGCGCAGGTAGGCATCGCTCCCGCCGCAGCGGAACTGGCTCTCCAGCCGTATGACGGGGCAGTTCAGCCCCCTGCGTGCCGCCGCGGCTCGGATGTCTTCGACCGTGCCCATCTCGCCCGGGCGCACGACCTGGTGCTCGTCGAGCAGGAAGACGGGCACTTTGGCCACGTCTATCAGCTCGTCGATCTGCTGCTTGCCGGTCCGGCGTGCGGCCGGTGTGTACCGGTTGGCGGATGTCTCACGGATGCGATGGGCCTCATCACAGACCAAGACGTCGAGGCTGTTCTTCTCCGTCGTCATGAAGCTGTTGAAGTACTTGAAGAGGTCCTGCACTTCGCGCTTCCTGGCACCCGCGACCTTGCGCATCGTCTTGGTGAAGGACTGGGACCCGGTCGCGTGCAGAGCCGGGATGCCTCGCCGGTACAACTCGCCGAGCAGGGAGAGCGCGATGACGCTCTTGCCGGTGCCGGGACCACCGGTGATGACCACGACCTCCTTGTGGTCGGACCGCTGGGCCTTGCGTACCGCGTTGAGGACCTTGCGGTAGGCGACCTGCTGTTCGTCGAGGAGCACGAACTGCTCCCTCTCACGGACCTCCTGTGCTGCGACCGCCATCAGCTGCGTCGAGGGGACCGTCTTGCCCGCGAGCAGCGCGTCAGCGGCTGCGGCGCCCGGATGCTCAGGGCTCAGCCGGGCACGGACGTAGTCGATGAAGCCACCGCGAGTGTCGCCCGCGAACAACTGGCCCCACTGGTCGGACTCGATCTCGCGCAGTGCGGCCACATCGAACTCGGTGGCGTTGTGCAGGAGAGCCACTCCCCCGACCCTCTCCGGGTGGCCGGCGACAGCGCCGTTGAAGTTGACGAGGTACTCGCAGTAGCGGCGCACCTGCTCGATGGGGTTGAGGACCGGCTGAGTATAGGAAGCGACGTGGCAGAGGACCGGGTCGTCCTCGTCCGGGAAGACATCGCTCCACTGCTTGAGCTCCACCACGACATAGGAGGGGTCGCCCGTGCGCGGGTGGATCCCGGCGAGAACCGCGTCGGCCCGCTTGCTGTTCATCGGGAGCGCGTATTCGAGCATGACCTCCACGTCACCGAGTCCCGCGTCATTGAGCGCTGCGACCAGCTCGGGGATGCTCCGCTCCCAGGACCGCGCCTCCGAGGGGGTGGGCCGGTAGCCGTGCCTGTGGATGAATTGCTCGGTGAGGTGGAGATAGAGCGAACTGTCGAGCGCCATGGCGGCGACCGTTTTCGCAGAAGCGCGGAACAGCAAGGACTTCCCCCGGGCAGCACGAAATAGATCGTGCGGGTAGGGGCATGTCCTTCGAGACTCCACGGGGTGGAGCGGAAGCCCGTCGGGCCGCGTTGACGATGTGTCTGAGGGTACCTGGCCCGTCCCAGCACAGGAATACGCAAAGGGCCCGACCCCGAAGAGTCGGACCCCATCTGACCTGCAAGTCCGGCAGATCAGCGACGTTGTGAGGCGTACGCCGCTACACGTTGAACCGGAACTCCACCACATCCCCGTCCTGCATCACATACTCCTTGCCCTCCATGCGGGCCTTGCCCTTTGCGCGGGCCTCGGCTACGGAGCCGACCTCCACCAGGTCCTCGAAGGAGATGATCTCCGCCTTGATGAAGCCCTTCTGGAAGTCGGTGTGGATGACACCGGCCGCCTCGGGGGCCGTGGCGCCCTGGGGGATGGTCCAGGCGCGGGATTCCTTGGGGCCTGCCGTCAGGTAGGTCTGGAGGCCGAGGGTGCGGAAGCCGACGTGGGCGAGGGTGGCGAGGCCGGGCTCTTCCTGGCCGACCGACTGGAGGAGTTCGAGGGCCTCCTCGTCGTCGAGCTCGGCGAGGTCCGCCTCCAGCTTGGCGTTGAGGAAGATCGCCTCCGCGGGGGCGACCAGGGCGCGCTGCTCGGCCTTGAAGTCGTCGTCCGTCAGCTCGTCCTCGTCCACGTTGAAGACGTAGAGGAACGGCTTCGTGGTGAGGAGGTGCAGGTCGTGGAGGAGCTCCGCGCGCTCCGAGCCCTGGACGATGCCCTGGGAGAAGAGCGTGTCGCCGCGCTCCAGGATCGCCTTGGCCTCCTCGACCGCCTTCACCTTCGGGGCGATGTCCTTCTTGATCCGCGACTCCTTCTGGAGTCGGGGAAGCACCTTCTCGATCGTCTGGAGGTCGGCGAGGATCAGCTCGGTGTTGATCGTCTCGATGTCGTCCTTGGGCGAGACCTTGCCATCGACGTGGACGACGTTCTCGTCCTTGAAGGCGCGGATGACCTGGCAGATCGCGTCCGACTCGCGGATGTTCGCGAGGAACTTGTTGCCCAGGCCCTCGCCCTCGCTCGCGCCGCGCACGATGCCCGCGATGTCGACGAAGTCGACCGTCGCCGGGAGGACCTTCTGGGAGCTGAAGATTTCCGCCAGCTTGGTCAGGCGGGGGTCCGGGACGCCCACCACGCCGACGTTCGGCTCGATCGTCGCGAACGGGTAGTTGGCCGCAAGGACGTCGTTCTTGGTCAGGGCGTTGAACAGGGTCGACTTGCCGACATTGGGCAGACCGACGATTCCGATCGTGAGCGACACGTTGCGACTTCCCGTACGTGAGGGATGTGGATGGTGGGCGGCCCGGTGGGCCGGAGCGGCCTTGGGGCGATCCCCCAGTCTACGGCGTGCCGCCGCCGCCCCCGCCTGCCCGTCGCCGCGGCTTCGAACGCATGGCCAAGGTCGGCCCAAAGGCGTGTCCCACGCCTGATTCGACGCCGTACCCCGCCTAGGTTGGTCCAGTGGAGCAACACAGGACGCGTCCCCCTCAGCCCGCACCCAAGACCGCGCGGTCCGCATCCGGGACCGCCTCACCGGCCCGGCCGCAGCGCCGGACCGCACCGCTGCCCCCGCAGGGCGGGCCCGTGCCGGGCGCGGTGTACCGGGCCGCGCCCCGCCCGCGCCGCCCCGTCCCGCCGTTCCTGCGCGCCCTGCGCCGGTCACCGCTGTACCGCTCGCTGCGCCGCATGCCGAACCCCCGTCTCACCGGGCTCGGCAGCGGGCTCTTCTGCACGGCGGTGATGTTCCTGCTCGCCTGTCTGCTCCGCCTGGTCGGCGGCGACTCCGTCGTCGCGTACGGCGTGCTGTTCCTGCCCGTCGCCGCGCTCACGGCGCTCTGGGTGCGCCCGGCCGACCTGGTCACCGCCCCGGTCGGCGTGCCGATCGCCTTCGCGGCCGGCGTGCTGCCCGTCGCCGGGGGCTCGGGCGGGTTCGGCGGCCAGTTCATGGGGCTCGTGACGACGCTGGCCCTGCACGCCGGCTGGCTGTACGGGGGGACGCTCGTCGCGGGGCTCATCGTGACCGTACGGAAGGTCAGGCTGATGGCGCAGCGGCGGCAGGAGCGTCCCGCGGGCCCGGGCCCGGGTCCAGGGTCTGGTTCGGGTCCAGGGTCGGGTTCGGGTACGGCGCCGGGGCCGGCCCGCGGGAAGCGCCTGCCCACCACCTAGGAAGGCCGTAGAGAGGCCATGGGAAGGCCGACGGGGCGGGCTATGCCTCGGCCGCCGCCATCGCCGCCCCGACAATGCCCGCGTTGTTCTGCAGCTGCGCCGGGACGATCTCCGCCGAAATGCCCTCGATGAGCGGCAGGAACTTGTGCGCCTTGCGGCTCACCCCGCCGCCGATGATGAACAGCTCCGGGGAGAACAGCATCTCCACGTGCGCGAGGTACTTCTGTACGCGGTGCGCCCAGTGCTCCCAGCTCAGGTCCTCGTCCTCACGGGCCTTGGAGGATGCCTTCTTCTCCGCGTCGTGGCCGTGCAGCTCGAGGTGGCCGAGCTCCGTGTTCGGGACGAGGCGGCCGCCCGTGAAGAGCGCGCTGCCGATGCCCGTGCCGAGGGTGAGCAGGATGACCGTGCCCGTACGGTCGCGGCCCGCGCCGAAGTGCATCTCGGCGACGCCCGCCGCGTCCGCGTCGTTCAGGACGGTGACGGGGACTCCGCCGAGCCGGTCGGAGACCAGCGTGCGGATGTCCTTGCCGATCCAGCTCTTGTCGACGTTGGCCGCGGTGCGCGCCGTGCCGTCCGTGATCACGCCGGGGAAGGTCGCCCCGATGGCCCCCTTCCAGCCGAAGTGCTCCACGACCTCGCACACACCGTCGACCACGGCCTCCGGCGTCGCCGGATGCGGTGTCAGTACCTTGTGCCGCTCTTGTGCCAGCTCTCCACGATCAAGGTCCACGGGAGCGCCCTTGATCCCGGATCCGCCGATGTCCACACCGAAGATCTGCATGGCTCCCACCGTACGGCGCCCGCGCCCGCGGAGCCCGCCTTTCAGCGCTGGGACAGCTCGGCCGCTTCGGCGCGCAGGTCCCTGCGGAGCTCCTTGGGCAGGGAGAAGGTGATGGACTCCTCGGCGGTCTTCACCGTCTCCACGTCTTCGTAACCCCGCTCGGCGAGCCACTCGATGACGCCGTCGACGAGGACGTCCGGCACGGAGGCGCCCGAGGTCAGGCCGACCGTGGTGACGCCCTCCAGCCAGGCCTCGTCGATCTCGTCGGCGTTGTCGACGAGGTGGGACGCGGCGGCGCCGGCGTCCAGGGCGACCTCGACCATGCGGATGGAGTTCGAGGAGTTCTTGGAGCCGACGACGATGACCAGCTCCGCGTCCTCGGCGAGCTTCTTCACCGCGGTCTGGCGGTTCTGCGTGGCGTAGCAGATGTCGTCGCTGGGGGGCGAGAGGAGGTTCGGGTACTTGCTCTTCAGGGCGTCGACGGTCTCCATGGTCTCGTCCACGGAGAGCGTGGTCTGGGAGAGCCAGACGACCTTGTCCGGGTCGCGGACCTCGACGTTCGCGACGTCGTCGGGGCCGTCGACCAGCGTGATGTGGTCGGGCGCCTCACCCGACGTACCGATGACTTCCTCGTGGCCCTCGTGCCCGATGAGGAGGATGTCGTAGTCCTCCTTGGCGAACCTGACCGCTTCCTTGTGGACCTTCGTGACCAGCGGGCACGTCGCGTCGATGGTCGCCAGCTTGCGCTCGGCGGCCTCCGCGTGGACGGTCGGGGCGACGCCGTGCGCCGAGAACATCACGATGGAGCCCTCGGGGACCTCCGCCGTCTGGTCGACGAAGATGGCGCCCTTCTTCTCCAGGGTCTGCACCACGTACTTGTTGTGGACGATCTCGTGGCGGACGTAGATCGGGGCCCCGTACTGCTCCAGGGCCTTCTCGACGGCGATCACGGCACGGTCCACGCCCGCGCAGTAGCCACGGGGAGCGGCGAGCAGGACACGGCGGGAGCCAGGCGTAGCAGTCATGCCCACCATCGTAAGGCCGCGTCCAGCGCGTCAAAGATCGCCCGGTTGGGGAGACTGGGGACCTGCGTTGATCCACGCGGCCTTGATCCACGGAGGCACGGAGGCACGATGTCCGGACAGTCCGCCAGTACGGGAGCCCCTGCCGAGCCCCCCGGGGGCGCCGAGCCCGCACAGGGGGACGGGCTGCGGCGCAGTCTCGGCTTCCGGGACCTCGTCGTCTACGGACTGCTCTTCATCGCCCCCATGGCCCCGGTCGGCGTCTTCGGGACGCTCGACGCGAAGTCGCACGGCGCGGTCGCCCTCGTCTATCTGATCGCCACGGTCGCGATGGCGTTCACCGCATTCAGCTACGCCCAGATGGTGCGGGTGGTCCCCCAGGCGGGGTCCGTCTTCGCCTACGCGCGCGCGGGGCTCGGAAAAGGGCCCGGGTTCATCGCCGGGTGGATGGCGATGCTCGACTACCTCCTCATCCCGGCGGTCGCGTACCTCTTCTCCGGCATCGCCATGAACTCACTGGTGCCGTCGGTGTCCCGGTGGGTGTGGACGGCCCTCGCGGTGCTCATCACGACCGCGCTGAACCTGTGGGGCGTGCGGACGGCGGCGCGGGTGGGCTTCGCGGTGCTCGCCATGGAGGTCGTGGTGCTGCTGGTCTTCGTGGTGGCGGCCGTGGTGGTGCTGATCCGGGACGGGGCGCAGCGGGACTGGCTCTCGCCGCTGACCGGGGACGGCTCGCAGGGGGCGTTCGCGCTGTCGGCGGTGGTGGGCGCGGTGTCGATCGCCGTCCTCTCCTACCTGGGCTTCGACGCCATCGCGTCCTTCGCCGAGGAGGTGACGGGCGGTTCGGCGAAGGTCGCGCGGGCGGTGCTGTTCTGCCTGACGCTCGCGGGCGTGCTGTTCGTCGCCCAGACGTATCTGGTGGCGCTCCTGGAGCCGCTGTCGTCGGCCGAGCTCGCGGCGGACCCCGGCAAGCAGGGCACGGCCTTCTACGACTCCGTGGACTCGGCCGCCGGGTCGTGGCTGCACGACCTCGTGGCCGTCAGCAAGGCGATCGGCGCGGCGTTCGCGGCGCTGGCGGGGCAGGCGGCGGCGGGACGGCTGCTCTTCGCGATGGCACGGGCCCGGCGGCTGCCGGGGGTCCTGTCGAAGACGGACTCCGGTACGCCGCGGGTCGCGCTGCTGTGTGCGGCCGTGGTGACGCTGGTGGCCGCGGTGTGGGCGGCCCGCCGGGACGACGGCATGGACCACCTGGTGTCGGTGGTCGACATCGGGGCCCTCACGGCGTTCCTGCTGCTGCACGCGAGCGTGGTGGGCTGGTTCGCGCTGCGCCACCGTGACGCCGGGTTCAGCTGGTGGCGGCATGTGGTCGTCCCCGTGCTCGGGGCGGCGATCGTGGTTGCGGTCATTTGGGAGGCGTCCGGCTCTGCGCAGGTGGTGGGGGCGGTTTGGCTGGTGGTGGGGTTGGTGGTGCTGCTGGTGCAGGGGCGGGGACGGGGAGGGGGACGGGTGGGGGGCTGAGGTCGCGTTCCGGGTGCGGGTCTGTTGTGGCTGGTCGCGCAGTTCCCCGCGCCCCTAGGTCGCCTGTGCTGTGAGTCGTGTGGCCTGTGCGGGTCCGTTGTGGCTCGTCGCGCAGTTCCCGCGCCCCTGGGGGGCGACCGGGCCCCATCCCCGGGTCCGGGAGGGTTGTCGGTGGGGGCCGTTACGCTCGGTGTATGCCTCTGAACACGTCTGCAGACGCGCCCCTCCCCGTGGGGGAGGTGTCCCGGCTCATCGGTGGGTGGATCGACCGGCTCGGCGCCATCTGGGTCGAGGGACAGATCACGCAGCTGTCCCGCAGACCCGGCGCCGGCGTCGTCTTCATGACGCTGCGCGACCCGTCGCACGACATCTCGGTGAGCGTCACCTGTTACCGCCAGGTGTTCGACGCGGTGGCCGACGTCGTCTCCGAGGGCGCCCGCGTCGTCGTCCGCGCCAAGCCGGAGTGGTACGAGCGGCGGGGGCAGCTGTCGCTGCGGGCCGCCGAGATAAAGCCGGTCGGCGTCGGCGAGCTGCTCGCGCGGATCGAGCAGTTGAAGAAGAGCCTGGCCAGGGAGGGGCTCTTCGCGCCCGAGCGCAAGAAGACGCTGCCGTTCCTGCCGCAGCTCATCGGTCTGGTCACCGGCCGTGCCTCCGCCGCCGAGCGCGACGTCCTGGAGAACGCCCGGCACCGCTGGCCCGCCGTCCGCTTCGAGGTGCGCAACGTCCCCGTGCAGGGAGTGCACGCCGTGCCGCAGGTCGTGCAGGCCCTGAAGGACCTGGACGCCCACGCCGGGGTCGACGTGATCATCGTGGCGCGCGGCGGCGGCAGCGTGGAGGACCTGCTGCCGTTCTCCGACGAACAGCTGGTGCGCGCGGTGGCCGCGTGCCGTACGCCGGTCGTCTCCGCCATCGGCCACGAGCCGGACAATCCGCTCCTCGACCACGTGGCGGACCTGCGCGCCTCGACGCCCACCGACGCCGCCAAGAAGGTCGTGCCGGACGTCGGCGAGGAGTACGAGCGCGTGCAGTGGCTCAGGGACCGCGCCCGGCGCAGCATGGACGCCTTCCTGGACCGGGAGACCCGCGGCCTCGCGCACGCGCTGGGCCGCCCCTCCATGGAGCACCCGCACCGCATGGTGGAGGAGCGCGAGGAGCAGGTCGCGGCGCTCGTCGACCGCAGCCGCCGCACGCTCGGGCACCTCCTCGACCGGGCGGCCTCGGAACTGACGCACACGCACGCGCGTGTGGTGGGCCTCTCCCCCGCCGCGACCCTCCAGAGGGGGTACGCGGTGCTGCAGCAACCGGACGGCGCGGTCGTCCGGGCGCCGGACGAGGTGGGGGCGGGCGACGAGTTGAGGGCGCGCGTGGCCGAGGGCGAATTCACCGTACGAGTCGACAATTAGGGTGGGCGCATGACCAGCAAGACGGACCAGGCCACGGACGCCGCCGGCGCCACGGACGCCGCCGGCGCCACGGAAGCCGCCGGCGCCACGGACGCGCTCGGCTACGAGCAGGCGCGGGACGAGCTGATCGAGGTCGTACGCCGCCTGGAGACCGGCGGGACGACCCTGGAAGAGTCGCTCGCCCTGTGGGAGCGCGGCGAGGAGCTGGCGAAGATCTGCCGGCGCTGGCTGGACGGCGCCCGCGCCCGGCTCGACGCGGCCCTGGCGGGGCCCGAAACAGATGCCGACCCGGACGAGGACCCGACCGCCGACGACCGGGCCTGAGACCAGGACGACGACCGGGCCTGAGGCCAGGATGACGACCTGCCCTGCGGCCTAGCCGACAAGGCCTGTGGCAAAACCGTCCCGACCTGCTGTTTGTGAACCGGATCACCCAGCTCCAGTTTTGATTGAAAGTTGAACAGCATCGGCGTACTGTCGTTGTGGCGGGCTCGGGAACGGGCCCGGCAAGACACACCCCCGTACGTCGAAGAAGGTTGATCCATGTCTCTCGTCCTTGACCCCGCCGCCCAGGACCTGCTTTTCCGCGAGGCCCGCACCGCGAACACCTTCACGGACGAGCCGGTCACCGAGGAGCAGGTCCAGGCGATCTACGACCTGGTCAAGTACGGCCCGACCGCCTTCAACCAGTCGCCGCTGCGCGTCACCCTGGTCCGCTCCCCCGAGGCCCGCGAGCGCCTGGTCCAGCACATGGCGGAGGGCAACCGCCCGAAGACGTCGGCCGCGCCGCTCGTCGCGATCCTCTCCGCGGACAACGAGTTCCACGAGGAGCTCCCCGCCCTGTTCCCGCACTTCCCGCAGGCCAAGGACGCCTTCTTCGCGGAGCGCCCGGTCCGCGAGCAGGCCGCGCTGGTCAACGCCACGCTGCAGGCCGCGTACTTCATCGTCGGCGTGCGCGCCGCCGGGCTGGCCGCGGGCCCGATGACCGGCTTCGACTTCGCCGGCGTCCAGAAGGAGTTCCTGGACGACGACCACACCCCGCTGATGGTCGTCAACATCGGCAAGCCGGGTGACGACGCGTGGTTCCCGCGCTCGCCGCGCCTGGCCTACGACGACGTCGTCACGACGGTCTGACACGACTGACACGACATGCGAAGGGCCCCCGGCAGCGCGCCGGGGGCCCTTCGCATGCCTGCGGTCAGGTCAGTCGCCTCGGGACATCTTCAGCGACTCCGCCATCTTCGTCAGCTGCTTGAAGGGCGCCGTGCCCGTGACCACCGTCGTGGCACCCTTCTCCCCGGTCACCAGGGCGTCGTACTTCGAGCCCTCGTACCGCTGCCAGGTGCGGCCGCCGATCTCCTCGGTGGCGTCGGTCTTCGCGGCGTTCTGCGTGACCCTCTTGATGAACGCGGACGGCTTCTCCGTCGACTGCTCGACCGCCACGTACTCCTCGTCGGGGTCGAGGAAGCCCAGGTGCCACGCGTCGTGGTCCTCGCCGTTGAACCGCACGGACGTCGGCTTCCACGCCTTGGCCAGGCCCTCGGGCGCCGCCACCGGGTACTCCGCGGCCCGTCGGGCCGTCAGGAGCTCCACGCGGTAGTCGACCCGCTTCACGGAGCTCTTGGACTCGTTGTGCGGGATGAAGATGTAGATCACGCCCGCGGCGAGCGCGATCACCACCAACGACCACAGCATGTTCTTGACGGTCTGAGTGCCTTGTCTTCCTGCCACGCCCCCATGTTCTCAGGCGCCGGCCGCGCCCCTGCCGCCGGTCTCCGCCTTCCCGCCCGGTCCGCTCATGCGTGGGCCCCTCTGCTCATTTTGTCGGCCTACGGATAGAGTCGTTCACAATCCCTCATCCGGCCGTCGTCGTATCAGCAGAAAGGTGCGCTCCGATGACCGAGCATCATCTCCCGTCCGAGCTCGAGGTCTCCCCCGAGGCTCCCGACCGCAACCTCGCCCTGGAGCTCGTCCGGGTCACCGAGGCGGCCGCCATGGCCGCGGGCCGCTGGGTCGGCCGCGGCGACAAGAACGGCGCGGACGGCGCCGCGGTCCGGGCCATGCGGACCCTGGTCCACACCGTCTCGATGAACGGCGTCGTCGTCATCGGCGAGGGCGAGAAGGACGAAGCCCCGATGCTCTTCAACGGAGAGCGCATCGGCGACGGCACCGGCGCCGAGGTCGACATCGCCGTCGACCCCATCGACGGCACCACCCTGACCGCCAAGGGCATGCCCAACGCGATCGCCGTGCTGGCCGCCGCCGACCGCGGCGCCATGTTCGACCCCTCCGCCGTGTTCTACATGGACAAGCTGGTCACCGGCCCCGAGGCCGCCGACTACGTCGACATCAACGCACCCGCCTCGGTCAACATCCGCCGCGTCGCCAAGGCCAAGAACTCCTCACCCGAGGACGTCACGGTCATGATCCTGGACCGCCCCCGCCACGAGGGCATCGTCAAGGAGATCCGCGAGACCGGCGCCCGCATCAAGTTCATCTCCGACGGCGACGTCGCCGGATCGGTCATGGCCGTGCGCGAGGGCACCGGCGTCGACCTGCTCATGGGCATCGGCGGCACCCCCGAAGGCATCATCTCCGCCTGCGCCATCAAGTGCCTGGGCGGCGTCATCCAGGGCAAGCTGTGGCCCAAGGACGACGCCGAGCGCCAGCGCGCCCTGGACGCGGGCCACGACCTGGACCGCACCCTGTCCACCGACGACCTGGTCAAGGGCGACAACGTCTTCTTCGTCGCCACCGGCATCACCGACGGCGAACTGCTCCAGGGCGTCCGCTACCGCGCCGCCACCGCCTCCACCTCGTCACTGGTCATGCGCTCCAAGTCGGGCACCATCCGCAAGATCGACTCCGACCACCGCCTCTCCAAGCTGCGCGCCTACAGCGCCATCGACTTCGACCGGGCGAAGTAGCCCGAGCGGCTGCACCGAAGGGGGCGTCCCGTGCGGGGGACGCCCCCTTCGACGTACATCCAAGGGCCGCTATCCCGCCGCGGCGATGCCCGTCGCGTGTGCCGCCTTCTGGAGCTCCAGGTCGCGCCTGCGCCGGCGGGCCAGGACGACACGGCGCTCGGCGGCGGTCAGGCCGCCCCACACGCCGTACGGCTCGGGCTGCAGGAGGGCGTGCTCGCGGCACTCGACCATCACGGGACAGCGGGCGCAGACGCGCTTGGCCGCTTCCTCCCGGGAGAGCCGCGCCGCGGTCGGCTCCTTGGACGGGGCGAAGAACAGTCCCGCCTCGTCGCGACGGCACACGGCTTCGGTGTGCCATGGAGCGTCATCGTCCCGATCTCGCACGGGCACCCTTCCCCGAGCACTCGACCCCGCTCGTGCAGGGGATACCCCATCGCCCGGAACGGCGGCGACCTGCAGAGACTGACGCGACGGTTGCAGCACGGGTCTACTCCTGACGACGGCTTCGCGAGCGAGAGACGATGCAGCAAGCTCTACCCGCTGTGTGCGCGCCTATGCACTGAGTTCCGATGTCCGGAGGGCCGGCCTCCCGTGCAGGGCCCGTGCGCCGCCCGTGCCGACGTCGGTGCCGGCTCAGTGTCCGAGGTGCTTGCGCATCCGCCGGTGCAGGTCGCGGACGAGCTTGCCGCGCTTGGGGCGCGCCTCGATGCTGCCGAGGACCGCGAAGCCGTCCACGTAGACCACGGGGGCGTCCTGGTCCGGGGAGTCGAGCGTGTCCACCTCGAAGCTGCCGAGGACGCCGGTGCCGCGGCCGCGCAGCGACACGTTCTCCGGGACGCGGATCTCGACCGAGCCGAAGATGGCGACGGCCTTGATGACCACCTGGCGCTGCTCGAAGAGCGCCTCGCTCAGGTCGATCTCGACGCTGCCGAAGATCGCGTACGCGTGGGTGCGGCGGGCCACCCGCCAGCGGCCCCTGCGCGCGGAGCCGCTGAGCACCGCGACGAGGTTCTCGTCCGCGACCGGCGGGACGACGCCGGGGGACGGCCTGGCCGGCGCGGGCTCCGGCGCCCGCCCCCGGAGGGCCGCCTGGTCGTGCGCCGCGGGCAGGTCGCTGATGAGCGGCTCCAGCTCGGCCGTGGTCTTGGCGCGGTAGACCCCGTCGATCCGCTCGGAGTGCTCCTCGGCGGTCAGGCGGCCCTCGGCCAGGGCGTCGCGGAGGATGTCCGCCGTGCGGTCCCGGTCGGCGTCGGATGCGCGGAGCACTGGAGGCTGCTTCTGGAGGTCCACACCGAGCAGCGTACCCAAACGCGATAGATCGCGACTAGCCCTGTATCGCGACTATCGCTTCACGATGTGCGATGCGCGGGGCGGGGCGGGGCCGTGTGCGCCTGCGCCGCTACTGAGCCTTACCTCACAGGAACGGTCCACCACACGCGTTCTACGCTGGTTGGCGCGTCGCCAATGGAGGCCGCGCCGCTGTCTGCCGAGTGAGGAATGGCCGAAATGCCAGAGTTTCAGTACTCCGATCTGCTTCCCCTGGGAGAGGACACCACCCCGTACCGGCTGGTGACCTCCGAGGGTGTCTCCACCTTCGAGGCCGACGGGCGGACGTTCCTCAAGGTCGACCCGGAGGCGCTGCGCAAGCTCGCCGCCGAGGCGATCCACGACATCCAGCACTACCTGCGGCCCGCGCACCTGGCCCAGCTGCGGCGCATCGTCGACGACCCCGAGGCGTCGTCCAACGACAAGTTCGTGGCGCTCGACCTGCTGAAGAACGCGAACATCGCGGCCGCCGGCGTGCTCCCCATGTGCCAGGACACCGGCACCGCCATCGTCATGGGCAAGCGCGGCCAGAACGTCCTCACCGAAGGTGAGGACGAGAAGGCGCTCTCCAAGGGCATCTACGACGCGTACACGAAGCTGAACCTGCGCTACTCGCAGATGGCTCCCCTCACCATGTGGGAGGAGAAGAACACCGGCTCCAACCTCCCGGCGCAGATCGAGCTGTACGCGACGGACGGCGGCGCCTACAAGTTCCTCTTCATGGCCAAGGGCGGCGGCTCCGCCAACAAGTCGTTCCTCTACCAGGAGACGAAGGCCGTCCTGAACGAGGCCTCCATGATGAAGTTCCTGGAGGAGAAGATCCGTTCCCTCGGTACGGCGGCGTGCCCGCCCTACCACCTGGCGATCGTCGTCGGCGGCACCAGCGCCGAGTTCGCCCTGAAGACCGCGAAGTACGCCTCCGCGCACTACCTGGACGAGCTGCCCGCCGAGGGTTCGCCGACCGGGCACGGGTTCCGGGACAAGGAGCTCGAGGAGAAGGTGTTCGAGCTGACGCAGAAGATCGGGATCGGCGCGCAGTTCGGCGGCAAGTACTTCTGCCACGACGTCCGCGTGGTGCGCCTGCCGCGCCACGGCGCCTCGCTGCCCGTCGCGATCGCCGTCTCCTGCTCGGCCGACCGCCAGGCCACCGCGAAGATCACCGCCGAGGGCGTCTTCCTGGAGCAGCTGGAGACGGACCCGGCGCGCTTCCTGCCGGAGACCACGGACGAGCACCTCGACGAGTCGGCGGACGTCGTCAAGATCGACCTCAACCAGCCCATGGACGCCATCCTCGCCGAGCTCACCAAGCACCCGGTGAAGACCCGCCTCTCGCTCACGGGCCCCCTCGTCGTGGCCCGCGACATCGCGCACGCCAAGATCAAGGAGCGGCTCGACGCGGGCGAGGAGATGCCGCAGTACCTGAAGGACCACCCGGTGTACTACGCCGGTCCCGCGAAGACCCCCGAGGGTTACGCGTCGGGCTCCTTCGGCCCGACCACCGCCGGCCGCATGGACTCCTACGTGGAGCAGTTCCAGGCGGCGGGCGGCTCCAAGGTGATGCTCGCCAAGGGCAACCGCTCCCAGCAGGTCACCGACGCCTGTGACGCGCACGGCGGCTTCTACCTCGGCTCGATCGGCGGCCCGGCCGCGCGTCTCGCGCAGGACTGCATCAAGAAGGTCGAGGTCGTCGAGTACGAGGAGCTCGGCATGGAGGCGGTCTGGAAGATCGAGGTCGAGGACTTCCCGGCCTTCATCGTCGTCGACGACAAGGGCAACGACTTCTTCCAGAACCCGGCCCCCGAGCCGACGTTCACGCACATCCCGGTGCGGGGCCCGGGCCTGGCGTGACCTTTTAGGGGCGCGGGGAACTACGCGACCGGCCACGACGCACCCGCGGAGGCTGACCGGCAGCAGTTCCCCGCACCGCGGGCCTCAGGCGAACCGCTGGTTCGCCGCGCCCGTGCACTTCTGCAGCCGCACCGGCTCCTTGCCCCCCGCAAGGGTCAGACACAGCTCACTCGCGGCAGCGGGCCGCACCGTCCCGGCCTCCCGGACGAACTTCTGGTTGCCACCCCCGTGGCAGTTCCACAGGACGACGGCGGCGCCTTCCTTGTAGGCGCCGTCGGGCACGTCCAGGCAGCGGTCCTGGGTCAGGCCGGTGTGCAGGGACCCGCGCGAACCGTCGTACCACCACGTCTGGTTGCGGTTGCCGGTGCAGTCCCAGCCCTGGACCTTGGTGCCGTTGCGGCTCTTCGAGGCGTCGACGTCGACGCAGGTGCCGGTGGCCTCGTTCCTCAGGGGCTTGAACGCGTCGTCCCACGCCAGCTCGTACAGCTTCGGGCTGCCCGTGCTCGCCGGGTCCGCGCAACTGGCCTCACGCGCGCCGGAGTTCTGGATCTGGGTGAGGCAGGACGCGAACGCGGCGTGGCCGCGGGCGTTGGGGTGGAACGACTGGCGCACCGAGTTGGAGTCCGGCGGGAACGGGTTGGACACGTCCACGTAGAGACCGCGCGCCCAGGTGTCCTCCATGCAGACCTCGTGGCCGTGGAAGAGGCGCGAGTTGTCGAGGTAGGTCGCGCCCGCGTTCCGCGCGGCCCTGCGCATGCCGGTCTCGAAGGCGGGCACCGCGGTGTTGCGGCCCCACTCGGTGTCGGAGTCGTAGCCGAGGCCGCCGCAGGCGAGCTTGCCGGGGAACTTCGGGTTGTCGCGGAAGTCCGGCCCGATCGGGCTCGGGTAGCCCATGGCGACGAGCTTGTAGTCGCCCTCCTGGTAGCCCGCGTCCTTCATGACGGTCTTCAGGTCGCGGATGGACTGCTCGACCTTGGGCACGAGGGCGTCGACGCGCGCCTGCCAGCCGTCGTCGTACTTGTCGGCGCAGGGGCCCTGGCTGAGCAGATAGCGGGTGACGCAGTCCGTCATCACCGGGGCGAACTGCAGGTCGTCGTTGGCGCCGATGACGAGCAGGATCGTCTTGATCTTCGTGTTGCGCGCCTTGATGGCGAGGTTGTCGCTCTGCACCAGCTCGTCGGCGTACTGCTTCTGACCGCCGATCCTGATGTTGACGGTCTGTGCGCCCGAGCAGGCGACGTTGTACGTCACGTCGGCGGGGATGCCGGTGCGGTGGATCGCGGCGTCCGGCGAGCGGTGGCACCAGTTGTCGGGGCCGTCGGTGCCCGGTTCGTACGTCCCCACGCCCTCGCCGGAGATCTCGCTGTCGCCGAGCGAGATCAGGCCGGTCTTGCGGTCGGCCATGGGACGCTCGGCCGGGCTGCCGTACAGCTTGGTGGCCTCCGCCGCCCGTATCTTCTCCAGCTCGGGCGGCAGCGGGGTGGCGGCGGCCGCCCGCGCGTCGCTCCCGTCCGCCGCCTGCGCGGGTACGACCGCAGCCGTGCCGAGCATCGCCGTCATCGCGACCGCCGCCGCGAACGAACCTCGCAGGCGCCCACGGCCGCCGTTTCGGCCACTGCGTCTGATGCGCTCCATTGCGCCTCCCCGGTGTGGTGTTACCCAGGGTTTTTACTGGTGGGTAGCAGGCTTGGGAATACCTGGAACAAGACAAGTGCTCAACTTTTCACTGGGTTTGAGTGGAGAGGTAGGTTCAAGGGCATGACCAGCGACGCCAGCGACGACCGCACCGGCAGCACCGGGATCGGCACCGGCACCAGCACCGGCGAGTACCGCACCGAGCACGACTCCATGGGCGAGGTGCGGGTCCCCGCGCACGCCAAGTGGCGTGCCCAGACCCAGCGCGCGGTGGAGAACTTCCCCATCTCCGGGCAGGTGCTCGAACGCGCCCACATCGCCGCCCTCGCCCGGATCAAGGCGGCCGCCGCCAAGGTCAACGCGGAGCTCGGGGTGCTCGACAAGGACATCGCCGGAGCGATCGCGGACGCAGCGGCCGAGGTCGCCGACGGACGCTGGGACGACCACTTCCCCGTCGACGTCTTCCAGACCGGCTCCGGCACCTCGTCCAACATGAACACCAACGAGGTCATCGCCACCCTCGCGACGGAGCGGCTCGGCCGGGACGTCCACCCGAACGACCACGTCAACGCCTCGCAGTCCTCGAACGACGTCTTCCCGTCCTCGATCCACATCGCGGCCACGGGCGCGGTCAGCGGCGACCTGATCCCCGCCCTCGAACACCTCGCCGCCGCCCTGGAGCGCAAGGCCGAGGAGTTCGCGGATGTCGTGAAGTCCGGGCGCACGCACCTCATGGACGCGACGCCGGTCACCCTCGGCCAGGAGTTCGGCGGCTACGCGGCACAGGTGCGGTACGGCGTCGAGCGGCTGCGCGCCTCGCTCCCCCGGCTCGCGGAACTCCCCCTCGGCGGCACGGCCGTGGGCACCGGCATCAACACGCCGCCCGGCTTCTCCGCGGCCGTCATCGCCGAGGTCGCGCGGGCCACGGGGCTGCCGCTCACCGAGGCACGCGACCACTTCGAGGCGCAGGGCGCGCGCGACGGCATCGTCGAGACCAGCGGACAGCTGCGGACGATCGGCGTCGGCCTGACGAAGATCGCGAACGATCTGCGGTGGATGGCGTCGGGCCCGCGCACCGGTCTCGCCGAGATCAACCTGCCGGACCTCCAGCCCGGCTCCTCGATCATGCCCGGCAAGGTGAACCCGGTCATCCCGGAGGCCGCGCTGATGGTCGCCGCGCAGGTCACCGGCAATGACGCGACGGTCGCGGCGGCGGGCGCCGCGGGCAACTTCGAGCTGAACGTCATGCTGCCGGTCATCGCCAAGAACGTCCTGGAGTCCATCCGGCTCCTCGCCAACGTCTCCCGGCTGCTCGCCGACCGGACCGTCGACGGGATCACCGCCAACCGCGAGCGGGCGCGCGAGTACGCCGAGTCGTCGCCGTCCGTCGTGACGCCGCTGAACAAGTACATCGGGTACGAGGAGGCGGCGAAGGTTGCGAAGCGCTCGTTGGCCGAGCGGAAGACGATTCGCGAGGTCGTCCTCGAGGCGGGGTACGTGGACCGGGGTGACCTCTCCCTGGAGCAGCTGGACGAGGCGCTGGACGTCCTGCGCATGACGCATCCCTGAGCACCGCCCCGCGGCACGATTGCCCACGGCGGGAATGCGGACGCCGTCTAGTATCTGTGCATGACAGACCTGGACGGGAAAACAGCGGCCGGTGGCGGGGTGGTGCGGTGGGCGCCCGGGGACCACATCCTGTGGCGGTACCGGGAGAACTCCGGCCACCGGGTGCACATCTGTCGCCCCGTCACCGTCGTCAGGGACACCGACGAGCTGCTCGCCGTGTGGATGGCGCCCGGCACCGAATGCGTGAAGCCGGTCATCGCCGACGGGACGCCCCTGCACCGCGAGCCGCTCGCCACCCGCTACACCAAGCCGCGCGCCGTCCGCAGGGACCACTGGTTCGGCACCGGCGTCCTCAAGCTCGCGCGGCCCGGCGACCCCTGGTCGGTCTGGCTGTTCTGGGACCCGGGATGGCAGTTCAAGAACTGGTACGTGAACCTGGAGGAGCCGCGCGCCCGGTGGGCCGGCGGCGTCGACTCCGAGGATCACTTTCTGGACATCTCCGTGCGCCCGGACCGCAGCTGGCGCTGGCACGACGAGGACGAGTTCGCCCAGGCCCGCAGGGTGGGCCTGATGGACGCGGAAAAGGCCGCTGACGTACGCGCCGCCGGCCGGGCCGCGCTCGACGTGATCGCCGAGTGGGGGGCGCCGTTTTCGGACGGCTGGCAGCACTGGCGTCCCGATCCGTCCTGGGTCGTACCGCCCCTTCCGGATGACTGGGACCGTACGCCCGCGCACGTCTCGTCGTGAGACCCTTGATGCGCCCCTGCGGTTCAAACGTAGGATCGTCCTCCGCAAGGGCGCACAGCAACAACTCCGTGGGTCTGCGCGGTGCCTGACAGGAAGTCATCGAGGGGCGGCAGAACGTGAGCGAGGACCGCAGAGGTCAGGCCGAGGCCTTTGACGCCATCGGGCGGCAGTACGACAGGGCCTTCCCGCACAAGGAGGGCCAGCTGGCCGCGGGCCGCCGGCTCGCCACGGCGCTCCCGCCCGGTTCCCGCGTCCTCGACGTGGGCTGCGGCACCGGTCTGCCGACCGCCCGCCAGCTGGCCGAATCCGGCCACTCGGTGCTCGGCACGGACATCTCGACGGGCATGCTTGACCTGGCGGGAAAGAACGTCCCGGCAGCCGAGTTCCGGCAACTGGACATCGCCGACCTGCGGGCCGAAGGCCCGGGCGGAGTCGGCCGGTTCGACGGTGTCGCGTGCTTCTTCGCCCTCCTGATGCTGCCGCGCGCCGAGATCCCCGAGGCGCTGCGGCTGCTGCACGGGCTGTTGGTGCCGGGAGGCCTGATGGAGCTGTCCATGGTCGAGGCCGACCTGGACGACGCGGCGATTCCGTTCCTGGGGCACACAATCCGGGTATCGGGTTACCTGCGGGACGAACTGCGGCAGGTCGTGCGGGACGCGGGCTTCGAGATCACCGGCGAGGACACGTATTCGTACGCCCCCGCGAGCACCGACGTACCACCCGAGCACCAGATCTTTCTGCACTGCCGACGCGGCTGAGCAACGTGCAACGCTGGACGGCGCGCACGCCCGCGCAGCCCCGGACGGACGGATTCGAAACGCGTGACGGAGCACCTCACCCCCCACGAGGGTCGCAAGGCACCAGCTGCCCGGCCGACCGCCCCCGCGGATCCCCGCGGGGCGCTGCTGCGTTCCCCCGAACCCCCGGGAGGTGACGCGCACCCGGGCGCCCGGGTGCCGCCGTCCGGTGAGCACTCCCAGCCCTCGGCCGCCGAACCCGACCCGCACCGGCCGCGCCCCGCGCCCGAGGGCGGTGTGCCGGCACAGCCGGGACACGCGCAGGCCGGTCCCCCGCCGGACGGTGCGGAGCGGCGCTCCGGGCAGCCGAGGCCCCCGGGTTCCGGCCCGGTGGCGATGCGGCGGGACGGCGACCGGCTGCGCTTCGTGGGCGCCGCGACCCGGCGCATCGCCCGCGGCATAGACCTCGACGAGATCGTGATGGGTCTCTGCCGGGCGACGGTGCCGACGTTCTCCGACGCGATCCTGGTCTATCTGCGCGACCCGCTGCCCGTCGGTGACGAGCGGCCCACGGGCCCGCTGGTCCTGCGCCTGCGCCGCTCCGACCGGCTGCGCTCCATCGAGGAGGGCGCCGAGGACCCGGACACCGAGAGCGGCGGCACCACGCTGCCCGCCCTTCAGGTCGTGCAGTCCGACATCACCGACGTGATGGGCAGTGCCGAGCTGTGCGAGGTGCGGCCCGGCGGCGCGCTCGCCGAGGTGCTGCGCGGGGTGCGCCCCGTCTTCGCGGACTCGGCGGCGGCCCGGGCCGCGCTGCCCGAACTGCTCGGCGAGGGGCGCGCCCTGCCGGGCGGTCAGCGGGGCATCCTCGCGCCGCTGCGGGGCCGCCGCCGGGTGATCGGCGCGGCCGTGTTCCTGCGCCGCCCGGACCGGCCCGCGTTCGAGGCGGACGACCTGCTCGTCGCCGCCCAGCTGGCCACCCACAGCGCGCTCGGCATCGACAAGGCCGTCCTGTACGGCCGCGAGGCGTACATCGCCGACGAGCTGCAGCGCACCATGCTGCCCGAGACGCTGCCCCGCCCGACCGGCGTGCGGCTCGCCTCGCGCTATCTCCCGGCCGCCGAGACGGCCCGGGTCGGCGGCGACTGGTACGACGCGATCCCGCTGCCCGGCAGCCGCGTCGCGCTGGTCGTCGGTGACGTCATGGGGCACTCCATGACGTCGGCCGCCATCATGGGCCAGCTGCGGACGACCGCGCAGACCCTCGCCGGGCTCGACCTGCCGCCCCAGGAGGTCCTGCACCACCTGGACGAGCAGGCCCAGCGGCTCGGCTCCGACCGCATGGCGACCTGCCTGTACGCGGTCTACGACCCGGTCTCGCACCGCATCACCATCGCCAACGCGGGCCACCCGCCGCCCGTCCTGCTGCACCTGGGTGGCCGCGCGGAGGTGCTGCGCGTTCCACCGGGCGCCCCCATCGGCGTGGGCGGCGTGGACTTCGAGGCGGTGGAGCTCGACGCCCCCGCCGGCGCGACCCTGCTCCTGTACACGGACGGGCTCGTCGAGTCCCGGCTGCGCGACGTGTGGACCGGCATAGAGCAGCTGCGCGAACGGCTCGCGGCCACCGCCCAGCTGACGGGTCCGGACCATCCGCCGCCCCTGGAGGCGCTCTGCGACGAGGTGCTCGACATGCTCGGCCCCGGCGACCGGGACGACGACATCGCGCTGCTCGCCGCCCGCTTCGACGGGATCGCGCCGAGCGACGTCGCGTACTGGTTCCTCGAACCGGAGAACGCGACACCGTCCCGCGCCCGCCGGCTCGCCCGCAGCGCGCTGGTGCGCTGGGGCCTGGAGGAGCTGACCGACTCGGTGGAGCTGCTCGTCAGCGAGGTCGTGACGAACGCCGTGCGGTACGCGTCGCGGCCAATCACCCTGCGGCTGCTCCGCACCGACGTGCTGCGCTGCGAGGTCGGCGACGACGTGCCGCAGCTGCCCCGGCTGCGGCAGGCGCGCGCCACGGACGAGGGCGGCCGCGGCCTGTACCTGGTCAACAAGATGGCGCGGCGCTGGGGTGCCACGCGGCTGAGCACCGGCAAGGTGGTCTGGTTCGAGCTGAACCGGAACTGAGCCGAGGGCCGCGCATACGAGAGGCGCCCCGGACCATGGTGGTCCGGGGCGCCTCTCGTGCACGGATCAGTCCCTGCCCGGTCGGCCGTCCTCCGGGTCCGGGGGCCCGTCGCTGTCCGTCGGGTCCGGGTCGGCGCTCGGCGTCGGAGTCGTCCTGGTCGGAGTCGGCGTCGGCGTCGGGGTCGGCGTGGACGACGACTTCGTCGGGGACGGCGACTTCGACGGCTTCTTGGACGGCTCGTCCTCGTCCTCCGGCTTCGACGGCGTGCTCGACGGGTCCTTCGGGGCCTGCGACGACGGGTCCGGGACCGGCGCGATGGCGGCGCCCATGTTCGTGTCGAGGTCGAACGAGCTCGGCGAGCCCATCGCGTCGAAGGTGTACGCCGCCCAGATCTGGGCCGGGAAGCTGCCGCCGTCGACACGGGCACGGCCGCCCGCACCCTTCATCGACACCTGGTTGCCCGCTTCCTTGGTGCCGGCCGCTCCCTCGCCGAAGAGGCCCACGGAGGTGACCAGCTTCGGCGTGTAGCCGGTGAACCAGGCCGACTTGTTGTCGTCGGAGGTACCGGTCTTGCCCGCGACGTCCTGCGAGGGGTTGCGGACCGCGCTGCCGGTGCCGTCGTCGACCACGCCCGTCAGGACCGAGGTGACCGAGTCGGCGGTGCCGCGCTGGACGACCTGGTCGCCGATCGGGTCCGGCAGGTCGACCGCGCGGTCCTTGTGCTCGACGGAGCCGACCAGGGCCGGGGTGACCTTCTTGCCGTGGTTGTCGAGCGTCGCGTACACGCCCGCCATCTCCAGCGGGCTCGCGCCCATGGAGCCGAGGGTCTGGGCGGGCACGGCGGGCAGTCCCTTGACGTCCATGCCGAGCTTGCCGGCCGTCTCCATGACCTTCGGCATGCCCACGTCCACGCCCATCTGCGCGAAGACGGAGTTGACGGACTTGTTCATCGCCTTCTGGACGGTGACGGGTCCATAGCTGACACCGTCCTCGTTGGGCGGGGCGAACGCGACGTCGCCGCCCTTGACCGGCCGCTTGCTGGTGCCGTCGTAGACGGTGCTCGCGGTGATCGGCAGCCCCTCCTGCGTCCTGGAGCCGTTCTCCAGGGCCGCGGCGAGGATCAGCGGCTTGAAGGTGGAGGCGGACTGGTAGTCGCGGCGGGTGGCGTTGTTCGTGTAGTGCTTCACGTAGTCCACGCCGCCGTACATGGCGAGGACCTTGCCCGTCTTGGGGTCGACGGACGCGGCGCCCGCCTGGACCCGTGCGTCCGCCTTGTTGTTCTTGCGGTCGAGCCGGTCGTTCAGCTTCTCGTCGACGGCCTTCTGGAGCTGCTTCTGCTTCTTGGGGTCGATGTTCAGCGTGATCGTGTAACCGCCGGCCGCGAACTCGGCCTCGCTGAGGTTGCTGTTGCGCAGGACCTCCCGCTTGGCCTCCTCCACGAGGTAGCCGATCTGGCCCTCACGGCCGGGCGGGGCCTTGGGGTCGTCCGGCACGGGGAACTTCATCGCCTCGCGCTTGCCGGAGTCCAGCCAGCCCTCCTCGACCATGTTGTCGAGGACGTAGTTCCAGCGGGCCTTGACGAGCTTCTTGCCGGTCGGGCTCGCGGCCTGCCAGTCGTACTGGCTGGGGGCCTGGAGCAGGGCGGCGAGGTAGGCGCCCTGGGCGACGTTCAGCTTCTTGGCGTCGACGCCGTAGTAGGCCTGGGCGGCGGCCTGGATGCCGTAGGCGTCGCGGCCGTAGTAGCTGGTGTTGATGTAGCCCGCGAGGATGTCGTCCTTGCTCTTCTCGCGGTCCACCTTCAGCGAGATGACCAGTTCCTTCAGCTTGCGGCTGACCGTCTGGTCCTGCGTGAGGTAGTAGTTCTTCACGTACTGCTGGGTGATCGTCGAGCCACCCTGCTTGCCCTTGCCGGTCAGCGTGTTGAGGACGCCGCGCGCCGTGCCCTTGAAGTCGACGCCCTGGTCCTTGTAGAAGGACTTGTTCTCGGCGGCGACGAAGGTCTTCTGGACGCCCTCGGGCACCTTGTCGAGGTCGACGATCTCGCGGTTGACCTTGCCGTCCCGCGCCAGGATCGTCCCGTCGCTGTACTTGTAGACGTTGCTCTGCCTCTTCGCCGCGGCATTGCCCTCGGGGATGTCGATCACCAGGTAGAGCACGACGAAGGCGCCCATGCCGAGCAGGATGAACCCGAAGATCGTCCCCAGGATCTTCTTCCAGGTGAAGAAGCGGCGTATGCCGGTGCGCTTGGGCTTGCCCCCGCCGGACGGGCGCCCGCGCGCTGCCCTGCGGGCACCGCGCTGCCGCGCTTGTCGTTCTTCGGCTCGGCCCATGACTGAGAGTGCTCCGCTTCCGTCTAGTCAACATGCGTACGTCGAGTCAGCTCATGAAGCTAACACCGCACCCTGGGACAAACTCCTGCCGATCCGGTCTTTTGCGGACGTGACAATGAGCACCTGCCCCTAAGGAACCGACGTTCACGGGCCCCCGATGGTTGCGCACTCCTCGTACATACGATCTCTACACTGGGCGTATACACCGCACGTATACACACCGTGTACAGTGCTCGTCATGTCCATTGGCCACACCCTTCTGGGACTTCTGGAGTCCGGCCCCCGGCACGGCTACGACCTAAAGCGCGCCTTCGACGAGAAGTTCGGGCACGACAAGCCCCTGCACTACGGGCAGGTCTACTCGACCATGTCCCGGCTGCTGAAGAACGGTCTCGTCGAGGTCGACGGGATAGAGGCGGGCGGCGGCCCCGAGCGCAAGCGGTACGCGATCACCGAAGCCGGCATCACCGATGTCCAGCGGTGGCTCGCCACCCCGGAGAAGCCGGAGCCCTACCTCCAGTCGACCCTCTACACCAAGGTCGTCCTCGCGCTCCTCACCGACCGCGACGCCGCCGAACTCCTCGACGTACAGCGCGCCGAACACCTGCGTCTGATGCGCATCCTCACCGACCGCAAGCGCAAGGGCGACCTCGCCGACCAGCTCATCTGCGACCACGCGCTGTTCCACCTCGAAGCCGATCTGCGGTGGCTCGAACTGACCGCCGCACGTCTCGGCAAGCTCGCCCAGGAGGTGCGCTCCGCATGACCCCCGCAGGTTCCCTTCTCGCGGCCCACGGACTCCGCAAGGCGTACGGCCCGACCACCGCGCTCGACGGCGCGGGCTTCTCCATCCACCCCGGCGAGGTCGTCGCCGTCATGGGTCCCTCCGGCTCCGGAAAGTCGACCCTGCTGCACTGCCTCGCCGGGATCGTCCGTCCCGACGAGGGCTCCATCACGTACAACGGCCGCTCCCTGACCGGCCTGTCGGACACGGAGCTGAGCGCGCTGCGCCGCAGCGAGTTCGGCTTCGTCTTCCAGTTCGGCCAGCTCGTCCCCGAGCTCACCTGCGTCGAGAACGTCGCGCTGCCGCTGCGGCTGAACGGCGCCAAGCGCAAGGACGCCGAGGCCACCGCCCGCACGTGGATGGAGCGCCTGGAGGTCGACGACGTCGCCGCCAAGCGGCCCGGCGAGGTCTCCGGCGGCCAGGGCCAGCGCGTCGCCGTGGCCCGCGCCCTCGCCACCGGCCCGCGCGTGATCTTCGCCGACGAACCGACCGGCGCCCTCGACTCGCTCAACGGCGAGCGCGTCATGGAGCTCCTGACCGACGCGGCCCGCTCCACCAACGCGGCCGTCGTCCTCGTCACCCACGAGACCCGCGTCGCCGCCTACTCCGACCGCGAGATCATCGTGCGCGACGGCCGCTCCCGCGACATGGAGCGGATCGTATGAATACCTGGGCGCGCGATCTCGGCATGGGCATACGGTTCGCGGCGGGCGGTGGCCGCGAGGGCTGGATCCGTACGATCCTGACCGCCGTCGGCGTCGGCCTCGGCGTCGCCCTGCTGCTCGGCGCGGCCTCGGTGCCGAACATGCTGCAGAACCGCGACGACCGGTCGGTCGCCCGTACGCCGTACTCCTCGGTGGACGGCAAGCCGCCGAAGGCCGACGACACGACGATCATGGTGCGCGACACCGGCACCGAGTTCCACGGACGCACCGCGACCGGCAGGTTCCTCAAGGCCGACGGCGACCACCCGGTGCTGCCGCCGGGGCTCGACAAGATGCCCGCCCCCGGCGAGATGGTCGTCTCGCCCGCGCTGCGCGAGCTGCTCGACGACCCGGCGAACACGCTGCTCAGGGAGCGTTTCGGCAAGTACCGCCAGGCCGGGACGATCGGCGAGGCGGGGCTCGTGTCACCGCTTGAGCTCTACTACTACGTGGGCGCCGACCCGCTCACCTCCGCGCACGGCGCCCATCGCGTCGCCCGCTTCGGCCAGGACGACTCGCTGCCCCTCGACCCGTTCCTGATGGCGCTCGTCGTGCTGATCTGCGTCGTCCTGCTCACCCCCGTGGCCATCTTCATCGGCACCGCGGTCCGGTTCGGCGGCGACCGGCGCGACCGGCGCCTCGCCGCGCTGCGGCTCGTCGGCGCGAGCGCCCGCTCGGTGCGCAGGATCGCCGCGGGCGAGGCGCTGTTCGGGGCGCTGCTCGGGCTCGCGGCCGGGGCCGTGCTCTTCCTGCTCCTGCGGGAACTGGTGGGCGTGGTCGACCTGACGAACGTCAGCGCGTATCCGTCCGACATGGTGCCCACGCCCGGCCTGGTGGCGCTGGTCGCGGTGGCGGTGCCGGTGTCCGCGGTCGTGGTGACGCTGATCTCGCTGCGGTCGGTCGCCATCGAGCCGCTCGGCGTCGTCAGGGGCGGCAAGCAGCGCAAGCGCCGCCTGTGGTGGCGGGTGGTCCTGCCGGCCGCCGGCATCGCCATCCTGCTCCTCTCGGGCCGCATCGACGCCGACATGGGCAACGACGCCGTCAACGTGACGGCGATCGCGGTGGGTTCGGCGCTCGCCCTGATCGGGCTCAGCGCGCTGCTGCCCTGGCTCCTCGAAGCGGCCGTGGGACGGCTGCGCGGTGGTCCCGTGCCCTGGCAGCTTGCCGTCCGCAGGCTGCAGTTGACGTCGGGCACGGCGTCCCGCGCGGTCAGCGGGATCACCGTCGCGGTGGCCGGCGCGGTGGCGCTGCAGATGATGTTCGCGTCCATGCACGACGACTTCAACCAGGTCACGGGGCAGGACCCCACGCGTGCCGAGCTCACGGTCCACAGCATGACCGCCAGCGGGCCCCTCGCCCAGCAGATGATCGACGACTTCGCCAGGACCGAGGGCGTCACCAAGGTCATCGGCACCGTGCAGGCGTACGTCACGCGGCCCGGCGGCAAGAAGGTCGACGGCATGACGCCGACCACGGAGCTGACCGTCGGCACCTGCGCGACCCTGCGGGAGCTCGCGGAGATCGGCTCCTGCAAGGACGGCGACACGTTCGTCTCGCACACGGGCAGCCGGGAGCAGAACGCCTGGCTGGACAAGACCGCGCGCCCCGGCAAGCCGGTCAACGTCGGGCCCGACCCCGACTTCAACAAGGGGGCGAAGCCGGTCCTGTGGACGCTCCCGAAGGACTCGCCCACGGTTCAGGCCCTGCGCAACCCGTCCGGCACGAAGTTCGACGGCATCTTCGCGACGCCCGGCGCGGTGGACATCAAGATGCTGGACGACGCGTCGACGGCGTCCTGGGTCAAGCTCGACCCGAAGGTGCCGGACGCCGACGAGCGCGTACGCAACGCGGCGGCCCGCATCAGCCCGTTCCTGGGCGTCGACTCGCTGAAGGCGGTCGACCGGGACAAGCAGTACGCGTCGATCGCGCGGGGGCTGCAGATCGGCGCGAGCGTCACGATGGCGCTGATCGCCGCGTCGATGCTGGTGTCGATGATCGAGCAACTCCGCGAGCGCAAGCGCCTGCTGGCCGCCCTCACCGCGTTCGGCACGCGCCGTTCGTCGATGGCGTGGTCCCTGCTGTGGCAGACGGCGATCCCGGTGGCCCTTGGCCTGGCCCTGGCCATCGCCGGCGGCCTCGGCCTCGGCGTGGTCATGACCCGCATGATCGGCAAGAGCGTCACCGACTGGTGGTCGTTCGTCCCCCTGACGGCCGCCGGCGCGGCAATGGTCGCAGCGGTGACCTTGCTGAGCCTCCCCCCACTCCGCCGCATGATGCGCCCGGACGGCCTACGCACGGAGTAGCCCCTGGGGGCCCCGGAGGGGCCCTTCCAGGGGCGCGGGGAACTGCGCGTCCAGCCCCATCCGGGCCCGCAGACGAAGGCCGCCCCGCGGCGGGCGGAACGCCGGTGCGGGTCACACCACCCGCACCGGCAACGGCCGCACCGCCTCCTTCAGAGCCAGAGCCAACTCCTCGTACTCCGCGCCCCGCGCCGCCCCGCTCCGCATCGCGAGGGCGATCCGCCGCGTAGGCGCGGGATCCGCGAAGTACCCGGTGAGCAGCTGATTGCTGCGGCTCGTCTCCACTCGTACAGCCGTCCGCGGCAACAGCGTCACCCCGAGGCCCCCCGCGACCAGCTGGACGAGCGTGGAGAGCCCCGCCGCGGTCGTCGTGACGGGCGCGTCGGCGCGCCCCGCCTCCCTGCAGATGTCGAGGGCCTGGTCACGCAGACAGTGGCCCTCGTCCAGGAGCAGCAGGTTCAGCTCCTTCAGCGCCTCGCGAGGAATTCCCTCACGGCCGCCGAGCCAGTGGTCGAGGGGCGTGACGAGGACGAAGTCCTCGTCGAAGAGGGGGAGTTCGGTGACGCCGGGAACCCCGAGCGGCACCGCGAGCAGCAGCAGGTCGAGCCGCCCGGCGGTGAGCCCCTCGATGAGCGAGGAGGTCTGCTCCTCGTGGACCTGGAGGTCCAGGTCCGGATACTTCTCGTGGACCAGGCCGATCACGGTCGGCAGCAGGTATGGCGCCACCGTCGGGATCACCCCGAGCCGCAGCGCCCCCGTGAACGGCGCCTTGACGGCGTCGGCCTCCTCCATGAGTGCCTCGACCTCGCCGAGGACGGCCTTGACCCGCAGCGAGAGCCGCTCGCCGGCGGGCGAGAGGAGCACCTTGCGCGTGGTCCGCTCCAGGAGCTGGACACCCAGTGCCTCCTCCAGCGCGGCCACGGCCCCGGAGAGCGCGGGCTGGCTCATTCCGATCGCCGCGGCGGCATCCCTGAAGTGCAGGTGCTCGGCCACGGCGGCGAAGGCGCGGAGCTGCGCCAGGCTGGGCTGTCTGCCACTGGGTTGCTTGCCCCTATTTATGGCACGCACTGATAGCCACCTCCGATCAACATGACCCACTCTAGCTATTTCCCTAATCAATGCACCCTGTGCCACCATCGACATCAGTCCAACCCCACAGGAAAGTCCTCAAAAGGGACTCTCTTCGCGCAAGGAGTACGTGTGCTCACTGTCGGTGACAAGTTCCCCGAGTTCGACCTGACTGCCTGTGTCTCGCTGGAGCAGGGCAAGGAGTTCGAGCAGATCAACCACAAGACCTACGAAGGCAAGTGGAAGATCGTCTTCGCGTGGCCCAAGGACTTCACCTTCGTGTGCCCGACGGAGATCGCCGCGTTCGGCAAGCTGAACGACGAGTTCGCCGACCGTGACGCCCAGATCCTCGGCTTCTCCGGCGACTCCGAGTTCGTGCACCACGCCTGGCGCAAGGACCACCCGGACCTGACGGACCTGCCCTTCCCGATGCTGGCCGACTCGAAGCACGAGCTCATGCGTGCCCTCGGCATCGAGGGCGAGGACGGCTTCGCGCAGCGCGCCGTCTTCATCGTCGACCAGAACAACGAGATCCAGTTCACGATGGTGACCGCCGGTTCCGTGGGCCGTAACCCCAAGGAGGTCCTCCGGGTCCTCGACGCCCTGCAGACCGACGAGCTCTGCCCCTGCAACTGGACCAAGGGCGACGAGACCCTCGACCCGGTCGCGCTCCTCTCGGGCGAGTGAACAGGAGCCTCTGACATGGCACTCGACGAACTGAAGTCCGCCGTACCGGACTACGCCAAGGACCTGAAGCTGAACCTCGGCTCGGTCATCGGCAACTCGGACCTGCCGCAGCAGCAGCTGTGGGGCACCGTGCTGGCGTGCGCCATCGCGTCCCGCTCCCCGAAGGTGTTGCGCGAGCTCGAGCCCGAGGCGAAGGCGAACCTCTCCCCCGAGGCGTACACCGCCGCCAAGTCGGCCGCCGCCGTCATGGCGATGAACAACGTCTTCTACCGCACGCGTCACCTGCTCTCCGACCCGGAGTACGGGACGATGCGCGCCGGCCTGCGGATGAACGTCATCGGCAACCCGGGTGTCGAGAAGGTCGACTTCGAGCTGTGGTCCCTCGCGGTCTCCGCGATCAACGGCTGCGGCCAGTGCCTGGACTCGCACGAGCAGGTCCTGCGCAAGGCCGGTGTCGACCGCGAGACGATCCAGGAGGCCTTCAAGATCGCTGCGGTCATCCAGGCCGTGGGCGTCACGCTGGACTCCGAGGCGCACCTCGCGTAACCCCATACAGGAGCGGGGCCCAGAACCACTGGTTCTGGGCCCCGCTTCTGTATGTACGGCTCACTGCTGCGGCGGCTCCGCAGGGGCGGCGTCCACGGCGGTGGCCCCGCGCGGCTGCGGCGCCTGCTTGAGGGCCGCCTCGCGCGAGTACGCCCGCAGGTAGCCGACGACCGTGTTCGTGACGGCCACCAGCGGCACCGCGACGACCGCCCCGCCGATCCCGGCGACCATGCCGCCCGCGGCGACCGAGAGGATCACCGCAAGCGGATGCACCCGCACCGCGCGGCCGAGGATGAACGGCTGCAGGATGTGTCCCTCGATCTGCTGCACGGCGAGGACCACCGCCAGCGCCATCACGGCCGTGAAGACGCCCTGGGTGACCAGCGCGACGACCACCGCGAGGGCGCCGGAGACCACGGCGCCGACCAGCGGCACGAACGAGGCCAGGAAGATGATGACGGCGAGCGGCACCGCCATCGGCACCCCGAGGAAGTAGATGCCGAGGCCGATGAAGATGGCGTCGATCATGGCCACTATCACCGTGCCGCGCACATAGGCGGTGAGCGTGCGCCAGGCCCGCGGTCCCGCCCCGGCGATGCCGGGCCGCGCCTGGGCGGGCACCAGCTTCAGGAACCACTGCCAGATGCGCTTGCCGTCGTAGAGCAGGAAGAGCGTCGAGAACATCGCGAGCAGGATGCCGGTCAGCGTCTCGACGATGACCGTGACGCCTTCGAGGCCCGCGGAGGTGAGCTCCTCCGTGTTGGCGCCGACCGCGTCGCGCAGGCTCTTGGCGATGTCGTTGATCTGGTCCTCGGTCACGTGGAAGGGGCTGTTCAGCAGCCACTTGCGCAGGTCCTCGATGCCGTCCTGGACCTGCCGCGACAGTTCGTCGGCGTTCTCCATGACCTGCCAGACCACGAACCAGCCGACCAGGCCCATGATGACGAAGCCGAGGATCGCGGTGACCGCCGTCGCGAGACCGCGTGGCAGACCGAGATTCCTGAGCCGGGCCACGGTGGGCTGCAGCAGCGCGGTGATCAGCAGGGCCGCCACGAAGGCGAGCACCACCAGCTGCACCGCGCTGATGACCTTCATCAGGACCCAGAGCGTGCCCGCGAGGACGAG
This sequence comes from Streptomyces sp. NPDC018029, assembly GCF_044327655.1. Lineage (NCBI taxonomy): Bacteria > Bacillati > Actinomycetota > Actinomycetes > Kitasatosporales > Streptomycetaceae > Streptomyces > Streptomyces sp. NPDC018029. Next base: position 466,305 of record NZ_JBIRFV010000003.1, on the reverse strand, counting down.
GAGGCGCCAGCCGGCCTCGGCGGCGACCCGCATCCCCCACGGCACGGCCGCCGCGGGGTCGGGTCTGGCCGACACGGCCGGCGCGTAGTCGGGCGGCGGGGGCACGTGTTCGTGCTCGCCGGTGATGACGTCACCCGGCTCGTCGGTCTCCGGGTCGGCGTCGCGGTCGGCGTGCTTCTCGCGCCGCTCGTTCAACCGCTCGCCCACCCCGCTCAGTCCGGCGCCGAGCCGGTCGAACCATCCTGGCACTCGCGACATGATCCGTCCTCTTCCCCCGTCTTTCCCCACCACTCCCCCCTGGAGTTGTCCGCACCGACCGTACACGGGAGAAACCCCCCACCGTAGGACGGTGAGGGGTCTCCCGGGGTTGAGCGCGGTACGGCCGCGGCTGCGGGCCTAGTACCAGTTGTTCGCCTGCCAGAAGCTCCAGGCGCCGCACGGGCTTCCGTAGCGGTCGTTCATGTAGTTCAGGCCCCACTTGATCTGCGTGGCCGGGTTCGTCTGCCAGTCGGCGCCCGCCGAGGCCATCTTGGAACCGGGCAGCGCCTGGACGAGGCCGTAGGCACCCGAGGAGGCGTTCTGCGCCTTGTAGTTCCACGTGGACTCGTGGTTGACGATGTTGCTGAAGCACTGGAACTGGTCACCGGGGACCATCTGCCGTGCCATCGCCTGGACCTGAGCGACCGTGTAAGAGCTCTGGGGCGCGAAGCTGGAGGCGTCGCGGGCGGAGGAGCGGCTGGCCTTGGACTCGGCCTTCTCCTCACGCTCCTTCTTGTCGGCGGCCTTCTGGGCGGCCTCCGCCTTCTCGGCCTTCTCCGCGGCCTTCTGCTTCTCGATCGCCGAGGCGGCGGCCTGCTTGCGGGCCTCCTCCGCGGCGGTCTTCTTCGCGGCGGTGTCGGCGGCCATGGCCTGCGCGTCGGCCTGCTGCGTCAGGGACGCGGTCTGGACCTGGGCCTGCTGACCCGCGGGTATGTCTGCGAGGAGCGTCGCGTCGCTTGCCGCTGCCTCGATGTCGTTCGTGTTCGAGGGCTGGGTGTCGCCCGAGGCGACACCCACGACAGCGCCGACGGTGGTGACCGCGGTGGCAGAAGCCACGGCGAATCCCCGGACCGAAATCCGGCTCACACGGTTTCCTTCCAGCATCGCCCGCATAGGTGACCTCGCGGACGCAATCGTGCCCCTGGCGCTGGCCTCCGCTTGCGATCGGTCACGGGAGGCACGGACCCGGTGGACAACTCCCGTGCGGGGAGCGCCGCGTGGTGCTCGGGCGGCATGCGACGGTCACTATGAAGTTCTGTTGTTTCGTACCGCTGGGGGTACACGTGTGTCGCATGCGGGGCCTGACAGGACCCAGACTCTGCCCCAGCCGGACACCGCGAGGCAATTCTCCGTTGCGTGGGAAAGCTCACACCCCGTTTGCCCCAGGAGTTTTACGGAAACAGGCACACGCGACGACGCCGCCCGGCTAGGCTCGCTCGCTTCGCCGGACGGCGCCAATCACCGTGCATTCCGCGTCAGATGTGGCCGTCCTCCAGCATTTCGGTCACCAGCGCCGCGATCTGCGAGCGCTCCGAGCGCGTGAGCGTGACGTGCGCGAAGAGCGGATGGCCCTTCAGTTTCTCGACGACGGCGACCACTCCGTCGTACCGCCCCACGCGGAGGTTGTCGCGCTGGGCCACGTCATGGGTCAGTACGACACGGGAGTTCGCCCCGATCCGGGACAGAACGGTCAACAGGACGTTCCGCTCCAGGGACTGGGCCTCGTCCACGATCACGAACGCGTCGTGCAGCGACCGGCCGCGGATGTGGGTGAGCGGCAGCACTTCCAGCATCCCGCGCGCCGTGACCTCCTCGATGACCTCCTTGCCCGCCACCGAGCCGAGCGTGTCGAAGACGGCCTGCGCCCACGGGCCCATCTTCTCGGCCTCGGTGCCGGGCAGATAGCCGAGCTCCTGCCCGCCCACCGCGTACAACGGCCGGAAGACCATCACCTTCTGATGCTGCCTGCGCTCCAGGACGGCCTCCAGGCCCGCGCAGAGCGCGAGCGCCGACTTGCCGGTGCCCGCGCGGCCGCCCATCGAGACGATCCCGACGGCCGGGTCGAGGAGCAGGTCGAGCGCGACCCGCTGCTCGGCGCTCCTGCCCTTGATGCCGAACGCCTCACGGTCGCCGCGGACGAGCCGGACATTGCCCTCGGCCGTGACGCGGCCGAGGGCCTTGCCCTTCTCCGACTGGATGGTGAGGCCCGTGTGCACGGGCAGGTCGGCCGCCTCGGGGACGTACAGCTGGTCCTCCTCGAAGAGGAGGTCCACCTGCTCTCCGGAGAGGGTCAGTTCGGACATGCCGGTCCAGCCGGAGTCCGTGATGGCGAGCTCGGCGCGGTACTCCTCGGCGAGCAGCCCCACCGACGAGGCCTTGATCCTGAGCGGGAGGTCCTTGGAGACGACGGTGACGTCGTACCCCTCCGCCTGGAGGTTGCGTGCTACGGCGAGAATCCGTGAGTCGTTGTCCCCCAACCGGTAGCCGGCCGGGAGCACGCCGGGATCGGAGTGGTTGAGCTCGACGCGCAGCGAGCCGCCCAGGTCCCCGATCGGGATCGGGGCGTCCAGGCGGCCGTGCCGGATGCGGAAGTCGTCCAGCAGGCGCAGCGCCTGCCGGGCGAAGTAGCCGAGCTCCGGATGGTGCCGCTTGGCCTCCAGCTCCGTCACCACGACGACGGGCAGCACGACTTCGTGCTCGTCGAAGCGGATCAGGGCGTTCGGGTCGGCCAGCAGGACGCTGGTGTCGAGAACATAGGTGCGCCTGTCGGGCATGCGGCGCTTTGTGCTGGTCACCACGGAAGGACGTACCCCCTCGGATGAGGTCGGGGAGCGACGGGAGGGTTCTGGACCGGGCACGGGCCACGATGCGTGGGCCGAGCGCCGGCCCTCCACGTCGCCCGTGTCGCGCACACGGTCGTCCTGGTGCAAAGGGCCTCCCGGGCGGACGGCCCGATGCCGTCCGCTGAGATACGACGTCCCTTTCGGATACTGCACGGACGTCGACCTGGAAGGCTTATTCCCTCGAACAAGCGCAGCCATGCCAGGGCATATGACGACGCGTTGGTTAACTCCCGGTTACCCCGACCTCAGGGGTGGAGGGGGTCAGCCGCCGTAACGGCGGTGGCGGGCGGCGTAGTCACGCAGCGCACGCAGGAAGTCGACCTTGCGGAAGGCCGGCCAGAAGACTTCGCAGAAGTAGTACTCGGAGTGGGCGGACTGCCAGAGCATGAATCCGGAGAGGCGCTGTTCGCCGCTCGTACGGATCACCAGGTCGGGGTCCGGCTGGCCGCTGGTGTAGAGGTGCTTGGAGATCTGGTCGATGTCGACGCTCTCCGCGGCCTCCTCCAGGCTCGCGCCGTTGGCCGCGTGCTCCAGGAGCAGCGAGCGGACGGCGTCGGCGATCTCCTGGCGGCCGCCGTAGCCGACGGCGACGTTGACCAGTATCCCCTTGTTGTGGTGGGTCGCCTCTTCGGCTTCCTTCATGACCATCTGGGTGTGGGCCGGCAGCAGGTCGAGCGCGCCGACGTGGTGCACACGCCAGCGGCCGTCCGCGACGAGCGAGCGGACGGTGGCCTCGATGATGCCGAGGAGCGGCTTCAGCTCGTCGTCGGGCCGGTCGAAGTTGTCCGTCGAGAGCATCCACAGCGTGACGACCTCGACGTCCGTCTCGGCGCACCAGCCGAGGAACTCCTCGATCTTGTGTGCGCCCGCCTGGTGGCCCTGTGCGGTGGTCCCGCCCGCCGCCTTCGCCCAGCGGCGGTTGCCGTCGAGGATGACCCCGATGTGCTTGGGCACCTGGTCGTGGTCGAGGCGGCCTTCCACCCGGCGTGCGTAAAGTCCGTACACCAGGTCGCGCAGGTTCACGTGTGTCAGCCTCCAGCAGATGGCGGTCTCAAGGGGCGCGCCCAGAGCAACCCCGAGGGCGACACCCTACCGCCGCTCGAGCGTCCCTCCACAGTCGGGGCGCTGGCCGCTGAAGTAGTTTCGTGCCCATGAACGACACGTCTACGTATCGCGCGGCACCGGACCGCTACGACTCGATGGAGTACCGGCGCACGGGCCGCAGCGGTCTGAAGCTGCCCGCCGTCTCGCTCGGCCTCTGGCACAACTTCGGCGACGACAAGGCCCTCGATACGCAGCGCGCGATCCTGCGCCGCGCCTTCGACCTGGGCGTCACCCACTTCGACCTGGCGAACAACTACGGTCCGCCGCCCGGGTCCGCCGAGCTCAACTTCGGCAAGATCTTCGCGCAGGACTTCGCCCCGTACCGCGACGAGCTGGTCATCTCGACCAAGGCCGGCTACCTCATGCACCCCGGCCCGTACGGCGAGTGGGGCAGCCGCAAGTACCTGCTGTCGTCGCTGGACGCGTCGCTCGCGCGGATGGGTCTCGACTACGTCGACATCTTCTACTCGCACCGCTTCGACCCGGACACCCCGCTGGAAGAGACGATGGGCGCCCTCGCCTCGGCGGTCCAGCAGGGCAAGGCGCTCTACGTGGGCGTGTCCTCGTACAACAGCGAGCAGACCGCCGAAGCGGCGCGCCTGCTGCGGGAGATGGGCGTCCCCGCGCTCATCCACCAGCCGTCGTACTCGATGATCAACCGCTGGACCGAGGAGGACGGGCTCCTCGACACGCTGGAGGCGGCCGGGATGGGCTGCATCTCCTTCGTGCCGCTCGCGCAGGGCCTGCTCACGAACAAGTATCTGAAGGGCATCCCGGAGGGTTCGCGCGCGACGCAGGGCAAGTCCCTCGACCCGGAGCTCCTGAGCGACGAGGTCGTCCGCCGCCTCAACGGCCTGAACGACATCGCGGCGGGCCGCGGCCAGTCCCTCGCCCAGCTCGCCCTCAACTGGGTGCTGCGGGACGAGCGGATGACGTCCGCGCTGATCGGCGCCTCCAGCGTCAAGCAGCTGGAGGAGAACGTGGCGGCGCTCGCGGGCCCGAAGCTGACGGACGCCGAACTGACCGCGATCGACACGTTCGCGGTGTCGACGCCCGGCACGAACATCTGGGCCGGCCGCGGCTGATCCGCCGGGTGGATGTGGCGGAGCCCCGGGCCGGGGTCGTCCCGGCCCGGGGCTCTTTGCTGTCCGGCGCGGCGCGCGTTTGCTGTGCGGCGCACAGGGGGCGCGGTCAGGCGCGCGGGCGGTTGAACCATGCGCCCGCGGCGCTCTGGGAGAGCAGGATGACCGTGGCGATCGAGCCAAGGAGCGGGATGAGGCCGCCCGGGTTGCCGGCGGCCGCGCCGCCGATGCCGAACAGGATCTGGACGCTCATCAGGACGATGCACGTGGTGCGGATGCCGCTGCCCGCGGTGCCGAAGCGGAAGGCCATGCCGAACGCGACCAGGAGGCAGATGTTCACGCCGAGGGCGGCGCCCGCCGTCTCCGGGTTGGATATGGCTATCAGGAGGATGCTGCCGAGGATGGTGAGTCCGCCGAGTACCCAGATGACGATCTGCGCGGCGCGGACGACACCCGGCATGCTCTGCGGGGCCATCGGGCCGGGCCCGTATCCCGGTCCGTAGCCGTATCCAGGACCGTAGCCGGTGGCGTATCCGGGGCCGTACGCGTGGGCGGGGTCCTGGGCCGGGCCGTTGTAGGTGGGCAGCCCGGACTGGGGGTTGGGTTCGGGGTGGGGCCGGGAGGCGGGCGGTGGGGGGAATTGGTTCGACATGTCCCTGACCATAACGGGATGTCGATCTTCTACGCGCCCTGTCGCCCCGGCGTCCGGGCCGCCCGCGCCGTGGCACAAAAAAACGGGCCGGTCCGTGGGGGGGAGACGGACCGGCCCGAGGGGGGGTTTCCACCATAACCCTTCGTAAGTGCTGCTGGGTGCATCGGCGGCACACAACTACTCTCCGAGACCGGCCGACGACTGCGCGATCCCGTTCTACCGGCGGAATCCCGGGTTCGTAGGCGTATTTCGGCCGGGCGCGGCGGTACTCCCCAAGAGGGACCCCGCGCGGTTCACGCGCTTGACGCCCCGGACCACAGGACCGCTAATTTCGCGGGCATGGCGACGATGACGGTCTCGGCTCCCCCGCCGGAGGTCCCGCCGGAGCCTCCGGCGCGGAGCTCCCCGGAGATCCCGCTGGAGATCGCGGACTCGGCGCGGGCGCGGCGGCGGGGGCTTCTCGGGCGCGCGGGCGTGACGGGGGCGCTCCTGCTGACGCCGGCGAGCGGGGTGCACACCCTGCGGATGCGGTTCGCCATTGATGTGGCGTATCTCGACCGTGAGTGGCGCGTGCTGTCCGTACGGACGATGCGGCCGGGCCGGATCGGACTGCCGCGGCCGTGGGCCCGGCACGTGATCGAGGCGGAGGCCGGGGCGATGGCCCGGTGGGGCGTGCGCCGGGGTGCGCGGATCGTCGTGCGCGGCGCGGGGCACGGCGGCGGGTGACGGCTCGCGGCGCCGCGCGGCCCCCTCCACCGCGCGGCACCGCCCGCGCGGGTTTGCTCACGCGAATTAGCCTTGGTCTGAACTTACGCGACGTTCAGGGGCGGATCGAGCCAGTATTGATAACGATGCGGAATCGCGGCTTCTTTTGCGGTGCGTATGTCGCGACTTGCAACAAGGGGTTGCTCTGGGTGTATTTGTACATATTTGCCCGAATTACGGGGCTACGCCGCACTGTTTGCCGCGTCGCCGGCGTCGGCCTTGTTGGCGATCACCTGCTGCATGTGCTCGTCGCCCCACAACCCCAGGGGAAGCAGCGCCGCGTTGAGGGACTCGCCGAGTTCGGTCAGCGAGTACTCGACCTTCGGCGGCACCTCGCGGTAGACCTCGCGGTGCACGATGCCGTCGGACTCCAGCTCGCGCAGCTGCTGGATCAGCATCTTCTCGCTGACACCGTCGATGTGCCGCCGGAGCTCGCCGAAGCGCAGCGTCCTGCCCGAGTGCAGCGCCCACAGGATCATGGGCTTCCACTTGCCGCCGACGACGTCCACCGCGGCGTCGAGCCCGCAGGCGTACGGCTTACTGTCCTTCGGCACGGCCAACTCCTCTGCTCCGCCTACTGACTTACCGATACGTACCGCTACTTACCGTTCGACGGTCGACAGTACCGGCTTGCGGAGGTCGAAGAGGTGCCGTGTGCTGTGGGCCACGAAGGGGCCCTCCGCCTGGATGCGGTCGTGCAGCTCGCGCAGCCGCGGGCGGTACTCCGCCACGGTGAAGCCGGGGACCATCCACACCACCTTGCGCAGGAAGTGGACGACCGCGCCGATGTCGTGGAACTCCATCCGCAGCCGCTCCGCCCGCAGGTCGACGACCTCCAGGCCCGCCGCCTCGGCCTCGGCGCGCTCCAGGTCGGGGTGCCGGCCGTTCCTGACCTCCGGCGGCTGCGGCCCGAGGAAGTACTCGACGAGCTCGAAGACGCTGGCGGGCCCGACGTGCTGGGCGAAGTACGTGCCGCCGGGGCGCAGCACGCGGGCGATCTCGTCGAAGTGGGCCTTGACCGGGTGGCGGCTGGTGACGAGGTCGAAGGCGCCGTCCGCGAACGGCAGCGGGTCGTCCTCCGCCGACGCGACGACTGCCACGCCCCGGGGGTGGAGCAGCGCGGTGGCCTTGGCGACGTTCGCGGGCCAGCCCTCTGTGGCGACGGCGAGGGGCGGCAGGGTGGCGGCGGAGGCCAGCACCTCGCCGCCGCCGGTCTGGATGTCGAGGCTCGCCGTGGCCTCCGCGAGCCGTCGCGCCATCGCCTCGGCGTACCGCCACGAGGGGCGCGCCTCGGTGGCCCTTCCCTCGAACCAGGAGAAGTCCCACCCTTCGGTGGGCGCGGCCTCGGCTTCGGCCACGAGGTCGTCGAAGGAGCGGCGGGGGGCCTGGCTGTTGTTGCTGGTCATGGGCTCAATACTGCCGCAGCGGGTGGCTCAACCGGTGGTTTCGGTCCCCGTCCCCGTCCCTGTCGTGCCGCGCGGGAACGAGACCTCGACGCGGCGGTTCTTCTTGCGGCCCTCCTCGGAGCTGTTGTCCGCGATGGGATAGTCCTCGCTGTAGCCGCGCACGGAGTAGGTGACCTCGGGGCCGAGGTAGCTCGACAGCTTGTCGTGGACGGCCTCCGCGCGCTCCCGGGAGAGCTTCTTGCCGTGGCCGTAGGACCCGAGGTTGTCCGTGAAGCCGAACACGCGTACGTCTGTGGCCTTCTGGGCCTCGGCCTCCTCCGCGATGGACTTGATCCGGGCGTTCGCGTCCGGGTTCAGCTTCGCGCTGTCCTTCGGGAACAGGACCTCCGCCTGCAGCGCGAACTTCACGTCGGTGTTGGTGTCCTCACGCCGCTCCTCGCCGCCGAGGTCCTCGACGACCGACTTGATGTCCAGCACCTTGGCAGGCGCGAGCGTGGCCCCATCGGCAAGCTTCAGCCCCGGACTGTTGGAGTCGACTTCGGGGGGTGGGGAGGTGGTGGTGCTGCCTGGGGGGGTGGGGGGGTCGTCGTCGGCCCAGCTCGGTGCGGGGCCGAGCAGCAGGGCCAGTGCGGTGAGGGTGACGGTGCCTGCGGTGCCCGCGGTGCGGCGGAGGTGGCGGGTCATGGGTCACTCGCCCTCGGAGATTTCGATGGGGGCGGGGGGCATGGCGCCCACTTGGAAGGTGACTTCGGTGGTTCCTTCGGGCGGGGCGGGGAATTGGGCGAACCAGTCGACCGTCTGGCCCGAGAGGACGCCTCCCGTGAACCGCGTGCATAGGCAACGTCCCTGGGTGTCCCGCAGAATGAGGTACTTCTTCTTGCCCCGGGCATCCACCAAGCTGGCTCCAGCCATGGAGCCACCATTCTTGGTCAGCTCCTGTTCGTCACCACGCCAGCTGGCTGCCACCCAGGCTTTGCCACTGCCATTCGTAACAGTCCCCTCAACAGTGAGGAAGCCACCTTGGTCCCGCTTGGCGGAAGTCACCTTGAGGGTCAGGCCGGACTCCCCCTTGACCTCGGCCAGAACGTTTTCACTCGCAGCCGGCTGAGACTGCTTGTCCCCCTTGTCATCACGCTCACCGTCCGATGACGACGAGCTCCTCTCCGATTTCGGCTCCTCGTCTCCTCCGCCACCGCAGCCGGCAACCGTGAGGACCAGCCCAGTCGTGATCGCCACAGCGGTCATAGCCCTGCGAGTCTTCATGGTGCGCCGAATGTTCATCGCTACTGCTTCCTTCTTTCGTAGCTGATCACTCAGCCAGGTGGACAGAGAAGAGGACGGATGCCTCCGGAAGATCGTCCAGTTCGAAGTCGTCCGGATCGAACTCGAAGGACTCGCCACCGTCGCAGTCGAACTCGACAGCCTTCTCCACGTCGGCCGAAGGATCCACATCGCAGCGTGGTTTGATGATGGCAGTGGCGTCAGCTGTGGCGTGCTTGGTCTCCGTGCCCGGGATGATCGAGTCACCGACCGTGTAATTGGTCTTGATCGATACCCGGTAACCGGGGAACCCGTCTACTTCTGTCATGTCGAAGCCGTTGACCGTCGAGTCGTTGTCCGCAGCGAGGGCCGATGCGGCAGCTCCGGCATCAGCGTCAGTGAGCTGGTCACCGGCCAGCCAGTCCAGCCAGTCGTCACCCTCACCGATGGCCAGACCGAGCCTCTCGACCAGCTGCTCCCTGGACTCCTGAGCGGCTGCCAGCGCTGCCGCGTCTGCGGCTGACTGAGCACCATTGCGCGCCGAGGCAGCTTGAGCAAAAGCGAAGAATGCGAACGCAACAAAGAGCAGAATCCCCGTCATCCAGATGTAAATGGGGAGAGTCTGCCCTCGGTCGCTCTTGAACTGCGGTCGGCTCACCCGCCGATGACGTTGTTCACCGCGTCGAGGATCGCGCCGGAGATCAGGCCATCGAGACCCAGCCCGTCGATCAACGTGAAGATCCCCGCAATAAGAATCATCAACCCCGCATACTCCACAAACCCCGCCCCCGCATCCCGCTCCCTCCCCCGAACCCGGGAAGCCACGGAAACCGTCCAGTAGACCCAGACACTGAGCACGCGTTCCTTCAGCACGACGGCCCCTTCTCTCCCACCCGATACGGCGCCCTTTGTGGTCAGAGGCAACGTACGCCACACGGCGTACATCGTCAGCAACTCTGCGCAACGCATGCGTAATCCGGGGTGCCGGGCCCGCAAGTTGGCGGGTTCTCTTCCCCCTCGGTGAGATCACCATGCACGAAGTCCCCTCCAGCGAACCGTGAACTCAGAACTGACTGTCCCACATCGAGTTGCAGCCGCGAAGAGCTTTCGCGAACATTCGTCTCAACGCCCCAAAATCGAACCGAAGTCGGAACCCGAGCCGAGGAACATTCCCGATGCGATGAGGATCATCGTGGCCGGGAGCATGAAGACCAGTGTCACCATCGTCGCCTTGGGGATCGTCTTCGCCGCCCTGCGGCGGGAGTTCTGCGCGTCCGTGCGGCGCATGTCCGTCGCGATCTGGATCAGCGTGTCCGCGATCGGGGAGCCCAGTTCCTCGCCCTGCTGGAGGGCGGAGACGAACTGGGCCACCTGTTCGGACGCGTTGCGGCGGCGCAGTTCGTCGAAGGCCTGGCGGCGGCTCACGCCCATGTCCATCTGGCGGAGCGTGATGCGCAGTTCGTCCGCCCACGGGCCCTCGTACCGCTCCGCCACCCGGTCGAGGGCCTGGCGGAAGCCGAGGCCCGCCGAGACGACGACCGCGAGGACGTCGAGGAAGTCGGGCAGGGTGCGGTCGATGACTTCGCGGCGTTCGCGGATCGCCTGCCAGATCAGCGCGTCCGCAGCGACCGCCCCGAAGGCGAGGGTGAGCAGGCCGAAGAGCGGGCTGCCGTTCACGAAGAAGACCAGGCCGAGGACGAGGCCGAAGACGCCGTAGACCGCCCGCCGCGCGGCGTAGCGGTCGATCGTCAGGCCGCCCGGGTTGCCCGCCATGTCGATCCTGCGGCGCTTGGCGTCGACCCGTTTCGGGCCCATGGCGCGCAGGACCAGGGGGGCGAAGCGCATGCCCAGGCGGTCCACCGCCGAGCCCGCCGCCGAGACGCGGGTCGCGCCGACCTCCAGGGCCACGGCCAGGTCGGAGGGCAGCTTCGCGTCCGCGCGGTACATGCGGATGCCCTGGCAGACGCCGGCCACGGCGAGGCCCATCGCGGCCGCTAGCAGCAAGCCCAGCAACGTAACTCCCCTCCTGGACCCGGGATCTCTCCCAGGGGTCTCTAGACTTCGATCTTTCCCAGGCGTCTGATCACGAAGAATCCGACGCCGTACAGGCCCAGCGAGATCAGGATCAGCGTCTGGCCCAGGGGCGAGCCGGTCACCCGCTCAAGCGCTCCCTCGTTCGAGGAGTTGATCAGCAACAGCGATCCCAGGCCGAGCAGCGGGACCGTGAACGCCGTCGCGTGGACCTCCGACAGCATCGTGCGGACCTCGCGCCGCGTCTCTTTCCTGTCCTCCAGGGTCTGCGTGAGGTTGCGCAGGGAGTTGACCACCGTGCCGCCCGCCTTGTTGGAGAGGACGAGGGTGGTGACGAGGACGATCAGCTCGCGGGACGGCAGGCGCTCCGCGAGTTCGCCGAGGGTGTCGTCGATGGAGCGGCCCAGCGTCAACTGGTCGGCGACGTGGGAGAGTTCCTCGCCCGCCGGTGCTTCCAGTTCCTCCGCCGCCATCGCCAGCGACGTGCGCAGGGCCAGGCCCGCCGCCGTCGCGTTGGCCAGGATGCGGGCCACGTCCGGGAGCTGGTTGATGAACGCCTCGATGCGTTTCTGGCGTTGCCAGTTGAGGAAGGCGGTCGCTCCCCATACCGCCACGACGCCGGCGATCGGGCCGAAGAACGGGGCGAGGGTCGCGGCCGCGATCAGCCAGAGCGCGGCGACGACCGCTACGACGTACGTGAAGAACTCGCCCGCCGTCAGGTCGAGTCCCGTCGAGGACAGGCGCAGGTGGATCGACCTGCCCAGGCGGGTGCGGCGCAGCCTGCGGTCGACGGCGGCGAAGCGGCGGGTGCGGCCGGGCGGGCCGCCGTCCCCCGTGCCGGGGCCGAGTGCGAGCCGGTCGACCAGGGCCTGGCGCTGGGCGCGGCCCGAGGCGTACGTGTGGACGCCCGCGACCGCGAGCGTGCCGGTCAGGATCGTGGCGCCCAGCGCGACGAGGGCGGGGTCGTTCATCCGATGGCGTCCCTTGCGTCCAGTACGTCGATGGCCTCCGCCACGCCGAACGCCGGCGGCACCGGTTCGTTCGCGACGTACAGCTTGTCGGCGATCTCGCGCGGCAGCGGCAGGTGTTCGAAGTGGCCGTGCACGATCCGGTCGGCGCCGAGCGGGCGCGGCACGAAGCGGGTGACCGGCACGATGCGGAACTGCTGGCGGCCGCGCGAGACGAGCAGCACGATCTCGGCGACCTTGCGGGAGCCGTCGCCGTGCCTGGCGAGCTGGATGACGACGTCGACGGCCGAGTTGATCTGGTCCTTCAGGGCCTCGAAGGGGATCTGGACCTCCGACATGGAGCCGAGGGTCTGGAGGCGCATGAGGGCGTCCTCCGCCGTGTTCGCGTGGACGGTGGCGAGCGAGCCGTCGTGGCCCGTCGACATCGCCTGGAGCATGTCGAGGGTTTCGCCGCCGCGGACCTCGCCGACGATGATGCGGTCGGGGCGCATGCGGAGGCTGTTGCGGACGAGGTCGCGGATGGTGATGTGGCCCTTGCCCTCGACGTTCGGGGGGCGCGATTCGAGGCGGATCACGTGCTCCTGCTGGAGCTGGAGCTCCGCCGAGTCCTCGATGGTGATGATGCGCTCGTGGGCGGGGATCAGCCCGGAGAGTGCGTTGAGGAGCGTCGTCTTGCCGGTGCCTGTGCCGCCGCTGACGATGAGGTTGAAGCGGGCCCGCACGAACGCGGCGAGCAGCATCAGCATGTGCTCGTCGAGCGATCCGAGGCCGATGAGTTCGGGGAGCGTGTAGGCGCGCGGGAAGCGGCGGATCGTGAGGGTGGCGCCGGTCAGCGCGAGCGGCGGGATGATGACGTTGACGCGCTCGCCGGTGGGCAGGCGGGCGTCGACCATGGGGTTCGACTCGTCCACGCGGCGGTTGACCGTCGAGACGATGCGCTCGATGGTCTGCATCAGCTGTTCGTCGGAGGCGAAGCGGAGGGGGAGCTGTTCGACCCGGCCTGCGCGCTCGACGAAGATCGAGTCGGGGCCGTTCACCATGATCTCCGTGATGGAGGTGTCGGCGAGGAGCGGTTCCAGTACGCCGAGTCCGAGGGCCTCGTCGACGACGCGGCGGATCAGCTGGGCGCGCTCGGAGGTGGAGAGGACGGGGCCCTCGCGGCTGATGATGTGGCCGAGGACGCGCTCCAGGCGGACGCGGCGGTCCGCCGCCGCGAGCGACGACATCTCGGCGAGATCGATCTCCTCCAGGAGCTTGGAGCGGTAGACGGCGACGAGGCCGTCGTCGCGGCTCGGCTCGGTCTGGCGGGTGGGGGCCACGCGGTCGCGCAGGCTCATGTCGTCCTTCGACCTCCTTGTCGTGTACGCGGGTTCAGTCGGCGTCGTCGTCATTCGGCATCGTGGCCTCCTTGGTGACGCTCCAGTCCGTGCCGATGAAGGGGAGCAGCGTCGGGACCTGGACCTCCACGGTGGCGGTCGTGGTCGCGCCGCCCTGGCTGACGCCGATGGAGGAGGTCAGGCCCCCGTCCATGGCCGCCGCGCCCGCCGCCTCCCCCGAGTCGCCCTGCGAGGCCGCGCGGGCCGCGGCGCGGGCGCCGGAGCCGGCCTGGTTGGCGGCGTAGCCGACGAGGCCGAGCTGGATCGCGGCGAGGCCGATGATCAGGAGGATCGGCAGGAATCCGGCGAACTCCAGCATCGATACGCCCCGGTCGTCCCACCTGCGTCGCCGTTTCACCCGTCCTCCCCCTCCTTCGCCGCACCCGCTTCCCCGTCCACGTGCCATCCGGCGTCGAAGCCCGGGAAGAACACGGGTACGTCCACCGAGACGCGGGCCTTCCACACCGCGCCCTCGTCCGTGCAGGACACCGAGGCGTCCTGCCAGGCGTCGGGCAGGTGTTCCTGGGCCGCCGCGGAACAGGCGCCCGCCGCGCCCTCCCCCGCCGCGTACGCCGCCGTGGCAGCCCGTGCCGCCTCGTCCGCCGCGTTCCCCGCGAGGGAGTACGTGTAGCCGTACAGGGCGCACTGCCAGAGGATCGCCATGACCGCGAGCAGCAGGGGGAACATTCCGGCGAATTCGAGCGTGACCGCGCCCCGGTCGCCGCTCGCCGCCTTTCTGCGCAGGGACAGCGCGCCCCGCTTGCCGCCGGTGGCCGACGGCTCCGGTTCGACCAGGCCGAGTTCGCCCGCGAGGCCCCACAGGGCCTGTTTCACCGAGGAGCGGCTGTCGAGGTCCTGCATGCGGCCCGCGTCGACGGCGGCCTGCAGTTCCTTGAAGCCGGCGGGCACGGTGGTGCGGGCCGTCCGGGTGCCGGTGACGCGTTCGACGAGGGAGGGCTGGATGTCGGTGCCCTTGCCGTGCCGGTTGACGACGGTGACGGTCTCCTCGGCCTTGCGGATCTGGAGGCGGTCCCAGAGACGCACCATGCGCTTGGCGGCGCGGACGGCGACCACGTCGGGGGTGACGAGCAGCAGGGCCTGGTCGGCGAGTTCGACGGCGGTGGCGTTCGCGCCGGTGACGTAGGCGCCGCAGTCGACGACCACGACGTCGTAGCGGGCGCGGAGGGCGCCGATGGTCTGGCGGGCGACGCGGTCGGTGACCTCCTCGCCGCGCTCGCCGTCGGCGGGGGCGAGGAGGAGGCCGATGCCGGTCTCGTGGGTGTAGACGGCGTCCTGGAGGACGCGGGGCGTGATGTCGGAGATGGCGGCGAGGTCGGCGATCGAGCGCCGGAACTGCACGTCGAGGTAGGAGGCGACGTCCCCGGACTGGAGGTCGAGGTCGAGGAGGGCGACGGAGCGGCCGGACGCGGCGGTGGCGAGGGCGAGTTGGACGGCCGTGACGGTGGTCCCGACGCCTCCCTTGGCTCCGCTGACCGAGACGACGGTGCCGGTGCCGGGGCCGGTGCCCGCGTACAGCTCCAGGCCGCCGTTGCCGAGGTGGCGCCGCATGCCGGTGGACCAGGAGGCGGCGGCCTGGACGCGTTCGGCGAGGGCGTCGTAGGCGAGCGGGAGGCCGACGATGCCGCGTGCCCCGGAGTCCATGGCGGCGGTGAGGAGTCCGGGGCTGGTGTCGGCGGTGATCAGGACGACACCGACCGCCGGGAAGCGGAGGACGAGGTCCCGGATCAGGTCGAGGGCCGGGACGGGTCCGATCCGCTCATGGACGAGGACGACCTCGGGCAGCTCGTCGACGGACTCGGCGGCGAGCCGCGCGAGGGTGTCGAGCAGCGCCGTGGAATCCCCGACGGGCGGCGCGGGTTCACTGTCGGGCAGCTGCCCGGCAAGGGTGGACAGCGCACGGGCCGCATCGATGTCGCCGACGGCCGGGAGGATCCGAGTGGTCATCCGAGACCCCTTACTTGTCCTCGTCGAGGGTGTACGTCCGGTCGCGGGGCGGCACCGTCGCGTCGCCGCCCGCGCCCACCAGGGCGAGCCGGACGTGCGTGGCGAACGACTCGGCGTACGCGACGCGCTGCGCGTCCGCCGTGCCGAGGGCGAAGGTGATCGGGACCGCTTCCGTGGCCCTGCGGCGCGTGCGGTCGTCCTGGTCGGGTTCGAGCGGGGTGAGCTTGCCGACGTCGAGCACCTTGGCGCCCTCCACGATGACTTTGGACTGGTCCTTCGCCTTGTCGGTCTCGCCCTTGAAGGTGGCGTAGATGTTGACCTTCGAGCCCGGCGTGATCTTGCCGGCGACGCCGGTCGCCGCGTCGATCATGATGGCGATCTCCTGCTGGCCCGGGCCGAGTTCGGGGCGCCCGACGATCATGTCGGACTGGAGCAGCGAGCCCTTCCGCAGCTGGGTGACGGCGATCTTGCCGCGGATCTGACCGAGATCGGTGACCGCGTTGTCGGACAGCCACCGCTCGGGCATCTCGACCTTCTCGAACTGGTCGGCGGTCAGCTCCTTGTAGGGCGCGATGTCCCCTTTGAGCTTGTACGCGGGCACCTCGGGGCCGACCTTCGAGTTCGCGTCGCGGATCACCGAGAGGACACCGGCGAACGCGCCGACCGCGCACAGGACCGACAGGATCAGCAGGATGACACCGCGGCGCTGGCGAGAGTTCATGGGCCGGACTACCTCGATCGATGCGGTTGGCTACGGACAGTGAGCGGGGTGGCGCACGTGCGGTCGTCGGTCGCGTACGAGGTGCGGGAGGGGCGGTCGGTCCTGGCCTAGGTCGCGCCGCGCGGCAGGGCGGTCACGCCGTGCGCGAGAGTGCGCTGCGAGGGGCGTTCGGAGGGCGGTGGCAGCGGGGCGGCGCAGAACGCGCAGCGGTCGCCGATGAGTTCGAGGCCGCACCAGTGGCAGTCGTCGCGGCGGACGGACGACACCAGTTGGTAGAGGACGGAGATGTCGGGGATGGCGGCGGCGAACTCGACGAGTCTGCCGGTCGCCCACCAGCGCGCGGACTCGCCGGGCAGCCGTGCCTCGGTGACCTCCTGGGCGTGCCAGGCGGGGGCGAGGGCGTCGGTCACCCAGCCGGGCGCCAGCTTGCCGGGGGCGTAGAGCAGCCGCGTGGCGAACCCCGGCCCCGGCAGGTCCGTTCCGTCACCGCCCGACACCTTCGTCAGCTCGGGCCGCGGTGTGGCGAGGACCGCGAACTGGGCGCCCGGCAGCCAGGACTTGGCGTGCGACTGGAGACTGACGGGCACGCGGTCGAGCTTGGCGACGGAGCCGAGCAGGGCGCCGGCGTAGATGTAGTGGGACAGGAGGCGGGCGGCCGAGGCCAGGACGCCGGGGCTGAAGTCGCAGATCGACAGCTGCCGCAGCTGGAGGGCGAGGACGGCGAGCCCGAGCGGCGGCAGGTCGGAGCGGACGACGGCGATGCGGTCGCTCTCCAGGACCGAGCGGACCGCGTGCAGACGCTGGGCGACGGACGCGGGCGCGGAGGACGGGCAGAGGGCGATCACGTATCCGTGGTGCTCGATCAGGGTGTGCATCTCGGTGAGCGCCTGATCGAGCGAGTACGTCCGCGGGGACTGCACGGCCGACTGGAGGACGGCGGCCGACGGGGTGTGCCGGTCGGGTGACGGCAGCACGAGGTCGGGTCCGGTGACGGCTATGGCGGTCGGCAACGCGTACACCCCCGGTCCTCGTGCACTCCTGCCTCAGCACCATATCCACGTCATGGTCGCCCCAACACCCAACTTCCCACTGTTCATGTGGAGGTGGGCCGTTCCGGTCGGGCGGCAGGGCGGGAGAAGCTGCTCCGGTTAGAAGAAGCTGCCCCAGTCCTGATCGGTGATCTGCTTGACGCACAGCACCAGGAAGAGCAGGCCCGCGACGGTCAGCATGCCGTTGCTGAGCCAGCCGTTGCGCCACTCCCGCGGGGTGCGCGTGGAGTTGAGGAGCCAGACCAGGGTGAGCGCGAGGAACGGCATGAAGGCCGCGCCCAGGACGCCGTAGATGATGATGAGCCGGAACGGCTGCCCCTGGAAGAGCAGGATCATCGGCGGGAACGTCAGCCACAGCAGGTACGCGCGGAACGGCACGGACTTCTCGTGGCTGCCGGACGCCACCTCCTCGCCGGTCAGCGCCTGGCTGTCGGCGCCGACGCGCTGCTTGCGGTAGCGCTCCACGAAGTCCGCGAACATCAGGCTCACGCCGTGCCACACACCGATCAGCGAGGTGAACGAGGTGGCGAAGAAGCCGACAAGGAACAGCTTGGCCGTGGCGTTCCCGTACTCCTTCTCCAGGATGTCGGAGAGCTGGACGAGTCCCTTGTCGCCGCTCGCGATGGCGACGTTCGCCGAGTGCAGGAGCTCGGCGCCGACGAAGAGCATGGAGACGACGAAGATGCCGGTGGTGATGTAGGCGACGCGGTTGTCGAGCCGCATCACCTTCATCCAGCCGGTGTTGGTCCAGCCCTTGGCGTTGACCCAGTAGCCGTACGCGGCGAGGGTGATGGTGCCGCCGACGCCGCCGATCAGGCCGAGCGTGTTGAGGACGGAGTCCTTCTCGTCGGGCAGGACGGGCAGCAGGCCCGCGAAGGCGTCGCCGAGGTGCGGGGTGACGCGGATGGCGAGATAGACGGTGACGACGAACATGATGCCGACGAGCACCGTCATGACCTTCTCGAAGACGGCGTACTTGTTGAACCAGACGAAGACCAGGCCGACGAGCCCGGTGAGGATGCCCCACCACTTGAGCTCCATGACGTCGGGGAAGAGCGCCTGGAGGGGCAGCCCGGACGACGACATGGCGGCGGCGCCGTAGACGTACCCCCAGATCACGACGTAGACGACGAAGAACCACGTCGTCCAGCGGCCGAGGCTCGCCCAGCCGTCGAAGAGGGTGCGGCCGGTGGCCAGATGCCAGCGCCCCGCCGCCTCGGCGAGCGAGATCTTGACGACGCAGCCGATGACGGCGGCCCACAGCAGCGTGTAGCCGAAGTTGCTGCCCGCGATGAGGGTCGCTACGAGGTCGCCCGCGCCGACGCCGGTCGCCGCGACGACGATGCCGGGGCCGATGTACTTCCAGCTCGACTTGCGCGGCCGCGGTGCCGCGTCGCCCGTGCCGGTGGCGCTGCCTGTGGTTTCAGCCATGCGATCAAGAAAGCGCATGGACGGCCGGGGCACAAGGGGTCGTCGCGCGGCCGTGCCCTCTCCGGTTTCGCGCCGGAGGGGCGCGCGCCCCCACGGATTGGCCAAAGACAGCGTTGACGGAGGCATGCCACGCGCGCACGATGGGCCCGCGCGTCACCCCGCACGACGCACTCGGACGACGCACCCGCACGTCGCACTCACACGACGCACCCGCACGTCGGACCCGCACGACGCACCCGCACCGCACGTCGCACCCCGACGTGGCGCCCCGCACGTCGCACTGAACACCCCCCCACCCCTGAGGAGACTTCATGCGACTCCGCATACGCGGCAGGAGATCCGCCGCCCTCGCGGCCCTGCTCGCTCTCGCCCTCGCGGCCCCCCTCACCGCCAACGCCTCGTCGGGCGACGCCGGCCAGGCCCCGCGCAGCGCGGCGACGGCCGCCGACGAGGAAACACGCCAGTACGAGATCCCGCTGCGCGACGACCGCGCCGCGCGCACCGCGCTCGCCCGCACCGGCGTCGCCATCGACGAGGTGGACGCCCACGCGGTGGTCGTCTCGGCGGACGCCGCCGAGGCCGCGGCGCTCCGCAGGGCCGGCTACGAACTGAGGCCGCTGGCCGGGCCCCCGAAGCGGACGAACGGAAATCCGGTGGAGGCCAAGGACTTCCCGCCCGCCGACTCGCGCTACCACAACTACGCGGAGATGACCGCGGAGATCGACCAGCGCATCGCGGCCCACCCGAACCTCATGAGCAAGCGGGTGATCGGCAAGTCCTACCAGGGCCGGGACATCGTCGCCATCAAGATCAGCGATAACGTCGGCACCGACGAGGCCGAGCCCGAGGTCCTCTTCACCCACCACCAGCACGCGCGCGAGCACCTGACGGTGGAGATGGCGCTCTACCTGCTGCGCGAACTCGGCGACGACTACGCCACCGACGCCCGGGTCAAGAAGATGGTCGACGAGCGCGAGATCTGGATCGTGCCGGACGTGAACCCGGACGGCGGCGAGTACGACATCGCGACCGGCTCCTACCGCAGCTGGCGCAAGAACCGCCAGCCCAACGCCGGTTCCTCGAACGTCGGCACCGACCTGAACCGCAACTGGGCCTACCGGTGGGGCTGCTGCGGCGGCTCCTCGGGCAGCACGGGGTCCGAGACGTACCGCGGCCCGAGCGCCGAGTCGGCCCCCGAGGTGAAGGTCGTCTCCAACTTCGTCCGCAGCCGCGTCGTCGGAGGCAAGCAGCAGCTCAGGGCCTCCATCGACTTCCACACGTACAGCGAACTGGTCCTGTGGCCGTACGGCTACACGTACAGCGACACGGGTCCCGGCCTCACCCAGGACGACCGTGACGCGCACGCCGCCGTCGGCCGGAAGATGGCCGCGAGCAACGGCTACACGCCACAGCAGTCCAGTGACCTCTACATCACGGACGGGTCGATCAACGACTGGCTGTGGGGCAGCCAGAAGATCTTCAGCTACACCTTCGAGATGTACCCGTCGTCCGCCGGCGGCGGCGGTTTCTACCCGCCCGACGAGGTGATCGAGCGGGAGACGTCCCGCAACCGGGACGCGGTCCTGCAACTCCTGGAGAATTCGGACTGCATGTACCGCTCGATCGGCAAGGAACAGCAGTACTGCACGGCCTGACACTCACGGCCCACCGGAGTCCCCGGAGGCTTCGGTGGGCCGGTGTCGTTGACGGGCACCGGGGCCGTCCGGTTTTTTGCGGAGTGTGGCGCCTCCGGGCCGGCAGTAAAGGGCGCTCCCTGCGGTCGCGTCGGCTACGCCGATTCCGCTCCGCTCCACCCTTGACTCCCGCCCCTCCACCGCACGTTGACTTTGACCCGGACGGCCAGGGGTGGGGCCGACAGGGACTGTGGGTGGGGCCCTTCTCTTTCACCGCCGGGTGCGGACCGGCCCAACGTGCCTGGACGTCACCGTCGAGGCGGCCACGGCCTCGCCGCTCGGGCCATCGGCTTTCGCTGCCGGGTGCGGACCGGTCCATCGTGTGTGCCCGTCACGGTCAAGGGCGCTGAACAGACCCGGGCCCCTGCCCCTCCCGGGCACCTACTTCGGCAAAGTTGCGAATGGGGAGGCCGTGCGCCCCCTCCTCACGACCAATGCGCCGCCCCGGCCGGAAGGCGAAGGCCGCCTGTCGGGGACCAACTTTCGCGAAGTTGCGAATGGGGAGGCCGTGCGCCCCCCTCGAACAGCCAACGCGCCCCCTGGCATGCCAACTCGCCACACCCCCGCAGCCAATAAACGGCCATGCATGACGGCGCGCGGGACGTGGCAGGGGGGCGCGCGCCCGAGCCATTCACAACTTTTCCAAAGTAGGTCCCCGACCGGCAGCCCGCATGCCCGCCGACGCCCGGCACGTTGGGCACGCCGGGTGCGCCACGTTGGACCGGACCGCACCCGGCAGCGAAAGCCGATGACCCGAGACCGGCGAAGCCGGAGCTGGCCCGTGCCCGCCGTGACGGTGACGGCTACATACGCTGGGCCGGTCCGCACCCGGCGACGAAAGAGAAGGGCCCGACGGACAGTCCCCGTCGGCCCCGCCCCTGGCCGTCCGGGTCGAAGTCAACGTGCGGTGGAGGGGCGGGAGTCAAGGGTGGAGCGGAGCGGAATCGGCGCAGCCGACGCGACCGCAGGGAGCCGCCCTTTACTGCCGGCCCGGAACCGCCACACTCCGCAAAAAACCGGACGGCCCCGGCGCGCATCAACGACACCGGCCCACCGAAGTCCCCGCCCCGCACCCTCATCCACGACATCAAAGCGGGCAAGGCCGACCACCTCCTCTAGCGAACAGAGGGGACGTCCGGCAGCACTGCCGGGCGCCCCCCATCCACGTACGCGCTACACGAACAGGCTGACCAGCGCCGCCACCGCGAACCCCGCCACCGACAGCACCGACTCCAGCACTGTCCACGTCTTCAGCGTGTCCCGCTCGCTGATGCCGAAGTACTTCGCGACCATCCAGAAGCCGCCGTCGTTGACGTGCGAGGCGAAGATGGAGCCCGCCGAGATCGCCATGATGACCAGGGCGACGAAGGCCTGGGAGTGGTCGCCCTCGGCGAGGAGCGGGGCGACGATGCCGGCCGTCGTGACGATCGCGACCGTCGCCGAGCCCTGGGCGACGCGCAGCACCAGGGAGAGCAGGTAGGCGAGGACGATGATGGGCAGGCCCACGTCCTGGAAGGTGTCCGAGAGGGCCTTGGCGACGCCGCTGGCCTTCAGTACGGCGCCGAAGATCCCGCCGGCGCCGACCACGAGCAGGATGTTGCCGACCGGCTTGAGGGACGCGGTCGACACCGTTTCGAGGGACTTGCGGGACCAGCCGCGCCGGATGCCGAGCAGGTAGTACGCCATCAGGAGCGCGATCGTCAGGGCCACGAACGGGCTGCCGAAGAACTCGATGACCGAGCGGAACGTCGAGGGGTCGAAGGCGATGGAGGAGAACGTGGCGAGGAGGATCAGGAGCAGCGGCGTGCCGATGATCGCGAAGACCATGCCCAGCGGCACCGGCTTCTCGCGCGGCTCCACCCCGGCGGCACGCTGCTCGGCGACGACCGCCGCCTTCGCCTCCTCGGCGGCCTCGACCATGTCCTGCGGGACGGGCACGAAGATGCGCTTGCCGACCCACGCGGAGAACACCCAGGCGGCGAGCACCGCGGGAATGCCGCAGACGATGCCCATCAGGATGACCCAGCCGAGGTCCACCTTCAGCAGACCGGCGGCGGCCACGGGGCCGGGGTGCGGGGGCAGGAACGCGTGGGTCATGGAGAGACCCGCGAGCAGGGGGAGGCAGTAGAGGAGGATCGACTTGCCGCTGCGCTTGGCGGCGGCGTAGACGATCGGCGCGAGGACGAAGATGCCGACGTCGAAGAAGACGGGGATGCCGAAGATCAGACCCGTCAGGCCCATGGCAAGCGGGGCGCGCTTCTCGCCGAAGAGGCCGAGCAGGCGGGAGGCCAGTACCTCGGCGCCGCCGGAGACTTCGAGGATCGCGCCGAGCATCGTGCCGAGGCCGATGATGATCGCCACATGGCCGAGGATGCCGCCCATGCCCGACTCGATGACCGAGACGGCGTCGGACTTCTGGACGGTGCCGAAGAGTTCGGTGACGGAGAGGCCGGCCGCGAGGCCGACGGCTATGGAGACCGCGAGGAGCGCCACGAAGGGCTGCAGCCTGACCTTGATGATCAGGAAGAGCAGCAGCAGGATGCCGAGCGCGGCGACGGTCAGCAGGCCTGCGGTGCCGTCGATCAGGGCGAGGAGACCGCCGGTGTGAGGTGGTGCCTCGACGGCGGGGGCGGCCGCGAGCACGGCGGTGTGGGACGGGGACATCGTTGACCTCGTAAGTGCATGGGGCTTTCGGAGCAGGGGGGATCGCGGCACGGCGCCTCGTGCGGGTGAGGCGCCGTGCCGTGACGACGTACGGCTTGCAGGATGGTGATGTGGGTCAGCTCAGGACGGCGAGGGCGTCGATCTCGATGAGCAGGCCCTTGGGCAGGCCCACGTAGACGGTGGTGCGGGCGGAGGCGGGGGCCTTCAGGCCCTGCTCCTCGAAGTACGCGTTGTAGATCTCGTTCATCTCCGCGAAGTGGTCCACGTCCGTGAGGTAGACGCGCATCATCATCACGTCGTCCCAGGTGGCGCCGCCCTCTTCGAGGATCGCCTTGACGTTGGCGAACGTCTGGAGGGTCTGCTCGCGCAGGGTCGGGCCCGCGGGGGTGGGGGCCTTGCCCTCCTCGGCGGGCAGGAAGCCGACCTGCCCGGCGACCTGGAGGATGTTGCCCTTCTTCACGCCGTGGGAGAACTTCGCGGGCGGGGTGGTGTGGGTGGCCGGGGTGAGTGCGGTCTTCTCGGTCATTCGCTGATCAGGCTTCCTTGAGAGGGACGGTTTTCGCATCGGGCGCGGCGCCGGAGTACTCCCGGCTGATGGCGTCCGCCGTGCGGCGCACCAGCGGGAGGAGGGTGAGGAGTTCCTCGGCCGTGACGACGACGTTCGGCGCGGAGACCGACATGGCGGCGACGACACGCCCGTCCGCGCCGCGGATGGGGGCCCCGATGCAGTTGATGGACTCCTCGTGGCCACCGAGGTCGGTGGCCCAGCCCTGTTCGCGCACCTTGTCCAGCTCCCGGAGGAAGGCAGCGGCGTTGGGTGTCGAACGGGACGTGTAGGTGGGGTAGTCGAGCTTCTCCGCGATCGCGCGGCGCTCGGCTTCCGGGAAGTCGGAGAGCAGCAGCTTCGCCACGGCGGCGACGGTGATGGCCACCGGCTTGCCGATGCGGGAGTACATCCGCACCGGATAGCGGCTCTCGACCTTGTCGATGTAGAGGACCTCCCCGTCCTCGTAGACGGCGAGGTGGACCGTGTGGCCGCACTTCTCGTTGAGGGCGAGGAGGTGGGGGTGGGCGATCTCGCGCACGTCGAGGTTCTCGACGGCCTCCTGGGCGAGCGCGAAGAGGCGCGCGCCGAGGCGGTAGCGCTGGTCGGTCTGGCGGAAGACGAGACCGTGCTCGTGGAGGGTGCGCAGGAGCCGGAGCGCCGTGGACTTGTGGACGCCGAGCCGGTCGGCGACCTGGCCCAGGTCGGCGGGGCCCTCGGCGAGCAGCGGCAGGATCGAGAGCGCGCGGTCGACGGTCTGGCTCATGGGTTACGTACCTCCTCGTCGGCCTCGGTGTCCTCCGGGGCGTGAGCCGTCCAGCCGGGGCCGAGACGAAGTGTCTCCCAGGCGGCGTCGTCCAGGGCGGCGAGGCGGTCGGCGTGTGCGCGGGCGGGTGGAGGGGCGAGGTCACCGGGGACGGTGAGGGCGGCGGCGGCCATCAGGTGGCCGTGGCGCAGGCGATGTGCGGGGGGCAGCCCGCGCAGGGTGGCGGAGAGGAAGCCGGCGGCGAAGGCGTCTCCGGCGCCGACGGGGGCGACGACGTCCACGCTCAGGGCGGCCTGGAAGACGGGGTCCTCGCCGTGCCGGAAGACGGTCGCGCCGCGGCTGCCCTGCTTGACGACGAGGGTGGCGGGCTCGGGCAGGGCGGCGCGGATCGCGTCCGGGCCCCCGGTCACGCCCCAGGCCGTCGCGGCCTCGTCCTCGCCGACGAAGACGAGGTCGGCGCCGCGTGCGAGGTCGAGCAGGACCTCGGGTCCTTCCGGGGCGCCCTTCCACAGTCCCGGGCGGTGGTTGACGTCGAAGGAGACGAGCGGGCCGCGGTCGGCTCGCCGGGTGCATAGGTGGCGTACGAGATCCAGGCAGTCGGCGGAGAGCGCGGGCGTGATGCCCGACAGGTGCAGGATGCGGGCGGCGGTGAGGGCGTCCTCGTCGACGGAGCCGGGTGACATGGCGGAGGCGGCGGAGCCCGCGCGGTAGTAGACGACCTCGTGGGTGTCGGTGTCGCGGTCGTCGGCGGTGCGGAAGTAGATGCCGGTGGGGCGGTGCGGGTCGCGGCCCACGGCGGAGGTGTCCACTCCATAGCGGGCGATCGTCTCGACGAGGTGGTCGCCGAAGCCGTCGGTGCCGACGCGGCTGACCCAGCGGGCGGTGTGCCCGGCGGCGGCGAGTGCGCACACGACGTTGGACTCGGCGCCGCCGATCCCGCGGTCGAAGGAGGGCACGTCGGCGAGGCGTCCCGGCCGGGCGGGCAGGAAGGTGACCATGGACTCGCCGAGCGCCACGACGTCCACCGCCCCGCGCTCGGTCGTCTCCACGGCGGGCCGTGCGGCTGCCTGTGCGGTCACGATCTTCCAGCCCCTCAACCGACTCTCCGGATCCGTTGACCCGGCGTTGGCTCGGATGTTAGACAGCGGTAAGCGACATACGCAATCACTGTTGCACATGCTGCAACGCACCTCTGGAGGAGGCGCCCATGGCCGCCGACGACGCCGTCGACACCGCCCTCGAAACCGCCGGCGACCGGTCCGCCGACGCGCTGGCCGCGCTCGCGGACGAGCGGGTCGACCACCGCTTCAAGGGACTGCCGCCGGACGCGGCGGGTCTCACCGTCGGCGAGCTCGCGGCCCAGCGCAGGAACCTCTTCACCGGCGGCTTCACCACCCCGGTCCTCGCCCTCTCCGCCGAGCGCCTGGAGCACAACCTCGCCCTCATGGAGACGTACGCCGAGCGCCACGGCCTCGCCTTCGCGCCGCACGGCAAGACGTCCATGGCCCCCCAGCTCTTCGCCCGCCAGCTGGAGCGCGGGGCGTGGGGCATCACGCTGGCCGTCCCCCACCAGGTGCGCGTGGCACGGGCGTTCGGCACCCCACGGATCTTCCTCGCGAACGAGCTGGTCGACGCGGCCGCGCTGCGGTGGGTGGCGGGCGAGCTCGACTCCGACCCCGCCTTCCGCTTCATCTGTTACGTCGACTCCGTACGCGGCGTCGAACTGATGCACGCCGCCCTCGGCGAGGCGGGCGCGAGCCGCCCGGTGGACGTGGTCATCGAGCTGGCCGCGGGCGACGGGGCGCGCACGGGTGTGCGGACCGAGGCGGAGTGCTTCGAGATCGCCAACGCCGTCGCGGCCGCGGACACGCTGCGGCTCGTGGGCGTCGCCGGGTACGAGGGCGAGGTGCCGGACGCGTCGACCGAGGCGGTCACGGCGTGGCTGCGCCGGCTCGTCGCACTCCTCGTCGACCTCGACAAGGCGGGGCGGTTCGCGGACCTGCCGGAGGTCGTGGTCAGCGCGGGCGGCAGCGCGTGGTTCGACGCGGTGGCGTCGGTCTTCGCGGAGATCCCCGAACTGTCGCTGCCCGTCCTGAAGTTGCTGCGCTCCGGTGCGTACGTCTCCCATGACGACGGTCACTACCGGCATCTCACGCCCTTCAACCGCGTCCCGGAGGAGGGTGCGCTTGAGCCCGCCTTCCGGCTCTGGGCGCAGGTCGTGTCGAGGCCCTCCGCGGAGCAGGCGTTCACCAACGCGGGCAAGCGGGACGCGGCGTACGACCTGGACCTGCCCGTTGCGCAGGTCGTCCGCCGGGACGGGGTGGAGCGCCCCGCGACCGGGGTCACCGTCACCGGTCTCTCCGACCAGCACGGGTGGCTGCGGACCTCGCCGTCGGCGGACCTTGCCGTGGGCGACTGGCTCGGGATGGGGCTTTCGCACCCGTGCACGGTGTTCGACAAGTGGCAGTTGATTCCGGTGGTGGAGGGGGATGGGGTGGTCGTCTCCTACATCCGCACGTTTTTCTGACGGGGGCGTCTTGGGGGGGTGTCCTGGCCCGCCGCTTCGCGGCGGATGTCTCCCACCCACCCACCCGTTTGCCCCGCACCGCCCAGCCGGAGTAGGAGCCAGCCACCTGCCGGCCGTGGGTGGGCGACCCTGGCCCGCCGCTTCGCGGCGGATGTCTCCCACCCACCCACCCGTTTGCCCCGCACCGCAGAGCGGGAGTAGGAGCCAGTCACCCACCCGCCCGTTTGCCCCGCATCGCCCAGCCCGAGTAGGAGCCACCGTTCGCCGCCGGCGGTGGGGTGGAACCACTGGGGCCACCCGCACCCGGCGACGAAAGTCGCACGGGTGGTGCGGGTGGGAAACAAGAAGACCCGGCCGGAGGCCGGGTGCACCACCGAGCAGCCGCAGCCGAACGCAACGCAGAGGAAAGGCACCCCATGGACCTGGTGATCCGGGACGCACGCGTCATAGACGGCACCGGAGGTGCCTCCTACCGCGCCGACGTCGGCGTACAGGACGGAAGGATCGTCGAGATCCACCGGGAGGGGGAGGCGACAGGGCCCCGCCCGGCAGGGCAGGCCACCCTCGACGCGCAGGGACTCGCGCTGGCGCCCGGCTTCATCGACATGCACGCCCACAGCGACCTCGCCCTCCTCCGCGACCCGGAACACACCGCGAAGGCCGCCCAGGGCGTCACCCTGGAGGTCATCGGGCAGGACGGCCTGAGCTATGCCCCCGTGGACGACCGCACGCTCGCCCAGGTCCGTCAGGCCATCACCGGCTGGAACGGTGACGGCAGCGACATCGATTTCTCATGGCGCACCGTCGGCGGCTATCTCGACGCCCTCGACTCCGCCCACGGCGGCCGGGGCACCGCCGTCAACGCCGCGTACCTCATCCCCCAGGGCACCGTCCGCATGTACGCGCTGGGCTGGGACGACCGCCCGGCGACCCCCGCCGAGCTGGAGCGGATGAAGCAGCTCGTGGCGGAAGGGATGAGCGAGGGCGCGGTCGGGATGTCGTCCGGCCTCACCTACACCCCCGGCATGTACGCCGACGACTCCGAGCTGACTGAACTCTGCGGAGTCGTGGCGGCCCATGGCGGCTACTACTGCCCCCATCACCGCAGTTACGGCGCCGGCGCCCTCCAGGCGTACGAGGAGATGGTGAACCTCACCCGGACCGCGCGCTGCCCCCTCCATCTGGCCCACGCCACCATGAACTTCGGCGTGAACAAGGGGAAGGCGCCGGATCTGCTCGCCCTCCTCGACGAGGCGCTCGCGGACGGCGCGGACATCACCCTCGACACGTACCCGTACACCCCCGGCTGCACGACCCTCGTCGCCATGCTGCCGAGCTGGGCGAGCGAGGGCGGGCCCGACGCGATCCTCGCCCGGCTCCGGGACGACGCGACCGCCGAGAAGATCCGCCACCACATGGAGGTCATCGGCGCCGACGGCTGTCACGGCGTACCCATCGAGTGGGACACCATCGAGATCTCCGGAGTGAGCGACCCGGGGCTCGCGTCCTGCGTCGGGAAGACGATCCAGCAGTCCGCCGACGCACGCGGCGAGGCACCCTGGATCACCGCGCGGCGGCTGCTCATCAACGACAACCTGGGCTCGACGATCCTTCAGCACGTCGGCCATGAGGAGAACGTCCAAGCGATCATGCGGCACCGTGTGCACACGGGCGGCAGCGACGGCATTCTGCAGGGCTTCAAGCCGCACCCGCGCGCGTACGGCACGTTCCCGCAGTATCTCAGGCGGTACGCGCGGGAGCTCGGCGTCATGTCGCTCGAAGAGACCGTCGCCCACCTCACGTCGCGGCCCGCCGCGCGCCTCCGGCTCCCCGACCGGGGTGTCGTCCGCGAGGGCTACCGCGCCGACCTGGTGCTCTTCGACCCGGAGACGGTCGCGGCGGGGTCGACGTTCGAGGCTCCGCGGACGTATCCGACCGGCATTCCGCACGTCCTGATCGACGGCCGGTTCGTGATGCGGGACGGCCGGCGCACGGACGTCCTCGCGGGACGCGCCGTGCGCCGGACGCCGTGACGCGTCAGGCAGGACGGGGCAGCTTGCAGCCCTTGCGGCCCAGGTCGATCTTGCTGCCCTTGCCGACGCACGGCACGATTCCGTACGTCTGCTGGGCGTAGTTGATGCCCTTGCGCACGGTCACGTTGCCCTTGCGGTCGATCTCACAGGGGTTGTTGACGGTGCAGCGCTCGCCGTCCTCGTTGCCCGTGTTGTTGACCGCGGTGACCTTGCCGGTCTTGTGGTCGATCACCGGCGAGCCGGACGTGCCGCCGATGGTCTGGCAGGCGGGGGTGTAGCGGACGGAGTCCTTCCAGGTCCACTCCCCCTCCTTCATGCGGTACACGAATCCGTCGATGTTGCAGCTGTAGGTCTTCTTCCAGTACCCGGAGACCACCGTGATGGCCCGCCCCTTCACCGGGTGGTCGTCCTCCAGCTCCAGCGGCTTGATGCCGTACTTCCTCGTGATGTCGCGGTAGCTGCTGGTGAGCCGGTAGAGGGTGATGTCGGTGTCCGTCATGGTCGCGTAGGCGATCCTGGACGCCTTGAGCGTGGCGACGTCGTCCGCCTCCGCGTCGAGCAGCTTGAAGGTGCGGGTGGAAGGACGGTCCACGACGACCTCACCGGCGGCGGGGAAACCGGTCTCCAGGCAGTGGCCGTTGGTGAGGACGAGCGCCGGGTCGCTCGCCTTCGACTTGGGCGTGCGGACGACGGAGCCGGAACAGTTGCTGAGCGCCACCGTCCCCGCGAAGTCGACCGGCTTCGCCTTGGACTTGCCCTGCGCCTGCTGGGCCGACCGGTCGTTCCCCCCGGTGTTCCCCGCGAACGCGGGTATCGCGCTCGCCCCGGTCAGCGCCAGGGCGAGCAGTCCGCCCGCGACCACGTTGCTCTTCTTGCCCATCTGTGGAGCCCCCCTCGTGACGTACGCCTGTCGTGTGATTGTCAGACGGCATTCTTGGGGTCCCTGTGCAGCCGGACAAGGGGTGGAACTCTTCCATTTCACCCACGCGGTGTGATGCGGACAGAGTGGGCACCCGGACCCGTACGGAGCGTCAGGGTGCGGGATTCGGCGCTCCACGACTGCTGTTCGCCGCCCTCCACCCGCGCCCCCGCGGGGAAGTGCCGCGCCGGCAGATACACCTCCGTGCCGCCCCGCACGCCCGCCTTCCCCCGCCAGCTCACCGTCAGCGTCTTGCGCGCCTCGTCCCACCGGTACGCGACCGGGTCCCCCGCGACGGCCCGCGGGTAGGGCCGGTCGAGCACGGGCAGCAGCGCGGTCGGCCGCATCTCCGCGTCCCAAGGCGCCCACGTCCCGGGGTCGTTGGACCAGTACGCGAACCCCGCCCCCATCCCGTCGGCCGTCCGCTGCACCTTCTCGACGTACTCCATGGCCCCCGGCAGCCCCACGTCGAGCCCGAACTCGCCGATGACCACGGGCGCCCCGAGCCGCCGCGCGGTCTTCTCCGTCTGCTCGCGCCAGGCCCGCAGGGACGCGTCGACCTGCCCCTTGGTGTCGCCGGTGTAGCCGCCGCCGAGGTCCATGGGGAGGGGATAAAGGTGGGGCGCGTACGCGATGCGCGCCGCGTCGCCGTCGCCCCGCGGGTCGTCGAGGCGCGGCAGGCCGGTGGCGAAGCCCCAGTTGGCGCCGATGGCGGACGGTTCGACGAAGAGCCAGTGGTCGCGGTCGACGGTGCGGATGGCGTCGATGCCGTCCTGGTAGAGCCGGGCCAGCGGCCCCGATTCGAACGCGGGGCCCTGCACGCTGCCGCCCCACGGCTCGTTCATCAGGTCGTACCCGATGACGGCGTCGTCGTCGGCGAAGTGCCTGGCCACCTCCCGCAGGGCGCCGACGTAGTGCTTCCGCAGATCGCGCCCGCCGCCTTCGACCGTCCCCCAGAAACGGTCGAAGGCGCGGACGGTCCCGGGCTCGGCGTAGCCGAGTTCCCAGGGGTCGGTGGGGGCGGACGTCAGCCCGTCCGTCTCCGTGGCCCACGCGGGGGCGCCGTTGCCGCCGACGCGCGGGCCGTACAGGTCCTGGTGCATGTCGAGCAGCACGTGGTAGCCGCGCTCGCCGTACCACCGCACCCGCTCGGTGACCCGCTTCAGATACGTCCTGTCGTACGTCCCCGGAGCCGGCTCGACCTTGCGCCACTGGAGGAGGAAGCGGACGAAATTCGTGCCCAGCTCGCGCCGTTCACGTGCGACGTCCTTCTCCGCGATCCACGGCATGCCGTCCGCCGCCTGCTTGGCGCTGCTCGCCGTGGACAGCCCGCGCAGGACCAGGGCGCGCCCCTGCCGGTCGGTGATCCACCGGTGGCCGGTCGCGGTGTCGGCGCGCCCCGCCCCCGCGCCCTCCGGGCCGACGGCGACCAGCAGCGCGGCGGCGACGGCGAGCACGACCGCGCCGACCGCCCAAGTGCGCCACGCCGCAAGGGACTTCATGGCCGGGATGGTAGGTCGCGCGACCCCCGCCGCAACAGACCTGAGCATTGTTCACTTTCTTTGGACCGGCCCCTGTCCACGGCGGCCGGGGCGGCCTACAGTGGCGCGCCATGCGGACGACGATCGACGCGTTGCGGGCCCGGGCGGACGCCACGGCCGTGGTGGGCTGCGTCTGTCTGCTGCTCGTCCTGGCGCACGGCAGCGCCACGCTGCTCACCGCGTTCACGGCGCGGGCGGGTCTTTCGGTCGTGCCGAGCGCGCTCGGCGTGCCCTTCGCGCTGCCGGGCCTGCGGGCGACACCGCTGGGCGCGACGGACTGGTCCTGGCAGCTCTGCGAGAACTTCGCCGCCCTGCTCCTGGTCGCGGTGGCCGCCGCGCGCATGCGCCGTCACCTGCGCGTGCGGCCCGGTGCGGGCAGGGGGCGCCGGCTGCTCGCGGGCTGGACGGCGCTCATCGCGGGCGCGGCGGTGGCGGGCGCGTGGCGTGGCCTGGTCGCGGCCCGCATGATCGAGGCGGACACCCTGGGCTGGCTGCTGCTGCCGGTGACAGGTGCGCTGTTCGGCGCCCTGTGGGGGCTGCTCCTCGGCTGGCTGCCGGGCGCGGCGGCACTCGCGACGCGGCGTGCGCCGCACGCCGCGCCCGGGTGATCCGGCCCGTCAGACGATGGTCGTGGGCCAGGCCGTCTCGACCGGCTCGGGGGCGGCCGGGGCGGGAGCGGGGCGGCAGGTGAAGCCGAGGCCCGTCAGTGCCCTGGTGACCTCGGCCGCCGAGAAGTCGCGGCGGTCCTGCCGGGTGATCACTTCACCCACCTGCTTGACGGGGTAGTGGCGGCGGCCGATGATCACGGACTCGCCCGTGACGGGTTCGGGCTTGACGCCCTTCATGGCCGCTTCCACCTCGCTCTTGAAGAGGTCGAAGGGGAAGCGGGCGATGACACAGCGCATGGTGCCTCACAGAGGGAGAGGGCCGGTGAGTGAGTCGAACGGGGCTCCGGGCCTGCGGGGCAGGCCCGGGTCCGGGTTCAGGCTGCGGAGTCGGTCCGCGTGCGGGCGGCGTAGGCGCGGCGCGCGCGGCCGTCGCGGGGGCGGCGGCCGCGGGCGGAGGAGCCGCCGCGTTCGGCGGCCGCCTTGGGCGGTGCCGGGATGGTCACCGGGGTGCCCGAGGGGGCCTGGGCGCCGGTGATGCGCGCCAACTCCGGCTCGCCGGAGGCCACTTGCGTGGTGTGCGGCCGGATGCCGGCGACGGCGAGCAGCCGGTTCATGTCGCGCCGCTGCGCCGAGGTGACCAGGGTGACGACGCTGCCCGAGCCGCCGGCGCGGGCGGTGCGGCCGCCGCGGTGCAGGTAGTCCTTGTGGTCGGCGGGCGGGTCGACGTTGACGACGAGGTCGAGGTCGTCGACGTGGATGCCGCGCGCCGCGACGTTCGTGGCGACGAGCGCGGTGACCTGGCCGGATTTGAACTGGGCGAGCGTGCGGGTGCGCTGGGGCTGGGACTTGCCGCCGTGCAGGGCCGCCGCGCGCACGCCGCTGTTCAACAGGTGCGTGGTGAGCCGGTCGACCGCGTGCTTGGTGTCCAGGAAGAGGATCACCCGGCCGTCGCGGGCGGCGATCTCCGTGGTGGTGGCGTACTTGTCGGCGCCCTGGACGTGCAGCACGTGGTGCTCCATCGTCGTGACCGCGCCGGCCGAGGGGTCGACCGAGTGGACGACGGGGTCGCTGAGGTAGCGGCGGACCAGGAGGTCGACGTTGCGGTCCAGGGTGGCCGAGAACAGCATCCGCTGCCCGTCGGGCCGCACCTGGTCGAGGAGCTCGGTGACCTGCGGCAGGAAGCCCATGTCGGCCATCTGGTCGGCTTCGTCGAGGACGGTGACGGCGACCTGGTCCAGGTGGCAGTCGCGCCGTTCGATGAGGTCCTTGAGCCGTCCCGGCGTCGCGACGACGACCTCGGCCCCGGCGCGCAGCGCGCCGGCCTGCCGGCCGATCGACATGCCGCCGACCACGGTGGCGAGGCGCAGCTTCACCGATCTGGCGTACGGGGTGAGGGCGTCCGTCACCTGCTGGGCGAGCTCGCGGGTGGGGACGAGGATCAGGGCGATAGGGCGGCGCGGCTCGGCGCGCAGGCCCGCCGTGCGGGTGAGCACCGCGAGGCCGAAGGCGAGGGTCTTGCCCGATCCGGTGCGTCCGCGGCCGAGGACGTCCCGGCCCGCGAGGGAGTTCGGCAGCGTGGCGGCCTGGATGGGGAAGGGGGTGGTGACGCCGAGTCCGGTGAGGGTCTGCAGCACGCCGGCGGGCAGGCCGAGCGCGGCGAAGTCCTCGACGGGGGGCAGGGCCGGGGTGACGGTGACCGGCAGCGCGAACTCCCCCTGGAGCGCGGCGGGGCGGCGGCCTCGTCCCTGGGCACGGTTGTCCGGGCGTCGGCTGTTTGTGCGACTTGAGCGGTTCATGAAGAACCTTCCTCGATGCGGCGCGTATCGAGGAATTCTCAGAGGCACCGACCGGTGCCGAGAATCGCTGGAACGGCCGGGGCAAATGAAAAAACATTCCCGGCCGCCGGTGTTTAATTCCGGGTTCGACCGGTGAAAAGCGTCGCACTCTCCGATGGGACCACCGGGGTGCCGACCGCTTAGAACCTCAAACCATCAGTCTTTCGGGGAGGCGTACTCCCCGGAAACGCAACGAGCTGGGGCCCGCACCCAAGGTGCGGGCCCCAGCTACGAAGTGCGCGTGAGCGTCAGCGTCAGGCGGGAACGATGTTCTCGGCCTGCGGGCCCTTCTGGCCCTGCGTGACGTCGAAGTTCACCTTCTGGCCCTCCTGCAGCTCGCGGAAGCCCTGGGTGGCGATGTTCGAGTAGTGAGCGAAGACGTCGGCGCCGCCGCCGTCCTGCTCGATGAAGCCGAAGCCCTTTTCCGCGTTGAACCACTTCACGGTGCCAGTAGCCATGTCATATCTCCTTCGGGGCAGTGCCCTGTGGAGTCCACACTGTGCGGACTCCGCGTCGCCGCGATGATTACCCCGTCCGGAAATGACCGGCAATACAAAGTGCCCCAACCGGCACATAAAGCCGACGGGAGCACTTGGAGTCTCTGGAAACCACAACTGCAACTGATAACGACAGTAGCACGGCATCGCGCCCGGCGCATGGTTTTCCATATCGCTCGCCGGTCGGCTGATAAACCTTCATCGCGCATCACGCGAAATTCTCCATTTGCCGTCACAGATATGCGGTCGGCGCGAGACAGCGTTTGGCGGGCGAAGGCCGGGGAGACGGCCCGGCCTCAGGACGCGGGCGCCCCCTCGGACTCGGATCCGGCGGGACGGCGCAGCTCCTCGTTCATCCGCAGCGCGTCCTCCAGCTGGTCCTCGAGGATGACGATGCGGCAGGCCGCCTCGATCGGCGTGCCCTGGTCGACGAGCTCGCGGGCGCGCGCCGCGACCCGCAGCTGATAGCGCGAGTAGCGACGGTGGCCGCCCTCGGACCGCAGCGGCGTGATCAGGCGGGCCTCGCCGACCGCCCGGAGGAAGCCGGGCGTGGCGCCGATCATCTCGGCGGCCCGGCCCATCGTGTAGGCGGGGTAGTCGTCGTCGTCGAACCTGTCGTTGCCGTGCGAGGGGTTCTCTGGGGGCATTTGCACCTCTTCTGGAACGCGTCGAGGGGCCTGGTGCCGTACAGCACCAGGCCCCGAGGGGTTTTCACGCCATCTACCGGCCCCGCGGGCCGGACATCTGTTACCGCATGGGCGCCCGGCTGAACGGACGGGCACTGCTCTTCGTATGGCTATGCCAAGAACTCTAACAACGGGACTTCCGCATGTCTATTCCAGCCGCGATAGATTTTCGGAAGCGGAGGGGGAGGTATCCGAGCACCCACCGGCCCCGCCACGTCGGTAGGCTGACCAGTCATGTCGAAGCCTGACGAGCTGCTCGTTGACATCGCCGCCCTGGTGGAGTCCGAGCACAGCAATCAGATGTCCCTCACCGTGGTCGTCGCCGGCGCGGTCATCACCGGACGACTGGCCCCCGAAGCCCTGTGGCGGCGCCGTGTCGCCGAAGTCCTGAAGGACTCCGACCGGCTGGCCCCCTTCGCCTCCGCGTTCGTGGCCCCGGAAGCGGATTCCGGCCCGCCGCGGGACACCGAGCCGCCCACCCACCTGCACTTCCACCTCGCCCGGATCCTCCAGGGCAGCGTGGGCCTGCCCGAGACCGGCGGGATGTACCGCATCGCCCTCCGGGACGTGAGCGCCTGGACCGTGGGAGACCTCAGCTACTCCGACAGCTGACCGGCCCCTCCCACAGCCGATCCGAAACCCACGACCGCTCCTGCCGACAAGCCCCGCCTCAGAGCCAGACCTGAGTCGGGGCTTGTCAATTTTTCTCCTTCGGGCTATATAGAAATCCGTAGGGCATCGCACCCAGCACCCGAAGAGAGGAGTGACCCGTGATGCTCATGCGTACCGACCCCTTCCGCGAGTTCGACCGTCTCGCCCAGCAGGTCTTCACCAGCGCCCGCCCGGCCGGGATGCAGATGGACGCCTACCGCCAGGGCGACGAGTTCGTGGTCCACTTCGACCTGCCGGGCGTCGACCCCGAGTCGATCGACCTGGACGTCGAGCGCCACGTGCTGAACGTACGGGCCGAGCGCCGCTCCCCCGCCCCCGAGGGCGTGGAGATGATCGCGGCCGAGCGGGCCACCGGCAGCTACTCCCGCCAGCTGTTCCTCGGCGACACCCTGGACACGGAGCGGATCGACGCCTCGTACGAGGCCGGTGTCCTGACGCTCCGCATCCCGGTGGCCGAGCGGGCCAAGCCGCGGAAGATCCACATCAGCGGCGGCAGTGACCGCAAGCAGATCGACAGCTGACCGCACGGCCGACGCGAACGATTCGACGAAACGGAGGAGAAGGGCACGATGGGGTGGAGCGAACTCATCGAGACGGTAAGGGAAACCGGCCAGTACGCGAGCGCCGCGGAGGCCGAGCGCGTGACGCGCGTCGTGCTGGCCGCCCTCGGCGGCCACGTCATCGGGGACGAACGCGTCGACCTGGCGCGGCAGTTGCCCCCGGAGGCGGCGAGGCTGATCGCCGACCGGATTCCCGCCGTGCGGCCCCTCACGGCCGCGGAGTTCGTCGAGAGCGTGGCGCTGAACCTGGAGGGCGCCACGCCGGCGACCGCCCGATGGGACGTCAGCTCCGTCCTCACCGCCGTGGCGCAGACGGTCGACGCGGACCTCGTCGACCGCCTGCTCTGCCTGCTGCCGGCCGGCTACGCCCTGCTGTTCGGCCGGGCCGAGCTGGCGCCGGCCGCCTGAGGGCCTGACGCACGGGTGCCGCCCGGAAATCCCGGTGAACGGGGCTTCCGGGCGGCACCCGCGGCCGCGGTGGCTCAGCCCATGACTGCGGCTACTTGAGCCCGGCGGGCTTCGGCAGCTGACAGCCCGCGCGGCTCAGGTCGATCTTGTTGCCCGCGCCGACGCAGGGCACGATCCAGTAGGTCTGCTGGGCGTAGTTGATGCCCTCGCGGACCGTGACGTTGCCGTTCTCGTCGACCTCGCACGGGTTGTTGTCCGTGCACCTGCCGCCGCTCTCGTTGCCGGTGTTGTTCACGGCGACGACCTTGCCGGTCGCGTCGTCGATCACCGGGGAGCCCGAGGTGCCGCCGATCGTCTGACAGGCGGGGGTGTAGCGGACGGAGTCCTTCCAGGTCCAGCTCCCCTCCTTGAGGCGGTAGGCGAAGCCGTCGATGTTGCACTTGTACAGCCTCTTCCAGTAGCCGGACGCGACGGTGATCGCCCGGCCCTGCTCGGGCCGCGCCGCGTTCAGCTCCAGCGCCTTGATGCCGTACCGGCTCTCGATGTCCCGGTAGGTGCTGGTGAGTTGGTAGAGCGACATGTCCGTGTCGGTCATCGTGCCGTACGCGATCTTGCTGGCCCGGACCGTTCCCGCGTTGCCTCCGGAGGCGTTGAGCAGGGTGAAGCTGCGGGACGACGCCTTGTTGACGATGACCTGGCCCGGCGCGGGGAAGCCGCCCTCCAGGCAGTGCCCGTTGGACAGGACGAGCGCCGGGTCGCCGGGCTGCGAGGAGGGCACGCGGACCACGGATCCGGAGCAGTTGCTGAGCGCCACCGTGCCCGCGAAGTTGACGGCCTTGGCCTTGGCCTTGACCTCGGCCGCGGCCTTCGGTGCGGCGGGTGGTTCGTTGCCGACGGCCGCCGCTGGTGCCGCCGTCGCTCCGAGTATCAGAGCGGCGAAGCACACACCGACGAGAGGCTTCTTCATGTGGGGGGTCCCCTCTGAATGACTGAGTGACCGAAGTTCTTTCGGTTTTGTCATGCGCATTGTTGAGGTCCCGGGCCGCGAGGACAAGACCGCGAACGGACACAACCGACCGCTGACAGGACGCTCCCCCAGCGCCCCCGCGCGCCCCTCTTGTGTCCGAAAACACGAAGCGGCACGTCCTACCCGGCCGTAAGCTCGCGGACATGCAGGTCATCCAGTCGACGAAGCTCTCCAACGTCTGTTACGAGATCCGCGGCCCCGTGCTGGAGGAGGCGATGCGGCTGGAGGCGGCCGGGCACCGCATCCTCAAGCTCAACACCGGCAACCCCGCGGCCTTCGGCTTCGAGTGCCCGCCGGAGATCCTGGAGGACATCCTGCGCAACGTCGGCGACGCACACGGCTACGGCGACGCGAAGGGCCTCCTGGCCGCCCGCCGCGCGGTCGTCATGCACAACCAGACCCTGGGCATCGAGACCGACGTCGAGCACGTCTTCATCGGCAACGGCGTCTCCGAGCTCATCGTGATGGCCATGCAGGGCCTGCTCGACGACGGCGACGAGGTCCTCGTACCGGCGCCGGACTATCCGCTGTGGACCGCGGCCGTCTCGCTCTCCGGCGGCACCGCCGTGCACTACCGCTGCGACGAGCAGTCGGACTGGATGCCGGACCTCGTCGACATCGAGCGCAAGATCACCGACCGCACCAAGGCGCTCGTGATCATCAACCCGAACAACCCGACCGGCGCGGTCTACGACGAGGCGATGCTCCGCGGCCTCACCGACATCGCCCGTCGGCACAACCTCCTGGTCTGCTCGGACGAGATCTACGACAAGATCCTGTACGACGGCGCGACACACACGCCGACCGCCGCCATCGCCCCCGACCTGCTGACCCTCACGTTCAACGGCATGTCGAAGGCGTACCGCGTGGCGGGCTACCGTGTCGGCTGGGTGGCGATCTCGGGCCCGAAGGCGCACGCCTCCTCGTACATCGAGGGCCTGACGATCCTCGCCAACATGCGCCTCTGCGCGAACATGCCGGGCCAGCACGGCGTCGTCGCCGCGCTGAGCGGACGGCAGACGATCAACGACCTCGTCCTGCCGGGCGGCCGGCTCCTGGAGCAGCGCGACACCGCGTACGACCTGCTGACGCAGATCCCCGGCGTGAGCTGCGTGAAGCCGAAGGGGTCGCTCTACCTCTTCCCGCGGCTCGACCCGAAGGTCTTCAAGATCAAGGACGACCGGCAGCTGGTCCTCGACCTGCTGCGGGCCGAGAAGATCATGGTCGTGCACGGCACGGGCTTCAACTGGCCCGAGCCCGATCACTTCCGCGTCGTGACGCTGCCGAGCGCGCCGGATCTCGCGGAGGCGGTCACCCGGATCGGCAGCTTCCTGGACGGCTACAGCCAGCCGTGACCCACCGGTATTGGGACCGACTCAACTTTAGACAGGATCTAAGCTAGGATGGCTTTCAAGCAACCGTCTGGAGGCCGTCCCATGTATGAGCCGATCCGCACCAAGTCGGTCCACTCCATGGCCGACGACGCGGGCTACCCCCACCGCTCCCGCGAGGAGGAGCTGGACATCCAGCTCGCCGGACACCTCGCCGCCCTGCTCGCGGTCACGGACGAGCTGCGCGCCCTGACCCCGTCCGCCGACCTGGACGACGCCGCCGAGCAACTGGCGCACCAGGTGGCGCGCCTGCGCGGCGGCACGCTCCCGCCCAGGTCCGCGGTCGCAGCCGCAATCCACGAACCCCACCTCTCCGCCCTGCACCAGCGCGCCCACGCCCTCGCGGGCCGCGCCCTGGTCGTGGCGGCCTCCCGCGCCGACACCGCGGCGGCGATCCTGGCCGCCGGGCGCATGGACGCCCACGCGGACGCCACGCGCCTGGTCGGCGCCCCCTGATCGGCCCCGGTCCGCGGCCGGGAAGGCCGCGGACCGGGCGCCACCAACCTGGCGGCGGCTGGGAGTACCCGCCGCCTAGCCGGTGATCCTCACGGTGGCCCGGGCGGCCGAGCCCTCGTGCAGCGCGTCGCCCCCGTAGCTCACCTCGTAGACCGTCCTGCCCCGCTTGCTCGGCAGGTCCCTGAGCTTGAACGTGCCGTCGGCCGCGACCGGCGCGGACGTCAGCTCACCCGTCGTGCCGAAGCGGTCGGTCCGCGTCACCTTCAGGCTGATCCCGGACGGCAGCGCGCGGCCCTGCCCGGTCAGCCTGCCGGTGATCTCCACGCCGCCCGCACGGGTCGCCTCGGCGGGCGCGGTCAGCTCGACCGCCGTCGGGGCCTTGGCCACGTCCACCGTGACCGTGACGTCCTCGGCCGGGCGGTGGGTGACGTCGCCGAGGAACCGCAGCGTGTACGTCGCCTCGCCGAGCCGGTCCGGCACGTCGAGGACGGTGAAGCTGCCGTCGGCCGCGACCTTGGCCGCCGCCACCTCCTGCGTGCCGTCGGCGTCCTTGCGGACCGCGGCGACCTTCACGGGCTCCGCGGGCGCGGGCCCGTCGAGCTCCAGCCTGCCCCGGATGCCGAGGGGTTCACCGACCACGGGCTTCGACGGTGTGGTGCCGAGCGTGCCGGTGAAGCGCGAGTCGTACTGCGCGGCGGGCGGCTGGATGATGTGCAGCCAGTATTCGTGGCCCGCGGCGTTGGCGGTGACGGCGAACAGCCGCTTCCCGTCCTTCGACCAGTCGAGACCGCGCGGCACGACACGGTCACCGTCGAGCGGCCCCTCGAAGGCGAACTCGAACGGCGTCACCCCGTCCGCCGGATCGGCGGGCTGCACCAGCAGATCGGCGGTACTCCCGGCGGCGGCCGCACCGCGCGCCACGTACTTCCCGTCGCCGCTGAACGCCACCGCGGAGGACGTGGCCCCCTCCGGCAGCGCCTGGTAGGGCGTGCCGGCGTCCGACAGGTCACCGGCGTTCAGGAGCCGGGTGCCGTACGCGGCGTCCGCGACCGCCACCCGCTTGCCGTCGGCGCTGACCGCCAGATCCTTCAGCCGCAGCGCCCCCTTGCCCTCGCTGTCGCCGAAGCGGCGCACGGCGTCGCGCACGGGATTGTCGCCCTCGGCGTCGAAGGCGGCCAGGAACGGGTCCTTCTCCGTGGAGCTGGGCTCCTGGCCCATGAAGAACCGCTTCGTGTCGCCCGGGGCGGCCTCCAGGGCGAGCCTGCCCTTGGCGTTCCAGCCGGTCCGGCCGTGGACGCCGCCGACCAGGCCGTCCAGGTCGCTCCGCGTCTCGGGGCAGTCGGACACGTAGGAGCCTGACTGGGTCGTCCACCAGGCCTTGTCGCCGGTGACGGCCACCTCGCGGCCGCAGGTCTCCTCGTACGCGTTGGAGACCACGGTCGGCTTGAGCGTGGTCGCGTCGTACGTCACGATCCTGGCGCGCTCGCCGGTGTAGAGCGTGTTGCCGTCCGCGCTCAGGGCGAGGCCCGACACGCGGGTGTCCGTGGTCATCTTGGAGACGAGGTGCCCCTCGAAGTCGTAGACGGCGATGACGCCCTTGTTGTCCCAGTTGCCGCGGTTGTTGTCCGAGACGTAGACCCGCTCGTGCGCGGAGTCCACGGCGATCGCCGAGTACGAGGAGATCGGCAGCTTCACGACCTCGTCCGACGCGGTGGCGGCGTGCGCCGCGGGCGTGCCCGCCGCGACGAGCCCCGCCGAGCCGAGCGCCGCCACGACCGCCGCACCCGTCACGCGTCTCAACCGCTGAGTCTTCTTCAACTTGGCCCCCCACAGGCTGTTTTGACGGCCCGTGACGATCACCGGCCCCCGTGGGGGTCATTGAAACATGTGAGATCCGTGTGAAGGCAAGGTGTATAAGTTGCGAGGACCGGTGGGCGGGGGCGCGTGCGGACACGCGGAGGGGCCCCGCACGCCGTTGTGCGGGGCCCCTCCGGGATGCGCGGGAGACGTCAAGCGGAACGTCAGCCGAGGCGCTCCACCAGCGCGTGGTACTCGTCCCACAGCTCCTTGGGCGTGTGGTCGCCGAAGGTGTTGAGGTGCTCGGGGACCAGGGAGGCCTCCTCGCGCCAGACCTCCTTGTCGACCGTGAGCAGGAACTCCAGGTCGTCCTTGGCGAGGTCGAGGCCGTCGGTGTCCAGCGAGTCGACCGTCGGCAGGATGCCGATGGGGGTCTCGACGCCCTCGGCCTTCCCGTCGAGGCGCTCCACGATCCACTTCAGGACGCGGGAGTTCTCACCGAAGCCGGGCCACACGAACTTGCCGTCCGCGTTCTTCCGGAACCAGTTCACGTAGTAGATCTTCGGCAGCTTGGACTGGTCCTTGTCCGCGCCGACCTTGACCCAGTGCGCCATGTAGTCGCCCATGTTGTAGCCGCAGAACGGCAGCATGGCGAAGGGGTCGCGGCGCAGCTCGCCGACCTTGCCCTCGGCGGCGGCGGTCTTCTCGGAGGCGACGTTCGCGCCGAGGAAGACGCCGTGCTGCCAGTTGAAGGACTCCGTCACCAGCGGCACCGCGCTGGCACGCCGGCCGCCGAAGAGGATCGCCGAGATCGGCACGCCCTTGGGGTCCTCCCACTCGGGCGCGATGATCGGGCACTGCGAGGCCGGGGTGGTGAAGCGGGCGTTGGGGTGCGCGGCCGGACGGTATCCATTTGCTTCGCGGGCGGACTCCGGCGTCCAGTCGTTGCCCTTCCAGTCCGTGAGGTGCGCCGGGGTCTCCTCCGTCATCCCCTCCCACCACACGTCGCCGTCGTCCGTCAGCGCGACGTTCGTGAAGACGGAGTTGCCCCACAGCGTCTTCATGGCGTTGGCGTTGGTGTGCTCGCCGGTGCCGGGCGCGACGCCGAAGAAGCCGGCCTCGGGGTTGATCGCGTAGAGCCGGCCGTCCTCGCCGAAGCGCATCCAGGCGATGTCGTCGCCGATGGTCTCGACGGTCCAGCCGGAGATCGTGGGCTCCAGCATGGCGAGGTTCGTCTTGCCGCAGGCGGACGGGAAGGCGGCCGCGACGTACTTGCTCTCGCCCTGCGGGGGCGTGAGCTTCAGGATCAGCATGTGCTCGGCGAGCCAGCCCTCGTCGCGGGCCATGACGGAGGCGATGCGCAGGGCGTAGCACTTCTTGCCGAGCAGGGCGTTGCCGCCGTAGCCGGAGCCGTACGACCAGATCTCGCGGTCCTCGGGGAAGTGCGAGATGTACTTCGTGGTGTTGCAGGGCCACGGGACGTCGGCCTCGCCCTCCTGGAGGGGCGCGCCGAGCGTGTGGACGGCCTTCACGAAGAAGCCGTCGTCGCCGAGCTCGTCCAGGACGTGCTGACCCATCCGGGTCATGGTGCGCATGGACACGGCGACGTACGCCGAGTCGGTGATCTCGACGCCGATCGCGGACAGCGGCGAGCCGACCGGGCCCATGCAGAAGGGCACGACGTACATGGTGCGGCCGCGCATGGAGCCGCGGAAGACACCGCCCTGCTCGTCCTTGCCGCGGAAGATCTCCCGCATCTCCGCGGGGGCCTTCCAGTGGTTGGTCGGGCCCGCGTCCTCCTCCTTCTCGGAGCAGATGAAGGTGCGGTCCTCGACGCGCGCGACGTCGGTCGGGTCGGAGGCCGCGTAGTACGAGTTCGGGCGCAGAGTCGGGTCGAGCTTCTTGAACGTGCCCTTGGCGACGAGCTCCTCGCACAGGCGCTCGTACTCGGCCTCGGATCCGTCGCACCAGACGACGCGGTCGGGCTGCGTCAGTTCGGCG
Source organism: Streptomyces sp. NPDC018029 (assembly GCF_044327655.1). Classification (NCBI taxonomy): domain Bacteria; kingdom Bacillati; phylum Actinomycetota; class Actinomycetes; order Kitasatosporales; family Streptomycetaceae; genus Streptomyces; species Streptomyces sp. NPDC018029. The sequence continues at coordinate 422,987 of NZ_JBIRFV010000003.1, read as the reverse complement.
ATCTCGTTGACCCAGGAGACGAGCTCCCGGTGGTTGGTCGGGGCAGTGCCCAAGGACAGGGGAGCCGCGATGTCGCGCGCCACGATTGCTCCTAATCGAGGGGTTTTCAGGATGTATGCCCCGTGGGGGCTGCGACCCGGACGCTTCACGTGGACGTACTTTGGCGCTCATCCGGTGCCGACCGCACTCATTTGATCATCCGACGCTCGCGCGCATCTGTCCAGAGGGCTTCACACCTGAGCGGCGTGAGCATCGCCACTTGTACGGGTACGGGTGCGAGGGCGCGGTTCCGTCCCTTCTGACGCGGAACCGTCCCCTTCTGGCGCGGAACCGTCCCTCTCTGGCCGAGAAGCCACCGCTTGATTCCGGACTTACGGGCCCGTAGGTACGATGCGGCACATGACCGCTCACGTCCCCGAAGCGATCCCGCAGCCCGCGGACGACCCCTCGGCAGGCTCCGACAACCCCTCCCTCGCCCCGTCCCCGGACTCCATGCCGCTCCCCGTGAAGCCGAAGATGCGCGGCTGGCTGCACGCGGGCATGTTCCCCGCGGTGGTGGTCGCGGGCCTGGTGCTCACCGCGCTCGCGGACTCCTCCCGCGGCCGCCTCGCCTGCGGCATCTTCGCCCTGACCGCGTGTCTGCTGTTCGGCGTGAGCGCGCTCTACCACCGGGGCAACTGGAGCCCGAGAGCCGACGGCGTCCTGCGCCGGCTCGACCACGCCAACATCTTCCTGATCATCGCGGGCACCTACACCCCGCTGACCCTGCTGCTGCTCCCCGACGCGAAGGGGCGGTGGCTGATGTGGGGCATCTGGGGGGCGGCCGTCGCCGGCATCGCCTTCCGGGTCTTCTGGGTCGGCGCCCCGCGCTGGCTCTACACCCCGTGCTACATCGCGATGGGCTGGGCCGCCGTCTTCTTCCTGCCGGACTTCATGCGCACGGGCGGCGTGGCGGTGCTCGTCCTGGTCATCGTCGGCGGCGTGCTCTACAGCGTGGGCGGCGTGATCTACGGCATCAAGCGCCCGAACCCCTCCCCCCGCTTCTTCGGCTTCCACGAGGTCTTCCACTCGCTGACCCTGGCGGCCTTCGCCGTGCACTACGTGGGCATCTCCCTGGTGGCCTACCAGCACGGCTGACGCTCCCCCTCTCCCTTTCAGTGGCCGCGACTTCCGAGTCGCGGCCACTTTTTTCATGCCCGGGACGGTTCCCGATGTTGACAGTGCACTTCTTTTGAGAGTTACTCTCATTTCATGGTGACTGTCACTGATACCGCTGCCGTGCGGCAGGACCCGCGCCGCTGGTGGGCCCTCGCCGCCCTGGTCGCGAGCATGCTCGTGCTCGGCTTCGACATGACGATCCTCAACGTCGCGCTGCCGACGATGGCCGAGCAGCTCGGCGCGAGCACGGGCGAGCAGCAGTGGATGGCGGACGCCTACGTGGTCGTCTTCGCCGCCCTCATGCTCCCCGCCGGACTCCTCGGCGACCGCTTCGGACGTCGCAGGATGCTGATGACCGGGCTCGGGATCTTCCTGGCCGGCTCGCTGATCGGCACGCTCGCCGACGACGTCTCACTGATCGTCGTGGCCCGTGCCGTCATGGGCGTGGGCGGCGCCCTCGTCATGCCGCTCGCCATGGCCGTGCTGCCCGCCCTCTTCGAGCCCGGCGAGCGGACAAAGGCCGTCGGCATCGTCTCGGCCGCCTCCGCGCTCGGCGCGCCGCTCGGGCCGATCGTCGGCGGCTGGCTCCTCGACCACTTCTGGTGGGGCTCGATCTTCCTGATCAACGTCCCCATGGTCGCGATCGGCCTCACCGCCTGCCTGTTCCTGCTCCCCGAGACCAGCGACCCCGCCGCCCCGAAGGTCGACGTCGTCTCCACCGCCCTGACCGCCGCCGGCCTCGGCGCCCTCGTCTACGGCGTCATCGAGGCGCCGGGGCGCGGCTGGGGCGACCCGCTGGTCGTCGCGACGCTGGCCGGCGCCGCCCTCCTCGTGGCCGCGCTCGTGCTGCGGGAGCGCAGGATGACGCGGCCCATGCTCGACATGTCGCTGCTGCGCAACCGTGGCTTCTTCCTGAACACGATGGCGGCGACGCTGGTGATGTTCGTGCTGTCCGGCCTGATGTTCGTGCTGCCGCAGTACCTCCAGGCCGTCCTCGGCAACGACGCCTTCGGCACCGGTGTGCGGATGCTGCCGATGATGGGCGGTCTCCTCGTCGCCGCGAAGGGCGCGGAGCCGGTCGTCCGGCGCTTCGGGGCGCGGGCGGTGATCAGCGGCGGGCTCGTCGTCCTCGCCTTCGCCGCGATACTGGGCAGCCGCACGGACGTCGACAGCGGTTACGGCTTCACCGCGCTGTGGCTCTCGATCGCCGGCCTCGGCTTCGGCTGCGCGATCGTGCCGGCCATGGACTCGGCGCTCGGCGCGCTGCCCGTGGAGCGCGCGGGCTCCGGCTCGGGGCTGCTCATGACGGTACGACAGGTGGGCGGCGCCCTCGGGATCGCGCTGCTCGGCTCGCTGCTCGCCGGGGTCTACACCGACCGGCTCGACACCGGCGGCCTGCCGGGGCCCGCGGCCGACGCCGCCGGGGACTCGGTGGTCGCCGCGCACGGGGTCGCGGAACGGACCGGGGCGCCGGGACTCATCGAGTCCGCGAACTCCGCGTACCTCCACGGCATGAGCCTCGTCCTGCTGGTCAGCGGAGTCGCCGCCCTGGTGACCGCGCTGTTCGTCGCCGCGCTCCTGCCCAGGACCGGGGCCGATGCCCGACAATGAGGTCATGACGGCCGCACGTATCTCCGCCCCCACGGGCGCCCCCCGGCCGGGGCTCCGTGAGCGCAAGAAGCTCAAGACCCGCCTCGCGATCCGTGAGGCGACGTACCGGCTGATCCGGGCCCAGGGGTACGAGGCGACGACGGTCGAGCAGATCGCGGAGGCGGCGGAGGTCTCCCCCTCCACCGTCTTCCGCTACTTCCCGACCAAGGAGGACATCGTCCTCACCGACGAGTTCGACCCGCTCCTGGAGCAGGAGCTGCGGGAGCGTCCCGCCGACGAACCGATCGTGGAGTCCCTGCGGCACGTGCTGCGACGGGCCGTCGGCCTCGGTCACGCGGAGGAGCCCGAGGTGTCGCGGCTGCGGACGAAGCTGATGATCGAGGTGCCCGCCGTGCGCTCCCGGATGCTGGAGAGCATGTCGGTCACCGGCGGCATCCTGCGCCGCGTCATCGCGGAGCGCACCGGCCGGGACGCGGACGAGCTGGAGGTGCGGACCTTCGCGATGGGGCTGATCGGCGCGCTCACCGAGACCGCCGCGTACTGGGCGGAGCACGACCACAAGGACGACCTGACCGTACTCGTGGACCGGACCCTCGACATGTTGGCGCACGGGTTCCCTGAGGCGGGAAATTCCCGGTGACGCCCGGCCCGGCATGCCATCCTGACGGCATGAACGGTCCGGAGATCTCCATCAGTTTCGCCCCCGAGCTGGGGATTTTCGTCCCGCAGACACGCCGGGGCGGACCCACCGCGGCCGTCACGGACGGGGTGTCCACGCTCGGGCACGTCGTCGAGTCGCTCGGCGTCCCGCTGACGGAGGTCGGCGCGCTCGTGGTGGACGGCCGCGGGGTCGCCGCCGGACACGTGCCCGCGGCGGGCGAGACGGTCACCGTGCGCGCGGTGACGCGCCCCCAGCCGGTGCCGGGCGCCCCGCTCCGCTTCCTCCTCGACGTCCATCTCGGCACGCTGGCCCGCCGCTTGCGGCTGCTCGGCGTCGACGCGGCGTACGAGAGCACGGACATCGGCGACCCGGCCCTCGCCGCGCGCTCGGCGGCCGAACGGCGCGTGCTGCTGAGCCGCGACCGCGGGCTGCTGCGCCGCCGCGAGCTGTGGGCCGGGGCGTACGTCTACAGCGACCGCCCCGACGACCAACTCCGCGACGTCCTCGGCCGCTTCGCCCCCGAGCTGCGCCCCTGGACCCGCTGCAGCGCGTGCAACGGCACGCTCCGGTCGGCCACGAAGGAGGAGGTCGCGGACCTCCTGGAGGGCGGCACCCGCGGCACGTACGACGTCTTCGCCCAGTGCGAGAGCTGCGACCGCGTGTTCTGGCGGGGCGCCCACCACGACCGCCTGGAGGACATCGTGGAGCGGGCGATGGCGGAATTCGGCACACCGGAGCACCGGTCCGCGGCGCGGACGGCTTAGGCAGCACCCCCGGACCGGATCCGCGTACAGCTCGGCGGTCCGGGCGGCTGCCTCGTGCGTGACGGCGGTCTAGGAGAGCAGCCCCGCCAGTTCCGCCGGGTCCGTCGTCGGGGCCGTGCAGACGAAGCCGCGGCAGACGTACGCCGTCGGGCGGCCGTCGACCAGGGGGCGGTCCGCGAGCAGGGGGAGTTCCGTGCTGCCCGCCGGGCCGGCCGCGACGACGGCGCCGGGCGCGGTGCCGAGCAGCGCCGTGCGGTGCAGGTCGCCGAGGACGTCGCCCACGACGGCCACCTCGCGCGGCCCGTCCAGCGCCGCCTCGGCGACCGCGAGACCGTGGCCGATGAAGCGCGGCACGCGGGGGCCAAGCGCCTTGACGATGCCGAGGGCCCGCTCCGCGGCGGTGCGGTGCGGCTCGGCGCCGGTGTGGGCCGCGTAGGACAGGAGCGCGCCCGCGGCGGCCGTCCACCCGGACGGCGCCGCGTTGTCCGTGGGGTCCTGCGGGCGCCGGATGAGCCGCTCCGCGTCCGCCGCCGTGTCGTACAGCGCGCCGCTCTCCTCGTCCACGAACTGCGCGAGGACGTGGTCGAGGAGGAAACCGGCGAACTCCAGCCAGACCCCCTCACCGGTGACCCCGGCCAGCGCGAGGAAGCCCTCCGCGACGTCCGCGTAGTCCTCGAGGACGCCCGCGTTGGCCCCCACCTGGCCGTCCTTGGAGGTGCGGGCGATCCGTGCGCGCGGGTCCATGTGGAGCCGTACGAGAAGATCGCCCGCGCCGACGGCGGCCGCGATCAGGTCGGGCCGGTCGAAGTACGCGCCGACCTCCGCGAGCGCGACGATCGCGAGGCCGTTCCAGGCGGCGACCACCTTGTCGTCCCGGCCGGGCGCGGGCCGCTCGGCGCGCGCCGCGAGCAGCCGCTCCCGGATGGAGGCGAGACGGGAGGCGTCCGCCACCAGGCCGTCCTGGACCGGGAGTTGGAGGACCGACGCGCCCTTCTCGAACGTGCCCTCCTCCGTCACACCGAAGCAGCTCATCGCCAGCTCCGCGTCGTCCTCCCCGAGGACCTCCCGCAGCTGCCCCGGCGTCCACACGTAGTACGCGCCCTCGACATGCGCGCCCGTCGCCGGGTCCGCGCTGTCCGCGTCGAGCGCGGAGGCGAAACCGCCCTCGTTCGTGCGGAGTTCGCGGACCATGAAGTCCGCGGTCTCCAGGGCGACCCGGCGCGCGAGCTCGGAGCCGGTGGCCCGCCACAGGTGGGCGTAGGCGCGGCACAGCAGCGCGTTGTCGTACAGCATCTTCTCGAAGTGCGGCACGACCCACTCGCGGTCCACGGAGTAGCGCGCGAAGCCGCCGCCGAGCTGGTCGTAGATGCCGCCGCGCGCCATCCGCTCGCACGTGTCGGCGGCCATCTGCAGCGCGCCCTCCGCGCCCGTGCGGCCGTAGTGCCGCAGCAGGAACTCGACCGCCATGGACGGCGGGAACTTCGGCGCGCCGCCGAACCCGCCGTGTGTCGCGTCGTAGTCCCGGGTCAGGCCGAGCAGCGCCTGCGCGAGCTCGTCCTCGCCGGGCTTCTCGCCCGAGCCGTGGGTGAGCTGCCGCTCCCCGAGGTCCCGCACGATCTTCCCGGCGACCTCGGCGACCTCGCCGCGCCGGTCCGTCCACGCCCGGTGGACGCCGTCGAGGACCTGCGGGAACGACGGCATGCCGTGCCGCGGCTCCGGCGGGAAGTACGTGCCGAAGTAGAAGGGCTCGGCGTCGGCGGTGAGGAAGACGGTCATGGGCCAGCCGCCCTGGCCCGTCGCGGCCTGCACGGCCTCCATGTAGACGGCGTCGACGTCGGGCCGCTCCTCCCGGTCGACCTTGATGTTCACGAACTTCTCGTTCATGAGCGCGGCCGTCGCCTCGTCCTCGAAGGACTCGTGCGCCATGACGTGGCACCAGTGGCAGCTGCTGTAGCCCACGCTCAGCAGCACCGGCACTCCACGCTCGCGCGCCTCCTCGAAGGCCTCGGCCGACCAGGGCCACCAGTCGACGGGGTTGTCGGCGTGCTGAAGGAGATAGGGGGACGTCTCATGGGCCAGTCGGTTCGGCATGGTGCCCATCCTCGCGCACACCGGGCCCCGATCGGCGGACGCCCTCGCGCCGGGGCCCCGTACGCAGGACACTTGTGACCGCAGGCAACTGTTGCTCTCGGAGGGGGAACCCATATGCGGGACAGCCATCGGGCCGAGGCCGAGCGGCTGTTGGCACGGGCCGTGGAGGAGGAGGTCCGGCGGTCGGGCGGGCGCGTCGACGGGAGCGTACTGCTCTCGCGGGCGCGCGGCGCGCTGGACGCCATGGCGCAGACGGCCGCCGAGGAGTACACGGCGTACACCGGAGCGCTCGACGAGGCGGAGGCGGGCCGGCTCACCTTCGCGCAGCGGTACGCGAAGGAGGGCGCCGGAACTCCGCTGCTCGTGGCGGTGGTTGCGGCGCTCGCGGCGGGGGTGTCCGACCTGTCGTTCGGCACGAGCGTCGGCACGGCGCTCGGGACCGGCGCGGTCGTCGCCGTGGCGGGCGCGGCGGCGACGGTCGTGAAGGTGACGGCCTCCCACGTGCCCGCGGCGAGCCGCCGCGCGGGTGAGCTCAGCAGGCCCGGCGGGCCCGAGCAGCTGCGGCTGCAGTGGCTGACGGCCCTGGAGGTGCGCGGCATCCGGCCCTTCCTCGACCAGCAGCGGGTCCTCGCCGCATCGACCGGCTCGCACGCGGCGAAGAAGTCGGCGCCCCAGCTGCGCGGCACGGACAAGAGCGCGGCGGCCCGGCGGCGCAGCGTGCTGCAGCAGTCCTTCGCGCAACTCCCGGAGACCGCGGCGCCCTTCGTGGGCCGGCGGGCCGAGCTGGGGCAGATCGCGCGGTGGGTGCACGCGGCGCGCGCCAGCACCGACACCCGGCCCACGGTCGTCGTGCTGCACGGCGCGCCGGGCTCCGGGCGGACCTCGCTGGCGGTGCGGGCGGCGCACGACCTGCGGGACCAGTTCCGCGGCGCCTGCGTGGTGGACCTGCGCGGCGACAGCCCGCAGGAGTCCCCGATGTCCACGCGCGACGCCCTGATGCATCTGCTGAACCGGTTGGGCGCCCCGCGCGAGCAGCTGCTGTTCCGGGAGCGGTCCTCGCAGGAGCAGCAGCTCAAGCGGCTCAGCGAGCTCTACCACCAGTATCTGACGGGCGTCGCGGTGACGATCGTCCTCGACGACGCCGGCGACGCCGAGCAGGTCCGCACGCTGGTCCCGGAGCGCTCGGACAGCCTCGTCCTCGTCACCGCCCGGGAGCCGCTGGAGCTGCCCGCGGACCTGCCCGCCTGGGTGCACCGGCTGCCGGTCGACGCGCTGGACGAGGCGGGCGCCGAGGAGCTGCTCCGCGAGTCCGCGGAGGACCTCTCCGGGCCCTACGATGCCGAATCGGCGGACGCGGTGCGGGAGTTGTGCGGCGGGCTGCCGCTGGCGCTGCGCGCCGCCGGCTCCTCGCTCGGTCCGCGGACGCCGCGTCAGCTGGCCGCCGACCTGTCGGCGTACGGCCCCGCCGACAAGGTCGGTCCTGTCGAGCGTGTCCTGTGGCTGCGCTACTCCGACCAGCCGGAACCGGCCCGGCGGCTGCTGCGCCGGCTCGCGCTCGCCGGGCGCGCCTCGCTGGGCACGGCCGCCGCGGCGGCGCTGCTCGGCACGGACGAGGAAGAGGCGGCCCGGCAGCTGACCGCGCTGTCCCGCGCGGGCCTGCTCGACCGCCCCCGCCCCCGGAACGGGACCGGTGAGGCCCCCGAGGCCCCGGCCTGCCGCTACCGCCTGCACGACCTCGTCCGCTCCTTCGCCAGGGCCCGCCTCCTGGACGAGGAGGAGGCCGCCGAGCGCACCGCCGCGCAGGAGCGCCTCATCGCCAGCTATGGAGAGCTGGCCGACACGGTGATCCGGCTGGTCGACGGCAAGACGTCCACGCGCGCCAACCAGTTCGGGCAGCACGGTTTCGCCTCGCTCGACGCGGCCCTGCGCTGGCTCGACGACGAGTCGACGTTCATCACGGCGTCCCTGCGGCACGCGGAGGGCGTCGACCAGCGGGCCGTGCTCAACCTCCTCGGCGCGCTGTGCGACTACTGCCTGCTGCGCGGCGACCTCTACCGCCTCGGTGAGATCAACGAACTGACGCAGGCCATCGACCAGGGCCTGCTCGGCCGCAGCGTGCAGTGGCGCACGGGCATCGCGGCCCGTCAGCTCGGCGAGCTCGACCAGTCCCGCACGACGCTGAACTCCGTCGTCGACCTGTACTTCGAGGCCCACCAGGACGCGGCCGCCGCCCGCGCCCTCGGCTCCCTCGGCATCACCCTGCACCACCAGGGCAACCTGACGGAGGCGGCGGCCCGCCTCACGGAGGCCCTCGACCTGCAGGCCGCCGACGAGCTGGCGGGCGACCGCGCCTGGACGCTGCACGCGCTGGCCGCCGTCGAGCGGGACCGCGCCCACCTGGCGCACGCCCTCGGCATGCTGGAGACGGCGCTCGCGCTGCACCGTGACAGCGGCTCTGTGCACGGCGAGGCCTGGACGCACTTCCAGCTCGGCCAGCTCTGCCTGCGCATGGGTGACGTGCCGCGCGCGGAGGGCGAGCTGCGGACCGCCCTCGACCTGTACGGCCGCACGCGTGACGCGCGCGGCGAGGCCTGGGCGCTCACGCAGCTGGCGCGGGCCCGCCTGGTGGACGGCGACCCGTCCCCCGCCGTCGACGGGCTGCGCCACGCGGTGTCCCGGCACCGCGACAACGATGACGCGCGCGGTGAGGCCTGGTCGCTGTACTACCTCGGCCAGGCCCTGGAGGAGACCGGCAGCCTGGACCAGGCGGTGCGGGAGCTGGAGCGGGCCCGCACGATGTTCTCCCGGATGCGGGACGTGTACGGCCTGGCGTGCGCCCGGCACCACTCCGCGCGCGTCACCCGCGACCAGCGGGCCGCCCAGACGGGCTCCCTGCGCAATTCCGGCTTCGCCCGCCAGCTCCTCGTGGACGCCCGCGCCGACTTCCAGCGCATCGGCGTCGCGCACGGCGAGGCCTGGACGTGTCTGGAGCTGGTCGTCGTCGACGCGGGCAACAACCGCAGCCAGCAGGCGCTCGCCCTGTGCGACGAGGCCATCGAGCTCTTCGCCTCCTACGGCGACCGGCGCGGCGGCGACTGGGCCCGTTTCCTGCGCTGCACCCTGCTGCCGTACGCCTCGCCGGGCGGCTGGGAGATCGGCACGGCGGTCGCCCAGGAGGAGCTCGGCCAGCTGACCCGGGCCGGCCATCCGACCCGGGACGGCAAGCTCGCCGAGTACGTCCAGGCGTACGGCCTGCTCCTGGAGCGGGGCGCCGAGCTGGAGACGGGCTGGCAGGCGTGGCGGCTCGGCATGGTGCCGAGCCGGCATGCGCGGGAGGTGATGGGGGTCGACGTGCCCCGGCCGAGCTGAGCCGACGCTGCAGAATCGGACTTCAGCCGAAATGACACGAAAGAGGTCATTATTCCTACTGTCGGCCTACGACCGCTGTCGCCGTGAACCGGCCCGGGTGACGCTCGCAGAGTCCGCTTCTCCTCCTACGAAGAGGTATTCATGCGTACTCGCTCCATCCTCACCACAGCCGCCTTCGCCGCCGTCACCGTGATCGGCGGTGCCGGCGCGGCCGTCGCCGACCCCGACCCGGTCAACGCGGAGGTCTCCAACTCCCCCGGCATCATCAGCGGAAACGCGGTCCAGGTCCCGGTCGACGTCGACGTCCCGATCTGCGGCAACACGATCGACATCGTCGGAGTGCTCAACCCCGCGACCGGCAACCACTGCAAGACCAACTGACGGTCGGCGCACACATGAGGAAGGCCCCGCCGGTGCGGGGCCTTCCTTCTTGCCTGTCACGTGCCGGTCATCGGCCGCCGGTCATCGGGGCGGCGCCGGGTACCGTCCGGCGGCGGCCCTGAGGGCGGCGACGGTGAGCGCCACGACCAGCAGGGAGGCCAGCGTCGCGACCGCCGCCGACAGGGTCGGGAGGGGTGCGGTGACCCCGTCGGGCCGCAGGACGTACCTGAGGGTCGTGGAGTCGACCCGGCCGTCCACGAGATGGCCGAGCGTCAGCCCGCCCGCGACGAGGGTGCTCGCCACGGCCACGAGCGGAGACCCGCTCAGGAACAGGGCCACGCCCGCCGCCGCGCAGACCGCGGAGACGGCGATCGCGGCCGGCAGGCCGAGGCTCGGCGCGTCCGACCAGTTCAGCGGGAAATGAGCGGCCGCACAGAGCAGCAGGAGCACGCCTGCCGCGCGGCGCAGCCAGACGAGGCGTGCGCTGTCCCGCGCGGCGAGCGGTGCCGCGCCGGGGACCGTGCCGGGCGAGGGCCGGACGGCTTCGTCGGACGACGTGGCCGCCGTGCCCGCGGTTCCGGCGGCCGCGGCTTCTGCGGCCGCTTCGGCGTCGGCCTCGGCGTCGGCGTTCCTGTGCTCCTTCAGGTTGCCGATCAGCTGCATCAGCTCCTCGACGGACCTGGTCGTACCGGCGGCGTGCACCACCTCGGCGCCGCTGTGCGGATCGTGCGGGGGCCGGGACAGCAGGTGGACGAGCCGGCTCACCTCCGGAATGGGGCGTTCCTCGGCGGCGTGCCGGATGGCCTGGTTCATGGGCTCGGCGGGGTGCTCGGGCGGACCGAGCAGCTCCACCAGGCGGGTGACGTCGTCGACGGACCGGGCGACGGCGGCCAGGCGGAGCACCGAGGCCGCGGTCGGCATGCCGGTCGGCGACTGCTCCAGGCGGGTGACGAGGTCGACGACATCGTCCAGCGGCCTGGACACCACGGCGACGCGTATGAGGTCCGCGACCGCGCCCTCGTCGGTCTCCGGCACCACCTGGGCCGGGGGTCCGTCGTCGACGTCGTACGGGGGCGGGTCCGGGGGGACGACGTCGCGGTCGAGCTCGACGGCTCCGTCCACGGTCGGGTCGGGTGTCGGTTCGGCTGTGGGGTCTGCCGTCCGGGGCCACGGGGCGGGCTGGTCACGCGGTGGGGCGCCGAGCTGCGCGGTGCCCCAGTGAACCGACGTCGAAACCAGAGGTTCGCCGGTACCGGAAGAATCCCCAGCGGCGGCAGAGAATGACTCAGCGGCCATCTTCTCTTCTCCATTTCAGCGGGACGTCCTCGCCCCGCGCGTGAGCGTGTATCCCGTTCTATGCACGCTTCATGCGCCCCGCCACTGGAGAAGCCGCCCGGCGGCACGTACTCGATCACTGAGGAGATGGGGGGACCGCTCGCCGCCGGTGCCCACGGACGGGCGGCTCTGCTCCGGCATACGGCCCACGATCGTTTTGCCCGCGGGCCGGTCCGGTGAGGTCTGTGGGGTCCGTTCTTCTGTGCAGAGAGGCACCCATGCGCACGCGCTCGATCCTCATCACCGCGGCCCTCGTCACGGCCACCGTCATCGGCGGCGCCGGCGCCGCCACCGCCGACTCCTCGCCCGGCGCAGTCGCCCACGGCAAGGCCAAGAACTCCCCCGGCGTCCTCAGCGGCAATGTCGTCCAGGTGCCCGTCGACCTGTCCGTCAACGCGTGCGGCAACACCGTGAACGTCATCGGCCTCCTCAACCCGGCGGCCGGCAACACCTGCGTCTCGAAGTAGCCCACCGCCCCGTCGCGCGCTGACACGACGGGGCACTTCTCTACTTCCCGCTGTCGGACTCCCGCCGCACGGCGCCCGCGTCCTCGCCCGCCGCCGCGCCGACCGGCTCCTTCTCCGCGGACTCCGTCTCCGCCGGCTCCTTGAAGTCGACCTTCCGCATGTGCCGGTTCATCGACTTCATCAGGCCCCAGACGGCCAGGGCCATCACCGCGAAGACGATGAAGCCCAGGACACCCGGAGTCACCTTGTCGTCGTCGACCTCCTTGGCAAGAGGGACGAGATGCGTCATTGCCAGATGTGCGTTCACGCTAGGCATTGTCGCGGATGCCCGCAAAGAGGTCGTCCTCGGGGAGGGATGTATCGACGAGCGACTTCGCGAGCTCGTACTCCTCCGTGGGCCAGACCTCCTTCTGGATCTCCATCGGCACCCGGAACCATCCGCCGTCGGGGTCGATCTGCGTGGCGTGCGCGATCAGGGCCTTGTCACGGATCTCGAAGAAGTCGGCGCACGGAACGTGCGTGGTCAGCGTGCGCTCGACCCGCTCGAACTCGTCCCAGCGCTTCAGCCAGTCCCCGTACGGCGACTCCAGGCCGCGGTCGAGCATCGCGTGGTGCAGCGCCTCGGTGCGCGGGCGGTTGAAGCCCTGGTTGTAGTAGAGCTTCTGTGGCTGGAAGACCGGGCCGAACTCGCTCTCCGGGTACTTCTCGGCGTCCGCGGCACCGTCGAAGGCCACCATCGTGATCTTGTGGGTCATGATGTGGTCGGGGTGCGGATATCCGCCGTTCTCGTCGTACGTCGTGATGACCTGCGGACGGAAGGCGCGGATCTGGCGCACCAGCTCACCGGCGGCCTTGTCGACGTCCTCCAGGGCGAAGCAGCCCTCGGGCAGCGGCGGCAGCGGGTCGCCCTCGGGGAGCCCCGAGTCGACGAAGCCGAGCCATTCCTGCTTGACGCCGAGGATCTCGCGCGCCTCGTCCATCTCCTTCTTGCGCACCTCGTGGATGTTCTCCTGGATGTAGGTGTCACCCTGGAGCTTGGGGTTGAGGATGTCGCCGCGCTCCCCGCCCGTGCAGGTCACGACGAGCACGTCCACCCCCTCGGACACGTACTTGGCCATGGTGGCCGCGCCCTTGCTCGACTCGTCGTCGGGGTGGGCGTGCACGGCCATCAGTCGAAGCTGCTCAGTCAAGACTCGATCCTCAAGTAATCGGGCGCCCTCGGTGATCCGGCGCGTTGAACAGGTGCCGCCCCGCAGGGGCGTCGATGAGGGGCGGCGGTCGGGTGGCGGGCGGGAGGCTTCTATAGTGACGGAACCGGGGGGCGGAAAATTCCGGCATCCACTGTTCCTGGAGGACGATCATGGCGGCGGTGGGCTCGAAGCTCCCCGAAGGGCCTTCCGAGGGCTCCTCCAAGGGTGTTCCCGAGGGGCGGTACGGCCGCTCCCGCACGGCCGACGAGGCCGCCGACCGCAAGCTGAAGATCGTCGGCTCGGTGCTCGGCGTGCTGCTGCTCGGTGTCGTCGGCTGGTTCGGCTACGACTACGTCAACGGTACGAAGGTCAGCGCCGAGGTCATCAAGTTCGACGTCGTGTCCGACCGGTCCGTCGAGGCTCATCTGGAAGTCCGCAAGGACACGGACGCCCGGGGCTACTGCACCCTGCGCTCGCAGGCGGAGTCCGGCGCCGAGGTCGGCCGCGCGGACTTCCGCTTCGACCAGCGCACGGACCGTATCGACAAGGTCGTCACTCTGCGTACGACAAGTAGGGCCACCAGCGTCGAGCTGCTGGGCTGCCACTCCGACTGACATCGGCCGACATTCCGGCGTTTACCGCGCTCACCTGCGTTGACGCAAATCTGATGGCTTATGTCCTCCCCCTTGGGCGCCTGAATTGTTAGGCTCGTGGTTTCGCCCACCCGTGAAGGAACATCCTTCTGGGTAGGGCGATGCTTTGTATTCCCAGTACCTACGAGGAGCACCTGTGACCCAGACCAGCGAGAACGTCACCTGGCTGACCCAGGAGGCGTACAACCAGCTCAAGGCCGAGCTGGAGTACCTGTCTGGTCCTGCGCGCACCGAGATCGCGGCCAAGATCGCCGCGGCGCGCGAGGAGGGCGACCTGCGGGAGAACGGCGGGTACCACGCGGCCAAGGAGGAGCAGGGCAAGCAGGAGCTCCGCGTCCGCCAGCTCACCCAGCTCCTGGAGACCGCACGGGTCGGCGAGGCGCCGGCCGACGACGGGGTCGTGGAGCCCGGCATGGTCGTCACCATCGCCTTCGACGGCGACGAGGACGACACGCTGACCTTCCTGCTCGCCTCCCGTGAGTACGCGAGCGGCGACATCGAGACGTACTCGCCGCAGTCCCCGCTGGGCACCGGCGTGAACGGCAAGAAGATCGGCGAGAACGCGCAGTACGAACTGCCGAACGGCAAGTTCGCCTCCGTGAAGATCCTCGCCGCGAAGCCGTACGCGGCCTAGCGCGCTCCCAGAGCTCCGCACACGACTGAGCCCCCGGCACCCTGAAGCGAGGTGCCGGGGGCTCGGTCGTGTGCGCTCAGGCCGTCGCCGAGCGGTACTTGCGGACCGACAGGGTGCGGAAGATCAGGATGATCAGGACCGAGTAGATCACCGAGGCCCAGACCGGGTGCTGCATCGGCCAGGCGTCGGACGGGGACACCCCGGGGTTGCCGAAGAGCTCGCGGCAGGCCTGGACGGTCGCGCTGAAGGGGTTCCAGTCCGCGACATGCCGCAGCCAGGGCGTCATCTTGCTGGAGTCCACGAACGCGTTCGAGATGAAGGTGACCGGGAAGAGCCAGATCAGGCCACCCGAAGTCGCCGCCTCCGGAGTGCGGACCGAGAGACCGATGAGCGCGCCGACCCAGGTGAACGCGTACCCCAGGAGGAGCAGCAGGCCGAAGGCGCCGAGGGCCTTGCCGATCCCCTCGTGGATGCGCCAGCCGACGAGGACCGCCACGATCGCGAGGACCAGGAGGGTCAGCGCGGTCTGCACGAGGTCGGCGATGGTGCGGCCGGTGAGGACCGCGCCGCGCGCCATGGGCAGGGAGCGGAAGCGGTCGATGAGGCCCTTGTGCATGTCGTCGGCGATGCCGGCGCCCGCGCCCGCGGTCGCGAAGGTGACGGTCTGCGCGAAGATGCCCGCCATCAGGAAGTTGCGGTAGTCCGCCGGATCGGTGCTGTTGCCGATCATCATGGAGCCGCCGAACACATAGCTGAACAGCACCACGAACATGATCGGCTGGATCAGGCCGAAGATGACCATCTCCGGGATGCGCGACATCCGGATCAGATTCCGCTTGGCGACGACCAGGGAGTCCCTGACGGACTGGCCGATGCCGCCGGCGGGCCTGGGGGCCGCCGTGCGCGCGGTGTCGGTGACGGTGCTCACTTGCCGGTCTCCTTTCCGTTGCCCTCGTCGGCCAGCTCGGCGACGTGCCCGGTGAGGGAGATGAAGACGTCGTCGAGGGTCGGGCGGCGCAGGCCGATGTCGTCGATCTCGATGCCGCGGGTGTCCAGCTCGCGGATGACCTCGGCGAGGAGCTTGGCGCCACCGGCGACCGGGACGGTCAGCTTGCGGGTGTGCTCGGCGACGGCGACCTCGCCCTTGCCGAAGCCGCGCAGCACCTCGGAGGCGGTGGCGATGTGCTCGCGGTCGTGCACGACGACCTCGACGCGCTCGCCGCCGGTCTGGGCCTTGAGCTGGTCGGAGGTGCCGCGGGCGATGACGCGGCCGTGGTCGACGACGCAGATGTCGTGCGCGAGGTGGTCGGCCTCTTCGAGGTACTGCGTGGTCAGGAGCAGTGTCGTACCGCCCGAGACGAGTTCCTGGATGACCTCCCACAGCTGCTGGCGGTTGCGCGGGTCCAGGCCGGTGGTCGGCTCGTCCATGAACATCACGGGCGGCGAGACGACGAGCGCGGCGGCGAGGTCGAGGCGGCGGCGCATGCCTCCGGAGTACGTCTTGGAGGGGCGGTCGGCGGCGTCGGCGAGGTTGAACCGGTCGAGCAGTTCGCCCGCCCTTGCCTTCGCCTCCTTGGCCTTCATCTGATAGAGCTGGCCGACCATCTGGAGGTTCTCGCGGCCTGTCAGATACTCGTCCACGGCGGCGAACTGGCCGGACAGGCCGATCGAACGCCGCACTTCGTTCGGATGCTTGAGGACGTCTATGCCCGCGACGACCGCCTTGCCGCTGTCCGGGGTGAGCAGTGTCGTCAGGCAGCGGACCGCCGTGGTCTTGCCCGCGCCGTTCGGCCCCAGGAGGCCGAGCACGGTACCTTCCGGGACATCCAGATCGACGCCGTCCAGAGCACGTACGTCGCCGAAGGTCTTCACCAGACCTTCGGCGTAGATGGCGCCTGGCATGAGATTCCCCCTGGTGTGGGTGACTTCCGGTGACTTTCTACGGAAAGCTTAGGTTTGCCGGACTTCGTACGCCCGACGACGGGTGACGCAGAGCACACCGTAACGCGATACATCGCGTCGGCTCACCTCATTTTCGAAAGATGGTCCCGGAGGGGGAGCTTCAGCCGATGACCGTGTAACCCGCCCCCCGCAGGGCCGCTCCCACCTCGGTGCAGTGCTCGGGGCCCTTCGTCTCCAGGTGGACCTCCACCTCGGCCTCGGTGATCCCGAGCCGGGGGTCGGTGCGCACGTGGCTCACGTCGAGGACGTTGGCGTCCGCCTCCGACAGCACCCCGAGCAGTGTGGCGAGCGCGCCGGGGCGGTCCGTCAGGCGCAGCCGCAGCGAGAGGTAGCGGCCCGCCGCGGCCATGCCCTGGCGCAGGATGCGCTGCATCAGGAGCGGGTCCACGTTCCCGCCGGACAGCAGCGCCACCACCGGCCCCTCGAACGCCTTCGGGTCGCTCAGCAGGGCCGCGACCGGGCTCGCACCGGCCGGCTCCACCACCATCTTGGCCCTCTCCAGGCAGAGCAGCAGGGCGCTGGAGAGCTCGTCCTCGGAGACCGTGACGACCTCGTCGACCAGCTCCTCGACCAGCTGGAACGGTACGTCGCCGGGGCGGCCGACCTTGATGCCGTCCGCCATCGTCGCGGGGTCGCCGATCGACACCGGGCGCCCCGCGGCAAGCGAGGGCGGATAGGCCGCGGCCCCCGCCGCCTGCACGCCCACCAGCTTCACGTCCGGGCGCAGCGCCTTGACCGCGACCGCGATGCCCGCCGCGAGGCCGCCGCCCCCGATGCCCACGACGAGGGTGCGCACCTCAGGGCACTGCTCCAGGACCTCCAGGCCGACCGTGCCCTGCCCAGCGATGATGTCCGGGTGGTCGAAGGGGTGGATGAAGACGGCGCCCGTCTCGTGGGCGTACTCCTGCGCGGCGGCCAGCGTCTCGTCGACCACCTGGCCGTGCAGCCGCACCTCCGCTCCGTAGTCCCGCGTCGCCGCGACCTTGGGCAGCGGCGCACCGGCCGGCATGAAGACCGTGGAGCGCACGCCGAGGAGCGAGGAGGCCAGCGCCACGCCCTGCGCGTGGTTGCCCGCGCTGGCGGCCACGACACCGGCGGCGCGCTCCTCGGGGAGCAGGCCCGCGATCCGCACGTACGCGCCGCGCAGCTTGAAGGAACCGGTCCGCTGGAGGTTCTCGCACTTGAGGTGCACCGGCGCCCCGACCAGCTGCGACAGGTGCCTGCTGCCCTCCATGGCCGTCATCCGGGCCACTCCGGAGAGCATCTTCTGCGCGCCGCGCACGTCGTCGAGGGTGACCGTCGGCAAGGAGTGGGGCGTGCGGTAGCTCATGACGGCAAGTCTTGCAGCCGGCGTCCGGGTCCTCCTGCGGCGACCAAGGGACGAGACCGTTCTGAGCGTGGGTTTGCGCAGCGCAGGTACGGTACGCGCCGCGGCCGCGTACCCTGTCCCCCAACCCACTGCCCTCGCATGAAGTGAGCCCCCGGCCATGCCCACAACTCCGGACATGACGACCGCCAGCGACCCCGCCCTCCTGGACAGCCTGCAGCACCAGGTGGCGGTCTTCGCCCGCCGTGCGGAGCAGACGCGCCTCGGCGGCGTAGGACAGGTCCGCAACTCCATGGACCGCGCCGCCTATCTGCTGCTCAACCGCCTCGACAAAGAAGGCCCGATGGGCGTCAAGGCGCTCGCGGCGAGCATGGGCATCGACTCCTCGACCGTCACCCGGCAGGTCGCCCCGCTGGTCGACACCGGGCTCGTCAAGCGCACCTCGCACCCGGAGGACGGCCGCGCCGTGGTGCTCCAGCTCTCCCCGCGCGGCCAGGCCAGGCTCGACGAGGTGCGCTCCTCGCGGCGCGAGCTGATGGCCGAGCTGACGCAGGACTGGGAGCCGCAGGAGCGCGAGAGCTTCTGCGCGCTCCTCACACGCTTCAATTCCGCCCTCTCGGCACGGCAGACGTCACAGCCGGCTCCCGGAGGAGAAGTTCCGGCCACTCCGGAGTCTTGACCCCGGACCCGCGTCTGGCCTCATATGAGACCGGAGGCCGCTTGCTCGTGGCCTCCGGCCGGGAGGCGCGGTGCGAGAGCGGCAGGCGTTGCGGAACGCCCGCCGTGCCCGGGAGTTCGAGGCGTTCGTCGCGGGCGCGGCAGGGCGGCTCCTGCATGCCGCGACGCTCCTCACCGCCGAGCCCCCGGACGACAACCCACGCGCGCGTGCCCTGCTGACCGCCGCCCTCGCGCACACGTACGCGTCGTGGGACCGGCTGCGCGGCGAGGATCCGTACGACCGCACCCGCCAGCAGGTCGCCCTCCGCTTCGGCCGCGCCGCCTGGCGGCGCCACCGCGGCCACGGCGGGGTCCTGGCCCGGCTCAGCCCCCAGGAGCGGCTGATTCTCGTCCTGCGGATGTACGAGGGCGTCGCCGAGGAACAGACGGCGGCGCTCCTCGGCCTGCCCGCCGACCGGGTCGCGGCGATCTGCGCCCGCGCGACGGCGACGGTCCTGCACCCGCCGCGCGGCCCCGCGCCGGCCGGGGCGCCGGTCGGGGCGGTGCCCTCATGAGTCAGTACGAGCGCAAGGAGCAGGCCATCCGGCGCCTCCTGGAGGGCACGGCGCCCTCCGTGCCGCCCGAACTCCACGACGACGCGGTGCGGCGGGGCAGCCGGGCCCTGCGGCGCCGCAGGGCGGCACGGCGGCTGTTCTGGACCCTGCTGTTCGCCGCCGCGGTGGCGTTCGTCGTGTGGGCGTCGCTGGCCCGGCCGTGGGTGGAGCCGCCGTCGGACACGACTCCACCCCTGACGCGCTGGGGCTGACCGGCGGGTGCTTACTGGCCGAGCGCCTGCTGGAGGTCGGCGATGAGGTCGTCCGCCGACTCGATGCCCACCGAGAGGCGCACCAGGTCCGCCGGGACCTCCAGGGCCGAGCCGACCACCGAGGCGTGCGTCATGCGGCCCGGGTGCTCGATCAGCGACTCGACGCCGCCAAGCGACTCGCCGAGGGTGAACAGCTTGGCGCGGTTGCAGACCTCGACGGCCGCCTCCTCGCCGCCCTGGACACGGAACGACACCATGCCGCCGAAGGACCGCATCTGCTTGGCGGCGATCTCGTGGCCGGGGTGCTCCGGAAGGCCCGGGTAGAGGACGCTGCTCACGCGCGCGTGCCGGGTCAGCATCTCGGTGACCTTGGTGGCGTTCTCGCTGTGCCGGTCCATGCGCACCGCGAGGGTCTTGATGCCGCGCAGCACCAGCCAGGCGTCGAAGGGGCCCGCGACGGCACCCATCGCGTTCTGGTGGTACGCCAGCTCCTCGCCCAGCGCCGCGTCGCTCACGACGAGCGCGCCGCCGACGACGTCCGAGTGGCCGCCCATGTACTTCGTCATGGAGTGCACGACGACGTCAGCGCCGAGCGCCAGCGGCTGCTGGAGGTAGGGGCTCGCGAAGGTGTTGTCGACGACGAGGCGCACGCCGGCGTCACGGGCGATCTGCGCGAGCGCGGCGATGTCGGTGATGCCGAGCAGCGGGTTGGAGGGGGTCTCCACCCAGATCGCCTTCGTACGGTCGGTCAGCGCTGCCCGCACGGCCTCGGGGTCGGAGGTGTCGGCCACCGACCACTCCACGCCCCACCGTGAGACGACCTTGTCGAAGAGGCGGAAGGTGCCGCCGTACGCGTCGTTGGGGATGACGACGTGGTCACCCGGGCCGAGCAGCGTACGGAGAAGGCAGTCCTCGGCGGCGAGGCCGGACGCGAAGGCGAGTCCGCGGCTGCCGCCCTCCAGCGCGGCCAGGTTCTCCTCCAGGGCGGTCCTCGTGGGATTGGCGCTGCGGCTGTACTCATAGCCGCCGCGCAGGCCCCCCACGCCGTCCTGCTTGTAGGTCGACACCTGGTAGATGGGCGGGACGACGGCGCCGGTGAGGGGGTCGGCGGTGTTGCCCGCGTGGATGGCCACGGTCTCGAAGCTCTGCGTGCTGTGCGAGTCACTCATGCGGCCTGAGCGTAGTGCGCGCGGGGGCCCTTCTGCCGGGTCGGTCCGGGTACGTCCCGGCAGGTTGGCCAATTGTCCGACCCGTCTGGTTCGCTTGTGTCATGGAGATTCTCTGGTTCCTGTTCGCGGTGATCATGATCGGTGCGGTCCTGGGGCCCGTACTGCTGCGCAGGCGCGGCGGGATCCGGCAGGTGGCCCCCGGCTCGCCGGACGCCGCGGACCCGGCGAACTACGGCTTCCTGCGCCAGGAGGAGCTGGACATCCGCATGCCGGGACCGGACGCCGACCTCCTCGAAGTGCTCGACCTCGTGCAGCGCACGCAGGAGTGGAAGGCCGCCTCACAGCTCCTCGCCGGCACGGAGACGCACGGCGAGCGGCGCTGGCAGCGCGTGCAGGCCTTCGCGGGCGCGGCCTCGCTGGAGCTGCAGCGGCGGCCGGGCGGCGTCAGCGACACCCCGGGCGGGCAGTGGCTGCGGGTGTGGCGCGCCGAGGCGCCCAAGGACGCGGGCGGTGCCGCGGTGCACGCGGAGTTCCTCGTCCAGCAGGCGTGGCGCACGGCGGTGCAGGGGACGGACGAATTCCGGATCATTCTGGAGGAGGCGAAGGAGGCGTGCGCGCAGGCGGCGCTGCTCGCCCCCGGCGACCCCGTTCCGTACATCATCGAGCTCTCCATCGCGCGCGGACTGGCGTATCCCCGCGAGGAGTTCGAGCAGCTGTGGCTGAAGATCCTGGACCGCGCGCCCGCGCACATGGGCGCGCATCTGGCGGCGCTGCACTACTGGTGCGAGAAGTGGCACGGCTCCCGCGACCTCGCCAACGACTTCGCGGAGGCCGCGGCCGCCCGCGCGCCCCGCGGCTCCCTGCTCGCGGCGCTCCCCCTCTTCGCGGTGTACGAGCACCTGCCCGAGGTCAACCTCGTCCGCGGGTTCTACGAGAGCGAGGTCGTCACCAAGGCCGTCGAGGGCGCGCTGTTCGCGGTGCACTCCGCGCGCGCGGACGACCCGATGCTGGCGCACGTCCGCCACCTCCTGGTCTTCTTCCTGGTCCGCTCCGAGCGCTGGGCGGAGGCCATGAACCAGCTGGTGCACGTGGACGGCCACATCGGCGCGCTGCCCTGGACCCTGTCCGAGGACCCCGCGTCGGACTACGCGGTCTACCGCGCCCTGGCCGTCGCGGGCTACGAGGCGAACGGCGGCAGCCCGGCGACGCTGCCGCACTGACGAGAGCGCCGGGGGGCAGGGGGTGGGCACCGACCGACCGGAATGCCCCGCCCCCTCCGTACGTTCACCCCGCAGACCCCTGTCACCCACGAGGAGACCCGCATGATCTTCGGACGCACGCCCGAGCTCCCCACCGCCGAGCAGGCCCTCAAGGGCCGGGCCACCCCGGAATTCGAGGTCCCCTCCCGCCACACGGTGCTCGGCAACCCGCTGCTCGGCCCCTACCCCGACGGCCTGGAGATCGCGGACTTCGCGCTCGGCTGCTTCTGGGGCGCGGAGCGCAAGTTCTGGCAGACCGAGGGCGTCTGGACGACGTACGTCGGCTACCAGGGCGGCTACACGGAAAACCCCTCCTACGAAGAGGTGTGCTCCGGCCTCACCGGCCACACCGAGGCCGTGCGCGTCGTCTTCGACCCGTCCAAGGTCTCGTACGCCACGCTCCTGAAGCTGTTCTGGGAGTCCCACAACCCCACGCAGGGCTTCCGCCAGGGCAACGACGTCGGCACGCAGTACCGCTCCGCGATCTACACGCACTCCCCCGCGCAGGAGGAGGCGGCGACCGCGTCCCTGGAGGCGTACCAGAAGGTCCTGACGACCGCCGGCTACGGCACGATCACGACGACGGTCCTCCCGGCCGACACCCGCCCGTTCTGGCCCGCCGAGCCGTACCACCAGCAGTACCTGGACAAGAACCCCGACGGGTACTGCGGGATCGGCGGCACGGGCGCGGTCCTGGACGCGCCGTCGGAGACGAACTGGGGACGGGCGTGCCCGACGGGCATCGCCCCGGCGCCGAGCCAGAACTGACCGCCCCCTTGCTCCCCCGCCGGGGCCGCCCCGGGCGGACGGTCAAGTACCGCATGCTGAAGACCGCCTGGGGCATCGCCGTGGACCTCACGGCGGACGCCTCGCTGGCAGCGGTCCCACCCGCGCACGCGGAGCGCGTCGGCGCGCATGTGTGGCTGGACGTCTCCCCCGTCCTCACCCACCCGCCCGCCGACCGCACGGGCCGGCGGCTCGCTCCCGAGGAAGCGGTGTGGCTGCGCCACGGCGTGGCGCTGGCCGCCCCGGCGGTGGCGGCCCGGCACGCTCCCCTGCACACCACGGTCACCGTCCACCACGTCTGGTTCCCGGAAACGGACTACCAGCCGGAGGGCCTCGCGGCGGCGGTGATCCAGTGGCTCGAAGAGGAGTTCACCCTGCCTCCCCACGGAGTGACCGCCACATTCGACCACCCCGCCAACCGGTACGTGTACACCTGGTAGGACCCTCAGTCACCGACCCCGAGGTCCCGCCGCATCACGCGCCGCAACTCGGCGATCGCCGCGTCGTTCCCGGCCTCCAGCTCGGCGTAGCTCTCGCTGTCGGCCGTCACACCGTCGAGGACGCGGTCCCGCGTCGTCCGCAGCGCGACGAAGGCCGACCTGGCGGCAGCCACGACATCGCGCGGGGCGATGATCGCCAGCTGGTGCCGGATCTCGTAGGCACCCGGCGCCAGAAACCGCTCCCGGACCTCACGCGCGTACTCCTCGCTGCCCGGGGTAGCGCCGACGGCCCCCTGCGCGCACTCGTGCAGGGCCGTGCGGACGCGCGAGAGCGCCGCCGTGTACTCCGCGTACAGCTGCCTCCGCGTCGCCGTCTCCCGGTCCGCGCTCTCGCGCCGCCACCGGGCCCGGTCGGCGAGCAGCGTCGCGCCGACGCCGATCACCGCGCCCAGCAACGTACTTACCGGCGATATCCACTCCACGAGGACACGACCCTAACGGCCCCCGGCCCCTCCGTGCGGGCACCCCGTAAACCCCCGAAGAGGTGTGCTCCGGCCTGGCCGGTCATGCGGAGACGGTCCGCGTCGTCTTCGACCCGTCCCGGCACGGGCGCCGTCCTCGACGCCCCCGGGCCCCAACCCGGCCCGCGGTCACCCCAACAAACCGAAACGACCCACCAGTTGAACTGATGAGCCGTAACGAAAAATCGAGATCGAGTTGAGGCGCTCTACCTGTCGCTGCACGAGGACTGACTGCCACATTGGACTGTGCCGCTCGAGTCCTTCTCCCACGGGAGCGGACTAGGGCCGAAAGCCAGAACGACGATCGAGGTGACGCCAAAGGTAGCCAGCGCCAGGCGCCATCCGCGTGAAAGCTTTTTACTCAATCTTCCTCCTTCATAAGCCCTGCGCACCCCATCATCGCACATTCATTCTTGCCATGCGGAGACTGGTGCGGCATAGAAAGGAAGCAGCGCCGAGCACGGCCCAGAGCAGAGCTACGGCCCACGACGTCCGATTCTCGACCGGAAGCGTAGGCCATGACCAAAGGGCCCCTGGGAGAGTTCCGCTCGAGCTGGCCACAAAGAATGCCGGGAATGCCAGCCCCAGCGGAAGTATCCAACTCTTGTCGGACCCGAGGAAGGTCACCGAAGCAAGCGCAGCACCGCAATAACCAAGATAGTTCCTGAATCCTGTGGCTGCCATATCCTGACCCCCCAAGATGAGCACAACCGTCTGCACGCAGGCCGTTACCAGAAAGGCGAGAGCAAGATAATCCCCCTGCACTCTTACTCTTCTACGAGGCGCTACATCCTCAAAGTCACCCATACTGGACCGGCACGAGAAGGCAACGAGTGAGCCCGTCACGATCGGGAAAAACTCCGCCAGTGTCGTGGCCTGCCCAGAATCCTTGGTGAACGAAGGAACGCACAAGGCCGTAGCCCCCCATACTGCAATCCCCAATGAGGAAATCGCCAGTACGGCAATCGCCCCGCCCACGCTCTTGGCTCTGAGGCGGAGGCCCAAAAACCGTCCGACCCGGACGTTGCGCCCCTCGATGAGACCAGAGATCATTTCTCGCCGCACTTCGCGGAAGTCACCTCAAGCCAACGCGCCACCTGGGCCTTTTGGTCTGCTTCGCTCATCCTCAGGACCTTCCTCACTCTACGAGTCGGGTCAAAACCCGTGTACGTATACTCTCCTTGCAGCACCGACTCGCCTCGCACTTTTGCTTCCACCCATGCAGCCGTAAGCGTAGAGGCGGCAAGGCGCTTTTCGAGTTGGGTTTCCGACTCCGCGGGGCAGTCTCGAAAGCGAGGGAGGGAACTGTCTATCAGGCCGGTCCAGATGGCAGACCCGCCATACCCGACCTCGATGCCCTGATCCTGGGAATTGATGCCCTTTTCGACGTAAACCGCTTTCTGTGACGTGAGCCCTTCCGTCACCTTGTGGATTCTCTGCGCCATGCCGGCTATCCGCGGAATGAATGACGCATGATCCTTCCAGAAACAGATGTGTGATCCACTGGAGCTGTCGCACACCACGTTTGCTGCTTCCGGCGTACGTGCTTGCAGCAGGTCTGTTCCAGCCGCCATGGGGACGCCGAGAACGAAACAAGCCATCGAAGCGAAGAAGGAGCATACGGAGAGTCGCGATGCTGTTGAAACGGGCTCACTGCCTGCGGTACGTCCACGCAAAGCACGGAGACCATTACGGGCGGCTGCGCTGGTGCACGCCGAAAGAACTCCGGCGACAGCCAGCAGGACCTTCACCGCCAAAGCCGAGGCAGTCACGCTTTGATCCACAATCGTCAGCGCAGGCACCCAAAGGGCCAGTGACGAGTACTGCGGCATGACTGCTATAAGACAGTACGAGAGAACACCGATTATCAAGGGTGTAAATCGGCTTGCCGCTACTCGTCCAACGGTATAGCTCAGGCCTACCACAGATACCAGACCCAGAGCACTGATTACCCAGAACGATATCCTGGGGGCACCGGGAGGGCTTGACAACGCCGTATGCAGAAAGGGTATGGCGGCTAGGACCGCATAGAGCCCAACCATCTGAATGCAGAGCGCGAGGATTCGGATAAGGTCAGTCATCCCGACCGGCCGAGCAGCCACACTGAAGATATCGGACTTTTCCGCCTCAGAGGCTTTGAACCCCCGGTGGGCGGCCGCCATCGTGCCCGTGACGACAAGCACGACGACCGGCTGCGTGACGGCTGCACTCGTTTCAGGCCACAGGCCACGCCATGAGTCGAGGAAGAAGTAGAGGATGCCGAAATAGGTGACGGCCACCAGAGGGGACCATCGCCATAGCAGTCCTCGCCTGATCTCTGCCCAGAGGACTGTCACGCTTCGCGCCTTCCTTCAATCACGGAGATGTATCCCCGTTCGAACTCAGTGTCCCCCTCGCTGTCGGGCACAGCCAGGCTTTCCAGTTCCGCGGATTCCCCCTGGAACAGCAGCGCTCCTTCATGCAGTACGCCGACACGTGCACAGGTGTGCGAGACGTCCTCCGCTATATGGGTGCTCAGGACAACACACGAACTATCGCTCAAGTAACGGATGAGCTTGCGGAAATCTGTGCGCTGCCTGGGGTCCAGCCCGGTTGTCGGCTCGTCCAGAATGATCAGTTCCGGCGTTCCTGCTATTGCCTGAGCGATTCCGGCGCGTCGGAGCATTCCGCCCGAGAGCTTTCTCATGGGCGTCTTGGCATGGTCCGACATACCTGTGCGCTCCAGAGCAGTGCAAGTCGCCTGCTTTATCTGCCGGTCAGGTATCTCGCGCAGCCACGCGCAGTAGGAGACGAACTCATAGACACTGAAGTCTCCCGGATAACGGAAGGACTGCGGAAGGAATCCGATCTCACGACGTGCCGCGCGTAGTGCCTTCTGACTGCGCAGGTCAGTTCCTCGGAACAGCAGCTCACCATCTCGCGGGGCCAATCTCGTGGCGAGAGTTCGGAGCAGGGAGGTTTTTCCCGCTCCGTTGGGGCCAAGAAGGCCGAAGGCGCCGGTGGAAAGGCTGAGGTTCACGCGATGCACCGCTATATGCGATCCGTAAGCTTGGGTCAGGTTCCTAAGCTCAATTACAGTCATTGCCGTTTCTCCGACCGCCCCGGGGCGGCTCTTCGATGCCGCCCCAAGGCGCTCTTGTGGATCAGTGTCAGGTAGCTGCTATCGCGTCTCTACGGTTATTCCACGAATGCTGAACCTGCACTCCGGGGCACCCCGGCGCACGGTCCCGCCAGACTGGCCGTACCACCCGTTACGCAGGTCGGCCTGAGCCACACAATCCGATTCGATGCGCCATGTGGCCTTTCCGGTGCACTGAGCCCAGCCGCCCGTGTTACCCACACTCTTCTTGCAGCTGAAGCCAGAGCTACGCGCAGCAATACCCGAAGAAATGTCGGTGGCGCTGGCCTGGGCCGTGGAAACGGCCACGACCGCGAGTGCTCCCAGCATGGCGCCTACTGCCCCTCCGAGGGCTCCTACCTTGTTCAACTTGCTCTCCCCTACTGAGTTTTCGTTTTCCTACTGCTGGATGTAGACGGCGCGAATCTTGAAGGTGCACCCGACGTACAAGCGGTGCCTGCCGCCACTCTGCTGCATCCAGTCCGAGTAGTCGTCGGGCTCGCTCACGCAATCAGCGCGTGCACGCCATTTGCCGTTACCAGTGCACTCACCCCATCCGCCTGTCTTACCTGCGCTGGTCTTACAGGAAAGGCCACTTCGCGCGGCAGCCAACGGGGCATCAGTTGCGGCCTGCGCGGAGCCCGTTACCGAGGTCGCAGCCAAGAGGGCGACTCCTGCCGCCAGCGCGGCCTTGCCGGTGATTGCACTGAATCTCATTCGTCTTCTTCCTGTGGTTGGCCATGGCGCATGAACACGCAAGCCGGGAACAGGTCACCCCTCGCGTCGGAGTGACTGACTTGATGATCATAAAAGCACCATCTAGGGCAGATAACCGGACATGTGCCGCTCGGGGTTGAAGTCGGACCTCTGCACTCCGCTGCCACTCGCCTGCGAAATGGGCGCCATGTAAGGCAAGTTGTCGCCGCTATGGCGGTGCGGTCGCACAACTGTTGCGGTCGGCACGTTACTTGGCGGGCCGCGCCGAAGGGTACGCATTCCGCTCTGCCGGTCCGGCACTAAGTGGTCGGTGGCAAAAGTGAGTTGGCTTCCATATCCGACTCATCCGGCCCGACCGAGCTCTTTGACGCTCGACGTCGCGCGACAGTCACCCTGCGCGCAGGAGGCTTGGTTTCGTTATACAGCCTTTATTTTCTACGTCCAGGCCGGTGGCTGCCACGGTCGGGCTTCCTCTGCCCTCAGCGAATCTGCCACAGGCCGAGATTTCTGACAGGTGGGTCCCCGTCGGTCAACAGTGAAGTCAGGGCGCGGCCTCGGGGCCGCCGGACTTCTGGGAGGCGTGATGTCTGTACGGGACAGTGGCTGGGACTCGGCGCGGCCGCGGGGGGAGGATGGGGACACCGCTCCGTCGCGGTTCGACGACCATCTCGCCGCGCAACTGCTCAATCAGCGGATCGTGTTCCTCGGGACGCAGGTCGACGAGGTCTCCGCCAACCGCGTGTGCGCGCAGATGCTGTTGCTGTCGGCGGAGGATCCGAAGACCGACATCTCCCTCTACATCAACAGCCCGGGCGGGTCCGTCACCGCCGGGCTCGCCATCTACGACACCATGCGGCTCATCCCGAACGACGTGGCCACGCTCGCCATGGGATTCGCCGCCAGCATGGGGCAGTTCCTGCTCAGCGTCGGCACCGCGGGGAAGCGGTTCGCGCTGCCCAACGCGCGGATCATGATGCACCAGCCGTCCGCGGGCATCGGCGGCACCACCGCCGACATCGCCATCCAGGCGGAGAACCTGGAGTTCACGAAGCGGACCATCGAGCGGCTCACCGCCGAGCACACCGGGCAGAGCGAGGAGACGATCTCGCGGGACGGCGACCGGGACCGCTGGTTCACCGCCGAGCAGGCCAAGGAGTACGGGATGGTCGACCACGTGGTCGAGTCGCTGGAGGACGTGCGGCCCGCCGGGTCGAAGCGCCGTATCGGGCTCGGAATCTGAGGAGGGGGAGGAAGCAATGAGCCAGTACACGATTCCGACCGTCGTCGAGCGCACTCCGCAGGGCGGCGAGCGGGCGTACGACGTCTACAGCCGGCTGCTCTCCGAGCGGATCATCTTCCTCGGGACGGAGATCGACGACGGGGTCGCCAACGTCGTCATCGCGCAGCTGCTGCACCTGGAGTCCTCCGCGCCGGAGCGCGAGGTCGCCATCTACATCAACTCGCCCGGGGGCTCCTTCACTTCGCTCATGGCCATCTACGACACCATGAGCTTCATCTCCGCGCCGATCTCGACGTTCTGCGTCGGCCAGGCCGCGTCGACGGCCGCCGTGCTGCTCGCGGGCGGCGACCCGGGGCGGCGGTTCGTGCTCGACCACGCGCGCGTGCTGCTCGGTCAGCCCGCGAGCCGCGGCCGGCAGGGCACGGTGTCCGACCTCGCCCTGGAGGCGCAGGAGATGCTCCGGATCCGCTCGCAGGTCGAGGAGGTCCTCGCCCACCACACGCACCACGACGTCGCCACGCTCCGCGCCGACATGGACCGCGACAAGGTCTTCACCGCCCAGGACGCGGTCGCCTACGGCCTCGCCGACCAGGTGCTCAGCAGGCGGGTCCTGCCGGCCGCCGCCTGAGCGGCGGCCGGCGGGGTCCCGGTCGTCAGGCCGCCAGGCGCACTTCGCCCTGGTACGACGCCCTGGCCGGCCTCGCGCGGGGAAGGCCGGCCAGGCGGGACTGGGCCAGGGAGAGCACGTCGGACAGGCCGAGGCCGAGTGCGTGGGCGGCGGCCGCGAGGACCTCGGACGAGGCCTCCTTGCGGCCGCGCTCCACCTCGGAGAGGTAGGGCATGGAGATCCGGGCGGCGTCGGACACGTCCTTGAGCGTGCGCTCCTGTGCGAGGCGCTCGGTGCGCAGGACATCTCCGACGACATCACGCCAGAGGGGCTCCTTGGCCTCCCCCGGCCGCCCCGATGGTGCGGGGTTCGGCGCCGCCTTGAGCGGACGCAGGTGGATGACGCGGGCTTCGTTCGCCTTCTGGCGCTCTTGGCTGCTCACTTCCTCAGCCTAGGAGCGATACGGTCACGGGCGCAGCGTGCGGGGTTCCGCCGCCCGCGAAATCCGCCGGCGAATCCGCCCTCGGAATCCGCCCGCGAAATCACTGACTGCCCGGACTCCGCGCCGAGCCCACCGACGACGCGTCCCGTCCCCAGCTGGCGAGCAGCCGCAGCCCCTGCGCCGACGCCGAGTCCGGCTCCGCGTGGTACATCAGCAGCGACTGGTCGCAGTCGTCCGGCAGGCGCAGCGTCTCGAACGAGAGCGTCAGGTCACCCACCAGCGGATGGCGCATGCGCTTGACGCCGTGGCCCTTCTCGCGGACGTCGTGCGTGGCCCACAGGCTCCTGAACTCCTCGCTCTTCACGGAGAGTTCGCCGACGAGTGAGGACAGCTCCGGGTCGTTCGGGTAGCAGCCCGCGTCCATGCGGAGGTAGCCGACGATGTCCGACGCCTTCTTGTCCCAGTCCACGAAGAGCTCGCGCGAGCGCGGGTCGAGGAAGCAGATGCGCGCCCAGTTCCGCTCGGCGGGCGCGAGCTCGCCCCAGTCGCCGAAGAGCGCCGCGGCGAGCGCGTTCCAGCCGAGGATGTCGGAGCGGCGGCCGACCACGTACGCGGGCACGTCGTGGATGGAGTCCAGGAGCTGCTGGAGCGCGGGCCGCATGGGCTGCGGGCGCGCGGCCTTCTTCTTCTTGAGCGTCTTGGGCTTCGCGAGGCGCGTCAGATGGGCCTGCTCGGCGTCGGTCAGCCGCAGGGCCCGCCCGATCGCGTCGAGGACCTCGCCGGAGACGTTGCGGCCGTTGCCCTGCTCGAGGCGGGTGTAGTACGCGACGGAGACCCCGGCGAGCTGCGCGAGCTCCTCGCGGCGCAGGCCGGGCACCCTGCGGTGCCGTCCGAAGTTCGGCAGACCGACGTCCTCGGGCTGCAGCCGCGCCCTGCGGGTGCGCAGGAACTCGCTCAGCTCGGCCCTGCTGTCCAGCGGCCGCGCCTCGGGGATCTCGTCGTCCATGTTTCCAGTATCCAGGCTCGGGTGCCGGGTCGTACGCCCCTGAGCCTGACCCCGCCAGTGGTAGGCACAGTGGTCGTAGGCAGAACGGGTGTCTGGGTGACGTCCCAGGTCAGTGACAGTGTCGAAGACATGACTGAGCAGATCACCACCGTTTCCGCCTACGCCGCTCCCGCCCCCGAGGCGCCCCTGGAGCGGACCACCGTGCCGCGCCGCGCCGTCGGCGAGACCGACGTCCTGATCGACATCAAGTACGCCGGGATCTGCCACTCGGACATCCACCAGGCCCGCGACGGCTGGGGCGAGGGCATCTACCCGATGGTGCCCGGCCACGAGATCGCCGGCGTCGTCACCGAGGTCGGCCCCGGTGTCACCAAGTTCTCCGTGGGTGACCGCGTCGGCGTCGGCTGCATGGTCGACTCCTGCCGCGAGTGCGAGAACTGCAAGGCCGGCCTGGAGCAGTACTGCGTGCAGGGCAACGTCCCGACGTACAACGGGCTCGGCAAGGACGGCGAGCCGACCTACGGCGGCTACTCCACGCACATCGTCGTCGACGAGGCGTTCACCGTCCGCATCCCCGACGGGCTCTCCCTCGACGTGGCCGCACCGCTGCTGTGCGCCGGCATCACCACGTACTCCCCGCTGCACCGCTGGCAGGCGGGCCCCGGCAAGAAGATCGCCGTCGTGGGCCTCGGCGGCCTCGGCCACATGGCCGTCAAGATCGCGCACGCCATGGGCGCGGAGGTGACCGTCCTCTCGCAGTCGCTGCGCAAGAAGGACGACGGCCTGCGGCTGGGCGCCGACCACTACTACGCGACCAGTGACGACGCCACCTTCGAGCAGCTGGCGGGCTCCTTCGACCTGATCCTCTCGACGGTCTCCGCGCCGCTGCCGCTGGACAGGTACCTCGGCCTGCTGCGCTCGGAGGGTGCCTTCGTGAACGTCGGCGCCCCGGAGGAGCCGGTCTCCCTCAACCTGTTCTCGGTGATCGGCGGCGGCAAGACCCTCGCGGGCTCCATGATCGGCGGCATCCAGGAGACGCAGGAGATGCTGGACTTCTGCGCGGAGCACGGGCTCGGCTCCGAGATCGAGCTGATCCGCGCCGACCAGATCAACGAGGCGTACGAGCGGGTCCTCGCCAGCGACGTCCGCTACCGCTTCGTGATCGACACCGCGACGATCTGACTCGTCCGCGCGGCCTAGTTCCAGGAGCGCACCCCCGGTGGGCCCGGCGACCGATGTGGCGCCGGGCCCGCCGGTCCTACCGTGGTTCCCGGACCGGAGAACGGCAGGACCGGCAGACCGGGAGGTCGCACGATGTCGATCGAGCTCAACCACACCATCGTCACGGCGCGGGACAAGAAGGCGTCCGCCCAGTTCCTCGCGGACATCCTCGGCCTGGAGGTGGGCCCCCAGTACGGGCCCTTCATCCCGGTGGAGATCCCCAACGGCGTGACCCTCGACTTCTACGAGGGCGACGGCGGCCCGTTCGTGCCGCAGCACTACGCCTTCCTGGTCTCGGAGGACGAGTTCGACGACATCTTCGGGCGCATCAAGGAGCGCGGCCTCACCTACTGGGCCGACCCGTACCACCAGCACCCCGGCGAGATCAACACGAACGACGGCGGCCGCGGCGTCTACTGGGAGGACCCGGACGGCCACAACCTGGAGATCATCACCAGGCCCTACGGCAGCGGTTCCTGAGCCAGGAACGTGAGCACCGGCCCGGTCGCGACGTCCGCGAACTCCTCGAAGTACGCGTGCCGGGCACCGGGCACGAGCAGCGTCCTGGCGTCCGGGATGCGGGCGGCGAGCAGCGGGGCGTTGGCGGTGGGGTTGAACGTGTCGTCCGTGCCGTGGACGACGAGCGTCGGCGCCTCGATCCGCGGCAGCGCGTCCCACGCGTCGTGCCGGGCGCTGGCCCGCAGATGGCGGCGGCGGGCGTACGCGGGCATGGTGGCGTCGCCCAGGGTGTGGAACGTCCGCCCGGGGTGGGTCCGTTCCTGTTCGGCGAGCCAGGCCGGGGTGTACATCAGCTCGAGGAGGGCGCGGCGCACGGCGTCCGGGTCGGCCCGGCTCAGGGCCGAGCGGACCTCTGGGCCGCGCTCGACGCCGTGCGGACCACCGGGCGAGGTGCAGCCGAGGACGAGGCGGCCGACGCGGGCGGAGTGGTCGGCCGCGACCCACTGGGCGATGCGTCCGCCCATGGACGTGCCGTAGACGTGGGCGCGGTCGATGCCCGCGTGATCCAGGACGGCCAGCACGTCACGGGCGAGGTTCGGGGTGCTGTACGTGTCGGTGTCCGGGCGGTCGCTCTCGCCGGTGCCGCGGTGGTCGAGTACGACGGTGGTGAAGCGGGCGGCGAAGTCGTCCCGCACCGGATCCCACCAGTGGTGGTTGTTGGACTGCCCGGCGAGCAGCACCAGCGGGTCGCCGGAGCCGTGCAGTTGATAGTGGATGGCGGTACCGTCGGCCGCCCGGGCGTAGGGCATGGCCGGTCACTGTCCTCGTAGGTCGGCGACTAGGCGGAAGCGCTCCAGGACGAGCGGCGTCGCGTCGTCCACGGTGAAGCCCGGGTCGCCGAGCCCGGCCCGCACCTCGGCGCTGTGCCAGAACTCCTCGTGTCCCGCGCGCCATTGGGCCACCGTCTCGTACCCCTCCCCCTCGTCCACGGCGTGGGCGAGGTCCACTTCGCCGAGCGGCACGACTCGGACGTCCGTGATCTCGATGACGGCGACGGGCCGGTCGTCGGAGTCGACGACGGCCGCGCGCTCCCCGACGACGGGCAGCGGGTCGCCGTCCCGTTCGTAGCCGATGAGCAGTCCTGTCGTCGAGGTCTTGGACCCGTCGAGGATGGCCGCCACGAGTTGGTCGCGCAGCGGTCCGGGGTAGGCGAACTCAGCCTTGGGCAGCGGCTCCCGGGGCCCACCGGTGCCGCCCTCGTGCTCCGTGATCTCCGTCATGGGGCCACAGTAGGCGCCGGACGTGGCGCGACGCGGCGCCGAGGGGTTCTGGCGATACGTGATCGACAGTCCCTTCGGCGCCGCGCCGTCAGAGGCGGGGGCCCAGCGGCCCGGTACCCCTACTCGCCGTCGTGCGCTTCTACTTGCCGTAGTACGCGTTGTAGATCGACAGCGTCGACTTGTTGCCCTTCTTGTCCGTGATCTTGGCGTGGAACGAGATTCCCTTGTCCTTCGCCGGGTTCTTTACGTGGATCTTGCCGTTGGTGACCTTGACCTTCTCCCAGGTCTGCCCGTAGTCGTACGAGACGTACGTGGTCAGGGACTTGAGGTTGGCGCCGGCCGCCGCACCGAGGACCTTGACCGGCACGTACTGCTTCTTGTCGGCCTCCGCCCTGCTGCTCAGGTCGACCGCCGGGCTGAACCGCGCCGTGGAGACGGGGAGCTTCGCGCTCTCCACCTTCTTGGAGCGGAACGTGAAGCTCGCGTCGATGCGCGTGGAGGCCGCGGCCACCTTGACGCTGCGCTTCACCGACGTCGAGAGCTTGTACTCGGCGTCGGCCGACGGCACCTTGAACGACTTCTCGCCGGTCAGCGGGTCGGTGTTCTCGCCGATCTGGGTGCCGTTGCGGGACAGCGTCGTCTTCACCGACGTGTAGAGCGAGGACCCCGCGTGGGTCTTGCCGTCGGCGAAGAGCGGGAGGTAGCCCGTGATCTTGTTGTCCTCGCGGAAGACGCCGAAGTCACCGCCGATGCGCGGGCCGAACACGGCCGTGTTGAAGATCTTCTCGTAGCTGCCGCCCGCCTTGAAGGTCTGCGGGGCGCCCAGGCTGTAGACGGCCTCGACCGTCGGCCAGCCCTCCGCGTCGTCCGGGCCGTTCTGCTCGAACTCCAGGCCCCACTTCACCTTGTCGCCGGTGGAGACGTACACCGTGCGGTTGGTGCGCAGCTTCGTCGGGACGGAGACGAACCAGGAGCCGCTGGTGTCGGGCAGCTCGCCGAGCGCGCGCAGCGAGCCCGTCTTGCCGCTCGTGGAGGCGCCGAGCCCGGCCTTGACCGTGGCGAATTCACTCGCCTTGTAGTGCTTGGTGTAACCGGTGGCGAGCTGCTTCACCGCACCGCCGGCGACGGTGTTGTACTCGGTGTTGTCGCCCTTGGTCCAGACGGCCGCCCACTGCTGGCTGAGCTTGACGCCGGTCGGGGCGGCACCGACGGCGCCGGTCCGGAAGTTCTTGTACTCGTCGAGCAGCCAGCCGTAGCTGCTGGAGAGGTCCTCGGTCTCGACCATGTAGTCGGGCGCGGCCAGCACACCCTTGACGTCGGTCGCGGGCACGGTGACCTCGACCGGCTTGGCGGTCCGCGCGTCGACCGTCACCGTGGTGTTCTTGGTGATGTCGAGCTTCGGCTGGGCGAGCCAGTCGACGCCCTTGCCGAGGTCCGCCATGTCGACCGCGACGTTCGAGTCGAGGATGTAGCTGCCCTTGGGCACCCGCACCTTGACGGTGCCGGACGCGTCGTACGGCGACAGGTCCGTGCCGACGGCCTTGCCGATGATGCCCTGGAGGGACGCGGAGTACTGCTTCGTCGGCTGCCCGTCACGCCCGAGGTGCTTCAGCGTGAGGTTGTACGACTCCACCTCGCGGTCGACCGCGGCGGCGGTGCGGACGGACTGGCCGCCGCCGTTCGCCACGACGTACGCGGAGTAGGCGCCGTCCACGGTGCCGCCGAGCTTGGAGTCGGCGGTCAGGTCCACGGAGGCGGTGCCGCCGGCGGGGACGGTGACCTTCTCGGCGCCGAGGGTGAAGAACCCGGCCGGGGCCGGGCGGCCCTTGGGGTCGGTGGCGGTCACCGTGAGGTCCAGGGTGACGTCGTCCTTGCCGAGGTTCTTGTACGTCACCTTCTTGGTGACCGGCTTGTCGTCGGTGTGCGGCCACTGCTGCGTGCCGAAGCTCACCGACACCGGGTCGGCGATCACCGTCTGCTTGATCGCCTTGTCCACGGCGATACGGCCCGAACCCTGCTGGAACGGCGTGTACTTGCCGCCCTTGGTGGAGCCGGTGAGCGCGCCCTTGAGCTCGGGCTGCTTCCAGTCCGGGTGCTGCTGCTTGAGCAGGGCGGCGGCGCCCGCGACGTGCGGGGCGGCCATCGACGTGCCGGAGATCGTCAGATAGCCCTCGGGGTTCTGGCCGACCTCCCTCTCGATGACGGAGCCGGGCGCGGCGGCGGCCGTGATGTCCACGCCGGGCGCGGTCACGTCGGGCTTGATCGCCCCGTCACCGACCCGCGGGCCCTGACTGGAGAAGTCCGCCAGCTTGTCGTTGTCGTCGACCGCGCCGACGGTCAGCGCGGCGTCCGCGCTGCCCGGCGAACCGACCGAGCCGACCGTGCCGTCGTTGCCCGCCGAGATCGCGAAGAGGATGCCCTTCTCCGCGGAGAGCTTGTCGACCTGCGCTTCGAGCGGGTCGACGCCCGGGGCGTCGGGGCCGCCGAGGCTGAGGTTGACGACGTCGGCGCCCTCGGCCACCGCCCAGTCCATGGCGGCGATGATGCCGGAGTCCTCGCCGTAGCCGTCGTCGCCGAGGACCTTGCCGTTGAGGAGCTTCGCGCCGGGGGCGACGCCCTTGAACTTCCCGCCGGACTTGGCGCCCGTGCCGGCCGCGGTGGACGCGACGTGCGTGCCGTGGCCGTAGCGGTCCTTGGCGTCGGCCGACTCCGTGAAGTTCTTCTCGGCGACCACCTGGTCCTTGAGGTCCGGGTGCGTGGCGTCGATGCCCGTGTCCAGGACGGCGATCTTGACGCCCTTGCCGTCGTACCCGGCGGCCCACGCCTTGTCGGCGCCGATCTGCTTGACGCTCTTGTCGAGGGTCGCCTTGCGGACGCCGTCGAGCCAGACGTGCTTGATGCCGGACGCCGCGGTACGGGCGCCCTCCTTGCCGCTGGTGAGCGCGGCCCACAGGTCGGCCGCGTCCTGCTTCGGCGTGCTGAGCGCGTCCGCGTTCAGCGCCTTCAGGCTGCGGCGGACGGTGGTGTCACCGGCGTCGCGGACCTCGGCCTTGGCGGCGGTGGCGGCTCCCTGGTAGCCGACGATGACCTTGAGGGCCTTCTTCTGCGCCGCGCGGTTGCGCTTCTTGTTCAGCTCGGTGACGTCGAACAGCCGCCGGTCGACCGTGCCGTCGGCTATCAGGCGCTGCGCGTCGGCGGGTATCACCAGCGTGTGCCCACCGCTGCGCCGCACCTGTACGGGTATGTGCTCGCGCCCCTTGGCGCGTTCGAGTCCGACGACGCGGCCCTTGGCGTCGACGACGGCCCGGTCACCGGTGATCAGCGTGACCCGGTCCTTGCCCGCGGCCTTGCCGAGGGCGCCCTCCGCCCCGGCCGACTGTCCCGCGGATGCCGGTGTCGCGGCCGCGGGGCTGGTCATGCCCGCCGCGAGAGCCACGGCGACCGCCGCGGCGATACTGGCTCCGCACGCTCTTTTCACTTGTCTGTGCAAGTCTCCCCCTGGAGGTTAAGGGGCTGCGGCCCCTGGAGGACGAAGTATGCCGAGGGGCGAACACCTGCTCAATAGTGAGGCTGGAGTGCGGAGTTGAGGCTGTCCGAAATTGGTGCGCCTTAACGGCAATTGGCCGGATCGAGCCAATTGAGTGCCGATGGCGCGCGCTCGGGTGATGTGCTCATGTCCGCGGTTGCCGCGCACCCCCGCAGTGGAACGACAAACGCCATGAGCCCGACGATCTCGACGCGACCTTTGCGCCCGCGCGGCGCGATCCGGCTGGTCTGCCTCTCCGCAGCCCTGTCCCTGACCACGGCCGCGTCGGCCGACCCGCACCCGTCGGGCCGGCGTCCCGCCGCGAACGGGACGGGCCTGCCGAGAAGCGGGACGGACGTACTGAGGGAACGCACCGTCGGCCTCGACCTCGCCGACCACCGGTGGCTGTGCGCCTCCGGCGGCTTCGGCCGCCCCGCCGAGCACGATCTCGGCCTCTTCCCCGGCATGCGGATCACCGTCGTCCAGGAAGGCCGCGAAGTCGACGGGGACACCGTCACGTGGACCGGCCACGTCAAGGGGGAACCGGGCCGGCGGGCGGTGATCGCGGCGAGCCAGGTGTGCGGGCACGCCGACGGGACACCGCCGCGGACGCGCCCCGGCGCCCGGCCCGCCCAGAGCACCGGTCCCGCCGTCGACGCCCTGGTCGACCTCGGGACACGGGCGTACCACGTCACCACCCTGCCGGGAGCGCCGGGAGAGCGTTCACGGCTGCGGATCACGGAGGAGGACCCGCGGGCGCGCCGCGGTCCCACGCCCGACGACACCGCGGGCGACGAGGCATCCGCCGACGAACTGCGCGACTCTCTCAAGGACCGCGCACCGGCCGACCCCGCGGCCCCAGCCGTCATCGACGTCCTTGCCGGGCACACACCGGCCGCGGTGCGGCGCGTGGGCGGCGAGCAGGCGATGGCGGCCCGCCTCGGGATGGCCGAGTCCTACATGAACCAGGCTCTCGCCGACAGTGGCGTGGCGGCCAGGATCGACCTCGTCGGCAGGTACGACACGGGGTACCACGGCGACCAAACGGCCGACCTCATGTTCGACAAGCTCTCCGACCCCGCGGACACCGATCTGGGCGCGGTCGCGCACCGCCTCCGCGAGCGGCTGGGCGTCGACCTGGTCACCGTCGTCAACGACGTGCCCGTGGGCTCGTCGGGCCGGGCCGCCCTGCCCACCCGGGGCCACCTGGACAGCGCTCTCGCCTTCTCCGCCGTCGACGTCCAGTCCCTGGTCAAGTGGTACAACCTCGGGCACGAACTCGGCCACAACCTCGGCCTGTTCCACGACCGCACCACCCTCGCCGAACACAACGCCCCCGGCACCTACCGCCGGCTCCTCAACTCCCCGAGCGGCACCGGATGGATCACCCCGCGCCGCGACCACCACTCCCTGATGGCCTACGCGGAGAGCTGCGGCGCCCCGTGCGGCCCCGTCAACCAGTACTCGAACACGCAGAACACCGTCGACGGCCAGCCCCTGGGCGACGAGCACAACGACAACGCCTCCCTGGCCCGCAGGACCGCCCCGATCGTCGCGGCGTACCGCACGTCGAAAGTCGCGCGCACCCGGCACCCGCTCACGCTCGAAGCGACTCCGAACGGCACGGTCCGCCCCGCCGTCCACGGCCCCTACGCCCCCGGGACCACCGTCGGCCTCACCGCGGCACCCGCCGCCGGGTACCGCGTCGCCGCCTGGGTCGTCGACGGCCGGCGCCACGACCTCACCGAGGAGAAGGTGACGCTGACGATGGACCGGCCGTACACCGTGAGCGCGGTCTTCGTCCCGGCCTGAGCGGAGGCGGACATGAGAGCGGCCCGCACCCGGTACGGGGTGCGGGCCGCTCGGGGCTCGAAGAGGGGTCAGACGGCGGAGCCGGCCTTCCACTGCGCCCAGTCCATGTTCCAGCCGTTGAGGCCGTTGTCCGGGGCGATGGTCTTGTCGCCGGTGTTGCGGACGTCGACGACGTCACCGGTGATGGAGTTCTCGTAGAACCAGGAGCCCGGGGTGCTCTTGTCGTTGGCGCCCTTGGCGTCCCGCAGGCCGATGCAGCCGTGGCTGGTGTTCGCGCCGCCGAAGATGGAGGGCGAGCCCCAGTAGTTGCCGTGGATGAAGGTGCCGGAGCTCGACAGACGCATGGCGTGCGGCACGTCCTTGATGTCGTACTCGCCCTTGCCGTCGCCGTCCTTGAAGCCGACGGTCGCGCCGTCCATGCGGGTCTCCTTGAACTTCTCGGAGATCACCATCTTGCCGTTGTACGTCTTGTTCTCGGGCGAGCCGGCGGAGATCGGGATGGACTTCACGACCTTGCCGTCCCGCGTGACCTTCATCGTCTTGGTCTTGGCGTCGACGATGGAGACCTGGTTGCGCCCGATCTTGAACTGGACGGTCTTCTGCTGCACTCCATAGACACCGTCGGCACCCTCGACGCCGTCGAGGTTCAGCTTCAGGGTGACGGTGGAGTTGCCCTTCCAGTAGTTCTCGGGGCGGAAGTCCAGGCGGTTCGCACCGAACCAGTGGCCGACGATCTCCTGGCCGCTGTCGGACGACACCTTGACCGCGGACTGGACTTCCTTCTTGTTGGTGATCGCCTTGTCGAAGTTGATCGACACGGGCATGCCGACACCGACCGTGGAACCGTCCTCGGGCGTGAAGTTCCCGATGAAGCTGTTGGCCTTCGAGACGGTCGTGAACGCCGAGTTCTCGTGCGCCTTGCGGCCCTCGGAGTCCTTGGCCGTCGCCGAGATCCTGTACTTCGTGGCGCGCTCGAGCTGGCCGCTGGGCTTCCAGCTCTTCTTGTCCGCCGATATCTGGCCCTGGACGGCGGCGCCGCCGTCGGCGGGCTTCATCGTCACGTTCGTCAGCGTGCCCTCGGTGACCGTGACCTTGGCCGCGCTGTTGATGCTTGCGTTGTCGGAGCCGTTCTTCGGCGCGATCTCGATCCGGGCGGCAGAGGTCTTCTTGGCCGCCGCCTCGTCGACCTGGTTCTGCGACTCCTTGCCGCCCGAGGCCTTGTCGCCGTCGTCGCTGCTGCACGCCGAGAGCACGAGCACGCCGCCCATCAGGGCGGACACGGCCGCGACGCTCCTGCGTCCGCGCCCGAGCCTGCGAGGCCTACTGTCCGTCATCACACGCATCTCCATAGTTGCCGAATCCCCGAAGTCCCCCCCGAGATTTCCCGAAGTCCCGGGAGTCCCCGTAACCCCGCATAACGTCCTGCCCGGTTCGTCCCGTTCCACATCCGCGGGGAATGTGGGGAACACCACGTCCGCGGTACTGGACCGGCGGGACCGGATCCCTCCCGTCGATCACCGCGCAGGCTGAGACGACGGAACCCCGGACGGCGGTTGCTGCCCGGGGTTCCCGATTCCGGATCCTTCAATCCGGATCCGATCCACAGCTCATGCCCTACAGCTCGTCGTCCTCTTCGTCATCATCCTCGTCCGGGTCCCAGTCGGGCGAATCGGGGTCGTAGTCGATCAGCTCGCTGCTCCAGGAGGCCCGGGTGAGCTCGGTCCCCGGCACCTGGCTGACCATGTCGAAGGGGTCCACGAGGTACGCGAGCGCCTCGGCGACGTCCTCCTGGACGGCGGTCTCGGCGTGCGCCCGCTCCTCGGTCGGCATGTGCGCGTCCTCGGCGATGCGGCCCAGGGCGGTGGCGGTCAGCTTCTCGGCGTCACCGACCTCGACCACCATTTCCACCCGCAGCCGTACAAACCGTGATGTCTCGTCTCCACTCATACGACGGAGCGTACGGCCCCCGCGCCTCGCGACTTTCCCGCGACCCGCACCTTTCATTAGCATCGCCCCACACGGCCAATTCGCCAGCGCCACAAGGGGGATCCGATTCCGTGTCCGCACGCCGATCGTTGCTGACCACCGCCGCCGCGGGAGCCCTCCTCGGCGCCCTGTGCTTCGTCCCCTCCGCCAACGCGACCTCCCCCGCGACACCCGACACCCCCCGGGACGACCGCCCCGCCACGTCGTCCGCGACGTCCCCCCACCACGAGACCCACGGGGCCACCACCACGGCCTCGGCCCCCCTGACCGGCTCGGACGGCCTGGACAAGACTCCGTACCTGGTGGGCGGCACGGCGTTCCTGAGCCTGGGCGCCGGCTTCGTGGTCTTCTCGGTACGCAGGGAAAGGTCCCCGCGCGCGGCGTGAGCAACTCATACGCGTATTCCGATGATGTCGAGGTCGCGGCAGCCGGGGCACGTGCCGGGGCGGACGTGGTGCGTGCCCTGTACGGCCGACGGCTCGACCGGTTCGACAAGGGGGCCGGGGACTTCGCCACCGCCGCCGACGTGGCGGCGGAGAAGGCGATCATCGACGTCATTCGTGCCGCTCGGCCCGAGGACTCGCTGCTCGGCGAGGAAGGCGGGCAGCACGGCACCGCGGACGCCGCCCGCCAGTGGCTGGTGGACCCCCTGTGCGGGACGTTGAACTACGCCGTCGGCAACATGCTCGTGGCCGTCAACGTCGCGCTGCGCGACGGGGCTGCGGCGGTCGCCGACCCGTTCAGCGGCGAGGTCTTCTGCACCGACGGGACCAAGGCCTGGGTCCGGCACGAGGAGGTCGACACTCCCCTGTCCCCCACGTCGGCCACCCGCCTGGTGGACGTCAACCTGGATCCGCCGTTCCCGAGCGCCCCCGGCTTCCGGGCCGTGGACCTGCTGGCCCACCCGGACTTCGTCGCCGGGTTCCGGCCGCGGGTGGTGTCCACGACGCTGGCCCTGGCCTGGGTCGCGGCCGGCCGGCGCGCCGCCTACGTCACCGACGGCGGCGACCTCTCGCAGAGCGTGCACTTCGCCGCGGGTATCGCCCTGTGCCGGGCGGCGGGATGCGTGGTCACCGGGATCGACGGCGCCCCGATCGGCCACGGGGGCCGCGGACTTGTGGCAGCGGCGGACGCCGAGACCCACGAGCGGCTGCTGTCCCATACCCTCGCCCCGTGACGCGCGCACCCTGGGACATCCTGCTGATCGGCGGCGCCTCCGGTGTCGGCAAGAGCCGGGTGGCGTCCCGGCTGGCCGCGGTGCACACCGCCTTCGTCGTCGAGTTCGACGACGTCGTCGAGGCCGTACAGGCGGTCACCACCGCCGAGCAGCACCCGGACCTCCACCTCTTCGACCGGGCCGGCGACGCCGCGGACCTGCCCGCCGACCGCGTGCTCGACCTGCAGATCGCCACCGCACGCGCCCTGGAGCCCGCCGTCCTCGGCGTCGTGCGCAACCGCCTCACGGTCGACGTGCCCGCCGTGGTCGAAGGGGACTACCTCACCCCGGCCGCCGCCGCGCGGGCCGTCCGCGAGGGGAGCGCCGCGGGCCGGCGCGTGCGGGCCGTGTTCGTGCACGAGGGCGACCCGGAGCGGATCGCCCTCAACTACGCCGCGCGGGAGCCGGAGCACGGGGTCCAGCAGGAGCGCGCCGAGGTCAGCGCGGCGTACGCAGACTGGCTGCGCCGCGAGGCCGCCCCGCACTCCCTCCCCGTGCTCGACGCCCGCCCCTGGGGCACCCTCGTGTCCCGGATCGGGGCGGCGCTCGCGGAACCGCTTACGCCAGCGGCCCCGTGACCGGCTCCACCGCCGCCACGAGCGCACCCGCGCGCACGAACGCCTCCGCCGCCGCGAGGTCCGGCGCGAGGAAGCGGTCCGGGCCCGGGCCCTCCACGCCCGCCTTGCGGACGGCCTCGATGACCGCCTGCGTCGCCGGCGCGGGAGTGAGGCCCTCGCGGAGCTCGACGGCGCGCGTGGCGGCGTACAGCTCGATCGCGACGATGCGGGTGAGGTTGTCGACGGCCGTGCGGAGCTTGCGGGCGGCCGACCAGCCCATCGACACGTGGTCCTCCTGCATCGCGGAGGACGGGATGGAGTCGGCCGAGGCCGGGACGGCGAGCCGCTTCATCTCGCTGACCAGCGCCGCCTGCGTGTACTGGGCGATCATCAGGCCGGAGTCGACGCCCGCGTCGTCCGCGAGGAACGGCGGCAGGCCGTGCGAGCGGTTCTTGTCGAGGAGGCGGTCCGTGCGGCGCTCGGCGATGGAGCCGAGGTCGGCCGCGGCGATCGCGAGGAAGTCCAAGACGTACGCGACCGGGGCGCCGTGGAAGTTGCCGTTGGACTCCACGCGGCCGTCGGGCAGCACGACGGGGTTGTCGACGGCGGCGGCCAGCTCGCGCTCGGCGACCGTGCGGGCGTGCGCCATCGTGTCCCGGCCCGCGCCCGCGACCTGCGGGGCGCAGCGCACCGAGTAGGCGTCCTGCACGCGCGGCGCGTCGTCCTGGTGGTGGCCGGTGAGGCCCGAACCGGCGAGCACCGCCAGCATGTTGGCGGCGGAGGCGGCCTGGCCCGGGTGCGGGCGGATGGCGTGCAGCTCGGGGGCGAGAACCTTGTCCGTGCCGAGGAGGGCTTCGAGGGTGAGGGCCGCCGTGACGTCCGCCGACTTGTAGAGGGTCTCCAGGTCGGCGAGGGCCATGATCAGCATGCCGAGCATGCCGTCGGTGCCGTTGAGGAGGGCCAGGCCCTCCTTCTCGCGGAGCTCGACGGGCGCGATCCCGTGTGCGGCGAGGAGCTCGCCCGCGGGCCGCACCACCCCGTCGGGCCCCTCCGCGTCGCCCTCGCCCATCAGCGTCAGCGCGCAGTGGCTGAGCGGCGCGAGGTCGCCGGAGCAGCCCAGCGAGCCGTACTCGTGGACGACGGGCGTGATGCCCGCGTTCAGGACGTCGGCCATCGTCTGCGCGACCTCCGGGCGCACGCCCGTGTGGCCCGAGCAGACCGTCTTGAGGCGCAGGAACATCAGCGCGCGGACGACCTCGCGCTCCACGCGCGGGCCCATGCCGGCCGCGTGCGAGCGGACGATGTTGCGCTGGAGCTGAGCGCGGAGGTCGGGGCCGATGTGCCGGCTGGCCAGGGCGCCGAACCCGGTCGAGACGCCGTACACCGGCTCGGGCTTGGCGGCGAGCGCGTCGACGATCTCGCGGGAGGTGGCGAGTGCCGCCAGCGCCTCGGCGGTGAGTTCGATCCGTGCGTTTCCGCGCGCGACGGCGATGACGTCCGCCGCGGTCGTCCCGGACGTCCCAAGGGCCACGGTGCCCACGCTGTGCATATCCATATTCAGCAGCGTACGGACTGAATCGCCGAGTGTCACGGGTGGATTCCGCAGGAGCCACTTACCGCGAGGTCAGCCGCGCCCGAGCGCCCCGCGGAACGTACTGCCGTGCCGGCTCCGCAGCGGCCGATCATGCTCATGCTGCCAGTCGGAGGTGCGTCGCCCGCTAACCGGAGGTGCGCCGCCCCCGGAACCGCCGTCGCTCCCCGGCCCAGGGCACCCCGGGGGGCGAGTCGGCGAGGCGGACCACCGGGTCGTCCGCGCCCTCCCTCCCGGCCACCACCGGCTTCACCGCGCGGGCCGCCTTCGCGCGGTACTGCGCCGCGTCGGCGAGGCGGAAGAGGCGGCGGGCCGAGCGCACGGGGCCGATCGGGTCGCCGGTCGA
Source organism: Streptomyces sp. NPDC018029 (assembly GCF_044327655.1). NCBI lineage: Bacteria > Bacillati > Actinomycetota > Actinomycetes > Kitasatosporales > Streptomycetaceae > Streptomyces > Streptomyces sp. NPDC018029. The sequence goes on along the minus strand of NZ_JBIRFV010000003.1, from coordinate 378,602 downwards.
CGCGACACCGCAGGCGACGCCGTCGCCCAGCTCCAACTCGGCCGCCCGTACGCAGAGTTCGTCGGCGGCCCGCACCACCTCGTCCGCCGCGGGGCCGACCGAGAGCAGGCAGAACTCGTCGCCGCCGAGACGCGCCGCGAGCGCCCCCGGCAGCATCGCGCCGCAGAGCGAGAGGACCGAGCCGAAGCGCTCCAGGAGGCGGTCGCCGACCGCGTGGCCCTGGGTGTCGTTGACTCGCTTGAGGCCGTTCAGGTCGCAGACGACCAGGCTCACCACGGCCCCGTCGGCGAGGTGCCGCTCCACCGCCCGGTCGAGCCTGAGGTCGACCGCGCGGCGGTTGGCGAGGCCCGTCAGCGCGTCCGTGTAGGCGAGGCGGCGCGCCTCCTCCAGGCGCTCCGTCTGCGCGATCCCCGCGGCCACCACCGCGGCGAGGACCGTCGCGAAGTCGGCGTCGGCCCGGCCGAAGACGGGGACGCCCGGCGGCCGCGCCACGTACAGCTCGCCCCACGCGCGCCCGTGCAGCACGACCGGCGCGACCACGCAGCAGCCGCGGCCCCTGCGGCGCAGCGCGGCCACGCGCTGGTGGCAGTAGCCGGGCGCGCGGGCGTCCGCCGGGCCCTCGGCCGTCTCGACCCAGGCGTGCGGTTCGCCGCCGCCCGCCCAGTGCTCGTGCAGGAACTCGGTGATCTCCGGGAACCGGTTCACGGGATACGCCTCGTTCTCCGGGAACTCCTCCTCGCCCTGGACGCGCTCCCCGGCGTTCACCAGGACCCGCAGCCTGCCCATGTCCCGCTCCCAGACGGACAGCGCCGCGAAGCTCCCGTTCAGCGCGCGACAGGCGCCGGCGGCGGCCGCTCGCCAGGACTCGCGCGGAGTGTGCGCGGCGGCCATTCCCTGCGCCAGCTCCACCACGGCCCGCAGCCGGACATCCTCTCCCATTTCCCCAGGTTAGGAGGTTTGCCCCGGTTTGGAACCTCGAGACATCACGGAACGTGAGGCCGGGCCCGTGCCCGCCGCGGGGCGCGCCCCTACTCCCCGGGCCACTCCGGCTTCCGCTTCTCGTTGAACGCCGCGACGCCCTCCGCCCGGTCGCCCGAAAAGGCCACCGTGCGCCACGCCGCGTCCTCGACCTCCAGGCCCGCCCGCAGGTCGAGGCCGTGGCCGAGGCGCAGGGCGCGCTTGGCCGCGCGCAGGCCGACGGGCGAGTTCGCGGCGATGCGGGCGCCGAGCGCCAGCGCCTCCGTACGCGCCTCGCCCTCCGCCACCAGCAGGTCGACCAGGCCCAACTCCCGCGCCTCGGCGGCCTCCACGCGGCGCGCCGAGAAGATCAGCTCGGCGGCGCGGGCGGCGCCGACGCGGCGCGGCAGGAGCTGGGTGCCGCCGCCGCCCGGAATGACGCCGACGGACACCTCGGGGAGCCCGACGACCGCGGTCGGGTCGGCGACGATCATGTCGCAGGAGAGCGCGAGCTCGAACCCGCCCCCGAGCGCGAAGCCGTGCACGGCCGCGACGGTGGGCATGGGCAGTTCCAGTACGCCGGTGTAGGAGGCCCGCGTCGTGGGGCGCTGGCGGCGCAACTCGGCGTCGCTGAAGGAGTTCCGCTCCTTCAGGTCGGCGCCCACGCAGAAGGCCCGCTCGTGCGTGGACGTCAGGACGACGACGCGGGCGTCCTTGTCGTCGGAGAGCGCGGTGCAGGCGGCCGCGATGGAGCGGGCCATCTCGGAGGAGACGGCGTTCATCGCCTCGGGGCGGTCGAGGACGAGCTCGACGACGTGGCCGTGCCGCCTGACCGCCACGTACTCCCCGTACCGCTGCTCGTCACCCATGACGCCTCCTCCACCTGCCGGTTAACGATCGTTACCCGGGGATCATGTCAGCCGGGGCCGTCCCGGAAAAGGTGTGGCAGCGGCATCGAGGGGCGGCTAGGAGCCGCGGCGGGCCAGCAGCCACGGTTCGACGATGCCGAGGCCGCGCACGGGGCGCTGCCACATCGGCTGGAGCGCGAAACGGTAGGCGGGCGGCTCCTCGCCCTCCTTCTCGGCCACCGCCGCCGCCTCCGCGGCCTCCGCCTCGGAGGCCGGCGCATCGCCCGTCCGCGTCAGTTCCTCCGCGAAGGCCCCGTCCACGAGGACCGCGTCGCGAGGCGCTATCGAGGTCAGCCTGCTCGCGAGGTTCACGGTGGTGCCGAAGACGTCGCCCATGCGGGTCGTCACGGTCCCGAAGGCGATGCCGACGCGCAGCTCGGGCATGGTCTCGTCGTTCGCCATGGTCTCGATGAGGCGCAGCGCGATCTCCGCGGCGACGCCCGCGTCGTCGGCGGCGTACAGCACCTCGTCGCCGAGGGTCTTGATGAGCCGTCCGCCGTGCGCGGCGACGAGGTCCGCCGCCGTCGTCTCGAAGGCCTCGACGAGCTCGCCGAGCTCCTCCTCCTCCATGCGCCGCGTCAGCCGGGTGAAGCCGACGAGGTCGGCGAAGCCGACGGCGAGCCGCCGGTCGACCATCTCGTCGTCGTCCGCGGCCTGCACCACGCGTCCGGTGGCGGCGGCGAGCTGGCGCCGCCACACGTAGACGAGGAACTCCTCGAGCTCGGGCAGGAGCAGCTCGATGAGCGGATACGTGACCTCCGTGCGGGTCATGCCCGGCTCGGGCGGCTCCGTCAGGCCCTCCAGGAAGGAGTCGATCTGCCACTCGGCGAGCCGGGCCGTGGTCTGCCCGGTCGACCGCGCCACCTGCACGGCCATGGCCTCGCTGAGCAGGCCCGCCTCGACGAGGCCGGCGAGGCGGCGCAGGGCGAGCACGTCTGCCTCGGTCAGCGCCTTGGCCTGGCCGATGTCGGGAAAGCCCATGGCCCGCCAGAAGCGGGACGCCAGCTCCATCGAGACGCCCGCGCTGCGGGCCGCCTGGAAGGGGGTGTAGCGGCGGTCGGCGCCGAGGATCAGCTGTTCGAGGCGGAGGGCGAGCGGGTCCCTCTCCGGGCCGTCCTCGCCCTTCTCGTCCACCTCGGGCATCTCGGGCGGTCCCGAGACGCCTCTCGCACCGTCCGCGTCCGGCTCCGCGCCGGGGTGTGCACCCTCGCCGGAGCCCGTGTCGTCGACGGTCACGCCTGCTGCCCTTCCGATCTGCCGCGGTCAGGTATCGACCGGCGTCAACTTTACGGCAGGTGTGCCGCAGCTCACTCCCGACTCCCCCGAGGGGGTGCTTGAGCCGTGGGGGCCGTCGTCCCGCGCTTCCGCCTGCGGGTGCGTGGTGGGCGGGCGCGCAGTTCCCCGCGGCCCTGCGGGGCAGGACGTGCCACGCCGGCTCGTCACCCGGCTGCGGGTGCGTCGGGGCTGGGCGCGCAGTTCCCCGCGCCCCTGTGGGGCCCCGGCTGCCCGGCACCCCCGCCGCTCCGCGGGGCAGGAACTGCCACCTCAGCCCGGCACCCGGCTGCGGGTGCGTCGGGGCTGGGCGCGCAGTTCCCCGCGCCCCTGTGGGGCCCGCCCCTGCGGGGCAGGGCCTGCCACGTCAGCCCGGCAGCCGGCGGCGGGGGCGTCGGGGCTGGGGCACCCGGGGTCAGGGGGCCGGGCGGAGGTGGATGATGTCGGCGGCGCCTACTGGGTGTTGGATGCCCTCCTCTGTGGCCAGGACCAGGCGGCCGTCGCCGTCTACTGCTACTGCCTCGCCGACGATGGAGCGGTCGCCGGGGAGTTCCGCGCGGACTCGGCGGCCCAGGGTCGCGCAGCCCGCGGCGTAGGTCTCCTGGAGGGCGCAGGCGGCCGGGTCGCCGCCGGCCGCGCGCCAGTCGCCGTACCAGCGTTCCAGGGAGCGCAGCACGGCCCGCAGCAGCGGGTCGCGGTCCGTGGTGCGCGCGCCGGCCAGGGCGAGCGAGCCCGCCGTCGGGACCGGCAGCTCGTCCTCGCGCAGCGTGACGTTGAGGCCGACGCCGATGACGACGCCCCCGCCGTCGGGGGACCCGGCGCGCTCCGCGAGGATGCCGCCCGCCTTGCGCTCGTCCTCACCCACGGTGACCAGGAGGTCGTTGGGCCACTTGAGTGCGGTGTCGACGCCGGCCGACCGGGACAGCCCCGTCGCGACCGCCACGCCGGTGAGCAGCGGCAGCCAGCCCCAGCGCTCGACCGGCACCTCGGCGGGTTTGAGGAGTACGGAGAAGAAGAGGCCCGAGCGCGGCGGCGCCGACCAGCGGCGGTCGAGGCGGCCGCGCGCCGCGCTCTGCTCCTCGGCGACGAGCACCGCGCCCTCGGGGAGCTCGTCGGCCCGCGCCGCGAGGTCGGTGTTGGTGGAGCCGGTGGCGGGCACCACGTCGAGGGAGGACCACAGCCCGCCGTCCCGCAGCAGCGCCCGCCGCAACGAGGCGGCGTTCAGCGGCGGCCTGTCGAGGTCGGACCAGCGGTTGTCTTCAGTATCTGGCGGCGTCATGCAAGCCACCTTAGGTGTGGTAAACGCCGCACTGCCGAACGGTATGCGCGCCGATACGCTACGGGTCAGTAGCCAGCCGCACAGCCGTAGACAAGCACCTTTGAGCAGGCAGGGAGCCGCATCCCGATGTCCGAGCCGCAAGAGCCCAACGTGCCCGCGTCAGACCGCACCGCCGAAGACGGCGCCATCGACATCCATACGACCGCGGGAAAACTTGCCGACCTGCAGCGCCGCATCGAGGAGGCCAAGCACGCGGGCTCGGCCCGAGCGGTGGAGAAGCAGCACGCCAAGGGGAAGCTGACGGCGCGCGAACGCATCGAACTGCTGCTCGACGAGGGTTCCTTCGTCGAGTTCGACGAGTTCGCGCAGCACCGGTCCACCAACTTCGGCCTGGAGAAGAACCGGCCGTACGGCGACGGCGTGGTGACCGGTTACGGCACCGTCGACGGCCGCCCGGTCGCCGTGTTCTCGCAGGACTTCACCGTCTTCGGCGGCGCGCTCGGCGAGGTCTTCGGCCAGAAGATCGTCAAGGTCATGGACTTCGCGCTGAAGACCGGCTGCCCGGTCGTCGGCATCAACGACTCGGGCGGCGCCCGCATCCAGGAGGGCGTCATGGCCCTCGGGATGTACGGCGAGATCTTCCGCAGGAACACGCACGCCTCGGGTGTCATCCCGCAGATCAGCCTGGTCGTCGGGCCCTGCGCGGGCGGCGCGGTCTACTCCCCCGCCATCACCGACTTCACGGTCATGGTCGACCAGACCTCGCACATGTTCATCACGGGCCCCGACGTCATCAAGACCGTCACCGGTGAGGACGTCGGCTTCGAGGAGCTGGGCGGCGCCCGCACGCACAACGCGACGTCGGGCGTGGCGCACCACATGGCGGGCGACGAGAAGGACGCCATCGAGTACGTCAAGTCCCTCCTGTCGTACCTCCCTTCGAACAACCTCAGCGAGCCGCCCGCCTTCCCCGAGGAGGCGGACCTCGCGCCCACGGACGAAGACCTGGCGCTGGACACGCTGATCCCGGACAGCGCCAACCAGCCGTACGACATGCACGGCGTCATCGAACACGTCCTGGACGACGGCGAGTTCTTCGAGACGCAGCCGCTGTTCGCGCCGAACATCCTCACCGGTTTCGGCCGTGTCGAGGGCCACCCGGTGGGCATCGTCGCCAACCAGCCGACGCAGTTCGCCGGCTGCCTGAACATCGACGCGTCCGAGAAGGGCGCCCGCTTCGTCCGCACCTGCGACGCGTTCAACATCCCGGTCATCACCTTCGTGGACGTGCCGGGCTTCCTGCCGGGCGTCGAGCAGGAGCACACGGGCATCATCCGGCGCGGCGCGAAGCTCATCTACGCGTACGCGGAGGCCACCGTCCCGCTGATCACGGTCATCACGCGCAAGGCCTTCGGCGGCGCGTACGACGTGATGGGCTCCAAGCACCTGGGCGCCGACCTGAACCTCGCCTGGCCGACCGCGCAGATCGCCGTCATGGGCGCGCAGGGCGCGGTGAACGTCCTGCACCGCCGCACCATCGCCGCCGCCGGCGACGAGGCCGCCCAGGAGGCGACCCGCGCGCGCCTCATCCAGGAGTACGAGGACGCCCTGCTCAACCCCTATACGGCGGCCGAGCGCGGCTACGTGGACGCGGTGATCATGCCGTCCGAAACCCGATCCCACCTCGTGCGCGGTCTGCGTCAGCTGCGTACGAAGCGGGAATCCCTCCCTCCGAAGAAGCACGGCAACATCCCCCTCTAGACCCCTTCAACCGTCCAGCCCCTTCCGAACCCCCAAGGAGGGCTCATGATCAAGGTCGTACGGGGCAACCCGACGCCCGAGGAGCTCGCCGCCGCCCTGGCGGTGGTCCAGGTGCGCGCCGCGGCGGTCGCGGGCGAGCCGTCCGGCGCGCCCGCGCTGCCCGACTCCTGGGCCGACCCCGCGCGGGTGGCCAGGCACCGGCTGCCCGCACCGTCCCCGACGGCGTGGGGCCGCACGTACTGGCCCGGGTAGGTGTGTCGGGCCGGGGAACCTGAGTACGCGTACTCAGGCGTCCCGGCCCGCCCGGTCGCAGTATCGACTGCATGCTGTGGTCGGATCCGGAGGACAACCCTCCGAAGGACATGAGGGACCTCCAGGCGAAGATGCGCCGCGCCGGACTGGTCCTCGCCCTGGCCATGGTGGTGGCGATGTTCGTCCTCGGCATCCACTGACTGCGCGCGTCCGGACGCGCTCGCTACGCTGACCGCATGAGTGATCAGCCCCGCCGTCTCGTCCTCGCCTCCCAGTCCCCCGCCCGGCTCGGCCTGCTCCGGCAGGCGGGCCTCGCCCCCGAGGTGATCGTCAGCGGGGTCGACGAGGACAAGGTGTCCGCGCCGACCCCCGCCGAGCTCGCCCTCGCCCTGGCCGAGGCCAAGGCGTCCGTGGTCGCCGCGCGGCCCGACGCGAAGGGCGCGCTGGTCGTCGGCTGCGACTCGGTCCTCGAACTGGACGGCAGGGCGCTCGGCAAGCCGGCCGACGCCGAGGAGGCCACGGCCCGCTGGAAGGACATGCGCGGCCGCGCGGGCGTCCTGCAGACGGGCCACTGCGTCTACGACACCGTCTCCGGGCGGTACACCTCGGCGACGGCGTCGACGGTGGTCCGTTTCGGCGAGCCCTCCGACGACGAGATCGCCGCGTACGTCGCGAGCGGCGAACCGCTGCACGTGGCGGGCGCGTTCACGCTGGACGGCCGCTCGGCGCCGTTCGTCGAGGGCATCGAGGGCGACCACGGCAACGTCATCGGGCTCTCGCTGCCGCTGCTGCGCCGCCTCCTCGCGGAACTGGGCGTGGGCATCACGGAGTTGTGGCGGAAGTAGCCTCAGGCGGCCTGGGGGGCGGCAGGCTCGCCCTCCTGCTGCGCCTTCTTCTCGTACGCCACGAGCGTGAGGACGATCAGGCCGAGCACGGCCATCATGAAGGCGAACGCGGCCCAGCCCACCAGGCCGACGCAGAAGGCGCCGAGCAGCGCGTGTACGACGGCGCAGCTGATCAGGAGGATCCGCCCGAAGGCGCCGGGGGCGCGGTCGCGCACGGCGGCGCGGGCCAGGACGAACGCGCAGAGCGCGAGGTATCCGCCGATGAGGGCGCCGGCGATCCAGGTCGACACGGACATCGCCCGCGGGTCGAGGCCCGCGAGGGACATCTTCTGGTTGTCGACGACCTGGCCGAGGAACCAGTTGAGGAGCGCGAGGCCGACCGCCTCCGCGAGGAGAACGATCGCGCCCACCCAGGCCACCGGTCTGCGCGCCACGGCGCCCACCCTCTTCCGCTTGCTGTTACCGCCAGTACGTCCGAGCCATCGCGAACGCTACTAACCGGTAAACCCCGGGACAAGAGCTGTGCCGCGGGCAAAGAATCATTGGGCCATTCGTAGGGACTCCACAAAGAAAGCCCCGGGTCCGCAGCGCTGACTCACAGAGACCTTGGCCACACCGGAGGGCTACGCTGCCGTGGAGGGACCCTGCGTACCGCGGTACGACAAGGGATTTCACGAACCTAGCCGGTCTCGAGTCACACTCCGTGTGGGCAAGCTCACCATTGGGGACGGGTCGTAAGCCCGTGTCGGCAGTCCCTAAACTCGGCTTGTTTCAAGGAGGGAGCCATCGTGCGCAAGGTGCTCATCGCCAACCGTGGCGAAATCGCTGTCCGCGTTGCCCGGGCATGCCGGGATGCAGGGATCGCGAGCGTAGCCGTCTACGCAGACCCTGACCGGGACGCGCTGCATGTACGGGCAGCCGATGAGGCGTTCGCGCTGGGCGGTGACACTCCGGCCACCAGCTACCTGGACATCTCCAAGGTGCTGGCCGCGGCCAAGGACGCGGGGGCGGACGCCATCCACCCCGGCTACGGCTTCCTTTCGGAGAACGCCGACTTCGCGCAGGCCGTCATCGACGCGGGCCTGAACTGGATCGGCCCGCCGCCGCAGGCCATCCGTGACCTGGGCGACAAGGTCGCCGCGCGGCACATCGCGCAGCGCGCCGGTGCCCCGCTGGTCGCGGGCACGCCCGACCCGGTCTCCGGCGCCGACGAGGTCGTCGACTTCGCCAGGGAGAACGGCCTGCCGATCGCGATCAAGGCGGCGTTCGGCGGTGGCGGCCGCGGTCTGAAGGTGGCCCGCACGCTCGAAGAGGTGCCCGAGCTGTACGACTCCGCGGTGCGCGAGGCCGTGGCGGCCTTCGGCCGCGGCGAGTGCTTCGTCGAGCGCTACCTCGACAAGCCGCGGCACGTGGAGACCCAGTGCCTGGCGGACAAGCACGGCAACGTGGTCGTCGTCTCGACCCGTGACTGCTCGCTGCAGCGCCGCCACCAGAAGCTCGTGGAGGAGGCGCCCGCGCCGTTCCTGACCCCCGAGCAGAACGCCGAGCTGTACGCCGCCTCCAAGGCGATCCTCAAGGAGGCCGGCTACGTCGGCGCGGGCACCGTCGAGTTCCTCGTCGGCGTCGACGGCACGATCTCCTTCCTGGAGGTCAACACCCGTCTGCAGGTGGAGCACCCGGTGACCGAAGAGGTCTCCGGCATCGACCTGGTCCGCGAGATGTTCCGCATCGCCGACGGCGAGGAGCTCGGTTACGGCGACCCCGAACTGCGCGGTCACTCCTTCGAGTTCCGCATCAACGGCGAGGACCCGGGCCGCAACTTCCTGCCCGCGCCCGGCACCGTCACGACGTTCGCGCCGCCGTCGGGCCCCGGCGTCCGCCTGGACGCGGGCGTCGAGTCCGGCTCGGTCATCGGCCCGGCCTGGGACTCGCTCCTGGCCAAGCTGATCGTCACGGGTGCCACCCGCGAGCAGGCGCTGCAGCGTGCCGCCCGCGCGCTGGAGGAGTTCGACGTCGAGGGCATGGCCACCGCCATCCCCTTCCACCGCGCCGTCGTCAAGGACCCGGCGTTCGCGCCCGAACTGACCGGCTCGACCGACCCGTTCACGGTCCACACCCGCTGGATCGAGACCGAGTTCGTCAACGAGATCCCGCCGTTCAAGGCCCCCGCGGACACCGAGACGGACGAGGAGCCGGGCCGCGAGACGGTCGTCGTCGAGGTCGGCGGCAAGCGCCTGGAGGTCTCGCTGCCCTCCTCGCTGGGCATGACCATCGCGCGCACCGCGGCGGCGGGCGGCGCCCGCCCCAAGCGCCGCGCGGCCAAGAAGTCCGGCCCCGCCGCCTCCGGCGACACCCTCGCCTCGCCCATGCAGGGCACGATCGTGAAGGTCGCGGTCGAGGAGGGCCAGGAGGTCAAGGAGGGCGACCTGGTCGTCGTCCTCGAGGCCATGAAGATGGAACAGCCGCTGAACGCGCACCGCTCGGGCACGATCAAGGGCCTCACCGCGGAGGTGGGCGCGAGCCTGACCTCCGGCGCGGTGATCTGCGAGATCAAGGACTGAGCCGCGACAGCGGAGTGACGCGCCGTCGGGCCGGGCCGGATCTTCCGGCCCGGCCCGACGGCGTACTCGCCACCGCAACCGCCCCTGCCCGGCCCGCGTCTCTCCTTCCGTAGAGCCGAAGACCACGGGGGGACTTCAGTGACACGTACGGGGGACGTACTGTGCCTGCTGGCCGCGGCAGGCGTCATATCGGCAACCGGCTGGCTCGCGGCCACCGCCGACACCGGACAGCGCTACGAGGCGGGACTCGTCCTGGGGCTTGCCGCAGGACTCTCCGTGGCGCTCCTGCGCCGCTTCACCCGCCTGCCCCTGGGGCGGCGCCGCCCCTACACCTTCGCCTTACCGCTGCCCGCACCCGACTGGCGCGCCCCGCTGCCGGACCCGGGCGGCGACCCCGAGGCGCTGCGCCCGCACGCCGAGCGCCGCGCCGCGCTGCTCAGCGACGCGTCCGCACTCGGCGACAAGCTGGAGAACACCTGCTCGCTGCCGCCGCGACTCCGCGCCGAACTGGCCCTGTTCGCCGTCACGGCGGCCATCCAGGCGAGCAACTCGGTGATCCTCCCGCCCTGCGAGGAACCGCTGAGCCCGGACCCGGCGTACGACGCCGCGCACGCGCTCGGGGAGCTCGTGGCGGGCGTCGAGTTCAGCCGCGTCGGGATGCGCGCCCTGGAGGCCCTGGTGACGGAGGAGCCGCTGCGGCCCGACCCGCCCTGCTACTTCAACCCGCTGCACGAGCGCGGCCACGCGCGCGTGGCCGTCCCCGCCGGGGAGGTCGCCGCCTGCCACGGCTGCGCGAAGGAGCCCGTGCCGCTCCTGGTTCCGTCGGCGGCGGGCCCGGTTCCGTACTACGAAAGCGACGCCGTCGACCGGCGCTGGCGGCTGCTCGGCTACGGCGCGGTGACGCCGGACAACGGCGCCGCGATGATCGCCGCGGCCCGCGACGGCTTCCGTCCGAGCCCCGCGGAGCACCGTACGAAGGTGGGTTGATGATCATGGGAGAACTGGTCGCCGGGGTGCTGACCGGAGTCGCCGTCGGCACCTGCGTCACGTATCCGCTGGTGCTCTGGCTGGCACGGAACCTGCGCGGCGGCGCCCTGCCGCCGCACCGGCGCGAACGCAGGGCCAGGGCGGAGCTGGACGCCTTCTTCGCCCGCCAGGAGTCCTGACCTGGGCCGGTCGCGCACCGCGGGCAGTGGCATCCTTGAGGGACGCGTACGTTCACGAAGGGTGCGGGGATGACGACCGGCATGAGCCAGCAGGCGAGAACGCCGCGGCAGGCGGCACAGTCGGCGCGCACCATGCGGGCCGACGCCCGCCGCAACTACGACAGACTGCTCGCCGAGGGCCGCGCCGCCTTCGCCGAGCACGGCACGGGCGCCTCCCTGGAGGACGTGGCCCGCCGCGCGGGCGTCGGCATCGGCACGCTCTACCGGCACTTCCCCAACCGGCACGCGCTGGTGAGCGCGGTCTGGGAGGACGCGGTGAGCGACCTGCTCGCCCGCTCGCGCGCGCTGCTCGACGACCCGCAGCCGTGTTCGGCACTCGTGGCGTGGCTGCGCGCCATCATCACTCATGCGGGTGAGTACCGCGGCCTGTCGAGCGCCCTCATGTCGGCGTCGCACGACGACACTTCGGCGCTCGCGCGGTGCAGCAAGCCGATGCGCGAGGCGGGCGCGGCGCTGCTCGTCCGCGCGCAGGAGGCGGGGGCGGTGCGCCCCGACGTCTCCATCTCCGACCTGCTCCAGCTGACCAACGCGATCTCGCTGGCGGCCGAGGAGACCCCGGACGATCCGGAGCTGGCCGACCGCCTGCTCACGCTGACCCTGCGGGGCCTGAAGGCCGACGGGCAGACCGCGGCGTAACACCGCGCTCCCGTCCGCTCCCGGCCCCGCCCGGCGTCAGCGGCGGCGCAGGTCCGCGACGCGCGCCGCCCGCTCCCCGGGCGGCTGCTCCCCGAGGATCGCGCTGCGCAGCGGCTGGCCGGGGCCCGCCCCGTGGGTACGCCGCTGACCCGGCAGGGGCACGTCCCGGCGCGGCTGGCGCCCCGCGGGGACGGAGTCGACGCCGGGCCCGGCGTCAGGGCCGACGGCACCGCCGGCCACCGTGATCTGCACGCCCTGGTCGGCCAGCGCCTGCAGCTCCGTGGCGGCACGGTCGTCGTGCCCCGGCGGCTCGTCCGTGACCAGGCGGGTGATGACGTCCGTCGGCACCGTCTGGAACATCGTGTCGGTGCCGAGCTTGGTGTGGTCGGCGAGGACCACGACCTCGGCCGCCGCCTGGACCAGCGCGCGGTCCACGCTCGCGGAGAGCATGTTGGACGTGGAGAGGCCGCGCTCGGCGGTCAGACCACTGCCCGAGAGGAACGCGCGGGACACCCGCAGCCCCTGGAGGGACTGCTCGGCGCCGCTGCCCACGAGGGCGTAGTTCGAACCGCGCAGGGTGCCGCCGGTCATGACGACCTCCACCCGGTTGGCGTGGGCCAACGCCTGCGCCACCAGAAGGGAATTGGTGACGACGGTCAGGCCGGGCACCCGCGCGAGCCGGCGGGCCAGCTCCTGCGTGGTCGTACCCGCCCCGACGACGATGGCTTCGCCTTCTGCGACGAGACCCGCCGCGAGATCGGCGATGGCCGTCTTCTCGGCGGTCGCGAGATGTGATTTCTGCGGAAAGCCGGACTCCCGCGTGAATCCGCCCGGCAATACCGCACCGCCATGTCGGCGATCGAGGAGTCCTTCTGCCTCCAGCGCGCGCACGTCCCGCCGTACGGTCACTTCGGAGGTCTGGACGACGCGGGCGAGCTCACGGAGCGATACCGCCCCGTTGGCCCGCACCATTTCGAGGATCAATTGGCGACGTTCTGCAGCGAACACGAAACTGACAGTAACCCCAACGACCGTCTGCTTTCAGCAGTTTGCGCCGAATTACAGAAGTTGTGCGCACCGCAGGGTGGGAAGTGGTATAGGTGCTTACTCTGAGTGCCTATGCCGCGCGAATGCGCGGCAACAGTGCGTGACCTGCGGAGAGTTGATTCGGTCCGCCGCGCGGATCAGCCCTCGCCCGCCGTCTTCCGGGTGTGGAGCTGACGCGCCACCTCGGCGATCGACCCCGAAAGCGACGGGTACACGGTGAACGCATTCGCGATCTGCTCGACCGTCAGATTGTTGTCGACCGCGATCGAGATGGGATGGATCAGTTCCGAAGCGCGCGGTGCGACGACCACACCGCCGACGACGATGCCCGTTCCCGGCCGGCAGAAGATCTTGACGAATCCGTCGCGGATGCCCTGCATCTTCGCGCGCGGATTCCGCAGCAGCGGCAGTTTGACGACGCGGGCGTCGATCTTGCCCGCGTCGACGTCGGCCTGGCTGTAGCCGACGGTCGCGATCTCGGGGTCGGTGAAGACGTTCGCCGACACGGCCTTCAGATTCAGCGGCTGCACCGCGTCGCCCAGGAAGTGGTACATCGCGATGCGCCCCTGCATGGCGGCGACGGAGGCCAGCGCGAAGATCCCGGTCACGTCACCGGCCGCGTACACGCCCGGCGCGGACGTGCGCGACACCTTGTCGGTCCAGATGTGCCCGGAGTCCTTCAGCTTGACCCCGGCCTCCTCCAGACCCATGCCGCTGCTGTTCGGAATGGCACCGACGGCCATCAGGCAGTGCGTGCCGGAGATGACGCGCCCGTCGGCGAGCGTGACCTCGACCCGGTCCCCGACCCGCTTGGCGGAAGCGGCACGCGAACGGGACATCACGTTCATCCCGCGCCGCCGGAAGACGTCCTCCAGGACGGCGGCGGCATCGGGGTCCTCCCCCGGAAGCACCCGGTCCCGGCTCGACACGAGGGTGACGTTCGACCCGAGGGCCTGATAGGCGCCGGCGAACTCGGCACCCGTCACGCCCGAGCCGACCACGATGAGCTCCTCGGGCAGCTCGTCGAGGTCGTACACCTGCGTCCAGTTCAGGATCCGCTCGCCGTCGGGCTGCGCGTCGGGGACCTCGCGCGGGTGACCGCCGGTCGCGATCAGCACGGCGTCGGCGACGAGGGTCTCCTCGCTCCCGTCCGCGGCCCGCACCACGACCTTCCGCGACCCGTCGGTGTCCTGCTGCCCTTCGAGCCGCCCGCGACCGCGCAGCACGCGCGCGCCCGCACGCGTGACGGACGCGGTGATGTCGTGGGACTGCGCGAGCGCGAGCCGCTTCACACGGCGGTTGACCTTGCCCAGGTCGACGCCCACCACGCGCGCGGGGCTGTCGATGTGGGGGGTGTCGTCCGCGACGATGATCCCGAGCTCCTCGTACGAGGAGTCGAAGGTGGTCATCACCTCGGCCGTGGCGATCAGAGTCTTGGACGGCACGCAGTCGGTGAGTACCGACGCCCCGCCCAGACCGTCGCAATCGACGACGGTCACCTCCGCGCCGAGCTGGGCGGCCACGAGAGCCGCCTCATATCCGCCGGGTCCGCCACCAATGATCACGATCCGAGTCACGTACTCCATTGTCCCGCACGCTTCAAGGTGGTCACGCGCCGGGGCCCTCCGTCCGTGCGAGGACCCCCCGTCCGGGCGGTCCTTCCACTTCAGGAGGGGCGTACTTGATTGCTGCCGTACCCTCGACGTCATGTCGCTCTACGCCGCGTACGCCGGCAATCTGGATCCGCGGCTCATGTCACGCCGCGCCCCGCACTCACCGCTGCGCGCGACCGGCTGGCTGAACGGCTGGCGGCTCACCTTCGGCGGGGAGCACATGGGCTGGGAAGGCGCGCTCGCCACCCTCGTCGAGGCCCCCCGCTCCCAGGTCTTCGTCACGCTCTACGACATCGCCCCCATGGACGAGGACTCCATGGACCGCTGGGAAGGCGTCGGGCTCGACATCTACCGGCGCATGCGGGTCCGCGTCCACACGCTGGAGGGCGAGGAACCGGCCTGGGTGTACGTCCTCAACGGATACGAGGGCGGGCTTCCCTCGGCGCGCTACCTGGGCGAGCTCGCGGACGCCGCCGAATCGGCCGGAGCCCCCCACGACTATGTGATGGAACTCCGCAAGCGCCCCTGCTGAGGTCACCGCTCATCTCCGTTCGTCACTCTCGTCGGAAACGACAAGACAACGATCGGAATCCCGTGAGCATCGTCATCTACGCGCGTAGGCCATAAACGGCTACTCTCGTCCGCGTGAACGCTTCAGTTATTCCGGACGACATCCAGGGCGACCCCTACGCCTCCGCCGACGCCGCCGCCGCGCGCCTGCGCGAGCTGACGGGCGCCGAGACCCACGACGTCGCGCTCGTGATGGGCTCCGGCTGGGCGCCGGCCGTCGACGCGCTGGGCGAGCCCGAGGCCGACTTCGCCGTCACCGAGCTGCCCGGCTTCCCGCCGCCGGCGGTCGAGGGACACGGCGGCCGCATCCGCTCCTTCCAGATCGGCGACAAGCGCGCCCTGGTCTTCCTGGGCCGCACCCACTATTACGAGGGCCGCGGCGTGGCCGCCGTCTCGCACGGCGTCCGCACCGCCGTGGCCGCCGGCTGCAAGACCATCGTGCTGACCAACGGCTGCGGCGGCCTCCGCGAGGGCATGCGCCCCGGCCAGCCGGTGCTGATCAGCGACCACCTCAACCTGACGGCGACGTCCCCGATCATCGGCGCGAACTTCGTCGACCTCACGGACCTGTACTCGCCGCGGCTGCGCGCCCTGTGCAAGGAGATCGACCCCTCCCTCGAAGAGGGCGTCTACGCCCAGTTCCCCGGCCCGCACTACGAGACCCCTGCGGAGATCCGCATGGCCCGCACGATCGGTGCGGACCTGGTCGGCATGTCCACGGTTCTCGAGGCCATCGCCGCGCGCGAGGCGGGTGCGGAGGTTCTCGGCATCTCCCTGGTCACGAACCTCGCCGCGGGCATGACGGGTGAGCCCCTCAACCACGAGGAGGTCCTCCAGGCGGGCCGCGACAGCGCCACCCGGATGGGCGAGCTCCTGGGCAAGGTCCTCAACCGCATCTGACGGGCGGGGGCGCCTTGACCGGGGCGGTTCCCTGGTCGACCTCCCCCGTGCCGTCCCCGTGCGTGCCCCGGACTGGCCCGCCGCTTCGCGGCGGATACCTCCCACCCACCCACCCGTTTGCCCCGCGACGTCCAGCGGGGGTAGGGGCGGGTGGGCGGGGGGCTCCCGGGACGTTCATGGGGGGTAGGGGTGGGCGGGAGGGGGCTCCCGCCCAGCGGGGGAAGGGGGCGGCCCCGGACACCCGGCGGGGGAAGGGGCCGACCGAAGGGCCGACCCCGGGACGCCCGGCAGGGGCAGGGAGCCCCAGGGCGCCCAGCGGAGAGAACCCGGGAGGCCCCACGAAGCCCAGCCACCCCCACAAACCGCTTGCGTTTAATGCCAGTCCTTCTGTGGGACCAGAGGAGGCGGCGGTGTGGCGGGCGTGCGAGTCGCCCGGGCCGCCCCACGGCCGCCCACAGGCGATGGACACCGACGACGAGCCGCACAGGGCCGGGCCCCCACCGGGCCGCAGCCGCGAGCGCGCCCGAGGGGACGTGGGGGTATGTGCGAACGGAGCACCGAGCACACTCTGGCGTCTTTGGACTTGAGGCGCGGCGCAGGGATGGCGAGTACGCACATACCCCCGCGGCCCCGCCCCACGAGCAGACAAAAGGCGCCCCCGCCAGACCCGCCCGTCCCACAGACGAAGCAAAGGCGAGACGGCCCGCCCAAGGCGCCGCCAGACAACGCGTACACGAGAGGCTGAAGAAATCGTGCAGGACACCTCTGAACTCATCGCGCGGGCCCAGGCCTGGCTGGCCGAGGACCCGGACCCCGAGACCCGCGAGGAGCTCGGCAAGCTCATCGACGCCCAGGACGTCGACGAGCTGACCGCACGCTTCGCCGGCACCCTCCAGTTCGGCACCGCCGGCCTCCGCGGCGAACTCGGCGCGGGCCCCATGCGGATGAACCGCTCCGTCGTGATCCGCGCCGCCGCAGGCCTCGCCGCGTACCTGAAGGCCCAGAGCGAAACCGGCGACACCGCCGGCCTCGTCGTCATCGGCTACGACGCCCGCCACAAGTCCGCCGACTTCGCCCGCGACACCGCCGCCGTGATGACCGGCGCGGGCCTCCGCGCCGCCGTCCTCCCCCGCCCCCTCCCCACCCCCGTCCTCGCCTTCGCCATAAGGCACCTGGGCGCGGTGGCGGGCGTAGAGGTGACGGCCAGCCACAACCCGCCGCGCGACAACGGCTACAAGGTCTACCTCGGCGACGGCTCCCAGATCGTGCCGCCCGCCGACGCGGAGATCGCGGCGCAGATCGACGCGATCGCGAGCCTCCACGACGTCCCCCGCCCGGAGGCCGGCTGGGAGACCCTCGGCGACGACGTCCTCGACGCCTACCTGGCCCGCACGGACGCCGTCCTCGCCCCGGACTCCCCCCGCACCGCCCGCGCCGTCTACACGGCGATGCACGGCGTCGGCAAGGACACCCTCCTCGCCGCCTTCGCCCGCGCCGGCTTCCCCGCCCCCACGCTCGTCGCCGAGCAGGCCGAGCCGGACCCGGACTTCCCCACGGTCGCGTTCCCGAACCCGGAGGAGCCGGGCGCGATGGACCTGGCCTTCGCGACGGCGGCCCGCACGAACCCCGCCCCCGACCTGATCATCGCCAACGACCCGGACGCGGACCGCTGTGCCGCCGCCGTCAAGGACGGCGCCGAGTGGCGGATGCTCCGCGGCGACGAGGTGGGCGCCCTCCTCGCCGCGCACCTGGTCGAGCGCGGAGCGCAGGGCACGTTCGCCGAGTCGATCGTCTCCTCCTCGCTCCTCGGCCGGATCGCCGAGAAGGCGGGCCTCGCGTACGAGGAGACCCTGACCGGCTTCAAGTGGATCGCCCGGGTCGACGGCCTGCGCTACGGCTACGAGGAGGCGCTCGGCTACTGCGTCGACCCCGAGGGCGTACGCGACAAGGACGGCATCACGGCGGCGCTGCTCCTGACCGAGCTGGCCTCCGAGCTGAAGGAGCAGGGCCGCACGTTCCTCGACCTCCTCGACGACCTGGCCCTGGAGCACGGCCTGCACGCCACCGACCAGCTGTCGGTCCGCGTGGAGGACCTGTCCGTGATCGCGGACGCGATGCGCCGCCTGCGCGAGCAGCCGCCGACGGAGCTCGCGGGCCTGCCCGTGACGAAGGCGGAGGACCTGACGCAGGGTACGGAGTCGCTGCCGCCCACGGACGGCCTGCGCTACACCCTCGACGGCGCCCGCGTCATCGTCCGCCCGAGCGGCACCGAGCCGAAGCTGAAGTGCTACCTGGAGGTCGTGGTTCCGGTGGAGTCCAGGACGGACCTCCCCGCGGCCCGCACCCGTGCGACGGACACCCTCGCCGCGATCAAGCGCGACCTCGCGGCGGCGGCGGGCATCTGACGCCGGCCGTCTGACGCGACCTGTTCTGACGCGACCCGCGGGCCCGGCCGGACTCCACGAGAGGGCCGGACCACCCGTCCGAGTGGTTCCGCTGACGCACCTGCCGCAGTGACCCGGTGCGCTGCCGGTCCCCCAGGAAGGGAGGACCGGTAGCGCACTTTCACGTTCCGGGAGCCGCCGCAGTGCCGTACGGATTCTCCGAGCCCTCGACCGCCGTCCCGTCCCGCGTCCCCGCGTCCAGGAGCCCGCAGGGCGAGCCGCGCGTGCCCCACCAGGGGCCGTTGGCGGGCGCGGCCCGCGCCCTGCGCCACGCCGCGCCCGCCCTCGCCGCGTACACGGCCGTACGCGGCCTCGGCCTGCTCGTGTTCACCCTGTGGGCGCACCGCGACGGCCGCGGGGTGCGGCATCTGCTCATGGAGTCCTGGGACTGCGACTGGTACCTGCGGATCGCGAGCGACGGCTACGCCCACGAGCTCGGCACCCGCGTCGACGGGAACAACCTCGCCTTCTTCCCGCTGTACCCGCTGCTCATCAGGGCGGGCGACGCCCTGCTGCCCTGGCTGCCGCGCGGCGCGGCGGGCCTGTCGGTCTCAGTGGCCGCCTCGCTGCTCGCGGCGTGGGGCATCTTCGCGGTGGGCGACCGGCTGTACGGCCGCCGGGCCGGGATCGTCCTCGCGGTGCTCTGGGGCAGCCTGCCGGTCGCTCTCGTGCAGTGGATGGGCTACACGGAGTCCCTGTTCACCGCGGTCTGCGCCTGGTCGCTGTACGCGGTGCTCAGCGGCCGCTGGCTGTGGGCGGGCTCCCTGGCCGCTCTGGCGGGGCTCACCCGCCCCACGGGGGTGGCGGTGGCCGCGGCGGTATCCGTGACGGCACTGCTCGCCCTCCGCAAGGCCTTCTCCGCACAAGCCTCCGTACGGCCGCTCCTGGCCGCCGTCGTCGCCCCCCTCGGCTGGCTCTCGTACGTCGGCTGGGTGGGCCTGCGCCTGGGCCGCTGGGACGGCTACTTCGCCGTACAGAAGCTGTGGCGCAACGAGTGGGACGGCGGTGTCGGGACGCTGCGGCGGATGCGGGACCTGTTCGTGGCCGAGCGCCCCGCGCTGTTCGTGGCGATGGTGACGGCGGTCCTGCTGGGCTCGGTCGTCCTCTTCGTCCTGTCGGCGGGCGACCGGCAGCCGCTGCCCCTGCTGCTCTTCAGCGGCCTGCTGCTCCTGATCGTGCTCGGCAGCAGCGGCGTCTACTTCCCGCGGGCCCGCTTCCTGCTGCCCGGCTTCCCGCTGCTGCTGCCGGTCGCCGTGGCGCTGGCGCGCGCGAGGACGCACGTGCTCGTGACGCTGCTGGCCTCGGCGGCGCTCATGTCAGCCGTGTTCGGCGGCCACATGCTCCTGGGCTGGCACGGCCCTCCGTAGACGGCCCTCAGGCCACTGCCAGCACCACCGCGAGCAGCACGGCCCCCGCCACGCACGGCGCGACGATCTCGTACGCCCAGCGCACCGCGGGTTCGCCCTGTGCGGACTCCGCGGCGGCGCGCTGCTCGGCGAGTTCGCGGAGCTCGTCCATGGACTGGTCGCCCGAGGCGCGGGTGGACGGTGCGTGGGGGTCGAGGAAGGGGCGGCCGCCCGTGGGGTCGCCGGACGCGGCGGCCTGCGACTGCCGGCGCGCCGCCTTCTTGCGGCCGCGCAGCGAGACGGGGATCGCCCAGAGCTGGAACTTGGCTCCGGTGGTGGTGAGGACCTCGTTCGAGTAACCGGAGCGGAGCGTCGCGACGGATGCCCAGGGCAGCGTGATGGTCCTGAAGGGGTTCCGGACGCGGAGCCGGTCGTCGTTGGCGTACACGGCGGGCCGCACGGTGAAGGCGACGACGAGCGGCACGGCGAAGAGCAGCCCGGCGAGCGCGAGCCAGGGGGTGCGGCCCTCGCCGCGGATCACGGCGTCGATGCCGAGCCAGGCACCCAGGGCGAGCAGCAGGACACCACCGGCGATACCGGCCGGGGACCGGAAGGTGCGGTCCTTGTAGGCGGGCTCCGCCACGGGGTCTTGAGGGTCGCTCATACCCTGATTCTGCCTGAAGCCCCGTAGCGGGGTCCGGCCCCCACCCCTGTACAGCAGCTACGCGCGTAGATATGCTCCCCTCGTGACCATGCCCACTGCATTCGCTGACGTGACCGCGTCCGAGAGCACGCTCCGCCGCTTCCTGCACGGACTGCCCGGCGTCGACGCGGTCGGCCTGGAGGCGCGTGCCGCCTCGCTCGGTACCCGTTCGATCAAGACCACGGCGAAGGCGTACGCCATCGACCTGGCCATCTCCATGATCGACCTGACGACGCTGGAGGGCGCCGACACCCCGGGCAAGGTCCGGGCGCTCGGCGCGAAGGCCGTGAACCCGGACCCCACGGACCGTGGCACGCCGCGCACCGCGGCCGTCTGCGTCTATCCGGACATGGTCGCCACCGCCAAGGAGGCCGTCGCGGGCAGCGGCGTGAAGGTCGCGTCCGTCGCGACCGCCTTCCCCGCGGGCCGCGCGGCCATCGAGGTGAAGCTCGGCGACGTGCGCGAGGCGGTCGCGGCCGGCGCCGACGAGATCGACATGGTCATCGACCGGGGGGCCTTCCTCTCCGGCGACTACATGACGGTGTTCGAGCAGATCCGCGCCGTGAAGGAGGCCTGCGGCACCGCCCGCCTGAAGGTCATCTTCGAGACCGGTGAGCTCTCGACGTACGACAACATCAAGCGCGCCAGCTGGATCGGCATGATCGCGGGCGCCGACTTCATCAAGACCTCGACCGGCAAGGTCGGCGTCAACGCCACCCCTTCGAACACCCTGCTGATGCTGGAGGCCGTCCGCGACTTCCGCGCGCAGACCGGGGTGCAGATCGGCGTGAAGCCCGCGGGCGGCATCCGCTCGACCAAGGACGCGGTGAAGTTCCTCGTCCTGGTGAACGAGACGGCGGGCCCGGACTGGCTGGACAACCACTGGTTCCGCTTCGGCGCCTCGTCGCTCCTCAACGACCTGCTGATGCAGCGCCAGAAGCTGGCCACCGGCCGCTACTCCGGCCCTGACTACGTGACGGTGGACTGACCCATGACCTCCACTCCTTTCGAGTACGCACCGGCGCCGGAGTCCCGCTCCCTCGTCGACATCGCCCCGTCGTACGGCCTGTTCATCGACGGCGAGTTCACCGAGGCCGCCGACGGCAAGGTCTTCAAGACCGTCTCGCCGTCCACCGAAGAGGTCCTCTCCGAAGTCGCGCAGGCCTCCTCCGAAGACGTCGACCGCGCGGTGCAGGCCGCCCGCAGGGCCTTCGAGAAGTGGTCGGCGCTGCCGGGCGCCGAGCGCGCCAAGTACCTCTTCCGCATCGCCCGGATCATCCAGGAGCGCAGCCGCGAGCTGGCCGTCCTGGAGACGCTGGACAACGGAAAGCCGATCAAGGAGACCCGCGACGCGGACCTCCCCCTGGTCGCCGCGCACTTCTTCTACTACGCGGGCTGGGCCGACAAGCTCGACCACGCGGGGTACGGCGCGAACCCCCGGCCGCTCGGCGTCGCGGGCCAGGTCATCCCGTGGAACTTCCCGCTCCTGATGCTGGCCTGGAAGATCGCCCCGGCGCTCGCCACCGGCAACACGGTCGTCCTGAAGCCCGCCGAGACGACCCCGCTGTCCGCGCTCTTCTTCGCGGACATCTGCCGCCAGGCGGGCCTGCCCAAGGGCGTCGTCAACATCCTCCCCGGGTACGGCGACGCGGGCGCGGCCCTGACCGCCCACCCCGACGTCAACAAGGTGGCCTTCACCGGCTCCACCGCCGTCGGCAAGGCGATCGCCCGCCAGGTCGCGGGCACCGACAAGAAGGTCACGCTCGAACTGGGCGGCAAGGGCGCGAACATCGTCTTCGACGACGCCCCCATCGACCAGGCCGTCGAGGGCATCGTCACCGGCATCTTCTTCAACCAGGGCCAGGTCTGCTGCGCCGGTTCGCGCCTCCTCGTACAGGAGTCGATCCAGGAGGAGCTGCTCGACTCGCTCAAGCGCCGCCTGTCGACGCTGCGCCTCGGCGACCCGCTCGACAAGAACACCGACATCGGCGCGATCAACTCCGCCGAGCAGCTGGCCCGCATCACCGCGCTCGCCGAGACCGGTGAGGCGGAGGGCGCCGAGCGCTGGTCGCCGGCGTGCGAGCTCCCCACGTCCGGCTACTGGTTCGCGCCGACCCTCTTCACGAACGTGACGCAGGCGCACACCATCGCCCGCGACGAGATCTTCGGCCCGGTCCTGTCCGTGCTCAGCTTCCGCACGCCGGACGAGGCCGTCGCCAAGGCCAACAACACGCAGTACGGGCTCTCCGCCGGCATCTGGACGGAGAAGGGCTCCCGCATCCTCGCGGTCGCGAACAAGCTCCGGGCGGGCGTCGTCTGGGCCAACACGTTCAACAAGTTCGACCCGACCTCGCCCTTCGGCGGCTACAAGGAGTCGGGCTTCGGCCGCGAGGGCGGCCGCCACGGTCTGGAGGCGTACCTCGATGTCTGACAAGTCCGAGCAGCGGCGACTTGGCGTCTTCAAGACCTACAAGCTGTACGTGGGGGGCAAGTTCCCCCGCAGCGAGAGCGGCCGGGTGTACGAGGTGACCGACACGAAGAACACGTGGCTGGCCAACGCGCCGCTGTCGTCCCGCAAGGACGCCCGTGACGCCGTGGTGGCCGCCCGCAAGGCGCAGGGCGGCTGGGCCGGCGCGACCGCGTACAACCGCGGGCAGGTGCTCTACCGCGTCGCCGAGATGCTGGAGGGCCGCCGCGACCAGTTCGCGCGCGAGGTCGCCGACGCCGAGGGCGTCTCCAAGTCGAAGGCCGCCGCCCAGGTCGACGCGGCGATCGACCGCTGGGTCTGGTACGCGGGCTGGACCGACAAGATCGCCCAGGTCGTCGGCGGCGCCAACCCGGTCGCCGGCCCGTTCTTCAACCTGTCGACGCCGGAGCCGACCGGTGTGGTCGCGGTCCTCGCGCCCCAGGAGTCGTCGCTCCTCGGCCTGGTCTCGGTGATCGCCCCGGTGATCGCCACGGGCAACACCGCCGTGGTCGTCGCCGCCGAGAAGTCGCCGCTCCCCGCCCTCTCGCTGGGCGAGGTCCTTGCGACCTCGGACGTCCCGGGCGGTGTGGTCAACATCCTCACCGGCAAGACCGCCGAGATCGCGGCCCCGCTCGCCGCCCACCAGGACGTCAACGCGATCGACCTGACCGGCGCGGGCACGGAGCTCGCCCGGGAGCTGGAGATCGCGGCCGCGGACAACCTCAAGCGCGTCCTGCGTCCACAGCCTGTGGACACGGACTGGACCGCCGACCCGGGCACGCGCCGCCTGACGGCCTTCCTCGAGACCAAGACGGTCTGGCACCCCACGGGTTCGCTGGGCGCGTCCGGCTCGGCCTACTAGCCACTGCCGCACAGCGAAGCCCCGGCCTCCTCCGTCCAGGAGGCCGGGGCTTCGTCATGTCCAGGAGACCTGGGCTTCGACACGTCCAGGGTGCGAGGCCGGTTCAGGGGGCGAGGCCGAGCCGGACCGCGATGCCGTCCAGGACGCAGTCGAGGCCCGTCTCGAACTGCCAGGCCGCGTCGTCCTTGCGGCCGGCCGCCAGCGCGTAGCGCCGGTAGGCGGGGTAGCGGCCGGTCTCCATCAGGTACGTCATCTGCGGCGCGAGCCCTTGGCGCGCGTCATCGCCGCTGGTCCAGCCGTTCTCCTCCATGTACTGGCGCAGCGCCACCTCCGACTGGCTGACGCCGTGCACATAGGCGCCGACGGTGCGGAAGGCCGCCATGATCGTGTCGGCGTCGAGGCCGTGCCGCTCCAGCGCGGCGAGCTGCCGCTCCGCCATCGCCATCCGGTTGGGCGTCAGGGCGAAGTGCGGCGTGGGGAGCTGGGCGAGCCAGGGGTGGTCCAGCATCAGGAGCCGGCTCGCGACGGCGTACGCGCGCAGCACCTCGCGCCAGCCGGTCACCTCCGCGGGCACGACGATCTCGGCAGTCACCCGGTCGACCATGAGCGCCCACAGGTCGTCCTTGCCGGAGACGTGGCGGTAGGCGGCCATGGGCGCGACGCCCAGCTCGGTGGCGAGGCGGCGCATGGTGACGGCGGCGAAGCCCTCGGCGTCGGCGACCTTCACGGCGACTTCCGCGATCTTCTGTGGCGTCAGCGCGGCACGCTGCGTGGCTGCCGGGCGCTCCATGCGCTCCCAGAGCGAGACGTCGGGTTCGCTCTTCTTCTGTGTGGCCATGCGTACACCGTATCCCCAGTAGACGCCGTACACATCGATGTGTACGTTGTACGCGCAGGATACGCCGTACACATTCGCCCATCCGCAACGCGCACACCCCAGGGACACCCCCATGACCGTGAACCCCTCTGTCGCACCGACCCCGGCCGCAGCCCCGCTCCGCGTCGCCGTCCTCGTCGGCAGCACCCGCGAAGGCCGCTTCGCCCCCGTCGTCACCCAGTGGATCAAGGGCCACATCGACCAGCGCGCCGACATGACCGTCGACGTCGTCGACCTGGCCGAGACCCCGCTCCCCACGGTCCTGCCGGCCTTCGGCCAGCCGCCCGCGCCCGGCACCGAGGAAGCCCTCGCGCTGGTCTCCCCGTGCCTGGCGGCGGCCGACGCCTTCGTCTTCATCACGCCGGAGTACAACCACAGCTATCCCGCGTCCCTGAAGAACGCCATCGACTGGCACAACAAGGAGTGGCACGCCAAGCCGATCGGCTTCGTCTCCTACGGCGCCATCTCCGGCGGCCTGCGCGCGGTCGAGCACCTCCGGGTCGTGATGGCCGAGCTGAACGCGACGACCATCCGCAACACGGTCAGCCTGCACAACGCGTGGGGCCTGTTCGACGACCAGCAGCGCATGACGGAGCCCGCGAGCGACGCCGCCGTCAAGGTCATGCTCGACCAGCTCGCCTGGTGGGCCCTGGCACTCCGCGACGCCAGGACCGCCCGCCCGTACGCCGCCTGACGCCACGCCACGCCCAGAATCCGGGGGACCGATGAACCAGCCCACGAACCAGCACGCAGAACCCACCCCGACGCCCGCCCCGACACACCAGCCGGACGCCCCCGAACTCCCGTCCCGCCTCGCCGTCCTCGGACTCCTGCTCGGCATCATCCTTGCGACGCTCGACGGCACGATCGTCGGAACCGCGCTCCCGACGATCGTCGGGGACCTCGGCGGCCTCGGCCACTTCTCCTGGGTGGTGACGGCCTATCTCCTCACCACCGCCGTCTCCACCCCGATCTGGGGCAAGGCCGGCGACCTGTACGGCCGCAAGGGCAGCTATCTGACCTCGATCGTGGTCTTCCTCGTCGGCTCCGTGCTCTGCGGACTCGCCCAGAACATGGAGCAGTTGATCGCGTTCCGCGCCCTCCAGGGGCTCGGCGCGGGCGGCCTCTTCGTGGGCGCGCTCTCCCTCATCGGGACGCTGCTCCCGCCCGCGCAGGCCGGCCGCGCGCAGTCGATGATCGGCGTGCTGCTGCCGGTCGCGATGATCGGCGGCCCGCTCCTCGGCGGCTTCCTCACCGACCAGCTGGACTGGCGCTGGGTCTTCTACGTCAACGTGCCCGTCGGCATCGCCGCGCTGCTGCTCGTCGGTGTCCTCGTCAAGCTGCGCGGCGAGCGCCGCACAGCCCGGATCGACTACGCGGGCACCGCCTTCCTGACGGCCGGCATCCTGGCGCTGACGCTGCTCGGGACGTGGGCCGGTTCGACGTACGACTGGCTCTCCCCGCAGATCGCCGGTCTCGCGCTGCTCGCGGCGGCCGCGCTCACCGCCTTCGTACGGGTGGAGCGGCGCGCCCCCGAACCGATCGTCCCGCCCCGCCTGTTCCGCGACCGCAACTTCACGCTCGCGCAGATACTCACCTTCCTCGCGGGCGCGGCGATGCTGGGCGCGGCCAGCTACCTGCCGCAGTACATGCAGTTCGTGCGCGGCATGTCGTCGACGGAGAGCGGCCTCCTGCTGCTGCCGCTCATGCTGGGCATGATGGGCGCGCAGCTGTACATCGGCCGGGCCGTGGGTGACGGCGGCGGGTACCGGGCGTATCCGATCGCGGGCGGCGCCGTCGCCACGGCGGGTGCCCTGGCCCTCCTTGCGGTCGGCGTGGACACGGCCACGGCGGTGGCGTCCGCGCTGACGTTCGTCCTCGGTGCGGGCCTCGGCTGTCTGATGCAGCCGTCGCTGCTGATCACCATGAACAGCGCGGAGCTCCGCGACATGGGGGCGGCCAGCGGCACGAACACACTGCTGCGCACCATCGGCGGCTCGCTCGGCGTCGCGGTCCTCGGCTCGATCTTCACCGGCCGCCTGACCGACACCCTCACGGACCGGCTCGGCCCGGACGGGGAGCGTCTCGCGGGCGGCCACGAGCTGACCCCCGCGGTGCTCGGCACCCTCCCCGAGCCGGCGCGCGACGCCTTCCGGGCCGGGGTCACCAGCGGCCTGCACGGCGTCATGATCGGCACGGCCGCGCTCTGTGCGGCCACCTTCGCGGCCGCCTGGCTGATCCGCGAGGTGCCGCTGCGCTCGCGGCCGACCGGCTCCTAGCGGGGCAGCAGCGGGCCCACCACAGGAAGCTCGCCGAGGGACGCGCCGCTGGCCAGCGGACCGGTGGCGATCGCGGTGCTGACCGGCTTGAAGTCGGCGACCTGCGTGCCGAGCGTGTTGCTGAGCGGGTCGACGCTGGTGTTGGCCAGCGGGTCGAGCTGGAGGTCCCTGACCGGGGCGAGCCCGCCCTTCGTCGAGTGCTCGAGCGCCGTCACGAGGCCCTTCACCGGGCTGCCCGCGTCGATGTCCTCGAGCGGCGCGGCACCGGCGACCCCCGTGCCGCCGACACCGAGGGCGGCTCCCGCGGCGGTGACGGTGAGGCCGACGCGCAGCAGTGCGCGCGAGCGGGCCCGGGGGGACTTGTTCACTGAGTGTCGTGCCATGGGTAGCGCCCACATCCGTAGGTGTCGAGTAATCAGGCGAGCACGTAGCGTAGTTGAGTGGTGGCGTGCGTACCAAAGGCCGACTCGCCGCGTGGGCTCCGCAACTTCCCGTTCCGGTTGATAATGACTCCCGACCACGCTGACGAGCCGTGTCGGGAGATGCGGTCCACCCCAGGTGCAAAGGTTCACAGAATTGGGCTCCCATCCCCCGATACCGACCCGCGTCGTGCTGCTCACGGGCCCTTCCGGCTCGGGGAAGTCGTCGTTCGCCGCCCGCTCCGGGCTGCCCGTCCTGTGCCTCGACGACTTCTACAAGGAAGCCGGCGATCCGACGCTGCCGCAGGTCCCTGGCAGCGCGGACATCGACTGGGACTCCCCGGCCTCCTGGGACGCGGACGTGGCGGTCGCCGCCATCGAGGAGCTGTGCCGGACGGGGCACACGAAGGTTCCGGTGTACGACATCGCGACCAGCTCGCGCGTCGGCCGGGAGATCCTGGACATCGGGCGCACGCCGCTCTTCATCGCGGAGGGCATCTTCGCGGCGGACATCGTGGAGCGGTGCCGGGAGCTCGACGTGCTGGCCGACGCCATCTGTCTGCGGGGCCGTCCCTCGACCACCTTCCGGCGGCGGCTGCTGCGGGACCTGCGGGAGGGCCGCAAGTCCGTGCCGTTCCTGCTGCGGCGCGGGTGGCGGCTGATGCGGGCCGAGCGCGCCATCGTGACCCGGCAGGCCGCGCTGGGGGCGCACCCCTGCGGTAAGGACGAGGCGCTGGGCCGGGTCGCGGCCGCCGCGGCGGGCCGCTGCGTGCAGGCACGGGCCGGGGCCTCGTAACCGGCGGGGGCAGCTCCCGGAAAACAGCGCAGGAGGACCGGAAAGCAGCAGGGCCGGAAAAGCAGAAGGACCGGAAAGACCCCCCGGCCTTCCGGTCCTCCACTTGATCCCCCGTGCTTCCGCCGCGTCCCCCCAGAGCGACGGCCCCCGTACTCCCCCCGTGGAGCCCGTGCGCGGCTGACGCCGCGGGCCCCGATCCTCAGGCGACCAACTCGCCGAAGGACTCCTCCTGGTCACGGCCGAAGCTGAGGACCTCGTCCTCGCGCAGCCGGCGGAGCGACCGCCAGATGCTGGACTTCACCGTGCCCACGCTGATGTCGAGGATGTCCGCGATCTCGGGGTCCGTACGACCCTCGTAGTAGCGGAGCACGAGCATCGTCCGCTGCAGTTCGGGGAGGCGGGCCAGGGCCTGCCAGAGAACCGCGCGCAGCTCCGTGCCGCGCATCGCGTCCGTGTCGCCCACCGTCTCCGGCAGCTCCTCGGTCGGGTACTCGTTCAGCTTGCGGCGGCGCCACGCGCTGATGTGCAGATTGGTCATGGTGCGGCGGAGGTAGCCCCCGACCGCGGCCTTGTCGCTGATCCTGTCCCACGCCCGGTACGTCGAGAAGAGGGCGCTCTGCAGCAGGTCCTCGGCCTCGAAGCGGTCGCCGGTCAGGTGGTAGGCGGTCGCGTACAGGGAGGCGCGGCGCTCCTGGACGTAGGCGGTGAACTCCGCCTCCGACAGGGACTTCCGCTCCCCCGAGCCCTCCCCGTACGCGGCTCCCCCGTGAGCCCCGTGCCCGCCCTGACAGGTGTCGACCACCGTCATGTACGCGGCGTGCTGACGCCCGGTGCCGCGAGCGCACCCCCGCCCGCTCACGGCACCGGACTTCTCAGACCCCCGCCCGACGTCGTGAAGACGCGTGACAACTGCGCTTGAGCTGGTGCTGTGCAGCGTGTTCATCTTGCGCCCCCCGTCGGTGGAGTCCCGCTTCTTGCGTGTGACCAGAACTCTGCCGGACCCACTTCATGACGGTGTCCGCCGACTGTCACAGGCCTGTCACAGGGGCCGGGGACGCCTTCCACCTGTGAAGGTCACGTGTGGGTGCGGGCTTCTGCCGCTCAATGAGGGCCCGGGGAAGCTCCAGCAGTCGTACTGGGGCCGTGACATGGGACAGAATGACGTCCGTGCCTTCCCTGTTGCTGATCGAGGACGACGACGCCATCCGGACGGCCCTGGAGCTTTCGCTGACGCGCCAGGGGCACCGGGTGGCCACTGCTGCCACCGGCGAGGACGGCCTGAAACTGCTCGGTGAGCAGCGGCCGGACCTGATCGTGCTGGATGTGATGCTGCCGGGCATCGACGGCTTCGAGGTGTGCCGTCGCATCCGGCGCACCGACCAGCTGCCGATCATCCTGCTGACCGCGCGCAACGACGACATCGACGTGGTCGTGGGCCTGGAGTCCGGCGCCGACGACTATGTGGTCAAGCCCGTGCAGGGGCGGGTCTTGGACGCGCGGATCCGCGCGGTGCTGCGGCGCGGCGAGCGGGAGGCCAACGACGCGGCGACGTTCGGTTCGCTCGTCATCGACCGGGCCGCGATGACCGTGACGAAGAACGGCGAGGACCTGCAGCTCACGCCGACCGAGCTGCGGCTGCTCCTGGAGCTGAGCCGCAGGCCCGGCCAGGCCCTGTCGCGGCAGCAGCTGCTGCGTCTGGTGTGGGAGCACGACTACCTCGGCGACTCGCGGCTCGTCGACGCGTGCGTGCAGCGGCTGCGCGCCAAGGTCGAGGACGTACCGTCGTCGCCGACCCTGATCCGTACGGTGCGCGGCGTCGGTTACCGGCTGGACTCCCCTCAGTGACCAAACCGCAGGACAAGCTCCGCGGCTGGGCCGCGGCACGCAAGGCCATACTGGCGGGGCTGCGCTTCACGAGCCTGCGGCTCAGGCTCGTCGTGGTGTTCGGTCTGGTGGCGCTCACCGCCGCCGTCTCCGCGTCCGGCATCGCGTACTGGCTCAACCGCGAGGCCGTGCTGACGCGCGCGCAGGACGCGGCGCTCAAGGACTTCCGGCAGCAGATGCAGAACCGCGCGGGCGCGCTGCCCGCCGACGCCTCGCAGGACGAACTGCAGGCGACCGCCGAGCAGATGGCGAACAGCGGCCAGCGTTACAGCGTGCTCCTGGTCGGCGAGAAGAAGGGCGGCGGCCAGATCGTCGGCTACAGCGACCTGGACGCGTTCACGCTCGCCAAGGTGCCGCGGTCGCTGCAGGAGGCCGTGACCGAGAAGCAGCCGCTCACCTCCGGCAACAAGAGCCCCTACCACCTGTACTGGCAGCGGACCGTCAACCACGGCACCCCGTACCTGGTGGGCGGCGCCACGGTGATCGGCGGCGGCCCGACCGGTTACATGCTCAAATCGCTGGAGCCGGAGGCGAAGGACCTCAGTTCGCTCGGCTGGTCCCTCGCCATCGCCACGGGGCTCGCGCTGATCGGCTCCGCGCTGCTCGCGCAGGCCGCGGCGACGACCGTCCTGAAACCCGTGCACCGGCTCGGCGTGGCCGCGCGGCGGCTCGGCGAGGGCAAGCTGGACACCCGCCTCCGGGTGTCCGGTACGGACGAACTCGCCGACCTTTCCCGCACGTTCAACAAGACCGCGGAGAACCTGGAGAAGAAGGTCGCCGACATGAGCGCCCGCGAGGAGGCGTCCCGGCGCTTCGTCGCCGACATGTCGCACGAGCTGCGCACCCCGCTGACCGCGATCACCGCGGTGACGGAGGTCCTGGAGGAGGAGCTCGACGCGGAGACCGGTTCCGTGGACCCGATGATCGAGCCGGCCGTCCGGCTCGTGGTGAGCGAGACCCGCCGCCTGAACGACCTCGTGGAGAACCTCATGGAGGTCACCCGCTTCGACGCGGGCACCGCGCGCCTCGTCCTGGACGACGTCGACATCGCCGACCAGATCACCGCGTGCATCGACGCGCGCGCCTGGCTCGACGCGGTCGAGCTGGACGCCGAGCGCGGCATCACCGTCCGGCTCGACCCGCGCCGCCTCGACGTGATCCTGGCGAACCTCATCGGCAACGCCCTCAAGCACGGCGGCTCCCCGGTCGAGGTGTCGGTGCGGCTGGCGGACACCAAGCTGGTCATCTCCGTACGCGACCACGGCCCCGGCATCCCGGAGGACGTGCTGCCGCACGTCTTCGACCGGTTCTACAAGGCGAGCGCGTCCCGGCCGCGGTCCGAAGGCAGCGGCCTCGGCCTCTCCATCGCCCTGGAGAACGCGCACATCCACGGCGGCGAGATCACCGCGGCCAACTCTCCGGAGGGCGGCGCGGTCTTCACGCTGTGGCTGCCGCAGCACGACGAAGCCGACGACGAAGCAGCCGCCGAGGACGACGAGCGCGCCGAAGGGGGCCAGGCATGAACGGGCGCCGGATGCGGTCCTTCGCCGCCGCGGCGGGGCTGACCGCCGTGCTCGCCGGGTGCGGGATCAGGTCGACCGAGGTGCCGACCGACTACGGCGCCGCGCCGTCGCGGGTGCCGTGCGTCATGTCGGGCTCCGGCATCGCCTCGCGGTCGGGCAGCGGCGTGCCGGTGGAGGTCTACCTGGTGTGCGCGGCCCAGCTGGTGAACGTCGACCGCGAGCTGCGGCTGCGCACGGACAAGGCGACCACCGACCGGGTCCGTATCGCCCAGGCGCTCCTCGACGAGCTGGCGGCGCCGCCCTCGGAGCCGGAGAAGCAGGCGGGCTTCGCCACCGACGTGCGGGGCGGCACCACCGTCTCCGGGCCGCGTGCGGGCGACCCTGAGGAGGCGCTGCGCCTGAGCTCCCGGCCGGAGGACCTGTCCGCGTTCGCGCTGGCCCAGATCGTGTGCACGCTCGCGGGCAACGCGGCGTCGGGCGATCACGCGGTGGTCATGGGCGGCCCCGGGGACAGCCCCCTGCGGAGCTACGAGTGCACCGCCGAGGTCCGGTCCCGGCCGGGCACGGTGGCGCCGCCCGTGAAAACCGTCCAGTAGCCGTCGGCGGGTACGCGGAACCGATCCTGCCGCCTCTGACGTCCTGGGGGGTGTGCGTCAAGGCTCGGGCGGCCACGGTGCCGCCATCCGCTTCCGTGCGGCGGGGGGATTCCTCCTCGTCGCACATCTTCTGCTCGTCGGGTGGATCACGCTGCGTCCGCTGGACGTCCCCTGGGTGAGCGCCGCGAATCTGCGGCCACTCGCCGGGATCAAGGCGGATCTGGCGCTCGGCGGTCTCCAGGCCGCCCGCCGGATCGGTGAGAGCGTGCTGCTGCTCGCCCCGCTCGGGGTGCTGCTGCCGCTGGCCGGCGGCCGTGTCGCGGTCTCGCCGTGGGGTTCGCTGGTCCGCACGGTCGCCGCCGGGGCACTGCTCTCGCTCGGCATCGAGCTGCTGCAGACCGGGGTCCCCGGTCAGGTCGTCGACATCGACTCGCTGCTCCTGAACACGCTCGGGGTGGCGGTGGCGCACCTCGCGGTCGTGCCCGCGGTCCGGGCCAGGCTCCGTCGCGGTGAGGACGGCGGGAGCCGCGCGGCCCTCCCCCGGGAGGACGTGTCTCAGGGGTCGACCCCGACGATTCCCAGGGTCGGTATCGCACCGTAGAGCGACGCTTTGACCCGCTTCGCGAACGTACTGTCGAAGTATCGGGGCACACGAGAAGCCTCGTACCGACGTTCGCGAAGGAGCCCGACATGACCGCCCTTGCCCGCCCCACCCACGGCCGGATGATCGGCGGAGTGTGCGCTGCCCTGGCCAAGCGCTTCGGCACCTCCGCCACGACGATGCGCGTGATCTTCGTGGTCTCGTGCCTGCTGCCGGGCCCGCAGTTCCTGCTCTACATCGCGATGTGGATCCTGCTGCCCTCGGAGAGCAAGGCCCGCCAGGCCTGGTGACGACAGCACGATGGGGCGCCCCTCTTCGGAGGGGCGCCCCATCGGCGTACGCGGAGGCGGGTCAGCCGAGCGGCAGGCCGTTGAGGCCGGTGCCGCCGAGCGGCAGGCCGCCGAGGAGGCCCGAGACCGGGGAGGTCGGGCCGCCCGGCTTGGGGCCCGCGGTCTTGTCGAGCGCGGGCTTCGTGGCGTTCAGGCCGCTGCCGAGGGCGTTCTGCCCGGCGGACAGGGACTCGGTGGCGCCGGCGGCGGGGACCACGGAGGAGACGGGGCCGAGGGCGGCGGCCGGGTCGGCGACGGCGGGAGCGGCGTTCGCGGCGCCGGCGCCCGCGGCGGCGAAGGCGGCGCCCAGAGCGGCGACACCGAGGGTCTTGGCGGCTGACTGCTGCTTCATCTTCTATGCGTCCTTGCGTCTTCTGCTCAGGGATTCGAGCGGCGGATCGGGGAGGGGGGTTGCGCGGTTCAACGACCGTAAGCAGCCCCGATCACGGTTCAGGGGCAAAGGAAAAGCGGCCGGGAGAGAGATCTCCCGGCCGCCCGCCCGCCGCGCGGACGCGGACGCATCGCGTCAGCCGGCGGCAGAAGCGCTGGTCGGGACGGTCTGACGGAACAGCCATTCGGACTTCAGCTCGGCATAGCCGGGCTTGATCACGTCGTTGATCATGGCCAGTCGTTCATCGAAAGGAATGAATGCTGATTTCATCGCATTGACTGTGAACCACTGCATGTCGTCGAGCGTGTAGCCGAACGTGCCGACCAGGTGCTCGAATTCGCGGCTCATGCTGGTGCCCGACATCAGGCGGTTGTCGGTGTTCACCGTCGCGCGGAAGTGCAGCTTGCGCAGCAGCCCGATGGGGTGCTCGGCGTAGGAGGACGCGGCGCCCGTCTGGAGGTTGGACGTCGGGCAGAGCTCCAGCGGGATCCGCTTGTCCCTGACGTACGACGCGAGGCGGCCGAGCTTCACCGTGCCGTCGTCGGCGATCTCGATGTCGTCGATGATGCGCACGCCGTGGCCGAGCCGGTCGGCGCCGCACCACTGCAGGGCCTGCCAGATCGACGGCAGGCCGAAGGCCTCGCCCGCGTGGATCGTGAAGTGGTTGTTCTCGCGCTTGAGGAACTCGAAGGCGTCGAGGTGGCGGGTGGGAGGGAAGCCCGCCTCGGCGCCCGCGATGTCGAAGCCGACCACTCCGAAGTCGCGGTAGCGGTTGGCGAGTTCGGCGATCTCCAGGGCGCGGGCCGCGTGCCGCATGGCGGTGAGCAGCGCGCCGACGCGGATGCGGTGGCCGTTGGCCTTGGCGCGGCGCTCGCCCTCGCGGAAGCCTTCGTTGACCGCCTCGACGACCTCTTCGAGGGTGAGGCCCTGCTCCAGGTGCTGCTCGGGGGCGTACCTGATCTCGGCGTAGACCACGCCGTCCTCGGCGAGGTCCTCGGCGCACTCGGCGGCGACGCGCTTGAGGGCGTCCTTCGTCTGCATCACCGCGCAGGTGTGGGCGAAGGTCTCCAGGTACCGCTCCAGGGAGCCGGAGTCGGCCGCCTCGCGGAACCAGATACCGAGCTTGTCGGGGTCGGTCTCGGGGAGGTTCTCGTATCCGCAGTCGCGGGCGAGGTCGACGATCGTGCCGGGGCGCAGGCCGCCGTCGAGGTGGTCGTGGAGAAGCACCTTGGGGGCACGGCGGATCTGCTCGACGCTGGGCGTTTCACGGTCCGTGTGACCGGTCGTGTGTGTCTGGCTCGTCATTTCGGCACTCTAGCGCCTACGCGCGTAGAACTCACTGGTCGATACGTAACAGTGACCCTGCGGACGGGTGGCGTACACCATGGCTTCTGACACTGTTCTGTCATGGCACAGCAAGGGACCGCGGGGCCGGCGGGCGCGGCCAGGCTCGGGCGCGCGATCGGGACGGCGCCCTCGGCGGTGGGCGGAGCGGTGCTCCTGCTGCCCGGCGGCACCGAGACCTCCACCCGCAGACCGTCGCCGCTGGCGGCCGCCGGCGTGCGCGCGCTGGGCCGCAGACTGGCCCACGACGGGCGCGAGGCCGGCCTCGTCACGCACGTCGTGCACTACCGCTGCCGGGGCTGGAACGGCGCGCAGGCGGAGCTGGCCCGCGACACGGCCTGGGCGGCGGACGAGATAGTACGTCTCTACGGCGACGTCCCCGTCTGTCTCGCCGGAGTGGACATGGGCGGCCGTGCGGCGCTCCGCGCGGGCGGGCACGAGGCCGTCAACTCCGTCCTCGCGATGGCGCCCTGGCTGCCCGAGGACGACGTGGCCGCGCCACCCGAACCGGTGAAGCACCTCGCGGGGCGGCGGGTCCTCATCGTGCACGGCACGAACGACGAGCGGACCGACCCGGAGCTGTCGTTCCGGTTCGCCGAGCGGGCGAAGAAGGCGAACCGCGACGTGTGCCGGTTCGAGGTGCACTCCGACGGGCACCGGCTCCAGCAGCACCAGTCCGAAGTCCTCGCGCTGGCCTCGGACTTCGTGCTGGGCGCGCTGTTCGGGTCGGGTTTCGCCCGTCCTCTGGAGGACGCGCTGGCGGCTCCGCCGCCGCTCGGGCTGCGGATGCCGTTGGCCTCCGGTTTCGGGCAGTCACTCAGGCACTGAGAGGCTCTGTTGCTGCAGCAGCTTTCCCTTCCTGCTCAGCAGGAACTCCTTGAACGCCGCCACCGGCGGGGTGTCCGGGTGGCCGCCCAGCCAGGCCACGCCGATCTCGCGCACCGCCCGCTGCCCGGTCACCGTCAGCTCCACGACCCCGGGCCGGGGCACGGCGGGCGGCGGCAGCAGGGCCACGCCGAGGCCCGCCGCGACCAGGCCGCGCAGCGTCTCCGCCTCCTCGCCCTCGAAGGCGACGCGGGGCTTGAAGCCCGCGTCCCGGCAGAGGTCGTCCGTGATGCGGCGCAGGCCGTAGCCCGGCTCCAGGGTGACGAAGGCCTCTTCGGCGGCCTCGGCGAGGCGGATGCGCTTGCGGGCGGCAAGGCGGTGGTCGTCGGGCACGACCAGGCGCAGGCGCTGTTCGTCGAGGCGGCGGGCGACCAGGTCCGGGGCGTCGGGCACGGGTGAGGTGAGGCAGA
Organism: Streptomyces sp. NPDC018029; assembly: GCF_044327655.1. Lineage (NCBI taxonomy): Bacteria > Bacillati > Actinomycetota > Actinomycetes > Kitasatosporales > Streptomycetaceae > Streptomyces > Streptomyces sp. NPDC018029. The sequence continues at coordinate 342,619 of NZ_JBIRFV010000003.1, read as the reverse complement.
GGTCGAGCTCGCCTGCGCGCAGCCGCTCGATCATCGCCTCGCCGTAGTTCTGGACCAGGCTGAAGCGCACGCGCGGGTGGTCGGCGCGGAAGGCGCGGATCAGTCCGGGCACCGTCTCGGAGCCCATGGTGTGCAGGAAGCCGAAGGCGACCTTGCCGGTCTCCGGGTCGGCGTCGGCGCGCACGGACTCGGCGGCCCGCTCGACCTCGCCGAGCGCCCGCTCGACCGAGGCGAGGAAGGTGCGGCCCGCCGGAGTGAGCGAGACGGTGCGGCCGCGGCGCGCGAACAGGTCGACGCCGAGGTCCCGTTCGAGCCGGACGAGGGCGCGGGAGAGCGTCGACTGGGGGATGCGCATCTGCTGGGCGGCGCGCGTGACGTGCTCGGTCCTGGCGGCCCCCGCGAAGTACGCGAGGCGAGGCGCGAGCAGCGCCACGATGTCCTCCACGTCACTGTTCTGTGACACGCGCGGCTGTGACCTCTGCTGATGCTGCATGGGAACGATTATGGCGATTCCATGCATTGGACGCATCAAAAAACCGGCCGTACGTTCGTGGCATGCCTCCTGCCAGTAGCGGGGCGACCGCCACCCACGCGGCCGCCCTCCCCTCGTCGTCCCCCGCCGCCGATTCCCGTCTGACCCCGGGCGGACCCGGCTACCGCCGGATGAGCTTCGCGCTCTTCCTCGCGGGCGTCGCCACCTTCGCCCTCCTCTACTCCACGCAGGCCCTCCTGCCGCTCGTCTCCGCGGACTTCGGCGTGAGCGCGAGCACGGCGAGCTGGACGGTGTCGGCGGCCACGGGCGCTCTGGCCCTCTTCGTCCTTCCGCTGAGCGCGCTCAGCGAGCGCTACGGGCGGCGCGCGGTAATGACGGCCTCGCTGACCGTCGCCGTCGCCGTGGGGCTCCTCGTCCCCTTCTCGCCCTCGGTCGAGGTGCTGATCGCGCTGCGCGCCGTGCAGGGCGCGGCACTCGCCGGGCTCCCCGCCTCCGCGATGGCGTTCCTCGCCGAGGAGGTGCGGCCCAAGGCGCTGGTCGCCGCGATCGGCATGTTCGTGGCGGGCAACTCCATCGGCGGCATGAGCGGGCGGATCGTCACCGGCTGGGTCGCGCAGGCCTGGGGCTGGCGTGCGGCGGTCGGCGTGGTCGGTGTCATGGCGCTGCTGTGCGCGGTCGCCTTCCGGGTGCTGCTGCCCGCGCCGCGGCACTTCACCGCGGGCACGCTCAGCCCCAAGTCCCTTGCCCGTACGGTGCGTACGCATCTGTCGAACCCGCTCCTGTGCAGGCTGTACGCGATCGGGGCGCTGTTCATGACCGTCTTCGGGGCGGTCTACACGGTGATCGGATACCGGCTCACCGAGGCGCCGTTCTCGCTCCCGCAGGGCGTCATCGGCTCGATCTTCCTGGTCTACCTCGTCGGTACGGTCTCGTCGGCGGCCGCGGGGAAGCTGGTGGCCCGGCTCGGGCGGCGCGGGGCCCTGTATCTGGCGGTGAGCACGACGGCCGGCGGGCTGCTGCTCTCCCTCTCCTCCTCACTGGTCCTCGTCCTGCTCGGCCTTGTGCTGATCACCGCCGGTTTCTTCGCGGGCCACGCGGTCGCGTCCTCTTCTGTGAGCCGTACGGCCACGACCGGGCGGGCGCAGGCGTCGGCGCTCTACCAGTCCGCGTACTACCTGGGTTCCAGCGCGGGCGGCACGCTCGGTGCGGTCGCCTTCCACGCGGGCGGCTGGGCCGGGACCGTGGGGCTCGGCGTCCTCGCGGTGCTCGGCGTCGTGTCGGTGACGGTGTGGGGCTCGCACGCGGCGCGGACGGAGCGGCGGCGCGGGCTCGTGGCCCGCTCCTGCTGATTTCACCTGCGGGTTTTCCCACTCCGGGGGCCGTTGTCAGTGGGCTGCGGTAGCTTCCGATGTGTGGGGCCTCACATCGGGCTCCGCCCGGAAGCCAGGGGTGGGTGGGGATGAGCGACAGCACAGGGACGACGACCGAGCTGGACGTCACGCTGGAGAAACACCGGGTCGAGCTGACCGGGTACTGCTATCGGATGCTGGGCTCGGCCTTCGAGGCCGAGGACGCCGTGCAGGACACGATGGTGCGCGCCTGGCGCAGCTTCGACAAGTTCGAGGGCCGCTCCAGCATCCGCTCCTGGCTCTACCGCATCGCGACGAACGTCTGCCTCGACATGCTGAGCGCCGGCAACCGCCGCGCCCGCCCCATGGACCTCACCGCCGCCGCCCCGCTGGCCCAGGCCGCGCTGAACCCCCGCCCGGACAACACCTGGCTCGAGCCGATGCCCGACGCCCGCGTCCTGCCGTCCCTGCACGACCCCGCAGAGGCGGCGGTCGCCAAGGAGTCCGTGCGCCTCGCGTTCGTCGCCGCGCTGCAGAGCCTGCCGCCCAAGCAGCGCGCGGTGCTGATCCTGCGTGAGGTCCTCGCCTGGAAGGCCAGCGAGGTCGCCGAGCTGATCGACACCTCCGTCGCCTCGGTGAACAGCGCGCTGCAGCGGGCCCGCGCCACCCTCGCCGAGCGGCCCGCGGACGACACGGCCGTCTCCGATCCGCTCGACGAGGAGCAGCAGAAGCTCCTCGACCGCTATGTGGCGGCCTTCGAGGGGTATGACATGGCGGCGCTCACCGCGCTGCTCGCCGAGGACGCCGTCATGACGATGCCGCCGTTCGACCTGTGGCTGCGCGGCACGGCGGACATCACGGGCTTCATGTCCACCATGGGCGCCGCGTGTGCCAACGGCCGCCTCCTGCCGGTGCAGGTGAACGGCACACCGGGCTTCGCGCAGTACAAGCCCGACCCCGACAACGGCGGCTTCATGCCCTGGTCGATCCAGGTCGTGGAGATCTCAGAGGGCCGTATCGCCGGCTTCCACTGCTTCCTGGACACCCAGCGGTGGTTCCCGCTCTTCGGGGTGCCCCTCCATCTCGACGACTAGGCCGCAGAGTTCGACGAGCCCGACGAGACCGATCAGCGCCAGCAGCCCGGGGCTGGGATTCCTGAGCCGGATCCGGCTCCCGGCCCTGCGGGCGGCGAGGTGCAGCCTCGCGATGGCGTCGACGGTGGTGAGGTCGGCGGTGGTGACGGCGGAGACATCGCAGATCACGTCGCTGGTCGCGCCGTCGCCGGGTCCGTGCCGGGCGGCGGCGACCTGTTCGCACAGGGACGGGATGTCGCCGGCGCGCAGGGGCCCGGCGATGCGGATGAGGTGCTCTCGGGAATCGGCCACGCAGGATTGACCGGCGCGGGCGACGGAATTCATCGGTGGGGCCGCCGAATGGGCCTGTCCGCATCAGTCCACGGGGAACGCGCTGGTGTCGATCTCCAGGTCGAAGGGCTCGGGGAGCTTGATGGGCTCACCGAACTTGCAGGCGCTCAGGACGCGGTAGACGTCGCCTCGGGGTTCGCCGTAGAGGGTGATGGTGGGGCCGCCGGGGGCCCAGCGGTCGATGAGGAGGTAGAGGGGGATGCCTGCGGTGGCATAGGCGGCGGGCTTGCTGATGCGGTCGTGTCGGGCGTTGGAGGGCGAAGTCACCTCGACGACGAGCTCGGCGGCGCCGGCCGGCATGTCCGTGCCGGGCCCGTCGAGCTCTGCTTCGGCCGCCACGACGAGGTCAGGGATGAACATGCCAAGCCTGGAGGGAAGCGACACTGCCTGTGTCTGGAAAACGTTCCAGTCGTCCGGGATGGCGGCCAGCAGCCTGCGGGCAACTTTGGCTGCGATGAGGTTGTGCTGCTTGGCAGGGCTGGGCGACACGGTGATGACCCCTTCAATGATCTCCACCTTGCAGCCCTCGGGTACGTCCGTCTCTTGCCAGATCCGGACAAGATCGTCCCATCCAGGGCCGTAGCCCGCTGGATGGCCGACGGTGAGTGCGCCCATGGCGGTCTCCTCTTTCGGTGCGTCACCGATCCCAGCATGCCGAACGGGACCGGCGGCGGTCCACCGATCCCGTTCACCCGTACGAGTACGCCCTGGTCAGAGCCCCGCCAGGGCCCCGTCGAGCTCTCAGCCGATCCGGTCCAGCACGATCGCCCCCGGCGAGAAGTCCGCCCCCGCCGGAGCGATGTCGTACGAACCCTCCACGGACTCCAGCGCGTACGCGAACCGCTCCGGCGTGTCCGTGTGCAGGGTCATCAGGGGCGCGCCCGCCTCGACGGAGTCGCCCGGCTTGGCGTGGAGTTCGACGCCCGCGCCCGCCTGCACGACGTCCTCCTTGCGCGCACGCCCCGCACCGAGGCGCCACGCGGCGACGCCGACGTCGTACGCGTCGAGGCGGGTCAGCACGCCCGACGACGGCGCGGTGACCACATGCCGCTCGCGTGCCACCGGCAGCTTCGCGTCCGGGTCGCCGCCCTGCGCCGCGATCATGCGGCGCCACACGTCCATCGCCGAGCCGTCGGCCAGCGCCTTCGCCGGGTCGGCGTCCTTCAGGCCCGCCGCGTCCAGCATTTCGCGGGCCAGCGCGAGGGTGAGCTCGACGACGTCCGCCGGGCCGCCGCCCGCGAGGACCTCGACCGACTCGCGGACCTCGAGCGCGTTGCCCGCCGTGAGGCCGAGCGGCGTCGACATGTCCGTGAGCAGGGCCACCGTACGGACACCGCTGTCCGTGCCCAACTCCACCATCGTGGAGGCCAGTTCACGCGCGTCGTCCAGGTTCTTCATGAAGGCGCCCGTGCCGACCTTCACGTCAAGGACCAGCGAACCCGTGCCCTCGGCGATCTTCTTCGACATGATGGACGAGGCGATCAGCGGGATCGCCTCCACCGTGCCGGTGACGTCACGCAGGGCGTAGAGCTTCTTGTCGGCGGGGGCCAGGCCGTCGCCCGCCGCGCAGATGACCGAGCCGACGCCGTCGAGGACGCTCAGCATCTCCTCGTTGGAGAGCAGCGCGCGCCAGCCGGGGATGGCCTCCAGCTTGTCGAGGGTGCCGCCGGTGTGGCCGAGGCCGCGGCCCGACAGCTGCGGGACGGCCGCGCCGCACGCGGCGACCAGCGGGGCGAGCGGCAGCGTGATCTTGTCGCCGACGCCGCCGGTGGAGTGCTTGTCGGCGGTCGGGCGGGACAGCGAGGAGAAGTCCATGCGCTCGCCGGACGCGATCATCGCGGCGGTCCAGCGGGCGATCTCCTTGCGGTTCATGCCGTTGAGCAGGATCGCCATCGCGAGGGACGACATCTGCTCGTCGGCGACCGCGCCGCGGGTGTAGGCGTCGATGACCCAGTCGATCTGCTCGTCGCTGAGCTCGCCCCGGTCGCGCTTGGTGCGGATGACGGAGATGACGTCCATGGCGGTCCTTCCAGCAGTACAACGGCGTACGTACGTAGATATGCCGCGACTCTACGCGCATAGAGCCGCGAGCTGAAGGCGGCCCCGCCCCCGAGATCGTCAAGGGGGCGGGGCCGTCCGTCAGTTGAGTCAGTTCAGGTGCTGCGGGCCGAACGCGTCGGGGAGCATGTCGGCGAGCGTGCGCACGCCCGACGCCGTCTCCAGGAGCAGCTCGGGGCCCCCGAACTCGTAGAGCAGCTGGCGGCAGCGGCCGCACGGCATCAGGATCTCGCCCTTGCCGTCCACGCAGGTGAAGTGCGTGAGGCGGCCGCCGCCGGTCAGCTGGAGCTGGGAGACCAGGCCGCATTCGGCACAGAGGCCGAGTCCGTACGAGGCGTTCTCCACGTTGCAGCCGGAGACGGTCCTGCCGTCGTCGACCAGGGCCGCGGCGCCGACCGGGAAGCCCGAGTAGGGGGCGTACGCGCGGGACATGGCCTCGCGCGCGGCCTCCCGCAGGGCGTCCCAGTCGGTGTCCGTGGCGGCAGTCGTCACTTTCCTTGGCCCTTCCGGTACGGCATTCCGTCCGCCTTCGGCATCCGCAGCCGCTGGGCGGAGAGCGAGAGGACCAGCAGGGTCACCACGTACGGAGTGGCGGTGACGACCTGGTTGGGCACCTCGTCGGTCAAGCCGTACCACAGGAACATCAGCGCGGAGACGGCCGCGGTGATCACCGCGGGGACGTACCGCTTGCGCCATGCGAGGTAGACCGCGCCGATGACCAGCAGGATCGCGATGAGCAGGAGCAGCGCGTGGACGTTGGTGCCGCCACCCCGGAGCTTCAGGCTGTCGGTGTAACCGAACAGGCCCGCGCCGAGCGCGAGTCCGCCCGGCATCCAGTTGCCGAAGATCATCGCGGCGAGGCCGATGTAGCCGCGGCCGCCGGTCTGGCCCTCCAGGTAGATGTTGGAGGCGACCAGCGAGAGGAAGGCGCCGCCGAGGCCCGCGAGGCCGCCGGAGATGACCACGGCCAGGTACTTGTACTTGTAGACGTTGACGCCGAGCGACTCGGCGGCGATCGGGTTCTCGCCGCAGGAGCGCAGCCGCAGGCCGAACGCCGTGCGCCACAGGATCCACCAGCTCAGCGGGACCATGGCGACCGCGACGACGGTGAGCGGCGACAGGTCGGTGAACAGGCCGCCGAACAGGCCGGCGAGGTCGGAGACCAGGAACCAGTGCTTGCCGTTGAGGTCGGCGAGCCAGTCGGAGAGGCCCGGCACGGAGAAGTTCCCGAGCGATTCGACGGGCGGCGACTGCTTCGACGTACCGCCCTCCTCGCCCTCGAAGGCGAAGGTCGCGAGGTAGCGGGTGGCGCCGAGGGCCAGGATGTTGAGGGCCACACCGGAGACGATGTGGTTGACGTTGAAGGTGATCGTGACGATCGCGTGCAGCAGGCCGCCGAGGGCGCCGCCGACGATGCCGAACAGGACGCCCACCCATGGGCCCCACTGGAAGCCGGCCCAGGCGCCGAACCAGGTGCCGAGGATCAGCATGCCTTCGAGGCCGATGTTGACGACGCCCGCGCGCTCGGCCCAGAGGCCGCCGAGGCCCGCGAGGCCGATCGGCACGGCGAGCTTGAGCGCCGTGGACATCTGGCCGGTGGACGTGATGCCGTCGGCGCCGGTGATCATGCGGACCACGGAGGTCAGCACCAGGACGCCCGCGATGACCAGCAGGAGGACGGGGAGCGAGATGCGGCGGCGGCCCGGCGCGGGCTGCTTGGCCGGGGGCTTGGCGACGGTTGCCGAGCTCATCGGGCAGCCACCTCCTTCACGGAGTCGTTGTTGCCGTTCGCCCGGGCGGCGGCGGCCAGTTCCTCACCGACGCGGCGCTGCTGGCGGCGCAGGCCCCAGCGGCGCACCTCCTCGTAGGAGACGACGACCGCGATCACGATGAGGCCCTGCATGATCACCGCGATCTCCTTGTCGTACGCCTCGGGCTGGGCGTAGTCGAGGGCGGGCGAGGCCTTGTCGAGGAAGGCCCACAGCAGCGCCGCGAAGGCGATGCCGACGGGGTTGTTGCGGCCGAGGAGCGCGATGCCGATGGCGGTGAAGCCGAGGCCCGCGGGGAAGGAGAGGCTGTACGTGTGGGTGTCGCCGAGCAGGATCGGCAGGCCCGCGAGGCCCGACACCGCGCCGGAGATCAGCATCGCGCTGAGCACCATGCGCTTGGCGTTGACGCCGGAGGCCGCGGCGGCCGACTCGGAGGCGCCGGTGGCGCGCAGGTCGAAGCCGAACCGGGTGCGGTTGAGGACCAGCCAGTACAGGACTCCGGCGAGGACCGCGATGACCACGAAGCCGTAGATCTCGCCGCCCGCCACCTTGATGCCGGGGAACCAGCCGGACTTCTCCATCACGCCGGTGGTCTGGTTGTTGCCGACCGGGACGCCGAAGTTCTCGGTGAGGGTGAGGTAGGCGATGACGCTCGTCGCGATGGCGTTGAGCATGATCGTGGCGACCACCTCGCTGACGCCGCGGGTGGTCTTGAGGACGCCCGCGATGCCGGCCCAGAAGGCGCCGGTGAGCATGGCCACCAGCATGAGCACGGGGATCTGCAGGAACGACGGCAGCGCGAGGTGCGTGCCGACGACCGCGGTGATCATCGCGGCGAGCCGGTACTGGCCGTCCACGCCGATGTTGAACAGGTTCATGCGGAAGCCGATGGCCACCGCGAGCGCCGCCAGGTAGTACATGCCGGCCTGGTTGAGGATCAGCACCTGGACGTCGGAGAAGGTGGCCTGCTCCAGCATCAGGCTGTACGGCTCGATCGGGCTCTTGCCCGACGCGAGCAGCACGACCGAGGTCAGCGCCACGGCCGCGATCAGCGCGATGACCGGTCCGGCCACCGCGAGGAGCACGCGCTCCTTGTCGAACTTCTTCATCGGGCCTCGTCCTCCGGGGCGTCTTCTTCCACGTGCTCCAAGTGACCCGAGGCGGCACCGGTCATCGCCGAGCCGAGCTCCTCCGGCGTGATGGTGGACGGGTCGGCGTCCGCCACGAGCCGGCCGCGGTAGATCACGCGGAGCGTGTCGGAGAGGCCGATCAGCTCGTCCAGGTCGGCGGAGATCAGCAGCACGGCCAGGCCCTCGCGGCGGGCCTCGCGGATCTGGTCCCAGATCTGTGCCTGCGCGCCGACGTCCACACCGCGGGTGGGGTGGGCGGCGATCAGGAAGCGCGGGTTGTGGCTCATCTCGCGGCCGACGATCAGCTTCTGCTGGTTGCCGCCGGAGAGGGAGGCCGCCGTCACGTCGATGCCGGGCGTACGGACGTCGTACTCCTCGACGATGCGGCGGGTGTCGGCCTGCGCGCCCTTGGGGTCGAGCCAGAAGCCGCGTGCGTTGGGCTTCTCGGTGACGTGGCCGAGGATGCGGTTCTCCCACAGCGGGGACTCCAGGAGGAGGCCGTGGCGGTGGCGGTCCTCGGGGATGTACCCGATGCCGTCCTCGCGCCGCTTGCGGGTCGCCGTGCCGGTGATGTCCTCGCCGGCCATGCGGATGACGCCGGAGTCGGCGTGCTTGAGGCCGATGAGCGCGTCGATCAGCTCGGTCTGGCCGTTGCCCTCGACGCCCGCGATGCCGAGGACCTCGCCCTCGTGGATCGTGAAGGAGATGTCGTCGAGCAGCGCGCGGCCCGAGTCGCCCTCGGCGAGCAGCTTGAGGCCCTCGACCTGGATCATCGGGCGGTCGGTGACCGTCGACTCCGCCGTCTCGGGGGTGGGCAGTTCGCTGCCCACCATCAGCTCGGCGAGCTGGCGCGGGGTCGTCTCGGCCGGGATCGCCGTGCCGACCGTCGTGCCGCGCCGGATGACGGTGATGTCGTCGGCGACGGACAGGACTTCACCGAGCTTGTGCGAGATGAAGATGACGGACAGGCCCTCGGCCTTGAGCTCGCGGAGGTTGTCGAAGAGCGCGTCGACCTCCTGCGGCACGAGCACGGCCGTCGGCTCGTCGAGGATCAGCGTGGTGGCGCCGCGGTAGAGGACCTTGAGGATCTCCACGCGCTGCCGGTCGGCGACGCCGAGGTCCTCCACGTACGCGTCGGGGCGCACGCCGAGGCCGTAGCGGTCGGAGAGGTCGAGGATCGTGCGGCGGGCGGCGGCGCCGATGCCGTGCAGCTTCTCGCTGCCGAGAACGATGTTCTCCAGGACGGTCAGCTGGTCGGCGAGCATGAAGTGCTGGTGCACCATGCCGATGCCGCGGGCGATGGCGTCGGCGGGGCTGCCGAAGGCGACCTGCTCGCCGTCGACGGTGATGGTGCCCTCGTCCGGCTTCTGCATGCCGTAGAGGATCTTCATCAGGGTCGACTTGCCCGCGCCGTTCTCACCGACGAGGGCGTGCACGGTGCCCTTGCGGACGGTCAGGTGGATGTCGTGGTTGGCGACGACTCCGGGGAAGCGCTTGGTGATGCCGACGAGTTCGACGGCGATGGGCGGAGGGTTGGTGGACGCGTCGATGGCGCACTCTCCTCGGGGGCCGGAAGGCCTGAAGGGCCTGAAGGAAAGGGGCCGCCTACGCGCGCAGTGCCCCTGCTGCTGAATGTGGCTCGCGCGAACGGGGCGCGGGTGAACCATCGTCCCCCACACCCCGTCGCACGAGAATCACGCTGCCGTTACGGCAGTCGTCGGATCAACTCCCGCCTTACGGCGTGGTCTTGACCTTGATCTTGCCGCCCTTGATGCCCTCTTCGGCCTTCTTCAGGGCCGCCTGGACGTCCTTCATCTTCATGAACTCGGGGTTCGAGTCGGCGAGCGCGACACCGCCCGACTTCAGGTCGGCGCGGACGACGCCACCCTTGGCGGTGCCGTCCTCGACGGCCTTCGCCAGGTTGTACACCGAGCCCGCGACGTCCTTGGTCGCCGAGGTCAGGATGTACTTCTTGTACTTGGCGAGGGCGTCCTGCTTGTACTGGTCGGAGTCGACACCGATCGCCCAGACCTTCTTGGCGGCCGCGGCCTCGATGACGCCCTGACCGGAGAGGCCCGCGGCGTGGTAGACCACGTCGGCGCCCTTCTCGATCTGGCCCTGCGCGGCGGTCTTGCCCTTGTCGGGGCTGGAGAAGCCGCCGTCCTCGGCCTTCTCGGTCAGGTACTGCTTGACGACCTTGACCTTGGGGTTCGTGTCCTTGACGCCCTGCGCGAAGCCCGCCTCGAACTTGTGGATCAGCGGGACGTCCACGCCGCCGACGAAGCCGACGGTCTTGGACTTGGTGGCCTTGGCGGCCACGACGCCCGCGAGGTAGGACGCCTCCTGCTCGCTGAAGACCAGGTCGGAGACGTTGTCGGCCTTGACCGTCTCGTCGTCGACGATGCCGAAGGTGGTCTTCGGGAACTGCTCCGAGACCTCCTTGATGGCGGGCGCGTACGCGTAGCCGACGCCGATGACCGGGTTGTAGCCCTGCTTGGCGAGCTGCGTCAGGCGCTGCGTCTTGTCGGCGTCGGACTCGCCGTCGACCGGCTCGACGGCCTTCTCGCCGGTCTTGAACTCCTTGGCGGCCTTCTTCATACCGACGGTCGCGGCGTCGTTGAAGGACTGGTCGCCGGCGCCGCCGACGTCGTAGGCGATGGCGACGCCCTTGTTCTTGTCGTCCTTGCTCGCGGCGGCGTCGCTGGACGTGCCACCACAGGCGGAGACGGTTACGGCAAGAGCGGCGGTCGCGGCGCCCGCGACAGCTATTCGAGACACCCGGCGCATAGAGACGAACTCCTTAGTACAAGCAAGCACAAGCACGTTCGAGCGCCTCACCCGGCGCTGATTTCGCCGCAGCGTAACGCGCGTAGACCTGACATAAGAACCCTTCTGTCCGGTCCGTTATCGAGCTGTGGCCACCGGGTGTCGGACAGCCGAACGACGAGTGGGCGCCCCCTTGATGGGGGCGCCCAGTCGCCACACGCAGTACTACGTAAAACGTCCCGGACCGTGCGCTACGGAACGATCTTCACCTCGACCCTGCCGCTGATGATGTCCTTCTCGGCCTTCTCGACGGCGGCGACGACGTCCTTCATCTCCCGGTATTTCGGATTCGAGTCGGAGAAGCCGACGCGGCCCGACTTGAGGTCGTAGCGCTGCTCGCCCTTCATCGGCTTGCCCTCGACGACCGACTTCGTCAGGTCGTAGACCGCGCCGCCGACGTCCTTGAACGCCGAGCCGAGGATGTAGTCCTTGTACTTGGCGAGGGCCTTCTGCTTGTACTGGTCCGAGTCGACGCCGATGGCCCACTTCTTCTGCGATCCTGCCTCCTGGATGACGCCCTGGCCCGAGAGTCCCGCCGCGTGGTAGATCACGTCCGCGCCGGCCTCGATCTGACCGCTCGCCGCGTTCTGCCCGCGGTCCGGGCTGGAGAATCCGCCCTCTTCGGGCTTCTCGGTCAGATACCGCTTCTCGATTTTGATCTTGGGGTCGACGGATTTCACGCCCTGCACGAATCCGGCCTCGAATTTGTGGATCAGCGGAATGTCCACGCCTCCCACGAATCCGACGTGTTTGGCCTTGGTCGCCTTGGCGGCGGCGACGCCCGCCAGATAGGAGCCCTGTTCCTCGTGGAAGACCAGGTCGGCGACGTTGTCCGCCTTCACGGTGTTGTCGTCGATGATCCCGAAGGTGGTGTCGGGGAACTTCTTGGCCGCCGCCTCCACCGCGGGCGCGTAGACGAAGCCGACGCCGACCACCGGGTCGTAGCCCTGCCTGGCGAGCTGTTCGAGGCGCTGGACCTTGTCGGCGCTGGACTCGCCGTCGCCCGGCTCCATGTCCACGCCGCCGATCTTGAACTCCTTGCGGGCCTTCGAATAGCCCGCGTAGGCGGCGTCGTTGAAGGACTGGTCGCCCTGCCCGCCGATGTCGTACGCGAGTCCGATGCCCTTCCCCTTGTACGAGGAACCGGCGGAGCCCTTGTCCTTGCCGTTGTCGTCCCGCGAGGCTTCGTTGCTCGTCTCGCCACAGCCGGCCGCGGCGAGGGCGAGGACCGCGAAGGCGGCGGTGATGTGAGTGGCGCGAGATTTACGGGATTTCGAAGAGAGACGACGCACAGGAAGCACCCCTTGATCGCCAACGCGCCGTGTACGGCGCTGATTTCGGCGCACATTAACGCGCGTAGAAAGGGAGGGGAACGGGTTTTCGCGATGCCGTTACCCCTTCGTGCTTTTCGTGCTCCACGCGACGGGGGCCGGTTACGCCGACGGGCTCACGCCCCGCGCAACCGGCCCCGCCGTCATGCCGTGCCGTGCCGCTAGCTCAACGCGTCCAACAGTGCGGCGGCGGTGAAGAGTTCGACGCCCGCCGTGATCGCCGCCTCGTCCACGTCGAAGTCGCCCTGGTGGAGGTCGCGGACGGTGGGCTCCCCCGGGACGCGCACGCCGAGCCGGGCCATGGCGCCGGGCACGTGCTCCAGGTACCAGGAGAAGTCCTCGCCGCCGAGGCTCTGTTCGGTGTCCTCGACGGAGTGCGGGCCGCGCCGCTCGGACATCGCGTCGCGCAGCAGGTCGGCGACCGCGCCGTCGTTGACGACGGGGGGCACGCCGCGGATGTAGTTGATGCCGGACTTGGCGCGGTACATGTCGGCGACCTCCTGCACGGCGCTGTGCAGCAGGTCCGGCGCCTCCCGCCAGGCCCTGAGGTCGAGGCAGCGCACGGTGCCGGAGAGCTCGGCGTGCTGCGGGATGACGTTCGGCGCGTGGCCCGCCTCGATGCGGCCCCAGGTCACGGAGAGGCCGGAGCGGGCGTCGACGCGGCGGGCGACCAGGGCGGGCACCTCGGTGGCGACCTTGGCGGCGGCGGTGACGAGGTCCGTGGTGAGGTGCGGCCGCGCGGTGTGGCCGCCGGGTCCGTCGAGCGAGACCTCCAGGCGGTCGCAGGCGGAGGTGATGGGGCCGTGCCGCAGCCCGATGCGGCCCGCGTCGACGCGGGGGTCGCAGTGAACGGCGATGATCTTGCCGACGCCGTCGAGGGCGCCCGACGCGATGACCTCGGTGGCGCCGCCCGGCAGGACCTCCTCGGCGGGCTGGAAGATCAACCGCACCGGAAAGGGCAGCTGCCCCTTCCTCGCGAGATCGGCGAGGACGAGCCCGGCGCCGAGGACGACGGTGGTGTGCACGTCGTGCCCGCAGGCGTGGGCGCGGTCGGGCACGGTGGAGCGGTACGGCACCCCGAGCTTGGTGTCCGGGATGGGCAGCGCGTCGATGTCGGCGCGCAGGGCGAGCATGGGGCGCACGCCGCGCGCGCCGCCCCCGGCGGGTCCTTCCGCCGCCACGGGGTGCGCGCCGATGTCACAGACGAGCCCCGTGCCGGTGGGGAGCACACGGGGCTCGAGGCCCGCCTCCTCGAGGCGGGCCTTGATGGCCGCGGTGGTACGGAACTCCTGGTTGCCGAGCTCGGGGTGCATGTGCAGGTCGCGACGGAAAGCGACCAGTTCGGCACGCAGCGCTTCGGGCAGCGTGCCGGGGAGTGTTTCCGCAGGTGCGGACTCCGTTCCGGACACGCCGTCGGACACCTCTTCGGACGCACGGGACATCAGTTGGTTCACCCTCTGAAGGGTAAGGCGATGCAACGGCCAACTAACCCACGATCAACAAAAGTTCAGCCCGATAGGGGAAGAATTACTGGCCTCGTGGCGCATGGCCGCCGATCGGGATGGGTAGAGATTTACGCCGCCTCGGAGGATGCGTAAGTCGTCCGGCGCCTGTAGTAGGCGAGGGCGACCGCTGTCAGCAAGGGCGGCCACGCGATCAGCGGTATATAGCAGAACACGAGTAGGGCGGTTTGCGCTGTTCCGCCCGTCACACCCGTTTCGCTCCCCAGTCCGGCGGCCTGGGCGTAGCAGGCCCAGCCCAGGAGTGCGAAGAGCCCGGCCGCGCCGAGCAGGGCCGGTACGACGGCGGCCGACGGCCGGATCTGCCGCCCGCCGAGCACGGGTACCCACGCCGGGACGACCTCACCCCACTCGCGCACCAGACCGAGCGTGAGCAGGGCCAGCCCCTCGGACACGACGCTGAGCAGCAGGATGTACACGGCCTCCCCCACCCCTCGCTGCGGCTGGGCGGCCACGGGGAGCCCGGCGACGAGGGCCACCCGCCACAGCCCCGAGGGCAGGGTGACGAGCGGCACGGCGTGCGCGGCGAGGGCGGCCCAGCGGGGGACGTCGGGAAGAGCGGTCACTTTCAGCATGCGTCCGATGCTCCCGCCGGGCACGGGCGCCCCACGTCCCCATCGGGGCCCGGGTGCCTCCGCCGTCCGGGGGAGCCTGACTCACCCCCACGGGTCGGAGAACGACCGCCCCGGCACCGGCTTGGCCACCAGTGCCACGGCGATGAAGAAGTTGACCTGGCCGATCGCGAACATCAGGGTGGCGAGCGCCTTGGCGTCGTAGTGCCCGGCCACCTCGGCGTACAGCTCGTCGGAGACCCGCTGCTCGCCGTGGGCGGCCGGCTGGAGCACGGCCTCCACGAGCGCCAGCGCGGCACGCTCGGCGCCGGTGAAGTACGGCGAGTCCTGCCAGGACGCGACCGAGGTGATCCTCTCCTCCGACACCCCGCCCTTGCGCAGGAAGCCCGTGTGCAGCACGGTCAGGTAGGTGCTGCCGACGATCTGCCCGGCACGCAGCTGCACCAGGCCGATCGTCGGGCGCGGCACCGAGCCGTTGCCGGTGACCCTGAACAGCGCCGCCGAGACGTCCGCCAGCTCGGGCACGAGCTTCGCGGGGTCCTCGGCCATCCGGGGCGCCATCGGGACCTCTGCCGTGATCGAACGCGTTTCCATGGTCATCTCCTCGTGTCGTGGTGCCTGCTCTCGGTCCACTGACGGAGCCCGTCGGGGAGATGTGACCGGTTGCGCGCTAGGAAACGGAAATTTCTCGTGCCGTCCGCGCGAACGCCGCCACCGCCCCCGTCTCCTGGTCCCTGCGCCAGACCAGGCCGTAGCCCGTCGGGGCCGCGTCCGTGAGGGGGACGTAGGCGATGCGGGGGCGGGCGAAGTACGTGGCGGTGTGGGCGGGGGCCAAGAGGGCGCCCTTGCCCCCGGCCACCAGCGTCAGGGCCTCCTGCATGTTCGTCACGCCGGGGCCGCGGCCGATGGGGCGGCCGCTCGGGGTAGTGGACGGGACGTGGTGGTCGAGCCAGTAGTCGGGGACCTCTCCGGCGATGGTGAGGAGGGGGACGTCGGCCAGGTCCTCCAGGGTCACGGAGGCACGGGCCGCCAGGGGGTGGCTCGCGGGCAGGGCCAGGACCCGGCCCTCCGCGAGCAGCACCGACCCTCCGCGCAGGTCCTCCTCCCGTACGGGGAACTCCGTCAGCTGCACGTCGAACTCGCCCTTGCGCAACTGTCCGTACGGATCGCCGAGCGGCACCTCGCACACCTCCACGGCCAGGCCGGGGTGGCTGACGCGCAGGGCCTCCGTCGTCCTCATCACGATCTCGCCGGTGAGGGGGTTGTCGAAGCCCACGTGCAGGACGGAGTCGATGCCGCGGGCCGTCGCCACGGCCCGGGCCAGGGCGTCCTCGATGGCGCGGTGGTGCGGTTCGAGGTCGGCGCGCAGTTGGCGGCCGAGCGAGGTGAGGGCCACGCGGCGGCTGGTGCGGACGAACAACGGTGCCCCGACGCGCCGTTCGAGGCGCTGCACGAGCTGGCTCACCCGGGCCCTGGACAGCCGCATCCGCTCGGCGGTGCGGCCGAAGTGCAGTTCCTCGGCGAGAAGCAGGAAGCACTCCAGTTCGTCGCGTTCCATCGCCGTACCCCCAGGTCGGTCCGCATCGGTCAGCCTGGCTGAACGAACGTTGCGATGTTCGCCGTTGTTCCGTGATCGTGCCCGGCCGAGGGTGGCGGCATGAGTCAGAACCTCGCGCCGCACGCGCACCAGTCCCCCGACAGACCCCTCACCGGCCGCGAGTGGGGCGTCCTCCTTGTCCTCTGCGGCGCAATCTTCCTGGAGGGCATCGACGTCGCGATGCTCAACGTCGCCCTCCCCGCCATCCGTGCCGACCTCGGCCTGTCCACCGGCTCGCTGCAGTGGGTCATGAGCGCCTACGTCCTCGGGTACGGCGGGTTCATGCTGCTCGGCGGCCGGGCCGCCGACCTCTTCGGGCGCCGCCGGATGTTCGTCCTCTGGCTCGCCGTCTTCCTCGTCTTCTCCGGGCTCGGCGGCCTCGCCACCGAGGGCTGGATGCTGATCGTCGCCCGCTTCGTCACGGGGATCGCCGCGGCGTTCATGACGCCCGCGGGGCTGTCCGTCATCACCACCGGGTTCGAGGAGGGGCCGCGGCGCAACAAGGCGCTGCTCTTCTACTCCGGTACGGCCGCCGGGGGCTTCTCCATCGGTCTGGTCGTCGGCGGGCTGCTCACCCAGCTCGGCTGGCGTTGGGTGTTCTTCGCGCCCGTCGTGCTGTCCGCGGTGATCCTGCTCGCCGCCCTCGCGCTGGTGCCCCGCTCGCCGCGGCCGGACCGCGCCGGGCAGAGCGTCGACCTGGCGGGCGGGCTCACGATCACCGCCGCCATCGTGCTGCTGGTCCTCGGCGTGGAGCGCGCCGCGCACACCGCCTTCGGGTGGACGGCGCTCACGGTCGGCGCCGGGCTCGCCCTGCTGGCCGCGTTCGTCGCCGTCGAGCGCCGCGCGCCGGCCCCGCTGGTCCGCCTCGGCATCCTGCGGAACGGCCCGCTGGTCCGCGCCAACCTCGCGGGGCTGCTCTTCGCCGCGGGCTTCTTCGGCTTCCAGTTCCTGGTCGTCCTCTACCTCCAGGAGTTGCGGGACTGGTCGACGCTGCAGACCAGCTTCGCGATGATCGTCATCGGGGTCGACGCAATCCTCTCCCCCGTCCTCACGCCCCGGCTCGTGAGCCGCTTCGGCAACGCCCGGGTGATCTTCGGCGGCCTGCTGCTCGCCGCGCTGGCGTACGCCCTGTTCCTGCCGGTCGGCGCCGACTGGACGTACGCGACGATGTTCCCGAGCCTGATCCTCCTCGGTGTCGCGTTCTCGCTCGCGTACGGCCCGCTCACGATCGTCGCCACGGAAGGCGTGGCGGAGGAGGAGCAGGGCCTGGCGGGCGCGCTGCTCTACACGTCCTTCCAATTCGGCGCGGCGGTCGGCCTGTCGACGGTCACGGCGGTCAACGTCGCGGCGACGACGTCGACTTCTCCTGCGGCGCTTCTCGACGGCTATCGGGCGGCGCTCTGGGTGCCGCTGGCGGCGGCGCTGCTGGCGGCGCTGATCAGTGCGTTCGGGCTGCGGTCGAGGCGGGGGGCGCCGGTGGTGGCATCGGGTGACCCCGCCGGGGACCGCGCCCCTGCCGAGGTTTCCGCGGCACGCTGATCCCCTCCTCACACCTGTTCCGGCGCTCGCAACGCGACCACGGCAGCTTGCCGCCCCGCCCGAAGAGGTCGTCGCCGAGCGGATGACCGCCCCACGCCTGGGCCCACTGCACCACGAGGCCGAGCCCGCGCCCGCTGTCCGCCTCGTGCGGTACGGCGGACGGTGGCCCGCTCCGGCAAGGAGGTTTGTCGAAGGGGGCGGGGATGTGCGGGTTGCTGTCCCACACGCTGACCCGCAGCCCGTACAGGTCGTCGGTACCGTGCAGCCGGAGAGCGGCGGGCCCTTCGGAGTACCGGTAGGCGAGGCCTCCTCCTGCCTCTACGTCGCCTCTGGCAACGACGGAACCATCTGCCTCCGCGAGAGCGACGACCCCGAGGTCGTCCTCAGAATGACCCGCACTCAACTCGGCACCCTCATAGGTGCCGTCAAGCACACGCGACTCCCATTCCGTGAATGCGTGATGAGGTCCCCCGGTTGCGACTGAGAGTGGATGTCCATTCGGAACCACTCCGGGAGCAACGATGCCCGAAGAGATGCGCGGCGGAAGCCAGCCGGCATCATCCACCGTTGTGCGCGAGCTGTCCCCCGACGCGCGCGATCAGCTGCTTCGTGCCACGGAGCAGGCAGGCATGCACCGTGGGCGTATGGCCAAGAAGGCCGGCCCCGAGCTTGCCGATGAAATGTGGGGGAACGTCCTTCGAAGTCTGCACTCGCGGCTCGTCAACCGTGGGCCCGTTGAAGACCTCGACAAGTACCTCAACCGCTGTGTCACCAATCAGCTGAGCAAGCTGCGCGCCACGGTGGAGGTCCTGGTCGGAGACGAGACCCTGGACGTACTGCGTGCGCGTCAGGGCGAACACATGGCGGACGATGTCGTACGGCTCAATCTTGAGCTGATCGAAACAGTGCGGGGCATACGCGCGCTCGATCTCCTCACGCCGCGCCAGATGGCCGTTTTCGTGCTCGGGCAGATCCTGGGCGAGGACAACCAGGTGATCGCGGAGTGGCTCGACCCGCCGACCACTGCCCGGGCCGTCGCCACGCTCAAGTGGCGGGCCAACCGGGAGATCAACAAGGCTTGGCGCGACGGCACGCTCGCACACCTGGGGTTCGACCCGCCGAGGTAGAAACTGCTCCGTGACGAGGGATTGGACCGTCCCGCTGCCACACGGTACGGCGACCCCGGCCCGTGCGGTGGCGGGGCGAGCTGGGAGCTCGCCCAACGCCAGAAGGGTAGTTACTGATAGGCCTCGTCAGAGGGGTGACGAGGCCGCCACGATATGAACCGGCAGGGCATCGGCTTGCTAACCGTCTCCTGCCGCGAAGGAGCTCCAGTGCGAAACTGCATCGCTATCGTGATGGCTGTCCTAGCAGCCATCTGGAATGCGGTCGTCTCATGGTTCATGACGGCCATCACGCCGGATTCCGCCGTGCGCCTGCCTCGCGTCAACCTCGCGCCGGAAACGGGGGAGGCCGTGCGAACTGATGTGTCCGGCCAGGTCGTGAGGTTGTAGGCACGGCCTGAGTATTCGGGCCGATCGACGTGGGTCCATGGGGGGTCTTGCGTTGATCGAACACCGCTAGAGAAGGGCTCCCGGTGACCGGGGGCCCTTCTCGTGTCTGAAGGTGGGCAACGGGCCCGAGCTGCTGGTGAGCCAGACGCTCCCCTCGGGCCTCGGACTGTGGAGGCCTACGTTGAACGGTTTGATCTCGGAGCTCATCGCGGCGGGCATCCCGATGGGACTCGCCTTCCCTCTGCTGCTGATCCTGGCTCTGGTAATGCTCATTCGCGCTGGGGCCGCCGCCGTGGCCAAGGTCATCAAGGCGATGCACCCTGGAGAATCCGCGGACGCCGTCGCGATGCAGGCCAACCGCATCCGGCACCGGCAGTGGAAGCTGCAGCGGCGTGACGGAAACCGCCGCGTTCACGCAGCGCGCCGGGCCCTCGTGCGTGCTGATGTGCGTGCCCGACGCACGAGGAAGCGGACTGCCCGCTACGTGGACGGGCGGGTGACACTGCCCAGGCTCATTCTGTCGGCGGAAGAGCCGGTGCGCGTGCCCGGCGGCGATTTCCACGGCCTCACAACGCGATGAGACCCGCCGCCGTCTCGCGGAAGCCGCGGGCATCGAAGTAGAAGCCGCGGTGCTCGTCGTCGAAGTCGACGTGCAGCCACTCGCAGCGGGCGTCCCGCGCGCTCCGCATGGCACGGGCGACGAGCCCGGCCCCGATCCCCCGCCTCCGGTGCGGCCCCGCCACGGCGGTGGCGAGGACGAAGGCGGGGACGCCACCGTCTCAGGCGACGTTGACGAACCCGACAAGTACCCTGCCCTCGTCCCGTGCGCAGACCCATCCGAGCCTGTGCCGGTGCAGCTGCTCACGCCACCCGATGTCCAGCACCGGGTGCCCGAAGCCCTCGGCGTGAGAGGCGTTGTCCTCGTGATCCTCAAAGGTGTCCCGCCATACGTACGTGATCACCGGGCGACCGACTCCGTCCAGTCATTGGCCGTCGTGACCTCCACCCATTGGGGGAACAGTCTTTCGGTGAGGGTGCGGTCTACCTCCGGGCCCAGGCCCATGTCGCTGCCCGAGAACGCGCTGCCCCGCCGCTTGGTCACACCGGTCTCGCCAGGGGCAGGGGCGCCACGTCGCATGGATCTCGCTGCCGCATCGCCGGGCGCAGCCGCGGCAGGTATCCGGAACCGGCGTCCGCGAGCCGCACGACGTCCCGTTGGACGTCCATCACCAGGAGCGCCTTGTCCGCCATGTCGCCGCCCTTTCCGTCACCTAGCCTCCAAGGCATGACGCTTCCAGACAAACCCGAGAGTGATGAGACAGGCGCATGGACGATCGGTGCCGCCGGGGTTTTACTGCTGCCGTCCGGGCGGCTCGTTCGGGGGCGGGGGCTTCGGCGGGGGCTGCCCAACGGAGACGTGCCCGACTTCGGTGTCTACCTGCTCGGCAAGCGGCCGCCCGAAGTCCCCTGGGAGGCGCGGTGGCTGCGGTGGCCCGACTTCCGGCTTCCCGCGGACCGGGAGCTCGCGCGGCAGGTGCTGCGCGAGGCGTGGGAGCGGGCCGCCGGGGAGCGGGTCGAGGTCGCGTGCGGGGGCGGGCGCGGCAGGACCGGGACGGCGCTGGCGTGCGTCGCAGTCCTCGACGGGGTGCCCGCGGACGAGGCCGTCGCCTATGTACGCGCGCATTACGACCGGCACGCGGTGGAGACTCCGTGGCAGCGGCGGTACGTACGGAACTTCAGCCGGTAGCGGCCACCCCGGGCCATTCGGAACTTCAGCCGGTGGCTGCCGCCCCGGGCCATACCGACGACAGGCGGTGCACGTCCCGGGCCGTGCCCGTCACGCCGGACAGGAAGCCCTGGGCGCGTGGCGACGCCGTCTCCGTGAGCCAGGCCGGGTCGATGTCGCAGACCGCCACCTTCACCTCCGTGCCCGCCAGGGCGAGCGGCAGGGTGTGGACGACGGTGGAGGGGAAGCTGAGGATGGTGCGGCCGACGGGGCCGCGGCGGGCGATGAGTTCGAGGGGGAGGTCCGGGCGGACCACCTGGAGGCCCGTCTCGACCGCGAGCCGGTGGAGTTTCTCGGAACTCTCGCGGCGGTGGGCGAAGTAGCGGTTGGCGCCGTGGGTGCGGGAGAGGGTGCGGACCGCTTCGACGTAGCGGTCCGGGTCGACCACTCCCGTCTCCACCAGTGAGGTGCCCACCAGGTCGGCGCCGCGCGTGATGCGGGGCGGGCCGAAGCGCTCCCTGGTCCAGGCGAAGGTGTTGACGGAGACGGTCACGCCGTCGGGCGCGCTGTCGATCGGCATGGCGGAGAAGACCTCCACGCTGCGGGTGGCGCCGGGGGTGAGGCGGCGCCGCGCCGAGGCCGAGACCGGGGCGAAGACCAGGTCGCGGGGGCCGGGGC
This sequence comes from Streptomyces sp. NPDC018029, assembly GCF_044327655.1. Lineage (NCBI taxonomy): Bacteria > Bacillati > Actinomycetota > Actinomycetes > Kitasatosporales > Streptomycetaceae > Streptomyces > Streptomyces sp. NPDC018029. The sequence goes on along the minus strand of NZ_JBIRFV010000003.1, from coordinate 321,093 downwards.
GGCCGCCCTTGCGGTGCCAGCGCTGCAGCCGTTCGCCGTGGGCCAGCTGGGAGATGAACTCCATCGTGGCCGTGCCGTCGTCGACCACGACCAGGGAGCGGGCCCTGGTGATGGTGAGGAGGAGCTGTACGTAGCGGGAGAACGGGTCGCCGATGACGATCCGGTCGGCCCTGCGCAGGGGGCCCGCGAGGCCCCCGATGGTCTGGAAGGGAGCCGACGCGCCGCCGCGCGCCTCCTCCCAGCGGACCTCGACGCCTTCTTCGCGGGCGAGCTGCGCCATGCGGCGCAACTGGCCTCGGGTCATGGGGTCGTTCGGGGACAGGACGACGACGGTGAGGCCCCCGGTCGGGCCGGTGGCGGCCGCGGAGTGCGCCCACTCCAGGACGTTCAGCAGCTGGACCGGGCTCTCCACGAACGCGAGCGTCGTGGCGGCCCCGGCCGGGGCCGTGGTGTCGTCGGCTCGGCCGACTCGGGGGCTCATCGTCGTATGTCCGTCTCCCGGTAAGAGGTTCAGACCGCGACCGGCTCGGCGTCCGAGGAGTTCTCGCTCTCGGCGACGACACCGGCGACGCGGCGGAGCTTCTTCATGGGGCCGAGCTCCGACTCGTAGACCTTCTTGACGCCATCGCCGAGGGACGCCTCGATGGTGCGGATGTCGCGGACGAGGCGGGTGAGGCCCTGCGGCTCGACGGAGGCGGCCTGGTCGGAGCCCCACATGGCGCGGTCGAGGGTGATGTGGCGCTCGACGAAGGTGGCGCCGAGGGCGACCGCCGCGAGGGTGGTCTGGAGGCCGGTCTCGTGGCCGGAGTAGCCGATCGGGACGTTCGGGTACTCGGCCTGGAGGGTGTTGATGACGCGGAGGTTGAGCTCCTCGGCCTGCGCCGGGTACGTCGACGTGGCGTGGCACATCAGGATGTTGTCGGAGCCGAGCACCTCCACCGCGTGGCGGATCTGCTTCGGGGTCGACATGCCCGTGGAGAGGATGATCGTGCGGCCCGTGGCGCGCAGGGCGCGGAGCAGCTCGTCGTCGGTGAGGGAGGCGGAGGCGACCTTGTGGGCGGGCAGGTCGAACTTCTCCAGGAAGGCGACGGCCTCGGTGTCCCACGGGGATGCGAACCAGTCGATGCCGCGCTTGGCGCAGTGCTCGCTGATGGCCTGGTACTCGGCCTCGCCGAACTCCACGCGGTGGCGGTAGTCGATGTACGTCATGCGGCCCCAGGGGGTGTCGCGCTCGATGTCCCACTGGTCGCGCGGGGTGCAGATCTCCGGGGTGCGCTTCTGGAACTTCACCGCGTCGCAGCCGGCCTCGGCGGCCACGTCGATCAGCTTGAACGCGTTCTCCAGGTCGCCGTTGTGGTTGATGCCGATCTCACCGGTGATGTACACGGGCTGACCGGGACCGGCCGTCTTCGAACCGAAGCGGCGGAGACGGGAGTTGGCGCCGATGGAGGTGATGTTGCTCATGCGGGAACAGTCCTTAATTGTGGAGGGAGTCGAGAGAGGGGCCGAGGATCCAGGTGGCGATCTCTCGGATCGCGCCTTCACCGCCGGGGAGGGTGGTGACAGCGCGTGCGGCGCCGCGTACGACGTCGTGGGCGCTCGCGACCGCCACGGGCCAGCCCACGAGGGCGAAGCACGGGAGGTCATTGACGTCGTTGCCGACGTAGAGCACGCGCTCGGGAGCGATGCCCTGTTCCTCGCACCACTGCTTCAGTGCGAGGTCCTTGCGGTCGATGCCGTGCAGGACGGGAAGCTTGAGCTTCCTGGCGCGCGCGGCGACGACCGGGTTCTGTTCCGTGGACAGGATCAGCATGTGCAGGCCGCTCCTGCGGAGGGCCGCGATGCCGAGGCCGTCCCCGCGGTGCACGGAGACGAACTCCCGTCCTTCGGAGTCGATCAGCACCCTGTCGTCGGTCTGGGTGCCGTCGAAGTCGAGGACGACCGCGTCGATGTCGGCGGCGGTCGGGAGGGCGGCCTCGTCCCCGGGACGGGCCGCGTCGAAGAGGGGGGCGAGCGCGCGGGCGCGGGCGAGGTCGTGCGGGTCGTCGACCTCCAGGACGCGCGCGGGGTCGGTGCGGACGGGCTCGGTGCGGCCGAAGAAACGGTGCTTCTCGGTGCGGAAGCCCGCCGCGTCCATCGCGTAGGCGGCGCCGGTCTCCAGGAGGTCCTGGGGGCGGTCCTGGCGGCGCGGGCGGAACGACTTGTCGTGGTTGACGCCGTAACCGCCGCGGATCCGGGTGGAGTTGGCGAGGATCGCCGTGCCGCCCCGGGTGTCCGTGCGCTGCGGGGGGACCTCGGCCTGGCTGTCGGCGTCGTCCGCCGCGTCGCGCCAGATGAAGCCGTGGAAGGGCGCCACCGTGACGGCCGTGTCGGCGCCGTGCTCGGCGACGGCCGACGCCACCCCGTCGATGTCCTCGTGGGTGAGGAAGGGGCTGGTGCACTGCACGAGCAGGACGATGTCGACGGTCGCGCCGTGCAGCGCCTCGTGGGCGTCCATCGCGTGCAGCACGGCGGCCTCGCTGGTCGCGGTGTCCCCGGCGATCGCGGCGGGGCGCAGGACCACTTCGGCGCCGGCGGCGCGGGCGGCCTCGGCGATCACGTGGTCGTCGGTGGAGACGACGACGTCGGTGACGAGCCGGGCGGCGAGGCACTCGCGGATGGCGCGGGCCACCAGCGGCACACCGCCGACCGGGGCGAGGTTCTTGGCGGGCACGCCCTTGGAGCCGCCGCGCGCGGGGATGACGGCGAGCACGCGGCGGTCCTGTGCGCTCGCGGGGTCGGGGAGGGGCATGGGGGCTCCTTGGAGGGGGTGGGTGCGCACGGCTCGCCCGGGGCTCACAGCTCGCCCATCCGCCGGATGACGGGGGCCACGCGCTGCACTCCGTGGCGGTAGGCGCCGCGGGCCGCGCGGCGCACGATCTGCCGTACGGGGCCGGGGTCCTTGCCGGGCGTGGGGGCGCCCGGCAGCGGGGCGCCGTCGGGGCCGAGGTGGTGGCGGGCGAGGATGCCGGGCAGATAGCCGCGGGCGGTGGTGAGGCTGTAGTAGGGCTCGATGGGCGGGAGCCCGCCGGCGGCCGCGTCGGCGAGCAGCTCCGTGACGCGCTCGCGTGCCGCGTCGAAGGCGTTCTCGTACGCCCCGTCGGCGGCGACGCCCTGCCGGGCCAGCCACCTCTCGTCGGGCTCGGGCAGGTGGCCCGCGTCCAGCTGGTCCCAGGAGGCGAGGCAGCCGGAGCCGGTGAAGTGGTGGTTGCCGAGTGCCTCGCGCACCCCGAGGTCGGTGAGGACGGCGGTGGGGATGCGGCGGTGCAGCGATTCGAGGGCGGCCGTGGAGCTGACGGTGACGAGGAGGTCGGTGCGGTCGAGGACCTCGCCCATGTGGCCGTAGACGAGGCGGCAGTTGGCGGGCAGGCCGCCGTCGATCCGCTGCGCCAGCTTCTGGTAGGGCAGCTCCTCGATGTGCGTGGTGTGCTCGCCGGGCTTGCTGCGCAGCTTGAGCAGGACCTCGCGGTCGGGGTGCAGCCTGGCGTGCTCGGCGAGGCGGCGCAGCAGGTAGGTGCGGTGTGCGGCGGTCTCCGGCACGGAGGGCTGGGCGGCGAAGACGACGGTGTACGGGTCGTGCTTCGTGTAGGGCGCGCCGCCGAGGAACGGCAGCGCGGCCTCGGTCACCGCCGACGCATCGGCGCCCACTCCTTCGTACACCGCGCGGAAGCGTTCCGCGTCCTGGCGGGAGTTGGCGAGGACGACGTCCGCGCCGTGCCGCAGGAGGAGGCCGTCGGCGAGCTTCTCGTAGACGACGCCGACGTAGCCGGTGACGACGACGGGCCGCTTCCTGCCTGCGCCGGTGAGGCGGGCGTCCTGCGTGACGCGGGCGAGTCCGTGCAGCACCGCCTGGACCGCCCCGCCCACCAGGGCGAGCACGATCACGTCGGGTGCGTCCCGCTCCATCTCGCGCAGGAACTCGACGGCGGTGACCTCGCGCAGCGAATCCGCGCTGACGCCCACTTCGTCGAGCTGCCGGGGGGTGGGAGTGGCCCGGCCGCGGAGCAGGAAGCCGCTGAGCCGACCGTCCGACACGATGCGGTTCGCTGTGAGAGCGCCCCATTTCCATCGCGTGTCGGAGTCGGCGAGCACGGCGACCCGCAGCGGGTTTCGATGACTTCCTTGCACGTCCCAGACGCTAGGAAGGCATTTCGATTCGCGGCCCAACTCAGGTGCAACAAACGGTTAACAGCACGCCGACGAATGGCGAATCGGCCCTGGAAAAGCCCGTACGGCAGCCTGGTTAACCATTCCGCCACGCGTCGTTCACCTGGCATACCGCTGCGGGTCGACACGAATCACGGGCCGACACCTAACGTCACCCACGTGGTTAAGCTCTCCGTCATCGTGCCGTTCTACAACGTGCAGCAATACGCGCCCGACACCTTGAGGAGTCTGCGTGCGAACGCACGTGACGACTTCGAATTCATTCTCGTCGACGACTGCTCGCGCGACGAGACTCCGGACATCCTGGAGCGTGCGGCGCGCGAGCTTCCCGGCGCCGTTCACCTCAGACATGAGACGAACGGCGGTCTCGCGACCGCCCGCAACACGGGCCTCGACGCGGCGCGTGGCGAGTACCTCACCTTCCTGGACGGTGACGACTGGCTCGCGCCCGGCTACTTCTCCCAACTCGTCGCGGCCATCGAGCAGTTGGGCTGCGACTTCGTGCGCACCGACCATGTGCAGTGCACCGCTCGGGCCCGCACCGTGCACCGTGTCCCGCACGGCAGGCGCGGCGTCGTGCTGAATCCGCGCGACGTGATACTGCCCGCCGACCGGTCGACGTCCGTCGACTACGCGTACGCGTGGGCGGGCATCTACCACCGCAGGCTCGCCGACGCGGGGCTGCTGCACTTCACCGACGGCCTGCGCACCGCGGAGGACCGCCCCTGGATCTGGCGGCTGCACCGGGAGGCGGAATCCTTCGCCGCGGTCGGTCTTCTCGGGGTGTTCTACCGGCGCGGGGTCGCCTCGTCACTGACACAGATCGGCGACGTACGCCAGCTCGATTTCATCAAGGCATTCGACCAGGTCGTAAGGGAAACAGCGGCGGACCGGGACGCGGACGAACTCCTGCCGAAGGCCGTGCGCACCTACTGCGCGATCATCTCCCACCATTTGGGATCCATCGAAAGGTTCGAGCCATCCGTGGCGCGGAAATTGAAGTCAATGAGTGCGGCCGCGCTGAAGCGGATGCCGCAGGGCGTTCTGGACGACGCGCTCGACTCCATGGACGTCCAGCGGGCGACCCGGCTGCGCAGGCTGCGCCGGCGTCCGGCGTCGGCGGAGGTGGCCGCGTAATGGCGACCCCGCAGGCGTCGCGCCGTACGACGCAGATCTTCCTGGCGTCCACGCTGTACGGCGCCGCGACGCTGGCCGCGGCCCTGGACGCCGACCGCTTCGGCCCCGCCGACCGCCGCATCCTCCTGGTCAGCAACAACGCGGCGACGCCCGAGACGACGACGCCCCTCGACGAGATGCCCGGGTTCGAGCGGCTGCGCGGCCGGTTCGACGAGGTGCGCTCCTGGAACGAGACCATCGCCCCCTTCCACCCGGGCGGCTGGGCCCCGCGCGGCGACGACGTCGTGCTGTGGGAGCGTTACGTCCGGCTGCTCTGGGGCCTCGGTGACGACGCCGTCGAGCTGGCCGTCGAGTCGATCCAGGTCAACCCGGCGCTCGCCCTCGCGCAGATCTTCACCGGCGTCCCCGTCGACGTCTACGCCGACGGCCTGATGAGCTACGGCCCGACCCGCAACAAGCTCGACCCGCTGGTCGGCACCCGCGTGCGGCGCCTGCTGCACCTGGACCTGGTGCCGGGCCTCACGCCGCTGCTCCTCACCGAGTTCGGGGTGGAGCCGGAGGTGGTGCCGACCGAGGCGTTCGTGAAGGTGCTCGGTGAACTCGCCGAAGCGGACGAGGACGACGAGAACACCGTGCAGCTGCCGGACATCGAGGCGCCCGCCCTCGTCCTCGGCCAGTACCTCTCCGCCCTCTCCATCCTCACCCCCGAGGAAGAGGAGGAGCTGCACATCCGCATGGTGCGCGGCGCCGCGCAACTCGGTCACACGCGCGTGGTGTTCAAGCCCCACCCCACCGCGCCGGCCCGCTGGTCGCGCGCCCTGGAGAAGGAGGCGCAGGCGATCGGCGTCGAGCTGACGGTGCTCGACACCCCCGTGCTCGCCGAGGTCCTCTACCAGCGGATGCGGCCCGCGCTCGTCGTCGGCTGCTTCTCCACCGCCCTGATCACGGCGTCCGCGCTCTACGGCCTGCCCGCCGCCCGCACCGGCACGGACCTCCTCCTGGAGCGCCTCGCGCCCTACCAGAACAGCAACCGCGTCCCCGTCACGATCGTCGACGCCCTGCTGCCCGAACTCACCGACCAAGCTGCTGTCTCCGCGCAGCAACCGGGCCTCGGCACCGGTGAGCTGACGAACCTCCTCAAGGCCGTCGGCTTCGCGATGCAGCCGCAGATCTACCCCCGGCTCCGCCCCGACGCCGAGCGCTACCTCGCGCGGCACCTCTCGGCCGCCACCTGGCGCTACTTCAAGCGGCGCCGCCTCACCGCGCTCGCGCTGCCCGGTGCCGTCCCCGCGCAGCTGGCCTTCATCCCGCGCAACGCGGCCGTCCGCCGCGTCGCCCGCCGCGCCCGTTCCGTCCAGCGCTCGCTCAAGCGGACCGCGCTCGGATGACCTCCCCCGACATAACGCTCCCGAAGCTCTCACCGGGGGCGGAATCCGCCGCGCCGCCCACCCTTCCGGCCCCGCGGCCCGCCCGCGGGAAGCCCCGGCTGCGCGCCCTCGACGGGCTGCGGCTCGTCGCCGCTCTCATGGTCGCCGCGTATCACTACGGCGGCCGCGACGGCGAGATAGCCGAGGCCTGGGGCAGCTCGCCGAAGCAGCAGTTCCCGACGGCCAGTGAGTGGTTCGCGTACGGCTGCCTGGGCGTCCAGATCTTCTTCGTGATCAGCGGCTTCGTCATCTGCATGAGCGGCTGGGGCAGGCCCCTGCGCTCGTTCTTCGCCTCCCGGGCGTCCCGCCTGCTGCCCTCGTACTGGGCGGCGATCGTCCTGGTGACGGCTGTCTTCGCGCTGCCCGCCGTCGCGTACGAGGCCGTCTCGCCCAGCGACGCGCTGGTCAACCTCACCATGCTGCAGCAGCCCCTCGGCGCGGACCGGGTGCTCGGCGTCTGCTGGACGCTCTGGGCCGAGCTGCGCTTCTACGCGCTGTTCGCGCTGTGTGTGGTCATGCCGGGCGCGACCCGCGCGCGCGTCGTGCTGTTCTGCGCGGTGTGGACCCTGGCCGCGGCCGTCGCGGAGGCCGCGGACCAGCCGCTGCTCGACCTGGTCCTGATGCCGCAGTACGCGCCGTTCTTCGTCGGCGGCATCGGCATCTACCTGCTCCACCGCGACCGCCGCGACCTGACGGCGTGGGGCATCACGGGCGTGAGCTGGCTGATCGGCCAGCACTACGCGGTCGACCAGCTGTGGCACGCCCCGAACCCGGACTTCTTCTCGTACCGCTCATCGGTCGGGATCATGGCGGTGGTGACGGCGGGCTTCGCCGCGGTGCTGCTGATCGCCCTCGGCCGCCTGGATCGGGCGAACTGGCGCTGGCTGACCGTGGCCGGCGCTCTGACGTACCCCTTCTACCTGGTGCACGAGCACCTGGGCTGGGTGACAGTGGAGGTGCTGCACCGCCACCTGGGGCTGCCGTCGTACGCGACGCTCGGCCTGACGATCGCCACGATGCTGGTCCTCGCGTGGCTCCTCAACCGGTACGTGGAGGAGCGGCTGACCCCGTTGATCCGCAACGGCCTCAACCGCAGCCTGACCACCGCTACCGCTCGCCCGAAGTAGCGAGCGTCGCCCCGATCCCCGCCACGACCGCGGCCAGACCCTCCTCGAAGCCGCGGTCGTGCGAGCGGAACATCTCCTCGCCCGCCGCGGCCGCCAGCGGGTACGCGGCGAGGCGCTCGGCGCGCGCCGCGAGGTCATAGCCGTCGTCGCCTTCGCCGTCACCGCCTCGGTTCGGGCCCGTGGCCTGCTCCTCGATGACGTAGCCGATCGTGTAGCTGTACACGGTGAACCAGGCCCGTGTCGCCGCGGCCGGCGCGAATCCCGCCTCGCCGAGCGCCCGCAGATGGGTTTCGAGGGGGGCCGCGTACGACAGGTCCGTGTAGCGCGTGCCGCTGAACACCTTGGCGCCGTCGCGGTAGCGCAGCAGGTGGGCGCGGAGGCCGCGCATCGCGGCGGTGAGCGCCGTCCGCCAGTCGGCGGCAGGGGCGGACAGGAAGTCCTCGGCCATGCGCCGCATCATCTCGGTCGCCATCTCGTCGAGCAGCGCCTGCTTGTCCTTGAAGTGCCAGTACAGAGCGGGCGCCTTCACGTCGAGACGCTGGGCGATGGCGCGCAGGGTGAGCCCTTCGAGTCCCGTCTCGTTCAGCAGGTCGAGCGCGGTGCGCGCCACGCGGGTCCGGTCCAGTTTCGTCGTAGCCACCTTGACAATTTAACACCGTTAAGCGCACCCTCGTCAGCATGGCACTTAACGACGTTAAGGAAATCGACACGACCGGTGTGCTCGTCGTGGGCGCGGGTCCCACCGGGCTTGCCCTCGCCTGCGACCTCGCACGGCGCGGGGTGCCCGCCCTCGTCGTCGAGCGGGCCCCGACTCTCTTCCCCGGCTCGCGCGGCAAGGGCCTTCAGCCCCGCACGATGGAGGTCTTCGACGACCTCGGCGTGGTCGGCGCGGTGCTCGCGACGGGCGGCCCCATCCCGGTCGGGATGGTGTGGCGGGACGGCGAACGGCAGGGCGAGCACCGGATGTTCGACGAACCCGAACCCACGGAGACCGCCCCGTACACCGCGCCGTGGATGCTCCCCCAGTGGCGCACCCAGGAGATCCTGCTGGCGCGCCTGCGGGAGCTCGGCGGCGACGTCGTCTTCGGCGCGGAGGTGACGGAGCTGACGCAGGAGGCCGACGGGGTCACCGCCCGGCTGTCCACGGGCGCGGCCGTACGGGCGGCGTACGTGGTGGCGGCCGACGGCGGCCGCTCCATCCTCCGCGGGGCGCTGGGCATCACGATGTCGGGCGAGACCGTGGACCCGAACCCGGTCCTGGTCGCGGACATCCGCGTCCCCGCGCTCGACCGCGACAACTGGCACATGTTCCCGCCCGCCGACGACACCGGCCTCTACACGGCGATCTGCCCGCTGGCCGGCACCGAGGACTTCCAGCTGACGGCCCAGTTCCCGGCCGGGGTGACGCCCGACCTCTCCCTTCAGGGCGTACGCGACCTCGTCGCCGCCCGGACGCACCTGAGCGCCGACGACGTGACCGCGGTCCGCTGGTCCTCGGACTTCCGGCCACGCGCGGCGCTGGCGGACCGCTTCCGCGAGGGCCGCGTCTTCCTGGCCGGCGACGCGGCGCACATCCACTCGCCCGCGGGCGGCCAGGGCCTGAACACCAGCGTCCAGGACGCCTACAACCTGGGCTGGAAGCTGGCCGCGGTGCTCCGGCGCGGCGCGCCCGCGGCACTCCTCGACACGTACGAGGAGGAGCGGCGGCCCAACGCCGCGCGGATGCTGGGCCTGTCCACCCGCATCCACCGCGGCGAGGCGCGGCGCGGGGCGGCCACCCGGCAGCTCGGCATCGGCTACCGCGACGCTTCACTGGCGGTGGAGACGCGCGAGGGCCTGCCCGAGGAGGCGCTGCGGGCGGGCGACCGGGCGCCGGACGGGCCGTGCGGCGCCGGGACGCTGTTCGACGTGTTCCGCGGCCCGCACTGGACGCTGCTCGCGGTGGGCACGGACGCGGAAGTGCCTTCGGTGGACGAGGAGTTGGTCCACGTGCACGGCATTCCCGCGTACGAGCCGTACGGGAAGGGGCTCTTCCTCGTCCGCCCCGACGGGTACGTGGGCTGGGCGGGGACGGACGCCCGGGGCGGCCTCGCCGCGTACCTGGCCCGGTGCGGTGCCCCCTCCCGAGCCCATTTTCCTGCTTGACCTCAAGCGGACTTGAGGTTTTACGTTCAAGAACATGACAGCATTCGCGTACTCGCACAGCGACCAGGACCTCGTCAACCAGCCCGTCGGCTACTGGAGTTCGGCGGCAGGTGCGGCCGTCGTCAACCACATCCGCACCATGCTCGCCGAGATGGGCCTCACCCAGCCCCAGTGGTGGGTCCTCAGCCAGCTTGTCCCCGCGCCGGACGGCCGCCCGCGGGACGAGGTCGTGGGGGTGCTGAAGGGCTACCTGGAGATCGGCGAGGGCGCCCTGCACCACAACATCAACGCCCTGCACGACCGCGGCCTGATCACCGAGGACTCCGCGGGCCGCATCGCCCTCACCGAGGACGGCCGCGCACTCCAGGCCCGCGTGGCCGAGCGGCAGAAGGCCGTCCGCGCGGAGATCCACGAGGGCATCACCGACGAGGACTACGTGCGCACGCTGAAGGTCCTCCAGCGGATGATCCACAACGTGGGCGGCTCCGCCTGGCACCACTGACGGTCAGACGGCGCGGGGCCTGCTGAACTCCTCGATCAGCACGGGGTACTGCTCCGCGCCGTGCCCGGCGGCGATCGCGCGGGCGGCCATCGCCTGGATCAGCTTCGGCAGTTCGGCGTCGACGCCCGCGGCCTCGCTCTCCTCGACCATGTGTGCCATGGCCCGCGCGTCGGTCTCCAGGGCCGACACCTCGGCGGGGAAGGCGCCGGCGTCGATCTGCCCGGCGTACCCGGGCAGCCATTCGGCCACGCCGGCGGCGATCTGCCGCGCGAACGGCGCGTACGTCGCGGCGTCGACGCCGGCCGTCCTGAGCAGGGCGGTGCCCTGGAGCCAGGCGTTCAGGACGCTCCACATCATGGCGAGCCCGGCCACGTCGTACAGGGCCGCGAGGCCGTGGTCCTCGCCGAGGTGGGTGACGGTGCCGAGCGCGGCGAGGGCCGGCTCGTGCGCCGCGAAGTCCGCCGCGGGGCCGCTGTGCAGGATCACCGCGTCGGCGGTGCCGATGACCGGCGGGACAGCCATGATGGCGCCGTCGAGATAGCGGGCGCCCCGCTTCCCGGCCCACCGCGCGGCCTCCCTGGCCTGGGCGGAGGAGCCCGAGGTCAGATTGACCAACGTCTGTCCGTCGAGGGCGGGTTCGGCCGCGCCGAGCAGTTCGCGCACGGCGTCGTAGTCGGTGAGACAGATGACCGTCAGCGGGCTCGCCCTGAGCGCGTCGTCGACGGTCGTTGCCAAGTGGGCTCCGTCCGCGACGAGTTGGCCGGCCTTGGCGGCGGTGCGGTTCCACACGGTGGTGGGGTGCCCGGCTCTCAGGAACGCGGCGGCGAGGGCCTGGCCCATGAGGCCGAGTCCTATGACGGTCACGGGCGCGGGTGCGGACGAGGGCGCGGATGTGTGTGCGGCGGAATTGTTGATCTCGGGTTCGTTGTTCATGACAGCATCGTCAACGTTGATACCGGTATGAAGGTCAAGCGAGGTGCGATGCGGATCGGGGAACTGGGTCGCCGGACGGGCGTCAACGCCCACCAGTTGCGCTACTACGAGGCCCAGGGCCTCCTGGAGGCGGAGCGCGGCGCGAACGGGTACCGCGAGTACGACGAGAGTGCCGTGCTCCGGGTGACGCAGATCCGGCACCTGCTGGGCGCCGGGCTGTCCTCCGAGGACATCGCGTACGTGCTGCCCTGCGCGGACGGAGAGGCCCCGCGGCTGCCCGCGTGCCCCGAGCTGCTGGCCGCGATGCGGGGGCGGCTGCGCCGCCTCGACGACCAGATGGAGAAGATCGCGCGGTCCCGCGAAGCCCTCGCCACGTACATCGACGCGGCCGACCGGATGGGCGGCGACAGCTACGCGCCCTTGACGGGGGCCGCCGTCACAGGGCAGTGACGGCGGCGACCGTCATCGGGACGTGACGGCGGCGACCGTCACACGCTGCTGACCGACAGCTTCGCCGCGAACCCGAGGAACAGCGCGCCCGCCGCCGACGTGGCCCCGGCCGAGAGCCGCTTGCGGCTGCGGAAGGCGGCCGCCAGCTTCGTGCCGCTGAAGATCAGAGCCGTCAGGTAGAGGAAGCTCGCCAGCTGGGCCAGGACGCCGAGCACGACGAAGGACAGTGCGGGATAGGCGTACCCCGGATCGACGAACTGCACGAAGAAGGCGATGAAGAAGAGGATCGCCTTGGGGTTGAGCAGACTGATCACCAGGGCCCTGCGGAACGGCCGCTCCCCCGCGGCCGCTTCCCCGTCGTCCACCGCCCGGCCCCCTTCGGCCGCCTGGTCCCGCCGCGCCCGCCACATGCCCCACGCCGCCCGCAGCATGCCGACCGCCAGCCAGGTCAGATAGCCGGCACCGGCGTACTTCACGATCCCGAACAGCACGGCGTTGGCCTGGAGCAGCGAGGCCACGCCGGCCGCCGAGAGCGTCATCAGGACGGCGTCGCCGCACCAGACGCCGGCGGCCGCGGTGTAGCCGGTGCGGACGCCGCGGCGTGCGGCGACGGAGAGCACGTACAGCGAGTTCGGCCCCGGCAGGAGGATGATCAGGACGAGGCCCGCGAGATAGGTCGGAAGATCGGTGACACCCAGCATGGCGGGAGTCTCGCACGGGTGTGCGGGACGGGGACAGGGGTGTCCGTGTGACGGACGGCCGGGATTTCAGGCTTCAGAACCGCCTACAGGCCGCCACAACGTGCCCGTACGTCAGAACGCGTCCGTCGGGACATACACCCCCCACACCTCCCGCAGCGCGTCGCACACCTCGCCCACCGTGGCCCGCGCCCGGAGCGCCTCCTTCATCGGGTACAGCACATTGGCGCCCTCCTCCTTCGCCGCCTCCTGGAGCGCGGCCAGGGCGGCGCTCACCGCCGCGCCGTCCCGCTCCGCGCGCAGCCGGGCCAGGCGGGCGGCCTGCTGGGCCTCGATGGCGGGGTCGACGCGCAGCGGTTCGTACGGCTCCTCCTCGTCGAGCCGGTAGCGGTTGACGCCGACCACGACGCGGTCGCCGCTGTCCGTCTCCTGCGCGATGCGGTACGCGTTGCGCTCGATCTCGGCCTTCTGGAAACCCTGCTCGATGGCGTGCACCGCCCCGCCGAGGTCCTCGACGCGCCGCATGAGGGCGAGGGCCGCCTCCTCGACGTCGTTGGTCATCCTCTCCATGACGTACGACCCCGCGAAGGGGTCGACGGTCGCCGTCACGTCCGTCTCGTACGCGAGGACCTGCTGGGTGCGCAGCGCGAGCCGGGCCGACTTGTCGGTGGGGAGGGCGATGGCCTCGTCGAAGGAGTTGGTGTGGAGCGACTGCGTGCCGCCGAGGACCGCGCCGAGGCCCTGGACGGCGACCCGGACGAGGTTCAGCTCCGGCTGCTGGGCGGTGAGCTGGACGCCGGCCGTCTGCGTGTGGAAGCGGAGCATCAGCGACTTGGGGTTCCGCGCGCCGAACTCCTCCCGCATGATCCTGGCCCACATGCGCCTGGCCGCGCGGAACTTGGCGACCTCCTCCAGGAACGTCGTACGCGCCACGAAGAAGAAGGAGAGGCGCGGCGCGAAGTCGTCCACGTCCAGGCCGGCCGCGACCGCCGTACGGACGTACTCGATGCCGTCGGCGAGGGTGAAGGCGATCTCCTGCGCGGGCGAGGCGCCCGCCTCGGCCATGTGGTAGCCGGAGATGGAGATGGTGTTCCACTTCGGGATCTCGGCCCCGCAGTACCGGAAGGTGTCCGCGACCAGGCGCAGCGAGGGCTGCGGCGGGAAGATGTACGTGCCGCGTGCGATGTACTCCTTCAGCACGTCGTTCTGGATCGTGCCGGTCAGCTTGTCGGACGGGATGCCCTGTTCCTCGGCGACCAGTTGGTACAGGAGGAGCAGCGGCGCGGCGGGGGCGTTGATCGTCATCGACGTGGAGACCTTGTCCAGCGGGATCCCGCCGAACAGGACGCGCATGTCCTCGACCGAGTCGACCGCGACACCGACCTTGCCGACCTCGCCGCTCGCGATCGGGGCGTCGGAGTCGTGGCCCATCTGCGTCGGCAGGTCGAAGGCGACGGAGAGGCCGGTCGTGCCGTGCTCGATCAGCTGCCGGTAGCGGGCGTTGGACTCGGCGGCGGTGCCGAAGCCCGCGTACTGGCGCATCGTCCAGGGGCGGCCGGTGTACATCGTGGGGTAGACGCCGCGCGTGTAGGGGTACGCGCCGGGGGCGCCGAGCCGCTCCGCCGGGTCCCAGCCCGACAGGGCCTCGGGGCCGTACACGGGTTCGATGGGCAGTCCTGACTCCGACTCGTGTGTCATGCCTCCAGCTTGCGCCCGCGCGCGGGACGCGTCACTCGCGGCAAACCGGGAAACACTTCCAGAGTCATGAGTCGTGTGCCGTGAGTCGTCTAGGAACGCGGGGGCGTGATGGGCAGGAGCGCGATAGCGGTGGGGGCCGTGGCGGTGCTGGTGCTGACGGCGGGGTGCAAGGCGGTCGCGGTGGACACGGACGGGAAGCCGGGCGGCGCGGACGCCGGAGCGGGGAGACCGACGCACCCGGCGACGTCAGCCCCGTCCGCCCCTCCCGACGCCGCGTCCGCCCCGCCCGCCTCATCGGCCGCGCCCGCCGCGCCCGCCGTCCCTCCCAGGACGCTCATGCGGGCGGGCGACAGGTCCGGGCAGGTGCGGGAGCTGCAGGCCAGGCTGCGGCAGATCGCCTGGTTCCACGAGAACCCGACGGGGACGTACGGGGCCCACACCGTCGGCGCGGTCAAGGGCTTCCAGGCCAAGCGGGGGCTGCCCGCCACGGGTGACACGGACACGGTCACCTGGCGGCGGCTGCTCGCCATGACGCGCGAGCCGACACGGTACGAGCGGTACGCGGGCGGCGGCATCCCGGCGGCCGCGCCGGACAAGCGGTGCCTGACCGGCCGGGTCCTGTGCATCGCCAAGAGCAGCCGCACCCTGACGTGGATGATCGACGGCAGGGCGGTGTCGACAATGGACGTGCGGTTCGGCTCGCAGTACACGCCGACCCGCGAGGGCGCCTTCACCGTCTACTGGAAGTCGCGGCACCACGTCTCGACGCTCTACGACACGGCCATGCCGTACGCGATGTTCTTCAGCGGCGGCCAGGCCGTCCACTACTCGTCGGACTTCGCGGCCACGGGGTACGCGGGCGCGTCGCACGGCTGTGTGAACGTCCGGGACGAGAAGAAGATCGCGAGCTTGTTCGCGCAGGTACGGAACGGCGACCGGGTCGTCATCTACAAGTGATCAGGTTTTCCGGGCTCTCCGGGTGCTCCGGGAAAAGCGGCGTGGGCGGGATCGGGGGAACGTATCCCGCCCACGCCGAGGGCACGGAGCCGAAGGTACGGGGGGAACCCCCGGCTCGTGCGTGGGCCGATGACCAGTCGGCTCACTACTTACTGCGTCTCCTGCTCGAAAAACGTCACACCCCTGCGGGAAGCCCGGGTCACGGGAGGTCCTGGAGGCGGGTGACCCGGGCTACGGAAGGTGCGGGAGGGCGCTGCGGGACGGCTTGGGGGTCTGGTGAGGGGTTGAGGGCGTGGACATGGGGGGCGGGACCGGGGCGCCCCCGGTGTCGCCGCCCGAGCCGCCGTCCTCGTCGCCGCCCGAGCCGTTTCCTCCGTCGCCGTTCTGCCCGTCGTCGCCACCGTGGCCGCCGCCACCGCCCTGACCGCCACCGCCGCCGTTGCCGTTCCCGTCACCCTGATGGCCGCCGCCTTGGTGGCCGCCGCTGCCCGGGCCGCCCAGAATCCGGCCGCAGAACGCCTCCACGCGCGCCGGTCCCTTGGCGGCCTCCTCCAGGCGGCGGCGCTTGTCGCCCTGGAGCTCACCGCTGCGGTAGGCGCGGCAGGCGGTCACCACCTTGCGGTACCACGTCCTCGCCTCGTCGCCGCGCGGCGTCCTGTCACCGCTCGGCTGCCGCGGGGCGTCGGTGTGCGCGCCGCCCGCCTCGGCCTCCGGCGGCGGAGTCGACGCCGGCTCCCGTGACGTCGGCTCGTCGTCGGGGGCCGTGCTCGCGTCCGGAACCACGTCCTCGGACGGCTCACCCGCGTCGTCCGACGGAGTGGGGGTGGCCGTCGCCTCCTCCGGTGTGGTGGCCGGCGACACGGAGGCGGCGGGGCCCGGGTCACCGTGCGTACCGAACGGCGAGGGCAGCACGCCCGTACCCGCGGCCACGGCGACACCGCCGGCCATGCAGGCCGCGAGGGCCGCGGCGATCCCGAACCGGACGGGGCGGCCCCAGCGGCTGGGGCTGGGACGGTTTCCGGCACGTCCCAGACGTACGGTCTCGCCGGCGGCCGCCTCGTGGGCGGCCGTCGCGTACGGCGCGGTCCTGGAACCGCCGCCCCGCACGGTCCCCGCGCTCTCGACGCGGGCGTCCTGGGCGGCCCGGGCATCCCGAGCGGTCCGGAACGCGGCCAACGCCGCGGCCTCGCCCGGAAGTTCACCGGCAACGATGTCGGAGCCCGCGCCGACCCCTGCGGTCGCCTCGGCGACGGACTCGGCGACGGACCCGGCAACGGCTTCCGTCCCCCGCCCCACCTCGCCGACACCGTCCTGCGCGGCCAGCGCGGCGAGCGCCCGGGCCAGCCGGTCGGCCTCCGCGCGGTCGTGAGGGCCGATGCCTTCGAGGGGCTCCCCGCGCAGCAAACGCTCCGCCGCGTCGCGGTCCAGCCACTGGTGCTGCTCGTCGGCCATCACATGTCCTTCTGCGTCCGCGAACGCCATTGCGTCACACCGGCGGACGTCACCGCGCAGCCGCGCGGCTCTCTCTGAGGCGGTACGGCGTCGAGCGCGTCCTTGGGGTCCGCGCCCTCCGAACCGAGCAGCTCGGCGAGGCGCTTGAGGCCCCGGTGCGCCGCCGTGCGGACGGCTCCGGGGCGCTTGCCGAGGGTCTGCGCGGCGCTCTTCGCGTCGAGACCGACGACGACGCGGAGCACGACGGCCTCCGCCTGGTCCTGCGGGAGCCGGGCTATCAGGGCGAGCGCGTCGCCGGTGGCGAGGGACTCCATCGCCTCGCCCGCGGTGTCCGCGTCGCCCGGCTTGCCGGTCAGCTCCGACTCGTCGCCGCCCACGGCGGGGCGGCGGCCCCGCATGCGTATGTGATCGAGGGCGCGGTTCCGCGCGATGCGCGCCGCCCAGCCCCGGAACCGGTCCGCGTCACCGCTGAACCGGTCGAGGTCGCGCGCTATCTGCAGCCAGGCCTCGGAGGCGACGTCCTCGGCGTCCGGGTCGGCGACCAGCGTGCGTACGTATCCCAACAGCCGCGGGTGCACGGCGCGGTACACAGTCCGGAAAGCGGTCTCGTCCCCGTCCTGCGCCGCAAGCACCGCGGCGGTCAGCTCCGCGTCGTCCCCCAGCACTCTCTCAATCCTGCCACTCGGAGATCTGCGCCCGGCCCCGGCGCGAAGCAGCACGCTACGGGCTCGGACAGGCCTACGTCCATGTTTGTACAACGCGCAACTACCAGGTGACAGAACGCGGTGTGACAGAAAACGCACCCGCGGCGCTGAAGGAAGTACGGACCGCACGCGGTTCGTACCGTGTGCCGGCCGGGGCCTCTCCTGTGGGGGGTGGCGGCCCCGGCCGGGCACGTTCTTCTCGCGGGGCGCGATCAACAACCACGCGCGCTGTCCGCCACAACGCACGGGTGACCACACCCGAGGCACGCTCGCCCCCGCCAACGCCCAACCCCAACCACCCCGCCCACCTCGTACCGCTGCCCCGCCCTCACCCTTCTTCCCGCGAGCGGCTTCCCCTCGCCCCCGGCCGCCCGACCTCGGGCTTCGCCTAGTCCACGCCCTCGGCGTTCGCCTAGCCCCCGGTCTCGGCCTTCCCCTTGTGGCCGACCTCGGCGTGCGCCTTGCGCAGGCCGACCGACTGGCCCGGGTGCTCGCCGCGCCGGTTGCGCAGGACGCCGTCCGACGTGGCGTGCCCGTGCCGGTGAACACGCCCGGGACGCCATCGACCCCTGCGGCGACGACCAACACCAGCTCCGCCAGCCACCCCGCCTACCGCTTACCGTCGCCCCCGGCCTTGCACTTGACCGCGACCTTGGCCTTCTTCCCGCCCTTGGCATTCGCCTTGCGCCCCACCTTGGCGTTCGCCTAGTCCCCGCCCTCGGCTTCCGTCTTGCCCCGGGCCTTGCTTCCGCCTATCCCCGGCCTTGGCCTTCGCCTTGCGTGCGCCCTCGGCCTTCGCCTTGCCCCCCCTGCCCCGGGCTCCGCCTTGTGTGCCCGCCCTCGGCGTTCGCCTAGTCCCCGCCCCTGGCGTCCGCCTTGCGCCCCGCCTTGCCCCCGGCCCCGGGCTTCGCCTCATGCCCGGCCCCGGCTTCCGTCTTGCCCCGGGCCTTAGCTTCCGCCTTACCCCCGGCCTTGGCCTTCGCCTTGCCCCCGACCTCGGCCTTCCCCTTGCGTCCGCCCTCAGCCTTTGCCTTGCCCCCGGCCTTCTCCCCCGTCTGGGGCTTGCCCTTCGGGTTGCTGGTCTTTTTGGTCCCGGTGTCCGGGGCGGTGGGCTTCTTGTCCCTCTTCTCCGTGTGGTCCTTGCCCGGGTCCTTGTCCTTGTCCTTGTCCCGGGACCTGCCGGGGGCGGGGGGCCTTTCCGTGGTGTCGTCCTTGCTCTTCGGTTTCGTCCTCGGCTTCTCACCGGTTTCGGCCGTGCCGGGGAGGAGGCCGGGGCGGGTGCCTCCCTCGGAGGTCGGGGAGTGGGGGGACGACGGGGCCGGGGTGGGGTGGTCGTGTGGGGGCGGGGGGTCGGAGATCGTGCCCGCGCCTGCGAGGGCCACCCCGCCGAGCAGGCCGCCCGCCAGCACCACGCCCCCGGCCGCCCGGAGCGACATCCGGCTCCGGCGGTCCTCGCGCGGGCGCCAGTCGTCGCGGCGACGCGTCCTCGCCCGGCGGTGCGCGCCCTCGTCGCGGGCCGCCCGGAACGCCGCGACCGCCTCGCGCTGCGCGTCCGTGTCGACCTCGGCGTACGCGCCGGCCCGCACGGCAGCCTCGAGCAGCTCGTGCGTGGCGGTGAGGGAAGGGGGCGGGGGCGGCTTGCCGCCGGGGCCGGCGGCGTCGTCTGCGTTCATCTCGACTCCCCCAGCGTGCCGGAGCCGTCATCCGTCACACCGTCGGGCGTCGCACCGTCGATCCCGAGCCGCTCCCCCAGCTTCCTCAGCCCCCGGTACGCGGCCGTCCGGACCGCCCCCGGGCGCTTGCCGAGGACGCGCGCCGCCGTCGGGCCGTCGAGCCCGACGACCACCCGCAGCAGCACCGCTTCCGCCTGGTCGCGCGGCAGCGTGGCGACCAGGGCGAGCACCCGTTCCGTCGAGATCGCCTCCAGGGCCGACGCCGGCGTGCTGTGCGGGCCCGGCAGTTCGAGCACGTCCTGTTCCAGCGCGGTGGGGCGCGGCCGCGCCTTCTGACGGCGCAGATGGTCGAAGGCCCGGTGCCGGGCGATCGTCGCGGTCCAGCCGCGGAAACCCGCCCCGTCCCCACGGAACCGCCCGAGGTCCCTGGCGATCTCCAGCCACGCCTCGGCGGCGACGTCCTCCGCGGTCTCGCCGTCCGTGCCGACGAGGCCGCGCAGATAGCCCACGAGTCCTGGCTGGACAAGGCGGTACGCGACCGCGAACGCGGCCTCGTCGCCCTCCTGGGCCGCTGCTACGGCCCTGCCCAGCTCCTCGTCGTACGCCTGTGCTCGACGGGGTCCCCCACCCTGGCCCAACCCGCTCCCATCCGCCCGTCTCGGCACGGTGCACCGCGCCCGTGCCTCCACGGTCACCAGCGTCGCCGGGCGCGGAAATGTCACAGCGCGTCGGCGGACGGCCACCTGCCGGAGACCTCACACCTCGAAGAGGCCTCCGCCGCCCCCGGGGCCGATCTCCGAGATGTCGATCGTCTGCCCCGGCGCCGGGGCCACCGCCGCAACCGGCTCGCCGTACTCGGACAGCCGCATCCGCATCGTCCCGCCGTCCTTCTCCGCCTCCAGGCCGAGGAGGTACGGCTTGCCTTCCGCGGCCACGTACACGGCCGTCTCGCTGTCGTCCTCGTGCTCGACGAGCGGGGTGACGTCCTCGCCGTAACGCCGGGTCTTCGGCTGTGCCTTGACGACGTCGTCCGGGCCGGGGCTGCCGGGCATCGCGCTGGTGATCTTGTCGAGGTCGCAGCTGTTCACCGGCATCGAGGGGCCGGCGGCGGCGCCCGTCGGTATCTTCAGGTACTTTCCGCGCGCCAGCGCCGTCCGCTCCTGGACGCGCGCCGCGGTCTCGGGGCCCCGGCTCGCCGCCATCTCACGGATCGCCTGCAGCGACTCGTCGCTGAAGCGTACGTAGGTCGAGCCGCCCCCGATCATGATGAGGTCGCCGCGCTGCATCGGGCCCGCGTCGAAGGAGCCCGTGCAGTTGTTGTCGCGGTCCATGTGCAGCGACACCTTCTGACGGCCCCGCGGGGTGGGCATGTCGACGGCGATGCGCACCGATTCCGCGTCGCGGAGCAGCTTCATGGCCTCGCCGGAGAGCTCCTTGCCGCGTGCCTCGTCGGCGGGCACGACGTCCTCCAAGGTGCCTCCGGAGTACGTCACTTCGCGTTCCGTGCCGCAGGACGTGAGCCCGCCCGCGACCGCGCCCACCGCGACGCAGAGCGCGGCACCCCGCACCCACCGTCCGCCGGTCCCGGCACGGCCCGCCATGCGTTCTCCCACCCGATCCCCCACCCATGTCCCCATGTCACAACTGTCACATCCCCCAGCGCGCCCGCCCGCCCCGATGTCACACCCTCCGCATGCGGGATACATCACGCGACAAATCACCCTCCCCGCTACAACCCTTTGGCCCCTCCGCCGGTCGTACGGACTTGGTTCACCTGAAATTCGTTGAGGAGTGGGGCAATTGATCCCGCGCAAACCGCGTGAAAAGGCCCGTACCACCCATGCGTACAGGCCGCTGAGTCACAAGCGCAGGGCGTGGCTGACGATCGGGGCCGTCGTGCTGGGCGGCGCAGGTGCGGTGACGTACGCGACGGCCGGCCCGAGCAACGGGGAGGGCCCCGGGGCCGATCCGCGTGCCGAGCGCCCGGCGAGCGTGCACGACCTGACGCTGACGGCCGACGGCGCGACGAAGCGCGCACTGCCGCGCACGTCGACCGAGCAGTTCTCGCTCCTCGGTGTCTCCTGGAGCGGTGCCGCCAAGGAGCCGGCGGGCACGGCGCAGGTGCGCACGCGCGCCATCGGGTCCGGCGCGTGGAGCGGCTGGCGGTCGCTCGATCTGGAGCCGCATCCTCCGCAAAGGAGCAAGGCGGGCGCGCGGGTCGCGTCCGACCCGCTCTGGGTCGGCCCGTCGGACGGCGTGGAGGCCCGCGTCGTCGCGGCCGACGGCTCGTCGAGTGCCGGGCTGCCCAAGGGACTTGAGGTCAACCTCGTGGACCCGGGCGTGACGCCCAAGGAGGCGCGGAACCCGTCACTCGACGGCGGTACCGCGGCGAAGGGCACCGCCACCGCGATGACCCCCGTCGCCTTCGCGGCCGACGCCGACACCCGCGCCCCCGACGCCGGGCCGACACCCCCGCCGTCCACGGTCACCAGGCCGCCCGTGATCAGCCGGTCGGCCTGGGGCGCCGACGAGTCCGCCGTCACGGACCCGCCGGAGTACATCGACAAGGTCAAGGCCGTCTTCGTCCACCACACGGCCGGCACGAACGACTACAGCTGCGCCCAGTCCGCGTCGCTGGTGCGCGGCCTCATGACGTACCAGGTGGAGACCGAGGGCCAGAACGACCTCGGCTACAACTTCCTCGTGGACAAGTGCGGCCAGATATTCGAGGGCCGCGGCGGCGGCATCGACGTGCCCGTCCGCGGCGCCCACACCGCCGGCTTCGACGGCGACTCGACGGGCATCGCCGTCCTCGGCGACTTCGAGGGCGACCCGGCGACGGGCAGGGCCGCGGGCCGGCCGACCCGCGCCGCCCTGGAGTCGGTGGCGCGTGTGGCGGCCTGGAAGCTCGGCCAGTACGCGGGCGACCCGGCCGGCAAGGTCACGCTGACCGCGTCCGAGGACACCGGCGTGTGGAAGAAGGACGAGCGGGCCTCGCTCAACACCATCTCGGGCCACCGCGACGGCGCCACGACCGCCTACCCCGGCAAGAACCTGTACGCCAAGCTCGGTGAGATACGCCGGTACGCGGGCAGCGCGGGCCGCAACTCCGCCGTACCGACGGGCGACTACAACCGCGACGGCATCACGGACCTGATCGCCGGCACCCCGAAGGCGTCGTCGAACCGCGGCCGCGTGACGGTCGTGCCCGGCGGCGTGGACGGCCCGGTGGGCGCCTCGAAGATCTCGCTGACGCAGACCAGTCCCGGTGTCCCCGGCAACTCCGAGACCGGCGACGACTGGGGCGCGGCCACGGCGTGGGGCGATCTGAACGGCGACGGTCACGCGGACCTCGTCATCGGCGCCCCCGGCGAGGACGACTCGTCGGGCCACAAGGACCGCGGCGCGGTCACGATGCTGTACGGCCCGAAGTTCACGTCCGGCACGGACATGCAGCTCTCCGCCGACTTCCACTACCCCGGCGCCCGGTTCGGCGCGGCGGTCGCGTCCGGCGACTTCAACGCCGACGGCAAGGCGGACGTCTTCGCCGCGGCGACCGGCACCGGCGGCTCGTGGGCCGCGCGGCTCGACGCCGACCACGCGTCGGGCGGCAGCCTCACCCCGGGCGACACCGCGATCGCCTACCCCGACGCCGCGTCCGGCGACTTCAACCGCGACGGTTACGCGGACGTGGCGCTGACCTACCGCGACCAGGCGGGCAAGGGCAAGGTCGCCTGGTTCAGGGGCGGCAGGTCGGGGCTGAGCCGGGTCGGCGTGCTCTCCGTGCCCGGCGGCCGCTCGGTCGCCGTGGGCGACGTCAACGGCAACGGCTACGACGACCTCGTCATCGGCCAGCCGTACACCTCCGAGTCGGGCGCCCACGCGGGCGGCCAGGTCACGGTGGTCCCCGGCACGTCGACGGGCTTCACGACGACCGGCATGAAGACGGTCCACCAGGCGACGTCCGGCGTCGTCGGCGCGGCCGAGGCGGGCGACGCCATGGGCTGGTCGGTCGCGGCGGGCGACTACAACGCCGACGGCTACGCGGACGTCCTCACCGGCGCGCCCGGCGAGGACATCACCCGCGCCGGCACCAACCGCAAGGACGCGGGCACCTCGCTCCTCCTCAAGGGCTCCGCGTCCGGCCTCACCGGCACGGGCGCGAAGGCCTTCTCCCAGGACGAGCCCGACGTGCCGGGGTCCACGGAGACGGGCGACCGGCTCGGCACCTCGGTGACGCTGGCCGACCTGTCCGGCTCCGGCCGCGCCGACCTGGCCATCGGCGCCGAGGGCGAGGACTCCGGCGACGGCACGATCCTCCAGCTGGACAGCACCGCTTCGGGCGTCCCCGGCGGGAGCGGCGTCTATTACGGGCGTACGTTGCTGGGGACCCCGGCCGGGGCCAAGCTGGGCCAGGCGCTGACGCCGTAGCGGTCCCGCATCCGGTGCGTGGCGCCGCCCTCCCCGGGCCAGCCGGGGGGGGGCGGCGCCTCACGTTTCGCTGGGCACCCTGCACCCCTCGGGCTGCGGCTTGCCCTTGGGCCAGCCGATGCCGACGAACTCCAGCCTTTCGGTGCGCGGGTTCAGCTCCACCACGGCCACGGGCTTGTTGTAGGCGTTGCCCGCGTTGGTCAGACAGATCCAGCCGCTGGTCCCGGGGACGCGGTTGACGGCTTCGAGGCGCTGCCACATGTCGGCGACCCGTTTCAGCGGCGACACCGTGCCCTCGGTCTGGGCATTCGCCAGCACCACGGCCTTGGCGATGGTGCGTACGCCGTCGTGCACCAGCATGGTGCGGGAGTCCTCCAGGCGGACCTCGCCGATGTCCCCGGCGCGCCCGCGCCGGACCAGCGCGCGCAGCGCTTCCAGCTCCGCCCGGGGCTCGGTGAGATGGGCCTTCCGCTCCTTGGCCCCGCCCTGTTTCCTCAGTTCCCGGTCCCAGGCGTCGGGGTGGCCCGGAGCCGCGTACTGCACCTTGATGACGGGTTCCTTGCCGCCGCCGCGCAGCCGGTCCCAGTCGTCGTCCTTCATGTACCGGTTGAGCGTGGCCGCGCCCGACCCGCTGACGATCGTGTACTTCTTCCCCTCGCACTGCACGTCCGCCAGCTTCAGCGCGAAGAGCCGCAGGTGCACGGGGCGGCCCGCGAAGTAGACGTACTTCGCGGTGGACTGGCAGATGTTCTGGGCGATCAGGGTGAAGTCGTTCCCCGTGTCCCCCGGGTCGGTGATCGAGGGGGACTCGAAGGGCTGCTCCTTGGGTCCCGGCGGCCCGTCCTCGTCGCGGCTGAAGGCCGCGGCGAGCGAGTCGTTGTAGATGTCGTGCGGGCGTTTGTCCCTGACCAGGACGGTCTCCTCGTCCTTGAGCCTGCCGTGGAAGCTGGCCAGCGCGTCGGCCTGCTGGCGGTTGGTCGGGATGATGCGGGCGAGGCCGGGATAGGGGTCCTTGCCGGTGCTGTTCTCGGGGTTGGCGAGCTCGTCGGCGCTGACGCGGGCGGCGAGGACGGGGATGTGCAGCTCGTTGGTCAGACGCGCGATGGCCTTCTTCGTCGCCTCCAGGCTGAGGTTGAAGCCGGTGACGGCGCGGAGGTTGTCGCGCTTGTCGGCCGCCATGGCCGCCAGCTGGTCGACGACCCTCTCCTGCTGGGCGTATCCGTCACCGGGGTTGGCGAGGACGAGGCGCAGCAGCGGAGTGGTCTCGTCGCGGTTGGCCCGGTACTGGGCCAGGTAGGCGCCCTGCACCTCGCTGCGGAGCTGTACGCGCTCGGCGGCGAGGTCGGGCTGGAGCGGCAGCATGAGCGCGACGGTGACGTGCGGCTTGTCGCCGACGAACTCCTCGTTCTCCTTGGCGATGGCCCGGGCCACGGCGTCGATCTCCGGCGTGCCGAAGGCGTATCCCGTGCCGTTGACGCCGATGCACTCGCCGCCGTGGCGCTCGACGCCCTTGGCGCAGTTCTCGGGTTCGCCGATCGGCGGCAGCAGCCAGTACAGGAGCGCGGCGGCGGCCGCGACGCCGGCCAGCGTAAGGATCCTGCGCGTCCAGTTGGCCAGGAACGTGTTGTACAGCCAGTTTCCGAACTGTCTCACCGCTGCCCTCCCTTTGCGTCCCGTCACGTCAGCCGAACCCGATGTGCTCCGTGCACACGCACCGCTTCAGCGGCTGCTTGTCCTCGGCCCGGTCCCCCCAGTCGCGGGCCATCCGGATGAGGAGCGCGGCCCCCTCCGCCGCCCTGGCCACGTCGGCGCCCTCCGGCCCCTGGTCGCGCACCGCCTCGTCGGCGGTCTTCGCCAGCTCCTCGCTGAGCTCCCGCAGGGGTCCGCGCAGGACGCCGGGCACGATCTCCTCCAGGGGCCGCGTGCGGTCCTCGGTCAGCCACACCGCGTGCAGCAGCCGGTCGATCCGGCGCCGCAGGGTGTCGCCGTGCACATGGGTCTCGCCGAGGGCCCGGGCGTACCGGTCGTCGTCGGCGCCGATCAGCGCGGCGTCCGCGATGGCGAGCAGTTCCTCGCACCACTCGTCGGCGGGCCGGGTGCGGAAGGCGTCGGCCAGATAGCGGGTGACGAGGTCCGCGCCGTCGGAGGCGAGGAGGTGGTGCATCCGGTGCGCGCCGGCGGTGACGAACAGCGGGTCGGGGTGGCGGTCGCCGAGGTCCCGGTAGTGGCCCTGCAGCAGCGCGTGGTCGGCGTGCCAGGCGGCGCCGCCGGGGCGCAGCCGGTGGAGGCGGCGCGTCAGCAGGCGGCGCAGGCCGAGGTCGCCGATGAAGTGCCGGGGGCAGCGGGGCCAGCCGGTGTCCTCCAGGAGTTCGACGATGCGGTAGGCGTTGAGCTGCTCGGTCCGTCCCTCCTGCACCGCGCGCATCAGGGTCTGGGCGCACTCCACGTCGTGCGCGACCGACAGGTGGGTGAGCAGGTCGAGCCAGTGGCCGCGGTGCTCCGGCGGCAGTTCCTCGGGGCGCTGGCGTACGACGAGTTCGTCGATGAGTACGTCGGCCACCGGGCGGTCGGCGACGGGGCGGCCGTGCTCGTCCTCGGCCGCGGGCACCCGGGCGTCGAGGAGCGCCCAGTCGGTGCACTCCTCCGGCGTCGGGAAGGCCGTCGACACCGCCGCCGCGGTCGCCTCGCCGAGCCGGGTCACGAACAGCGGGCGGCCCCCGCTCAGCCGGTGCACACCGCTGTGGATGCGGAGCCGGACCGCGTTGTCCGGCTGCTCGTGGCCGCCCCGCAACCGGCTGAGCTCGTCCTTCTGCCGGTCGCGGGTGAGCACGGGCATGCGGACGAGGAGGACGCCGCGCCACAGCGGCGCGTGGTCGGGGACTCCGCCCGGCGGGCGGCGCCACTCGGGCAGCACGCCCGTGAAGGGCTGCCAGCTGACCATGCCGTCGTGGCTGCTGCCCGCCCGGTGGAGGAAGCGGCCGCCGTCCTCGCGCCGGGCCGTCGCGAAGATCACCAGACGGTCGAGGTGCCCCCGCTCCCGGTCCTCCAGGGCCGGTTTCACCAGCCGTCGGCCGAGGGCGCCGTCCGCGTGGTCGAGGAGCAGGGCGGGCCGCCCCACCCGCGACATGCGCCCGCGCACCCCGTGATAGGCGGCGTCGATGTCCTGCCGCAGCGCCCGGAACAGGAAGCCCTCGGCGATCCGCCGGGCCTCGCCGCCCTGCTGGAAGTCCTCGCCCAGCGCGCGCAGCCCGGCCTGCGCGCCCCCGCCGGCGCCCGGATATTCGCCGTAGCAGGCCGTGAGGACGGCCCTGCCCTCCGTCGAGGCGCGGGCGAACAGCCCGTCGAGCAGGGCGTTGAGGAAGGGCCCGGCCAGCGGGCTGGTGACGAGCCCCGCCAGATATCCCAGGTAGTTCCTGGCCGTGCCCTTCAGCACACCGCGCCAGAAGGAGCCGGGCGGCAGGATCCCGTCGAGGCGGCTCACCTCGTCCACCAGCGGCGCCGCCCGGGCGAGCCGGTCGCTGGCCGCCACGGCCGCGAGGCCCGCGTACAGCCGCGGCACGGTGATCCCGCCGCCGTCGCCGCTCCAGTCGCCGTACTGCAGGGCGATCTTGCGCAGCACCTCGGTCACTTCCGAACGGCTGCCGGGCCGCTCCTCGGCCTGCTCCCGGTAGTCGGTCAGGGCGCAGTCCAGATGCGCGACGGGGACCCGCGGCCCGAACTGCCGCCTGATGCACCGCAAAAGCCGCCCTTTGCCCATGCCGGGGCCGCCGACGAGAAGGACGACGGGGAGGTCGGGGCCGTAGAGCAGGTCCCGTTTCCGCCCGGCCGCGGTTTTCCCGAGCAGCCGGGCGATCAAGCCGTCGTCGTCCAGCAGCTCGTCGAATCCGAGTTCGTCAGGCACGGGCCTCTCCGCGGCCGGCACGGCCAAGTCTGCGAATGATGGCTCGTCAGGTTAGCTGCGCGGCAAGGGTTTTGGGGAGAGTCACCACCAGCCACCGTTCCGGGGCTCCGCCCGCCGTGGTCGGAGCGGCGGCAGCCACTCTGTTCGCCGTCTCGTCGGGCCCGGCCCCGGCCGCCGGTGTCCGCGTCAGCGACAAGACCATCAGCCTTCCCGGCGGCCGCAGCCAAGCCACCGGAGCAGAACATCCGAGCGGGGCTGATCACAGTCCTCGGCGCGGCACCCGCGCCCGGCGCGACACCACCGCCCGCAGCACCCGGCGGCCCTCCGTGGAGACGTCGAGCGCCTGGCGCAGGCCGCCCGCGGGGCCCGCGCCCTTGTTGGCGAGGAGCTCCAGGATGCGTATCTGGCGGCGGAGTTCGGCCGCGACCAGCGGGGACATGCCGTCCGTGCGGCCCTCGCGGCGCGCCGCCACCGAGCCGGTGCCGGTGGGCTCGGTGTCCAGCAGGCGGTGGACCTGGAGCGCGGCGACGGAGCAGCCGTCGGCCCACTCCCGGAGATCGGCCCCCGCGTGCGCCCGCGGCACCGCGTCGAGCATGCGCCGGGCGAGCGCGGCCGCCTCGCCGGACGTGCCCGGCACCTGCCCCGCCGGGCCGCCCGCGGCGTCGAGCGCCGAGCGCGCGTCGGCCAGCGGCCCGCCCCAGTCGCCGCCATCGGCGAGCCTCGCCCACAGCGGGCGCAGCAGGTCGTCGTCCCCGCCGAGCACCGGAACACACCGGTCCAGGCAGGCGAGCCCACTCGCCGCCAGGCCTCTCTCGTCGGCCTGCGCGATCAGCTCCACCAGGCTCATGCTGTACGTCTCCCCCGTCACGGACCCTGCTCTGCCCCTTACTGCGTGCACCGCCCCGGGAACGTCACTGGGGGACCACGCCCAGTCTGTCGAGGAAGCGGAAGAAGAGCTGCTCCGCGGAGGGCTCCGCCTTCGCGTTCAGTACGTCGAGCAGCGGACCCGCGGGCACCGTCCTGCCCGATTCCGCGGCCCAGGCGACGGCTCGGTGCGCGGCGTCGCGCGGCTCCAGGAAGTAGTCCTCGACGGTCAGTTCGCTGTCGCCGAGGTACCCGGCCATCGCGCGCCGCGCCAGGCACGTGGTCCACGCGCCGCTCTCGGGCGCCGCCGCCTCGACGATCACGCAGGCGCTGTCCATCACGTAACCGAAGAGGGCGGGCGCGCCCGTCTCCCGGGCCAGCGTGTTCATGTTCCCGACGTCACGCGCGCCGTCGCCGCCCGGCACCTCCCACACCTGCCAGCCGTCGGGCCGCCGGTCGAGGAGGGTCAGTTCGTCCCGCAGGCCGTCCCCCGTCGAGAACACCGCGAGCTCCGCGAGCGGCCGCTCACTCCTGCCGACGACGTAGTACCCCCAGTAGCCCATGCCCGTCCCCCCACGCGTTTCGCCCGCTCCGTACCGCGATTTTGTCGCTAACCGACCGTATCGGCGAGTTTCACGAAGTCGGACCAGGTCATGGTGGGTTTCCTGGGGTCCCAGAGCTTCTGCACGGTGGCCCGCAGGGGCATGCGGATGCCCTGGGCGACCTGCTCCTGGCTCTGCGCCCCCGCGAGGTCGCCCCACACCGCGAACGAGCCGCCGAGGATCTGGTGGTCGTACTTCTCGCTCACCGGCCGCGTGCCGCGGACGACCAGCGGGGTCCAGTCCTCGTAGATCCGCTGCCCGGTCGGGTAGCGGAAGGCGTTCGGCTGCCCGAGGACGTAGTAGAGGTACTCGTCGTTGTAATTGACGAGCTTGCGGCCGGCCTTCAGATACTCGTCGGGCTCGCGCGCGCCGATCTCCTTGCCCGTCCAGTAGGCGACCTCCAGGTCGGCGGCGGCCTCGGCGGTCCCGCCCCGGAAGAAGCCGTCGTTCCAGGCCTTCGGCTTCTTCTCGTGCTTGCGCACGGTGTCGGCCCGGTCGTTCAGCCAGCCCGTCGCCAGGTCCTGCACGCGGCCGCCGGGGCCGTAGCGCTCGCGGGCGGCGGCGGCCAGCTGCGGATAGGAGGCCTCGGGGTCCTTGACCGTGAGGGCCTGGTACTCGTCGGCTCCGAGGTGCCAGTACGCGCCGGGGAACAGCTCGGCGTACTCATCGAGCAGCTCGTCGACGATCTTCGCCGCCGCCGGCTTCGAGATGTCGACGGCGCCGCGTGTGGCGCCGCCGCGGGCGTTGCGGAGCTGCAGGGAGGGGTGCTCGCGGATGACCGCGCCGAGGTGTCCTGGCGAGTCGATCTCGGGCACGACGGTGATGTGCCGGCTCGCCGCCAGCTTCAGGATGCGCCGGACCTGGTCCTTGGTGAGGTGGTCGGAGGAGACGATCTCCGGGTGCGAGTCCGACTCGATGCGGAACGCCTGGTCGTCGGAGAAGTGCAGGCCGAGCTGGTTGTACTTGAGGTCGCCGAGCTCGCGTATGCGGTCCTCGATCCACTCCACGTCGAAGTGCTTGCGGGCAATGTCGAGCATGAAGCCGCGCTGCGGCTTGGCCGGCCGGTCCCGCACGACGCCCTCGGGAGCGGTCCTGCCGCCGCTCACCTCCTGCTTGAGGGTGCGGGTCCCGTAGAAGACACCGGCCTCGGCGGGCGCGGCGATCCGGACCTGCTCCCCCTTGACGGAGAGGGTGTACGACTCGGGGCCGCCCGCCTTCGCCGCGTCCTTCGCCCCGTCCTTGGCGCCGTCCGTGAGCGCCAGCTCCACGTCGCCCTTCCCGGGCCGCCCGTCTCCCCCGTACCGCAGCTTCAGCTCACCGGCGAGCAGCCGCCCCTCGTCGGCCAGGCCGTCGTCCCGTATGACCACACGGCCCTTGTTCTCGGCGGGGCGCCAGCCGGGGCCGCGGGCCGCGGTGTGCTCGCGCACGGCCGGGATGGTGGCCGGGGCTTCGGAGAGCTCATAGCTCTTGCTGGGGCTCGGAGCGACGGACGGGGCGGACTTTCCGCCCGCCGGCCGGTTCGCCGCCCCCTCGCCGTCGCCGCCGGGCCAGACCGCCACGGTCAGCACGACGGCGCCGGCGACCGCCGCGCCGCCCGCCGCGGCTATCGGCCCGCGCCTCACCGCGCACCTCGCGGCGCCGCCCTCGCACCCCGTGGTGCCTCCGGCGGCGATGTCCTCGGTGCCGTACCTGAAATCAGCGTCAGAACCAGAGCCATAGATCCACGCTACGACGCGTTCTCACACCCGGCTCGTCCACACTGTGAAGCGAAACTCTCCTATTCGGGTGAAATTCGCTCATCCTTCGGACACCTCTCCGCATGTCTCGATAGCGTTACGTCACCCCCACGCCCTCCCCTGCCGCCCCCTGCCCAGGAGCGCACGCTGCCCCCGCACCAGCCGACCCGGCTCGACGAGCTCAACTCCGCCACTCCGACCGCCGCCGAGGCCGCGCTCCTCACCTGCTGCGGCAGTCGGCGCTGGGCCCGCCGGGTCGCCGCCCACCGTCCCTACCCCGACGTGGACGCGCTGCTCGCGGCGTCCGACGAGGCGGCGTACGACCTGTCGCACGCCGACCTCACCGAGGCCCTGGCCTGCGAACCCCTCGATCCCGCCGTCCCGCGCCAGAGCGTGCCGCCCGCCACCTCCGCGGCCGCCCACACCGCCCTGCGCGCCGCCCACGCCGCGTACGAGAGCCGCTTCGGCCACACCTTCGTCATCTGCCTCGACGACATCGCCCCGGACGAGGCCCTCGACCACCTGCTCGCCGGCATCCGGTCACGCCTCGGCAACGATCCGGAGGACGAGCGCGCCCTCGCCGCCGAGGAAATGCGGCGTCTCGCGCGCGGCCGGCTGGCCCGCCTCGCCCTGGGCCCGGCCCCGGAAACACCCGCAGGACACGCCGTCCGACACGCCGCCCGGGAGAGTCGCCCGCAAACGCGCCCCGATAGCCCGTACGTGCCTGTTTGATTGCCTGTTTGATCACACCTGCGGACCCGGGGCAGGGCTACCGACAACTCGTCGATACGATGACGGGCGGCCGGTGGACCGTACCCGGCCGGGCTCGTCCGACGCCGAAGCCGGCCGGCCCCAACCCCCGCTCCCGGAGGAACTTCCGTGCCGGCTGGAACGCTGTACCGCGGCCGGGAAGGAATGTGGTCCTGGGTGGCTCATCGAGTCACCGGCGTCCTCATCTTCTTCTTCCTGTTCGTGCATGTGCTCGACACCGCTCTCGTCCGCGTCTCCCCGGAGGCGTACGACGATGTCGTCAGCACCTACAAGACGCCGATCGTCGCACTCCTTGAGTACGGCCTGGTCGCCGCCATCCTCTTCCACGCCCTCAACGGCCTGCGCGTCATCGCCGTCGACTTCTGGTCGAAGGGTCCCCGTTACCAGAAGCAGATGCTCTGGACCGTCGTCGGCATCTGGCTCGTCCTGATGGTGGGGGCGCTCTACCCCGTCCTCGGCCACGCCGTCCGCGAAGTCTTCGGGAGCTGACGCCAGACATGTCTGCTGACACCACGCTCGACAAGTCCGCGACGTCCGGAGTGGGCCCCGTCGAGGGCGCCTCGCTCTACGACGTCGACAACCCCGCACCGGTCATCGAGGCGCCCCGCAAGCGCACCGGCAAGACCCCGCGCTCGACCCGCGGCAACTTCGAGATGGCCGCATGGCTCTTCATGCGCCTGTCCGGCGTCGTCCTGGTCGTCCTCGTCCTCGGCCACCTGCTGATCCAGCTGGTGCTCGACGGCGGTGTCTCGAAGATCGGCTTCGCGTTCGTCGCCGGCCGCTGGGCCTCGCCGTTCTGGCAGGTCTGGGACCTGCTGATGCTGTGGCTCGCGATGCTGCACGGCGCCAACGGCCTGCGCACGGTCATCAACGACTACGCGGAGCGCCCGAACACGCGTCTGTGGCTCAAGGGCCTGCTGTACACCGCCACGGTGTTCACCATCCTTCTGGGCACGCTGGTGATCTTCACCTTCGACCCGAACATCCGCTAAAGCCGAGGCGACTTCCGTGAAGATTCACAAGTACGACACCGTCATCGTCGGCGCGGGCGGCGCCGGCATGCGCGCCGCCATCGAGGCGACGAAGCGCAGCCGCACCGCCGTGCTCACCAAGCTCTACCCCACGCGTTCCCACACGGGCGCCGCGCAGGGCGGCATGGCCGCCGCGCTCGCCAACGTGGAGGAGGACAACTGGGAGTGGCACACCTTCGACACGATCAAGGGCGGCGACTACCTGGTCGACCAGGACGCCGCCGAGATCCTGGCGAAGGAGGCCATCGACGCGGTCCTCGACCTGGAGAAGATGGGCCTGCCGTTCAACCGCACCCCGGACGGCACCATCGACCAGCGCCGCTTCGGCGGTCACACGCGTAACCACGGCGAGGCCGCCGTGCGCCGCTCCTGCTACGCCGCGGACCGCACCGGCCACATGATCCTCCAGACGCTCTACCAGAACTGCGTCAAGGAGGGTGTGGAGTTCTTCAACGAGTTCTATGTCCTCGACCAGCTCATCGTCGAGGTCGACGGAGTCAAGAAGAGCGCGGGCGTCGTCGCGTACGAACTGGCCACCGGCGAGATCCACGTCTTCCAGGCCAAGTCCGTGATCTACGCGTCCGGCGGCACCGGCAAATTCTTCAAGGTGACGTCGAACGCGCACACGCTCACCGGTGACGGCCAGGCGGCCTGCTACCGGCGCGGGCTGCCGCTGGAGGACATGGAGTTCTTCCAGTTCCACCCGACCGGCATCTGGCGCATGGGCATCCTGCTGACGGAGGGCGCCCGCGGTGAGGGCGGCATCCTCCGCAACAAGGACGGCGAGCGCTTCATGGAGAAGTACGCGCCGGTCATGAAGGACCTCGCGTCCCGTGACGTCGTCTCGCGCTCCATCTACACGGAGATCCGTGAGGGCCGCGGCTGCGGTCCCGAGGGCGACCACGTCTACCTCGACCTCACGCACCTCCCGCCGGAGCAGCTGGACGCGAAGCTCCCTGACATCACGGAGTTCGCGCGCACCTACCTCGGTATCGAGCCCTACACGGACCCGATCCCGATCCAGCCGACCGCGCACTACGCCATGGGCGGCATCCCGACGAACGTCGAGGGTGAGGTCCTCGCGGACAACACCACGGTCGTCCCGGGCCTGTACGCCGCGGGCGAGGTCGCCTGCGTCTCCGTGCACGGCGCCAACCGCCTCGGCACCAACTCGCTCCTCGACATCAACGTCTTCGGCAAGCGCGCGGGCATCGCCGCCGCCGAGTACGCCGCGAAGAACGACTTCGTCGAGCTCCCGGAGAACCCGGAGGAGCTGGTCGTCTCCCAGGTCGAGCGGCTGCGCGACGCCACGGGCACCGAGCGGGTCGCCGAGCTCCGCAAGGAGCTGCAGGAGACCATGGACGCCAACGTCATGGTGTTCCGCACCGAGCAGACGATCAAGACGGCGGTGGAGAAGATCGCGGAGCTCCGCGAGCGCTACCTCAACGTCTCGATCCAGGACAAGGGCAAGCGGTTCAACACCGACCTCCTGGAGGCCATCGAGCTGGGCAACCTGCTCGACCTCGCCGAGGTCATGGCGCAGTCCGCGCTCGCCCGCAAGGAGTCCCGCGGCGGTCACTACCGCGAGGACTTCCCGAACCGCGACGACGTCAACTTCATGCGCCACACCATGGCGTACCGCGAGGTCGGCGACGACGGCACGGAGACGATCCGTCTCGACTACAAGCCGGTCGTCCAGACCCGCTACCAGCCGATGGAGCGTAAGTACTGATGGCTACCCCGACCCTCGACAAGGAAGACGCCAAGCCCGAGGCGGGCTTCGCCGACTCCCCGTACATCACGATCACCCTGCGCGTCCGCCGCTTCAACCCCGAGGTCTCCGCGGACGCCACCTGGGAAGACTTCCAGCTGGAGATCGACCCCAAGGAGCGTGTCCTCGACGCCCTCCACAAGGTCAAGTGGGACCTGGACGGCACGCTGACGTTCCGCCGCTCCTGCGCGCACGGCATCTGCGGCTCGGACGCCATGCGGATCAACGGCAAGAACCGTCTCGCCTGCAAGACCCTGATCAAGGACATCAACCCGGGCAAGCCGATCACGGTCGAGCCCATCAAGGGTCTGACGGTCCTGAAGGACCTGGTCGTCGACATGGACCCGTTCTTCCAGGCGTACCGCGACGTGATGCCGTTCCTCGTCACGAAGGGCAACGAGCCGACGCGCGAGCGTCTGCAGTCCGCCGAGGACCGCGAGCGCTTCGACGACACGACGAAGTGCATCCTCTGCGCGGCCTGCACGTCGTCGTGCCCGGTCTTCTGGAACGACGGCCAGTACTTCGGCCCCGCGGCGATCGTGAACGCCCACCGCTTCATCTTCGACTCGCGTGACGAGGCGGGCGAGCAGCGCCTCGAGATCCTGAACGACAAGGACGGCGTGTGGCGCTGCCGCACGACGTTCAACTGCACGGACGCGTGCCCGCGCGGCATCGAGGTCACGAAGGCGATCCAGGAGGTCAAGCGCGCCCTGATCACGCGCCGCTACTGATCTCGCACCGTTTCTGGTCCGACCGGGCCCCGCTCCTTCTGGGAGCGGGGCCCGGTCGCGTTTCGGCTCGCGATGGTGAACAGGGCGAAGAGGTGACGGCGGGGCGGCGGGGGCGGCGATGTCGTAGCTCACATCCCGCGCTGATTGCCGCCCTTTTTTGTCCGCACAAATCCCGCAACACCCCTCCCGGACAAGGCGAAACGGGCTTGGCGCTGCCACCGGCCCCCCGGATAGCGTGAGTTCACACAAAGCAACTTCCGCCTCTTG
The DNA here is from genome assembly GCF_044327655.1 of Streptomyces sp. NPDC018029. Classification (NCBI taxonomy): domain Bacteria; kingdom Bacillati; phylum Actinomycetota; class Actinomycetes; order Kitasatosporales; family Streptomycetaceae; genus Streptomyces; species Streptomyces sp. NPDC018029. Next base: position 285,879 of record NZ_JBIRFV010000003.1, on the reverse strand, counting down.
CGTCTCCTCGGACGTCCACATCCAGTATTCGATCATCAGGAGTCCAGAGTGAACCGGCCCACCCGTCTCGTGACGGCCGCGCTGACCGTGTCCGCAGCCCTGCTGTTGACCGCGTGTGGTTCGGGAGGAGGTGACGGCGGGGCCTCCGACAAGATCGAGGGGGCCGACGGCGGCCGGCAGCCCAAGGCGTCGCCGAGCGCCCGGCCGGACGGTGCCGGGCGGCCCGAGGTGAAGCTGCCGGGCTCGTTCAAGGCCGACTTCGTGGGGTGGCACAACAGCGACCCGAAGAAGCAGGCGATCCTGGACGACGGCAGGGAACGCCTGAAGGCGGAGTACGCGGCCGTCATCGACGCCGACCCGCAGGCCGGAGCGGTGAGCTTCTACACCTCGCAGCAGGCCCTGAAGTCCTCCAGGACGTACATCAAGGGGTACGTGGACAACAACCACACGCTGGTCGGCGCCGCGAGGGTGTTCAACCCGCAGGTGAGCCTCTCCGACGCCGGTGGCGTGCTCTTCTACTGCGTGGACGAGAGCAAGGGCTACACCGAGGACCGCAAAACGAAGAAGCGGACGGGCACACCCGACGACGTGAACCCCGTCCTCCAGTACCGCACCACTCTGAAGAAGACGCCCGAAGGGGTGTGGAGCACCGTTTCCCTGGAGACGGAGCGCGGGGGGTGCGACAAGTGACGGGGGCGCTGAAGCGGTCTGTCCCGCTGCTGGTCACGGCGGCTCTCGCGCTCGGCGCCTGCCCGGCGACGGCGTACGCGTTCGGTGAGGACGCGGACCACCCGCCCGCCGGACGGCCCGGCGGACCGTCCGGCGGCGCTTCCGGCAACTCGCTCACGGCGGGCGTCGGCACCAGCGTCACGGTGAAGCAGGTCAGCGGTGGCAAGGGCGGTTCGTCGAACAAGCCCATCGTGGCGGTCGACCCGAACTGGAAGCCGCCCTCCTGCTGGTACGAACCCGTGGCGTCGCCCGAGGAGTTGAAGGACAGCGTCGAGAAGCTCAAGAAGGGCGGCGACCTGGTCCATGTGACGCCCTCGCTCAGCTGGGGCGAACAGCTCATGGTGGACCACTACGAAAAGGGCAAGGAGCAGTCCGACGGCGCCAAGGGCTACAAGAACTTCAACCTGGGCAAGGACGGCAAGTTCTGGCGCGGGGTCATGAACCCCGACGTCGAGGACACCTTCGAGGCCCGGCAGTGCGAGACGAACCTGTTCTGGCAGGACGCCGCCACGATCCCCGACATCAAGAACGCGCCCACACCGGAGATCCTGGCCGGCTACGCCTACAACAAGGTCAAGGTCCCCGACACCAAGGTCGAACTGAAGCCCGAGGGCAAGTCGACCGTGAACCTGCCCACGTGGGTGTGGCTGGACAAGGGGAAGTTCGAGCCGGTGAAGGTCCGCGCCGAGCTTCCGGGCACGGGCCTCTGGGCCGAGACCACCGCCAAGCCCGTCAGCCTGCACCTGGACCCCGGCACGTCGGACGCCGAGACCTTCCCCGCCGACGGCGAGTGCGCGGTCGAAGACGACGGCAGCATCGGCACCCCGTACACGAAGGGCTCCTCGAAGGAGGACCCGCCGTGCGGCATCAGGTACCTGCGGCCCACGAACGGCGAGCCGTTCCGGATGAAGGCCTCCATCACCTGGCAGATCACCTGGGAGGGCAACGACGGCGCCGGCGGCGACCTGCCCGACGGCACCTTCGACGGGACGCAGGACGTCGCCGTCCAGGAGGTCCAGTCGATCAACCGCTAGTACCGACGGTGGGACATTGGGCGCCGGGGGGGCGCGCCTGCGCCGGTGCGGCCGCCCCCGGCCTACCCTGACGGAATGTCAGACAACCAGTCGGTCGGCCTGTCCGCTGACCAGTCCGCAGAGCTTCTCGGCTTCGACAACGTCCTGTTTCCCGTCGGCGACCTGGGCGAGGCCGTCGGCTTCTACGAGCGGGCCGGGTTCCCCGTCGCCTTCCGCCTCGACGAGATCGGGCTCGCCATCCTGAAGGTGGGCAAGGAGACACCGGGCGTGCTGCTGCGCGTGGAGGACGGCATCGTCCCGCGCACGCCCTCGTGGCCCTCGCCCCGCCTCTGGCTGGAGGTCAGGGACGCCCGCGCGAAGGGGCAGGCGCTGGCGGCCGCCGGGGTACCGCTGCTCGCCGAGCCGTTCTCCGTGGCCACCGGGTGGACCGTGGAGATCGCCGACCCGTGGGGCAATGTCGTCGGATTCGCCGACTACCTCAAGCGACCGGAACTCGCGCGCAGCTTCTGACCGGGGCCGGCGCGCGGCTCCTGACCGTGGCCGGCGCGCGGCTCCTGAGGCGCTGGGTTATCGCCGGCCCGCCCCGCCGTCCGCCTCCGTCGCCGAGCCGGACACCACCCGTGCGGGCGGGGACGACGCCGTCAGAGCTGGCTGAGGATCGTCGGGTCCGTGATCTTGTCGTCCCTGGCCAGCATCATCGCCTTGCTGAGGATGACCGCCAGCGTCCGGTCGCCCTCGAAGGGCAGATATCCGGTGCCGCTCACGGGCGCCCCCGACGCCGAGGGGACTATGCACACGTACTGGTCCGAGGGCGTCCGCAGGATGTTCCCCGACCCCAGGTGGATCTTGTACGTGTGCAACTCGCCCCGCACGTGCAGGAACCGGCCCTCGACCGTGCACCGGTCGCCTATCGCGAGCCGCGGCACCAGGCGGGCGACCAGGTCCCTGCGTGTCTCCGCGCCCGGCCCGAGCTCCCCGAATCCGTACGCCGTCCAGTATTCGCGGAAGCGTCCCGCGGGGCCGCCGTCCTGCCATGTGGGGTCGTTGCCCACGCTGGCCACGCCCACGAACAGGTCGACGTCGCGCAGGACTTCGCTCAGGACCAGCTCCGGTATCTCCTCCAGGGGCAGCGGGTCGACCGGTTCCCGGCCGTCGGCGAGCCACATGCGGTACTCGCCGCCGCCCGCGTGCGCGGAGTTCTCCGGGGCGTCGATCGGGTAGAAGCGGACCTGGTCGGTGCGGACCCGCAGATAGCTGCCCGCGTCGGTGAGGTCCTCGGTCCAGTTCTCCCCGCCGATGCCCTCGATCCAGTACTCGGCGCGCAGCCCCCACCGCGGCAGCTCCCGCACCGCGGGCGGGTACTCGTCGTCCACACACAGGCGCAGCTTGTTCCGCCAGCCCCGCGCGGCGGCGAGGGAGTTGAACTGGTGCTGGCGCAGGACGTGCGCGGCGAAGCGGTTCGAGTACGTCCCCGTGGTGCGCTCGGCGTCGGTGAGGAGGTACACCTCGCGGTGGGCCTGCTTGAAGGGCTGGGTGATGCCGTGCCGCTCCAGCCAGTCGCGCCAGGCGACGATCTCTGCGGGCTCGTGGCCGACGGGGTGCCAGAGCCGGACCGTCGCCCCGTCCTTCACCGGGTCGTCGGTGAGGGTGCGCAGCTCCCCGTCGGCGTACCCACAGGCGGTGCCGTCGACGGTCCACAGGAGGCGGCGGGCGAGCGTGCCGACCAGGGGGTGGTCGATGAGGCGCTCGCGCCACGCCTCGTACGCCCACTCGCGGCGGGCCAGGAACTGCCGGTCGAGCCGCTCCGCCTGCGCCGAGAGCATCTTGTCGATGTCCTTGACGGCGGCCCTCAGCTCCTTGAGGTCGTCCGGGTGGTCGCGCTTCACGGCGGCGGGCACCGCCTTGACCTGCTTGCCCGCGCCATTGCGCCACCGGAGCGCGGCCTTCGTCCCGGTGATCGTCAACTCGGCCTCGCAGTCGCCGAGCCGGCGCACGGTGTGCCCGACCTCCGTCAGGTCGTACGCCGGGACGGCCAGCTCCTCGACCTCGTCACGGCTCAGCCCGAGCGCCTCGGCACGCGCCTCCAGGCCGGTGTTGATCATCTTGAGCGTGGTCTTGTACGTGACCCGGGAGGCCAGGCGGGACAGTTCGGCGAGGGACTCCTCACCGTCGGCGCGGGCGAGCGCGACGACGCCGGCGTTGGCCACCTTGGGGTTGCGGGGGCCGAGCCCCTGGATCTTGCGCAGGGACGTCTCGACGAGGGCGCCGAGGGTGCGGGCCGACTCCGGGTGGGGCGGGAGCAGCGCGAGGGTCCAGGCGAGGCCGCGGATCGCGTCGGCGTTGAACGGGTCGTATTCGTCGTTCGGCGTGATGGCGTGGCCGTAGGTCAGGAGCGGTTGGGTGCGGGGCGCGCCGACCAGCGCGAGCCATGCCACCAGCGTGCGGCGCACCTTGTCGGGGTCCAGGGACTCGATCAGGGTGCGGGCCGTCTGCTCCCATTTGGGGGTGGGCTTGGCGCTCTTGGCGGTGAGCGCGTGGCGTACGAGCGCGTGCCAGGCGTCATCGAGGCCGGCGAGGTCCTTCAGGGCCCGGTCGGACCAGGGTTCGCCCGGGTTGAGCAGCGGCTCCGACAGTGCCGCGACCACCTTCTTCAGGCGGGCATCGCCGTGCCAGTACTGGACGAGGAGGGTGCGCCGCAGGGCCGCGACGGCGAGCGCGGGCGGGGTGCGGCCGGCCGCCGTCTCGGCCTCGACGAGCGCGAGGGCCTCGCGCGTCGACCGCACGCAGTGCGCCGAGCCGAGCTCCTCCAGGCGCCGGGCACGCTCCGCCGAGAGCGGGTCGCCCGGCAGGTCCTTGCCGATGATCGCGAGCAGCGTGAGGGCGTTGATCCGCGTCGGCGACTCCAGGTGATACGGATTGCTGAGCTCTATGAGGGAGTCCGCGATCCGGTGGCGCTGTTCCTGGGGCAGCCCGTGGACGACGGCGAGGACCTTCTCGCCGTGGTGGCCCCAGTCGTTGTCGTTGGTGATGGCGGTCTTCAGGAGCTCCTCGGCGAGCCCCCGCATGTCGTCGGCGGCGGCGAACCGCTCCACGTTCCGCACGCGCTCCAGGTAGTACATGGCCATCAGCCCCCCGCCAGCGGGACGAGCTTGAGGAAGGTGACCTCCGTGCCGGGTGCCAGGTCGACCTCCGCGTCCAATTCCTCCACCTGCCGCTCACCGACCAGCACCAGGAAGCCGTTGCGCCCGAACGCCTCGACGGCCTGCCGGAACTGCCGCTCGGGATCTATGCGGCGCGGGGTGCGCAGCGCGTATCCGTTCAGTGTCTGCTCCGCGTCCGTGGGCCGGACGAGACCGCGGAAGACACCGGGCGTACTCGCGTTGTACTCCGCGACCTCTTGGAACACCCTTCGCCGGATCACCTCGCGCAGCGCGAGCCGCTCCTCCGCCACATCGAGCCCCCCGCCGGCACGGCGCTCCCCCGCTGTCGTCTCATCGACGAACGTCACCATTCCCATGCCCTCGACAGTAGAGGCCACCACTGACAACGGCCCTCCGCGCCGGTGCTCCCAGCCCCGCACCGGCGCGCTCAGCCCCGCACCAGCGCCCACACCGTCTTGCCGTACCTGCCGCGCCGCCACACGCCCCACGCCTCCGCGACCGCGTCGAGGAGCCGCATGCCGCGGCCGCTCTCGTCCTCCCAGGCGTCCGCCGTGCGCAGCTCGGGCTCCGACGGGCTCTCGTCGGACACTTCGATGAAGCACGAGCCGTCGGCGAGCACCGTCACCGCGACCTCGAACTCCCGCTCGACCACAAGGCCGTGGAGGATCGCGTTGGTCGCCAGCTCCGATACGAGGAGCACGGTGTCGTCGAGCGCCCCGTCATCCGCCGTCTGCCCCCAGGCCGCGAGATGGTCGCGTACGCGTGTACGGGCGAGCGGCACCGACGCGGGGTGCGGCGGCAGTCTGAAGGCGTCACGTCTCAACAAATCCCCAATCCCCCTCCGACGCCTCAATGCTGCGCAGAGGAACCGCGCGGTGTCACCGCGGCACCACTGGGCTCACCCATATCTGGCCAGTTCTGAACCAAATACCCCAGGAGAGAAGCGCGTTGGCGGCACCGCGGGCGGGCTCAGGCCTGTCTCGACGCGAGTTCCACGACCGTGATGTCCGACGGTGCCCCGACCCGTACGGGCGGCCCCCAGGCGCCCGCGCCGCGTGTCACGTACAGCTGCGTGTCGCCGTACCGCTCCAGGCCCGCGAGCGTCGGATTGGCCAGGTCCGCGACGAGGTTGCCGGGCCACAGCTGGCCGCCGTGAGTGTGGCCGGAGAGCTGCAGGTCCACGCCGTGCTCGACGGCGTCGTGGATGACGACCGGCTGGTGGGCGAGGAGCACGGAGGCCCGCGAGCGGTCCCGGTCGCCGAGCGCCTTGGCGAAGTCGGGGCCCTTGCCCTCGCCCTCGCCCGCCACGTCGTCGACGCCCGCGAGATCGAACCCGGGAAGTTCGGTGCGGGCGTTCCGCAGCGGGTGCAGACCCAGTTCGCGTACGTGGTCGACCCACTGCTCGGCACCTGAGAAGTACTCGTGGTTGCCCGTCACGAAGTACGCGCCGTGCTTCGCCCGCAGACCGGCGAGCGGCGCGGCGGCGGGGCCCAGGTCCTCGACGCTGCCGTCCACCAGGTCGCCGACCACGGCGATCAGATCGGGCTGCGTGGCATTGACGGTGTCGACCACGCGCTGCGAGAAGCCGCGGCCGAGGATGGGCCCGAGGTGGATGTCGCTGACCACGGCGATGCGGAACCCGTGTGCCCCGCGCGGCAGTTTCGCCAGCGGCACGGTGACCCGCTTGACCTTGGGGCCGCGGAGCACGCCGTACGTTCCGTAGCCGACGGTTCCGGCCGCCACGGCCGCGGCGGCACCGCCGACGACGCGGGAGACGAAGAGGCGGCGGGAGGGGGCGGGAGCGGGGCGCGCGGGTGCGGTCGCAGGCTCGGGCTTTGGTTCGGGCTCGGGCTCGGGCTTTGGTTCAGGCTCGGGCTCGGGCGGCGTGTCAGGTGTGACGTCCGCCGCGGCCGCGGACACGGATACGGGCTCTGGAACGCTCTCCCGTCCCACCCACCGCCGCAGCAAGGGACGTACCAGCTCCCCCACGAGCAGCGCGAGCAACAGGTAGAGCGAGACGGCCAGCCACATGAACCCGGGCCAGGCGAGCACCTGCTGCAGCAGGAACGGCGCTCCGGAGCGTTCGGCCACGAGCGCTCCGAACATCAGCAGGGGCCCCGCCACGAAGACGGCCGTTCCGGCACGCCGGGCGAGTCCGGGCCCGGCCGTGGTGTCCCGCACCAGGCGGCGCCACGCGTACCAGTGGAGGGCGGCGAAGGCCGCGAGGACGGCGAGGCCCACAAGGACCGTGAGGACGACCACGGCTATGACGTTCTACGCAGAGCACGGACTCCACGGAACCCGATGACCCCTACCACCGTCCCCAAGACAAAGGAGACAACGGCAAGCGTCAGGTGCACCCAGAAGTACCCGGTCGGGTTGTCCGCGTCGTCGAAGGCGAGCCCGCTGCCGTCCTTCCACAGGTTCTTGACGAAAGTGATCCAGATGAACCAGCTCCACACCCCGAAGGCGAGCAGGAACCAGGAGACAGGGCGGCTGAGCTTCATGCGTTCAGTATCGCGAGGTCCCCTTCCGCACCGCCGCCGGGGTGGGGACGACGGGACACAGAGCACCTCGGGAGCGAGTCGCACAGCCCCGCCCTGTACGTTCTCGTCCGTGCCTGCCGTAAAAAAGACCGCCATGTTGGTCGCTTCCGCCGCATTGCTGACCATGTCGACCGCGGCGCCCGCGCTGGCGGACGGGAAGCCGGGAGACGACAAGGACCAACCGAAGCCGCCCTCCAGGATGTCCACCGTGGGCGGTGCGCAGCTCGGCGAGCCGGGCACCCAGGTGAAGCTCAAGGCAGGCGCCCCGGTGCTGCCCAAGGACCTGACGGGGCGTTCCTGGATCGTCTCGGACGCCGAGTCGGGTGAGGTCCTCGCCTCGCACAACGCGCACTGGCGGCTGCCTCCGGCGAGCACCCTGAAGATGCTGTTCGCGGACACGGTCCTGCCGAAGTTCCCCAAGTCGCAGAAGCACAAGGTCACGCTCTCCGACCTGGAGGGCATCGGCGCGGGCAGCAGCATGGTCGGCATCAAGGAGAACGAGACGTACTCCGTGCACGACCTGTGGCTCGGCGTCTTCCTGCGGTCCGGCAACGACGCGGTGCACGTCCTGTCCGCGATGAACGACGGCATCCCGCAGACCGTCAAGGACATGCAGAAGCACGCCGAGGAGCTGCAGGCCCTCGACACGCACGTGGTCTCCCCCGACGGTTACGACGCCAAGGGGCAGGTCTCCTCGGCGTACGACCTGTCGCTGTTCGCCCGCTCCGGGCTGCAGAAGAAGGACTTCCGCGAGTACTGCGCGACGGCCACGGCCCAGTTCCCCGGTGAGACGAAGAAGATCAAGAAGGGCAAGGACAAGGGCAAGACGAAGCGCGAGTCCTTCGGGATCCAGAACACCAACAAGCTGCTCACCGGCGGCTCCGGAGTCACCCCCTACAAGGGCATCGCGGGCGTCAAGAACGGCTACACGTCGAACGCGGGCAACACCTTCACCGGTGTCGCCGAGCGCGACGGCAAGGTGCTCCTCGTCACCGTCATGAACCCCTCCTCCGGAGAGGCCCACGCGGTCTACAACGAGACGGCGCGGCTCTTCGACTGGGGCTTCAAGGCCGTCGGCAAGGTCGACCCGGTGGGTGAACTCGTCGCTCCGAAGGGCGCCGCCACGGGTGGCGCCGGCAAGGGCGCCCCGGGCAGCGGCGGCGAGGGTGCCGTCGAGAAGGCGGCGCACTCCTCCGACGGCGGGTCGAGCGGCATGGGCATCGCGCTCGGGATCGCCGGTGGCGTGCTCGCGGTGCTCGCCGCGGGCGCCTTCGTGCTCAGGCGCCGGATGCCGCTGCCCGGCCAGGCGGGCCGGCAGTCGCGTCAGGACTGACGGCGGGGCGGACACCGAGGCCAACGGCCCGGCGCGACGGATCAGCCCGCGCGCCGGGCCTGCGTGGACCGTGTCACCCGCGCACCAGCACTACGAGGTACGCGGGCGACCCGGGTGACGGTTGAACAGGTGACGCAGGTCACGCTTTCCAGCGGGCACTCAGGAGATGCTCCTCGGGCGGCGGCCCGGGCAGATCGGCACGCGGCGCGGCGGCGATCCCGCCCAGTGCGATCGCGATGAGCCGACGCCGCGCGGCGTGCGCCTCGGCGGTGAGTTCCGCATCGCCGAGGTCGTGGATCTGCTCGACCATCGGTGAGCGGCCGAGTTGTTCGATCAGCAGGATGATGTCGGTCGCCGTCACGTCGTGACGCAGCCCGCCGCAGCGGTGTGCGCGGTCGACCAGTGCCTGGAAGTCCCGGTCCGCCTGAGCGCTGAGCTCGGCCACCTCCGGTGGGACAGAGGCCAGTTTCCCGAGCGGCGAGAGTGTCCCCTGGCCGTACTCGACGCTCTCCAGGATCAGACCCGCCAGCCCTTCCCACGGATCGGGATGGGCAACGGCCCGGCGCGCCGCCTCCAGCCACTGCTCGTTCGCCAGCACCAACAGCCGCTCGAACAGCGCCTTCTTGCTCGGATACCGCCGGTACAGCGTGCCCGTGCCCACGCCGGCGGCCTCGGCGATGACGTTGACGGATACGTGCGCCCCGTCCCGGGCGAACACCCGCCGCGCCGCCTCCAACAGCGCCGCGTCATTGCGCGCGACCTCGGCCTGTCGTGCTTGCTGCTGTCTCGAGACACCCATGAATCCATCCTAGACCTTGCGGAGCAATTTACTCCGCGCTAGATTGACCGTTGTGCGGAGCAAATCGCTCCGCACAACGGTCGACGTGAGAGCGTCCGCGCAGGGGAGTAATCCGATGAATGCCATCACTGCCCACACCACCAGCACCGACGACGTCAAAGCCATCGAGCAGGTGGTGGCCGCTGTCGAGCGGACCCAGCGCGCCAAGGACGCCGAGGGCTTCCTCGCCCTCTTCCACCCCGAAGCGGTGTGGACGACCGCCCACGGCAAAGTGCTGATCGGGTTCGACGCCATCGCCGACTTCACGCGGGCCGTGCTGCCGAACGCCGAGTGGGACGGCGAGGTCACCTACGAGGTCGTCCACACGCAGTTCCTGCGGCCCGACGTGGCGGCCGTCAAGGTCCGGCAGGTCTACCACACCGCGGAAGGCGGCGACGAAGGCGCTCCGCTGTACGTCATGACCAAGGAGAGCGACGGGAACTGGCTCCTGCACACCGGCCAGAACACCCCGGTCCTCAAGTCTTGAGCGCCGGCGCCTCGTCGTCCGCCGCAGGTACCGGCGTACGTGCCGCCTTCCGCGTCGCCGTCCAGGCGGCGCAGAAGAGCAGCAGCTTGGCGGTGAAGTTGATCCACAGGAGCAGTGCGACGGGCACTCCGAAGGCGCCGTACATGTTCTTCGCGGCGACGCCCTTCATGTAGCCGCCGAGGAGCAGCTTGAGGAGTTCGAATCCGGCCGCGCCGATCAGCCCGGCGGTGACGAGCTCGCGCCGGTGCGGCTGTACGCCGGGCAGCAGCGTCAGGACGTAGAGCAGCAGCAGGAAGTCCGCGAGGACGGCGATGGCGAACGCGACGACCTGGAGCAGCACGGTGCCCCAGCCCTTCTCGTCGATGCCCATGAGGTCGGCGGCCCAGCCGACGGCGGTCGATGCGAGCCCGGACGCGGCGAACGACGCGAGTCCGACGCCGCCGAGCCCGATGAGCACCCCGGCGTCCTTGGCCTTGCGCAGGACGGGGTTCTCCTCCTCGTCCGGCAGCTCCCAGACGGCCCGCAGGCACTCCCTGATCGAGCCGACCCAGCCGATGCCGGTGAAGAGCAGCAGAGCGCCCGCGACGAGGCCGACGGTGCCGGCGTTGGCGACGAGCGCGTCCAGGTTCAGCTGATCGGAGATGCCGGGGACCTGTTCGGAGATCTTGTCTTCCAGCGTGTTCTGCTGCTTCTTCGACAGGGTGGCCGCGGCGATCGCGGCGGCGACGGTGAGCAGGGGGAAGAGCGCCAGAAAACTGATGAACGTCATGGCGGCGGCGAGGCGCGTCCAGTGCACGTGATCGAGCCGGTCGTACGCCTGCCACGCGTGCGTGCGCATGCCCTTCTCGACGAGGGGCCCGATTCCGGGGAGTTTCTTCAGCCAGTCCATGACGCCTCCGTGCCTGTGGTTCTGCCTGTTGTCCTGCCCGGTGAGCGGAAGACCAACGTCCGGGTACCCCAGAACCGCAGGACAGTGGCGAGCGCCATACCGATTCCGGCGCCCGAGACGGTGTCCGCCCGCTGCGAGGTGAGGCCGAGACCGTAGTGGGACACGGCGATGCACAGCAGTTGGACGAGGGCGCCCGCGATGTTGACGGCGAAGAACACCACGTACTGGCGCAGCCGCGAGACCCCCGTGGCCCTGCTCCGGTAGGTGCCGAGCGCATTGCCGGCGTACGCGACCGAGCACCCCGCCACGAAGGAGAGCGCTTTGGCGGTCAGCGGGTCCAGGCCCACGGGTCCGCGCAGCCAGATGAACAGCCCGAGGTCGGCGGCGTACGCACAGATCCCGACGGCGGCGAAGCCGAGCAGTTCGGGCCCGAGCGTCCGCAGCCGTCCGCGCAGAGAACGCACGGTCGTGCCCAGGGAACGCACCGCCGTGGCCAGGGAACGCACCTTCGTGCGTAGGGAATTCAAACTCACCAGTCCGCGACCGCGAGTCCGTACATCGCGAGCCACACCAGGCCGATCACGGCGAGCGCCCGGTCCCGCAGGACGACGTCCTCGGGTTCGCCCGCCGTGCCCCGGTCGGCGAAGACGGCGTAGCGCAGGATCGCGAGGATGAAGGCCGCCATGGACAGCTGGCGCCAGGGCAGCAGGCTTCCGTTGGCGGTGCCACCCTCCTCCATGGCCCACAGGCAGTAGGCGAGAACGGCGACGCCCGCGGCCAGTTGCCAGACGAAGCGCAGGTAGCCGGTGGTGTATTCGGTGAGCAACGCGCGCGTGGCGCCCAGTTTCTCCGAGCTCGCCGACATCTGGACGGATTCGGAGTAGCGCTTGGCGGAGACCATGAAGAGCGCGCCGAAGCCGGTGGTGATCAGGAACCAGCGCGAGAGCGGGATCTCCAGGGCGAGGCCGCCGATCATGGCGCGCATCAGGAAGCCGGTCGTGACGATCGTGAGGTCGACGACGAGGACGTGCTTGAGGCTGATGCAGTAGGCGAGTTGCATGCCGACGTACGCGGCCAGGAGGGCCGCAGTGAGCGGCGTGCACAGGACGGCGGCCGCCGCGGGCGCGAGGACGGCCAGGAGCCCTCCGACGGCGTATGCGACGGGCACCGGGACCTGCCCGGCGGCGACCGGCCTGCGGCACTTGGTGGGGTGCGCGCGGTCGGCGTCCGCGTCGCGCGCGTCGTTGATCAGGTAGACGGCGGAGGCGGCCGCCGTGAAGAGCGCGAAGACGATCGCGACTTGGGTGAGGGCGTGCCGCGAGAAGAGCTCGCCGGCGGCCGCGGGGGCCGCGACGACCAGGACGTTCTTCACCCACTGGCGGGGGCGCGCGGTCTTCAGGAGGCCGAGCGGCAGGCTGATGGTGACCGGGCGCTGGGCCGGGCGGGGCGGCTCCAGGACGGTGGAGATACGTTCAGGCATCGCTGCCTCCGTTCATCCAGGCGGCGCCCACGCGCGCGGTGAGCGCGCCGAGCGCCGCGCCCGCGGCCACGTCCGAGGGGTAGTGGACGCCGACGACCATCCGGGAGACGCACATCGCGGCGGCCAGCGGCGGTACGAGGTGGGTGCCGACGGGGCGCAGGGTGCCGTACGCGACGGTGGCCGCGGCGGCCGACGTGGCGTGCGAGCTGGGGAAGGAGTGCCGGCCCGCGGTGCGCACGAGGGGCTCGACGCCGTTGTGGCTGCCCGGGCGCGGGCGGCGGACGATCCGCTTGACGCCCATGCTGGCCAGGTGCGCGGTGGCGGTGAGCGCCGTGCCGCGCAGCCACGCGCCGCGGCGCTCGCGGTCGACGGCGGCGCCCGCGAGGCCGGCCGCGATCCAGAGCGCGCCGTGCTCGCCGGTCCGGGACAGGGCGCGTGCGGCGGCCGCCACACGCGGGTTGGTGCCGCAGTCGCGGAGGGCCGACAGCAACCGGTGGTCCATGTCGTGCATGTCGCCTCTATTTCGAAGACGTTCGAGAGCCGGGCATCTCAACTCTTCTAAACAACATGCTCATAATTCCGTCAATGTAGGGTGACACTCCATCAATCACCCATTTCGGTGAGGACCGGGACTGTTGGAGCGAAGCGTCCACATACGGGCGATACGGTCACTTGCATGCCTGCCGACTCGCCCGCCGATTCCCCTGCCCGCGCCTCGGTCCCCGCGGCATCCGCCGTGTCCGTCTCCGGCTGGGGCCGCACCGCACCGACCACCGCCCGGCTGGTGAGACCCCGCACGCAGGAGGAGGCGGCGGCAGCGGTGCGCGACTGCGGGGAGCGCGGCGGCATCGCCCGCGGCCTGGGCCGGGCCTACGGAGACGCCGCGCAGAACGCGGGCGGCGCCGTCTTCGACATGACGGGCCTCGACCGGGTGCGCGTCATCGACGCCGAAGCGGGCACGGTCGTCTGCGACGCGGGCGTCTCACTGCACCGCCTGATGGAAGTCCTGCTCCCCCTCGGCTGGTTCGTGCCGGTGACCCCGGGGACCCGCTACGTGACGGTGGGCGGGGCGATCGGCGCCGACATCCACGGCAAGAACCACCACGTCTCGGGCTCCTTCTCCCGGCATGTCCTGGCGATGGACCTGCTGACCGCCGACGGCACGGTCCGCACGGTCGAACCCGGCAGCGCGCTGTTCGACGCGACGGCCGGCGGCATGGGCCTCACCGGCGTGATCCTTTCGGCGACCGTCCAACTCCTGCCGGTCGAGACGTCCTTGATGACGGTCGACACGGAACGCGCCACGGACCTCGACGACTTGATGGCCCGCCTCACCGCCACCGACCACCGCTACCGCTACTCGGTCGCCTGGATCGACCTCCTCGCGCGCGGCGCCGCCATGGGCCGCTCGGTCCTGACCCGCGGCGACCACGCTCCCCTGGACGCCCTTCCGGAGCGGGCACGCGCGCGTAGGGCCCCTCTCGCGTTCCGCCCGGGCCGGCTGCCCGCCGCCCCCTCCTTCCTGCCGGAGGGACTGCTCGGCAAGGCCTCCGTGGGGCTCTTCAACGAACTCTGGTACCGCAAGGCACCCCGCTCCCGCACCGGCGAGCTCCAGAAGATCTCCACCTTCTTCCACCCCCTGGACGGCGTCCCGCACTGGAACCGCGTCTACGGCCGCGGCGGCTTCGTGCAGTACCAATTCGTCGTCGGATACGGCAAGGAGGAGGCCCTGCGCCGCATCGTGCAGCGCATCTCGGAGCGTGGCTGCCCGTCCTTCCTCGCCGTACTGAAGCGCTTCGGAGAGGGCGATCCGGGCTGGCTCTCCTTCCCGCTGCCCGGCTGGACCCTCGCCCTGGACATCCCGGCGAACCTCCCCGGGCTCGGCGCCTTCCTCGACGAGCTCGACGAGGAGGTCGCCGCCGCCGACGGGCGCATCTACCTCGCCAAGGACTCCCGCCTGCGGCCCGAGATGCTCGCCGCGATGTACCCCCGGCTCGACGACTTCCGCGCCCTGCGGGCCGATCTCGACCCGCGTGGAGTGTTCCGCTCGGACCTCTCCCGCCGCCTCGCCCTCTAGGAGACCGGTACTCATGAAAGACGCCTTCGGCACCCCCCAGTCCCTGCTCGTCCTCGGCGGCACCTCCGAGATCGGCCTCGCCACCGCGCGGCGCCTCGTCGCCCGCCGCGCCCGCACGGTGTGGCTGGCCGGGCGCCCGTCCCCGGACCTGGAGAAGGCCGCGGCCGGCCTGCGCGACATGGGCGCGGACGTGCGGACCGTCGCCTTCGACGCGCTCGACCCCGAGTCCCACGAAGCGACCCTCGGCAAGGTCTTCACCGAGGGCGACATCGACATGGTGCTGCTCGCCTTCGGCATCCTCGGCGACCAGGCACGCGACGAGGACGAGCCCGTCGCGGCGGTACGCGTCGCCCAGACCAACTACACGGGCGCGGTCTCCGCGGGACTGGTCTGCGCCCGGTCGCTGCAGACCCAGGGACACGGCTCCTTGGTGGTGCTCTCCTCGGTGGCGGGCGAGCGCGCCCGCCGGTCGAACTTCATCTACGGCTCCAGCAAGGCCGGACTCGACGCGTTCGCCCAGGGTCTGGGCGACGCGCTGCACGGCACCGGAGTGCACGTGATGGTCGTCCGCCCCGGCTTCGTCCGCTCGAAGATGACCGCGGGCCTGGAGGAGGCGCCCATGGCGACCACTCCGGAGGCGGTGGCGGAAGCCATCGAGAACGGCCTGCGGCGGCGCTCGGAGACGGTGTGGGTGCCCGGGGCGCTGCGGCTGGTCATGTCGGCCCTGCGCCACGTGCCCCGGTCGGTGTTCCGGCGCCTGCCGGTCTAGCGACCCTTGGGGGGCCAGCAGCGCTTCGGGGACTCAGCGGCCCTTGGGGGGGCTCAGCGGCCTTTCGGGGGCTCATAGGTGGCGACGGTGGGCAGGGTCAGTGTTCTGGCACCTCTCTGCAGCACATAGACCTTGCCCACGCCGACGAACTTCCTCGTGCCGGGCACAGGGGTGATCGGGTCCAACCAGAGCTGTTGCTTGGCCCCGGCGGTGACCTCTCCCTTCGCGGGCAGCTTCGGCCAGGACGGCGTGAGGCAGCGTCCCTCCGGAGTGCGATAACGGCGTACTCCGGAGAGGAGGCCTCCGTCCTCCCCGTGTGCGGCGATGCCTCTGGAGAGGCACGGGTCCCGGTCGGCGGCCTTCTGCCGATGCCAGCGCGAACCGTCCCAGCGGAGCAGGATGTGCTCGATGGACGGCTCCTTCTCGACCTCTCCGTGGTTGAAGGAGTGCGAGCCGTACGCCCACACCTCTGTCGGAGAGACCACCTCGACGCCGTCGAGGGACGCTCCCGGCTCGGGCGGCACGGGGTCGGGGAAGCGGTACTCGGGCGTCCGCGTGAGCGTCCATGTCCTGCCGTCCCAGTGCATCGCGGCGGGCTGGCTGAGCTCACCGCCGTCACCGCCGACCCCGGAGCCGCTGTCCCGGTGGCCGACCGCCCACAGGTCGTCCCCCGACGTGCCGTCGAGCGCGGTCGGCTCGGCGGGCAGGGTGTGGGTGTTCCAGCGGGCGCCGTCCCAGTGCAGAAGCCGCTTCTGGCCGCCCACCACCCACACGTCGTCGGGTGCGAACACCTTGATCTCGGTGACGATGCCCTGGAGCGGCGGCCGGGGCACGCGCTGCCATCGGGTGCCGTCCCAGCGCGCCGCGCTCGCCCCGCCGCGGGGACCGAAGCCGAACAGCCATACGTTGTCCGGCCCCGACGAGCCGAGCAGCGGATGGAAGCGGTTCCCGTCGAGCTCCGCGGGCACCTTCTGCCGCTGCCATCCGCTGCCGTCGTAGCGGACCAGGAACTGGCCGCCGGGGTCGTCCATGGTGCCGTTGCGCAGCTCGTACCCCGCCGCCCAGATGTCGTCGGCGGACGACGCGGTGACGGAGGTCAGTTCACCGTCGACCGTCTTGTCGACGTACTCCAGCTTCCAGGACCCGCCCGCGGCGGCGGCACCGGACGAGGCGCGGCCGGTGGGGGTCGTGCGGGTGGGCCCGGCGCCGTCGCTCCCGCACCCCGCCGCGGCGAGAGCGAGGACGGCCAGGATCGCGGCGCTCTTGGGGGTCTTGGCGGTCTTGGCGGTCTTGGGGGTCTTGGCGGTCTTGGCGGTCTTGGCGGTCTTGGGGGTCTTGGGGGTCTTGGGGGTCTTGGCGGTCTTCTTCATGGCCCTGTCCTAGCGCTTCAGGGAGACGACGACGGCCCGGTCCGGGGCGAAGCCGCTCTGCAGGACGTCGACCGTGCCGAACCCCAGCACCTCGCCCGAGCCCGGCACCGTGATGATCCTCTTCAGCCAGAGCTGCTGCTGCGCCTCGGGGCGTACGCCTCCGCCCTCGGGCAGCCTCGGCTTCTTGATCTTGGTGCAGGTGTCGTCGGTGGTCAGGTGCCAGTTGCCGTTCATGAAGAAGCCGCGGTCGCCGTCCCGGGCCACGGGTTTCCGGTACGCGCACGCTCCGGGGAAGGGCTTCGCGTCCTGCCAGCGGGAGCCGTCCCAGCGCAACTCGACGTTCTCCGACGCCGGATCGCGGACCTCTTCGCCGTCGTACCCCCGGTAGGAGTGCCCTCCGTAGGCGCGGACGTACGTCTTGGACGCGACGTCGACCCCGGTGAACTCGGCGAACGGCTCGGGCGGCACCGGGTCGGGGAAGCGGTACGTCGGCGTCTTGGTGAGCGTCCACTTCTCGCCGTCGAAGTGCATCGCGGCGAGCTGCCCGACCTCGCCGCCCGGCCCTGTCGTACGCGAGCCGACCGCCCACACGTCGTCCCGCGCCGAACCGGCGAGGGCGGTGACCTTCTCCGCGGGCATCGGCGTCACCGTCCAGCGGTCACCGTCCCAGTGCGTGACCTCGCCGTCGCCCCGGAGCACCCACACGTCATCCGGAGTGATGACCTCGATGTCCGTGAGCGGCCCGGCGGGAGCGTCCTTCACGGGGCCCCAGCGCGTGCCGTCCCAGAGTGCGTAACGCGGCTTCCTCGTGCCCGACGTGGTGCCTTCCACGGTGTGCAGCCGGATGCCCGCCGACCCGAGGTACTCCAGCCGGGAGAGGTGAGGGTCGCCGCCGACCGGCATCGGCTGCCGCGTCCACTTCTCACCGTCGAAGTGCAGCAGATGGCCCTTCGCGAACCGCCCGTCGGTATGGGCGCCGTCGCTCCCGAGAGCCCAGATGTCGTCCGGAGCCATGGCGGCCCCGTCGATCAGCTCCCCCGGCTCGTCGTCGATGCGCTCGTACGTCCAGGAGAGCCCGGCCGCACGCGCCTCGGCCGGCCGCGTGTCGGCCGCGCCGTCGGACTTCTGTGCCCCACAGCCGGCCGCCACGAAGGCGAGCAGGGCGACGGCTGCCGCTGCGTTGCGCATGATCCCCCCAGCACGGTCGGCCGGGGCACCCCGGTCAGCGAGCGGGCAGCGTACCCCGCTCCGACGGGGCCGAGGCCTGAGGGGGCACTACAGGGCCACCGAAAACGAAGTCGCGCAGCTTGCGCCAGACACCGTCGGAACCCTGCTCGTACAGGGCGAAGCCGGTGCACGGCCACTCGGCCTCGTACTCCGACAGCTCCTCGTACGCGCGGTCCATGGCCTCTTCGGAGATGCCGTGCGCCACCGTGACGTGCGGGTGGTACGGGAACTGCAGTTCGCGTGCCATCGGCCCGGACGCGTCCCGGACCCGCTCCTGCAACCAGGAGCAGGCCGAGGCGCCCGACACCACCTGTACGAAGACGACGGGCGACAGCGGACGGAAGGTGCCCGTCCCCGAAAGGCGCATCGGGAAGGGGCGGCCCGCCGCCGCGACCGACAGCAGATGCGCCTCGACCGCGGGCAGCGCCGACGCGTCCACCTCGGTGGGCGGCAGCAGGGTCACATGGGTGGGGATGCCGTGCGCCGCGGGGTCCCCGAAGCCCGCACGCCGCTCCTGGAGCAGGCTGCCGTGTGGCTCCGGGACCGCGATCGAGACGCCGATCGTTACGGTCCCCACGTCGTACTCCTGTCGTCGTGTCCATGGGCAGGGGACGCCGCCCGGTGGGCAGCGCGGTGCAAGCTGTGATGCTCGGTCGTCCGGTGACTCAGTGCTTGGCGGGCAGGAAGCCCACCTTGTCGTACGCCTGCGCGAGGGTCTCGGCGGCGACGGCTCGAGCCTTCTCCGCGCCCTTGGCCAGGATCGAGTCGAGCGTCTCCGGGTCGTCCAGATACTGCTGGGTGCGGTCCCGGAAGGGGGTCACGAACTCGACCATGACCTCGGCGAGGTCGGTCTTCAGCGCACCGTAGCCCTTGCCGACGTACTTCTGCTCCAGTTCGGCGATACCGGTGCCGGTGAGCGTGGAGTAGATGCTGAGGAGGTTGCTGACGCCCGGCTTCTCCGCCACGTCGTAGCGGATCACCGTGTCGGTGTCGGTGACGGCGCTCTTGACCTTCTTGGCGGTGGCCTTGGGCTCGTCCAGGAGGTTGATCAGACCCTTCGGCGTGGACGCCGACTTGCTCATCTTGATCGACGGGTCCTGGAGGTCGTAGATCTTCGCCGTCTCCTTGAGGATGTACGCCGACGGCACGGTGAACGTCTCCCCGAAGCGGCCGTTGAAACGCTCGGCCAGGTCACGGGTGAGCTCGATGTGCTGACGCTGGTCCTCGCCGACCGGCACCTCGTTCGCCTGGTACAGCAGGATGTCCGCGACCTGCAGGACCGGGTACGTGAAGAGGCCGACGGAGGCGCGGTCGGCGCCCTGCTTGGCGGACTTGTCCTTGAACTGCGTCATGCGGGAGGCCTCGCCGAAGCCGGTGAGGCAGTTCATCACCCAGGCGAGCTGGGCGTGCTCGGGGACGTGGCTCTGGACGAAGAGCGTGCAGCGCTCCGGGTCGAGGCCCGCGGCGAGGAGCTGGGCTGCGGCGAGCCGGGTGTTGGCGCGCAACTCGGCGGGGTCCTGCGGAACCGTGATCGCGTGCAGGTCCACCACCATGTAGAAGGCGTCGTGGGACTCCTGCAGCGCCACCCACTGGCGGACCGCGCCGAGGTAATTGCCGAGGTGGAACGAGCCGGCGGTGGGCTGGATTCCGGAGAGCACACGAGGTCGTTCAGAGGCCATGGTGCCCATTCTCTCAGGTGACTCTCATAGCTCGGAAACAGGTGTGTGACGGGTGGGAACCGATCGGCCACGGCCGGTGTATCAAAGGTGTGAGGGCACAGGGGGAGGTCCTGGAGGGGGGCCGCGTCGTCGACGAGCGTGCGGTGATCGCGCGAGTGCGCGCCGGAGAAGCGGAGGCGTACGCGGAATTGGTGCGCGCTTTCACCGGCATCGCGCTCAGGGCGGCTACGGCACTCGGCGCGGGAGCGGACGCGGAAGACGTGGTGCAGCAGGCCTTCTTCAAGGCCTACTGCTCACTCGGACGGTTTAGGGACGGCTCGGCGTTCAAGCCGTGGCTGCTCGCGATCGTCGCCAATGAGACGAGGAACACAGTGCGTTCGGCGGTCCGGCAGCGGTCCGTCGTCGGCCGGGAGGCCGCGCTCGCCGAAGCGGAGCCGTTGATACCGGAATCGTCGGACCCGGCGGTGGCGGCCCTGGAGGACGAGCGAAGGGCGGCGCTGCTCGCCGCCCTCGACCAGCTGGGCGAAGATCACCGCCTGGTCGTCACCTACCGCTATCTGCTGGAGATGGACGAGGCGGAGACGGCCCAGGCCCTCGGCTGGCCGCGGGGCACGGTGAAGTCCCGGCTGAATCGCGCGCTGCGCAAGCTGGGCCGGCTGCTGCCCGGGGAGGGAGGTGAGGGAGATGAGTGAGCGGCAGCGCGGGGGCGAGGCGGCCGAGGCGGCGCGGCTCCGCGAGGAGCTGCGGGCGCTCGGCCGGTCGATGGACGCGGGCGGCGCGGGCGGTGCCGGCGGGGAGTCGATGGCCGAGCGGGTCATCGCGCAGATACTCGCGGAGAGAGCCGGGGTGCCGGTGACCGAGCCGCCCGGCCCCGCCGAGCGGCTGCGCGGCCTGCGGCGGGGTCTGCGGATGCGGTGGCGAGCGGTGACGGCCGCGCTGTGCGGGCTGCTCGCGGTCCTCGTGCTCACGCCTCCGGTGCGGGCGGCGGTCTTCGAATGGTTCGACTTCGGCGGAGTCGAAGTGCGGTACGACCCGTCGGCGACGCCCTCGGCCGGGCCGGGCGTGCCCGGGTGCGGTGATCCGGTGACGGCGGCGGAGGCTCGGCGCCTGGCCGGGTTCTCGCCCGGGGTGCCGAAGTCGCTCGGCGCGCCGGACGCGGTGTCGGTGACGCGGGAGCCGGGGGCCCGGGTCCTGGTCAGCCTCTGCTGGCGCGCGGACGGCCGGACGATACGCCTCGATGAGTACGCGGCCCGGCTCGACCCCGGTTTCGCCAAGACGGTGCCGGTGCAGCCCGACTGGGTCGAGGTCGGCCGGGAGACCGGGCTGTGGTTCGCCCGGCCGCACCGGCTCACATTCTGGCTGGTGGAGGGCGACGGCGACCGCTGGCGGCGGTCCGAGCGGACGGCGGGGCCGACGCTGCTGTGGACACGCGGGCAGGAGCTGACGCTGCGGCTGGAAGGGGTGGCGTCGAAGGAGCGGGCCCTGGAGATCGCGGAGTCGATCCCCGAATCGGGAACCTGACCGGCTCGGGCGGTGTACCAGAAGTGAACCGGTGCGGAGGGGCCGCGCCGGCGGGCGGCTGGGGGACGGACATGCGGACGGTAAAGGGACTGTGTGGGGCGGCGGCCGGGCTGGGCGTCACGGCGGCGCTGACGGTGGCGGGCGCGCCCCAGGCGGTGGCGGGCGGGCCGACGAGCGTGCTGCTGGTGTCACCGGAGAGCACCCAGAGCGCCTCGCTGTACTACACCGACGGGGAGTACGGCGACCTGGAGAGCTGGCTGGAGCCCTCAACCTCCGGCGGAAAGCCGAGCGGGAAGCCGCGCGAGGACCCGCCTGGCCTCGGTGTGGGTGTCCAGAGCCGGCAGATCAATGTCACGTGGATGGTCCATGACGTGACGCCGTGGCGTGTCGACCGGGTCTATGCGCCGCTCTCCGACAAGGAGGGCGACAAGAAGGACGGTGGCAAGAAGGACATGGACGTGTGGGTGCACAGGTCGACGGAGACCGAGTCGCTGACCGGTGACTGGCACCGGGCGAAGGAGCCGGAGCGCCTGGTGTCCCTGTTCAAGGAGCTCGGCCTGATGGGCAAGGCGTCGGACCGGGGCACCTCCGGAATCGCGCCGGGCTCGGAGACGGCGCCGGAGCCCTCGGCCCCCGAGAAGAGCGGCGGCGAGCAGAAGGCCGCCGCGGGCGGTGGCGGGCCAGGCACGACCGGCTCGGAGTGGTGGTGGGCGATACCGGGCGCCGGGGCCGGTGCGGTCGCCGCGCTGCTGCTCCGGCGCCCGGTGGCCGAGCGCTGGGCGGCAGCGGCGGCGTGGCGACGGCGACCGCACGAGCCGGGGCCCCGGCAGGAGCTGCGGGACCTGTGAACTTGTCAACCTGTGAGGTGACGGGGTCGCTCAGGCGGTGGGCAGGCCAGGTGCCGGGTGGGCGGCCATCAGGTCGGCGACCTCGGACCTGATCTTCGTCAGGGCGTCCTCGTCCCCGGTGCGTGCCGCGGCGACACCACGGTCGATCCATCCGGCGACGGCTGTCATGTGCTCCGTGCCGAGCCCGCGGGAGGTCAGCGAGGGGGTGCCGATGCGGATGCCCGACGGGTCGAACGGCTTCCTGGGGTCGTACGGCACGGTGTTGTGGTTCACGACGATCCCGGCCCGGTCGAGGGCCTTCGCGGCGATCTTGCCCGGGACGTCCTTGGGGGTCAGGTCCATCAGGATCAGGTGGTTGTCGGTGCCGCCGGAGACCAGGTCGAAGCCGCGGGCGAGGAGGGCGTCGGCGAGGGCCTTGGCGTTGTCGACGATCGCGTGGGCGTAGTCGCGGAAGGAGGGCCGGGACGCCTCGTGGAGGGCGACCGCGATGGCCGCGGTGGTCTGGTTGTGGGGGCCGCCCTGCAGACCGGGGAAGACCGCCTTGTCGATGGCCTTGGCGTGCTCCTCGCGGGACATCAGCATCGCGCCGCGCGGGCCGCGCAGGGTCTTGTGGGTGGTCGTGGAGATCACGTCGGCGTGCGGCACCGGCGAGGGGTGGGCGCCGCCCGCGATCAGACCGGCGATGTGCGCGATGTCGGCCACCAGGACGGCGCCGGACTCGCGGGCGATCTCGGCGAAGGCGGCGAAGTCGATGGTGCGAGGGAGGGCGGTGCCACCGCAGAAGATCAGCTTGGGGCGCTCCTTGAGCGCGAGGTCGCGGACCTCGTCGAGGTCGACGCGGCCGTTCGTCTCGGGGTCGGTGGTCCGGCGCACGCCGTACTGCACGCCGCGGAACCACTTGCCGGTGGCGGAGACGCCCCAGCCGTGGGTGAGGTGGCCGCCCATCGGCAGGGCCATGCCCATCACGGTGTCGCCGGGCTCGGCGAAGGCGAGGTAGACGGCGAGGTTGGCCGGGGAGCCGGAGTAGGGCTGGACGTTGGCGTGCTCGACGCCGAAGACGGCCTTGGCGCGGGCGATGGCCAGGCGTTCGACGGGGTCGATGTTCTGCTGCCCCTCGTAGTAGCGGCGGCCGGGGTAGCCCTCGCTGTACTTGTTCTGGAGGACGGTGCCGGACGCTTCGAGGACCGCGGTGGACACGTAGTTCTCGCTGGGGATCAGCCGCAGGGTGTCGGCCTGGAGCTGTTCCTCGGCGCCGACGAGGGCGGCGAGTTCGGGGTCCTCGGCGGCGAGGGCGGGGTGGTGCTGGGCGGAAGCGGAAGGGCGAGAGGGAGAGGCAGGGGATGAGGAAGTGGAAGTCATGGCGTCCTCCGGGGCGAGCGGTCAGTGTCCGGTCGTGGTCCCGGGGTGCCCAGGCGGGCGGCACCTCGAAGGTTCTGCCTGGCACGGCTCCATCGGGGTCGGTTCCCCGTGCGCCAGTCACCGTGCTGTCAGGGCAAGCCTAGCGGGCGCGCCGATCCGGCAGGTTTCTTCGTCCGCGATGCGAGCGACGATAGGAATTGGGCGCCACACCCGCCCCACGCCGCAAGACGAACGGAGACCCCGTGTCGAGTACGCCATCTCCCCGCACGTCATCGTCGTCATCGCCGTCGCCTTCATCCGCTCCGTCGCCTTCGTCCGCGTCGTCGGCCGCCGGTTCCGGCGCCGGGTCGACCAGCGAGCGGCTCATCGCCTCGGCCGAGGCACACAGCGCGCACAACTACCATCCGCTGCCCATCGTGGTCGCCTCCGCCGCGGGCGCGTGGATGACCGATGTCGAGGGGCGCCGCTATCTCGACATGCTCGCCGGGTACTCCGCGCTCAACTTCGGGCACGGCAACCGCCGACTGATCGACGCCGCGAAGGCTCAGCTGGACCGGGTGACGCTGACGTCGCGGGCGTTTCACCACGACCGGTTCGCCGAGTTCTGTACGCGCCTGGCCGAGCTCTGCGGCAAGGAGATGGTGCTGCCCATGAACACGGGGGCGGAGGCTGTGGAGACGGCTGTGAAGACCGCCCGGAAGTGGGGATATCAGGTCAAGGGCGTGCCGGACGGGCGGGCGAAGATCGTTGTCGCGGCCGGCAACTTCCACGGCCGGACCACCACTGTCATCAGCTTCTCCACGGACGACGAGGCGCGGGCGGACTTCGGTCCGTACACACCGGGCTTCGAGATCGTGCCGTACGGCGACCTGGAGGCGCTGCGGGCCGCGGTCACCGACGACACGGTGGCCGTGCTGATCGAGCCGATCCAGGGCGAGGCCGGGGTGCTCGTGCCGCCGGCCGGCTATCTGCCGGGGGTGCGGGAGTTGACCCGGGAGCGCGGGGTCCTCTTCATCGCGGACGAGATCCAGTCGGGGCTCGGCAGAACGGGACGCACGTTCGCGTGCGAGCACGAGGGCGTGGTGCCGGACGTGTATCTGCTGGGCAAGGCGCTCGGAGGCGGCGTGGTGCCGGTGTCGGCCGTGGTGGCGGATGCCGATGTGCTCGGGGTGTTCAAGCCGGGTGAGCACGGTTCGACGTTCGGCGGCAACCCTCTCGCCTGCGCGGTGGGACTCGAGGTGGTCGAGATGCTGTCGACGGGTGAGTACCAGCAGCGCGCCACGGAGCTGGGTGAGCACCTGCACGCCGAGCTGGGGCTGCTGACCGGTGCGGGCAAGGTGACGGAGGTGCGGGGACGCGGCTTGTGGGCGGGCGTCGACATCGCCCCGTCGTACGGCACGGGACGGGAGATCTCCGAGAAGTTGATGGAGCGGGGGGTGCTGGTCAAGGACACGCACGGGTCGACGATCCGCATCGCTCCCCCGCTTGTGATCAGTAAGGAGGATCTGGACTGGGGGCTGGATCAGTTGCGGGCCGTGCTGAGCTAGCGGCCGGCCGGGAGGGGGTGAACCACCCCCGCGCCGGGGCGGGGGCTACCCCCACCTGGAGTGGGCGGTTGGCAGGATCGTCGCGGGTGTTCTCATCCGGAAGTGTGGGGTCCGGCGGGTGCCGCCGGATTCCCGACGCTTCCACAGGAGTTGGCTCGTGCGTGAGCAGGCATGGCAGAGGTTCCGTTTTTCCGGTCGACAGCAGGGCGGTCGGCGCAGAGCAGTGTCGACCGCGACCGCGGTGGCGATCAGCGTGGGTGTGGGCGCCATGACGGTGGGTGCTCTGGTGCCGTCTGCGGCGTCCGCGACACCCGCCTCGACCACAATCGCATCCACATCCGCATCCGCATCCGTCACGTCAAGGCCGGACGCCGTCCAGCGGGGCTTGGATGCGCTGGTGCGTGACGACGGCGTGCCCGGCGCGCTGGCGAGCGTCAAGGGGCGCGACGGACACAGCCGTGTCTACACGGCAGGGGTCGGTGATCTGGCCACCGGGGCAAAGGTGCCCCGGGACGGTCAGGTGCGGATCGGCAGCAATACGAAGGCGTTCACCGCGGTGGTCATGCTCCAGCTGGTCGGTGAGGGGAAGGTGCGTCTCGACGACTCGGTCGACACCTATCTGCCGGGGGTCGTGCGCGGGGAGGGGATCGACGGCAACCGCATCACCATCCGCCACCTGCTGCAGCAGACGAGCGGGCTGCCCAACTACACGAAGCACGATCTCCAGCCGCGTTACTACGAGCCTCGTGAGCTGCTCGACATCGCGCTGCAGTACAAGGCCGAGTTCGAGCCGGGGAAGGGATGGGCGTACAGCAACACAAACTACGTACTGGCCGGGCTGATCATCGAGGAAGTCACCAAGCGCACCGTGGCGGAGGAGATCGACCAGCGGATCATCAAGAGGATCGGGTTGCGTCACACCTATTTCCCCGCCCCTCATGACGCGACGATCCGCGAACCCCATCCCAAGGGATATCTGCAGGAAGGAGAGGGCGCGCCCCTGCGCGACATCACGGAGCTCGATCCGTCCTGGACCTGGGCGGCGGGTCAGATGATCTCCACCAACTCCGACCTCAACCGGTTCTACGGCGAGCTTCTGCGCGGCCGTCTCCTCCCCGAGAAGCAGCTCGACCAGATGCGCACCACCGTCCGCGCCGACTACTTCGGCCCTGGCGCCCGCTACGGCCTGGGACTCGTGAGCAAGCCGCTGTCGTGCGGCGGCGTCTACTGGGGGCACGGCGGCAGCTACCCGGGATACGAGACCCGGGGCGGAGTCACCGACAAGGGCCGCGCCGCGAACGTCGCGGTGACCATGCAGCCGAACGACAAGACGGTCATGACCCGGGTGGACGGTGTCGTGGACAAGGCTCTGTGCCGCTGAACCGCGCGCCGGAATGAGCCCTCCCCCGGGCGCTCGTCAGGGGTGGGCTCCCCGGTCGTATGCCGTTCTGAACGCGGTTTCGCCGAGGGCGGTGCGGGTGCGGTCGGTGGCGCGGGTGACGTCCGTGCGTTCCGCGGGAGGCAGGGGTGCTCCCTCTGACTCGCGGATGCGGGCGGCCGTGCCGAGGAGGCCCGCGGCGTGGGTGTGGTCGCCGGCGAGGGAGCGGGCGCCCGCGAGGCCTTCCAGGGCCAGGGCCACCGCGCGCTCGTCGCCCGTCGTACGGGCCATGGCCAGGCTCTCGCGGTGGAGGGTCTCCGCGCGCGTCGCGTCGCCGCGTTGTTCGGCGACGTAGCCGAGTTGGGCCAGGATCAGGGCCGTGCCGGAGTCGACGCCGAAGCGGCGGTTGAAGTCCAGCCACGGCAGGAGAAGTTTCTCGGCCTCGTCCAGGTCACCGCGGCGGCGGGCGCCGATGGCGAGACCCGTCTCGGCGAACTGCTGGGCGGGGCGGTGCGACTGCTGGGCGGCGAGGGCGGCGGCTCGTTCGTGGAAGGCGGTGGCGGCGGGGTCGTCACCGGTGAGGAGGGCGATGCGGCCGAGGCGGGAGAGGCGGAAGGAGAGATCGGTCCAGAGCTGGAGTTCCTCGGCGCGGCGCATCCCGTCGCGCTGGAGGCGGGCCGCTTCCTCGTAGTCGGCGGCGATCTCGGCGAGGACGCCGAGCTGTTCGGATGACTGCAACTGTCCCCAGCCGTCGCCCAGTTCGCGGAACAGTTCGGCGCTGCGTGTGGCGTCGCGGCGCAGGGCCGGGAGGTCGCCGCGGTAGAGGGCGCGGGTGGCCCGGGTGGACAGTGCGGCGGCCTCGCCCCAGCGGTCGCCCGCCGCCCGGAACTCCGCGAGGAGCGCGTCGACCCGCGCGGCCTCGCGAGGCGTGTGGTCGAACCCGCACCGCGCGAAGGCGAGCAGCCAGCGGGAACGGGCGTCGGCGGAGGTGGTCTCCGCGCGCTCACAGGCGTTGCGGTGCGCGCAGGCGGGCTCCCCGGCCAGCAGGGCGAAGGCGGCGTGGGCCGACGCGGCGGCGGTGCGGGCCGAGAGGAGGGGGCCGGCCTCGTCGTGCCCGGTCGCCGTGGGCGGCAGCGGGCTCGGGGAAAGGTTCGGGGGCAGAGTCAGGGGCAGGTTCAAGGCCTGGTCCAGGGAGCGCATGGCTTCGCGGAGGCGGCCTCGGAGGAACCAGTACCAGGTCAGGGCATTGACCAGCCGCAGGGCCGTCGGGGTGTCGGAGTCCGTGGTCGTCCAGTTCAGCGCGGCACGGAGGTTCACGGTCTCGTGGTCGAGCCGGCGCAGCCAGAGCCGCTGGTCGGGGCCGCGCAGGGCTGCGGCAGCGCGTTCGGCGAAGGCGGCGAAGTGGCGGGCGTGCCGACGGCGGACCTCGGCGGTCTCGGCCGCGTCGTCGAGGCGTTCGAGGCCGTACGCGGTGACGGATTCGAGCATGCGGTAGCGCAGCTCGGGGGCGTCGGTCGTCGTCGGCGCGAGGAGGGAGCGGTCCACGAGCCTGGTCACCAGGTCGAGAACGTCGTCCTCGGGTGGGGTCTGGGGTGAGGGTTGTGGTGGGGGCTGTGGTGACGGTTGTAGTGAGGGCTGTGGTGGGGCCTGCGGGGTGGTCTGTGCCAGTACTGCTTCTGCGTGCGCGAGGGTGAAACCGCCGTGGAACACGGCGAGTTGACGCAGCGCGCGCTGCTCGGGCGGCGTCAGGAGCTCCCAGCTCCAGTCGATCATCGCGCGCAGGGTGCGCTGGCGGGCGGGGGCGTCGCGGCGCACCTGGTTGAGGAGGCGGAAGCGGTCGTGCAGCCGGTCGGCGAGGGCGTGCACGCCGAGGGCGCGTACGCGGGTGGCGGCGAGTTCGACGGCGAGCGGGATGCCGTCGAGGCGGCGGCAGATGAGAGCGACGGACTCGCGGTTCGCGTCGTCCAGGGCGAAGCCCGGGGCGGTGGCCGCGGCGCGGGCGGCGAAGAGCCGCACCGCGTCCTCCTCGCCGAGCGGAGCGATGGCCTCCACGGTTTCACCGGTGAGGGCGAGGGGTTCCTGGCTGGTGGCGAGTACGTGCAGGTGGGGGGCTTGGCGCAGGAGTTCGGCGACCAGGTCCGCGACGGGGCCGAGGACGTGTTCGCAGTTGTCGAGGACGAGGAGAAGGCGACGTCCGGCGAGCGCCCGCGCGAGTCGTGCGACGGGGGTCCGGGCGGCCGAGGCCGGGGCCTCCTTCCCCTCCCCGGCCTCCTCCCCCGGGTCCGCCGGCTCCGTCGGTGCGTCGTCGCGGATGCCCAGGGCAGCGGCGACCGTTGGGGCGACCTCGCCCCTCGTCCCGGCGAGTTCGGCGAGCCAAATGCCTTCGGGGAAGGCGTCCGTCAGGCCTGACGCCGACTCCAGGGCAAGTCGCGTCTTTCCTACGCCGCCGGGTCCCGTGAGGGTGACCAGGCGTTCCGTGGCGATCAGCTCGCGTATGCGCGCGATCTCCCCATCGCGGCCGACGAGACCCGTCACCTGCGCGGGCAGATTCGTGAGCGGGCGGTTCACGGCGACGTCCGTGCTCACCTTGGGGCTTGTAGCCGCTGCCGCGCCTTGTGGGCCCCGCTCCCCTTCCTGCCGCAGCATCGACTCGTGCAGCTCGGCCAGTTCGGGGCTCGGGTCGATGCCGAGTTCTTCGGCGAGACGGAGTCGGAGGTCCCGGTAGGAGTCCAGGGCCTCGGCCACGCGGCCGGAGCGGTACAGGGCCCGCAGGTGGCTGGCCCGCAGGCGTTCGCGCAGGGGTTCGCGTGCCACCAAGGGGGCCAGGTCGTCCGCCAGCACGGCGTGTTCACCGTGCGCGAGGCGCAGCTCGGCCAGCGTCTCCTGCGCGGTCAGGCGCTGCTCCTCCAGGCGCGTGACGGCCGCGCGCGCGAAGTCGGCGTCGCGGAAGTCGGCGTACGCGGGGCCGCGCCACAGGGCCAGCGCGTCAGCCAGAAGGGATGCCTTCTTACGCGTATCAGCTTCCGTCGAGTCGGTCGTGTCGGTCGCGTACGCGCGCGAGATCAGCGTCTCGAAAGCGGTGGCGTCCACGTGCTCGGGCGGTATGCGCAGCGCGTATCCGGCGGGTCCGTGCACGACGAGCCCGCGGCCGCCGGGCTCGGCCGCCTCCAGCGTGCGGCGCAGCTGGGACACCTTCGTCTGGAGCGAGTTGACCGGTGAGGCCGGGGGTCGGTCGCCCCACAGGTCGTCGATCAGCGTGTCCACCGGGACCGGGCGTCCGACCCGCACGAGGAGGGCGGCGAGCAGCGCGCGGACCTTCGGCTCCGGGGCAGGCGCGGCCGCCCCGTCCTGCGTGCGCACCGTCAGCGGGCCCAGCACCTCGAATCGCATACGGCCACGTTAATCGCCGCCGGCGCACCGCTGACGGGAGACCGTGCGTGAACCGTCAGCGTTCCGTGCGCGGCTCCCGGCACGGTGGTTCCCGTGATCGCAACGCCGCGATCACCACTCACCACTCACCCCTCAGCACACAGAACACACAGAACACACAGAACACACAGAACACACAGGAGTCACCATGACCATCTCCCGCGAAATCCGTCTCGCCGCCCGCCCCGTCGGAGAACCCACCCCCGACCTCTTCGAGCTGGCCACCACCGAGGTGCCCGACCAGCCCGGCGAGGGGCAGATCGTCGTCCGTAACACCTGGATGTCGGTCGACCCGTACATGCGGGGCCGCATGGACGACGTACCGTCCTACATCCCGCCGTTCCGGCTCGGCGCCCCGCTGGAGGGCTCGGCGGTCGGCGAGGTCGTCGCGTCGAACGCCCCCGAGGTGCCCGTCGGCGCGACGGTCACGCACTTCCTGGGCTGGCGGGAGTACTCCGTGCTCGACGCCGCGGCCGCCACGGTCGTCGACACCACGCTCGCACCGGCCGACGCCTACCTCGGCCCGCTCGGCGCCACGGGACTCACCGCGTACGCCGCGCTGACCCGCACCGCCCCGGTGCGCGAGGGCGACGTCGTCTTCGTGTCCGCCGCGGCCGGGGCGGTCGGCAGTGTCGCGGGGCAGATCGCCCGCGAGCTCGGCGCCTCCCGGGTGATCGGCTCGGCCGGCGGCCCGGCGAAGACGAAGAAGCTCCTCGACACCTTCGGGTACGACGCCGCCGTCGACTACCGCCTGGGCGGCCTGCCCGAGCAGCTCGCCCAGGCCGCGCCCGACGGCGTGGACGTCTACCTCGACTCGGTCGGCGGCGACCACCTGGAGGCAGCGATCGGGGCGATCAGGCCGGGCGGCCGGATCGCGCTGGTCGGCGCCATCAGCACGTACAACGCGACCGAGCCGGCGCCGGGGCCGAACAACCTCTTCCAGGCCGCCAAGCAGGAGGCGACCCTGCGGGGCATGCTCGTCACCAGCCACCTCGACCTGTTCCCGGAGTGGATCGGCCGGGCGGCGCCGCTGCTCGCCGACGGCACCCTGCGCACCGAGCAGACCGTCGTCGACGGCATCGAGCGGGCGCCGGAGGCCTTCCTCGGCGTACTGCGCGGGGCGAACACCGGCAAGATGCTGGTGCGCATCGGCGCCGACACCATCACTCCCTGAGGGAGGATCACTTCACAGAATCACGTGCGGGATGAACCTCGCGTACTCGTCCGTGATCAGGCCCGAGGACTCCCTGATGCCGAGTCCCGCCGCCTCGTCCTCCACGACCCACGCGCCGAGCACCACCCGGTTGCCGTCGAAGTCGGGCAGGGGCGCCAGCTCCTGGTAGCAACAGCGCTCTTCGCGGAGTACGGGCGCGGGGCCCGGCTCGTGCACCGTCACCCCCGCACCCTCCCGCCCGAGCAGCGGCTTGGCGACGTAGCCGCCGGACACGGCCAGTTCGCGCGGGCCGTCCAGATAGGCGGGCAGCAGGTTCGGGTGGCCCGGGTACAGCTCCCACAACACCGCAAGCAGCGCCTTGTTGGAGAGAAGCATCTTCCAGGCCGGCTCGATCCACAGGGTCGAGCCCGTGCCGCCGCCGTTGTCGAGGGTCTCCAGGACGTGCGGCGCGAAGCGGTCCGTGGTCAGCCACTCCCACGGGTAGAGCTTGAAGCAGCTGCGCATGAAGCGGAGCTTCTTGTCGACGAAGCGGCGCGAGAGACGGTCCCAGCCGATGTCCTCCATGGAGATGGACTCGGCGGCGAGACCGGCCTGTTCGGCGGTCTCCCGCAGGTACGCGACCGTCATCAGGTCCTCGCCGAGCTCGTCCCCTGCGGAATGGGCGAAGTACAGCGGGCCGCCCGGCGGGAGGAGCGGGGCCTGCT
The DNA here is from genome assembly GCF_044327655.1 of Streptomyces sp. NPDC018029. Lineage (NCBI taxonomy): Bacteria > Bacillati > Actinomycetota > Actinomycetes > Kitasatosporales > Streptomycetaceae > Streptomyces > Streptomyces sp. NPDC018029. The sequence continues at coordinate 254,300 of NZ_JBIRFV010000003.1, read as the reverse complement.
TCTTCCAGGCGGCGACGAGCCGTTCGTGGAGGGAGTTCCACTGGTCGGCGCCCGGGAAGCGCTCCTCCATCCAGAACCACTGGGGGCTCGCGGCCTCGACCAGGGAGGTGGGGGTGTCGGCGTTGTACTCCAGCATCTTGGCCGGCCCCGTGCCGTCGTAGCGCAGGTCGAACCGGCCGTACAGGGAGGGGAGTTCGGTGCGGCGGTGCCAGGCCTCGGTGACGGCGGCCGCCACCCGCGGGTCGGTGATGCCGAGGTCGGCGAGCCGGTCGTGCTCGACGATGTGCGCGGCGGCGGCCAGGCACATCGCGTGCAGCTCCTCGACGACCTCCTCCAGCGCCTCGACCTCGGGGAGCGAGAAGACGTAGTACGCGCTCTCGTCCCAGTAGGGGCGCAGGGTGTCGTCGGGGTAGCGCGTCAGGGGGTAGATCAGACCCTGGTCCTCGACGGTCCGCTGCCAGTCGGGGCGAGGCTCTGTGGTGCGGCGTTCCATGGCGTACGTACCGGTCGCTCAGCCGCCGCTGCTGCCGCTGCCACCGCTGCCGCCGCCCGAGCAGCCGAAGCCGTCCCGGTCGACTGCCTCGCTGCGGCTGAAGGTGCCGTTGTCGGCGTAGCGTCCGTCGACGTCGGCGTCGTAGTACCAGGCCGGGTCGGTGCGGCCCGACGACTTACCGGTGCCCGTGCCCGTCCCCGTGCCGGTACCCGTGCCGTAGGAACCCTTGCGGGACTTCCCGGCGGAACCGGCAGCGCCCGACTTGCAGTTGCTGTCGCTGACGATGCGGTAGCCGTTGACGAGGTCGTAGCTGTCGCGGTCCACGCACCGGCGGTCCGGGTCGGAGCCGCAGGAGGTGAGCGCCGCGGCGAGGACGCCCATGCCGCCGAGCGCGACCGTGCTGGACCGCAGTCGCCGCGGTGGTTTCTGTGCCATGTGGTGTCGTCCCCCGTAGCCGTGCCGCGTACGAATGGTTCGTACAGGGAGCAGCGTAGGGAGGCTCCGGCACCCCGTGCCAACCGGCTCCACCGAATGTCCCTTGGGTCTCCTTTGACTCACCTTCCTCTACAGTCACTTCGTGTCTCTTGGGATGTTTTGCGCACTCGGCTCAGCGGTCTGCTTCGGCACGGCCTCGGTTCTCCAAGCGGTCGCCACCCGCGCCACCGCGCCCGGCACCGGCTCCGGCGTCGACCCGGCGCTGCTGCTGCGCGCCCTGCGCCAGTGGCGCTACGTCGCCGGGCTCGCCCTCGACGGACTCGGCTTCCTGTTGCAGGTCGTGGCGTTGCGCTCGGTCCCGATCTACGCCGTGGGAGCGGCGCTCGCCGCCAGTCTCGCCGTCACTGCCGTGGTCGCTTCCCGGCTGCTGCGGGTGCGGCTCAGCGGCGTCGAATGGGGTGCGGTGGGCGTCGTCTGCGCGGGGCTTGCGATGCTGGGCCTCGCGTCCGGCGACGAGGGCGACCGCACCGGCTCGACGGCCCTGCGGTACGTGATGCTCGGCATCGCCGTCGCCGTCCTGGTCGGCGGCGCGGTCGCCGGCCGGCTGCCGGGACGGGCGCGGGCGCTGGCGCTCGGTCTCGGCGCGGGGTGCGGTTTCGGGGTGGTCGAGGTGTCCGTACGCCTCGTCGACGACGTGGCGCCCCGGGCGCTTGTGGCCAACCCGGCGACGTACGCCCTGCTGGTGGGCGGCGGCGCGGCCTTCCTGCTGCTCACCTCGGCGCTGCAGCGCGGCTCGGTGACGACGGCCACGGCGGGCATGGTGATCGGCGAGACGATCGGTCCCGCCCTGGTGGGCGTGGTCTGGCTGGGTGACCGCACCCGGGACGGCCTGGGCTGGGCGGCCGTCCTGGGCTTCGCGGTGGCGGTCGCGGGGGCGCTGGCGCTCGCACGGTTCGGCGAGGCACCCGCCGAGGCCGTGGCGCCCGCCGAAGCCGTGGCGCCGGCCAGGACCCCGCTCCTCGAAGACCACCACGACTGACCGCACAGCTCACGGGCGGAGCCTCACGGCAGCACCCTGCACAACGCCTCCAACGCCCCCGACCACGCGTGCTCCGCAGGAGTCCCGTACCCCACCACCAGGGCATCCCGCCGCCCCGCCCCCGCCAGAGGGTGGCGGAAGCCGGCGAGGCCGTGGACCGCGAGGCGCTCCCAGTTGGCCGCCTGGACGATGGAGCGTTCGGTGCCCGGCGGCAGTTCGAGGACCGCGTGCAGGCCCGCCGCGATACCCGTGGCGCGGACCTCGGGAGCCCGCGCCGCCAGCGCCGCCACGAGCTGGTCGCGGCGGCGCCGGTAGCGCAGCCGGGCGCCGCGCACATGCCGGTCGTACGCCCCCGACGTGATGAACTCCGCGAGCGTCAGCTGGTCCAGGGCGCCGCAGGACGCGCCGGCGGCGTCCTTCTCGCCGAGGACCTCCTCGTGCAGCCCTGACGGCAGCACCATCCAGCCCAGGCGCAGGCCGGGGGCGAGGGACTTGCTGGCCGTGCCGAGGTACACGACACGTTCGGGGTCGAGGCCCTGGAGCGCGCCGACGGGCTGGCGGTCGTAGCGGAACTCCCCGTCGTAGTCGTCCTCCAGGATCACGCCGCCCGCACGCCGCGCCCAGTCGACGGCCGCCGCCCGCCGGTCGGGGTGCAGCGGCACGCCCATCGGGAACTGGTGCGCGGGGGTGAGCAGCACCGCCTTCGGCGAGGCGGGGCCCAGCGCCGAGACGTCCGTGCCGAGTTCGTCGAAGGCGAGCGGCGCCGTGCGCAGGCCCGCGCGGTGCAGCAGGTTCCAGTGGATGTCGAGGCCGTACGACTCCACGCTCACCTCCCGCAGCCCGCGCGCCCGCAGCACCCGGCCGAGGACCGCGAGCGCGTGCACGAACCCGGCGGTGACGACGATGCGGTCGGGGTCCGCGTGCACCCCGCGGGCCCGCGCGAGGTATCCGGCCAGTGCGGTGCGCAGTTCGACGCGGCCGCGCGGGTCCGCGTATCCGAGGGCGTCGTTGGGCGCCGCGGCCAGCGCGCGCCGGGCCGCCTTGAGCCACTCCGCGCGTGGGAAGGACGCGAGGTCCGGCGAGCCCGGGGTGAGGTTGTACGTGGGCGTGCCGCCCTTCCTGCGGGGCGGCGCGGACCGCACCGGCGGCGCGACCACCCGCTCGGCGACGCGCGTGCCCGAACCCTGGCGGGCGGTGAGCCAGCCCTCGGCGACCAGATCGGCGTACGCGTCGGCCACGGTGTTCCGTGCGATGCCGAGGTCGACGGCGAGCGAGCGGGACGACGGCAGGCGGGTGCCGGGTGCCAGACGGCCGCCGCGCACGGCCTCCCGCAGCGCGTCCGTGAGGCCCTTGCGGACGCCGTGGCGGGACGCGTCGCCGCCGGTCTCCAGATGGAGGTCGACCCCCAGAGTGGCCCACGTTTCTTCCATGGAAATGGACCATACCTGTGGGCTACTCCGGCCATACCGTCGAACCATGACTACGGAAGCCAAGGAATACGTCCACGAGCACACCCCCCGCCTCGCCTGGGCCCAGCACGCCCCCGAGGTCTTCAAGGCCATGATCAAGCTCGACGCGGCCGCCCGTAAGGGCCTCGACCCGGTGATCTTCGAGCTCGTCAAGATCCGCGCCTCGCAGCTCAACCGCTGCGCGCTCTGCCTCGACATGCACACCAAGGACGCCCTCGCGGCGGGCGAGAGCGTCGAGCGGATCGTCCAGCTCAGCGCCTGGGAGGAGTCGCGGCACTTCTACACGGCCAAGGAGGTCGCCGCGATCGAGCTGACCGAGGCGATCACCGTCCTCACCGACGGGTTCGTGCCGGACTCGGTGTACGACAACGCGGCCGCGCACTTCGACGAGGCGGAGCTGACCCAGCTCATCGCCGCCATCACCGTCATCAACGCGTGGAACCGCTTCGGTGTCAGCACGCGCCAGGTGCCGGGCCACTACAAGGCGGCGAACGGCGCGTGAGCACACGCACCACCCACCTGGACCCGCGGGTCGCGGGCGCCATGAGCGCGCTGAGCGCCGCCGCCAAGAAGGGGCTCGGCGACCCGGTCCTCGCTGAGCTCGTGATGATGCGGGCCTCGCAGATCAACGCCTGCGCCTTCTGCCTCGACATGCACGTGGACGTCGCCCTGGAACACGGCGAGACCCCGAAGCGCATCGCGCTCCTGAACGCCTGGGAGGAAGCGGGTGACCTCTTCAGCGAGCGCGAACGCGCGGCCCTCGCGCTCACCGAGGCCGTCACCGTCCTCGCCGAGGGCTTCGTGCCCGACGCGGCGTACGCGAAGGCCGCCGAGCACTTCACCGAAGGTGAACTCGCCCACCTCATCGGCGTGATCACCGTCATCAACAGCTGGAACCGGCTGATGGTCAGCCGCCGCATCGCACCCGGAGGCCCCGCGTGGTGAACCCCGTCGACACGCTGCGCGCCCTGCACCACGGCCGGGCGCAGGACGACCCGCTGGTTTTGCCCGGGCCGTGGGACGCCGCGAGCGCCCGGGTGTTCGAGGAGGCGGGGTACGAGGCGCTCGCCACGCCCAGCGCAGGGATCGCGCTCTCCCTAGGGTACGAGGACGGGCAGGTGCCGCCCCGGGAGATGTTCGCGGCGATCGCGCGGATCGTGCGGTCCGTCTCCGTGCCCGTGACCGCCGACGTCGAGACGGGCTACGGCCTCGCCCCGAAGGAACTGGTGGACCGGCTCCTGGAGACCGGGGCCGTCGGCTGCAACCTGGAGGACTCCTTCGGCGGCAAGGGCGGGACGGGCACGCTGCGGGACCCCGCCGAGCAGGCCGCCTTCCTCGCGGAGGTGCGGGAGGCGGCGGGCGACCGGCTCTTCGTCAACGCCCGCGTGGATACGTTCGTACGGGGCGTCGACGACCCGGCGGCCGCGATCGAACGGGCCCGCCTGTACGTGGCGGCCGGCGCCGACTGCGTGTATCCGATCCTGGCGCCGGCCGAGGCGATCCCCGCGCTGCGGGCCGGGATCGAGGGGCCGGTCAACGTGCTGGCCATGCCCGACGGACCCTCCCCGCGGGAGCTCGGCGCGCTGGGCGCCACACGGATCACGTTCGGCCCCGGACTGTTGCGGAAGACCATGTCGGCCCTGCGAGGGATCGCCGAACAACTGAGGTAGACGCGGAAGTGCCGGGCGCCCCCTCGCGAGGCACCCGGCACCACTCCACGGGAGGGGCTACTTCGGCAGCCAGCCCTTCCACTTCGACTCGTTCTTGTCGATCCACGCCTTCGCCGCGTCCTCCGGCGACATCTTCTTGTCGGCGATCATCAGGGAGACCTCGTTCTGGTCCTCCTCCGACCACTTGAAGTTCTTCAGGAACTCCGCGGCCTTGCCGCCGTTCTTGGCGAAGTCCGCGTTGAAGTACTTCTGCAGGGGCGTGTGCGGGTAGGCGCACTTGATCTTCGCCGGGTCGGCGTCGCAGCCCTCCTTGTACTCGGGCAGCTTCACCTCCGTCATCGGCACCTTCTCGAACAGCCACTGCGGCTTGTACCAGTAGGTGAGGAACGGCTTCTTCTGCTTGGCGAACTGCTCGATCTGGGTGATCTGCGCCGCCTCGGAACCCGCGAAGACGACCTGGTAGTCCAGGTCCAGGTTCTCCACCAGCGCCTTGTCGTTCGTCACGTACGACGGGGAGCCGTCCATGAGCTGGCCCTTGCTGCCGCTCTCGGACGTGCGGAACTGGTCGGCGTACTTGTTGAGGTTCTTCCAGTCGGTGACGTCCGGGTGCTTCTTCGCGAAGTACGTCGGGACGTACCAGCCGATGTGCCCCGTCACGCCGACGTCGCCGCCGGGGACGATCGTCTTCTTGTCCTTGACGTACCGCTGCTCCTGGTCCGGGTGGCCCCAGTCCTCCATGATCGCGTCGACGCGGCCCTGGCTGAGGGCGTCCCAGGCGGGCACCTCGTCGATCTGGACCTTGTCGACGCGGTAGCCGAGCTCGTTCTTGAGCAGGTACTCGGCGACGGCGACGTCCGCCTGCGCGCCGACCCAGGACTGGACCGAGAGGGTCACCGTCTTGGCTCCCGCGGCGTTCGCGTACGGCGACGCCTGCTTGCTCATGTCGGCGGCGCCGCAGCCGGAGAGCGCGAGGAGCGCGCCGGCGGCCGTGACGGCACTCATGACACGCGTACGAACCCGCATGTGACGAACTCGCATGTCAGGCTCCCTTCTTCGCGCGGCGGGGCCGGCGTTCCGTGGGCTGCGTGACCCGGTCGAGCATCAGGCCGAGGCAGACGATCGCAGCACCGGCCACCAGGCCCGTCGCCAGGTCGCCCTGCGCGATGCCGAACACCACGTCGTAGCCGAGCGCGCCACCGCCGACCAGACCGCCGATGACGACGACGGCGAGGACGAGGACGACACCCTGGTTCAGGGCGAGCATGAGGGCCGGGCGGGCCAGCGGCAGCTGGACCTTGCGCAGCTGCTGCCAGCTCGTGGCGCCGAGCGAGCGCGAGGACTCCATCGCGGCGGCGTCGACCTGGCCGATGCCCTGCGTGGTGATGCGGACGACGGCGGGCAGCGCGTAGACGACCGCAGCGGCGACCGCGGGGGCGCGGCCGATGCGGAAGAGGGCGACGACCGGGATGAGGTAGACGAACTGCGGCATCGTCTGGAACACGTCGAGCACCGGGCGGAGCAGGCGTTCGAACCGCTTGCTGCGGGACGCCGCGATGCCGATCGCGAAGCCGAGGACCAGGGTCACGGCGACACCGGCGAGGACCTGCGCGAGCGTGTCGAGGGACTTGTCCCACACGCCGAGCACACCGATCGCGGCCATCGCGGCGACGGCGGTGAGCGCCGTCTGCCAGGTGCCGATCAGCCAGGCGAGCGCGGCGACGACGAGCAGCACCGACCACCAGGGCAGACCCTGGAGGCCGTCCCTGACCGGGTTGAGGATCCAGGTGGTGAAGTGCGACGCCCAGTCGGCGGTGCCGCCGACGACGGGCACGCCGGTGTAGATGTGGTCGACCATCCACTCCTTGGCGGTGTTGACCGAAGGGGCGATGTTGACGACCCAGTCGGTCGGCCAGTCCACCCGGTCCGCGAAGCGGGCGGCGAGCGCGGCGACGACCGTCAGGGCGCCCGCGACGGACCAGCCGCGCCAGCCGCGCAGCGGCGAGGTGTCCTCGGCGTGCGCGCCCGTGCTCTCCCCGGCCGCGCCTGTCACGCGGTCGAGGACCACGGCGAGCAGCACGATGGGGATGCCGGCGGCGAGCGCCTGGCCGACGTCGACGGTGGAGAGCGCCTGGTAGACGCGGTCGCCGAGACCGCCGGCGCCGATCACCGAGGCGATGACGGCCATGGAGAGCGCCATCATGATCGTCTGGTTGAGGCCGAGCAGGAGCTCCTTGAGGGCGAGCGGCAGGCGCGCGGAGAACAGGCGCTGCCGGCCGGTCGCGCCGAGCGAGGTCACCGCCTCCATCACGCCGCCGTCGGCGCCGCGCAGGCCGAGCGCGGTGAGCCGGGCCATGGGCGGGGCGGCGTAGACGACGGTCGCGATGATGGCCGCGGGGACGCCCATGCCGAAGACGAGGGCGAACGGCAGCAGGTAGGCGTAGGCGGGCAGCACCTGCATGGTGTCGAGGACCGGCCGCAGGATCCGGAAGATCCGGTCGTTCAGGCCGCCCGCGAGGCCGAGCAGCAGGCCGATGACGACCGAGACGAGGACCGCCACGATCATCAGGGCGAGGGTCTGCATGGTCGGCACCCACATGCCGAGCAGCCCGCACACGGCGAACGAGGCCGACGCCAGGACGGCGAGCCTGACGCCCGCCACGCGCCAGGCGACGAGCCCGGCGCCGATGGTCACGCCCGCCCATCCTGCGGCGAGCAGCACGAGGTAGACGCCGCGCACGGAGAGCACGATGGCGTTGGAGACGTGCCCGAGGAAGTAGGTGAACAGCGGGTGGCTGTCGCGGTTGTCGATGATCCAGTCGGTCGTCTTGCCGAGCGGCTCGGTCAGATCGACCGTGAGCGCGTCGGGCCAGGCGCCGGAGGCCCACTTGGCGTTGACGATCGGCACGAGTACGGCCGCGGCGACGGCGAGCAGCAGGAGCTTGCCGACGGCACGGTGTCGCAGGAGCGCGCCGATTCCGGTGTCGCGGACGGGGCCCGAGGCGGTGGCGGTGGCCATCAGGCGATCGCCTCGCCCCGGCCGGGGACAGGGGACGCCGTCGCGGTGCCCGCGACCACGGCGAGCAGCCCGGCGTGGTCCACCACGCCGAGGCAGCGCTTGCCGTCCATCACGCGCACCGGGGAGCCGGTGCGGGCGACGGCCTCGATGGCCTCGGAGACCTTGGCGTCGGGGGCGAGCGCCGCACCGGCGCTCTCCTCGTCGCCCTCGGCGGGGCGCATGGCGCTGCGCACGCTCATCACGTCGGCACGCACCACGTCGCGCACGAAGTCGCGTACGTAGTCGTCGGCCGGGGAGCCGACGATCTCCTCGGGCGTGCCGAGCTGCACGACGCGGCCGTCGCGCATCAGGGCGATGCGGTCGCCGAGCTTGAGGGCCTCGCTGAGGTCGTGGGTGATGAAGACCATGGTGCGGCCCTCTTCGCGGTGCAGGCGGACGACTTCTTCCTGCATGTCGCGGCGGATCAGCGGGTCGAGGGCGCTGAACGGCTCGTCGAAGAGGAGGACTTCGGGGTCCACGGCGAGGGCGCGGGCCAGGCCCACGCGCTGCTGCTGGCCGCCGGAGAGCTGGCCGGGCTTGCGCTGTTCGAGTCCTTCCAGGCCGACCTTCTTGACGACTTCGAGGGCCTTGGCGCGGCGTTCGGCCTTGCCGACGCCCTGGATCTCCAGGCCGTACGCGACGTTGTCGAGGACCGAGCGGTGCGGCAGCAGACCGAAGTGCTGGAAGACCATGGCGGCGCGGTGGCGGCGCAGTTCGCGCAGGCGGGCCTTGTCCATGGCGAGGACGTCCTCGCCGTCGATGGCGAGGGCGCCGGAGGTGGGCTCGATGAGCCGGGTCAGGCAGCGTACGAGGGTGGACTTGCCGGAGCCCGACAGGCCCATGACGACAAAGACCTCACCCTTGTTGACCTCGAAGGACACGTCGCGCACGGCGGCGGTGCAACCGGTCCGCTCGCGCAGTTCGGCGGGGCTGAGGCCGTGCACCTCCTCGTTGCCGGGTATGCGCTCGGCGCCGGGTCCGAAGACCTTCCAGAGGTTCTTGACGGCGAAGACGGGTCCGTCCGCTGCTGTCTCTTCCTGGTCCGCGATCGTCGCGGTGGCCTCGCTCATCGGCCGTCACCACCAAGGATCTCGGCACATTTCTCCCCGACCATGAGCACTCCGATCATCGGGTTCACGGCGGGCATCGTCGGGAAGACGGATGCGTCCGCGATACGGATTCCTGCCAGGCCCCGGATTCTCAGCTCCGGGTCGACCACGGCGAGTTCATCAGTGGAAGCACCCATTCGGCAGGTGCCCGCCGGGTGGTAGACGGTGTGCGCGGCCTTGCGGACGAGTTCGCTGATCTCGGCGTCGTCGGTGACGTCGGGGCCGGGGAAGACCTCGCGCTTGAGCCACTTCTTGAACGGCTCGGCCTGCGCGACCTTGCGGGCCAGCTTGATGCCGTCGACGAGGGTCTGCCCGTCGTAGTCGCCCTCGTCCTCGAAGTACTTGAAGTCGAGGGCGGGCTTGACCTCCGGGTCGGCCGACGTGAGGTAGAGGCGGCCGCGGGCGCGGGACTTGGGGATGTTCGGGGTCATCGACACACCGTGCTCGGGGCGCTCGTAGCCGAGGCGCTCCGGGTTGTCGGTGAACGGGATCTGGTAGAAGTGGAACATCAGGTCCGGGCCCTTGTGGTCCGGGTCCCGCTTCACGAACAGACCGGCGTCCGAGTCCATCGCGGAGTTGCCGGGGATCGGCCCGTTGGTCTCCCAGACGATGACCGACTCGGGGTGGTCGATGAGGTTCTCGCCGACGCCCGGCAGGTCGTGGACGACCGGGATGCCGAGGGCTTCGAGGTCCTTCTTCGGGCCGATGCCGGAGTGCATGAGCAGGCGCGGCGTGTCGATGGCGCCGGCGCAGACGAGCACCTCGCGGCGGGCGGTGAGCAGCGACTCCTCGCCGTCCTTCATCCGCACGTGGACGCCGCGGGCGGTCTTGCCGTCCAGCTCCAGCTTGGTCGCCCAGGTCTCCAGGAAGAGGTGGAGGTTCGGGCGGTCACCGGCCTCCATGTGGGGGTGCAGGTAGGCGACCGACGCGGAGGAGCGCTTGTTGTTCTCCGGGTGGTACGAGAGGTCGAAGAAACCGACGCCCTCGTCGAAGGGCTTGTCGTTGAAGCCGACGATCTCCGGGACGCCGAGCGCGGTCTTCGTCGCCTCGACCCAGTCGGTGGCGATCTGGTTCTGGTCCTTCTTGGCGACGCGCACGATGTTGTTGCGCAGCTTGCCGAAGTAGGGGTCCATGGCCTTGGCGTTCCAGCCGGCCGCGCCCGCCTCCTCCCACTCGTCCCAGTCGGACGGCAGCGGCTTGAAGGAGATCAGGGTGTTGTGCGACGAGCAGCCGCCGAGCACCTTGGCGCGGCTGTGCAGGATGTGCGAGTTGCCGCGCGGCTGCTCGGTGGTCGTGTACTCGTAGTCCAGCTCGCCGCCGAGCAGACCGAGCCACTTGCGCAGCGTGAGGACGTCCTCACGGTCGATGTCGCTGGGGCCGCCCTCGATGACGGCGACGGTGACGTCCGGGTTCTCGGTGAGGCGGGAAGCGATCACCGATCCCGCGGTGCCGCCACCGACGATGACGTAGTCGAACTCGGTCTGGGACATGCGGTTACTCCAACGTTCTGCGCGTAATGAGGGGTCGTACGTGCCGAGGGCTCAGCCGGCGAACCAGCGGACCGGCCGCGGTGCCAGGTTCTGGTAGACGTGCTTGGACTCGCGGTACTCGGCGAGGCCCGCGGGGCCGAGCTCGCGTCCGACGCCGCTCTTGCCGAAGCCGCCCCACTCCGCCTGCGGAAGGTAGGGGTGGAAGTCGTTGATCCAGATGGTGCCGTGGCGCATCCGCCGTGCCATGCGGCTCGCACGGCCCTGGTCGCTGGTCCACACGGCGCCCGCGAGGCCGTACTCGGTGTCGTTGGCGAGCGCGACGGCCTCGTCCTCCGTACGGAAGGTCTCGACGGTCAGGACGGGCCCGAAGACCTCTTCCCGCACGACCTTCATCCCGCGGTGGCACTGGTCGAGCACGGTCGGCTCGTAGAAGTACCCCTCGGCGGGCCGCACCTCGCTCGGCTCGGGCCGCTTGCCGCCGGACCGCAGCACCGCGCCCTCCTCCAGAGCGGAGGCGACGTACATCTCGGTCTTCTCGCGCTGCTGCGCCGAGACGAGCGGCCCGCACTCGACGCCGTCCTCGGTGCCGCGCCCGAGCTTGATCTTCTGGGCGCGGCGGGCGAGTTCGGCGACGAAACGTTCCCGCACGGACTCCTCGATGATGAGGCGGCCACCGGCGGAGCAGACCTGCCCGCTGTGGATGAAGGCGGCGTTCAGCGCCTGGTCGACGGCGGTGTCGAAACCCTCGTCCGTGGCGCAGGCGTCGGCGAAGACGACGTTGGGGTTCTTGCCGCCGAGCTCCAGGGCGACCTTCTTCACGCCGAGCGCGGCGGCCTGGGCGACCTTGGTGCCGGAGACGAGGCCGCCGGTGAAGGAGACCAGGTCGACGTCGGGGTGGTCGGCGAGCCGGGCGCCGACGGTGTGGCCGGGCCCGGTGACGATGTTGGCGACACCCGCGGGCAGCCCGGCCTCGACGAGCAGCTCGATGAGCGCGACCGTCGTCAGCGGGGTGATCTCGCTGGGCTTGATGACGAAGGTGTTGCCGGCGGCGAGGGCGGGCGCGATCTTCCAACTGGCCTGGAGCAGGGGGTAGTTCCAGGGCGTGATCATCGAGCAGACGCCGACGGGCTCGTGCACGACGACGCTGTGGATGTCGTCGGACCCGGCGTCCACGACGCGCCCTGCGCCCTCGCCGATCACCAGGTCGGCGAAGTAACGGAAGGCGTCGGCGACGCAGTCCACGTCGACACGGCCCTCTTCGAGGGTCTTGCCCGCGTCACGGCTCTCCAGGAGACCGATCTCCTCGCGGTCACGTACGAGGAGATCGGCGACGCGGCGCAGCAGCGCGGCGCGCTCGGCGACCGGAGTGCTCGGCCACGGGCCCTCGTCGAAGGCCTTGCGGGCGGCGGCGATGGCGGCGTCCGCGTCGTCCGCTCCGCCCTCGGCGATCACGGCGAACGGCTTGGCGTCCGCCGGGTCGAGGATCTCGCGGGTGGCGCCGGAGGCGGCCGCAAGCCACTCTCCGCCCACATGGATGGTCTGTTGTGCCGACACGTCCCGTTTGCCTTCCGTTCCTGTCATATGCCCCGCCCGTCACTCGCGGCAGCCGGGTGCACCTTCCCTGACCGGAACAATGCATGCGTGTCTCATACGTGCGCTGCGTCACTAGCGACCGGCGGCTTCCGCACCCCCGACGGCGACCATCTCGTCGGCCTCGTCGCCCACCGGGTCGTCACCGACCGTGAGCCCCGCCAGCCACAACGGCATCAGCCAGTGCACGACGAACACGCTGAACAGCACGGGGAAGACCAGCCCCTCGATCTCCACGCCCGCCAGCCCGGCGACCCCCACGCCCACGGTCGTGGCCAGCAGGAGCCACAGCATCACGTAGTGCGCACGGGACACCACGCGGTTCTTCTCGGCGCGCTGCCGCTCGTCGAGGGCGCGCAGCCGCAGCTCGAGGAGGCCGCGGGTCGCGCCGTTGATGACACCGGTCGCCGCGCACCACGGCAGCAGGATCCCGAGCATCCCGAACGTCGCCCAGCGCTCGTCGCCGAGCACGGAGTAGAGCCAGCAGGCGATGCCCGCGCCGGTCAGCACCATGTGGGTGACGACGGCGGCGCGGCGGCGGGCCGCGGTGGCGTAGAGCGGAGCGCCCTCGCGGCGGTTCATGATCGCGTACATCCGCCGGTCGTAGCCGGTCATGGGGCGCTCGTCGGTCTTCATCACTGCTTCCTCCCGTAGACCTCGTCCGTGAGCGGGCGGAACGGTTCGAGGGAGAACAGCGCCTCGACCGGCAGCTCGAAGAACTTCGAGATCTTCAGCGCGAGGTCGAGGCTCGGGTTGTACTGCCCTCGCTCGATGTAGCCGATGGTCTGGTAGTGGGCTCCCACTGCCTCGGCCAGGCTCTGACGCGACACCTTCCGCTCGGCGCGCACCATCGCCAATCTGTTGTGCACGTGCTCACTCATGTATAAGAAGTACTACATTTGTGAGTACGACAGCAAGAGCCCCTAGGGCCACGAGGACAGGGAGCGGAAGACATGTTCGGCACGAAGCGGGAACTGATGGTGATCGCCCTGCGCGACACGGACGCGGTCGCGGAGGAGCTGCGCGAGGCGCTCGCGACGGCCGACGAGAAGGACCGCCCCGGCCTCGAGCGCGCGGCGGCGCTCCTCGCCCGCGCGGCCGCCGTCCCGGACTCCGAGATACGCGGCCGCTGGGCCCTGCGCCGGATCACCGCCGCCGGACACACGGGCCCCGCCGACTCGGTCCACGCGGTCAAGGCCCTGCGCCAGGCCGAACCGGGCCTGAGCCTGGCGTCGGCGGTCCTGCTGTCCAAGGAGGCGGCGGCACTGCAGGCGGTGGACGCCTCCCGCACCTGAGCCGGCGGGACTGAGGCGCTCACAGCTCGTCGACCAATAAGACCGCCCCCCGGCGGCCTTGACGGCTGCCGGGGGGCGGTCTTTCAGTCGCGCGCGTACGCGTGGGCTCAGCGCAATCAGATGAGGCCGAGACCGCGGACGGCCTCGCGCTCCTCGGTGAGCTCCTGCACGGACGCGTCGATGCGCGCACGCGAGAAGTCGTTGATCTCCAGGCCCTGGACGATCTCGTACTTGCCGTCCTTCGCGGTGACGGGGAAGGAGGAGATGAGGCCCTCCGGCACGCCGTACGAACCGTCGGACGGGATGCCCATGGAGGTCCAGTCGCCGGCGGCCGTGCCGTTCACCCACGTGTGGACGTGGTCGATGGCGGCGTTGGCGGCGGAGGCGGCCGACGAGGCGCCACGGGCCTCGATGATCGCGGCACCGCGCTTGGCGACGGTCGGGATGAACTCGTCGGCGAGCCAGGCCTGGTCGTTCACGACCTCGGCGGCGTTCTTGCCGGCGATCTCCGCGTGGAAGATGTCCGGGTACTGGGTGGCCGAGTGGTTGCCCCAGATGGTCAGCCGCTTGATGTCGGCGACGGACGAGCCGGTCTTCTTCGCGAGCTGCGACAGCGCGCGGTTGTGGTCCAGGCGGGTCATCGCGGTGAAGCGCTCGGCCGGTACGTCCGGGGCGGCGGCCTGCGCGATGAGCGCGTTGGTGTTGGCCGGGTTGCCGACCACGAGCACCTTGATGTCGTCGGCGGCGTGGTCGTTGATGGCCTTGCCCTGCGGCTTGAAGATGCCGCCGTTGGCCTCCAGGAGGTCACCGCGCTCCATGCCCTTGGTGCGGGGGCGGGCGCCGACGAGCAGCGCGACGTTGGCACCGTCGAAGGCGACGTTCGGGTCGTCGCTGATCTCGATGGAGTTCAGCAGCGGGAAGGCACAGTCGTCGAGCTCCATGGCGGTGCCCTCGGCGGCCTTCAGCGCCGGCGTGATCTCCAGAAGGCGCAGGTTGACCGGCACGTCCGCGCCGAGCAGGTGGCCCGAGGCGATGCGGAAGAGCAGCGCGTAGCCGATCTGGCCGGCCGCGCCGGTGACGGTGACATTCACGGGAGTGCGGGTCATGGCGATCTCCGTAAGACAGCTGGCGGTGGGGTCCCGTGTCCCTCTACTGGATCCCCTGATTCCTGGATCCCCGCCGACGCCTCTTCGAGTCCTCGATCGCCTCTCGATGATCGATCTCTTGGCATCAAGAGAGATCCGCCGTCAGGCTATCGCGCCCCGCCCGCCCCTAGCGGCCGGGTCGGTGTGGCCCGCCCCACAGCACTCCGCTGGGGGGACGCCCTGTTGCCCGGGGGGGCGGCCGCCACGTGAGGGGGGAGCGTGGCGGCCGCCGTGGGGGTGTGACCACTCCCGTGGGGGTACGGTCCGCCTGCCCTCCGCAACGCATGTCATGCCCCCTCCCACCCGACTTTCTCGCCAACCCCTCAAATCACCGTCCGGAGCAGCCATTTGCGGGGCAGCGCGGCAGGCGGAGGCGGCAGGACAGTAGGGCCGCTTGACCGCAGGGGCAGGCCGGGGGGCTAGTCCGTGCAGCCCGTCTCACCGGAGGTCAAGGTCGCGCACGCCTTCGCCGCCGTCCCCGACGTCACCGCCACCATCGGCGTATACGCGTCGAAGTCCTCGTTCACCGTGCTGCTCTGCTTCGCCGACGCCCCGCTCCCCGACCCCGTGATCGTGAGCTCGTCCCCGGGTGTGGCCTGCGTGATCCGTGCCCACGCGGCCCCGCACGTCTTGCTGTACCGCACCTCGACCAGCGTCGTGCCGACCGTCGCCCGCGACGTCGTCCTCGCCAGCTCGTCGCCGCACCCCATGTTCTCGGGGTCCTTGCCCGCGCAGTCCTTGCCGCTGCACTCCACCCCCGCGGGCAGCTTCGTGTCCTTGGCGGTCGGCGTCGCGGACGGCTTCGCCTTGTCGTCGCCCTTGTCGTCGTCGCCGAAACCGGTCATGAAGACCGCGGCGGCGATGACGACGAGGGCGCCCACCACGCCCGCGAGGAACATCGTCAGCTTCCTGCGCCGCCGCTGCCCGTCGGGCGAGTCCCCGCTTCCGCTCCCTTCACCGAAGGGGGCCGCAGCTCCGAAGACTCCTTGGCTGCCCCCGGCGCCCCCTTGCGGCGGCACGGTGGGCGACACCCCGGCGGGCCCCGCCACCCCCACGACGGGTCCGCCTCGAGACACGGGAGTGGAAGGAGGGGCAGCGGAAGCGGGAGAGCCGGAAGAGGGCCGCGCCGGCCCGGTCGGGTGCGCCCCCGTCGCGCCCAGCGCGGCCCGCGCCTGCGAGATGCGGATCGCCTGCATCGTCATGTCGTGCCGCATCTCGGACCGGCTCCACGCCCGCTCGGCCAGCTCCCACATGGTGATGAGGTGCACGGGCTGCGTACCCGTCACCTCCGCCAGCGCGACGATCGCCCCCTTGGGCGCGAGGAGCCGCCCGTTCAGATAGCGCTCCCACGACGTCTTGCTGTAGCCGGTCCTGTCGGACACCGCCGCGATGCTCAGCCCGCTGCGGTCGACCAGTCTGCGCAGCTGCCCGACGAACTCCTTGATCTCAGGGTCGAGCTCTTCCGGTAGCGCCTTCCAACGAGGCATTGCTCCCCCAATTCCCCCCGTACGTTCCCGTCCTGCTCCCCCACGCCGACCCGTCCAGGACTACCCAGAGGGATGCTCGGAGCCAGGATGTCAGTTCCCGAAGCGGGGGCGGAAGCAGAGAACCGCCCCCGGACAGCAGTACGAGACACCCCCGAACACCCTGCTCGCCCCACCCGCCCCGGCCCGGCCGACCAGCACCGTTGCACACCTCGAACACCGTTGCGGAATGGTCACCTCCGTGCCACAGGGACCGGTCATCCCTTGTCCGGGGTTGGCGGGTCCATGACTCTGGATCACGAGCGGAACGCACCGCTTACATCGGGAGGTTCCAGCAGGAATCGCATCTCCCCGACCGACGGTGCCCGTCCTCCCACGGGGGTGGGGACGGGCGCCGTCACCCCAGCCATGTGCCTGTACGCGTCCCTCCGTACGCGTTTCCCTATACGGAGCGTACGGCGTCCCCGAAAGGGCGACTTCGGCCATGTCTTGCGGCCCCGGACCCGAGGATCTCGGCAGAGTCGTTGCGACACCAGCGACACCAGCGACACCAGCCGCACCGGTGTCAACACCGCTCAGCACGACCCCCGAAGGGACCCGCACATGAAATACGGCAAGCGGCTCGCCGGCACCGTCATCACCGCGTCCGCCCTCCTCGGCACGGCCCTGGCCACGACCCCTGCGGCGTCAGCCACCCCGGCGGCCTCCACCCCGGCGGCCTCCACCACGGCCGCCTCGCTCCGCGGCACCGCCCCCGCCTGCGTCAAGCGAGACGTCATCAAGCACCGCAAGTACGTGAAGGTGACCAACCACTGCGGCCGGGCCATGCATCTGAAGGTCGTCATCGACTGGGGCAACGACTCGCCGTGTCTGACGTACCAGCCCAACCAGCAGTGGGAGTGGAACTGGGGCCGCGGCTCCTACGGCAAGGTGGTCACCTGCTGAGCCACCGAAACGGCGGCCCGACCCCGCTCATCCCCCGGCCCCGGGCGTGACCAGCCCCGTCTCGTACGCCACCACCACCGCCTGCGCCCTGCTGTCCAGGTCGAGCTTGCTCATCGTGCGGTTGAGGTGGGTCTTGACGGTGGCCTCGCTGATGTAGAGCCGCTCCGCGATGTCCGCGTTGGTCAGGCCCCGGGCGATCAGCTTCAGGACCTCGACCTCGCGCAGGGTCAGCGCCGCGAGGTCGGGCGGCCGCCGGCTCTTCGCCCCCTCGAGACCGTCTCCCTCGTGCCCCGCCCCCTGCCGGGCGAACGCCTCGACGAGGCGCCGCGTCACACTGGGCGCGAAGAGCGCGTCACCGCCGCCGACCGCCGCCACCGCGGCGAGCAGCCGCTCGGGCCCCGAGTCCTTGAGCAGGAACCCGGAGGCGCCCGCGCGCAACGCCCCGTACACGTACTCGTCCAGGTCGAACGTCGTCAGGACCAGGATGCGCGGCGCCGGTTCGGCGGCCTGCTGCAGGATCTTCGCGGTGGCGGTGATGCCGTTCATGCCCGGCATCCGGATGTCCATGAGCACGACGTCGGGTGAGGTCCGCGCGGCGAGCTCCACGGCCTCGTCCCCGTCACCCGCCTCGCCGACGACCTCGATGCCCGGCGCGGCGCGCAGCAGCCCCACCAACCCCGCACGGATGAGGAATTGGTCGTCGACGACGAGCACTCTGATGCATGCAGTCACCCGGCTCATTCCGTTGCGCCGTCCCCTGCCTCGTCCCCCCGCGCCGCGGCGCGCGCCGAGGTCGGCAGGGTGAGTCGCACGGCGAATCCCCCCTCGCTCAGCGGGCCGATACTGATCGCCCCGCCGTAGAGCTTGGCCCGCTCCCGCATCCCAATCAAGCCGTGCCCGCTACCCGTCCGTACTCTGTCCTGATTCACCCCCTCCCCCTCGCCCGCTCCGTCATTGACGACCGAGACCTCGATGTGCCGCCGCTCGTAGGCGAGTTCGACGGTCACCGCCGCTCCCCGGGCGTGTTTCAGTACGTTGGTGAGCGCCTCCTGCACCACGCGGTACGCGCAGAGCTCCACGCCCGGCGCCACCGGCCGGGGCGTCCCCCTGACGCGCAGCTCGACGGGGGCTCCCCCCGCACGGACCCGTTCGACCATCTCGTCCAGGCGGGCGAGGCCCGGCATGGGGGCGGCGGGGGCGTCGCCGGTCTGCTCGCCGTCCTCGGCCCGCAGCACCCGCAGCATGCGGCGCAGCTCTTCGAGCGCCTCGCCGCTGGTCCCGGAGATGGTGCCGAGCGCGGCGCGCGCGGTGGCGGGGTCGGAGCCGAAGACGAACGTCGCGAGGCCCGCCTGCACGGATATCACCGACATGTGGTGGGCGACCACGTCGTGCAGCTCGCGTGCGATGCGCCCCCGCTCCTCGGCGACCTCGCGCCGGGCGCGTTCGTCCTGCTCCCGCTTCAACTGCCGGGCCAGTTCCGCCGTACGGCGTGCGACGTACCCGAAGCGCCAGAGGACGATGGAGAAGCCGACGGCCTGGCCGACGACGGACGGCATCGAGGAGCCCTCGGTGATCGCGCCTGCGTAGATCCAGAGGGTGGCCGTCAGCGCGGTGCAGGCGAGGGAGGTGCGTGGCGGGCACAGCGAGGCGACCGTGTAGACAGTGAGCATGGGGCCGAAGGTGCCGACCACGGGCCAGTAGCCGGCGGTGACGTAGACGAACCACGCCAGGTGGACGACGCCCAGGACGGTGAGCGGCGCCCTGCTCCGGGCGGCGACCGGCACGCAGACCAGCGCCACCAGCGCGTATCCCACGGGGTCGAGCGCGGGCCAGCCCTGCTTGACGGACTCCTGCCCGAGCAGCACGGCCACCGTGGTCAGGGCGACCGCGATGAGTGCGTCTACGGCGAGGGGGCGGATCCGCATCGCCGCAGCGTAACGCGCGTATGGGCGCCGGAACGTCAACCAGCGGCGGTACCGCGGAAGTTGCAGGAACCGGAGGCCTACCGCGCCTGGAGCAGGCCGGGTTCAACCCAGGACGTGACGACGCGGCAGGCGTCCCGCCCGTAGTTTGTGGAACCAGGGACCGCGGCCGTCGGGGGATCGCACGGGGGAGGACGCCCGGTCCGCAGAGCGGTGGCCCGTCCCCTCGGGGGAGGACGGGCCACCGTCACGCGCGGGCACGCGCCGTACGACTAGATCGTGTAGTGCAACGTGTCGTCCAGGAACGGGATCTCCAGCCACGGGTTGGGCTGCGCCATCATCGCGAGCAGCACGATGGCGAGGCCCAGCGCCCCGTACGTGACCATGTCGGTGAACCGGGAGCGCACCGCCAGCATCCCCACGTCCGGCAGCGCCCAGCGGAGCACGGCGCCGCCGACGAGGGCGACGCCGACCAGCAGCGTGCCGACGCGGAACACGTCTAGCGCGGTGAGCAGCAGCCCGAGCCCGACCAGGGAGACGACGCTGAGCAGCGGCCACTGCCGGGCGGGTGCGGGTGCGTCGCCGGCCGCGGCGCGGCCGCCGCCCTCGGGCCGTGCGGTGTCGCGGGTGAACAGCGGGAAGCGGCGCGACACCTTCCGCGGCCGCCCGTCCGGGCCCGGCGCGCTGACCGCGCCCTTGGCCCGGGGGCCCTCCGGGATGCTGCTGTCCTGTTCGGCTTCCGAGCTGCCGGCCTCGCTCATGACCTCGCCTCTTTCCCGATCAGCGCGCTGCGCGTTCCGCGGCCTCGACGACGTTCACCAGGAGCTGGGCGCGGGTCATCGGGCCGACACCGCCCGGGTTCGGGGAGATCCATCCGGCGACCTCGGCGACGCCCGGGTGGACGTCACCGACGATCTTGCCGCTCTCGTCGCGGGAGACGCCGACGTCCAGGACAGCGGCGCCCGGCTTCACGTCCTCGGGCTTGATCAGGTGCGGCACGCCCGCCGCGGCCACGATGATGTCGGCGCGCTTCAGGTGGGCGGCAAGGTCACGGGTGCCGGTGTGGCACTGGGTGACCGTGGCGTTCTCTGACTTGCGGGTGAGAAGGAGCGGCATGGGCCTGCCGATGGTGACGCCGCGGCCGACGACGACGACCTCGGCGCCCTTGATCTCCACGTCGTGCTGCCGGAGCAGCCGGATGATGCCGTACGGGGTGCAGGGCAGCGGCGCCGGCTCGTTCAGGACGAGGCGGCCGAGGTTCATCGGGTGCAGTCCGTCGGCGTCCTTGTCCGGGTCCATGAGCTCGAGGACGCGGTTCTCGTCGATGCCCTTGGGCAGCGGGAGCTGGACGATGTAGCCGGTGCAGGCGGGGTCCTCGTTGAGCTCGCGGACCACTGCCTCGATCTCCTCCTGGGAGGCGGTGGCGGGCAGTTCACGCTGGATGGAGGCGATGCCAACCTGCGCGCAGTCGCGGTGCTTGCCCGCGACGTACTTCTGGCTGCCGGGGTCGTCGCCGACCAGGACGGTGCCGAGTCCGGGCGTGACGCCCTTCTCCTTCAGGGCCGCCACGCGGGCGGTCAGTTCGGACTTGATCGCGGCTGCGGTGGCCTTGCCATCGAGAATCTGGGCGGTCATGGCTCCATCTTCCCGGATGAGGCCCGCCCGGTACCAATCAGGTCGCCCCCTGCCGTCCCGCCGCTTCACCCACTGATCAGCGAGGTTGCACTTGCACAACACCTGGCGTGGCCGACTGGACAGGAAGGCGGCCCATTGAGAACCATGGCCCGGGCCATGCCGCGGGCAGTGTCGGGGGGCAAACCGCTCAGCAGCACCTCTTTCCTCCGGTCGCACCGCGTCGTCCCCGCAGTGAACAACGGAGGAAATCCGCCATGAGTTTCGGCGACCCGAACAACCCCTACGGCCAGCAGCAGCCCCAGGGCCAGCCCGGTGGCTACGGCCAGGCTCCGGGCCAGCCCGGCTACGGCCAGGCGCCGGGCCAGCCGCAGTACGGCTACCCCCAGCAGGCCCCGGGCGGCGTCCCGCAGCAGGGCTACGGCTACCCGCAGCAGCCGGCCTCTCCCTACGGCGCGTACCCGCAGCAGCCCGGCGGTGGCTACGGCTACCAGGGCGGCGGTCCGACGGTCGCGTCCATGGGCCGCCGGTTCGGTGCCCGCGCGATCGACGGTGTCGCCTTCACGCTCATCTACATCGTCCTCCTCGTCGTCGGCGCCGCGGGCGCCATCGGCGAGGCAGCGGACTGCGACCCGGGCTCGGCCGCGTACGACAGCTGCATGAACGACGCGAGCACCGACATCATGGGGTCCCTCGGCGCCGTGATAGGCGCCCTCGCGGTCGTCGGTCTGCTCTACGAGTGGCTGATGACGGCCATGGTCGGCGGCACGCTCGGCAAGCTCGCCGTGGGTATCCGCGTCATCGACGCGGAGAGCGGCCAGAAGCCGGGCATCGGCGCTGCCTTCGTCCGCTACATCATTCCGCTGGTGGGCTCGCTGGCCTGCGGCATCGGCTCGCTGCTCGTCTACCTGTCGCCGTTCTGGGACAAGAGCGGGCGTCAGCAGGGCTGGCACGACAAGGCGGCCAAGACGATGGTGATCCAGCGGTCCAACAACTGACGTACGCACGGCAGTTGCCACCACCGGCGAAGGCCGCGCCTCCCTCATACGAGGGGGCGCGGCCTTCGCCGTTGTCGAGCTCGGTATCAGCGGCCTCGGCCGGTGGGTATCAGCAGGTATCAGTGGAAGAAGTGCCGCGTCCCCGTGAAGTACATCGTCACGCCCGCCTTCTTCGCGGCCTCGACGACCAGCTCGTCGCGGACCGAACCGCCCGGCTGGACCACGGCCTTGACGCCCGCGGCGGTCAGGATCTCCAAGCCGTCGGGGAAGGGGAAGAACGCGTCGGACGCGGCGTACGAACCCCGGGCCCGCTCCTCGCCCGCCCGCTCGACCGCGAGCTTCGCGGAGTCGACGCGGTTGACCTGGCCCATGCCGACGCCGACGGAGGCGCCGTCCTTGGCGAGCAGGATCGCGTTGGACTTGACCGCGCGGGACGCCTTCCAGGCGAACGCCAGCTCGGCCAGCTCGTCCTCGTTCAGGGCGTCGCCCGTGGCGAGCGTCCAGTTGGCGGGGTCGTCGCCCTCGGCCTGAAGGCGGTCGGTGACCTGGAGCAGCGCGCCGCCGTCGATCTGCTTCACCTCGACCGCGTTCGACGGCGCCCGGTGGGCGCGCAGCACGCGGATGTTCTTCTTCTTGGTGAGGACTTCGAGGGCGCCGTCCTCGTACCCGGGCGCGACGATGACCTCGGTGAAGATGTCGGCGACCTGCTCCGCCATCTCCTTGCTCACCGGGCGGTTGACGGCGATGACGCCGCCGAACGCGGACAGCGGGTCGCAGGCGTGCGCCTTGCGGTGCGCCTCGGCGACGTCCGCGCCGATCGCGATGCCGCACGGGTTGGCGTGCTTGATGATCGCGACGCAGGGCTCGTCGTGGTCGTACGCGGCACGGCGCGCGGCGTCCGTGTCCGTGAAGTTGTTGTACGACATCTCCTTGCCGTGCAGCTGCTCGGCCTCGGCGAGGCCGCCCGTGCCGTCGACGTAGAGAGCCGCGCCCTGGTGCGGGTTCTCGCCGTAACGGAGCACGTTCTCGCGCTCGTACGTGGCGCCGAGGAAACCGGGGAGGCCGCTGTCGTCGGCGGCCGCGTAGCCGTCGGCGAACCAACCGGCGACCGCGACGTCGTACGCCGCCGTGTGCTGGAACGCCTCTCCCGCGAGCCGCTTGCGCGCGGTCAGGTCGAAGCCGCCCGCCTTGACCGCCGCGAGGACGTCCGCGTACCGCTTCGGGTCGGTGACGACCGCGACCGACGGGTGGTTCTTGGCGGCGGCACGCACCATCGAGGGGCCGCCGATGTCGATCTGCTCCACGCACTCGTCGGGCGTGGCACCGGAGGCGACGGTCTCCTTGAAGGGGTACAGGTTCACGACGACGAGCTGGAAGGGCTCGACGCCCAGCTCGTCGAGCTGGCGGCGGTGGTCCGCCAGACGCAGGTCGGCGAGGATGCCCGCGTGGACCTTCGGGTGCAGGGTCTTGACCCGGCCGTCGAGGCACTCAGGGAAGCCGGTCAGCTCCTCGACCTTGGTGACGGGCACTCCGGCGGCGGCGATCCGCGCGGCCGTCGAGCCGGTGGAGACGAGTTCGACGCCCGCCTCGTGCAGCCCGCGCGCGAGCTCTTCCAGGCCGGTCTTGTCGTAGACGCTGACGAGCGCGCGCTTGACGGGGCGCTGCGTGCCGTCGGTGCCTGTGGCGTTCGCGGTGTTCGTAGCTTCGGCGGTCACGGGATAAGAACCTTTCGTCCCTCAATGCGGTAGCCGTGCCGGGCCAGACGCCCCACGACATCGACGAGCAGCGTGCGCTCGACTTCCTTGATGCGCTCGTGCAGAGCGCTCTCGTCGTCCTCGTCCCGGACCTCGACCACGCCCTGGGCGATGATCGGTCCGGTGTCGACGCCGTCGTCGACGAAGTGGACGGTGCAGCCGGTGACCTTCACGCCGTACGCGAGCGCGTCGCGCGCGCCGTGGGCCCCGGGAAAACTGGGCAGCAGCGCGGGGTGCGTGTTCACGAACCGCCCGCCGAAGCGCGCGAGGAACGCCTTCCCCACGATCTTCATGAACCCGGCGGAGACCACCAGGTCCGGTCCGTACGCGGCCGTCGCCTCGGCGAGCGCGGTGTCCCACTCGTCGCGCGTCGCATGGTCCTTCACCCGGCACACAAAGGTCGGGATCCCGGCGCGCTCGGCGCGCTCCAGGCCCGCGATGCCGTCGCGGTCGGCGCCGACCGCGACGATCTCGGCGCCGTAGCGCTCGGCCCCCTCGGCGTGGATCGTGTCGATCAGGGCCTGAAGGTTCGTGCCCGACCCGGACACCAGCACGACGAGGCGCTTGGGGCGCGCGACCACAGCGCTCTTGGCCACAGCGGGGCCCTTTCTCGGAGGATGCGTCCTGGAAGGCGCGTCTTTGCGTCTTTGTACGGTCGTACAAAGGCTTCGGGCCCCTCGATACGGGGAACCCTACGAAGCGGCCGACCGCCAGCAACGATACCGGCACCCGGAACCGCCCCTCACGGGACGGGGGCGCGGGCGGGAGGTAGCGTCTGGGGGAAAGGCGCCTGAATACCGAAGAATGCCGAGTTGCCGAGCCGTCGCACGACGGCTCCACCACGGCCCTACCAAGGGGAAGACGCACACCTGATGCCGGACCGTAGCCGCCCTTCGTCTCCGCCGCAGGACCCGGAATCCCAGGGACCCGAGTCCCGGGGCCCGGGTGCCCAGGGAACGGGCAAGGACGACGACAACCCCTTCGCGCCGCCGCCGGAGGGGACCCCGGACCGGCCGTGGCAGCCGCGCCGTCCCTCCGGCGACTCCGCGCCGGACGACCAGGACTCGGGCGGGGGCCACGGTTCCCCCTGGGGCAGCCAGTGGAGCGACCGCCAGCCCGGCCGCTCCCAGGGCGGCTTCGGCGAGCGCCCCGGGCAGGGCCAGGACCAGCAGAACGGCCCCGGCAAGGAAGGCCCCTCGGGGTCCGGCGGTGGCGGTGGCGGCATGCGCTGGGATCCGACCGACCCGGCCCAGCGCCGCGCGCGCTACGCCCTGCTCTCCGGCATGTGGGGCTTCTTCTTCGCGCTGTTCGGCTGGCGGTACGTCGCGCTGCTGCTCGGCGCGCTGGCGGTGATGTGGGCGGTCCAGTCGCTGCGCGCGAAGCCGCGGACGCCGGATCCGACGGCACCGGCGCCTGCGACGGCGGCCTCGCCGGGTACGCCCGCCGCGCCTGCCACTCCTGCTACTCCTGCCGCACCCGGGATGCCCGCTCCGGCCGGCCGGTCCAAGAGCGACCCCGCGGCGGCATCGACGCGGCCGCAGACGACCGCCGCGATCAGCGGCCTGGTGACGGGTGGGCTCGCGCTCGTCATGGTGGCGGCCACGTTCACCGCGCAGCTGGTGTACCGCGACTACTACACGTGCGTGGACGACGCGCTCACCAGCACGTCGAAGCAGTCCTGCGAGGACCTGCTGCCGAAGCAGCTGCGACCGCTCTTGGGCGAGCAGGACGACTAGCGGCGACGACTCGTCAGCCAGTCAGCCAGTCAGTCAGCCGATCAGCTAGTTGTCAGTTGTCGGTGCTGCGGCTCTGGCCCGGGGGCGGGGGGCGACGCTCCCAGAGGCGCTCTCCCTCCTCCTTCAGCGCCTGCCAGCGGGCCTCGCGGGCGGCGTCGGCTTGCCAGGTGGGGCTCGGGGGGTGGGGGGCTTCGGGCGGCTTGGGGGGTTCTGGTGGCCTTGGGGGGTTGGGGGAGGCCGGTGGGGCTGACAGGTCCGGTGGGTTCTGTGGGGCCGGTGGGTCCTGTAGGGCCAGCGGGTCCTGTGGGGCCGACGATCGCAGCGGTTCCGACAGCTCCGGCAGTTCCGGCGGTTCCGGGGCTTCCGTTGGTTCAGGCAGCCCGTGCAGTCCGGGCAGTCCGGGCAGTTCAGTCAGCTCCAGCGGGTCCGCCGGACCCGGCATGTCAGGAGCCTCCGACGGCTCCCGCGCCCCGCCGTGCCCGGACCCCGACCGCCCCGGCCACGGAAGCCGCAGCGGAGGCATCGTCGGCCGGGGCAGCCACGTCCGTCGCACCTTCGCGGAGGGCCGCTGCACGAAAGGCCGCCGCGCAGAGGGCCGCCTCAGCCGCCACGCCCGCAGGACCAGCGCCACCGGCACCCCGACCAGGAGCGTCCAGCCGAGCGCCGCCGCCCCCACCTGCCACCACACCGGTCCGAACTCGGCGAGCACCGCCACGCCCATCGGACCGCCCGCGAGCGCCGCGAGTACCGCCATGACCGCCCCGCACACCACCGCCGCCATCGCGGCACACACAGCCGTCCGCCCCGGCGGCCACGCCTCGTCCCGCTCCCCGAAGGCGGGCGCCGCCGCCTGGACCGTGCACCACGCGACCGCGCACCCCGCCGCCACGGGTACCACCGCGGCCGACCAGGTCAGCGGTGACCCCGGCCCCGTCGGCGGCACCGCCGCGAACAGCGGGAAGGGCGGCAGCAGCGGCGCCGCGCCCGCCGCGAGAGGGTTCGTGACGGAGCCCGCGCCGAGGGTAAAGCCGGGCCCGAGGCCGTAGGCCGCGCCCCACACCGCCGCGTTCGGCACGAGGGCGAGGGCCAGCAGCAGCACCGCGAGCCGCCCCGACCACACGTCCGTGACCTGCGTGAACGACAACTGCACCAACCCGGCGCGCAGCACGAGCGACACCGCGACGAGCAGCGCGCCACCGCCGACGAGCACCAGCGCTCCCGCCATCCCGGCCCGGGTGACGGCCACCGCACGGCGGCGGGCGAGGAAGCTCCGTACGAGCGCGGCGCGCAGAGCCACCCGCACCCCCTCGGGAAGCGCGGCCAGCGGGCGGCGCACGACTCCCGGCAGCGGCCCGCACGGCCGGCCGCGCGCCGTCCACACCCCGAGCCCGGCTGCGCCCACCGCGAACACCGGCACGTGCACGACCGCGCTGAGCCAGTCGGGCCGCAGCGCACCGCCCGCCGCGTACAGGGCCGCGGCCCCGCCGACCAGCAGATAGCCGGCCACCACCCCGCACCACGCCGTCTGCCCGGCGTGCCCGCGCCCCTCGGGGGACGCCGCGTCGCGCGCCGCCCGGTGCAGCAGCCAGCCCGGCAGGACGACGAGGAGGAGCGGCGTCACACCGATCGGCGCGGGTGCGCCCGAGAGCGTGTCCGTCCTGATCAGTTCCGTGCCGTGCGCCAAGAGCCAGAGCCCCGCGGCGACGTGCAGGGCGCCGTCGGGTCCGCTGTCCGGGTACGGCGAGCTGATCCACAACATGATGACCAGCACAGCGAACGCGCCGAGCCCCAAACCCGCGGCGACGGCCCCGCCCAGCGCGCAGGTGGCCAGTCCGGGCGAACGATCGCGGGCCCGCGTGCGCGGCGGCTCGGCGGGCGGCGACGAGGCGTGGTGATCGAACGTCTGGGTCACGCGGCCATGCTGCCAACGACACGCGCTTTCTTCCCGTAACAGGCGAATACCGGATGTGTCGCCCAATATACGTTTATGTAATTATTCGTACGGCGGGCAGCCGCGCCCGGCCTCCCGCCGTACGTCGGCCCACGGTGCGGAGAGTCCGACATGCCCCAGAGCCCTGCCACGCCTCTGCCGTCCCCCAAGGAACGCCGCAGGCTGCGCGAGGCGAAGTCGCTGAGCCAGGCCGACATCGCGGCGAAGATCGGCGTCACCCGTGAAACGGTCCGTTCGTGGGAAACGGGCCGGACCGCGCCGCGGGGCCGCAAGCGTGAGGCGTACGTGAAGCTCCTGAACGCGGGGGCCACCCCGTCGGCCGCCAAGCGCGGGCCGAAGTCGCGGACCCCGGCACGCACCCCGGCACGCACCCCCGCACCGGTGGCAGCCACCGCCCCCACGACCGGCACCGCTCCCCCAACCCAGCCCCAGCCCCAGCCGCTCCGGGTGACGACGACGGCCGCGCCCCCGTTCCCCGGCCCGCGCGACCACAGCCCCGCCCAGGCCTTCGACGCCCTCTGCGCCTACTGCGCCCCCGGTCTCGTACGCCAGACGTACCTGCTCACCGGGCGGCGGGGCCTCGCACAGGAGTCGGTGGAGCGGGCCTTCCAGCTGGCGTGGCAGCGCTGGCCCGAGGTGGCGGTCGACCGTGACCCGGCGGGGTGGGTGCGCGCGGCGGCGTACGAGTACGCGATGTCCCCCTGGCACCGCTTCCGACCAGGCCAACGCCACCCGGACGCCCTGCCCGCGTCGGCGGCCGACCGCGCCTTCCTCGACGTACTCCTGAGCCTGCCGCCCGCGCAGCGCCGCACCCTGATGCTCTACGACGGCCTCGGCCTCGACCTGCCGGAGACCGCCGCCGAGACGGAGGCGAGCACACCGGCCACCGCAAAGCGCCTGCTGCACGCGCGCGAGACGGTCGCCGAACAGATGCCCGAACTGGCGGACCCCGAAGTGCTGCACCGGCGCCTGATGGAGGTCGCCGGGGCCGAGGCGCTGCGGCTGCCCAAGGCGGAGCGGGTCAGGACCGGCAGCGAGTACCGCGCCCGCTTCTGGACGCGCGCCGCCATCGCGTTCACGGCACTGATCGTCGGCGCGACAGCGCTGACCCTGCGGAACGCACCCACCCAGTACGAACCACCACAGGCCCCCGGCACCGCCATCAACGGCGTACCACCCCGCATGGGCCCGGGCCCCCTCTCGTACGAGGACACCACCCTCCGCGAAAAACTCCGAGCAGAACTAACCACCGGCAACCCCCGCCTGACCCCCCAACTGCCGTAGGGGCCGGTATCCCAGGGGCGCGGGGAACATCCCAGGGGCGCGAGGAACTGCGCACCAAGCCCCCACCGGGCCGGTATTTAGGGGCGCGGGGAACTGCGCGCCAAGCCCCCACCGACCCGCAGCCGAACCCGCCCCAAAGAAGAAAAGTGGGCCCGCACCTCATGCGCATGAGGTGCGGGCCCACTTTCAACCACTGCTAAACCGACGGAGTCATCCCGCCAGGATCTCGCGCGCCAGCTTCGCCGTCTCGGTCGGCGTCTTGCCGACCTTCACGCCGGCGGCCTCGAGGGCCTCCTTCTTCGCGGCCGCGGTGCCGGAGGAGCCGGAGAC
Source organism: Streptomyces sp. NPDC018029 (assembly GCF_044327655.1). Classification (NCBI taxonomy): domain Bacteria; kingdom Bacillati; phylum Actinomycetota; class Actinomycetes; order Kitasatosporales; family Streptomycetaceae; genus Streptomyces; species Streptomyces sp. NPDC018029. Next base: position 225,474 of record NZ_JBIRFV010000003.1, on the reverse strand, counting down.
GATGGCGCCCGCGTGGCCCATCGTCTTGCCCTCGGGCGCCGTGAAGCCCGCGACGTAGCCGACGACCGGCTTCGTCACGTTCGCCTTGATGAAGTCCGCCGCGCGCTCCTCCGCGTCGCCGCCGATCTCACCGATCATCACGATCAGGTCGGTGTCGGGGTCGGCCTCGAACGCCTCGAGGGCGTCGATGTGCGTCGTGCCGATGACCGGGTCGCCACCGATGCCGACGGCCGACGAGAAGCCGATGTCACGGAGCTCGTACATCATCTGGTACGTCAGCGTGCCGGACTTCGAGACCAGGCCGATGCGGCCCGGCTTCGTGATGTCGCCCGGGATGATGCCGGCGTTCGACTGGCCCGGGGTGATGAGACCGGGGCAGTTCGGGCCGATGATGCGGGTCTTGTTGCCCTTCGACTTCGCGTACGCCCAGAAGGCGGCGGAGTCGTGGACGGCGATGCCCTCGGTGATGACGACCGCGAGGGGGATCTCGGCGTCGATCGCCTCGACGACGGCGGCCTTGGAGAAGGCCGGCGGCACGAAGAGGACGGAGACGTTGGCGCCCGTCTTCTCCATGGCCTCCTTGACGGTGCCGAAGACCGGTACCTCGGTGCCGTCGAAGTCGACGGACGTGCCGGCCTTGCGCGGGTTCACGCCGCCGACGATGTTCGTGCCGTCACCCAGCATGAGCTTGGTGTGCTTCATGCCCGTGGCACCGGTCATGCCCTGGACGATGACCTTGCTGTCCTTGTTGAGGAAGATAGCCATGGCTGTTCTTTCCCTCGTCCCTTACTTCGCGGCCGCGAGCTCGGCGGCCTTGTCGGCCGCGCCGTCCATGGTGTCCACACGCTGCACCAGCGGGTGGTTGGCGTCGCTCAGGATCTTGCGACCCAGCTCCGCGTTGTTGCCGTCGAGGCGCACGACCAGCGGCTTCTCGACCTTCTCGCCCTTGGAGGCGAGCAGCTCCAGGGCCTGCACGATGCCGTTGGCGACCTCGTCGCACGCGGTGATGCCACCGAAGACGTTGACGAAGACGGACTTGACGTCCGAGTCGCCGAGGATGATCTCCAGGCCGTTCGCCATGACCTCGGCGGAGGCGCCGCCACCGATGTCGAGGAAGTTGGCGGGCTTCACGCCGCCGTGCGCCTCACCGGCGTACGCGACGACGTCCAGCGTCGACATGACCAGACCGGCGCCGTTGCCGATGATGCCGACCTCGCCGTCGAGCTTGACGTAGTTGAGGCCCTTGGCCTTGGCAGCAGCCTCGAGCGGGTTGGCTGCGTCCTTGTCCTCGAGCGCCTCGTGGTCGGCCTGGCGGAAGTCGGCGTTCTCGTCGAGCGAGACCTTGCCGTCCAGGGCCAGAATGCGGCCGTCCTTGGTCTTGACCAGCGGGTTGACCTCGACGAGGAGCGCGTCCTCGGCGACGAAGGTCTCCCACAGGGTCACCATGGCCTCGGCGACACCCTCGGCCACGTCGGCCGGGAACTTCGCCTCGGCCACGATCTCGCGGGCCTTCTCGATGTTCACGCCTTCGACGGCGTTGACCGGGACCTTCGCGAGGGCCTCGGGGGTCTTCTCCGCGACCTCCTCGATGTCCATGCCGCCCTGCACCGACGCCATGGCGAGGAAGGTGCGGTTGGTGCGGTCGAGGAGGTACGAGACGTAGTACTCGGCCTCGATCTCCGGGGACAGCTCGGCGATCATCACCTTGTGGACCGTGTGGCCCTTGATGTCCATGCCGAGGATGTCCGTCGCGCGAGCGACGGCCTCGTCCGGGTTCGCCGCCAGCTTCACGCCGCCGGCCTTGCCGCGGCCGCCGACCTTCACCTGCGCCTTGACGACCGACTTGCCACCCAGTCGTTCGGTGGCCTCGCGCGCCGCCTCAGGCGTGTCGATGACTTCACCGGCCAGCACCGGTACACCGTGCTTGGCGAAGAGGTCCCTCGCCTGGTACTCGAACAGGTCCACGCGCGTCCGTCCCTTATCCGTGATCTCGCTGCGATCTGCTGCATTGGTGTCAGCTGTCTGCATGGGCGTGCCGCGGAGGGCAACGTGACTGCGCTGTCACAAGGGAGGCGTAGGACGGAGTCCAGTACGCGGCATGTCCGTCTCGCAGGTTATCGCCGCAGGCCGTGGGTCCCTAAATCGCAGATCACATTTGGGCGGTGATGACGGTCACAGATCGCGGCCGCGAAGTACCGGCGGACGTGCCGACGGGCGGCCCCTGTTGCGCCAGGGACCGCCCGTTTGCTCCCGTTGCTCCAGCGATCAGCCGATCAGCCAGTCGGCCAGTCGGCCAGTCAGCCGGTCAGCTGCTCAGCGGTCAGCTGGTGTGCAGGTAGCTCGGTGTCACGTCCGCGGTGACGCCCCGGACTCCGGTGACGGCGTTGCCCGCGAGGTCCCGTGTGTCAGGGGCGACGGTTCCGGCGAGGTCCCGCGCGAACGGCTGGACCTGCGAGGTGACGCCACCCGCGAAGGGCCGGACATCACCCGTCACACCCTGCGCCAGGCCGCCCGTGCTGTCGCCGACCCCCTGCACGACGGGCCGCACCTGGTCGGCGACGGTCCGCACCAGCGGCGTGGCCGAGCCGACGACACCGTCCGCGAACGGGCGCACGTCCTCACCCACGACCGCCTCCGCGAACGGCGGAACCTCACCGACGACCCCACCGGCGAACGGCCGCACGTCACCGACCACACCCTGCGCCAGCTCCGACGCGTCCCCGGCGGCCTGCCCCGCGACCGGCACGGCACCGTCGACAGCGGTGGCGGCAACAGGCGGCAGCACGGCTGCGGCGGTCTCGTCGGCGATGGGGGTGGCGGTGTCCTGGGCGTGGCCCGTGGTGTGCGCGAAGGTGGAGAGGGGGCCGAAGAGGTAGTCGATGTCGTCGGTGGAGTTGGGGAGGTCGTCTCGGACCTTGTCCTGGGCCTGGTCGTGGACCTGGTCCTGGACCTTGTTCTCGACCTGGTCCTGGACCTTGTCCTGGACCTTGTTCTCGACCTTGTCCTGGACCTTGTCCTGGACCTGGTTCTCGACCTTGTCCCCGACGGCGTCGGACGCCTGGTCCGGCAGCGCGATGGAGTGCTGGGGCAGCTCGTCGGCGCTGGCGACGGCGGAACCGAGTGCCCAGGCACCCGTGACACCGGCGGCTATGACGATGGAACGGCGGATGTTCTTGTTCATGCTTGCGTCGGATCCTTCGAATTCGAGCTCTGACTCACGAGCTCCGGCTGTGAACCCGGTGCTTCCGGAGATGTCCGGTGACCGGAGGGCAGACCTGTACCGCCCCCGCGCGGCAGGTCGTCGCGGGGAAAGGGCTGCCCTAGCCGGGGAATTCGGGAATGTCCCGCTGTCTGTCACGGGTCGGCGCGGGGTCCGCGGGAACCCCGGGCCCGGCCTGCAACCGCACCGGCGCGCGGCTGCCGAACGCGGCGGCGTGCAGATCACCGTGGCGCGAGGAACTGCCCTCGCCCACGGTCGCGTTGCCGAGTTGGCCACCGGGGTGCCCCGGCGCGAAGGGCGGCGGCACGTGCTTCGTACCGTGCGCTGCGTCGCGGCCGTCCGGCTCGGTGCCGGGGTGCCGGTTCTCGGAGAAGCCGGAGAGGTACGAGAGACCAGAGAGGCCGGAGAGGTACGAGGCATCGACACGGGGCCCCACGGGAGCCGACGCCGACTCCGCTGCCTCAGAACGATGCCCGGGCTCGTCCGACCGAACCGACTCGGCCTGCTCGGGAAGCAACTCCGGAGGCTCAACACGTACGACAGGCCGTACAACTGGCCGTACGACAGGCCGTACGACGGGACGGGCAACTGGCCGTACGACATGGCGTACGACGGGCTCCGGAACAGCCCGCGTCACCGCGCGAACAGGCTCCGCCTCCCGCAGCGACCGAACCTGCTCGTCCGGCAGAACCTGCTGAATCTCCCGAACCGGCCGATCCGGCACAACTTGCTGAGCCTGCTGAACCGGCTGAATCCGCTGGACTTGCTGAACTTGCTGAACTTGCTGAACAGCCTGCCCGCCCCGCACCTGCCCGGCGTCACCGACAGGAAGACCGTCCGCCGCGTGCGCCCGCTCCCCGAAGAGGAACCCGAGGACGAGCAGCCCACCGAGCAGCAGGGCCACTTGCAGCCCACGCCGACCGGCCACAGCACGCACGAAGCGCACAGCGGCACCGGACGGAACGTCCGCGGAAACAGCGAAAACCGAGGTCAAGGCGGGAAAGGTCCTCTGAGAGGGTGGGCGAGGCGCGTAGATACTCGCACGGCACGCACGCCGTCGCGCAAGCCCGCTGTCACCGATGCCTGCTCATGTCCCGTTCCCCGCTGCCGTGTCCGGTATGGGAAGAGGGCGCCTTTCGATCGCCGCAGCCATCACCTCCGGGAAGAGGTCCGGCGTGCAGGCGAAGGCCGGCGCGCCCAGCGCCGCGAGCGCCGCCGCGTGCTCGCGGTCGTACGCGGGAGCCCCTTCGTCGGAGAGCGCGAGCAGCGTCACGAACTGCACTCCGGACGCCTTCATCGCCGCGACCCGCTTCAGCATCTCGTTGCGTATGCCGCCTTCGTAGAGGTCGCTGATGAGGACGACGACCGTGTCGGCGGGCCGGGTGATCTGCGACTGGCAGTACGCGAGCGCCCTGTTGATGTCGGTCCCGCCACCCAGTTGCGTACCGAAGAGGACGTCGACCGGGTCGTCGAGCTGGTCGGTGAGGTCGACGACGTTCGTGTCGAAGACGACGAGCCGTGTGTTCAGCGACCGCATGGACCCGAGCACGGCCCCGAACACGGAGGCGTAGACGACGGACGCGGCCATCGACCCCGACTGGTCGATGCAGAGGATGACCTCCTTCTTCACGGACTGGGACGCCCGCCCGTACCCGATGAGCCGCTCGGGGACGATCGTCCGGTACTCGGGCAGGTAGTTCTTGAGATTGACCGCGATCGTGCGGTTCCAGTCGATGTCGTGGTGGCGGGGCCTGCTGACGCGGGCGCTGCGGTCGAGGGCCCCGGTGAGCGTGGAACGGGTCCGTGTCGCGAGCCGCTTCTCCAGGTCTTCGACGACCTTGCGCACGACGGCACGCGCGGTTTCCTTGGTCGTCTCCGGCATGGCCTTGTTGAGCGAGAGCAGGGTGCCGACCAGGTGCACGTCCGCGTCGACGGCCTCCAGCATCTCCGGCTCCAGGAGGAGCGCGGAGAGCCCCAGCCGGTCGATGGCGTCGCGCTGCATGACCTGGACGACGGACGAGGGGAAGTACGTCCGGATGTCACCGAGCCAGCGCGCCACGGACGGTGCCGACGCCCCGAGCCCCGCCGAACGCTCCCGCCCCCGGCCGTCCTTCTCGCCCCCTCCCCCGTACAGCGCGGAGAGCGCACCGTCCATCGCCGCGTCCTGGCCGGTGAGCGCACATCCCGTCCCGTCGGCGCCACCCCCGCCCAACACAAGCCGCCACCGCCGCAACCGCTCATCAGCAGCCCCACTCATCCCGCCACCCCCACACAACCGTCGCCGTCAACCCTTGCCGCGGCCCCGTCGGCACTGTCCCCACCAAGCACCAGCCACCCCAGCCATTCATCGGCCACCCCACTCACCCCGCCACCCCCACACAGCCGTCACCGCCGCCCCGTGCCGCGGCCCCGTCAGCACTGTCCCCACCAAGCACCAGCCACCCCAGCCACCCCACTCACCCCGCCACCCCCACACAGCCGTCACCGCTGACCCCCGCCGCGGCCCCCGTCACCACACGCCCCTCCACCTCTGCTCCCCCTTCCGCTTCCGCCTCCGCTTCCGTTTGTGCCTCCGTCGACAGGCCCAGCAGCAGGTGCACGATCGGCACAACAGCGTCCGCGCGTGCCGCGTCGACCTCGTCGGCGAACCCGGGGAGGCCTCCCCCTGCCCCGCTCAGAGGTCCGCTCCCGGCGCCGGCCCCCGCCGGCCCGCGTCTCACCAGCTCGCCCAACGTCCGCCGCACCCCCGGCTCGTACGCCGAGAAAGTGCGCCGCAGCAACGGCAGTACGTCGGTGAAGGCGCTGTCCGACACCCCGCTCAGCCAGTCGTCGACCAGGCCGAGCAGGCGCTCGTCGTGCACCAGCAGCATCCCGCCGCCGGATCCGCCTCCGACGAACCCCTCGATCCAGGCCGCACCTTCGGCGGGCGCGCTCCCCCGGGACAGCGCGAGCTCCATGAGCCGAGCGACCTCCTCGTCCCCCAACACGCCTGCGTCCAGCAACAGGCGCACGCTCCGCCCCCGCACGACCCCGGCGACGGTGTCCCGCTGCCCCAGCACCCGAAGCACGGAGTGCCAGCGCTCCCGCACCCCCCGTCCCGCCACCGCGTGTGCAGCGTCCACGGCGCCGGGCGCCGAGGGCCGAGGCCCCGGCCCCCCGGTCGGGCCCGGGCGGATGTCGCCGAGCAGCCCCACCGCCCCGTGAACGGCGTCGACGTGCCCCCGCATCTCGACGGCCGCCTCCGCGTCCAGCCCCGCGCACGCGGGCGGCAGCCCCACGAAGATCCGCTCGGCGAGCCCCAGGGCCACCCCGCCGAGAGCCTCGGTGCCGGTCCCCCGGACGTCCCCGTACCGAAGGGACCGCACCAGCGCGGGCAACGCCTGCGCGAGGTGGCCGACGTCCGCGTCCAGCGCCGCGCGGTCCGCCAGTACCCGCATCACCACGGGCAGGGCGTCCGGCAGCTCGGCCAGCAGACACCGCTCGGCGAGCGCGGTGACGTCGGCGAGGGCCCGCGCGTCGACCGCGTCGGACGAGGCCTTGCCCGTGGCAGCGGCGAGGACCGTCGTCCCCCACACCCCGGCCTCGGCGACCCGCACGGAGAGCTCCGGCTCCCACCGCAGCCGCCAGGTCTCCCGGAACGTCCCCGTGCTCCCCCGGGACGCCGCCGGCTCCCCCCAGTGCACGCCGAGCAGCCGCAGCCGGTGCAGCAGTCTGCTGCGCGCGGCGTCCGTCTCCTTGCGGAGGTCGAGCTCCAACTCCCGCTCTGCCGCTTCTGGTTTGAGCCGCAACGCGCGCTGCAGCCGTGTGAGGTCCCGCTGCAGCGGCACGGCGGGCGCCGATTCGGGCACCTCGCCCAGCACGTCCCCCACGACGAGCTTGTCGTGCACGAGCGCGAGCGGCACATCAGAGCCCTCGCACATCACCGCGCGCACGGCGTCGGTCGTCTCGGTCAGCCCGGCCAGTGGCCGCCCCCGCATCGCGGCCAGCGTGTCGGCGAGCCGCACCGCCTCGATGACGTGCGCGGACGAGACGAGCATGTCCTCGTCGCGCAACAGCCCCGCGACCTTCGTCATCCACCGCTCGACGGGCCGGTCGGGCGCGCTGAACAGATGCCCGTACCAGCCTGGGGAAGTGATCCCCGCGCCGTAACCGCTGGCGCGGGAGAGCCGGCGGTGGGTCCACGGCACCCACGTCATCTCGGCCTTCACCTTGGGCAGCCCTTTGAGCAGCGCCCGGTCGGCGCCCACGGTGACCTTCCGCAGCAGCGCAGGGACGTGCCAGGCCCCGCACACCACGGCGACCCGCTCGGCCCCGAACTCTTTCTGCGCGGCGCGGACCTGGAGCCGCATGTACGCCTCACGCACCAGGTCACGGTCGTGCCCGCCGTCCCCGTAGGCCTCGCGGAGCGCCCCCATCGCGTCACCCAGCGCCTCGAACGGCGCGAACGCGTCACCGTCCGCCCCCCGGTGCTCGACGACGTCCTCCCACCAGCGCTCGGGGTCGTCGTACCCGGCGGTCTCGGCGAGGACGCCGATGGGGTCGATCCGCACGTCCCCCGCGCTCCTGTCCTCCCCACCGCCCTCCTCCCCGAGCGGCACCTCAGCGCCTGCCTCTTCCCCTCGCGGCGCCTTCTCGCCTCCCTCTTCCCCCAGCGGCGCCTTCTCGCCTCCCTCCTCCGCCTCGGTACGCAGCGCCAGAGAGTGAGCCGCGGGCAGGTCGATGAAACGCACCGTCGCCCCATGCCCCAGCGCCCACTTGATGGCAACCCACTCCGGAGAGAACTCGGCGAGCGGCCAGAACGCCGAACGCCCCGGCTCGTCCACCACATGTGCGAGCAGCGCCACCGGCGGCCGCATCCCCTCGTCGGCGGCGAGCCGCACCAGGGCGTCGGCCTCGGGCGGTCCCTCCACGAGCACGGCGTCGGGCCGCCCCTCGTCGAGCGCCGCCCGCACCGCACGCGCGGAGCCCGGCCCGTGGTGCCGCACCCCGAGCAGCAGCGGTTCCAGCGCCCTCGTCATGCGCTCACCTCGCGGCACGCGCGGTAGAAGTCCTTCCACCCGTCGCGCTCCCGCACGACCGCCTCCAGGTACTCCTGCCAGATGACGCGGTCCGCCGCCGGGTCCCGCACGACGGCGCCGAGGATGCCGGCCGCGACATCGCCGGGACGCAGGACGCCGTCCCCGAAGTGCGTGGCCAGCGCGAGCCCGTTGGTGACGACGGAGATCGCCTCGGCCGTGGACAGCGTGCCGCTGGGCGACTTCAGTTTCGTACGCCCGTCAGCCGTCACGCCGTCGCGCAGCTCGCGGAAGACGGTGACGACACGGCGTATCTCGTCGATGCCCTCGGGACCCGTGGGCAGGTCGAGGGAGCGGCCGATCTGGTCGACGCGGCGCGAGACGATGTCGACCTCGGCGTCGGCGCTCTCGGGCAGCGGCAGGACGACGGTGTTGAAGCGGCGGCGCAGGGCGCTCGACAGGTCGTTGACCCCGCGGTCGCGGTCATTGGCCGTGGCGATGAGGTTGAAGCCGCGCACGGCCTGCTGCTCCTGACCCAACTCCGGGATGGGCAGCGTCTTTTCCGACAGGATCGTGATCAGCGTGTCCTGCACGTCGGCGGGGATGCGGGTCAGCTCTTCGACGCGTGCCGTCATGCCCTCCGCCATCGCCCGCATCACGGGGCTGGGCACGAGCGCGTCGCGGCTGGGGCCGTGCGCGAGTAGCTGGGCGTAGTTCCAGCCGTACCGGATGGCTTCCTCCGGTGTGCCCGCGGTGCCCTGGACGAGCAGGGTCGAGTCGCCGCTGACGGCGGCCGCGAGGTGCTCGGACACCCATGTCTTGGCGGTGCCGGGGACGCCGAGCAGCAGCAGGGCGCGGTCGGTGGCGAGGGTGGTGACGGCGACTTCGACGATGCGTCGCGGCCCCACGTACTTCGGCGTGATCACTGTGCCGTCGGGCAGGGTGCCGCCGAGCAGATAGGTGGCGACGGCCCACGGCGAGAGCTTCCACCGCTGCGGCCTCGGCCGGTCGTCCTGCGCGGCGAGCGCGGCCAGTTCGGCGGCGAAGGCCTGCTCGGCGTGCGGCCGCAGGGCACCCGACGGATTCGCGGTCGCGGACGTCGTCGAGTCGACGGAAACGGTCATGGAGCGATCCCCCTCCAGCTCGTCCGGACGCGTCTGGCCCGGATATGACTCCACGGTGCACCACGCCACTGACAATCACCCTTCGCGCACCGTTGACCTGCGCAAACGCCTGTCGCCGGGTCGATTGTCAGTGGCTGCGCCTACCTTCGAGACATGACTCAGCAGGGGGTGCGCTGGACGGCGGATCAGGTGCTGGCACTGGCTCCTGACGCCCCGTCGCGCAAGGCGGGAAGCAAACTCGGCGTCGCCGGCCCATGGTCGGAGGCGGGCAGTTCTGGCGAGGGGACGGTGTGGGGGCTGTGTAAGGGCAGTGGCAGCAAGCCGTATCAGACGGTCGTCGACATCGCGGACGCCGCGGGCCCGGCGTACAAGTGCAGTTGTCCGAGCCGCAAGTTCCCGTGCAAGCACGCGCTGGGGCTGCTGCTGGTCTGGGCGGGCGCGGACGGCACCGTGCCGGAAGGCGGAGACCCGCCGCCCTGGGCCGAGGAATGGCTCAAGTCACGGCGCAAGAAGGCCGAGGAGAAGCGGAGTTCGCCCGCGGCGTCCGCGACCTCGGCGGACCCGGAGGCGGCGCGTAAAAGAGCGGAGAAGCGGGCCGAGCGGATCACCGCGGGGGCGTCGGAGCTGGAGCAGCGCCTGTCCGACCTGCTCCGCGGCGGCACCGCCTCGGCCGAGCAGGCGGGGTACGGCGCGTGGGAGGAGACGGCCGCCCGCATGGTCGACGCGCAGGCGCCGGGACTCGCGGCGCGCGTCAGGGAGTTGGGGGCGATCCCGTCCTCCGGCCCCGGCTGGCCCGCGCGCCTGCTGGAGGAGTGCGCGCTGCTCCACCTCCTCGACCAGGGCTGGCTCCACCGCGACCGGCTGCCTGCCGACCTGGCGGCCACGGTCCGCTCGCACGTCGGCCTGCCCGCGCACCCGGAGGGCCCGCCGCTGCGGGACCACTGGCTGGTCCTCGCGCAGTACGACACGGCTGACAGCAGACTCACCACACGCCGCATATGGCTATACGGCACGGAATCCGGCCGCACCGCGCTCCTTCTCTCGTACGGCGCCGCGGGCCGCGCGCCCACACTCGCCCTCCCCGTGGGCCTCGCGCTCGACGCCGAGGTGACCGCCTATCCGGGCGCGTCCCAGCCGCGCGCGGACCTGGGCGAACAGTTCGCGGCCCCGGCCCCCACCGCACACCGCCCCCCGGGCGTACGTACGGAAGAGGCCACCGTCCGCTACGGCGAGGCGCTGCGCGGAGACCCATGGCTGGAGTCCTGGCCGGTCACGCTCTCCGAGGTGATACCGACCCCGCACGAAGGCTCCTGGCAACTGACGGACTCCAAGGGCACCACCGCCCTCCCCCTGTCCCCAGCCGCCACGTCCAGACCAGGACTGTGGCGTCTGGTCTCCCTGTCCGGAGGCGCACCGCTGACGGTGTTCGGCGAGTGCGGCCATCAAGGCTTCACACCCCTCACGGCCTGGCAGAAGGACTCACGAGAGCCGGTGTCGCTGTGCTGACGACCGCACACCAGAGCGCGAACACACACGAGAGCGCAAACAGACACCAGAGGGCAACCGCACACCAGGAGACACACGCACAACACCAGGGGACACACGCACACCAGGAGACACGCATGCCTACTCCAAGCCCCGCCCCCGCCTGGGACGACCTGGTCACGGCAGCCTTGCTGGGCACCGACCGCCGCGCGCTGCCGCCCGCCCTTCACGCCTCCGGCAAGGAGGCACCACTCGCCCTCTTGGACGCGGCGGCGGTGCAGACGGTGCGCCGCAGGGCGGGCCTGCGCCCGGCCGCGGCCGCCACGCCGCCCGAGCCCGCCGCGGACGATCCCAGGCCCCAGGTGCCGCCCGCGGCCCGACGCAGGCTCGCGACGCTCCTCGCCGACCAGCCCGGCACCGGCAGCGGCGGCCGCCGCGGGGCCGCACCCGATCTGATGGAGCTCCTGCCCCAGTGGCTGGCCCTGGCCAACGCGCGAGGGTACGGCGCACCACCGGAGCTCCTGCCCGCGCTCCTGAACGCGGCCCGCGGCCGCACGGACCTGCGCCCCCAGGCACTCACCTTCGCGGGCCCGAGAGCTCTCTGGTTGGCCCGCCTGAACCCCGACTGGAAGTTCGCACTCCGCGCCACCCCGGGAGGCGGCGTGGCGCTCCCGTCCACCGACGACGCACAGAGAGTCAGGCAGCTCTGGGAGGAGGGCCTCTTCGCCGAGCGCGTGGCCCTCCTCACCGCGCTGCGCGCGGAAGACGCCCGCATGGCCCTCGATCTGCTCACCTCCACCTGGTCGACGGAGCGGGCGGAGGACCGTCTGATGTTCCTCGATTCGCTGCGCACGGGCCTCTCCGCCGTGGACGAGCCCTTCCTGGAGCAGGCCCTCACCGACCGCAGTCGCAACGTCCGCTCCACAGCGGCGGAACTGCTGTCCGCGCTCCCCGTATCGGCCCTGGCGGGCCGGATGTCGGCACGCGCGGCCTCCTGCGTGGCCGTCGACCACACATCGAGCACGCCGACCCTCACCGTCGAGGCGCCGCACGAGTGCGACGCGGGCATGGAGCGGGACGGCGTCGTCCCGAAGCCCCCCACCGGCCGGGGCGAGCGCTCCTGGTGGCTCGGCCAGCTCGTGGAATCGGCCCCGCTCGCCACTTGGCCGCCCCGGCTCGGCAACCGCACCCCGGCGGAGATCGTGGCGCTCCCGGTGGCCGACGACTGGCGGGGCGAACTGCACGCCGCATGGTGCCGCGCGGCCGTACGCCAGCGTGACGTCGCCTGGTCCAGAGCGCTGCTCGGCGCCCCCGCCTCACCCGACGCGGCGGGTCCGGGCGCCGTGTCCCTCGCCGAGCGGGCCAAACTGCTCGCCTCCATGCCTGCCGCCGAGCGCGCGGACTGGGTGGCGGGGTTCATAGCGGCACACGGCCTGTCGGAGGCGTTCCAACTGCTCGGCGTCTGCGCGGTGCCCTGGGCCGGCCCGCTCGGCCGGGCCGTGGTGGACGCCCTGAACATCGCGCGCGACGCGGGCAGTTACCCCTGGAGCTTCAGCGGAGTGATGGGCCTGGCGGAACGCTGTCTGGACCCGGCCGAGGCGGTCCGTCTGGAAGCGCTCACCGCGGTCCCCGACGAAGCGGAGGACGCGTCACCCGGCGCGGGCAGCTACTGGTCGGAAGCGTTCCAGCGCCTGGTCACCACCCTGCGCCTCCGCGCGGCGATACGCGACGAACTCCCCCCGCCGCCATGACGTCCACCGAGACGATGCGCCGATATGACGCCGACCACGGCAGACGGGCGACGGGGAATGCCTCAGACGGCCTGTCGCACGTTCCCCCGAACCCACTCCACGATCGACGTGGTGGTGGCCCCGGGCGTGAAGATCTCCGCGACGCCCTTCTCCTTCAGCGGCGCGATGTCCGCCTCCGGGATGATGCCGCCACCAAACACCTTGATGTCCTCCGCGTCCCGCTCCTTCAAGAGCTCCAACACGCGCGCGAACAGCGTGTTGTGCGCTCCGGAGAGGATGGAGAGGCCGATCGCGTCGGCGTCCTCCTGGATCGCGGTGTCCACCACCTGCTCGGGCGTCTGGTGCAGCCCGGTGTAGATGACCTCCATACCCGCGTCACGCAACGCCCGCGCGATCACCTTGGCCCCGCGATCGTGCCCGTCGAGCCCCGGCTTGGCGACCACCACGCGGATCGGCCCGGCTGCCACACCCATCACTGCCTCCATGTACCGATATCCGTACCGACAAAGTCTGTCCCGGCACAGATACCCCGCACCGCACCGGCCGGGGAAGTGAACGAACGTTATCCCCAGCATCGCGCAAGCGGCAGTTTCGCGGTGGAGAGCGAGGGGGAAATCACACGTGGGACACGTTCGCTGCGCGCCCGTCCGTAACCCAGGGGTTCACGCTCCGCATCCGGACCAGGCGCGAGGGGAGCCGCAACGAGACGCCGGGCCACCGCGCCGGCAGCCGCACGGCGTGGTGACACCGCGCATCGGCGATGCAACGGGGGCACGGAGTCACCGCAGGGCGGTGGCCGGGATCGCCATCGCACAGCCGACTCCTCGACCACGACTCCCCCTAGGGCACACGGGGGACAGAGCCTCCCTTCCGTGCGCCAAACGGGAGGTCGACGATGCCGGTCACGAAAGCCCACGCGGGGGCCCGCCCCTTTCGTCCACTCGGTTCGCTGCTGCCGAAAATCCTCGGCCTGACCCCACTCCCGGCACTTGCGTCCCTCCTGCCCCTCCCATCCCTCCCCGCCCTGCCGGCCAAAGTGGCCGGCCTCTCCGGGGCCCTGCTGAAAGCGACCGCGCTGGAGCTGACGATCCTCACGGGCCACCTGCTCCTCTACCCCTCGGGCATCGCCCAGGAGCGCAGGCCGGCCCCGGTCCAGCCGCCCCCCGGCGCGCCCCGGCTCCCCCCGGACGGCAGGCCTCCGGTCCTGCTCCTGCACGGCTTCATCGACAACCGCTCCGTCTTCGTACTGCTGCGCCGCGCGCTCTCCCAACACGGCCGCCGGGTCGAGACCCTCAACTACTCTCCGTTGACCTGCGACATCCGCGTCGCCGCCGAGCTGCTCGGCCGCCACATCGAAGAGATCTGCGAACGCACGGGACACGCCCGGGTGGACATCGTCGGGCACAGCCTCGGCGGCCTGATCGCCCGCTACTACGCACAACGGCTCGACGGTGACGCACGCGTACGCACGCTGGTCACACTCGGCACCCCGCACGCCGGCACCCGCGTCGTACCGCTCGCGGACGCCCACCCGATCGTCCGGCAGATGCGTCCGGGCTCCGACGTGATCCAGGAACTCAAGGAGCCGGCACCGGACTGCCGCACGCAGTTCGTGAGTTTCTGGAGCGACCTGGACCAGATCATGGACCCGCTGGAGACGGCCTGCGTCGACCACCCCGACCTGCTCGCGCAGAACGTCCGCGTGACCGGCATCGGTCATCTCGCGCTGCCGGTGCACCCCGCCGTCGCGAACGGCATACGCCAGGCACTCGACCTGGCGAATCCAGGAGCCGACGCCAAGAGCGCACCGGGCGGACTGACGGTCGCCTGACCCGGCCCCACCTCACCCGTCACATCCCGCCCCCACACCCCCGTTCACCCCCACCTCTATCGAACGAACCTCGAACGCAGAGCCAAGGCTGTGCCCACAGTCCCCCGAAAGACGGCCGAATGCCCGTTTCCTGAAACCGTGAAACCTGCCGAAGATTGTCGCGCCCGTATACCGCCGGGTACAGTCGCCGCACTGCTCTGCCCCTGCTGCCGAGGCGAAAGAGAAGTTGGTGAACGACCGTCACCCGTCGGGGAGCTCGACTCCCCCGTCCTCGGCACCCGGCGCCGACCAACCGCACTACACGACGTACGACCAACAGAGCGCCCAGCACGGCGGGTACGGCTACGACACCTACTCCACCGGCAGCTTCGCCACCACCGGTTTCGACACCGGAAGCTTCGAGACCGGAAGCTTCGACACCGGTACTTTCGCCACCGATCCGCTCTTCGGTGACATGCCCGGCACCGGCGCCGACACCGGCCACGACACGGGCCAGTGGGCGACCACCGCGGCCACCGCGGCCACCACGGCCCCGCCGCAGCGGACGACGCTCGCCCAGGACCCGTACGCCGCGCAGTACTACGCCGACACGTACGACACCGGCAGCTACGACACCGCCTCCATGTGGTCGACCGGTGGCTACCAGCAGCTCGCCGACATCCCCTCGCAGCCGGGCCCCGACTCCACGGGCCAGTGGGACACCCCCGCCTGGGACCAGACGCCGCAGCCCGGCGAGTGGGACACGCAGACCTTCGACACGAGCGCATACGACCCGCACGACGCGGCCCCGCCGCACGAGGCCGAGCAGCCCGACCCCCACCAGTACGAGCTCGACGCCGACACCGACGCCGCGTACGGGACCACCGATCCCGAACCGGCCGCCGCGGACTCCCGGAGCGCCGCTCCCCGCACGTCCCGCGCCACCCGCGGAAAGAGCGGCGGCGACGGCGGCCGCTCCAGGACCCGCCGACGGACCCCCGCCAAGCGCTCCGCCCTGTTCACCGTCGCGGTGCCCTCGGCCTGCGTGATGGGCGTCGCCGGTGTGGCCGCCGCCTCCGTGGGCAACTTCGGCGCGGACGACGAGAAGAAGGAAACGGCGGCATCGGCTCCGGACGCCGCGCCCGTGCAGCCCTCCGCCGCCAACAACAAGCTGGACACCCAGCTGGCGAACCTCTCCGCCGACGCCGGCGACTTCGCGGACCGCGCGAGCCGCACGCAGGAACGCATCGACCTCAAGGCCGAGAAGGTGGCCGCCCAGAAGAAGGCGGCAGCCGAGGCGGCGCGCAAGGAGCGGCTGCGCCCCAAGTTCGCCCTGCCGGTCAAGCAGCACGGGCTGAGCGCCTACTACGGCCAGGCGGGCGTCAACTGGATGTCCGCGCACTCCGGCATCGACTTCCCGGTGTCGTACGGCACGGAGGTCCTCGCCGCGACCGACGGCACCGTGTCGACGAAGTGGAACAGCGCCTACGGCAACATGGCGATCGTCACCGCCAAGGACGGCACGGAGACGTGGTACTGCCACCTCTCCACGCACAAGATCTCCAGCGGTCCCGTGAAGGCGGGCGAGCCCATCGCCTTCTCCGGGAACTCCGGCAACTCCACAGGACCGCACCTGCACTTCGAGGTGCGGCCCGGCGGCGGCTCGGCGATCGACCCGCTGCCGTGGCTGCGCAGCCACGGCCTCGACCCGACGTAACCCCCGGGGTCACTCTCCGGCCGCCGCCCCAGGCGTCAGAGCTTTTCCACCGGCGCGTACCTCAGCAGCAGGCGCTTCGGCTTGGGCTCTCCGAAGTCCACCGTCGCCTCGGCGTTCGCACCCGTCCCCTTCACCCCGACCACGGTCCCGAGGCCGAACTGGTCGTGCGTGACCCGGTCGCCGACGGCGAGCGACACCACCGGCTTCTCCGACGCGCGGCGCGTGGCGAAGCCCTGCGCCCCGCCGGAACGCGAGCGCGAGGAGGACAGCGACGAGGCGATCCCCGCGGCGGGCCCGGACGACACGGGCGCACCCACCGAGCCGGTCCGCTTCCAGTCCAGGTGCGTGTCCGGGATCTCCTCGAGGAAACGCGACGGAGGGTTGTACGACGGCTGGCCCCAGGCGCTGCGCATCGAGGACCGCGTCAGATAGAGCCGCTCACGCGCGCGCGTGATGCCCACGTACGCGAGGCGGCGCTCCTCTTCCAGCTCCTTGACCTGCCCGAGGGCGCGCATGTGCGGGAAGACGCCGTCCTCCATGCCGGTCAGGAACACCACGGGGAATTCGAGGCCCTTGGCGGTGTGCAGGGTCATGAGCGTGATGACTCCGGAGCCGTCGTCCTCCTCGTCGGGGATCTGGTCGGAGTCGGCGACCAGGGCGACGCGCTCCAGGAAGTCGGAGAGCGTGCCGGCGGGGGCGGCCCCCTCCTCGCCCTCGGCAGCCGCGCTGTTGTCCTGCTCGAACTCCAGCGCCACGGCCGCGAGCTCCTGGAGGTTCTCGATGCGCGTCTCGTCCTGCGGGTCGGTCGAGGCCTGCAACTCGGCGAGGTAGCCGGTCCGTTCGAGGACGGCTTCCAGGACGACGGCCGGGCCCGCGCCGGACTCGACGATGGTCCGCAGCTCCTCCATGAGCGTGTTGAAACGCTTGACGGCGTTGGTGGAGCGGGCCGCCATTCCGTACGCCTCGTCGACGCGGCGCAGGGCCTGCGGGAAGGAGATCTTCTCGCGCTGCGAGAGCGCGTCGATCATGGCTTCGGCGCGGTCGCCGATGCCCCTCTTCGGTACGTTCAGAATGCGGCGCAGCGGGACCGCGTCCTCGGGGTTGGCGAGGACGCGCAGGTAGGCCAGCACATCGCGGACCTCCTTGCGCTCGTAGAAGCGGACGCCGCCGACGACCTTGTAGGGCAGGCCGACGCGGATGAAGATCTCTTCGAAGACACGGGACTGGGCGTTCGTCCGGTAGAAGATCGCGACGTCGCCGGCCTTGGCCTCGCCTGCGTCGGTGAGGCGGTCGATCTCGTCGGCGACGAACTGGGCCTCGTCGTGCTCGGTGTCGGCGACGTATCCCGTGATGCGGGCGCCCGCGCCCTGGTTGGTCCAGAGGTTCTTGGGGCGGCGGCTCTCGTTCCGCTCGATGACCGCGTTCGCGGCGGTGAGGATCGTCTGCGTGGAGCGGTAGTTCTGCTCCAGGAGGATCGTCGTCGCGTCGGTGTAGTCCTCCTCGAACTGGAGGATGTTGCGGATGGTGGCGCCGCGGAAGGCGTAGATCGACTGGTCCGCGTCACCCACGACGCACAGCTCGGCCGGGTCGTCCTCCTCGCCTCCGGAGGGGCCGACGAGCTCGCGCACCAGGGCGTACTGCGCGTGGTTGGTGTCCTGGTACTCGTCGACCATGACGTGCCGGAAGCGGCGCCTGTAGTGCTCGGCGACGTCCGGGAAGGCGCGCAGCAGGTGGACCGTCGTCATGATCAGGTCGTCGAAGTCCAGCGCGTTCGCCTCGCGGAGGCGTGACTGGTACATCGCGTAGGCCTGGGCGAGGGTCTTCTCGAAGCCGTCGGCGGCCTGTCCGGCGAAGTCCTCCTCGTCGATCAGCTCGTTCTTCAGGTTCGAGATCTTGGCGCTGAAGGACTTCGGCGGGAACTTCTTCGGGTCGAGATCCAGGTCGCGGCAGACCAGGGCCATGAGGCGCTTGGAGTCCGCGGCGTCGTAGATCGAGAAGGAGGAGGTGAAGCCCAGCTTCTTGTACTCGCGGCGCAGGATGCGGACGCAGGCGCTGTGGAAGGTGGAGACCCACATCGCGTTCGCCCGGGGGCCGACGAGCTGCTCGACGCGCTCCTTCATCTCGCCCGCGGCCTTGTTCGTGAAGGTGATCGCGAGGATCTGGCCCGGGTGCACGCCGCGCTCGGCGAGGAGGTACGCGATGCGGTGGGTCAGCACACGGGTCTTGCCGGAACCGGCGCCGGCCACGATGAGCAGGGGGGAGCCGGCGTGCACGACGGCCGCGCGCTGGTTCTCGTTCAGCCCGTCGAGGAGCGACGCCGGGTCGATGACCGGGCGCGGGGCGCCGTCGCGGTAGTGCGACTCCCGGGTCATGGGCGCGTCGAACTTCCCGTCGAACAAATCGTCCGGAATGGGCTCCGGAGCGCTGTCCTCGGGCGGCGGCGGGGGCGCTTCGTCCGCGGCCCGGGAGGGCTGCAGGTCCGCCAGGAAGCTGTCATCAAAGAGGCTGCTCATCGCTTCCCGAGTCTAGGCGGCCCCACTGACAACCCGCTGCGGTTCCGGACACACCCCGGCCCACCTACTGCGCGCCCGCACATGATCACGCTCCGCTACGCCTCGCGCCGCCTCAGCCGCGTCCGCGTCAAGGGCCTCGTAAAGTCACGAAAATGTATCGGGCATATCGAACATCAACCTTCACAGGGGCCTCACGGGTTGGCTAGCGTGCCCGGCGGGCCACTCGCCCTCCACCGGCGAACCCCGCCGGGAACGGGTGGCCTCCGCCGAGTCCGACGTGTTCGGAGCCGGGGACCCACCAGAACCTTGGGGTGAATCGGTCCCGTACGAAGTACGGGACTGTAGGGCAGCCTTCCGAACCACCCGCCCGAACCCGACAGCTAACCCGGTAGGCGGTCTACGGAAGGAGTCGCCTCCCTTGGCGTCGCACCGCAAGCCGCGGACCCGTTCAGCCGGCATACGCACGGCCCCCGCCCTCGGCATCACGACGGCGGCCCTCACCTCCGTCGCCCTCCTGGCACAGAGCGCGCAGGCGGCGCCCTCCGCGCCGGCGAAGCCCAGCCTCGAAGAGATCCAGAAGAAGGTCGACGAGCTCTACCAGCAGGCCGGCGTGGCCACCCAGAAGTACAACTCGGCCAAGGAGCGCACCGACAAGCAGCGCAAGAAGGTCGACCGCCTGCTCGACGACGTGGCCGAACGCACGGACGAGCTGAACGACGCACGCAAGGAGCTCGGCTCCTTCGCCGCAGCCCAGTACCGCACCGGCGCCGTCTCGGAGACGGCCACAATGATGCTCGCCGACGACCCGCAGGGCTACTTCGACCAGAACCACCTGGCGGACCGGCTGACCACGCGCCAGAAAAAGGCGGTCGACGACTACCAGGCGCAGCAGGCGTCGGCGACCGAGCAGCGCACGAAGGCCGCGAAGAGCCTCAAGACGCTGAGCGAGTCGCGGGACGACCTCAGGACGAGCAAGCGGACCGTCCAGAAGAAGCTGGGTGACGCGCGTGAGCTCCTCTCGAAGCTGACCGCCGAGGAGAAGGCGCGGCTCGCGGAGATCGAGCGGAAGAAGAAGCAGGAGGCCAAGCGCAAGGCCGAGAAGCTGGCCCGCGAACAGGCCGCGGAGGCGGAGCGCGAGCGGAAGGCCGAGGAGGCGGCGCAGCGGGAGAAGGAGCGGGGGGCCGACCAGGGCTCTGGTTCCGGCTCCGGCTCCGGTTCCGACGCGGGCTCGGGTTCGGGTTCGGACTCAGGCTCCGGCACCGGCACAGGCACCGGCTCCGGCTCCGGAAGCACCGACGGCAGCTACGCCACCAAGGCCGCGAAGGTCATCGATTTCGCGGAGGCCCAGATCGGCAAGCCGTACGTCTGGGGCGCCACCGGCCCCGACTCCTACGACTGCTCCGGACTCACGCAGGACGCCTGGAAGGCCGCGGGAATCTCCCTGCCGCGCACCACCTGGGACCAGGTGAAGGTCGGCACGACCGTGAAGACCTCCGACGCCAAGCCGGGTGACCTGGTGTTCTTCTACGACGACATCAGTCACGTGGGGATCTACATCGGCAACGGCAAGATGATCCACGCCCCGAAGCCGGGCGCGAACGTCCGCGTCGAGTCGATCTACTACATGCCGATCCACAGCGTGGTGCGCCCCGCATAAGGACGAAGCACGCTCTTGAGGCCGACACACCCTCACGCGCGCGTGGCCCGCATCCTCCCCGGATGCGGGCCACGCGCGCGTGAGGCGTGAAAACTCAGGTCCACAGCACCGCGATGAAGATGTTCGCCGTGGTCAGCAGGCCGACCGCACCGAACATGCCCTTGTCGACCTTCTCCTCGTCCCGCTTCACATAGACCAGCGCGAGGATCACGATCAGCAGGGCCAGCTTGATGCCGATCTTGACGTTGTTGACCGTGTTGTCGTCCGCCTGGTTGAGGCCCACCAGGACCACACCAGTGACGAGCATGATCAACGCGCCGTGCAGCATGCCGGGGCTGAAGCGCGCGGTGCCCTGGCTCATCTGCTTCATCTGGGTCAGGAAGCCGCCCAGGAGCGAGGCGATGCCGATGATGTGCAGGCCGACGAAGAGATGGATGAGTAGGTCCATGAGGCCGGAGCCTAGCCGGGCCTCGGGCCGGGCGTGGCAGGCGCCCCCATAGCACCACACTCCGGCCGGGCAAGCCGGAAACGAGCCATCGGTCACGGCCGCGCACCAAGCAGCCGCCGTCCCGCGAACGGCACGGTCGTTGTCGGTCACTGTCCGCCCACTTCCGCCAGTTGCGCGCACTCCCTCACCAACCCGTGACGGTCGGGTTTAGCGTCCTCCACCAGGTGACCGGCTCCCCAACCGCCGTCCGAACCCGGGACGGCTGTCGGTCGCCACCGCCGAGAAAACCGGCGGCGGCCCGTCCCCCTGTGCGGGCCGCCGCCGGACACGTAAGGAGCCCCACTTCGTGGCAGCGCACCGCAAGCCCAGACAGCGCTCGCTCAGCGGCAGCACGGCCCGCACCGCCGCAACCCTCGCCCTCGCCGGAGCCGCGTCGGCGACCGCCCTGGACGGCACGGGGCACGCGGACCCCCGGCTCGGCCCCGCCGAGGTGAAGTCCAAGGTCGACGCGCTCTACCGCGAGGCGGAGACAGCCACCGAGAAGTACAACGGCGCGAAGGAGAAGGCCGAGAAGGCCGAGAAAGCGCTCCGCGAGCTGCGCGACACGGCGGCCCGCAAGACGGAGAAGCTCAACACCGCCCGCAACAGCCTCGGTTCGTACGCCGCCGCGCAGTACCGCGCAGGCGGAATCGACCCCTCCGTGCAGCTCGCGCTCTCCTCCGACCCGGAACAGTTCCTGGACCGCGCGGCACGCGCCGACCGGGCCGGCAGCCGCCAGGCCCTCGCCGTCCGCGATGTGCGGAAGCAGCTCCGGGAGATGGACCGGCTGCGCGGCGCGGCCGACGACCGGCTGACCGCCCTCCGCGCACGCCAGGCGGAGCTGGACAAGCACAAGAAGACGATCACCAGGAAGCTCGGCGAGGCGAAGCGGCTGCTGTCCCGGCTCACCGCTGAGCAGCGCGCGGAGCTCGCCGGCCGGGAAGAGGACGACCGCGCCTCCCGCTCGGACACCCGTGACGCCTCCCTGGGCGCCGCCAAGGCCCCCAACGCCCGCGCCGCGACCGCCGTCTCCTACGCGTACAAGGCGATCGGCAGCCCCTACGTCTGGGGCGCCACCGGCCCGAACGCGTTCGACTGCTCGGGGCTCACCCAGGCCGCGTACCGCTCGGCGGGTGTCGCGCTGCCCCGCACCACGTACGCCCAGATCGACTCGGGCAAGCGCGTCTCCCGCTCCGAACTACGCCCCGGCGACCTGGTGTTCTTCTACTCCGGCATCAGCCACGTCGGCCTCTACGTCGGCAACGGCCAGATGATCCACGCCCCGAATCCGAGCGCCCCGGTGCGGCTCGCACCCATCGACCAGATGCCGTTCGCAGGAGCCACGCGCGTGGCGTGAGCCGACTCCCCGCGCGCCTTCGTCCGGTCAGACCAGCCGCCGCGCCGTCGCCCACCGGGTCAGCTCATGGCGGTTGGACAGCTGCAGCTTCCGCAGGACGGCCGAGACGTGCGACTCGACGGTCTTCACGGAGATGTAGAGCTGCTTGGCGATCTCCTTGTACGCGTACCCGCGGGCGATGAGGCGCAGGACCTCCCGCTCGCGCTGTGTGAGGCGGTCCAGGTCCTCGTCGATCGGGGGCGCGTCCGTCGAGGCGAAGGCGTCCAGGACGAACCCGGCGAGGCGCGGCGAGAACACCGCGTCCCCGTCCTGCACCCGGAAGATGGAGTCCACCAGGTCGGTGCCGGTGATGGTCTTGGTGACATACCCGCGGGCACCGCCCCGGATGACACCGATGACGTCCTCAGCGGCGTCGGAGACCGACAGCGCGAGGAAGCGCACCGGGCTCTCCGCGTCGGCCATCAACGGCGAGCAGCGGCGCAGGACTTCCAAGCCACCGCCGCCCGGCAGGTGCACGTCCAGCAGGACGACCTCCGGCCGGGTGGCCGTGATGACCGTGACCGCCTGGTCGACGTCGGCGGCCTCGCCGACGACCTCGACGCCGGTGATGTCGGTCCGGCCGATCTCCGCCTGCACTCCCGTACGGAACATCCGGTGGTCGTCGACCAGGACGACTCGCACGCGACGCCCGCCCGCACCGCCGCCCTCGTCCGTCCCGGTCGGCTCCGTGGGCTCGCTCGCCCCGGTCGCGTCGCTCATGTCGTCGCCGTCCTCTCCATCTCCAGCTCGACTTCCGTGCCGCCGCCGGGCACCGCGCGCAGCCGCGCCGTGCCGCCGTTGCGCTGCATGCGGCCGATGATCGATTCTCGTACGCCCATGCGGTCGTCCGGCACGGAATCCAGATCGAAGCCCGGACCGCGGTCCCGGACGGACACGAACACCGTCTCCTCCTCGACTTCGGCGAAGACCTGCACCGCGCCGCCCTCGCCACCGTACTTGGCGGCGTTGACCATCGCTTCCCTCGCGGCCTGCATCTGTGCGGTCAGCGGCTCGTCGAGCGGGCAGTCGCCCACTATGACGACCTCGATGGGGACGCCGTGCTTGTCCTCGACCTCGGCGGCGCTGCGGCGGACCGCCTCGGCGAGGGTGTCGGGCTCCTCGTCCTCGTCCTTGCCGCTGCCCTCGGGGTTGTAGAGCCAGGCCCGCAGCTCCCGCTCCTGGGCGCGGGCGAGCCGGCGGACCTCGCCGGCGCTCTCCGCGTTGCGCTGGATCAGGGTGAGGGTGTGCAGCACGGAGTCGTGGACATGGGCGGCGACCTCGGCTCTCTCCTGGGCGCGGATGCGCATCAGCCGCTCCTCGGAGAGGTCCTGCATCATGCGGACGAGATAGGGGCCGGCGAGCAGCGCGATGCCGACGAGCACGGCGAGCGAGGCCTGCAGCACGGCGCCGAGATGCGCGGCGGAGCCCTGCAGCACGAAGATGCCGGAGACGCCGGCGCCGACCAGGAGCACGCCGGCCGCCGACCGGGCGATGGTGAGGGTGCGCCTGCGACGGCCGACGGCCATCCAGCGCGCCCGGCGGGCGTTGTCGGCCTGCCGCCAGACCAGGGCGACACCGGCGGCGACGAGCAGGGTCGGGACGACATAGGCCTTGGTCGAGCCGTCCAGGTCCACATTGCCGACGAAGACCATGGCGACGACGACCATCGCGAGGAGCGCGACGAGCTGCCCCTTGTCGGGCTTGCGGGCCACGAGTCTTCGGCGGCCGTCCGGCGCGGTCTCGGAGGTGACGGCCGCGGGCGGCCGCTCGGAGTCGACGCCGCCCACACCGAGCGGGACGAAGAACCAGAACGCCGCATAGAGCAGCGCGCCCAGGCCGTCCGCGGTGAACAGGCCGACGAAGACCAGCCGGACCCAGATCACGGGCAGCCCGAGGTGTCCGGCCAGGCCGCGCGCGACGCCACCGAGCCACCGGCCGTCACCGCTGCGATAGAGCTTGCGCAGCGGTCGGACGTCCTCGATGGGCGGGGCAGCGGCTTCCGGCATGTCATCGATCCTCACACGCGGGCTCGGGTACGAGCATCAGGGTCGACCCCCGAGACTTCCCTGATCTCGGCCCCTGCCCCGCCCCTGTCAGGGGCGGGACCCGAGGCGTCTCAGGGGCGATATCAGGGTTCGGCCAGGGTCGTCCCGACTGCCGCGGCAGGCCTGCGGCAGTCACCATGGACGCATGAGAGATCAGCAGCCCGCCGAGACGGAGACCGAGGCCGCCGTGCGCGATGCCCTGCGCACCGCGCACGGCGAGCCGGACGGTCCCGCGGGCGGTCACGCGCCGGGCCTGCCCGCGGAGGAGCGGACCTTCCGCCGCGACCGTCGGCAGAAGAAGCTCGGCGGCGTGTGCGCCGGGCTCGGTCGGCACTGCGACATGGATCCGGTGATCTTCCGCATCGGCCTCGCCGTCCTGGCCATAACCAGCGGCCTCGGCCTGGTCTTCTACGGCTTCGCCTGGCTCTTCGTGCCGTACGAGGACGAGGAGGAGAACGAGGCGCGCAGGCTCCTCTCCGGCCGGGTCGACGGCCAGGCGCTGACCGCGGTGCTCTTCGCCCTGGTCGGCTGCGGCGTCTTCCTCACCCTGTTGAACAACGGTGGGGCGCTCACCTTCGCCGCCGTCCTGACCCTGCTCCTCGCGGGCGCGGGGTACTGGTCGCAGCAGCGCGACACCCTCGACACCGATCCGGCGGCGCAGGCGGCGGCGGACGCCCCGCCCGAGGCGAAGGCACCGCCCGTCGCCGGAGGCCCTTCCTGGTGGCGCGACCCGATAGTCAAGGACGGGACGTACGACGGGATCTCGGGGTACTTCTGGGGTCCGGAAGGCATCGACATCGGCTATCAGCCGACGGGCCACCGCGGTATGCCCCGCAAGGAGACAGCTGCGGCCGACCCGGCGCCGCAGCCCAGCGGGCCCCGCTGGATCGGCGGCTCGGTGTTCCTCCTCGCCCTGCTCGCCGGCGGCCTCGGCACCGGCCTGACCTGGGAGGACCAACCGCTCGGCACGACGTTGCAGACCGGTCTCACGTGCGCGCTGGCGGTGTTCGGCCTCGGTATCGCGGTCAGCGCCTTCCTCGGGCGCACCGGCGCGGGATCGATCGTGCTGGCGGTGCTCACCGCAGGGCTCCTCGCGGCATCGGCTGCCCTGCCGAAGAACATCACGACGCACTACACCCGCACGGACTGGATACCCACGGCCGTGGCGGACGTCCGGCCGCAGTACGAGGTGGGGCTCGGCAGAGGCACGCTAGATCTGAGCAGGATCGACGTAGGCAAGGGGAAGACGCTCGAGACCGGCGCCGAGGTCGGTGCGGGCGACCTCCGGGTGATCGTGCCGAAGGACGCCACCGTGCGGCTCGACGCGGAAGTGGGCGTCGGCGACATCGTGTTGCCGGACGACAAGGGCAAGGACCTGGACATCGCTCCGGGTCGGGAGAAGAAGGTGACGCTGGAGCCGCCTGCGGGCAGCAAGGACGGCGGCACGATAGATCTGCGCCTCGAAGTCGGCGTCGGACAAGCGAAGGTGATCCGTGCTACGTCATGAATTCCACCCCGGAAAGCTGGTGGCAGGCCTCTTCCTGCTGTTGGTCGCCGTCGTGTACGCGGGCGACGCGGGCGGTGCCTGGGACGCGCCCTGGTTCGTCGCGCTGCCGCTCGTGATGGCCGGTCTGCTCCTCGCGGGCGTGACGGCGGCGATCCACGGGATACGTCCGAGGGGAGCGGCCCGCCCGGTCGGCCGCTCCCGGGGCGCGAAGGGCCAGCGGCAGGACTAGGGCCTGTCCGGGGAGGGGATGCCTTCACGGCTCGGCTCAACGCGGCTCCGCTCGGCTCCGCTCGGCTCGGCTCCGCTCGGCTCCGCTCGGCTCAGCTCCGCTCGGCTCGGCTCGGCTCGGCTCGGCGGAACCTACGGTTTGTGGGTCACCCAGAGCAGTTCCGCCGGCCAGCGGTGTGCCCAGTCGGGTGGGTCGGTCTCGTTGTAGCCGTTGGGTGTTCCGAGTGCGGGCCGCGGTTCGATGAGGTCGTCGATGATGAGACCCGCGCCGCGCAGGACCTTGACCCAGTCGCCGTAGGTGAGCTGATAGCTGATCGCTCCGTCGTCTTCGGCGATGGCGTCCAGGCCGAAGTAGTCCTTCTGCAGCGTCGTGGTCACGCGGCCGGCGGCTTCGTCGTAGCACGCTTCGAACCATGGGCTGGCGACGTTGAACACCAGGCGCCCGCCTCGGCCAAGGATGCGTGCGGCCTCCGGGACGGCCAGGTGCGGGGGCGCCCAGCTGAGCCCACCGAAGTCACAGAACACCAGGTCGAAGCTGTCGGCGGCGAAAGGGAGTTGTTCGGCGGCGCCTTGCACCAGCGGGTAGCGGGGCGCTCCCATCCCGCGGGAGGCGGCGGCGAGTTGGGCTTCGGACAGGTCGAGCCCGACCACGGTGGCGCCCTCGGCGGCGAGTGCCCTGGACCACTGGCCGGCGCCGCAGCCGAGTTCGAGGACGCGCTTGCCGGTGACGTCGCCCAGGGCGTGCAGGTGGGCGTCGGGAATGGAGTACATGCCCCACAGCCGGGGTGTGGCGCCGATTCGGGGGTCGTGCTTGTGCTGGTAGGCGCTGCTGATCTGGTTCCAGAGCCGCCGGTTGGCGGGGATGCTGTCCACGTGCCGACTCCAGCACTGGCTGCTGGAGGTGGTCAACACGATTAGGGCACTGGTCGGCCTTCGCCTCGGTCCTGCCCTGGCTCGGCCCATGCGGCGTCGGACGGGTTCTGGCCGGGCCCCGGGGCGTTCCCGCGGCGGCGGGCGGCGCGCCGGGCGTCGATGGAGAAGACCGCGGCTCCGGCGAGCACCAGTGGCAGCCACGCCATCAGGTACGCCAGGTCGTTGCCGTAGTAGTAGGGCGTCTCTTGCCAGCTGACGGTCAGCCAGAGGCTCAGCGAGATGAATGCTCCGCCGAGCGCCGCGACCCGGGCGAACAGGCCGATGAGTGTGCCGATGCCGACGGCCAGTTCGCCCAGGGCGATGGCGTAACCGAAGCCGACGGGGCTTTTGAGGGAGAGGTCGACGAGCGGGGGGATCGCGGAGATGTCCCGGACGCCCTCCATCTGGGCGCCGATCGAGCCTGCGCCGCTCGCCTGCATGAAGGCGCTGTCGGTGAGCTTGTCCAGGCCGGCGTAGATGAAGGTGACGCCCAGGAAGATCCGGAGGGGGAGCAGGGCGTAGCGGGTGGCGGAGTCCCGCCAGTCGTCTTGCCCGACGTGGTGGGTGTGGCTGTTCGTACGCATGCCGTGCGCCATGGCACTCCGCCGCCTCTCGCGTGGTCCCGTCTTCCGACGATACGTACGAAGAGGCGCCGCTGCTCACCCATGTGCGGCGGATTCCACGAGACAGGTCCGGGTGATCCGGAGAGGGGGGAGGCAGAGGTGGTTCAGTCGGTGACGTCGATCGTGACGCGGTTCGTCTCGACGCCCGCGGCCGTGACGACCTGGACGTCGACGCGGCCGGGTTCGACGTCGACGGGGACGGGCACGGTCAGCGTGGCGTCGGTCGGGTTGGTGAAGCCGCCCGGCACGGGCACGAGCGGCACGTGGACGTGCACGGCGCCGATGCGGACGACCGTGCGGGCGAGGCGGTCCGCGTCCCCGGCGCCGGGCGGGACGAAGCCGGCGCCGCGGATCTCGATGTCGTCGCCCGTGCGGATGGGCGCGTCGAGGTCACCGGCCTCCCGGGCGCGGACGACGGAGAGGATCACGGGACGGCCCCCCTCGGAGTACTTCCCCGCCAGATACGTCGCGGCCGACACCAGCACGAGCAGGGCGAGACCCCACGGCAGGTCGGGCAGCTGCTCGGGCCGCCGCGCGAGGCGTACGGCGGCGAAGACCACGGCGACGGCGTTGACCAGGACGTACTGGGCGTCGCTGAAGCTGCCGCGCCCCTCGTCGTCGGTGAGCGGGTCGGCGGCCCGCGGCCGGTCCGCGCGCACCTTCTGCAGGCGCTGGCCGAGCACACGCAGGCCGACGACCCTGCGTACCAGGACGGCGACCGCGCACACCACGGCGAGGACGGTCACCGTTCCGGCGGCGCGGGCCAGGTCGAGACCGGCGATCAGTTCGTCGCGCTGCCGGTGGTCCGAGGCAGCGGCCAGTTCGCCGGCGAGGACGAGCACGGCGAAGACGACGAGGACCACCCAGGCGGCGGCCACGGCACGCGAGGTGGAGAGCCGGTTGTCCTCGCCGATCACCGGCGCGAGGATCCCGCCGCGCGCCCGGTGGGTGTACGCCGCGCCGGTCAGCAGCCCGCCCACGACGAGGGCCGCGAGGAGCCCGGCCGTCCGCGCGTCCGACCAGCCGGCGCCGATCGCGGTGAGCGCCTGGACGAGGAGCAGCACGCCGAAGGAGATCCAGACGACGCCGAGCGTGCGCGTCCAGAGCCGTCGCAGCCAGGCCTCGCCCTCGGCCCTGCCGCGCTCGGCGACGGTGTGCGCGGACTGCGTCAGCTCGTCCGACACCCACTGCCGTGAGGCGCCCGCCGAGTGGGCGACGGCCGCCGGCAGCCCCTGCCCGGAGGCGAGTTCGTCCCGCTTGGCGAGGAACGCGGCCACGGCTCTTCGGTGCCCCTCGCGCGCCCCGTGCGGGCAGCCGCCGCATGTGCAGCCACCCCCGTGCGCGCCCTGCCCCGCCTCCTGCACTGCCACCGCGTACGCCGCCTTCCCCACCCTCGAAGCCCCTGGGGCCCCATGCGAACTTCCTTACAGAGCAAGCGAATTGTGCCGCACTGAAGGGCGAACGCACTGCCGGGGTCAGGTCAGCGGGGGTGAACGGCCCGGACCGGCGTTGACGGCCGGGTCAGGCCAGCAGGTCCGGTTCGCTGCGGCTGATGTCCTGCCACAGGGACTGGTAGTTGATCCACGCGACCAGATCGCTGCCGAGCTGCTCGCGGGTCTGCACCGCCTGCTTGTGGCCGATCAGCACCGGCCGGCCGGCGGCCCGCGCGCTCAGCTGGACCTGGCAGGAGCGTTCCATGGAGATGAACCACCAGGCGGCGGCGTCGACGGAGTCCCCGACGGTGAGCAGACCGTGGTTGCGCAGGATGACCGCCTTGTGGTCGCCGAGAGCGGTCGCGATCCTGCGGCCCTCCTCGGCGTCGACGACGACACCGGTGTAGCCGTCGTACAGCGCGTGGTTCTCGTAGAAGGCGCAGGCCTCCTGGGTGATCGGGTCCAGGAGCTCGCCGAGGGTGGAGAGCGCGCGGCCGTGCAGCGAGTGGCAGTGGGCGACGGCGACCACGTCGGGCCGCGCCAGGTGGGCCTGGGCGTGGACGGTGAACGCGGCCTGGTTGACGTGATGGCGCCCCTCGACCACCTGCCCCTCGGCGTTGACGAGGACGAGGTCGCCGACGGTGATGTGCTTGAAGGGCATGCCGAAGGGGTTCACCCAGAAGCAGTCGGTGTGTTCCGGGTCGCGCGCGGTGATGTGGCCGGAGACCCCGTCCTCGTACCCGAACCGTCCGAAGATCCGCAGCGCGCCGGCGAGCCTCTCCTTGCGGTGCCGGCGTTCGTCCGTCACGGACTCGTGGACGGGCGGCATCGCGAACTGCAACCGTTCGACGGGTATCGGTGTGGGCGCCTGCATGTGTCCTCCATCCGTGGTCGTACGGGGCGGAAGTTACCGGCGGGAAGCACAGGAGGACAGGGGTGCGACGCGATCAAGGGTGCGAGGTGCGGCACGTTCGGAGGGGCGGTAAAAGGCGACAGGAGATGTCGGGTATCGGCGGCAGACTCGACGTATGACGTGCAATTGGGAAGCCTTCGCCACCGCAGAGCCGGATCTCGCCGCGACCGTCGAGAAGCGGTTCGGCGCGTTCACGCACCACGTTCTCGCGACGCTCCGCAAGGACGGGTCGCCGCGCACGACCGGGCTGGAAGTCCGCTTCCTCAACGGGGAGCTGTGGCTCGGCATGATGCCGAACTCCCTCAAGGCGCTCGACCTGCGCCGCGATCCACGCTTCGCGCTGCAGGCGAACCCGGGGGCGGGCACGGAGATGGCGGGCGGCGACGTCCGTATCGCGGGGCGGGCGGTGGAGGTGCGGGACCCGGCGACCGTCGCGCGGTACACGGACGCGGTGAATCCGCCGGACCCGGACGCCTTCCACCTCTTCCGCACCGAGCTGACGGAGGTCGTGCGGACCTTCATCGAGGACGAGAAGTACCTGGCGGTGCAGCTGTGGAAGCCGGGCGCCGGGGTGCGCACCACGCGCCGGACGTGAGAACGCCGGTGCCGCCCCTCCGTGATGTGGACGAAAGGGCGGCACCGGCGCTCAGCAAGGCGTGGGAAGGTCGACCGCGGGGGTCACTCCCACTCAATGGTCCCCGGCGGCTTCGACGTCACGTCGAGGACGACGCGGTTCACATCGGCGACCTCGTTCGTGATGCGGGTCGAGATCTTCGCGAGGACGTCGTACGGCATGCGGGTCCAGTCGGCCGTCATGGCGTCCTCGGACGAGACGGGGCGCAGGACGATCGGGTGGCCGTAGGTGCGGCCGTCGCCCTGGACGCCGACGCTGCGGACGTCCGCGAGCAGCACCACGGGGCACTGCCAGATCTCGCGGTCCAGACCGGCCGCCGTCAGCTCCTCGCGGGCGATGGCGTCGGCCTCGCGCAGCAGGTCGAGGCGGTCCTTGGTGACCTCGCCGACGATGCGGATGCCAAGGCCGGGGCCAGGGAAGGGCTGGCGCTGGACGATCTCGTCCGGCAGGCCGAGCTCGGCGCCGACCATCCGGACCTCGTCCTTGAACAGCTTGCGCAGCGGCTCGATGAGCTTGAACTCGAGGTCCTCGGGGAGCCCGCCCACGTTGTGGTGGGACTTGATGTTCGCGGTGCCGCTGCCGCCACCGGACTC
This sequence comes from Streptomyces sp. NPDC018029, assembly GCF_044327655.1. NCBI lineage: Bacteria > Bacillati > Actinomycetota > Actinomycetes > Kitasatosporales > Streptomycetaceae > Streptomyces > Streptomyces sp. NPDC018029. Next base: position 194,411 of record NZ_JBIRFV010000003.1, on the reverse strand, counting down.
GACCACGTCGGGGTAGAGGGTGCCCTGGACCAGGAACTCCACGGGCTGGTCGCCCGGGGCCTCGGCGACGATCTCCGCCTGGGCCTGCTCGAAGACGCGGATGAACTCGCGCCCGATGATCTTCCGCTTCTCCTCGGGGTCGCTGACCCCGGCGAGGGCGTTCAGGAACCGCTCCTGAGCGTCGACGACCTTCAGCTTGACGCCGGTCGCGGCGACGAAGTCCTTCTCGACCTGCTCGGTCTCGCCCTTGCGCATCAGGCCGTGGTCGACGTACACACAGGTCAGCTGCGAGCCGATGGCCTTCTGCACGAGAGCCGCGGCGACCGCGGAGTCCACGCCGCCGGAGAGGCCGCAGATCGCACGCTTGGTGCCGACCTGCTCACGGATCGCGGCGACCTGCTCGTCGATGACGTTGCCGGTCGTCCAGTTCGGCTTGAGGCCGGCGCCGCGGTAGAGGAAGTGCTCGAGGACCTGCTGGCCGTGCGTGGAGTGCATCACCTCGGGGTGGTACTGCACGCCGTACAGCTTCTTCTCGTCGTCCTCGAAGGCGGCGACCGGCACGACGTCCGTGGACGCGGTGACCGTGAAGCCCTCGGGCGCGGCGCTGCACGCGTCACCGTGCGACATCCACACGGACTGCTCGGTGGGGGTGCCCTCGAAGAGGGTGGAGCCGGCCTTGGAGACGGCCAGCGGCGTCCGGCCGTACTCACGGGCGCCCGTGTTGTCGACCGTGCCGCCGAGGGTGGTGGCCATCAGCTGGAAGCCGTAGCACATGCCGAAGACGGGGACGCCGGCCTCGAAGAGCTGACGGTCGACGACCGGCGCGTTCTCCGCGTAGACCGACGAGGGGCCGCCGGACAGGATTATGGCGGCGGGCTTCTTGGCGAGCATCTCGGAGACGGGCATCGTGCTCGGCACGATCTCGCTGTAGACGCGGGCCTCACGGACGCGACGGGCGATGAGCTGGGCGTACTGCGCTCCGAAGTCGACGACCAGAACGGTGTCGGGAGCGGCGGCAGCGGGGGACGCTGATGGCACGGCGGCGGCCTTCCGGCGTTGAGCTTGAGCGGTGCGTGAGCAGAGGCTCGTGCGTGAGCAGGGGGTCTGTGTTTGTCAATTCTAACGGGCTCGGCGCGACCGCTTCGTCGTATCCGACGGGGCCCGCACCGGAGGCACCGACCGCATACCGGAGGCTTCCGGCCGCACGGAACGTCGGAGCGTGGACGGGCGTCTCAGCATCCGAGCCGTACGCGGGTCCCGATTGACCCGGCACGCGCGCGTGGGGGCATACTGAGCCCGTGACCAAGCACCTCAGCTTCCTCTTTACCTATGGCACCCGGCCTGCCGGCTGCCATGGTCGAGCTGCTTGATCCACTGACAAGCGACTTACCGGGCGCCCCGGGCCGACAAGGCCCGGGGCGCTCTGTCGTACGCGGGTCCTGCCGCTCCGGGGCACCTCACCTCTTCCGACAAGGAGCCCCAGATGACCGCCACCGCTGCCACCGCCACCACCACCGCCGACAAGACCGGCGCCCGCACCCCCGAGGCCGCCGGCGTGATCGAGAACGCCCGGGAGCGGATCGACGCGCTCGACGACCGGATCATCGGCCTCGTACAGGAACGCATGGCCGTCTCGGCCGTCATCCAGGAAGCACGCATCACCTCCGGCGGCCGCCGCGTGAACCTCTCCCGCGAGATGGAGATCCTCGGCCACTACAGGGACGCCCTCGGCAAGCCCGGCACGGCGCTCGCGATGACGCTCCTCGAACTGTGCCGGGGCCGTGTCTGACCCCGCGGTGCCGCCCCGCGCACGAGTTCGGGTCCGTTCTCACCCGTACGGCGCGTGACCGGTTCCGGGCGGGCTTCGTTGGTCCCGGTGTCCGTGTCAGCCAGGTGCGGGCCCGTAAGAACCACGCGTGGCTCCGCTGGAGCGATGAGGCGTGAGGATTGCGTCCTCGCGCCGTGGGACCTCACTCCAGTGATGTGACCGGACGGCAGGGGACAGCAGCCCGGTCACCCAAGAGAACGGTCGGTTCCGGGGACGCCCGGAGCCGGCCGGCCTCCGTCCCCGACGCCGTCCTGAATGCCGTCCGATGCCGTCCTGAACGCTGTCCCCAACGCCCTCCCAGGATCCCGGCCCTCTCCATAGAGAAGTGGGCCGAAACGGTTGCGCAGCCAACAGCACTTCCAGCACGATGCGTAGAAGGGCGGACCGCGCAAGCCCCCGTCCACAGCTTCATTGCCATTGGTCGATACCACGTGCGCGCCCCTCGTGCGCCGGGTCGGCCACTGGCACCTAGACCAAGCGGCGCACTCCCCCCGGCGCCGCTCCGAGGCCCCGACGCAGCCCTGACGTCGGTGCCGACGGCCAAGGGCCCCGCGGATCCGTCCCGCGGGGCCCTTCGCTCCGCCCTCTGCCCGATCTGCTTGAGCTGCTCGATCTGCCCGATCTACTTGAGCTGCTTGAGCTACTTGCTCGCCTTCTCCAACTTGTTCACCTGCGCCTCGACGATCTCCGTCGGCACACCGAACTTCTTCGGCTTGAGCAGGTTGATCGAGTAGAAGGCCGCGACCGTCGACCCGCTGCGGACGACGGTGAAGCTCATCGGTGTCTTCTGGCCCTCGATGTCGCCCACGACCTTGTACGAGACGGCGTCGTCGCCCGCCTTCGGGGCGGTCAGGGCCGCGACGTCGCGGTACTTGGAGCCCGCGTGCTCGTACGAGGTGCACTTCTTCGTGGCCGTCCGCAGGCCGTCCATGACCTTCTCCGCGTCGCCCTGCTCGTGCGCGAGCAGCGCGAACGAGATGACGGTGGCGTCCATCTCGTTCTTGCTGGTCACGTTCCGGCCGATGCGGGCTTCCGCCGCCGGCCGGCCGGCGAACATGAACATGTTGGCGAGCGGCTGGCAAGCGGCCGGGTCCGCGGGCACGGTCTGCGCGGGCATGTCCGCCGCGGACATCTTCTCGACCTTGTAGCCCTTGAGGTCGCCCTTGACGAGTGCCGCCTTGTTCAGGTCGGCGGTGGTCAGCACGGCCGGCTTCTTCGCTGCCGGCTTGACCGCGGCGGGCTTCTCCGACGACTTCTTGCCGTTGTCGCCGCTGGCGCCGTTGCCGTTGTCGCTGCCACAGGCTGCGGTCAGGCCCAGCGCGACCGTGACGGACGCGGCCATGACGGCCCGAGACACAGATGACTTCACTTTTGCGTTTCCTGCCTTCAGTTTCGCGGCGCGGGCGACGGCCCGCGCCGAGGCGACATGAAAGCGGTAAAGGCGCGCCTGTCACCAGCGTTTTCCGTAACGATCGGAAACCGCCGAAAAGGTTGTACGCGGCGCGTGTGAGTTAGGTCGGAGCTCGTCAGGCCAGGTCAGAGCTTGCCGAGCTGCGCCTCGACGATCGCGGGGTCCACCTTCGGGTCCTCGTCCGCCGTGGGCGCCCCGGCGCCGTCCTCGCCGTCCTTCGCGGCGTCCTTGTCCCTCTGGACGCTCTCCGGGTCGTACAGGTTCGACGCGTCGAAGACCGCGAGCGTCGAGCCGCTGCGCGCGACGGTGACGCTGTCCCGCACCATGAACTCACCCGTGCGATGGGCGATTTTGTACGAAACGACCTCATCGCCACCGCCCTCCGGGGCCGGCAGCGCCTTGACGCCGAGGTAGCGCTGCTCGCCGATGCGGAAGGCGGCGCACTTCTCGGACTTCGACGCCGTGCGCAGGTCCGTCATCGCCCGCTTGGCATCGGCCTCGGTGGAGGAGGCCAGCTCGACGCGCGTCGTCGTGTAGTCCGCGTCGTCGGTCGAGGTCAGGACCCGGTCGACGTAAGCCTTCGCCTTCACCGAACCACCGGAACCGGAACCAGAGCCGGAACCAGAGCCAGAGCCAGAGCCGGAGCCGGAGGCAGGGCCGGAACCAAGACCGGAACCGAGCATCGCCGCGAGCGGGGCGCACTCCGCGGGCAACCGCTTCCCGCCGTCGGGCCCCTTGGCCTCCTCGGACTTCTTGGGCGTCTCGACCTTGTAGCCCTTGACGTCCCCCGCGGCGAGGGCCGCCTTCTCCAGCACGGCACCCGCACTGGCACGCGGCTTCGCCGGCTTCTTGGCGTCATCGTCACCGCTGCCGCTGCACGCGGCGCTCGCTCCGAGGGCCGCCACGACCGAGACGGTCACCACGACACGCGACACAGCTGACTTCACGTTCTGTTTCCCCCGAAGGCTTTCCTGCTTGGTACTGCTTGCTTGTTGCTGCCAACTCAGTACTGCTTGCACTTCTACGACGGGGGAAGATCCATTCCGGTTCCGCGCGCCGCCGTCACCAGCCCCAGAGCCAGAAGCGGAACGGGCTGAGCAGGACGATCGCGAGGGCCATGCCGCCGATGACGATCACCACGCTCCACACCCTGCGGCTGCGCTCGGACCGTGGACTGCGCCGCGGACCCGTCGGCGCCGCCCGCCAGTCGTCCGGCCGCCACCGCTCGCTCGCGGCCTCGCGCTTCGCGCGCCTGCGGCGGAACCGCCCCGCCTCCTCGACCCGTTGGCGCGCGGCCTCCTCGTCGAGGCGCCGCAGCCTTTCGGCCACCATGCGGGCCCGCGCGGACGGCTCCTTCGGTGCGGACGAGCGGATGTCCCGCTCGCTGTCGTTCTCGAATCTCTCCCACACCTCGTCGGGTATGGCCACCCTGTCCCCTCCCCTTGCTGCCGTTGCCCCTTCGGCACCCATACGCCTCTGGAGCGGGGGCAGTTCTACGGCACCCCTTCACGACAGCACAAGCGCTGTGATCCACCCCACATAAGAATTCCGTCAGTTCGGGGACAACCATTCACAGGGATCGCAGGTCATGCATGCAGTAACAACGGCCACACCCGCGTCCCCACCTCGGACGCCTCCACCTCCGTGCTGCCCCACCAGGCAGCACGCCGGACTTCCTGAGGTCTTCATGAAGCTTCGTCGTGCCATGGCTGCCGCGGCCGCTACGGCTGCCCTGGCCCCGCTCGCGCTGCTCTCGGCCCCGGCCTCCTTCGCGACCGAAGAGGCCGGCTCCGCGACGTCGGCCACGACGCCCTCCGGGACGCCCACGCCGTCCGGGACGCCCTCGGGCACGCCCACCTCCACGCCGCCCGCGCCGGACGAGGACACGGACAAGGACACGGACGAGCCGGAGGGCAAGCCGACCTCCACGCCGCCCGCGAAGCCCGGAAAGACCGCCCAGCCCGCGAAGTCCCCGAAGCCCTCGAAGAGTGACGACGTCCTCGACGACATCAAGGACGAGGACCTCGACGAGGACCTCGACGAGGAGCTGGAGGACGGGGACGCGGAGGAGCCGGTCGACTGCCCGGTCGACGAGAACGGCGTCGACCCCGACTCCGAACTGGAGGTCGACCTCGTCGGCCTGCCCAAGAAGATCGTCAAGGGCAGCGGCTGGCACCGGTTCGAGCTGTCGCTCACCAACTCCAGCGACGAGGAGCTCGGTGAGGTCAAGTGGATCGCGGCCGTCAACGACTTCTCGTACGGCAAGGACGACGAGGACCGGCTGGGCAGCCACGCCGACCTGCAGTACTTCGACGCCGAGAGCGGCGACTGGAAGACGATCGACGGCGATGTGAACGGCGGCCTCGCCTTCGACGTCACCGACCTCGGCCCCGACGAGCAGGTCGACATCAAGCTGCGGGTCGACATCGACGCCAAGGCCCCATCCGGTGACGGCTACGCGGTCGGCCTCGGCGGGTACCTCGACACCGAGGAGAACTGCACGCACAACTCGGACGCGTACCAGCCGCTGACGGTCGTCAAGGCGGGCAGCACCGACGAGACGCCCGGCGAGGCCACCCACACCCCGAGCAAGCCGACGCCGACGCCGACCGCCGAAAAGTCGCCGCAGGGCGCAGCCAAGGAGCTCCCGAGCGCCAACACCACCGGCGACACGGGCAGCCTCGCCGAGACCGGCTCCAGCTCGATGCTGCCGACTGTCGCCCTCGTGGGCGGGATCGCCGTCGTCGCCGGGGCGGGCGCGGTGTTCACCGTGCGTCGCCGCAAGGCCGACACCGCCGCGTAACGCGGCACCTGATCACGCGGAAGGACCTGCGCTCGGAGGGGGGCGCAGGTCCTTACGTGTATCCGAAGCCCGGTGCCGCTCAGTCCTCGGACTTGGGCGGCACCGCCGGCATCCCGAGGAACGGCAGCTTCAGCGCGCCGAAGGCGTCCGCCGGGACCGCCGGGGTCTTCGGTTCGACGGCGGCGAGCCGCACGTACCGCTCGCCCTGCGCCGGACGCGGGTCCTCGCCGCCCTTGTTGGGCCAGAACGACATCGCGCGCTCGGCCTGCGCGGTGATCGTCAGGGACGGGTTCACCCCGAGGTTCGCGGAGACCGCGGCGCCGTCGACGACCGAGATGCCGGGGTGTCCGTAGAGCCGGTGGTAGGGGTCGATGACGCCCGTTTCCGGTGAGTCGCCGATCGGGCAGCCGCCGAGGAAGTGCGCGGTCAGCGGGGTGCCCATGAGCTCGCCGATGTTGGAGCCCGCGAAGCCGTTGATCTCCTTGGAGAGGATCGTCGCCGCCCGGGTGGCCTCGGGTATCTGGTCGGGGTTGGGCGCGCCGTGGCCCTGGCGGGCGGTGAGCAACCCCTTCCCGATGCCCTTTTCCTTGCGGTACGTGGTCAGGGAGTTGTCGAGCGACTGCATGACCAGGCCGATGATGGTCCGCTCCGACCAGCGGCGGTTGGAGAGGGAGCGGACGAGGAGCGAGGGGTGGCGGGCGACGTTGCCGAGCCATCCCGCGACCCGGGCCTTGCCGCCCTTGACGCTGTACGGGACCTGGAGCACCGTCAGGCTGCCCATGGCGTTGGACTTCTTGCCGTAGCGGACGGGCTCGATGTGGGTGTTGGCGTTCGGGTGGATCGACGAGGTGATCGCGACGCCCTTGGTGAAGTCGACCTTCTCGGCGCCGTGGCGCTTGCGGTAGCGGCGGTCGGTGGTCTGGGCGCCGACCAGCGCTTCGGAGTTGGTGCGGGTGAGCGTGCCGAGCCGCTTCGATATGTGCGGCAGCAGGCCGGTGTCCTTCATGCGGTGCAGGAGGGTCTGCGTCCCGTACGTCCCGGCGGCGATGACCACCTTGCGTGCCCGGAACGTCCGGCCCCGGCCCTTGCGCTTGTCGTCGGTGGGCAGGGTGGCGACGGCGAAACCGCCCCGCGAGTCCTCGGTGACGGCGACGACCGACGTCATCGGGTGGACGACCGCGCCGGCCTTCTCCGCCAGGTAGAGGTAGTTCTCGTTGAGGGTGTTCTTCGCGCCGTGCCGGCAGCCCGTCATGCACTCGCCGCATTCGGTGCAGGCCCTGCGGGAGGGGCCGGCGCCACCGAAGTAGGGATCGGGAACTTCCGTGCCGGGACGGGTCGTTGAACGACCGTCCGCGTCGTTCTCGTCACCGAAGAAGACGCCGACGGGCGCCATGTGGAAGCTGTCGCCGACCCCCATCTCCCGGGCGGCGGCCTTCAGATGGACGTCCGAGGGCGTCGTCGTCGGGTTGAGCCGCACCCCGAGCATGCGCTTGGCCTGCTCGTAGTAAGGGTGCAGTTCGTCCTGCCAGTCCGTGATGTCCTTCCACTGCGCGTCCTTGAAGAACGGCTCGGGTGGTACGTAGAGGGTGTTGGCGTAGTTCAGCGAGCCGCCGCCGACCCCGGCGCCCGCGAGGACCATCACATTGCCGAGCAGGTGGATGCGCTGGATGCCGAAGAGGCCGAGCGCGGGGGCCCACAGGTAGTTCTTCAGGTCCCAGGAGTTCTTGGGCAGCGTCGCGCGCGTGAAGCGGCGGCCCGCCTCCAGTACGCCGACGCAGTAACCTTTCTCCGTCAACCGCAGCGCGGACACCGCGCCGCCGAAACCGCTGCCCACGACGATCACGTCGTAGTCGTACGCGTCATCGCCCACCTGGTTTTGGGCAGAGCTCTCCTGTGACATCGACTCTCCTCGTTGAGAACTAGCGCACTATCGGAGGCGGAACGCCTTCATGACCTTGAGGCTCGCGGTCATGAACGCCGCGTACTTCTCGTCGTCAAGACCGAACGACGGGGCGAGCGGCATGATCCGCTGGGTGGCGACGGTCTGCGCCTCGGTGTACTTGAGGATGCCCTCGGAGCCGTGTCGGCGGCCGAGACCGGAGTCCTTCATGCCGCCCATCGGGGACTGCACGCTGCCGTAGGCGGGCGCGTAGCCCTCGTTGACGTTGACCGTGCCGGTGCGCAGGCGGGCGGCGACCTTGCGGCCGCGGGCGCCGTCCTTCGTCCAGACCGAGGAGTTCAGGCCGTACGGCGTGGCGTTGGCGAGCTCGACCGCCTCGTTCTCGTCCGTGAAGCGGTAGATGGAGACGACCGGGCCGAAGGTCTCCTCGGTGCAGACCGCCATCGGGGCCTCGACGCCGTCCAGGATCGTCGGCTCGAAGAAGTAGGGGCCGATGTCCGGGCGCGCCACGCCGCCCGCGACGAGCGTGGCGCCCTTGGCGACGGCCTCCTCGACGTGCCGGGTCACGGTCTCCAGCTGCCGCTCGCCGGCGAGAGAGCCCATGTCTGCGCCGTACGCGAGGGACTTGCCGAGCCGCATCGCCTTCGTACGCTCCGCGAAGCGCGCCACGAACTCGTCCGCGATCGACTCGTGGACGTACAGCCGCTCGATGGAGATGCACAGCTGGCCCGCGGAGGAGAAGCAGGCGCGCAGCGCGCCCGACGCCGCCTTGTCGATGTCGGCGTCGTGCAGCACCAGCATGGCGTTCTTGCCGCCGAGTTCGAGCGAGACGCCGACCAGGCGTGCGGCGGCGCCCTGCGCGACCTCGCGTCCGGTGCGGGTGGAGCCGGTGAAGGAGACGTAGTCGGCGTGCTTGACGACCTCGGGGCCGATGACAGGGCCCTCGCCGAGGACGACCTGGAAGACCTCCGACGGCAGGCCGGCCTCGATGATGAGGTCGCGGGCCCACAGGGCGGTCAGGCAGGTCTCCGTGTCGGGCTTCATCACGAGGGCGTTGCCCGCGACGAGAGCGGGCAGCGCGTCGCCGATGGAGAGCTCGAACGGGTAGTTCCAGGGGGCGATCTGACCGACGACGCCGCGCGGCTGGCGGTTCTCGGTGACCTTGGTGAGGGTCGGGACGACGCCGGTGTGCCGCTTCGGGCTCAGATACGAGGGGGCCTTGCGGCCGTAGTGCCGGGCGGCGACCGCGACGGCCTGGATCTCCTCGTGCGCGTGCAGCCGGGACTTGCCGGTCTCCAGCTGAATGAGGTCCAGGACCTCGGCCTGGCGCTGGAGCACCAGGTCGTGGAAGCGCAGCAGGACGGCGGCGCGCTGCTTCACGGGGGTCCTGGCCCAGGCGATCTGGGCGGTGCGGGCCCGCTCGAAGGCGGTGGCCACGTCCGCGGGGGTGGACTCGGGCAGGTCGGCCAGCTTCTCGCCGGTGAGCGGCGTGTGGTTGGCCGTACGCCCCGAACCGATGACGTCACGGGTGAGCTGGGCGATCAGCTCGGGCGTGACCACGTCGGCGGCGGTGCGCGCGCCTGCGGGGGCCGGGGCGGTCGGGTTCGTGCCGAGGGGCGCTGCGATGGCCTGCGAGTCCGTCATGCTCGTGAGAGTAGGCGCACGTCAGGCTTTTGGGTACCCATCGGTAATGGGCTTCACGGCTCACTCACACCGCGCCAGTGATTGCTGGCGACAAAGCCGCTGATCAGGGCGTTGTCGCCAGCAGGACGAACCTCGGAGCAGTTTTCAGAGCTTGTCGAGCGCCAGGTCGGCGATGGCGGTCTCGGCGACCTCGCGGCCGCGGGCGGTGAAGTCGCCCTTGCCGGGATAGTCGATCCACAGCCGGTACATGTCACCCGACTTGGTCCGGTAGTAGAGAATCTTGGCCTCGTGCGGCAGTTCGGTCTGCGAGTCGGTGTACGTGACCGTGTTCTCGGCGGCGCTCCGGCCCTGGTACTTCGTCTCCTTGGTCCTGGCGACGGGCGCGGGGTCGCCGGACATGTGGCTGTACTTGGTCTCGCCACTCTCCTCGAACGTCTCCGCGTCGGCGTACGCCTGGGCCGCCGCGGTCCCCGCGACCTCCAGTGAGGTGTCCTTCTTCTCCGCGAGGTCGAGCGTGATGAAGACGGCACCGCTGGGATCGGTGTACCTGACCCAGGACTTGTCCGTGTCGGTGGCCTCCGGCTTGCTCTCCACGTACCCCTCGGGGGTGGAGACCGTGGCGGCGACCGCCTTCGCCTCGTGCTTCTTCCAGTCCTCGCCCTCCGAGCCGCCGAAGGGGTTCACCGCCACCAGGACCCCGGCGGCCACGGCCGCGACGACCACACCCGCGACGACCGCCAAGGCCTTGCGGCTCAGGAAGATGCCCTTGCCCCGCTGCCCGGCGTCACCGCCCGCGACCGTGACGACCTGCGTCGGCGCCGGCTGCGGAGGCCTGGCCGCCTCCTCCAGGAGGGCGCGGACCTGCGCGGCGTTCGGACGCTGGGCCGGGTCCTTGACCAGCAGCCGGTTGATCGCCTCGGCGAGCGGTCCGGAGGCGGAGGCGGGCGCGGCAGGAGTGGCGTTCAGGACGGACTGGAGGGTCGCGGGGGTGTTGTTGCGGCGGAAGGGCGAGACGCCCTCGGTCGCGGCGTACAGGACGACACCCAGCGACCAGAGGTCGGACGCCGGTCCCGGCCGCTGGCCCAACACCCGCTCCGGCGCGATGAATTCGGGCGAGCCGACGAAACCGCCGGTGTCCGTCAGATTCGTCTCGCCCTCGATCTGGGCGATGCCGAAGTCGGTGAGGACGACGCGGTCGTGGCGGCCGAGCATGACGTTGTCCGGCTTCACGTCGCGGTGCAGGATGCCCGCCTGGTGCGCGGCGTCCAGCGCGTTCAGCACGTCGAGGCCGACGCGCGCGGCGTCGCGGGCGCCGAGCGTGCCCTCCTGGAGCGCGGCGCCCAGGGAACGGCCCTGGACGAGCTCCATCACGATCCACGGCTGGCCGTCCTCGACCGCCACGTCGTGGACGTTGACCACGGCCGGGTGGTCGAGGCGGGCCGCGGCGCGCGCCTCGCGGCGCATCCGCTCGAAGGCGTTGGCGCGCTCGCGCTCCGGCAGGTGGTCGGGGAGGCGCGGCTCCTTCACGGCGACCTCGCGGTCCACCGTCTCGTCCTTGGCCCGCCACACCGTGCCCATGCCGCCGTGGCCGAGCTTGGCGAGCAGCCGATAGCGGTTCGCGATCAGCCGGCCGGCGCCCGGCTCGGGCTGGGACGGCTGGTGGGGCACGGCCTGGGTGGGCACGGCTGGGGTGGGCTGGGCTTGGGCGGGCTGGGCATACGGGTTGCCGGGGTGCGGGTGAGGGCCACCGTGTTGGCTGGATTGTTCCGGTATTCCCGGTGCTCCCGGTACGCCGGCTGCGCCTGGTGCGCCCGGTGTTCCCGGTCGTTGTGGTGGCTGCAGGCCGAAGCTGGTGGGTTCGTACGGCCCGTAAGAGGCTCCCCCGTCGTTACTCATGCCCACATCACTACCGTGCCGGGCCCCCACGTTTCCAGCCAGGCCCCCCATTGTGACCGGGGTGATGCACGCCGAGGGACGTCAACGGCGTACGCGGACACGCGAACCGCACCTCATCGGCGTGCACGAACCCGCGAACCGCACCTCACCGGCGTACGAACGTGTCCACCGCCGCGTCGAAGTACCGCCGCGCCTGCCCCGCGTCCGCAGCCGGCGCCGAGACCCACACGTCGAACAGCCGGCCGCCCTCCTGCCAGCACAGGTCGAGCGTGCGCCGGCCGCCCTTCTCCTCGCTGTAGCCGTCCCAGGTGTACTCCCACAGGGCGGCGGGCCTGCCGTTGCGCGTGGTCTCCGTGACCCTGCCGTCGCGGTAACCGGGGTTGGTGCGCGGTCCTTCGGCGTCGGCGCGGCGCTGTGCGGCGAGCGGGCCGCCAGGCTCGGAGGCCGCCTCTTTGATGCCGATGCGGTAGGTGCCGTCGGGCGACACGTAGAAGACGCGGGGGCCGTCCTCCTGGCGACGGAAGCGTTCGGGCACGGCGAGCGCGAAGCCCCTGGGGTCCTTCGCGATGCGGTAGCCCTGGGGCGCCTCGGGCGACGACGGCCTCGGCGTGCGCGTCGTCACGGTGACCGTGGGCGTCGGCGAGACCAGCGTCGCGGAGGACGAGGGGGTGGCCGGCGTGTCATCACCGTCGCCGCCCCTGCCCAGCAGCAGCGCGGCGGAGACCCCCGCACCCGTGAGGGCGGCCGCCAGCGCGGCGGCGACCATGAACGCCCGGCCGTGCCGCTCCGGTTTGACGAGCCCCGCGGCGGCCTGGCTCGCGAGCAGCTCCCGCTCGGCGGGCGTCTGGCCGCCACGCCCCGGCCGTCCCGGCCGACCCGTTCGCCCCTGGAACCCCGGCAGACCCGACCTTCCCGAGAACCCCGGGGGACCCGGCGGGCCCTGCCGCCCCGAAAGGCCGGCCCGTCCCACCCGCCCCACTCGTCCTGCCCGCCCCGCCCGTCCCGGAAGTTCAGTCAGCCCGGACCCCGGTCTCTCCCGCACCACCGCCGGCATCCGCCCCGTCTCGACGTACGCCTTCAGCAGGCCCTCCACCTCCGCCGCGTCCAGCCGCCGGTCCGGATCGCGGTCGAGGAGGCCGAGGACCACGGGCAGCAGCGGCGCGGCGGCCGCGGGCGGGCGGAAGTCGTCGTAGACGACGGCGTGCAGCACCCCGCCGATGGAGTCGCGGCGGAACGGCGACTCGCCGGTCAGCGCGGTGACCAGCAGCGCGCCGAGCGACCACAGGTCGGACTCGGGACCCGTCCGCTCCCCCGCCATCCGCTCCGGCGCGGTGTACTCGGGCGAACCCACGAACGACCCGACCTCCGTGAGCGTCGTCGCGCCGGTCAGCTGCGCGATGCCGAAGTCGGTGAGCACGACACGGCCGGTCGCCCGCTCCAGGAGTACGTTGGCGGGCTTGAGGTCACGGTGCAGGATGCCCGCCTCGTGGGCGGTGCGCAGCGCTCCGACCAGGTCGATGCCCATGCGTGCGACGGCGTCCGCGTCCAGCGGTCCGCTCCGCGCGATCTGCCCGGCCAGTGAGCCGCCGTCGATCAACTCCATCACTATGTACGGCTGTTCGTCCTGCACGACGACGTCATGGACGACGATGACGTGCGGGTGCCGCAGCTGTGCCACCGCCCGCGCCTCGCGCAGGGTCCGCTCGCGCTGCTGCTCCGCCTCGGCGTCGGAGAGCGTCTCGTCGCGCGCCAGTTCCTTGACGGCGACCTGGCGCCCCAGGAGCAGATCGGTGGCACGCCACACGACCCCCATGCCGCCCCGGCCGAGCCGCGCCTCGAGGCGGTAACGGCCCGCGATCACACGGGCGTTGCCCTCACCGGCACCGCCGCCATCGACGCCGCCGACGCCGCCCCCACCGGCACCTGACCCACCGGCGTGGTCTCCCAGGCTCCCCATGCGGCCATCATGCCCCACACGTGTGCGAACGGAATGGGGCGGAGCGAGCGCGGGGCCGGTTCCGGCCGTCGGCGCGGGTCGCCACAGCGTCACCAGAGGTGAGCGTGGGCGCTCAGTGCTCCCGCCACCCCCGGAGCATCGCGTCGAACTGCTCCCGCGTGGTGTCCCAGCCCCCTGCCGGGGCGGACATGTACAGCACGTACTCGACACCGTCACGGCTGAGATACGTCTGCGAGATGGCCCGGCGCGGCCCCTTGGTCGTGTCGTTGGCACCCGCCGTCCAGCTGAACTCCCAGAGAGAGCCCGACTGATCCCGAAACGTGTTCGAGTTCAGTTCCAGCCGCCGGTACTGCGGAAGTTTCACCCGTAGGTTCTTCTCCAGGGACAACTGATGCGCGTAGGAGCTCTCGTACTGCGGGTTCTTCTCGACGGCGATGCGCAGGAACCGGCGGCCGCCGTCGGGCGTGTAGTCGATCTGGTTGCCGTTCACCTCGCGCTTCCACTCCTTGGGCAGCATGAGGCTGAAGCCCTCGGGATCGTTCACCCGCCGCCAGTCGTCGGGGATGCCGCCCACCGCCGTGCCCCGCTCGCCCTTCGACTGCTGCTCCGTCCCGCCGGCGAAGCGCACGTACCCCAGGACGCCACCGCCGCCGAGCAGCGCGGCCACCACGACGAGGGCGACGATCCCGGGCCAGCGACGGCGCTCGCGCGAGGACTGCCCCTGCCCGCCGACGACGGTGAGGATGTCGCGGCCCGTGGGGGTGGCGCCGGCCTGCGGGGGCGGGGGCCCGTACGTGGACGTCGAGCGGGCCCCGCCCAGCGCGTCCACGTACGTGTCCGTGTGCGTGCCGGTGGCCGGGTGCGTCTGCGTCGGCACGTACGCCTGCGCGTGGTGCGGACGGCGTCCCTCCGCCGCCTCCGCCAGCATCTGCTCGGCCTCTTCGGCGGAGGGCCGGGTCTCCGGGTCCTTGCGCAGCAGCGCGCTGATGACGGGTGCGAGGACACCCGCGTGCCGGGACGGCGCGGGCTCCTCCGTGACCACGGCCTGCATCGTGCCGAGCGGTGACGTGCGCCGGAAGGGCGAGAAACCCTCGACGGCCGTGTACAGCGTGGCGCCGAGCGCCCACAGGTCGGAGGCGGGGCCGGGGTTGCCGCCGCTGACACGCTCGGGCGCCAGGTAGTCGACCGAGCCGACGACTTCCCCGGTCCGCGTGATCGTGGAGTCGCCCTCGATCGCGGCGATCCCGAAGTCGGTGAGCAGGATGCGCCGGTCGTCGGCGAGGAGGACGTTGCCGGGTTTGACGTCGCGGTGCAGGACGCCCGCGGCGTGTGCGGCACGCAGGGCCTTCAGGGTCCACAGGCCGATGCGGGCCGCCTCGACGGGCTCGACGCGCTCGTCGTCCTTGACGGCGTCCGCCAGCGAACGCCCCTCGACCAGCTCCATCACGATCCAGGGCCGGTCGTCGTACTGCAGCACGTCGTGCACGGTGACCACGGCGGGGTGGTTGATGCGGGCGGCGGCCCGCGCCTCCGTCTGCGTACGCGCGAAGAGGACGGCGCGGTCGGCCTCCTGCACGAACTGCGCCGCCGTCAGCTCCTTGACGGCGACGGCACGGTGCAGCACCTCGTCCTGCGCACGCCACACCCGTCCCATGCCACCGCGGCCGATGGTCTCAGTGAGTCGGTAGCGGCCCGCGAGGAGCAGGCCCTGCATCTGGTTCACGTTCCCCCGCAATGGTCTTGACAGGGCCAGGTTAAGGAGCGGGAAGCGCACAGGGAACCACAGGGGCCCTTAGGAGACCGCACTGTGACGCATGCCGTGCATGTCCGGAGTGCCGGAATCGGCTCAGCCGGTGACCCGGTAGGTGGCCGAAGCCTGCTCGTACAACCGCGTCACCTCGTCCCGCTCGGCCTCGGGCCCTCGCACCTGCACCACGTGGTACTTCCCGCCGACGATCATCACGAGATTGCGTACGAAGACCTCGCGGCCCGCGGCGTCCTGCCAGGTGAACTGCCCCTCCGCCATGGCCCGTCCGCCGACGTCGATACGGCGCATGCCGCTGGAGGTCGCCCAGGACGAGTCACGGAAGGGCTGCAGCTCGCGCTCGTCCTCACGCTGGTACTTCATGGGGTCGCTGCCGTAGCCGTCGGTGGTGTCGCGCCCGGGCACGATC
Source organism: Streptomyces sp. NPDC018029 (assembly GCF_044327655.1). Lineage (NCBI taxonomy): Bacteria > Bacillati > Actinomycetota > Actinomycetes > Kitasatosporales > Streptomycetaceae > Streptomyces > Streptomyces sp. NPDC018029. Next base: position 178,798 of record NZ_JBIRFV010000003.1, on the reverse strand, counting down.
AGCAGCTCGAAGTCGGCGTGCGTGTAACGGACCTGGCCCCGGCCGTTCTTGGGCTGCCGGTCCCAGCCGCCGGCGACGGCGACGTGGAAGCCCTCGGGGTCCTTGCGGAGGGTGAATCCCTGCGGCAGGTCGGGGTTGGTGGTCTGCGGCTCCTGCGAACCAGGGTTCTTGCCGGACTCGTCTTCGTCTTTGTCTCTGTTTTTCTCTTTCTCTTTCTCTGTGTCTTTGTCCTTGCCTTCGGTGGGTTCCCCCGGTGCCTGCGGGGCCGAGCTGACCTCGCCCGCCGTCCCCGCGCGGTCGCCCGACGCCCCGTCATCCGCCTTGGGCATGAACACCATGGCGTACACGATGGCCGCGGCGAGCCCGACCAGAATGGCGATCAGCAGCAGCCGCCCGAGCGAACGGGGCCGGGCCGGGCCACGGCTCTGCGGCACGCGGGCCGGCCCCTTGCCGCGCTTGTGCCGCCCGTGGCCGTTCCCCTGGCCGTTCCCCGCGGCAGCGGCCGCCGCGGCGCCGCGCCGCTTGCGCACGACCTCGCCACGGCGGCGTACGACGGGCAGCCGCCCCGCGTCGTACGGCGGCACCGGCACGACGTGCGCCCCGGCCTCCGGCTCGGGCGCGGACCGCACCAGCGAGCGCAGCCAGCCGCTCAGCTCCTCGAAGTCGAGCCGCTCGGTGGGGTCCTGACGCAGCAGCGACTCGACCACGGGACGCAGCGGGCCGCACTCCTCGGCGAAGGCGGGCGGCTCGGCGCAGACGAGCTGGACGAGTTCGGCCGGGCTGTCCTCCGGGTAGGGCGCGTGTCCCTGCACGGCACGGAAGAGCAGCGCCCCCAGGGCCCACAGGTCAGTGGAGGGGCCTATCGGCGCGGCGAGGCGCCAGTTCTCGTGCACGGGGCCGGCCTGTTCGGGCGCCCACCGCTCGGTGACGGCGCCGACCACCACCATGCGCGCGTGCCGGGCTCGCTCGGCGGCCAGGGCGGTGGAGGGACCGCGCGAGGGGGCTCCGTCGGCGGAACCGTCGTCCCATCCCCCACGGGCCTGCTCGCGTGTGCCCCCTGTGTCCCCGTGGCCCTGCTCGTACGTGTCCCCCTGCGGGCCGCCGCTCTCGTCCGCCGTGGTCCGCGCCGTCGGGATTCCGTTCCGCGGCACGGCGCCGTGCCAGGGCGGCTGCCTGCCCGCCACGCCGTACGGGTCGGGTATCTGCCCGGTCGGGCCGGGCCCCCGGCCCTCGGCGTCCTCTTCGGTCGCCCGCGCCGCGGCCCTCGCTCCCGCGCGGTACGCCGCGGCCGCGCCCGTGCGCCCGGCCCGCGCGCCGCTCGCGGCGGACTCCGGGGCTGGGGCGAGCTCCGTGTCCCCGGTCTCGTACGCCCCCTCGGCAGGCGCGCCGCCGTGCCCGGCCAGATTGCCGACCGACCCCGCCGAACCGGCGGGCTCCCCCGCCTCCACCGGCCGTGGGTCGTACCCGCAGAGCGCCTCCTCGGCCGCTCCGGCCGCCAGGCCCGTCAGCATCACGCGGCCGTCGTCGCAGATAAGCACGGTCCGCGCGGTGATATTCCGGTGGACCCAGCCGTGCCCGTGCAGGACGCGCAGCGCCGCGAGGACGTCCGCCGCGACCTCGGCGGCCCGGTACGGACTCAGCGGCCGGTCCGCGAGGAGCGCCGCCAGCGGCCTGGCCGCCACCAACTCGCTGACGATCCACAGCGAGCCGCCCTCCGCGAACACGTCGAAGACCTGGTCGAGCCGTGGGTGGTCCGGTATCTGCGCGGCGGTCTGCGCCGCCTCGATGGCGCGCCGCACCGCCGGCTCCGCCGGCCTGCGCGTCGTCCGTGCCGCGGCCCGCCGCACACCGGCCCCGCCGCTCCCCGCCCGCGGCGCGAAGCCGTCGGGCAGGTCGTGCTCCTCGTCGAGCATCTCCGCGTCGACGATCTCGGGCAGCGGCACCTGCCTGACGAGCACTTCCTGCCCGCTGTACGTGTCGAAGGCGCGTGACTCGGCGAGTTCGTACGCGTCGGAAGGCGGCAGCGGCAGGCGGTAGCGGTCGGCGAGCACCCGACCCGCGTAGTCGTCCACGATGCCTTCCCCGTCCGCCCGGTGGTCAAATCCGTTCGTCTTGCGGCCCGTTGCGGCTGTGTACGGTCCGCAAGCACTCACGATACGTGCCGTGGGCGAACCGCAATGAGGGGATACGAGATCTCAGCTCAGGACTTCGGCTCGAACGTCCTTGTGAACGTCCGCCACGCGCTCCGCCGCTCCTCGCCGCCCCATGCGTCGGCCTTGGCGGTGTACATGATTCCGTAGCCCAGCCCGCCGTTGACGACGAAGCCGCGGTCGATGGACCGGTACTTGGTCCCGCCGTCCACATAGGTGAACTCCCAGTCGGCGGTGTTCCAGCCGCGGAAGCCGACCTTCTCTATCCGGATCCGGTCGTACTGCGGCCGGACCATGAACTTCTCCTGGTTCTTCCAGTCGCCGACCGGGTTGTCCTTGGGCGTGGTGGTCCAGCCGACCAGCAGCTTCTGGCCGTTGGGCCCGCCGAACCGCGCGCCCGCGCGGCCCGTGGACTGGTACTTCCACCCCTTCGGGAGCCCGATCTCGAAGCCCTGGGAGTGCTTGTACGTCGTTTCGGCGCCGTCCTCCGGCTTCTTGCCGTCGTCCTCGCCCTTGCTCGGGTCGGTGCCCTTGCCCTCGTCCGGGTCGGGGCTCTCTTCCTTGCCCTTGCCGTCGCCGGCCCCGGAGCCCTTGTCCGTTTCCTTGCCGGTGTCCTTGCCCGCGTCCTTGTCGGCATCGCCCTGGCCGTCGCCACCGGCGGTCGCCCCGCTGGACGCGGCCTTGTCGCCGCCCTTGCTGTCCTTGCCGGAGTCGCCCTCGTCCCCGCCGGACAGCGCGAAGGCGAGCACCGTGCCGAGCACGGCGAGCAGGGCCACCACGGACACGATCACCAGTGTCCGGCGCGGCACCACATCGGTGAGCGACGCCTTGGGCGGCACCCGCGGCGGCACGCTCCGGCCGTTGGCGGGGGATCCGGCGGAGGTGGACGCGGAGCGGGTCGTGGCCGCCCCGGTGCCGCGCTCGCCGGCGGCCGGAGCCGTCGCGGCCGTCTTCCGCACCGACTGAAGGGCACCCTTCAGCCGGTCGGCGACCTCCTCGGCCTTGCGCGCGGCCGACCCCGTGGAACCACTGGCCCCGGCAGTCCCGGCAGCCCCTGCGGCCCCGGTGCTCCCGGCAGAAGCGGGCGATCCGGCGGTGCCACCCGAGACACCGGCCGCGCCGGCCGCACCGGCGCCCGCGGCACCGCCGACGGCACCGGAACCCTTCGTGGTCCTCGCGGACTTCGTGAGCCGCGTGGACAACGGCGTCCTCGGCGTCTTCGGAGCCTTCGGCGGCTGGTTCGGCGGCACGGGCGGCAGCGGCACCACCTTGGTCGCCTCCACCGGCTCCCGCACGGCCTTGGCCTCGGGTGCGTGGATGACGTCCATGAGGAGCGCCCGCGCTCCCGCGTCGTCGAGCCGCTGCTCCGGGTCCTTGGCGAGCAGGCCGTAGATGACCTTCTCCAACGGGCCCGCGTTCACCGGCTTTTCGACGTCCTCCGTCATCACCGCGGTGAGGGTCGCGATGGCCGACCCCTTGTCGTACGGGGGCACGCCCTCCACGGCCGCGTACAGCAGGCCGCCCAGCGACCACAGGTCGGCCGCGGGGCCCGGCTTGTGGCCGCGGGCGCGCTCCGGAGAGATGTAGGACGGGGCGCCGACGAGCATGCCGGTGGACGTGATCGACGGGTCGCCCTCGACCTGCGCGATGCCGAAGTCCGTCAGCACGACGCGCCCGTCCTCGGCGATCAGCACGTTCGACGGCTTCACGTCGCGGTGCAGGATGCCCTCGCGGTGCGCGGACCGCAGCACGTCGAGGATGGCGAGGCCGACCTCGGCCGCCCGCCGCGGCGTGAGCGTGCCGTCCTCGCGGATCGCCTCCGCGAGCGACTTGCCCTCGACCAGCTCCATGACGATCCACGGCCGGTCGTCCTCGTCGACCACGTCGTAGACGGTCACGGCGCTGGTGTTGCGGATCCGCGCGATCGCCTTCGCCTCACGCAACGTACGCGTGATGAGCCGCCGCTTCTCCTCCTCGTCGATGCTGGAGGGGAAACGCAGTTCCTTCACCGCGACCGTACGACCAAGGGTCTCGTCCTTGGCGCGCCAGACGGTGCCCATGCCGCCGCGGCCGAGCACCTCTCCCAGCCGGTACCGGCCGGCGAGGAGACGTTGGCTCTTGTCCCGACGGGCGTCACCCGTCTGCTCCGCGTCCGACATGCGTCCCCTCTGCTGCTACCGCTGCTACCCGAGCAACCCGCCCTGACAGAGCCTTCATTGTCCCTTACTCGGGGACCGGCCGACGCCCAGGGTCCAACGACCCCCTGCCCGCCCCTCGTCCCGTCCCTCATGAGGGACAGCGCACGAGGAGGTACCGGCATGCCAACACAGCGCTGAATACCGGCCATACTCTTCCGCCACCGACCATCCGAGGCAAGCCCCGGCCGTCACGGTCGTCCCGGGCGCACGCACCCTACGCCACCCGCACCCGGGCGTTCACCGCGACGGCCGTCCTTCAACTCGCCGCAAGACAGCCGGAAGTACCCCTGGGCCGGACGTAATCACTAGGAGAGCGGCACGATGTCCGGTGCTCCGAGCCGCGCCGCGTCCGCCGTCAGGTCGTCCGGCTGCCGCTGCGACTCCCGCTCGGCCTCCACCCGCTTCTCGTAGTGCTGCACCTCCCGCTCGATCTGGTCCTTGTCCCAGCCGAGAACGGGTGCCATCAGCTCGGCGCACTCCCTGGCGCTGCGCGTGCCGCGGTCGAACGTCTCGATCGAGATGCGGGTCCGCCGCGTCAGGACGTCGTCGAGGTGGCGTGCGCCTTCGTGGGACGCGGCGTAGACCACCTCGGCGCGCAGGTAGTCGTCGGCGCCCGGCAGCGGTTTGCCCAGGTCCGGGTCGTTGGTGATGAGTTCGAGCACTTCCTCGGCCATCGAGCCGTACCGGTTCAACAGGTGCTCCACGCGCACCACATGAAGACCCGTCTGCGCGGCGATCCTCGCGCGGGCGTTCCACAGCGCCTTGTACCCCTCGGCGCCGACGAGGGGGATGTCCTCCGTGACGCAGTCGGCGACCCGCTGGTCGAGGCCGTGCACCGCCTCGTCGACGGCGTCCTTGGCCATCACGCGGTACGTCGTGTACTTGCCGCCCGCGACGACCACCAGGCCCGGCGCCGGATGCGCGACCGTGTGCTCGCGGGACAGCTTGCTCGTGGCGTCCGACTCGCCGGCGAGCAGCGGCCGGAGCCCGGCGTACACCCCCTGGACGTCGTCCCGGGAGAGGGGCACGGCGAGCACCGAGTTCACATGCTCCAGGAGATAGTCGATGTCGGCGCTGGAGGCGGCCGGGTGCGCCTTGTCCAGGTCCCAGTCCGTGTCGGTCGTCCCGATGATCCAGTGCCGCCCCCACGGGATGACGAAGAGGACGCTCTTCTCGGTGCGCAGGATCAGTCCGGTGGAGGCGTTGATCCGGTCCTTGGGCACGACCAAGTGGATGCCCTTGGACGCCCTGACGTGGAACTGGCCGCGCTCGCCCACCATGGCCTGGGTGTCGTCCGTCCACACACCGGTCGCGTTGACGACCTGCTTGGCGCGGATCTCGTACTCCCCGCCGCCCTCGACGTCCTGCACGCGGGCGCCGACGACGCGCTCGCCCTCGCGCAGGAAGCCGGTGACCTTCGCGCGGTTGGCGACCTTCGCGCCGTACGCCGAAGCGGTGCGGACCAAGGTGGCCACGTAGCGCGCGTCGTCCATTTGGGCGTCGTAGTACTGCATGGCGCCGACCAGGGCGTCCTTCTTCAGGCAGGGGGCGACGCGCAGGGCGTGGCGGCGTGTCAGGTGGCGGTGCATGGGCAGGCCGCGGCCGTGTCCGCGGGACATGGACATGGCGTCGTACAGCGCGACGCCCGATCCGGCGTACACCCTCTCCCAGCCCTTGTGCTGCAAGGGGTAGAGGAACGGCACGGGCTTCACGAGGTGGGGGGCGAGACGCTCCAGGAGCAGGCCGCGCTCCTTCAGGGCCTCGCGCACCAGCGCGAAGTCGAGCATCTCCAGATAGCGGAGGCCGCCGTGGATCAGCTTGCTCGACCGGCTCGACGTGCCGGAGGCCCAGTCCCGCGCCTCGACGAGGCCGGTGGACAGGCCGCGGGTCACCGCGTCGAGTGCCGTCCCGGCGCCGACCACGCCCGCGCCGACGACCAGGATGTCCAGCTCCCGTTCGGCCATTCCCGCCAGTGACTCGGCACGCTCGGCCGGCCCCAGTGTCGCTGTCCTCACCGCTGCCTCCCGTTGAGATCGGGTGTGGTCGGACTCACATCATGCCCAGATTTCTCCGTCGCCCGCTGAACACGAACCCAGCCTGTGGACAACACTCCGGAGCTCCACGCGGTGCAATACCGCAAATCGGTCATATTTACTCCTAGTCTGACATTGCGCTGCTCCGCCTTGTCCACAGGGCTTGCGCACTCGTCCCGGTCCGGCTATTGGGAGGACGGCCCACCGCCATGCCCGCAGATCTCGCTGTCATCGGCCTCGGCCACCTCGGCCTGCCCCTCGCCCAGGCCGCCGTTTCCGGCGGCATCGCCACCATCGGCTACGACCCGGTCCGCGCCGCCGACCTGGCCGGCGGCCGGCTGCCCTGCGACGGCGCCGAAGGCACCCTCACCGCCGCCGACGTCCGCCGGATGCTCTCGGGGGGCTTCCGGCCGACCGTCAACCCGGCCGAGCTCGGCCGGGTCCGCACCGCCGTCATCTGCGCCCCCACCCCGCCTGCCGCGGACCGCTCGCTCGACCTGAGCCAGGTCGCCGAGGCGGCCGGGGCGCTGGCCGCGCGTCTGCGGCCGCACACCACCGTGATCCTCGAATCCCCCGCCTACCCGGGGACCACCGAGGAATTCCTCCGCCCGATCCTCGAATCGGGTTCCGGCCTGCGGGCGGGCCGCGACTTCCACCTCGCGTACTCCCCCGGCCGCCTCGACCCCGGCAACCGCACCCACGGCTACGCGGGCACCCCCAAGGTCATCGGCGGCCTCACCCCGGCCTGCACCGAATCGGCCGCCGCCTTCTACGGCCGGCTCACCGACAAGGTCGTCCGCGCCCGGGGCCCCCGCGAGGCCGAGACCGTCCACCTCCTGGAGACCAACTACCGGCACGTGAACATGGCCCTGGTCAACGAGATGGCGGTCCTCTGCCACGACCTCGGCATCGACCTGTGGGACGTCATCCGCTGCGCCGAGACCAAGCCGTTCGGCTTCCAGGCCTTCCGCCCCGGGCCCGGAGTCGGCGGCCACGGCGTCCCCCTGGACATCCCGAACCCGTCCCGCGGAGTCCGCCCCCTGCGCATGGTCGAACTGGCCCAGCAGGTCAACGACCGCATGCCGCAGTACGTCATCCAGCGCTCGGCGACCCTGCTCAACGAACACGGCAAGTCCGCCCGCGGCGCCCGCGTCCTGCTCCTCGGCGTCACCTACAAGCCCGACCTCGCCGATCAGCAGGGCGCGCCCGCGCAGGAGGTGGCGACCCGCCTCATGGAGCTCGGCGCGGCCGTCAGCTACCACGACCCCTACGTGCCCAGCTGGAGCGTGCTCGGCCGCCCCGTCCCGCGCGCGGACTCCCTCTACGAGGCGGCCGCCGACGCCGACCTGACGATCCTCCTCCAGCACCACCGCACGTACGACCTCCAGGGGCTCGCGGTGAAGGCCCAACTGCTCCTGGACACCAGGGGCGCCACTCCGGCAGGCGCCGCCCACCGTCTGTGACGACGAAAAGGGACGACGAAAAGGGCCCCGGTACGAAGTACCGGGGCCCTTTTGCGAACGATCCGTCAGCGCTTGTGCTGCGAGTCCGCGACCGTCACCTCGACGCGCTGGAACTCCTTGAGCTCGCTGTAGCCCGTGGTCGCCATGGCGCGGCGCAGCGCTCCGAAGAAGTTCATCGAGCCGTCCGGGATGTGCGAAGGGCCCGTGAGGATCTCCTCGGTGGTGCCGACCGTGCCGAGGTCGACCTTCTTGCCGCGCGGCACGTCCTCGTGGACGGCCTCCATGCCCCAGTGGTGGCCCTTGCCGGGCGCGTCCGTGGCGCGGGCCAGCGGGGAGCCCACCATCACGGAGTCGGCGCCGCACGCGATGGCCTTGGGCAGGTCGCCGGACCAGCCCACGCCGCCGTCGGCGATGACGTGCACGTACCGGCCGCCGGACTCGTCCATGTAGTCACGGCGGGCGGCCGCGACGTCGGCGACGGCGGTGGCCATCGGGACCTGGATGCCAAGGACGTTGCGCGTGGTGTGCGCGGCGCCGCCGCCGAAGCCGACCAGGACGCCCGCGGCGCCGGTGCGCATCAGGTGCAGGGCCGCGGTGTACGTGGCGCAGCCGCCGACGATGACCGGGACGTCGAGCTCGTAGATGAACTGCTTCAGGTTCAGCGGCTCGGCGGCTCCGGAGACGTGCTCGGCGGAGACCGTGGTGCCGCGGATCACGAAGATGTCCACGCCGGCGTCGACGACGGCCTTGGAGAACTCGGCGGTGCGCTGCGGCGAGAGCGCGGCGGCGGTGACGACGCCCGCGTCGCGCACCTCCTTGATGCGCTGTCCGATCAGGTCGGCCTTGATCGGGGCCGCGTAGATCTCCTGGAGGCGGCGGGTCGCGGTCTCCGAGTCGAGCTCGGCGATCTCGTCGAGCAGCGGCTGCGGGTCCTCGTACCGCGTCCAGAGGCCTTCGAGGTTCAGGACGCCGAGGCCCCCCAGCTCACCGATGCGGATGGCGGTCTGCGGAGAGACCACGGAGTCCATCGGGGCCGCCAGGAAGGGCAGCTCGAAGCGGTAGGCGTCGATCTGCCACGCGATCGAGACCTCCTTCGGGTCGCGGGTGCGCCGGCTCGGTACGACGGCGATGTCGTCGAAGGCGTACGCGCGGCGGCCGCGCTTGCCGCGCCCGATCTCGATCTCAGTCACGTTGTGGGGCCTTTCCCTCTTGGTCTGCCTGTCCAGTATCCCCGACGCACACGGAAGGGGCGGTCCCGGTTGATCCGGGGCCGCCCCTGTCGCGTGCGTGTGGAGCCGACAGGCTACTTCGTACGGCTGTAGTTCGGTGCCTCGACCGTCATCTGGATGTCGTGCGGGTGGCTCTCCTTGAGACCCGCGGACGTGATGCGGACGAAGCGGCCGTTGGCCTGGAGGTCGGGGACGGTGCGTCCGCCGACGTAGAACATCGACTGGCGCAGTCCGCCCACCAGCTGGTGGACGACCGCCGAGAGCGGGCCGCGGTAGGGCACCTGGCCCTCGATGCCCTCGGGCACCAGCTTCTCGTCGGAGGCGACGCCCTCCTGGAAGTAGCGGTCCTTGGAGAAGGACTTGCGCTCGCCGCGGGTCTGCATCGCGCCCAGCGAGCCCATGCCGCGGTACGACTTGAACTGCTTGCCGTTGATGAACATCAGCTCGCCCGGCGACTCCTCACAGCCGGCGAGGAGCGAGCCCAGCATGACCGTGTCCGCGCCGGCGACGAGCGCCTTGGCGATGTCTCCGGAGTACTGCAGGCCGCCGTCGCCGATGACCGGGACACCGGCCTCCTTGGCGGCGAGCGACGCTTCGTAGATGGCCGTTACCTGCGGTACGCCGATGCCGGCGACGACACGCGTGGTGCAGATGGAGCCGGGGCCGACGCCGACCTTGATGCCGTCCACACCGGCGTCGATGAGCGCCTGGGCGCCCTCGCGGGTGGCGATGTTGCCGCCGATGACGTCCACGCGCGGGGCGTCCGACTTGATCTTGGCGACCATGTCGCCGACCAGGCGGGAGTGGCCGTGCGCGGTGTCGACGACGATGAAGTCGACGCCCGCGGCGACCAGGGCCTGGGCGCGCTCGAAGGCGTCACCCGCGACACCGACGGCGGCGCCGACCAGCAGGCGGCCCTCGCCGTCCTTGGCGGCGTTCGGGTACTTCTCGGCCTTCACGAAGTCCTTGACCGTGATGAGGCCCTTGAGGATGCCCGCGTCGTCCACCAGCGGCAGCTTCTCGATCTTGTGGCGGCGCAGCAGCTCCATGGCGTCCACGCCGGAGATGCCGACCTTGCCGGTGACCAGCGGCATCGGCGTCATGACCTCGCGGACCTGACGGCTCCGGTCGTTCTCGAAGGCCATGTCGCGGTTGGTGACGATGCCGAGCAGCTTGCCGGCCGCGTCGGTCACCGGGACACCGCTGATGCGGAACTTCGCGCAGATCGCGTCGGCCTCACCGAGCGTCGCGTCCGGGTGCACCGTGATCGGGTCGGTGACCATGCCGGACTCGGAGCGCTTCACCAGGTCGACCTGGTTGGCCTGGTCGGCGATGGAGAGATTGCGGTGCAGCACACCGACGCCGCCCTGGCGCGCCATGGCGATCGCCATGCGGGCCTCGGTGACCTTGTCCATCGCCGCGGAGAGCAGCGGGACGTTCACCCTGACGTTCTTGGAGACGAGCGAGGAGGTGTCGATCTGGTCGGGCGCCATGTCCGACGCGCCCGGCAGCAGCAGCACGTCGTCGTAGGTCAGCCCGAGTGTCGCGAATTTCTCGGGCACCCCAGTCGAAGAACCGCCGTTTGCAGTCATGACACCTTCCCCAAATGGCCTTGATCGGTGCGGATGTCCATGCTAACGGGCTTCGAGGGTGTCTCATTCCACGATCAAGATCATCGCGGTTCTTTGTACGTTCGTACGGCGGCGCTCAGCGCTCGGCGAGCGCCCGTGGACAGCCGGGCCTCACTGCTCGGCGAGCGCCCGCAGACGGCTGAGAGCCCGGTGCTGCGCGACCCGCACCGCCCCGGGGGACATCCCCAGCATCTGTCCGGTCTCCTCGGCCGTGAGGCCGACGGCGATCCGCAGGAGCAGCAGCTCGCGCTGGTTCTCCGGGAGGTTGGCGAGGAGCTTCTTGGCCCACTCCGCGTCGCTGCTGAGCAGCGCGCGCTCCTCAGGGCCGAGCGAGTCGTCGGGCCGCTCGGGCATCTCGTCGGAGGGCACCGCGGTGGATCCGGGGTGCCGCATGGCCGCGCGCTGCAGGTCGGCGACCTTGTGCGCCGCGATCGCGAAGACGAAGGCTTCGAAGGGGCGCCCCGTGTCCTTGTAGCGCGGCAGGGCGAGGAGGACGGCGACACAGACTTCCTGGGCCAGGTCCTCCACGAAGTGCCGTGCGTCACCCGGAAGCCGGGACAGACGGGTGCGGCAGTAGCGCAGCGCGAGGGGGTGGACGTGTGCCAGCAGGTCGTGGGTGGCCTGCTCGTCGCCCTCCACAGCGCGAAGAACGAGGGCACCGATCACCGTCGTCTTGTCATCGCGCATCGGTCCATGGTGCCTTGACGGCGACTGATCCGTGGCACCGCGTCCGTAGTTGTGCACTGAAGCGTTATGAGCAGGTGCGCCGGAACTCATCTCCTGCGCCCTCCCCTCCCGCTCGATCGACTCGTCCCCGAGGAACTCCACACCTCAAGGATGCGGCATCGGCGGCGAAACAAGCAGCCACGGGCGTCGGCCGCCCCGCCCACCGGGTGGCGGACGGGGATCGCCGTGCCCCCGTGGCGGTGCACTCAGCGGACCAGACCCCAGCGGAATCCGAGCGCCACGGCGTGTGCCCGGTCCGAGGCGCCGAGCTTCTTGAACAGGCGCCTGGCGTGCGTCTTCACCGTGTCCTCGGAGAGGAAGAGCTCACGGCCGATCTCCGCGTTCGAGCGGCCGTGGCTCATGCCTTCGAGGACCTGGATCTCACGCGCGGTGAGGGTGGGCGCGGCGCCCATCTCGGCCGAGCGCAGTCTGCGCGGCGCGAGCCGCCACGTCGGGTCGGCGAGCGCCTGGGTGACGGTCGCCCGCAGCTCGGCGCGCGAGGCGTCCTTGTGCAGATAGCCGCGGGCGCCGGCCGCGACCGCGAGTGCGACCCCGTCCAGGTCCTCGGCGACGGTGAGCATGATGATGCGCGCACCCGGGTCGGCGGACAGCAGCCGCCGGACGGTCTCCACACCCCCGAGACCGGGCATGCGTACGTCCATCAGAATCAGGTCCGAGCGGTCGGCGCCCCAGCGGCGGAGGACTTCCTCGCCGTTGGCCGCAGTCGTCACACGCTCTACGCCGGGCACGGTCGCGACCGCGCGGCGGAGCGCCTCTCGGGCAAGCGGGGAGTCGTCGCAGACGAGGACCGATGTCATGACTGTCCTCCGCGGCTCTCACAGCTGCTGCGCGTCACCTTGAGCCTCCAGGCTGGTACTTATTCGTCACCTGTGCGGTTGACGCTCTCGGACACCTGCCCGAGCGCTTGTTTCTTCAACCGCCTCCGCACTCTCAACGACGGTCACCCGAAAGAGTTACGGGGCGGTCAGCCACCTTCGGCACTCTACGTGAGGGGGCGGACACAGCGCAGAGCGCGCGGGACACTCTCAATCTTTCATCACAACCTATGCCCCATTTAGCGCCTTTTCTTCCCTTTTCCTGGTGTCTATGGCTAGATTCGCAATGAGTCATATTTTCATCTCCTTAGACAGTAGATGTACGGTCATCGGCACCGTATCCGCGTCAGAACGGCACCAAGGGGACCAGCAATGGCAGATTTCTCCCGCCTTCCCGGACCGAACGCAGATCTGTGGGACTGGCAGCTCCTCGCGGCCTGCCGCGGGGTCGACAGCTCACTCTTCTTCCACCCGGAGGGCGAGCGGGGAGCGGCTCGCAGTGCACGCGAGAACTCGGCCAAGGAGGTCTGCATGCGGTGCCCGGTGCGGGCGGAGTGCGCCGCGCACGCGCTCGCGGTGCGCGAGCCCTACGGCGTATGGGGCGGGCTGACCGAGGACGAGCGCGAAGAGCTGATGGGGCGGGCCCGCAACCGGCTCGTCACGGCGTCCGCCTCGACGAGCGGCGCCGTGTCCCACAGCTGAAGGAACGTTTCTTCACAAGGCGCCCCCGCGGGGGTGCCGATCAGCGGGCCGCGGCCCGCGCGAGGTGGTCCAGCGTGGCGGCGACGGCAGGCACCTGCGCCAGATCCGGCAGGGTGAGCGCGACGATCTCCCGCTGCACGGCAGGCTCCACCGTCACGGTGCGGGCGCCCTTGGGGCGCACCGACTCGATCGCGAGCTCGGGCAGCACCGCCACCCCCAGACCGGCCCCGACCAGGCCGATCACCGCCGGATAGTCGTCGGTCGCGAAATCGATCCGGGGCACGAAGCCCGCGCTCTCGCAGACCTCCACCAGTTGCCTGCGGCAGCGGGGGCAGCCCGCGATCCACGACTCGTCCGCGAACTCCCCGATGGTGACCGATTCCGCGTCGGCGAGCCGGTGCCCCTCCGGCACGAGGCCGACAAGCCGGTCCGCGAGCAGCGGACGCACGACGAGGTCGCTCCACTCCTCCGCCGCCGTCGCCCCTTCGTACCGGAACGCCAGCGCCACGTCGCAGTCGCCCTCGCGCAGCATCTCCACGGAGCGCGGCGGTTCGGCCTCCACGAGCGACACGCGCGTGCCGGGATGTGCCGCACGCAAGGCCGCGAGGGCGCAGGGGACGAGGGTCGAGCTGCCGCTCGGGAAGGAAACGAGCCGGACCCGGCCCGCGCGCAGGCCCGCGATCGCGGCGACCTCCTCCTCGGCGGCGGTGAGCCCGGCGAGGATGCCCGCCGCGTGCCGGACGAGGGCCTCGCCCGCCTGCGTCAGGCGCATCTCACGGCCCGTGCGGATCAGCAGCGGCGTGCCGGCCGAGGCTTCGAGTGCCTTCATCTGCTGGCTGACGGCGGGCTGGGTGCAGCCGAGCTCACGGGCCGCGGCCGAGAAGGAGCCGGTGGCGGCCACGGCGCGCAGCACACGGAGATGACGGGCCTCGATCATGGTTCGATCATAAGCGACGCTTGGACATGTCGCGAAATATTACGTCGCGTCTTTGAGGGTGACTCCCTTAGCCTGCCTGCCATGAAGCTTCTTTCTGTCAATGTGGGCCGCCGCAAGCCGTCCGACCACACCGCCGCGCCCTCCGGTCTCACCGGCATCGACAAGCGTCCGGTTCCCGGACCCGTGCGCGTGGCCGCGCCGGGCGCGAAGGGGGTCGGCGGCAGCGGCGTCGAGGGTGACGAGATCTCCGACCTGCGGCACCACGGAGGCGACGACCAGGCGGTGTACGCCTACGCCCGCGAGGACCTCGACGCCTGGGAGCGGACGCTCGGGCGGGCCCTGCCCGACGGCTCCTTCGGCGAGAACCTCACGACGTCCGGGGTCGACGTGAACGGCGCGAAGATCGGCGAGCGCTGGCGGATAGGTGCCGATCTGGTGCTGGAGGTGACGAGCGGCCGCATTCCCTGCCGTACGTTCCAGGGCCACCTCGGCGAGAAGGGGTGGATCAAGCGGTTCACCGAGGGGGACGCCCCCGGCGCGTATCTGCGGGTCATCGAACCGGGTGAGATCCGGGCCGGGGACCGCATCGAGATCCTGCACCGGCCGGCGCACGAGGTCACCGTCGGCCTGCAGTACCGGGCCGTCACGACGGAGAAGGCGCTGCTGCCGCAGCTGCTCGCGGCGGGCGACGCACTGCACCCGGAGACGGCCGCACGCGCGCGCAAGTACGTGGCGCAGCACGCGGTCACGGGATCTCACTAGCCTTGGGCCATGACTACGGCTCTGATTACGGGATCTACCGCCGGCATCGGCGCCGCCTTCGCGCGGCGCCTCGCGGGTGACGGGCACAACCTCGTGCTGGTGGCTCGCGACACCAAGCGGCTGCGCGAACAGGCGACCGAGCTGCACGACCGGCACGGCATCGAGGCGGAGGTGCTCACCGCCGACCTCGCGACGGACGCGGGCATCGAGGCGGTCGAGGAGCGGCTGTCGAACCGGCGGGACGCGGTCGACCTGCTGATCAACAACGCGGGGTTCGGCAACAAGGGCCGCTATCTGGAGGTGTCGCTCGAGGACGAGCTGACGATGCTCAAGGTGCACTGCGAGGCGGTGCTCCGGCTGA
Source organism: Streptomyces sp. NPDC018029 (assembly GCF_044327655.1). Taxonomy (NCBI): domain Bacteria; kingdom Bacillati; phylum Actinomycetota; class Actinomycetes; order Kitasatosporales; family Streptomycetaceae; genus Streptomyces; species Streptomyces sp. NPDC018029. The sequence goes on along the minus strand of NZ_JBIRFV010000003.1, from coordinate 163,770 downwards.
CGTCGGCGGCGACGGCGTCGATGCGGGACCGCGGCCGCGGCGGTGTCGTGAACGTGGCGTCGGTGGCGGCGTTCGTGCCGCGCGGGACGTACGGCGCGTCCAAGGCGTGGGTCGTGCAGTTCACGCAGGGCGCGGCGAAGGACCTGGCCGGGTCCGGGGTGCGGCTGATGGCGCTCTGCCCCGGCTTCGTACGCACGGAGTTCCACCAGCGTGCCGGGATGGGTACGTCGAACATCCCCAACTGGATGTGGCTCGACGCGGACAAGCTGGTCGCGGTCGCCCTGGCCGACCTCGCCCGCGGCAAGACGCTGTCCGTCCCCGACCCGCGGTACAAGGCGCTGATGGGGGTGGTGAAGGTGACGCCGCGGAATCTGCTGGGCGGGGTCACGTCGCGGACGGGCCGCAAGTACGGGCCGCAGTAGCTTCCCGGGGAGGGGACGCCCCTTAAGGGGCGCGGGGAACTGCGCGAGGACGGACCACGGCCCGCACCCGTCCACGTGAGCGCAACCCGGCAGACGCGAAGCCGGAATGGGCTGAGGCCCGGCTCCCCGTAAGGGAAGCCGGGCCTCAGTCACCGTTCAAGCGAGCGCAGCGGTCAGTGCGAGTGGCCGTGACCGTGGCTGTGACCGGCGTCGGCCTCTTCCTCGGCCGGCTTCTCGACGACCAGGGTCTCGGTCGTGAGGAGCAGGGAGGCGATCGACGCGGCGTTCTCCAGGGCGGAGCGGGTGACCTTGACCGGGTCGATGACGCCGGCCTTGACCAGGTCGCCGTACTCACCGGTCGCGGCGTTGAAGCCGAAGCCCTTCTCGAGCTCGGCGACCTTCGAGGTGATGACGTAGCCCTCGAGGCCGGCGTTCTCGGCGATCCAGCGCAGCGGCTCGACGGCGGCGCGGCGGACGACGGCGACACCGGTGGCCTCGTCGCCCTCCTTGCCGAGGTTGCCCTCGAGGACCTTGACGGCGTGCACCAGGGCGGAGCCACCACCGGAGACGATGCCCTCCTCGACCGCGGCGCGGGTCGCGGAGATGGCGTCCTCCAGACGGTGCTTCTTCTCCTTCAGCTCCACCTCGGTGGCGGCGCCGACCTTGATGACGCACACGCCGCCGGCCAGCTTCGCGAGGCGCTCCTGGAGCTTCTCGCGGTCCCAGTCGGAGTCCGTGGCCTCGATCTCGGCCTTGATCTGGGCGACGCGGGCGTCGGCGTCGGCCTTGTTGCCGCCGCCGTCGACGATCGTGGTGTCGTCCTTGGTGATGGTGACGCGGCGGGCGGTGCCGAGCACGTCCAGGCCGACCTGGTCGAGCTTGAGGCCGACCTCCTCGGCGATGACGGTGGCACCGGTGAGGGTGGCCATGTCGCCGAGCATCGCCTTGCGGCGGTCGCCGAAGCCGGGGGCCTTCACCGCGACGGCGTTGAAGGTGCCGCGGATCTTGTTCACGACCAGGGTCGACAGGGCCTCGCCCTCGACGTCCTCGGCGATGATCAGGAGCGGCTTCGAGGAGTTGGCCTGGATGACCTTCTCGAGCAGCGGCAGGAGGTCCTGGATCGACGAGATCTTGCCCTGGTGGATCAGGATGTACGGGTCGTCGAGGACGGCCTCCATACGCTCCTGGTCGGACACCATGTACGGCGACAGGTAGCCCTTGTCGAAGGCCATGCCCTCGGTGAAGTCGAGCTCCAGGCCGAAGGTGTTGGACTCCTCGACGGTGATGACACCGTCCTTGCCGACCTTGTCCATCGCCTCGGCGATGAGCTCGCCGACCTGCGGGTCCTGGGCCGACAGACCGGCGACGGCCGCGATGTCGGCCTTGTCGTCGATCGGGCGGGCGGTGGCGAGGAGCTCCTCGGAGACGGCCGCGACGGCGGCGTCGATGCCCTTCTTCAGGGCGGCCGGGGAGGCGCCGGCGGCGACGTTGCGCAGGCCTTCCTTGACGAGGGCCTGGGCGAGCACGGTGGCGGTGGTGGTGCCGTCACCCGCGATGTCGTTGGTCTTGGTCGCCACCTCCTTCACCAGCTGGGCGCCGAGGTTCTCGTACGGGTCGTCGACCTCTACCTCGCGGGCGATGGTGACGCCGTCGTTGGTGATGGTCGGGGCGCCGAACTTCTTGTCGATGACGACGTTGCGGCCGCGGGGGCCGATCGTCACCTTGACCGTGTCGGCAAGCTTGTTGACGCCGCGCTCAAGGGCGCGACGGGCGTCCTCGTCGAACTTCAGGATCTTCGCCATGGGAGCGATTCAGCCCTCTCGAAAACTCGGTTGTAACGAACTACGCCCCTCGCCGCCCGGCAATCAGCGGGGTGACCAGGGGCGCAGCTCGGAAAGCAAATCTGCTGGGTGAACTACTTCTCGACGATCGCGAGCACGTCGCGGGCCGAGAGGACGAGGTACTCGTCACCGTTGTACTTCACCTCGGTGCCGCCGTACTTGCTGTACAGCACGACATCGCCGACCTTCACGTCGAGCGGCAGGCGCTCGCCGTTCTCGAAGCGGCCCGGGCCCACGGCGAGGACAGCACCCTCCTGGGGCTTCTCCTTCGCGGTGTCCGGAATGACCAGGCCGGAGGCCGTGGTCTGCTCGGCGTCGAGCGGCTGGACCACAATGCGGTCCTCAAGCGGCTTGATGGCAACCTTGGAGCTGGCGGTCGTCACGATCCGGTCTCCCCCTTCGGAGATCTCACGGGGTTAAGAGTCTGAGGTGTGGCGACCAGGTGGATCCGTCGTCGCGGGTGCCGGACCTGCCCGTCGCTGTTGGCACTCTCCAGTGGGGAGTGCCAGAAGCGAGACTAGGACGCGGGTTAGCACTCGGTCAAGCGGAGTGCCAATCGGCTGCGCGCCGGGCGTCAGCGGAGGGGGGTACTCGTTGCCCCTTCGGGGCAACGGGTTGCGGTCGTCCGGGGTTCCCCGTCGGCGACAGGGGGGCGCCTCGGTTCTTCGTGCTCGGCACCGTGGGCTGTGCCCACCCGTTCCGCCCAGCGGAACGCCTGCCCACAGCGGCGAGCGTCCGGTTCTCCCGTGGGCTTGCGTGAGGGGAGTTTCTCCGCTGCCTTTCTGCCCAGTCGCTCGATCGGGTCCACCGAATCCGCGCAGCCCGTGAGCAGTGCGGGCGCGAGTGCTCCGCACAGGAGGGCCGCGGCGAGGATGCGGCGGTGCGCTCGCGCCCGCGGGGTCACAGGTAGTCCTCCAGCCTGGCCACCGCGTACCCCTTGGCGGTGACGGTCTTCATGACCCGGCGGACCATGTCGGGCATGGTGCCCTTCCAGTCCTCACGCCCCCGGAAATGCGTGAGGATGATGTCGCCGGGGTGCAGGTCCTTGTCCCACTCGCGCCACTCCATGCGGTCGGCGAAGGCCTCCGACGCCCAGAGGGGCACCGCCTTGATCCCGCAGGCCTTGGCGGCGCGCAGGGTGTCCTCGTTGTAGTTGCCGTACGGCGGGCGGAAGAGCTTGGGGCGTTTGCCGTAGCGCTTCTGGATGACGTCCTGCATGCCGCAGATCTCGCGGCGCTGACCCTCGTACGAAAGTCCGGGCATGTAGGGGTGGTTGAGGGTGTGGTTGTTCAGGACGACGCCGCGGGACTGCATCTTCTTGAAGTAGGCATAGTCCTCCTTGACGAGGTAGTCGCTGAGGAACGCGGTGTACGGGATCCGCAGGTCGCTCATCATCCTCAGCAGCGCCGGGTCCTTCTCGGCACCGTCGTCGATGGTCAGGAAGACGACCTTCTTCTTGGTGGGGATGGTCGTGAAGACCGGCGGCAGGCCCTTGTGCCCCTTGACCTCGAAGCCCTTGCGGGTGGTGAGCCGCGGCTTGGTCCGGGGTGGCGCGGGTGCCGCGAGCGGGGTCTTCGCCAGGCCCCAGCGTTTGGCCGCCGCGGCCCGTGCCACCTGGACCGCTGCGAGTTTCCTGGCGTAGGCGTCGAGGGCGCGGGCGGGTGGGGCGTTGAGCGGCTGCTGGCCGTGGGCGGGTCTCACGCCGTCGGATTCGTCCCCGGAGACGCAGCCCGATGCGATCGCCGCGACGGACAGGGCGGCCACCAGGACACGCACCTGATTCTTCCGCCTTCTGGCGGATTCTTCCTTTTGTCGTACTAGTTGCATGGCGCCGGATCCTCGCAGTTCAAGGCCGTGGCGAGGGCCCGACACCGCCACCGGCCGACCACCATCCACCGACTGGCCCACAATGGGGCAGGTGAACGACCCGAACACGCCGAGCGGCCACGAGACCGACCTCGGCGACCCCCTCGCCGCCTTCGCCGCCCTGCGCACCGACGAGGGCCTTGCCCTGCTCGACGAGGTGCGGGACGTCGAGCCCGCGCAGGAGCTCGCCGCCGCCACCCGGCTGCGCCGCACGCACCCGGCGCTCCTGGTCTCCGCCGCCATCGCGCAGGCCCGGCTGCGCCGCCGAGCCGCCGCGAAGTTCGGCGCCGAGGACGCGGCCCGGATGTTCTTCACGCCGAACGGCGTCGAGCAGTCCACGCGCGCCTCCGTCGCCGCCCACCGCGCCACGAGCTTCCGGGACCTGGGCGTCCGTTCACTCGCCGACCTCTGCTGCGGCATCGGCGGCGACGCCATCGCGCTCGCGCGGGCCGGGATCTCCGTGCTCGCTGTCGACCGCGACCCCCTGACCTGCGCGGTCGCCCGCGCCAACGCCGACGCCCTCGGTCTCGCTGACCTCATCGAGGTCCGGGAGGCGGATGTCACCGAGGTGGACACCTCCGCGTACGACGCCGTCTTCGTCGACCCGGCACGGCGGGGCGGGCGCGGCCGGATCTTCGACCCCGAGGCCTACTCCCCGCCCCTGTCCTGGGCGATCGGCGCCGCGCTCGAGGCCACGCTCGCCGCGCTGAAGATCGCGCCCGGCATCCCGCACGAGGCGATCCCCGCCGAGGCCGGCGCCGAGTGGATCTCGGACGGCGGCGACGTGAAGGAGGCCGTGCTGTGGTTCGGCACGGACACCCCCGCCTCGCACCGCGCGACGCTCCTGCCCGGCGGCGCCTCCCTGTGGACCTCGCTCGCCGCGATGCTGCCGGACCCGGAGGTGCGTCCCGTCGGGCGTTACCTGTACGAGCCGGACGGCGCCGTCATCCGCGCCCACCTGGTCGCCGAGGTCGCCGCGCGGGTCGGGGGCGGGCTCATCGACGAGACCATCGCGTACGTCACCTCCGACGCCCGGCACGACACCCCGTACGCCACCGCGTACGAGATCACCGACCAGCTGCCCTTCAACGTGAAGAAGCTGAAGGCGCTGCTGCGGGAGCGCGGGGTCGGCATCCTCACCGTCAAGAAGCGCGGCTCCGCCGTCGAGCCGGAGGAGCTGCGGCGCAAGGTGAAGCCGCAGGGGAAGAACGCGGCGACCGTCTTCCTCACCCGCGTCGCGGGCGCCCCGACCATGCTGATCGGCCACCCGGTCACCCGGGGGACACAGCCCTAACAGCCGGCCGCCCGCTCCAGCAGCAGTTCGCGTTCCCGCATGTTCCTGGCCAGCGACGCCGCCCGCTCGAACTCCGCGCGGGCCTCCGCCCGCCGGCCGAGCCGCGCCAGCAGGTCACCGCGCACGCTGGGCAGCAAGTGGTAGTCGCGCAGCGCGGACTCGGCGGCGAGCGCGTCGACCAGGACCAGGCCGGCCTCCGTGCCCTGGGCCATCGCGACCGCGACCGCCCGGTTCAGCTCGACCACCGGGGAGGGGGCGCGGGCGGCGAGCAGGCCGTAGAGGACGGCGATCTGCTGCCAGTCGGTGTCCTCGTACGTGTGCGCGTGCGCGTGGCAGGCGGCGATCGCGGCCTGGAGGGCGTACGGACCGAGGCCCCCGGCGGGCGAGGCCGCCATGCTCTGCGCCCGCGCGAGCGCGGCGAAACCGCGCCGGATCAGCAGCTGGTTCCAGCGGGTGCGGTTCTGGTCCTTGAGCAGCACGGGCTCGCCTGAGGGGCCCGTGCGCGCCGCCGTGCGCGAGGCCTGCAGTTCCAACAGCGCGGCCAGGCCGTGCACTTCGGACTCGTCGGGCATCAGGGCGGCGAGCACCCGGGCGAGGCGCAGCGCGTCCTCGCACAGGGCGGGGCGCAGCAGGTCGTCCCCCGCCGTGGCGGCGTACCCCTCGTTGAAGATCAGGTAGATGACTTCGAGGACCGAGCCGAGGCGGGCGTCGCGGTCCGGGCCGTAGGGGACCTCGAAGTCGATGCCCCCGGCGGCGAGGGCGCGCTTGGCGCGCACGATCCGCTGCGCCACGGTCGACTCGGAGGCGAGCACGGCGCGGGCGATCTCGCCGGTGGTCAGGCCGCCGAGGAGGCGCAGCGTGAGCGCCACCCGGGACTCGGCGGAGAGCACCGGGTGGCAGGCCGTGAAGATGAGGCGCAGCAGATCGTCGTCGATGGCGTCGGGGTCGGCGGTCTCGTCGACGTGGGGCGCCGTGGTCTCCAGGTCGCGGCCGACCTCCGCGAGCTTCTGGGCGTAGCGCTCGCGGCGGCGCACCAGGTCGATGGCGCGGTGCCGGGCGGTGGCCATGAGCCAGGCGCCCGGGTTGTCCGGGACGCCCTCCCCGGGCCACCGTTCGAGGGCCGCCACCAGGGCGTCCTGTGCCAGCTCCTCGGCGATGCCGACGTCCCGTACGATCCGCGTGACGCCGGCGATGATGCGTGGCGACTCCATGCGGAAGACGGTCTCGATGACCTGGCGGGGCTGCTCCGGCGGATGGCTCACGGCCATCCATCAGAGCATCCCCGCACGGGACCCGCAAAGGCGCGCGCCGGTCTTGGCGGCTCTCGGAGCCTGTGGCTCTCAGCCCTCGATCTCCCGGACCTCCGCGGTGATCGTCCAGTGGTCGTCGTGGGTCTTGAGGAACCGTGTGGTCCACTCGACCGCCTCGGCCATGTCCTTGGCCTGGCAGATCGAGTAGCCGCCGATGACCTCCTTGGTCTCGGTGAAGGGGCCGTCGGTGGTGGACACTTCGCCCTTGTCCCACGTCACGCGGGTGCCTTCGGAGGTCGGCTTCAGGCCCGCGGTGTCGAGCATCACCCCGGCCTTGGTGATCTCTTCGAGCAGTGCGCCCATGCGCTCCTGCATCTCGGGGCTCGGGCCGCCCTCGGGGGCGTTGTTCTCGTCGATGCGGATCAGTGTCAGGTAGCGCGGCATGGTGGTCTCCCATCGGGTGGCGGCGGGGCTTCTCCTCGCCTCTCACCCTTGCGACGAACGGGAGACGCCCGTTTCGACATCGTCGCCGAGATTTTTCGAAGTTTCTTCGCGTGTGTCTGCGCCGGAGGGGGTTTCCGCAGGTCGCAGCGGTGCCGGGGTGGGTGTACGGCGTCCGTGCAGCACCGCCGTCGCGAGGGCGGCCGCCACCAGGAGGGCCGCCGACACGGCGAAGGCCGCCGCGTACCCCTCGGCGAGCGCGCCCGGGCCCCGCTCCGGGCCCGTGGCGTGCGCGGCGACCGTGACCAGGACCGCGAGGCCCAGCGAGCCGCCGAGCTGGCGCGAGCTGTTGAGCAGGCCGGCGGCCATGCCGGTCTCCGCGGGGTCGACGCCGCTGGTCGCCGCGGTGCCCAGCGGCACGAAGCACATGCCGATGCCGACGCTCGCGACGAGCGAGGGCCCGAGGACGGAGCTCAGGAACGTGCCTCCCGCCTCGACCGTCAGTGCGAACCAGCCGAATCCGGCGGCCCCGAGCAGCCCGCCCGTCACGAGCAGCGCCCGCTCGCCCAGGTGCCCCACGGTCCTGGTCGCGACCGTCGACCCGGCCACGACGCCCGCGCAGAACGGCAGGAACGCGGCGCCGGCCGCCGTCGGCCCGTACCCCATCACCTGCTGGAGGTAGAGCGAGGTGAAGTAGAAGGCGGCGAACTGCCCGGACGACATCAGCAGGGCGAAGACGTTCGCGGAGAGCACGGGGCGGTGTGCCGTGCCGAGCAGGCCGAGCCGCAGCAGGGGTTCCCGCTTGCGGGCCTCGACGGCGACGAAGGCCCCGAGCAGCGCGGCCGCCGTGCCGAGGGTTCCCAGCGTGACCCCTGATCCCCACGCGTACGTCTCCGTGCGCACGAGGCCGAGTACGAGCACCGTCATTCCCGCCGTGACGAGCAGGGCGCCCGTGACGTCGAGGCGGGGCGCGGGCCCGGTGCGGCGGTCGGCGGGCACGCCGTGGCGCGCGGCGAGGAGCGCGGCGAGCACGACGGGGACGTTGACGAGCATCACGGAGCGCCAGCCGACCCCGTCGGTGAGCAGGCCCCCCGCCATGATGCCGACCGCGCCGCCGAGCGCGCCGGAGACGCCCCACAGGCCGAGCGCCCGGGACCGCGCGGGACCCGCCGCGTAGTTGACGGTGATCAGGGCGAGCGCGACGGGAGCGAGTGCCGCCGCGCCGGCGCCCTGGACCGCGCGCGCCGCGATGAGCTGCCCCGGCGTGAGAGCGAGCCCGCCCGCGAGGCTCGCCGCGCCGAAGAGCGCGAAGCCCCAGAGGAGAGTGCGCCGCCGCCCGACCAGATCGGCGAGTCGCCCACCGAGCATGAGCAGGCCGCCGAAGGCGAGCGCGTAGGCATTGACGACCCAGAGCAGCGAGCCGGGGTCGAAGCCGAGGTCGTCGCCCATGTCGGGCAGGGCGATGTTGACGACGGACATGTCGAGGGAGACGAGGAACTGCACGGTGAGCAACACCGGCAGCAGCCAACGCCCTTGCGGAGCGTTCGAGTTCACCTTGGTCACCATGCGACGGACATTACTATACGCGTATAGAAACTCCGCAAGTCCTGCTCGGCCCCGGCTCGGCCCGGCTCGGCCAGACCCTCGCCATCCGGCAGGCACGACAATGGGCGGGTGGCAGCAGAGAGAGATCCGCACGGGGCAGCCGGAGAGCCGGGCAGCGCGGCGAACGCCGAGACTGTCGGTGCGCCCAGCGGTGGGGTGAAGAAGCGGCGCGTGGGGCGTCCCCGGCGTATTCAGACGGAGACGATCGTCGAGGTCGCCCGTCGGATCCTGGCGGCGGAAGGCGTCGCCGCCCTGAGCATGCGTCGGGTCGCCAAGGAGGTCGGTACGACGCCGATGGCGCTCTACCACCACGTGCGCGACAAGGACGAGCTCCTGATGCTCACGCTCTCCGGTACGGCCGCCGCGCTCCCCCGCCCGGAGCTGCCGGCCGACCCGCGCGAGCGCCTCCTCGCCGTCTCCCTGCACATGCACGGCATGCTGGCGCGGATGCCCTGGGTGGTCGAGGTGCTCAGCCTCGGCGACCTCACGGACAAGGGCGCGCTCTGGATGGTCGAGGAGATCGTCGGCGCGGGCATCGACTGCGGGCTCACCCCCGCGGACGCCGTCCGCGCGTACCGGACCATCTGGCACTGCGTCTACGGAGACCTCGTCTTCCGCCACGCGATGGAGCGCCGCGCCGAGGACCCGGGCCGCAAGCGCCACTTCCCCGACCTGCTCGCGGACGTGGACCCCGCCGAGCTCCCCCATCTCGCGGCACTCGCGGGCCGCTGGTCCGAGCTGACCGAGGACTACGACGTGGCGCGGCAACTGGACGCCGTGATCGACGGGTTGCTGGGCCGGGCGCAACGCCCCGGGTGACCGGAAGGGATGTGCGAGGCTCCCCCGCATGCCCTTCGACCACAACGACCACTACCACCGGCTGCTCCTGCGGAACCTGCCGTCGCCGACCCCTCCGGAGGGCCCGGGGAGAAGCCGTACCGTCCTCGACATCGGCTGCGGCACCGGCCGCTTCGCCCGCCTCCTCGCGGCCCGCGGTTACGAGGTCGACGCGCTCGACCCGTCGGCGGAGGTCATCGCCAAGGCCCGCGAGCTCGGTGGAGGCCCCCGTTTCCGGCAGGCGGACGTGACCGAGGAGGCGCTGCCCGAGGCCCACTACGACGCCGTCACCTGCCTGGCCAGCCTGCACCACATGCCGTTCGCCACGGTCACGCGCCTGCGCGACGCGCTCGCCCCGGGCGGCACCCTCCTCGTGCTCGGCTGCTACGCCGGGACGACCTGGTGGGACCTCGTGGCGTCCCCCGCCAACGCGGTGGCCCGGGTGACGGTGTACGCGGCGGAGCGGCTGCGCGGCGGGTACGAGCCCCCGCTCAAGCCCCCCGTGCGACAGCCGGACATGCGGCTCCCCGAGATCCGCGCCGAGGCGGCCCGCCTCCTGCCCGGCAGCAGCGTGCGCCAACTGCTCTTCTGGCGCTACCTGCTGACGTACCGGAAGCCCGAAGGGACCGAAGGGAACTGACCGGTCCCACGGCGTGTCCCTGACAGCAGGGGCTTCGGAAGCCTCCGGGGGGCGGGGGACACGCATGGCCATGCTGCACCACGGCACACACGGGGACCTGAACCGCGCGGGACCTGAGAGCTCAGCGGCGTACCTGCGGACCGGTCTGGCCGTCGGCCTGTACGCGGTCGCCGGAGCGGGCTGGCTCGGCTACGAGGTGGAGGCCAGTGGCGCGGACGCCGGTGACTTCCTCACGGCCCTGTACGACCCGCGGGCGCCGCTCACCCCCTGGGCCCTGACCCCGCACGACTGGGCGCTGCTCGCGGCCGCGCTCGTCTTCGGCGGGCTCGCGTTCGCCCGGCGCCGGGTGGCGCGGGGCGCGCTGACGCTCCTGGCGGTGCTGCTGATCGGCCTCGCCCTGCGGGAACTGGTGGGCCTCGCGGTCTCCTCGGACCACCGCGCCGTCCTCGAGCGCTCCCACTACGGGCAGCTGCTCAGCGCCTTCCGGGCGACCGGGCTGCTGGTGGGCGTCGCGACGCTCATCGCGATGACGCGCGCGGGACGCCGCTCCCTCATCCCCAAGTCGTACGTCCCCTACGACGCCCCGCCCGCCCCGTACTCCGCGTACGGTCCACTGCCGACGGCGGCGCGCCGGCGGCTCACCGTCGCCGGGGCGTGCCTGCTCCTGTCGGGTGCGGTGGCCGTCGCCTGGCTGATCCACCGGCTGACGCGGGCGCAGGTCTTCCTCGTGGGCGGCTCGCCCGACGCCGGGGTCGGCGGCTTCTTCCGGGACGCGGTCGACGCCTCGTACTCGACGTCGATCCCCTACACCTTCCACACCGTGGCGTTCGCCCTCGCGCCCCTGGCCGTCGGGGCGCTGCTGGTGGCGGGGCGCCCGGCGGGCCGGGGCGCGGGCCTCGCGCTGGCCTTCGTCCTGCTCTACGTGGACGGGCGCGGCCTGTACGCGTTCGTCGCCGACGACGCCCTCGACCTGTACTTCGACAGCACGCTCGGCACCCTGGCGGTGCTCTCCACGGCCGTCACGACGGTCCTGTCGCTCGTGACGGCCGCGGTGCTGCTGGGCGCCGAGGAGACCTAGGCCTCCTCGACCGACTCGAAGCGCCACCGGTGCACCGCCCGCGTCGCCAGGCCTTCGCCGGGCTCCGGCAGTTCGGGCAGTTCGGTGTCGAGCGTGGCGTCCCACCAGGTGATGACGAGCACCCGGTCCTGCGGCGCCCGGAAGGTCTCGCGGCGCAGCGGGGTGCCGTCGAGCTCCTGTGCCCGCGCCCACGCGAGCAGCTCCGCCCCCCGCCCCTCGACGGCCCGGGCCTCCCACATCAGGGCAACGCTCACGAGTACAGGTTCTCCTTGCTGACCTCGTGCACGTGGTCGTGCGTGTGCGTGTGCCCCGGCACGTGCGGCTCGGTCACCGGGAGCGACGAGTCGGCCGAGAGGTCCCAGGACGAGGCGGCCCGGTTGCGGGCCACCATCTCGGCGCCGAGGGCCGCGACCATCGCGCCGTTGTCCGTGCACAGCTTCGGGCGCGGCACGCGCAGCCGGATCCCGGCCTTCTCGCACCGCTCCTGCGCCAGCGCCCGCAGCCGCGAGTTGGCGGCCACGCCACCGCCGATCATGAGGTGGTCGACGCCCTCGTCCTTGCAGGCCCGCACGGCCTTGCGGGTCAGCACGTCGACGACAGCCTCCTGGAAGGACGCCGACACGTCCCGCACCGGCACCTCCTCGCCCGCGGCCCGCTTCGCCTCGATCCAGCGGGCGACGGACGTCTTGAGCCCGGAGAAGGAGAAGTCGTAGGCCGGGTCGCGCGGGCCGGTCAGACCGCGCGGGAAGGCGATCGCCGTCGGGTCGCCCTCGCGGGCGTAGCGGTCGATGACGGGGCCGCCGGGGAAGCCGAGGTTCAGCACCCGCGCGATCTTGTCGAAGGCCTCGCCCGCCGCGTCGTCGATGGTCGACCCGAGCGGCCGCACGTCCGAGGTGATGTCGGCGGACAGCAGCAGCGACGAGTGGCCGCCGGACACCAGGAGCGCCATGGTGGGCTCGGGCAGCGGCCCGTGCTCCAGCTGGTCCACACAGATGTGCGAGGCGAGGTGGTTGACGCCGTAGAGCGGCTTGCCGAGCGCGTACGCGTACGCCTTGGCGGCGGAGACGCCGACGAGCAGCGCGCCCGCGAGGCCGGGACCCGCGGTGACCGCGATGCCGTCGAGGTCCTTCGCGCTCACACCCGCTTCCTTCAGGGCGCGGTCGATGGTGGGCACCATCGCTTCGAGGTGGGCGCGGGAGGCCACCTCGGGCACGACGCCGCCGAAGCGTGCGTGCTCGTCGACGCTGGAGGCGACGGCGTCCGCGAGCAGCGTGGTGCCGCGGACGATGCCGACGCCGGTCTCGTCGCAGGAGGTCTCGATGCCGAGGACGAGGGGTTCGTCGCGCGAGTCAGCCATGAATCTCGGTTCCTTGTACGCCTGATACGGGGGTGGAGGGATCGGTGCGGCGCATGACCAGGGCGTCCACGTTGCCGGGCTGGTAGTAGCCGCGCCGGAAGCCGATGGGCTCGAAGCCGAAGCGCTCGTACAGCTTCTGCGCCCGGGTGTTGTCGACCCGCACTTCCAGCATCACTTCGGAGCACTCGAAGGCGGTCGCGGCCTGGAGCAGGTCGGTGAGGAGCCGGGCGCCGAGCCCGGTGCCCCAGTGGTCGCGGGCCACCGCGATGGTCTGGACATCGGCCAGGTCGCCGGACGCGGCGAGGCCCGCGTAGCCGACGAGACGGTCGCCGGCCATGGCGACGACGTAGCGGCGGGTGGCGAGCGGCCCGCGCGAGTGGGCGAGCTCGGACCAGAACATCCCGCGCGACCAGGCGTCGTCAGGGAAGAGCTCCTTCTCCAGGACGAACACCGCGTCGATGTCCCACCAGCGCATCTCACGCAGCGCGGCGGGCTCGGTCACCTGCGTCGCCCGGGTCACTTGGGGGTGACCACCTTGTAGTTCTTGGGCACCTGCGCGTCGGGCCTGCGCAGGTACAGCGGCCGGGGCTCCATGAGCTCCTCGCCCGCGGCCAGCTTCTCGGCGGCCAGCGACGCGAGGGCGCCCGCCGACACGTGCTCGGGGGCGCGCGCGTCGGGGAACATGTCGGGGTAGAGGAGCGCGCCCGCGCCGACGGCGGGCAGGCCCTCGACGGCGGCGGCGATGGCGGCGGGCCGGTCGACGGCGGCGTCACTCGCACGAGTGCGTACGTCGTCGTAGCGGGCCCAGTAGACCTCCTTGCGCCGGGCGTCGGTGGCCACCACGAAGGGGCCGCCTTCGATCCCGGAGGCGTAGGCGAGGCCGTCCAGCGTGCACACCCCGTGCACGGGGACGCCGAGCACGAGGCCGAACGTGTCGGCGGTCATCAGGCCGACGCGGAGGCCGGTGTACGGGCCGGGGCCCACGCCGACGACGATGCCGGTGACGGCGTCCAGTCCCAGGCCTGCGTCGGCGAGCACGCGGTCGACGGCCGGCAGGAGCAGTTCTCCATGGCGCCGGGCGTCGACCTGGCTCGACTCCGCGATGACGGAGGAGCCGTCGTGGAGGGCGACGGTGACGGCGGGCGTTGCGGTATCCAGAGCGAGCAAGAGCACGCGAACAGCCTACGGCTCCGGCGCCCGGCGCACGGCCGACCCGGGATGCGGGGCGCCTGCTGCTACCGTCACTCCGTAGCCGTACGCAGTACGAAGAGGTGGGTGGCGCAAGGTGTCAAGGAGCAGCTCGGGATTCGTGGCCGGGCTCACCGCCGCTGCGCTCGCCGCGGTCGGCTTCCTCGCCTACCAGGCCTCGGCCAACGCCCCGGACAGCATGGGGAAACCCGACGCGTCCCCCTCGGTCTCGGCCTCACGTTCCCCCAAGGACAAGAAGGACCCCGCGGCGCTGCCCGCCCGGTCCGGCACCGGCGAGCGGGTCGTCTACTCGCTCGCGGAGGACCGGGTCTGGCTCGTCGAGGCGTCCGGCAAGGTGAAGCTCACCTTCGGGGTGACCCCGGGCACGGTCGACCCCGACCCCGGGACGTACGCCGTCACCTCGCGCACGGGTCGCGTCATGGGCACGGACGGTGTGCCGATCGAGCACGTCGTGGTCTTCACGCTCACCGACGGGGTCGCGATCGGCTTCAGCGCGGCCGTCGACGGCTCGACGCCGAAGCCGGACCCGTCGAAGAAGACCGGCGGCATCCGCGAGTCGCGTGCGCACGGCAACGCGATGTGGGAGTTCGCGCTGCGCGAGAAGAAGGTCGTCGTCGTTCCCTGATCAACTGACGTCCCCTGAGCAGCTGACGTCGATCGGCTGGGCTGACGGCGATCAGTGGGCCGGACGCCGCCGTTCCGCGCGGACGCCCCCGACCGGTTCCGGGTCGCGCGGAGGCGTGGAGACGGCGCTCGCGGCGGCGCACGACGCGAGCAGGTCACTCATCGACAGGTGCGAGGGGCTCACGCCGGCCGAGGGTCCCGGCAGCCTTGTCCCGCGCGGCTGAGCGTGTGCGTCATGTTCTGAAGCCGACATGGATGCCTCCTGGGGGCTCCGGGGCAGACGAAGTTAGGTAGACCTAACCAGCTCCGGTATCCATGTGACCACGCCCGACGCACGCAGCGCAACATTTTGCCGACGTCTTGTCGGAACGTTCGGTCGAACGTACGAGAAAGCCCCGGGCGCCGGGCCCGGGGCTGGGGTTTCGGGGAGGGTCAGGCGCCCAGGGACGCCAGGTCCGCGTCCGCCCACCGCTCGCCGAGTCCGGTCAGCGTCACCTCGCGCCCGTCGTCCGTCGTGTCGCCCACCGCGCGGTCGATCACGACGTGCAGCCGGTCCTCCGACAGCTCCTCCACCTTGCCGTCGCCCCACTCCACGACGATCACCGACTCGGGCAGGGAGACGTCGAGGTCCAGGTCCTCCATCTCGTCGAGCCCGCCGCCCAGGCGGTAGGCGTCGACGTGCACCAGCGCGGGGCCGTCGCCGAGCGGCGGGTGCACACGGGCGATGACGAAGGTCGGGGAGGTGACGGCGCCGCGCACACCGAGGCCCTCACCGAGGCCGCGGGTCAGCGTGGTCTTGCCGGCGCCGAGCTCGCCGGTGAGCATGACGAGGTCGCCGGGGCGCAGGAGTTTGGCCAGGCGGCGGCCCAACTCGCCCATCTGTTCGGGGGAGTTGACGGAGATCTTGAGGGTGGCGGCGGGGGCCTGGTGGTGCGGTGCTTCCATACCGCCCACGGTAGCGGCTGGAACCCGCCCCGCTCAGCCGCCTTCGGCCGGGACCCTCCCCCGGGACCACCCCCGCGCTCAGCCCCCGTCGGCCAGGCCCGCCTCCGGCACCGCCCCCGCCCGCACCAGCAGATCCGCGAGGCGGTCCATGACGACCTCCGGGTGCTCCAGCATGACCAGGTGCCCGGCGTCCGGGACGAGGACCAGCTCGGCGTCCGGCAGCAGCTGCGCGATCGCCTCACTGTGCTCGCTCGGCGTGACCAAGTCCTTGTCCCCGGCGAGCACGAGCACCGGCAGCTCGGCGAAGTGCTTGAGCGCCTCCGCCTTGTCGTGCTCGGCGAACGCCGGATAGAACTCCGCGACCACGTCGATCGGCGTCGACTCGATCATCCGCTCGGCGAACCGCGCGATGGCCGGGTCCACGTCCCTGCGCGAGAACGAGTAGCGCTTGATGACGCCCGCGAACAGGTCCGCGGTGGCCCGCCGCCCCCGCTCCACCAGCTCGGCCTGCGAACCCATCGCCCGCAGCAGACCGGGCAGTACCCGCCGCACCGCGTTCATCCCGGCCACCGGAAGGCCGAAGTTCACCTGCCCGAGCTGCCCCGACGACGTACCGACCAGGGCGACGCCGACCACGCGCTCACGGATCAGCTCCGGGAACTGGTCGGCGAGCGCCATGGTCGTCATGCCGCCCATGGAGTGCCCGACGAGGACGAGCGGCCCCTCGGGCGCCGCCGCGTCGATGACGGCCTTCAGGTCGCGCCCGAGCTGGTCGATGGAGACCGGCACGCCGTGCTCCAGCTGGTCGACGCCGCGCCCCGACCTGGCGTGGCTGCGCTGGTCCCAGTAGACGGCGCGGACGACGCCGCGCAGGGCGGCCCGCTGGAAGTGCCAGGAGTCCTGGTTCAGGCAGTAGCCGTGGCTGAAGACGACGGTGACGGGCGCGGGGGCCCGGCGGCCGAAGAGCCTGCGCCGCCGCGGGTCCTCGCCGCCGTCGTCCTCGACCTCCTCGACCTCGTACGAAAGCTCCGTGCCGTCGTCCGCGTACGCCGTGCCGGGCATGCCGCGCAGCGAGCCGTACGGCCCCGCCGCGTCGAGCGCGAGGCGGGCCTTCTTGCGCATGCCGCGGCCCACGGTCAGCCGCTCTATGGCGACACCGGCGGCCGCGCCCGCGGCGATCACGCCTATCGCGGCGCCCGCCACCCCGGCCCGGCGCCAGTTCCCGGCCGCGGCGGCGGCCACCGTCACCGCTTCCGCCGCGGCCGCCCCCGTGCTGCTCTCGCTCACGTGCCGCTCCTCGTCAGTTCCCGGTGTCGTCAGGCCGCTCGTTCAGGAAGACGCGCGGGACGCGCGGTCCGATGCGGGTGACGATCTCGTACGCGATGGTGCCGGCGGCCTGCGCCCAGTCCTCGGCGGTCGGCTCACCCCGGTCGCCGGGCCCGAACAGCACCGCCTCCGCGCCGACCTCGGGCTCGTCGCCGCCGAGGTCCACCACGAACTGGTCCATCGCGATCCGGCCCGCGGCCGTCCGCAGCTTCCCGCCGACGAGCACCGGGCCCGTGCCGGAGGCGTGCCGCGGGAGCCCGTCGCCGTAACCCGCGGGGACGAGGCCGAGGGTCGTCTCGCCGGGGGTGACGTAGTGATGGCCGTAGCTCACGCCGTGGCCGGCCGGGGCGTGCTTCACATGGGCGAGCGAGGCGGTGAGCGTCATGACGGGCCGCAGCCCGAAGTCCTCGGGGGTGCCCACCTCGGGGCTCGGCGATATGCCGTACATCGCGATGCCGGGGCGGACGAGATCGAAGTGCGTCTCCGGAAGCGTCAGCGTCCCCGGCGAGTTGGCGATGTGCCGCACCTCCGGCCGTACGCCCATGTCCTCGGCCTGCGCCACCATCTCGCGGAAGACCGTGAGCTGGCCGGCGATCGACGGGTGTCCCGGCTCGTCGGCGCACGCGAAGTGCGACCAGAGGCCGGTGACCCGGACCAGTCCTTCGGCCTCGGCGCGCAGGGCCCGGTCGACGAGCTCGGGCCAGTCGGCCGGCATGCAGCCGTTCCGCCCGAGGCCGGTGTCGGCCTTCAGCTGGATGCGCGCGGTCCGTCCGGCCGCACGGGCGGCGGCCGTCACCTCGTCCAGCGCCCACAGGGCGCTCACCGACATGTCCAGGTCGGCCTCGACGCCCTCGCGCCAGGGGCCGCCCGGCGTCCACAGCCAGCACATGATCCGCCCCGGCAGGCCCGCGGCACGCAGCGCGAGGGCCTCCTCGGGCGTCGCGGTGCCGATCCAGGTGGCGCCGGCCTGGCGGGCGGCCTTGGCGCAGGGCACCATTCCGTGGCCGTACGCGTCGGCCTTCACCACGGCCATGAACTCGGCGCCCGGCGCGTGGGCGCGCAGCGCGCGCACGTTGGCGCGGAGGGCGGCGAGGTCGATCTCGGCGCGGACACGGAAAGGGGCTGTCTCGTTCATCGCGGACAAGTGTCTCAGAGCCCGCCGACAGCCCCCGCTCCCACCGGTTCGGGCCGCCCCACAAGCAGCGCCCTCCCCTCCCGAGACCCGACGCCGCTACGGCCTCCTGACCTCCCGCCACACGGCGGGGATCGCCTCGGCCACGTCCTGTGCCGCCACGGGAGCGCCGTCCGCCGCGTGCCGCCCGGCGAGACCGTGCAGATACGCGCCGACGGACCCGGCGTCCCGCGCGTCGAGCCCCGCCGCGAGCAGCGACCCGGCGAGCCCGGACAGCACGTCGCCGCTGCCCGCGGTGGCGAGCCAGGCCGTCCCGGTCGGATTGACGCGCACGGCCCCTGTCTCCGAGGCGACCAAGGTCGTGGACCCCTTCAACAGCACCGTCGCCCCGTACCGCCGCGCCAGCTCCCGTACGGCGGAGAGCCGCCCCGCCTCGACCTCCTCGCGGGCGACGCCGAGCAGGGCGGCGGCCTCCCCCGCGTGCGGGGTGAGCAGCGTGGGAGCAGTGCGCTCCCGCACCTCCCGCTCCCCGGCGAGCCGCAGCCCGTCGGCGTCGATCAGGACGGGCACGTCGGCGGCAAGCACCTCGCCCAGCCGCTCCGCGTCGTCCCCGAGCCCGGGGCCCACGACCCACGCCTGCACGCGCCCGGCCTTCGACGGCGGCCCCGCGGACACCAGGGTCTCGGGGAACCGCGCGATGACGGCATCGGCGGCCGGCCCCACGTACCGCACGGCGCCCGCGCCCCCGCGCAACGCCCCCGCCACGGCGAGTACCGCGGCCCCCGGATACCGGGCGGACCCGGCGACGATCCCCACCACGCCCCGCCGGTACTTGTCGCTCTCCCCGCCGGGCACGGGCAGCAGCCGGGCGGCGTCCGCGAACTGGAGAGCCTCCAACTCCGCGTCGTCCGCGCCCAGTCCGAGCCCGATGTCCACGAGCCGCACGACACCGGCGTACTCCCGCCCGGGATCGACCAGCAGCCCCGGCTTGTACGCCCCGAAGGTCACCGTCACATCGGCCCGCACCGCGTCCCCGTGCACCTCGCCGGTATCGGAGTCCACCCCACTGGGCACGTCGACGGCGACGACCAGCGCGTCCTCCCCGGCAGCCGCGACGAGCGCCGCGGCGCGCTCCCGCAGCCCGCCCCGCCCACCGATCCCCACGATCCCGTCGACCACGAGCCGCGCCCCACGCACCAGCTCCTCGGCCCGCGGGTCATCGGCGCCCACCACCGAGCCGCCGGCCCTCCGCAGAGCGGCGAGCCCACCGGCATGGGCCCGCTCCGGATCGAGCAGCACGGCACTGACCCCGGCCCCTCGCCGCGCCAGCCGGGCCCCGGCGTACAGGGCGTCGCCGCCGTTGTCCCCGCTGCCCACCAGCAGCGTCACTCTCGTGCCGTACACCTTGCCGAGCAGCCGCGCGCACTCGGCGGCGAGCCCCGCCGCCGCGCGCTGCATCAGCACACCTTCGGGCTCCCGCGCCATGACCGCGCGCTCACCCGCTCGAACCCTCTCCACGCCATACGCAGTACGCATCCCCCCAGTCTCCCCCGCGCGGAACTTCCTAGCCCTCCGCCACCACCACCGCGGAAGCAACCCCCGCGTCATGGCTCAGCGACACGTGCCAGGACCGGACCCCCAGCGCGGAAGCCCGCTCGGCCACGGTCCCCCGCACCCGCACCCGCGGCTGCCCGCTCTCCTCCACATACACCTCGGCGTCCGTCCACCGGAGCCCCGCGGGCGCCCCCAGCGCCTTCGCCAGCGCCTCCTTCGCGGCGAACCGCGCCGCCAGCGAAGCGATCCCCCGCCGCTCGCCGCCCGGCAGCAGCAACTCGCTCTCCACGAACAGCCGATCGGCCATCCCGGGCGTCCGCTCCAGCGCCGCCCCGAACCGCTCGATCTCCGCAACGTCAATGCCAACCCCGATAATCACCGGCTCAGCGTGACACAGCTCCCCGGCCCCCCGGCGCGGCCCGGGTGACGTACCCCACCCCCCACCCACCACCCCATCCCGTTCAACCAGCCGTAACAATGGACCGTGATCTCTTCGGTCTCTGTGCCCCCGACGGCACCGCGGAGCGCCCACCGGCACAGGCCGGAGGCGACTCCCTACCTCGACCTCACCCGCACCGAGTGGAGCGCGCTTCGCGAGAAGACGCCCCTCCCCCTCACCGCGGAGGAGCTGGAACGGCTCCGCGGCCTCGGCGACGTCATCGACCTGGACGAGGTCCGTGACATCTACCTCCCGCTCTCCCGCCTCCTGAACCTCTACGTGGGCGCGACGGACGGCCTGCGCGGCGCCCTCAACACGTTCCTCGGCGAGAAGGGGTCCCAGTCCGGCACCCCCTTCGTCATAGGGGTCGCCGGCTCCGTCGCGGTCGGCAAGTCCACCGTCGCCCGCCTCCTCCAGGCCCTGCTCTCCCGCTGGCCGGAACACCCCCGCGTGGAGCGGGTCACGACGGACGGCTTCCTGCTGCCCACCAAGGAGCTGGAGGCCCGCGGCCTGATGTCGCGCAAGGGCTTCCCGGAGTCGTACGACCGCCGCGCCCTCACCCGTTTCGTCGCGGACATCAAGGCCGGCAAGGACGAGGTCACGGCGCCCGTCTACTCGCACCTGATCTACGACATCGTGCCGGACCGGCGCCTCACGGTCCGCCGCCCCGACATCCTCATCGTCGAGGGCCTGAACGTCCTGCAGCCCGCCCTCCCCGGCAAGGACGGCCGCACCCGCGTGGGCCTCGCGGACTACTTCGACTTCAGCGTGTACGTCGACGCCCGCGCCGACGACATCGAGCGCTGGTACCTGAACCGCTTCAAGAAGCTGCGCCAGACGGCGTTCCAGGACCCGTCCTCATACTTCCGCAAGTACACCCAGGTGTCGGAGGAGGAAGCCCTCGACTACGCCCGCACGACCTGGCGCACCATCAACAAGCTGAACCTCGTCGAGAACGTGGCCCCGACCCGCAGCCGCGCCACGCTCGTCGTCCGCAAGGGCCCGGACCACAAGGTCCAGCGCCTGAGCCTGCGCAAGCTCTGAAAAGCCCCGCTAACCTGCGCACATGCTGCACCTGCGCCTGATCACACCCCCGGACAGAACCGACGACGTGGTCCACCTGATCGAGCGAACGGTCGGCACCACCCACCTCGCGGTGCTCACGGGCGCAGCCCGCAACCCGGCGGGCGACGTCGTCATGTGCGACGTGGCCCGCGAGGCGGGCGACGAGCTGATCGGCGGCCTGCGCGCGCTCGGCATCGACGAGTCGGGGTCGATCGCCGTCGAGAACATCGACCTGTCGCTCTCCAGGCGCGCGGACCGGGCGGAGGACGACGCGCCGGGCGAGGCGGCCGACGCGGTTCTCTGGGAGCAGCTGGCCGACGCGACCCACGAGGAGTCGACGCTCTCGGCCACGTACGTCACGTTCATCACGCTCGCCACGATGATCGCGGCCTGCGGCGTGGTCCTCGACAACGCCATCCTGATCGTGGGCGCGATGGCGGTGGGCCCGGAGTTCGGCCCGCTGGCCGGGGTCTGCACGGCCGTGGCCCAGCGCACGCCCCGCCTCGCCCTGCGCTCCCTGGTCGCCCTGCTCGTGGGCTTCGCGGCGGCGATGGTGGTGACGGTGGGGTTCAGCTACTTCATGGACGCGCTGGACCTGTTCACGCACGACGCGCTGGAGTCGGAGCGCCCGAACACCAACTTCATCTACCGCCCCGACTGGTTCTCGTTCGTCGTCGCGGTCCTCGCGGGGTCGGCGGGCATGCTCTCGCTCACCTCGGCGAAGTCGGGCGCCCTGGTCGGCGTGGCGATCTCCGTGACGACGGTCCCCGCGGCGGCGAACGCGGCGGTCGCCTTCAGCTACTCCGAGTACAAGCAGGCCTGGGGCTCCACCGAGCAGCTTCTCCTGAACCTGCTCGGCATCGTCCTCGCCGGCACGCTCACGCTGCTGATCCAGAAACTCCTCTGGGCCGCACAGCGCGAGCGCACCGCGAAATCACCGCGCTCCTAGCCCAGCGCCGACTTCACCACGTCGGCGAGCCGTCCCGCGACGGACCGGGCCTGCTCGATGTCGGCGGCCTCGACCATGACCCGCACCAGCGGCTCGGTCCCGGAGGGGCGCAGCAGCACCCGGCCCGTGGAGCCCAGCTCGCGCTCGGCCTCGGTGACGGCGGCGGACAGCTCCGCGGAGGTCTTCACGCGCGACTTGTCGACGTCCGGCACGTTGATCAGGACCTGCGGGAGCCGCTCCATGACGCTCGCGAGGTCCGCGAGGGACCGTCCCGTCTCGGCGACCCGGGCCGCGAGCAGCAGCCCGGTCAGCGTGCCGTCGCCGGTCGTGGCGTGGTCCAGGACGATGACGTGCCCGGACTGCTCGCCGCCGAGGGCGAAGCCGTGCTCCTTCATCGCCTCCAGGACATACCGGTCGCCGACGGCGGTCTGCACCAGGGAGAGCCCCTGGCCCTCCATGGCGAGCTTGAAGCCGAGGTTGGACATGACCGTGGCGACAACGGTGTCGTGACGCAGCGTGCCGTGCTCCCGCATGGCGAGGGCCAGCACGGCGAGGATCTGGTCGCCGTCGACCTCGGCACCGGTGTGGTCCACGGCGAGGCACCGGTCGGCGTCCCCGTCGTGCGCGACGCCGAAGTCGGCCTTGTGCTCGACGACGGCGGCCTTGAGCAGGTCGAGGTGCGTGGACCCGCACCCGTCGTTGATGTTCAGGCCGTCGGGCTGGGCGCCGATCGTGATGACCTCGGCGCCGGCGCGGGCGAAGGCCTCGGGCGAGACGCGGGCGGCGGCGCCGTGCGCCTCGTCGAGGACGATCTTCAGTCCGTCGAGGCGGTTGGGGAGGACGCCGATGAGGTGGGCGACGTACTGGTCGAGTCCCTGGTCGTACGCCTTCACGCGGCCGACGGCAGCGCCGGTGGGCCGCTGCCGGGGGGTGCCGGTGCGGCTCACGAACTGCTGGTCGTACTCGGCCTCGATGCGGTCCTCCAGCTCGTCGGCGAGCTTGTGGCCGCCGCGGGCGAAGAACTTGATGCCGTTGTCCGGCATGGCGTTGTGGCTGGCGGAGAGCATCACGCCGAGGTCGGCGCCCAGCGCACCGGTGAGATGCGCCACCGCGGGGGTGGGCAGCACACCGACGCGCAGGACGTCCACACCCGCGCTCGCGAGGCCCGCGACCACGGCGGCCTCCAGGAACTCCCCGGACGCGCGCGGGTCACGCCCGACCACCGCCACCGGGCGATGGCCTTCAAAGGTGCCCGCCTCGGCCAGTACGTGCGCCGCCGCCACGGAGAGTCCGAGCGCGAGCTCGGCCGTCAGATCCGCGTTGGCGACACCGCGCACGCCGTCCGTGCCGAAGAGTCGTCCCACTGCTGTCCTCCGAACGTTCCAGAAAAACGAATTGCCTCAGGGGTTCCTGAATAGACGAACGCCCCGGCAGCACGGTGAGTGCCGCCGGGGCGAACGAGAAGTACGAGCAGGCAGCGATTAGCGCTTGCTGTACTGCGGGGCCTTGCGGGCCTTCTTGAGACCTGCCTTCTTGCGCTCGACCGCACGGTCGTCACGCTTGAGGTAACCGGCCTTCTTGAGGGCGCCGCGGTTGTTCTCGACGTCGGCCTCGTTCAGCGCACGGGCGACACCGAGACGGAGCGCACCGGCCTGACCGGAGACGCCGCCACCCGAGATGCGGGCGATGACGTCGTAGCGGCCGTCGAGCTCGAGCACCTTGAAGGGCTCGTTGACTTCCTGCTGGTGGACCTTGTTCGGGAAGTAGTCCTCGAGCGTGCGCCCGTTGACCTTCCACTTGCCGGTGCCCGGGACGATCCGGACGCGGGCGATGGCGTTCTTGCGACGGCCCAGGCCGGCGGCCGGCTGGGGGTCGCCGAAGCGCGCGGCGTTCGACTCCGAGGTGTACTCGCCCTCGACGGGCGCCTCGGACTCGGTGGTGTACTGCTCTACGTCGACACCCTCGGTCTCTTCGACCGGCTGCTCAACGGTGGTCTCGGCCACGATTCTCCTCAGATTTCTTTACGTCTTTGGGGGTGGCCGGAACTACTGCGCGACCTGGGTGATCTCGAACGGGACCGGCTGCTGAGCGCCGTGCGGGTGCTGGTCGCCCGCGTAGACCTTCAGCTTCGAGAGCATCTGACGGCCCAGGGTGTTCTTGGGGAGCATGCCCTTGACGGCCTTCTCGACAGCCTTCTCGGGGCTCTTCTCGAGCAGCTCGTCGTAACGGACGGAACGCAGACCACCCGGGTAGCCGGAGTGGCGGTACGCCATCTTCTGGGTCTTCTTGTTGCCGGAGAGGTGCACCTTCTCCGCGTTGATGATGATGACGAAGTCACCGGTGTCAACGTGGGGGGCGTAGATCGGCTTGTGCTTGCCACGCAGGAGGGTGGCAGCGGTGGTCGCCAGACGACCGAGGACGATGTCCCGGGCGTCGATGACGTGCCACTGGCGGGTCACATCGCCGGGCTTGGGGCTGTACGTACGCACTTAGTAGCCTTCGCTTCTTCAGTGGATGGGGTCCAGACACACGGCACCCAGGAAGCGATCATGCAGCTGGGGCTCACAATGCCGGGGACGCTGCCCGTATGCGAGCCACTGGTAACTGCTCCAGGGAACCTACGTAAGGGCCCTTTCGCGTGAGATCGAGGACACCAATACGTATCAATCCCCGAGAGTACCCGTGCCGCCCCGTACCGGTCAAAACGCGGCTCTGAAGACCGGCACCGGCGACTCACACACCACGGACAGGTCTGCACTCATCAGGGTAACGGCCCGCCCGCCCCA
Source organism: Streptomyces sp. NPDC018029 (assembly GCF_044327655.1). Lineage (NCBI taxonomy): Bacteria > Bacillati > Actinomycetota > Actinomycetes > Kitasatosporales > Streptomycetaceae > Streptomyces > Streptomyces sp. NPDC018029. The sequence goes on along the minus strand of NZ_JBIRFV010000003.1, from coordinate 139,110 downwards.
CCCCGCACCGACCGCACAGCGCCCCCGCCGCGCACGCCCACGCCCCCGACGCGCACGCCCACCCGGCCGCGCCCGCGAGCAGGCACAACGTGACCGCGTCCTTGAAGGCCCGCCGCGTCCCCGGTTCGAGCCACGGCCACGCGAAACCCGGCACCTGCGGCACCAGCGCCACCCAGAACCACGGGCTCCGCGCCACCGCCCCCGGCGTCAGCACCCCCGCGAGCAGCAGCGGGACCACGACGAGGAGGTAGTGGTCGTACGAGGGACGGGAGACGAGGAAGGCCGACAGCATCAGCATCACGGCGCATTCCACGGTCCTCGCCGGCCCCTCGTCCCCCCGACGCCACCGCCGCCAGGCACACCACACCCCGGCCGTCGCCGCACACAGGGCCAGCAGCGTGGCGCCCGTCTGCGGCACCCCGACCCGCGCGAGCACCGCGGACGGCGACGCCTCATAGAGACGTACGAAGGAGTCCTCCCCCCGCAGCAGGAAGGGCAGCGTCCGCGTGAAGAACCCGGCGGGGTCCGGCATGACGAGCGCCGCGGCCGCCGACACCAGGACGGGCACGCCCACCGCGGCCCCCAGCGCCCGCCACCGGCGCGCCAGGACGAAGAGCAGCACGACGGGCGCGAGCAGCGGCTTCACGGCGACGGCGGCGCCGATGACGAGCCCGGCCGCGACCCACCGGCCGCGGCAGCCGAGCAGCAGGGCGAGCGGCAGCGCGGCGACGGAGCCCACCGTCCAGTTGCCGAGCTGGACGAGGTGCCCGAAGGGCGCGAAGCCGAGCGCGAGCCCGAGCAGGCCGTACGCCGCGAACCGGCTGCGCCACGGCACCCCGTGCACGCGCAGGGCGCACGCCCACCCGACGACGAGCCCGGCGGTCACGCCCGCGGGCACGAGGAACCGCACGACGTCCACGGGCAGCAGCGCCTGCGGCACCGCCGCGAGCACGGCACCGGGGAGATAGAGGAAGTGCGGGTCGGCGTAGGGCGAGCGGCCGTCGAGCCACGCCTCGGCGGCCCGCACCACGATGTCGTTGTCCATGCCGCCGTCCGGCACGCGCAGCCCCACCCGGACCACCGCGGCGACCAGGACCACCCCGAGCACCCACCGGACGTGCCACTCGGCCGGCCGCAACAACCACCCACTAACCGCCGTTTTGCCCGTTTCCATACGCCTCAGGCTAGGGCTCAGAGCCCACGCAACCCCCGCTCAACATCCCTGAAAGCACGTCTAAGATGCGCCCCATGAGCTTTGGGCAAGGGGGACCTCAGTGGGGTCCGGGCGGAACGGGCGGACCCGGCGGCGGACCCGCGCCCGACTGGGCGGCGCTCGCCGAGGCCGCCGAGGCGCGCACCCGCCGCCGGAAGTGGCTGATGATCGGCGGCGGCGCGCTCGCCACCATCGGCATCGCGGCCGCCGTGGCCATCACGGTCGTCTCCGCGAACAGCGACGACACCACCGCGTCGAACAAACCCGCGAGCGAACTGCCGACGGCCGCGGACATCCCCGGCGCGAGCACCGACTCAGGACCGACCTTCGAGGCGACCACACCGCCGCCCCCGCCGGACCCCAAGGACTTCATCTCCAGCGCCAAGAAGGACAAGGCGCCGCTCACCCCCGAGGGCCTCTTCCCCGGCAAGTCCCTGCGAGCGGGCGAGCGCGTCTACAAGAAGGGCCCGACCGACTCCACCGCCAACTGCGCGTCCGTCACCCAGCTCGCCCTCGGCTCCGTCCTGGCCAAGCACGACTGCACGCGCCTGATCCGCGCCAGCTACATCAGGAACGGCATCGCCGTCACGGTCGGCGTCGCCGTCTTCGACACCGCGTCCGACGCGGCGAAGGTCAAGGACGAGGTGAAGAAGGGCCTCGTCACCTCCCTCTCCGGCAAGGGCGTGCCCTCCTTCTGCCGCACGGGCGTGTGCCGCGGCACCTACAACGCCTACGGCCGCTACGCCTACTTCACCACCACCGGCTACACCAGCGGCAAGAACGTGACGACGTCGGACCGCAAGGCCTACGCCGTCGGCGACGACCTGGCCCGCTTCGCCTTCCACCGCATCAACCAGCGGGGCGAGGCCCAGGCGTCGGCCGCGGCCAATGCCCCGCAGTAGCGCCCGGCCCGGGGCTCAGCAGCACCCGGCCCCGGGCAGCGTCCGCTTGTTGCGCGCCTCCTTGTTGCGCGCGGCGAGCAGCTCGTCGGCGGGATAGCCGACCTCTTCGAGGGTGAGCCCGTGCGGCCGCACGACATGCACGGCGGAGTCCCGCACACCGGCCGCGAGCACCTTGCCCGGCCACTCCACGGGCCGGTGCCCGTCCCCCACGAACAGCATGGCGCCGACGAGCGAGCGCACCATGTTGTGGCAGAACGCGTCGGCCCGCACGGTCGCTTCGAGGATCCCGTCGGCCCGCCGCTCCCACCGCAGCTCCTGCAGCGTACGAATGGTCGTGGCACCCTCACGCCGCTTGCAGTAGGCGGCGAAGTCGTGCTCGCCGATGAGCCGCTCGGCGGCGGCGTTCATGGCGTCGAGGTCCAACTCCCAGTCGTGCCACAGCACATGGCCGCGCAGCAGCGGGTCGACGCCGCCGGGGTGGTCGGTGACGCGGTAGGCGTAGCGCCGCCACACCGCGGAGAAGCGCGCGTTGAACCCGGCGGGCGCCTCGGCGACCTTCCACACCCGCACGTCGTGCGGCAGCCGCCCGGCGAGCCGCCGCAGCAGCTTGTCGCGGTGCTCGTCCCAGACGGCCTCGGGCAGGTCCACGTGCGCCACCTGCCCCCGCGCGTGCACCCCGCTGTCGGTCCGGCCCGCGACCGTCAGATCGTACGTCTCCTGGGACCGCGTCACGGTCCGCAGCGCGGCCTCGATCTCCCCCTGGACGGTCCGCTGCCCCTGGCGCTGCTTGGCCCAGCCGGAGAAGTCCTTCCCGTCGTACGAAAGGTCCAGCCGCACCCGCACGAACCCGGGCTCTACTTCATCGCTCACACCAACAATCCTCTCAGCACCAGCTCAGCACCAGGTACACGCGAAAGCGGGCCCGCCCCGAAGGGCGGACCCGCTCACAGCAAGGCAGAGCCTCAGGCGTCCTTCGACTCCTCGGCGGCCTCGTCACCCTTGGTCGTGTCGACCTTGGGCTCCGAAACCTCGGCGTCCTTGGCGGCGCGCTTGGTGGCGGCCTCGGCCTCACCGGTGGCCTCCTGGGCCACGGTCAGGGCCTCCACCAGCTCGATGATCGCCATGGGCGCGTTGTCGCCACGGCGGTTACCGATCTTGGTGATACGGGTGTAGCCACCCGGGCGGTTCTCGTAGCGCGGGCCGATCTCCGTGAAGAGCGTGTGCACGATGCTCTTGTCGGTGATGACGGACAGCACCTGGCGGCGGTTGTGAAGGTCACCCTTCTTCGCCTTGGTGACCAGACGCTCCGCGTACGGACGCAGGCGACGGGCCTTCGCCTCGGTGGTGGTGATGCGGCCGTGCTCGAAGAGCTGCTTGGCGAGGTTCGCCAGCAGAAGCTTCTCGTGCGCGGCGCTGCCGCCCAGACGGGCACCCTTGGTGGGCTTCGGCATGGTGTTTCTCCTTGATGTCTGCCCCGGCCGTATCAGGTACCGGGGTCAGTGGCCGCGCCCCGATAGGGGCGCGGGGAACTGCGCGATCAACCACAACGATCCCGCAGCCAAATTCAAACCGCTGGTCCCGAGCTCTTAGTACTGCTCGGTCTCAACGAAGCCGGCGTCCGCGTCGTCGTCCGCACCGAAGGCGTCCGCGGCGGCGGTCGGGTCGAACCCGGGAGGCGAGTCCTTCAGCGCGAGACCCATGCCGTTGAGCTTCATCTTGACCTCGTCGATCGACTTCGCACCGAAGTTGCGAATGTCGAGCAGGTCCGCCTCGGAGCGGGCCACGAGCTCGCCCACCGAGTGGATGCCCTCACGCTTGAGGCAGTTGTACGACCGGACGGTGAGCTCGAGCTCCTCGATCGGCAGCGCCAGGTCGGCGGCGAGGGCGGCGTCCGTCGGGGACGGGCCCATGTCGATGCCCTCGGCGTCGATGTTGAGCTCGCGGGCCAGACCGAACAGCTCGACCAGGGTCTTGCCGGCCGACGCCATGGCGTCGCGCGGACGCATGGCCTGCTTGGTCTCGACGTCGACGATCAGCTTGTCGAAGTCGGTGCGCTGCTCGACACGGGTCGCCTCGACCTTGTACGTGACCTTGAGCACCGGGGAGTAGATCGAGTCGACCGGGATGCGCCCGATCTCCTGACCGACCTGCTTGTTCTGGACGGCGGAGACGTAGCCGCGGCCGCGCTCGACGGTCAGCTCCATCTCCAGCTTGCCCTTGCCGTTGAGCGTGGCGAGGACGAGGTCGGGGTTGTGCACCTCGACGCCGGCCGGCGGGGCGATGTCGGCGGCGGTGACCAGACCCGGGCCCTGCTTGCGCAGGTACATCACGACGGGCTCGTCGTGCTCCGAGGAGACGACCAGCTGCTTGATGTTGAGGATGAGGTCGGTGACGTCTTCCTTGACACCCGGCACGGTGGTGAACTCGTGCAGGACACCGTCGATACGGATCGACGTGACCGCCGCACCCGGGATCGAGGAGAGAAGGGTCCGGCGGAGGGAGTTGCCGAGGGTGTAGCCGAAGCCCGGCTCCAGCGGCTCGATGACGAACCGCGAGCGGAACTCGTCGACGACCTCTTCGGTCAGCGACGGGCGCTGTGCAATAAGCATGAAGGAATCCTTCAGTCAGGGGCACCCACTATTTGATGCCCTGAAATCACTACAAGGGTACGGGCGGCACGCCTCCGAAGAGCCGTACCGCCCGCACTCTCAGATCAAGCAGCCTGCGTCAGACGCGGCGGCGCTTGGGCGGACGGCAGCCGTTGTGCGGCGTGGGCGTCACGTCCTGGATCGAGCCGACCTCGAGGCCGGTCGCCTGGAGCGAACGGATGGCGGTCTCGCGACCGGAACCCGGGCCCTTGACGAACACGTCGACCTTGCGCATGCCGTGCTCCTGCGCGCGACGGGCAGCCGACTCGGCGGCCATCTGCGCGGCGAACGGCGTGGACTTGCGCGAGCCCTTGAAGCCGACGTGGCCGGCGGAGGCCCACGAGATCACGTTGCCGGTCGGGTCCGTGATGGACACGATCGTGTTGTTGAACGTGCTCTTGATGTGAGCGTGCCCGTGGGCAACGTTCTTCTTTTCCTTGCGGCGCACCTTCTTGGCAGCGCCCTGACGACCCTTGGGGGGCATCTATAACTCCTACGGGAGGTGGTCGGTCCTGCAGCGTCAGCTGTCGATAGACCGCTGAGCGAGGACTACTTCTTGCCCGGCTTCTTCTTACCGGCGATGGCGCGACGCGGGCCCTTGCGGGTGCGGGCGTTCGTGCTGGTGCGCTGACCGCGGACGGGCAGGCCACGACGGTGGCGCAGACCCTGGTAGCAGCCGATCTCGACCTTGCGACGGATGTCGGCCTGGATCTCGCGACGCAGGTCACCCTCGGTCTTGATGTTGGCGTCCACGTACTCGCGGATCTTGACGAGGTCTTCCTCGGTCAGGTCGCGAACGCGGGTGTTGCGGTCCACCTCGGTGGCGTCCAGCGTCTGCTGGGCCAGCGTGCGGCCGATGCCGAACACGTAGGTGAGGGCGACCTCGATGCGCTTTTCGCGCGGGAGGTCAACGCCTTCAACGCGTGCCATTCATGGCTCCTGTTGATTCTTCGGAGGTCTTCAGCAGAACCACTCCCAGCGGCCGTACGAGGTACCTACTGGGTCCCCGGCCTCCGACCGGGGGTGTCGCCCTCCATTACCTGAATGGAACTGAAGAGGGACGGGTGCTGCGTATCTACTTACTTGCGTCGCGCGAAAATCTGCGAACTGCAGTCGTGCGTCAGCCCTGGCGCTGCTTGTGGCGCGGGTTGTCGCAGATGATCATGACCCGGCCGTGACGGCGGATCACCCTGCACTTGTCGCAGATCTTCTTGACGCTCGGCTTGACCTTCATTGGGTGAGGTTCTCCGGGTCAGTGCCACCACCCCGCGTGAGCGGGATGCGGGCAAGATCTACTTGTACCGGTAGACGATCCGGCCACGCGTCAGGTCGTACGGAGACAGCTCCACCACGACCCGGTCGTCAGGGAGGATGCGGATGTAGTGCATGCGCATCTTGCCGCTGATGTGTGCCAGGACCTGGTGGCCGTTCTGGAGCTCCACCTTGAACATGGCGTTCGGAAGAGACTCGACGACAGTGCCTTCGATCTCGATGGCACCTTGCTTCTTGGCCACGCTTCGCCCTTCGAATCGACTACCTTGATCGACTACATGCTCCGTATGCAGACACACGGATGCACGAGAGCCGACGCGTCAGTCTACGTCAGTGCACTCGGAAAGACGAATCGAGAAAGTCTGCCCCATGCCGTAGATCGTTAAGCAACCGGCCGGCCCACCAGCGCCGCATGTCGCACCGCACTCCTATGGGCAGACGCGCCCAGTGGTGCCGCACTGCTGTGGGCAGGCGTGCCGCAGGGCGGCACGGGTGGGCACAGCCCACGGCGCCGCCCCGCGAGAACCACGGCTCTCGCCCCGGCGCAGCCGGACCCCTCAGCCCAGCGGGTCCGGGGCCGGGGTCACCCCGTACGCCGCGAGGCGCTCGCGTCCGCAGTCCGGGGCCGTCAGGACGAGCGGGCCCGCCTCCGTGAGGGCGACCGAGTGCTCCCAGTGCGAGGACCACGTGCCGTCCGTCGTGATGACGGTCCAGTCGTCCTCCAGGACCTCCGTGCGGGGCGTGCCGAGGGAGACCATGGGCTCGATGGCCAGGCAGAAGCCGGGGACCAACTTGGGGCCCTTGCCGCGGCGGCGCTCGACGTAGTTCAGGAGGTGGGGGTCCATGTGCATCTCGGTGCCGATGCCGTGCCCGCCGTAGTCCTCGACGATCCCGTACTTCCCGCCGCCCGGCTTCGGCTGGCGGCGGATGTACGTCTCGATGGCACGCGAGACGTCGACGAGCCGGTTGCCCTGCTTCATGGCCGCGATGCCGGCCCACATCGACTCCTCGGTCACCCGGGAGAGCTCGATCAGCTCCGGGGCGTGACCGGTGCCCACGAAGGCGGTGTAGGCGGCGTCACCGTGCCAGCCGTCGACGATCGCGCCGGCGTCGATGGAGATGATGTCGCCGTCCTTGAGGACGGTCTTGTCGTCCGGGATGCCGTGCACGACGACCTCATTGACCGAGGTGCAGATCGTCGCGGGGAAGCCGCCGTACCCCAGGAAGTTGGACTTCGCGCCGTGCTCGGCGATCACCTTGCGGGCGACGTCGTCGAGATCCTTCGTGGTGGCGCCGGGCACCGCGGCCTCACGGGTCGCGGCGTGAATCGCGGCGACGACAAGGCCCGCCTCACGCATCTTCGCGATCTGCTCGGGGGTCTTGATCTGCACCATGGGGCTTCCGCTCTCCGTCATCCGTCCAACAACCGGCTACGTACGAACCGACTACGTACACAACAGTACGGCCGCGGTCCCCCGAAGGGCACCGCGGCCGAAACAGCGTACTGGTTACTCGTGGCTACTTGTCGCCCTTGAGCGCGTCCATCGCACGCGCCGTGACCTCGTCCACCTTGCCGAGCGCGGAGATCGTCACGACCAGACCCTGGGTCCGGTAGTAGTCGATGATCGGCTCGGTCTGCGTGTGGTAGACCTCGAGGCGCTTGCGGACGGTGTCCTCGCTGTCGTCCTCGCGCTGGTAGAGCTCGCCGCCGCAGACGTCACAGACGCCCTCCTGCTTCGGCTTGCTGTACGTCACGTGGAAGACGTGGCTGGAGTCCTTGCGGCAGATCCGCCGGCCGGCGATCCGCTTGACGACCTCGTCCTCCGGGACCTCCAGGTCCAGGACGGCGTCGAGCTTCACGTCATCGGCCTTGAGCGCCACGTCCAGCGCCTCCGCCTGCGACACGTTGCGCGGGAACCCGTCGAGCAGGAAGCCGTTCTCGGCGTCCGGCTGCGCCATCCGGTCCTTCGCCATGCCGATGGTCACCTCGTCGGGCACGAGGTTGCCGGCGTCCATGTACGCCTTCGCCTGCTTGCCCAGCTCCGTGCCCTGGCTGATGTTGGCACGGAAGAGGTCGCCCGTGGAGATGTGCGGGATCGACAGGTTCTTGGCGAGGAACGCGGCCTGCGTTCCCTTGCCCGCACCGGGCGGCCCGACGAGGACGATACGCATCAGCGGAGGAACCCTTCGTAATTGCGCTGCTGGAGCTGGCTCTCGATCTGCTTCACGGTTTCCAGACCCACACCCACGATGATGAGGATGCTCGTCCCGCCGAACGGGAAGTTCTGGTTTGCCCCGAAGCCCACCAACGCCATCGTCGGCACAAGAGCGATCAGACCCAGATACAGCGAACCCGGCCAGGTGATCCGGTTGAGTACGTAGCTCAGATACTCAGCGGTCGGACGGCCAGCCCGGATGCCCGGGATGAAGCCACCATACTTCTTCATGTTGTCGGCGACTTCCTCGGGGTTGAAGGAGATCGCGACGTAGAAGAAGGCGAAGAAGACGATCAGGATGAAGTACGTGGCGATGTAAATCGGATGGTCACCCTTGGTCAGGTTCGCCTCGATCCACGTCTTCCAGCCCGAGTTGCCACCCGCGAACTGGGCGACCAGCGCCGGAATGTAGAGCAGCGACGAGGCGAAGATCACAGGGATGATGCCCGCCTGATTGACCTTCAACGGGATGTACGTCGACGTCCCGCCGTAGGACCGGCGGCCGATCATGCGCTTCGCGTACTGGACCGGAATGCGGCGCTGCGCCTGCTCGACGAAGACCACCAGGCCGACCATGACGAGACCGACCGCGATGACGGTGCCGAACTCGATCCAGCCGTTGGCCAGGTCACCCTGCTGCTTGATGGCCCACAGGGCGCTCGGGAAGGTCGCGGCGATCGAGATGAACATCAGGATCGACATGCCGTTGCCGATGCCGCGGTCGGTGATGAGCTCACCGAGCCACATCACACAGGCCGTACCGGCGGTCATCGTGATGACCATCGTGATCGTCACGAAGATCGACTGGTCGGGGACGATCTCACTGGCGACGGGGCAGCCCTGGAAGAGGGTGCCGGTGCGGGCGGTGGCCACCAGGCCGGTGCCCTGAAGAATCGCGAGCGCGATGGTCAGATAGCGCGTGTACTGCGTGATCTTCGCTGTGCCGGCCTGGCCCTCCTTCTTGAGGGCCTCGAGTCGCGGGATCACCACGGTCAACAGCTGCAGAATGATGCTCGCCGTGATGTACGGCATGATGCCGAGCGCGAAGATCGTGATCTGCAGCAGCGCGCCACCGCTGAACATGTTGACGAGACCGAACAGGCCCTGGTTCGCATTGGCGTTGTCGATGCAGGCCTGGACGTTCTTGTAGTCGACACCGGGGATCGGCACATGCGTACCCACCCGGTAGATCACGATGATGCCGAGCGTGAAGAGCAGCTTCTTGCGCAGGTCGGGCGTCTTGAACGCCCGGGCGAACGCGGTGAGCACGGTGCCTCCTGCGACCCCCGCGCGCGTGCGCCAGAGGTGATGGTCTGAGGATCGACGAATACATATCAGTCAAGAAAACCGTGCGGGCAGACCGCACGGAGCTTAGACAGTGCACGCCACCTTACCGGCGACCGTGCCCCCCTTGGAACGACCAACCGGGGATGCCCCTTTTGTGGGGCATCCCCGGCTGGGAATCGCTCATGTCATCGACACGTCTTGATGAATCAGACGAGCTCGGTGACGGTACCGCCCGCGGCGGTGATCTTCTCCTTGGCGGAGCCGGAGACGGCGTCGACCGTCACCTGCAGCGCCACGGTGAGCTCACCCTGGCCGAGCACCTTGACGAGGCTGTTCTTGCGAACGGCACCCTTGGCGACGAGACCCTCGACGGTGACCTCGCCACCCTCGGGGTACAGCGCGCTCAGCTTGTCGAGGTTCACGACCTGGAACTCGGTCTTGAACGGGTTCTTGAAGCCCTTGAGCTTCGGGAGACGCATGTGGAGGGGCATCTGGCCACCCTCGAAGCGCTCCGGAACCTGGTAACGGGCCTTGGTGCCCTTGGTACCACGACCAGCGGTCTTACCCTTGGACGCCTCACCACGACCCACACGGGTCTTGGCGGTCTTGGCGCCCGGGGCGGGCCGGAGGTTGTGGACCTTCAGCGGGTTCTGCTCCGCCATGTCAGTCGACCTCCTCAACCGTCACGAGGTGGCGGACGGTGTGCACCATTCCGCGGAACTCGGGGCGGTCCTCCTTGACGACCTGCGTGTTGATGCCCTTGAGACCAAGGGAACGCAGGGTGTCGCGGTGGTTCTGCTTGCTGCCGATGTACGACTTCGTCTGCGTGATCTTGAGCTGTGCCATTACGCACCCGCTCCCGCACGAGCACGAAGCAGAGCCGCGGGGGCGACGTCCTCGAGGGGCAGACCACGGCGAGCCGCGATCTCCTCGGGACGCTGCAGGCCCTTGAGGGCCGCCACGGTCGCGTGCACGATGTTGATCGCGTTGTCGGAGCCCAGGGACTTCGACAGGATGTCGTGAACGCCGGCGCACTCGAGCACCGCACGCACCGGGCCACCGGCGATAACACCGGTACCGGGGGAAGCAGGCTTCAGCAGGACGACGCCCGCGGCCTTCTCACCCTGGATGGGGTGCGGGATGGTGCCCTGGATACGGGGGACCTTGAAGAAGTGCTTCTTGGCCTCCTCAACACCCTTGGCGATGGCGGCCGGCACCTCCTTGGCCTTGCCGTAACCGACACCCACGGTGCCGTCACCGTCGCCCACTACGACGAGCGCAGTGAAGCTGAAGCGACGACCACCCTTCACAACCTTGGCGACGCGGTTGATCGCGACAACGCGCTCAACGTACGCGGTCTTCTCGGCGGCGGCGTTGCCACCGTCGCGACCCTTCCGGTCCCGCCGCTCGCCGCCACCGGCACCGCCACCGCGGCGCTGGGGTCCAGCCATTGGAATTACCTCTCTCTGTTTCCGCTAGCTACGGAACCGACTCAGAACTTGAGTCCGGCTTCGCGGGCGGCGTCCGCCAGGGCGGCGATGCGCCCGGCGTACTGGTTACCACCACGGTCGAACACGACAGTCTCGACACCGGCGGCCTTGGCGCGCTCGGCGACCAGGGCGCCGACCGACTTGGCCTGCGCGGACTTGTCGCCCTCGGCGCCGCGGATCGTGGTGTCCAGGGTCGAAGCCGACGCCAGGGTGTGACCCTTGATGTCGTCGATGACCTGGGCCACGATGTGGCGGTTGGAACGCGTCACGACCAGGCGCGGACGCTCAGCCGTACCCGAGATGTGCTTACGGATGCGGATGTGACGACGCTTGATGGCAGCACGCTTGTAAGCGTCGCCCTTAGCAATCTTGACACCGTATGCCATGGCTTACTTACCCGCCTTTCCGACCTTGCGGCGGATGACTTCGCCTTCGTACTTGACGCCCTTGGCCTTGTACGGGTCGGGCTTGCGCAGCTTGCGGATGTTGGCCGCAACCTCGCCGACCTTCTGCTTGTCGATGCCCTCGACCGAGAACTTGGTCGCCGATTCGACCTTGAAGGAGATGCCCTCGGGCGCCTCGATCAGGATCGGGTGGCTGTAGCCGAGCGAGAACTCCAGGTTGGAGCCCTTCGCCAGGACGCGGTAACCGACACCGCTGATTTCGAGCTTCTTCACGTAACCCTGGGTCACGCCGGTGATCATGTTCGCCACCAGCGTGCGGGACAGGCCGTGGAGGGCCTTGTTCTGACGCTCGTCGTTCGGGCGGGTGACGTTCAGAACGCCGTCCTCACCCTTAGCGATCTCGATCGGCGCGACGATGGTGTGGCTCAGGGTGCCCTTGGGACCCTTGACCGCGACCGTCTGGCCGTCGATGGTGACGTCCACGCCGGCGGGAACCGTGATGGGGAGCTTGCCAATACGCGACATTAGCTATTCCTCCGTTCCCGACTACCAGACGTAGGCGAGGACTTCCCCACCTACGCCCTTCTTGCCTGCCTGCTGGCCGGTCAGGAGACCGTGCGACGTGGAGATGATCGCCACGCCGAGGCCGCCGAGGACCTTCGGCAGGTTGGTGGACTTCGCGTAAACCCGGAGACCGGGCTTGGAGATCCGCTTGATGCCCGCGATGGAGCGCTCACGGTTCGGGCCGAACTTCAGCTCGAGAACGAGGTTCTTGCCGACCTCGGCGTCCTCGACCTTCCAGCCCGTGATGAAGCCCTCCTGCTGGAGGATCTCCGCGATGTGAGACTTGATCTTGCTGTGCGGCATCGCCACGGTGTCGTGGTACGCCGAGTTCGCGTTACGCAGACGAGTCAGCATGTCCGCGATCGGATCAGTCATGGTCATGAATTGGCCTTCGGCCTCTCTCGCCGGGGTTTCCTATCTGCGCCATCCCTCTCCCCACTCAGAGGCAGGACGGGTGCGGCGCGGGGACCTACGGCGTAGTAAGTCGGTCAGGGCGGCAGACGCCCAACCCTCCTAGCCTAAGCCATGTGGAGGACGGCATCTGCCAACCCTTTACTTACCGAGAGATCCAGGAGTCCCAGAAACCTTCGAAAAGGTGGGGACTACCAGGAGCTCTTGGTCACGCCCGGGAGCTCGCCACGGTGAGCCATCTCACGAAGGCACACGCGGCAGAGGCCGAACTTGCGGTAGACGGAGTGCGGGCGGCCGCAGCGCTGGCAGCGGGTGTACGCACGCACACCGAACTTGGGCTTACGAGCAGCCTTGGCAATCAGAGCCTTCTTCGCCATCTCGCTTACGCCTCCTTGAACGGGAAGCCGAGGTGACGAAGGAGCGCACGGCCCTCAGCGTCGTTGGTCGCCGTGGTCACCACGGTGATGTCCATACCCCGGACGCGGTCGATCTTGTCCTGGTCGATCTCGTGGAACATGACCTGCTCCGTGAGACCGAAGGTGTAGTTGCCACGGCCGTCGAACTGCTTGGGGGACAGACCACGGAAGTCGCGGATGCGCGGCAGCGCGAGCGACAGGGTGCGGTCCAGGAACTCCCACATGCGGTCGCCACGGAGCGTGACGTGGCAGCCGATCGGCTGGCCCTCGCGCAGCTTGAACTGCGCGATGGACTTCCGGGCCTTCGTCACGGCCGGCTTCTGGCCGGTGATCGTGGTGAGGTCGCGGATGGCGCCGTCGATCAGCTTCGAGTCACGGGCGGCGTCGCCGACACCCATGTTGACCACGATCTTGACCAGGCCGGGGATCTGCATGACGTTCTCGTAAGAGAACTCCTCACGCAGCTTGTCCTTGATCTCGTCGCGGTACTTCGTCTTGAGACGCGGAGTGGTGGTGGTCGTCATCAGATGTCCTCACCCGTCCGCTTGGCAACGCGGATCTTGTTGCCCTCGTCGTCGAAGCGGTATCCGACGCGCGTGACAACCTTGTTGCCGTCCTTCTCCACGACCAGCTGGACGTTGGAGACGTGGACGGGGGCCTCGGTGGTCACGATGCCGCCGGCCTGCGAGCCGCTGGCGGTCGGGCCGGCCTTCGTGTGCTTCTTGACCCGGTTGACACCCTCGACCAGGACGCGCTCCTCGCGCGGGTAAGCGGCAATGACCTTGCCCTGCTTGCCCTTGTCCTTACCGGTGATGACCTGGACCAGGTCGCCCTTCTTGATCTTCATGCTTACAGCACCTCCGGCGCGAGCGAGATGATCTTCATGAACTTCTTCTCGCGCAGCTCACGGCCGACAGGGCCGAAGATACGGGTGCCGCGAGGGTCGCCGTCGTTCTTCAGAATGACGGCGGCGTTCTCGTCGAAGCGGATGTACGAGCCGTCCGGACGGCGGCGCTCCTTGACGGTGCGAACGATGACCGCCTTGACGACGTCACCCTTCTTCACGTTGCCACCGGGGATCGCGTCCTTGACGGTGGCGACGATGACGTCACCGATGCCCGCGTAGCGGCGACCCGAGCCACCGAGAACACGGATGGTGAGAATTTCCTTCGCACCCGTGTTGTCGGCGACGCGCAGTCGCGACTCCTGCTGGATCACGTCTATCTCCTGATTGTCTGCCGGTTCCCCCGGGGCAGTTCAGCGAACTGCCCCGGGAGCCTGGCGGAACGAACTCCGAGGGGGGTGCCCCTCAGAGGGATTACTTGGCCTTCTCGAGGATCTCGACGATGCGCCAGCGCTTGGTGGCGGACAGCGGACGCGTCTCCATCAGGAGGACGCGGTCGCCGACGCCGGCAGCGTTCTGCTCGTCGTGCGCCTTGAGCTTGTTGGTACGGCGGATGACCTTGCCGTACAGCGCGTGCTTGACGCGGTCCTCGACGGCGACGACGACGGTCTTGTCCATCTTGTCGCTGACGACAAGACCCTCACGGGTCTTGCGGAAGCCGCGCGCGGCCTTCGTCTCTTCAGTCACGTTGCTCTCGCTCATCAGGCGCTCTCCACCGTCTCGATGCCCAGCTCGCGCTCACGCATCAGGGTGTAGATCCGCGCGATGTCCTTACGGACGGCCTTGAGCCGACCGTGGTTCTCGAGCTGGCCCGTCGCCGCCTGGAAGCGGAGGTTGAACAGCTCTTCCTTGGCCTCGCGAAGCTTGTTGACAAGCTCCTCGTTGCCCAGCTCGCGCAGCTCGGACGCCTTGGTACCGGCCGACATCACGACTCACCTGCCTCGCGCCGGACGATGCGGCACTTCATCGGAAGCTTGTGAGCAGCGCGGGTAAGCGCCTCACGAGCAATCTTCTCGTTCGGGTACGACAGCTCGAACATGACGCGTCCGGGCTTGACGTTGGCGACCCACCACTCCGGAGAACCCTTACCGGAACCCATGCGGGTCTCGGCAGGCTTCTTGGTGAGGGGGCGGTCCGGGTAAATGTTGATCCAGACCTTGCCGCCACGCTTGATGTGACGCGTCATCGCGATACGAGCTGCCTCGATCTGACGGTTCGTCACGTACGCCGGGGTCAGCGCCTGGATGCCGTACTCGCCGAACGCAACCTGCGTGCCACCCTTGGACATACCGCTGCGCTTCGGGTGGTGCTGCTTGCGGTGCTTGACCCTACGGGGGATCAGCATTTCGGTCAGGCCTCCGTTCCGGTGCTCTCAGCAGCCGGAGCAGCGGCGGGCGCCTCGGCCTTGGGGGCCTCGGCGGCCGGAGCCGACTGCTGCGGCTTGCGGCCGCGACCGCCACGCTCGCCACCGCGGCCACCACGGGCCGGGCGGTCGTTGCCACCACGGGCCGGGCGGTTGCCGGCGCGGGCAGCGGCGTTCTCGGCGCGGACCTCGGCGATGTTCTTGACGTCGCCCTTGTAGATCCAGACCTTCACGCCGATGCGGCCGAAGGTCGTCTTGGCCTCGAAGAAGCCGTAGTCGACGTTGGCACGGAGCGTGTGCAGGGGCACGCGGCCCTCGCGGTAGAACTCCGAGCGCGACATCTCGGCGCCGCCGAGACGGCCACCACACTGGATCTTGATGCCCTTGGCGCCCGCCTTCATCGCCGACTGCATGCTCTTACGCATGGCGCGACGGAAGGAGACGCGGGAGGACAGCTGCTCCGCCACGGCCTGGGCCACGAGCTGAGCGTCGACCTCGGGGTTCTTGACCTCGAGGATGTTCAGCTGGACCTGCTTGCCCGTGAGCTTCTCGAGGTCACCGCGGATGCGGTCGGCCTCGGCGCCACGGCGGCCGATGACGATGCCGGGACGGGCGGTGTGGATGTCCACACGCACGCGGTCACGGGTGCGCTCGATCTCAACCTTCGAGATGCCGGCGCGCTCCATGCCGGACGTCATCATCCGACGGATGGCGACGTCTTCCTTGACGTAGTCCTTGTACAGCTTGTCGGCGTACCAACGCGACTTGAAGTCGGTCGTGACACCGAGCCGGAACCCGTGCGGGTTTACCTTCTGGCCCATTACCGGGTTCCTTCCTTGCTGCTGACGACCACGGTGATGTGGCTGGTCCGCTTACGGATCCGGTAGGCACGGCCCTGAGCACGCGGACGGAACCGCTTCAGGGTCGGGCCCTCATCCACGTACGCCTCGCTGATGACCAGCGAAGAGGCGTCGGTGTGGTCGTAGTTGTGCGCGGCGTTGGCAATGGCGCTGTCCAGCACCTTGCCGACCGGCACGCTCGCGGCCTGCGGGGCGAAACGCAGGACCGCCTGAGCCTCCGTGGCATCCATGCCACGGATGAGGTCCACCACGCGGCGGGCCTTCATGGGCGTGACGCGGATGTACCGCGCCTGGGCCCTGGCTTCCATGGTTGTCCCTTCGGTGTTAGTCATAGTCGTTCCACCCCGCGTTAGCGGCGCTTCGACTTCCGGTCGTCCTTGACGTGGCCGCGGAAGGTGCGAGTCGGCGAGAACTCGCCGAGCTTGTGGCCGACCATCGACTCGGTGACGAACACCGGGATGTGGGTCTTGCCGTTGTGCACCGCGATCGTGTGACCCAGCATGCTGGGAATGATCATCGAGCGACGGGACCAGGTCTTGATGACGTTCTTGGTGCCGGCTTCGTTCTGGGCGTCCACCTTCTTTACGAGGTGGTCGTCGACGAAGGGCCCCTTCTTGAGACTGCGCGGCATCTAAACCCGCTCCTAGCGCTTCTTGTTCGACTTGCGGCGGCGGACGATGTACTTGTTGCTCGCCTTGTTGCGATCACGAGTACGACCCTCCTTCTTGCCCCACGGCGAGACCGGGTGACGACCACCGGAGGTCTTGCCTTCACCACCACCGTGCGGGTGGTCGACCGGGTTCATCACGACACCACGCACGGTCGGGCGGACGCCCTTCCAGCGCATACGGCCGGCCTTGCCCCAGTTGATGTTCGACTGCTCGGCGTTGCCGACCTCGCCGATGGTGGCGCGGCAGCGGACGTCGACCAGACGGATCTCACCGGACGGCATGCGAAGGTGCGCCATGGCGCCTTCCTTCGCGAGCAGCTGCACGGAGGCACCCGCGGAGCGGGCGAACTTCGCGCCGCCGCCGGGCCGCAGCTCGATGGCGTGGATGGTCGTACCGACCGGGATGTTGCGCAGCGCCATGTTGTTGCCGGGCTTGATGTCGGCGCCGGCGCCACTCTCGATCCGGTCACCCTGCTGCGTGCCGCGCGGGGCGAGGATGTAGCGCTTCTCGCCGTCCGCGTAGTGCAGCAGCGCGATGCGCGCGGTGCGGTTGGGGTCGTACTCGATGTGCGCGACCTTGGCCGGCACGCCGTCCTTGTCGTGGCGACGGAAGTCGATCACGCGGTAGGCGCGCTTGTGGCCACCACCCTGGTGGCGAACGGTCACACGACCGGAATTGTTACGGCCGCCCTTGCTGTGCAGCGGGCGAACCAGCGACTTCTCCGGCGTGGACCGCGTTACCTCGACGAAGTCGGCTACGGAGGAGCCACGGCGGCCCGGCGTAGTCGGCTTGTACTTGCGGATTCCCATTTCTCAGTCCTCGTCCGATATTCGGACCAGGGCGCTCCGTTAGGAGGCCTGGCCGAAGATGTCGATACGGTCGCCCTCAGCAAGGGTCACGATCGCGCGCTTGGTGTCGGCACGCTTGCCGAAACCGGTGCGCGTACGCTTCCGCTTGCCCTGACGGTTGATCGTGTTGACGCCGGTGACCTTGACCGAGAAGACCGCCTCGACGGCCTGCTTGATCTGGGTCTTGTTGGCGCCCGGGGCCACGATGAACGTGTACTTGCCCTCGTCGAGCAGCGCGTACGACTTCTCGGAGACGACCGGCTTGACGAGGACGTCGCGCGGGTCCGAGAAGGACTTGCTCAGCGGGGTGGGCTCAACGGCGATCTTGCCCTCGGTCGCGATGCGCTTCGCCTTGGCGACGCGCGCGGCCTTGGCGGCCTTCGCAGCCTTGGACGCGATGCTCTGGTGACGGATGGCCATCAGGCTTCGCTCCCTTCGGTGTCGGTGGCCTTCGGGCCGGACACGAAGGACTCGAACGCGGCCTTGGTGAAGACCACGTCGTCCGAGACGAGCACGTCGTACGTGTTCAGCTGGCCCGGCTCCAGGATGTGGACCTGGGGCAGGTTGCGGGCGGAGAGCAGCGACAGCTCGTCCGAGCGCTCGATGACCAGGAGCACGTTCTTGCGCTCGCTGACCTTGCCGAGCAGGCTCTTCGCGGCCTTCGTCGAGATCTCGCCCTCGACCACGCCGGAGACGACGTGGATGCGGGAGTTGCGCGCCCGGTCGGTGAGGGCGTGACGCAGGGCGGCAGCCTTCATCTTCTTGGGGGTGCGCTGGGAGTAGTCACGCGGCACGGGGCCGTGGACGACGCCACCGCCGGCGAACTGCGGCGCACGGGTCGAACCCTGGCGCGCGCGGCCGGTGCCCTTCTGGCGGTAAGGCTTCTTGCCACCACCACGGACTTCACCGCGGGTCTTGGTCTTGTGCGTGCCCTGACGGGCCGCGGCCAGCTGCGCGACGACGACCTGGTGGATCAGCGGGATGCTGATCTTCTCGACGTCGAAGATCTCCGCGGGGAGCTCGACCGTCCCGGTCTTGTCGCCTGCCGGCGAAAGGATGTCAATGGTGCTCATGGGTTACCTCAGGCCCCCTTGGCCGCGGTACGGACCAGGACGAGGCCGCCGTTCGGACCGGGGACCGCGCCCTTGATGAGCAGCAGACCCTTCTCCGCGTCAACGGCGTGGACGGTCAGGTTCTGGGTGGTGACCCGCTCGTTGCCCATGCGACCCGCCATGCGCATGCCCTTGAAGACACGGCCGGGGGTGGCACAGCCACCGATGGAACCGGGCTTGCGGTGCACGCGGTGGGCACCGTGGGAGGCCTTGCCGCCGTGGAAGTTGTGACGCTTCATCACACCGGCGAAGCCCTTGCCCTTGCTCTTGCCGGTGACGTCGACCTTGATACCGGCCTCGAACGTCTCGGCAGTCAGCTCCTGGCCGAGGGTGTACTCGCTGGCACCAGCGGTACGGATCTCGACGAGGTGGCGACGGGGGGTCACGTCGGCCTTGGCGAAGTGGCCCTTGAGGGGCTTGTTCACCTTGCGCGGGTCGATCTCGCCGAAGGCGATCTGGACCGACTCGTAGCCGTCGCTGTCATTCGTACGGACCTGGGTAACGACGCAGGGCCCGGCCTTGACCACGGTCACCGGGACGACACGGTTGTTCTCGTCCCAGACCTGGGTCATGCCGAGCTTCTCGCCCAGGATGCCCTTGATCTGCTTGGTCATCTTCTTCGCGCCCTTCAGAGCTTGATCTCGATGTCGACGCCGGCCGGAAGGTCCAGGCGCATCAACGAGTCAACGGTCTTGGGGGTGGGGTCGAGGATGTCGATCAGGCGCTTGTGCGTGCGCATCTCGAAGTGCTCGCGCGAGTCCTTGTACTTGTGCGGCGACTTGATGACGCAGTACACGTTCTTCTCAGTGGGCAGCGGCACCGGGCCCGCGACCGACGCACCAGTGCGAGTCACCGTCTCGACGATCTTCTTCGCCGAAGAGTCGATGACCTCGTGGTCGTAGGCCTTGAGCCGGATGCGGATCTTCTGTCCCGCCATGGCTACTTAGTAGTCCTTTGTCTCGAACGCTCTGGCTCCCGATAGGCCCTTTTTTCTACTTCCTCCGACCCACGCGGTCGGGCGTGTCGCAGTCCCGCTCACACAGTTCTCCCGAAGGAGAATCCCTGCTAGGGGCTGCGGCCCTGATGACCGCGGGTCCGGGGGAAGAAACCCACCGGGCGCCTGGCTGAACCACCGCGCTGCACTTCCCGAAAGATTCCCGTACTTCCGCCCCAGCGCTGCCTGCGGGCCTTTACGGGCCCTGCGACAGATAAGGCGACGAGTACTGTGGGACTCGCTTCCGGTCCTCCCGGCGGGAGGCGCGCAGCATCGGCACTCAACCGAGCAACCATGACAGTCTGCCATACGGGGCACGTCTGGTGCCAATCGAGCCGAAGAGCGTACCCCTTGAGTGACGCAGATCAAACCCGGGACGCGCCGCCACAGCACGCGTCACGCGCACGACACGCGCACGTCACGCGCACAGAAGGGCCCGTACGACCGAAGTCGTACGGGCCCTTCCGCTACTGCGAGGTACTGCTGTGCGCTCAGTTCAGAGCGACCGGGCAACCCCGATCAACGCGTAAGCGGGAAGCTTACTTGTTGATCTTGGTGACCTGGCCGGCGCCGACGGTCCGGCCACCCTCACGGATGGCGAACTTCAGGCCCTCTTCCATGGCGACGGGCTGGATGAGCTCCACGGACATCTCCGTGTTGTCACCCGGCATGACCATCTCGGTGCCCTCGGGGAGGGTCACGACGCCGGTCACGTCCGTCGTACGGAAGTAGAACTGCGGGCGGTAGTTGTTGAAGAACGGGGTGTGACGGCCACCCTCGTCCTTCGACAGGATGTAGGCCTGGGCCTCGAACTCGGTGTGCGGCGTGACCGAACCGGGCTTGATGATGACCTGGCCGCGCTCGACGTCCTCGCGCTTGATGCCACGGAGGAGCAGACCGACGTTCTCACCGGCCTGGCCCTCGTCGAGCAGCTTGCGGAACATCTCGATGCCGGTGACCGTGGTGGTGGTCTTCTCGGTCTTGATGCCGATGATGTCGACGGTCTCGTTGACCTTGAGGACACCACGCTCGATGCGGCCGGTGACGACGGTGCCACGACCGGTGATCGTGAAGACGTCCTCGATCGGCATCAGGAACGGCTTGTCGACGTCGCGCTCGGGCTCCGGGATGGACTCGTCCACGGCCTTCATGAGCTCGAGGACGGTGTTGCCCCACTCCTTGTCGCCCTCGAGGGCCTTCAGAGCGGACACCTTGACGACCGGCAGGTCGTCGCCCGGGAACTCGTACTCGGAGAGGAGCTCACGGACCTCGAGCTCGACGAGCTCCAGGATCTCCTCGTCGTCCACCATGTCGGCCTTGTTCAGGGCGACAACGATGTACGGAACGCCGACCTGGCGGGCCAGGAGCACGTGCTCCTTGGTCTGCGGCATCGGGCCGTCGGTGGCGGCGACCACGAGGATGGCGCCGTCCATCTGCGCCGCACCCGTGATCATGTTCTTGATGTAGTCCGCGTGACCGGGGCAGTCGACGTGGGCGTAGTGACGCGCCTCGGTCTGGTACTCGACGTGCGCGATCGAGATCGTGATACCGCGCTGGCGCTCCTCGGGAGCCTTGTCGATCTGGTCGAAGGCCGAGGCCTCGTTCAGGTCGGGGTACGCGTCGTGCAGCACCTTGGTAATGGCGGCCGTGAGGGTCGTCTTACCGTGGTCAATGTGACCGATGGTGCCGATGTTGACGTGCGGCTTAGTCCGCTCGAACTTCGCCTTCGCCACTGGGTCCTCCTGGGAGTGGTTCTGTACGCCTTGCTTCATCGGCGCCAGGTGATCTTTGCTGGGAAGCCAGCCGCCGGGGTTCTCGCCCTGCTGGGGTCGAACCCCGGCGGATGGTGTCAAGCCTAAAGCGTTAACTCGGGTGAGTTACTCGCCCTTGGCCTTCGCGATGATCTCCTCGGCGACGTTCCGCGGAACCTCGGCGTAGGAGTCGAACTGCATTGAGTAGCTTGCGCGACCCGACGTCTTGCTGCGGAGGTCTCCGACGTAGCCGAACATCTCCGAGAGGGGCACGAGGCCCTTCACGACGCGAGCGCCGCTGCGCTCCTCCATGGCCTGGATCTGGCCACGGCGGGAGTTGATGTCACCGATGACATCGCCCATGTAGTCCTCGGGCGTGGTGACCTCGACGGCCATCATCGGCTCGAGCAGCACGGGGCTGGCCTTGCGCGCGGCCTCCTTGAAGGCCTGCGAACCGGCGATCTTGAAGGCGAGCTCGGAGGAGTCGACCTCGTGGTAGGCGCCGTCGATGAGCGTGACGCGAACGCCCGTCATCTCGTAGCCCGCCAGGATGCCGAACTGCATGGCCTCCTGAGCACCCGCGTCCACCGAAGGGATGTACTCCTTGGGGATGCGGCCACCCGTGACCTTGTTCACGAACTCGTACGACGCGTCGCCGCCCTCGATGGGCTCGATCGCGATCTGCACCTTCGCGAACTGACCGGTACCACCGGTCTGCTTCTTGTGGGTGAAGTCGACGCGCTCGACGGCCTTGCGGATCGTCTCGCGGTACGCCACCTGCGGCTTGCCGACGTTCGCCTCGACGCGGAATTCGCGCTTCATGCGGTCGACGAGCACCTCGAGGTGAAGCTCGCCCATACCACCGATGATGGTCTGGCCGGTCTCCTCGTCCGAGTGAACGCGGAAGGAGGGGTCCTCCTCCGAGAGACGCTGGATGGCGACACCCAGCTTCTCCTGGTCACCCTTGGACTTCGGCTCGATGGCGACCTCGATGACCGGCGCCGGGAAGTCCATGGACTCCAGGATCACCGGCTGCTTGTCGTCGGAGAGCGTCTCACCCGTGGTGGTCTGCTTCAGTCCCATGACGGCGACGATGTCACCGGCGCCCACCGACTCGATCTCCTCACGCTTGTTCGCGTGCATGCGGTAGATCTTGCCGATGCGCTCCTTCTTGCCCTTGACGGAGTTCAGCACCGCGGTGCCGGAGTCCAGGCGACCGGAGTAGATCCGGACGAAGGTGAGCTTGCCGAGGTGCGGGTCGCTCGCGATCTTGAACGCGAGGGCCGACAGCGGCTCGTCGTCGGACGGCTTGCGCTTGATGACCTGCTCCGGGTCCTTGACGTCGTGGCCCTCGATGGCCTCGACGTCCAGGGGGGAAGGCAGGTAGCGCACGACCGCGTCGAGCAGGGGCTGGACGCCCTTGTTCTTGAACGCGGTACCGCAGAAGACGGGGGTGACGGTGGTGTCGCCGCCCTTGCCGGAGGCGATGGTGATGCGACGGATCGCCGCGTACAGCTGGTCCACCGAGGGCTCCTGGCCCTCGAGGTACAGCTCCATCATCTCTTCGTCGTTCTCCGCGACGGCCTCGAGCAGCTTGCCGCGGTACTCCTCGGCAGCCTCGGTGTGCGTGTCGGGGATGTCGACGATGTCGTAGGCCTCGCCCATCTTGGTCTCGGCGGACCAGACGAAGGCCTTCATGGTGACGAGGTCGACGACGCCCTTGAAGTCAGCCTCTGCGCCGATGGGCAGCTGCATGACCAGCGGGGTCGCACCGAGGCGGTCGACGATCATGTCGACGCAGCGGTGGAACTCGGCACCCGTGCGGTCGAGCTTGTTGACGAAGCAGATACGCGGGACGCCGTAGCGGTCCGCCTGACGCCACACGGTCTCGGACTGGGGCTCAACGCCGGCGACGCCGTCGAACACCGTCACGGCACCGTCGAGCACGCGGAGCGAACGCTCCACCTCGACGGTGAAGTCGACGTGGCCCGGGGTGTCGATGATGTTGATGGTGTGATCGACGTCGTTCAGCGGCCAGTGACAGGTGGTGGCAGCAGAGGTGATCGTGATGCCACGCTCCTGCTCCTGCTCCATCCAGTCCATCGTCGCGGCGCCGTCGTGGACCTCACCGATCTTGTACGAGACACCGGTGTAGAACAGGATCCGCTCGGTGGTCGTCGTCTTGCCCGCGTCGATGTGAGCCATGATGCCGATGTTGCGCACCTTGGCCAGGTCAAGTGAAGTGGTAGCCATGTCGGCTCAGTCTTCTCTCGGTCTCGATGTGGGTAGCGACTACCAGCGGTAGTGCGCGAAGGCCTTGTTGGACTCGGCCATCTTGTGGGTGTCCTCGCGCTTCTTCACAGCGGCACCGAGGCCGTTGGAGGCGTCGAGGAGCTCGTTGAGCAGACGCTCGGTCATGGTCTTCTCGCGACGGGCGCGGGAGTAACCGACCAGCCAGCGCAGGGCGAGCGTGTTCGCACGGCCCGGCTTGACCTCGATCGGGACCTGGTAGGTCGCGCCACCGACACGGCGGGACTTGACCTCGAGGGTCGGCTTGATGTTCTCGAGCGCGCGCTTCAGCGTGATGACCGGGTCGTTGCCGGTCTTCTCGCGCAGGCCCTCCATGGCGCCGTACACGATGCGCTCGGCGGTGGAGCGCTTGCCGTTCAGCAGCACCTTGTTGATGAGGGAGGTCACCAGAGGAGAACCGTAGACCGGGTCGATGATGACCGGGCGCTTCGGGGCGGGGCCCTTACGAGGCATTCTTACTTCTCCTTCTTGGCGCCGTAGCGGCTGCGGGCCTGCTTGCGGTTCTTGACACCCTGGGTGTCGAGGGAACCGCGGATGATCTTGTAACGAACACCAGGCAGGTCCTTCACACGGCCACCACGCACGAGCACGATGGAGTGCTCCTGCAGGTTGTGTCCCTCACCCGGAATGTAGGCCGTGACCTCGATCCCGGAGGTCAGACGCACACGCGCGACCTTACGGAGGGCCGAGTTCGGCTTCTTCGGGGTGGTCGTGAACACACGCGTGCAGACGCCACGGCGCTGGGGCGAACCCTCGAGTGCGGGCGTCTTGTTCTTCTCGACCTTGTCCTGCCGGCCCTTACGGACCAGCTGCTGGATCGTAGGCACTACTTCTCCGGTTTCTGTGTGCCGAATAGTAAAGCTAACCCGGAACGTCGCCGACCCACGCGGTCGGGTGTGTCGAATCCTGCAGACTCCCGCCGCAAGGCGGAAAGGGGCGCAGATCACGGTGGCCTTGTTGACGGACTCGCGATGCGGTTGAAGACACGCGCACGAGCCCAGGCACACCCCAGGCACAAGGTCTGAGCGTACCTACCTCATCGAGTCTGGTCAAAACAAATGCAGGCCACCGCGACACGCCGGACTTCTCGACCTTGATCCACCACCGGTTCGGCCAATTCGAACTACACCATGGGCACATTCAGTAACTTGAACGGTGCATTGCGTACCGATCAAGGAGGGCGGCATGGCGGGGGCGCATTTACCGGGTGGGGGCCTGGACGACCAGGTCCCGTTCCTCGCACGGTTGGAGAGCGCTGATCGCTCCGCCCTCCTGGCCCTGGGCCACGTACTCGATTTCGCGCCCCGGGTCGTGCTCCTGCACGAGCGTGAGCCATCGTCCCACGTTCTCTTCCTCGTACAGGGCTGGTCCAAGGTGACCGCGGCCGCTCCGAACGGATACGAGGCCCTCCTCGCGCTGCGCGGCCCCGGCGACGTCATCGGTGAGTCCGCCGCGCTGACCGGTCGGCCGCGTTCGGCGACCGTGACCGCTCTGGAACAGGTGCGCGCCGTGGCCGTGGAGCGCGAGCACTTCACCGACTTCCTCTCCCACTCCCCCACCGTCTCGTTCGCTCTGCTCGGACTGACCTCCGACCGCACCCGTGCCGCCGACCGACGGCGCCTGGAGTTCGCCTCGATGAGCGTGCGGGAGCGGTTCGCCGTACTGCTGCTCGATCTGGCCCGTACGCATGGCCGACGTACCGACGAGGGCATCGAGCTCTGCGTACCCCTGAGCAAGCAGGAGCTCGCCGGGTCCGTCGGAGCGTCCAGGGAAGCGGTCCAGCGTCTCCTCAAAGAACTGCGCGCACGAGGTGTCGTGGTCACCGGGCGAAGGGCTCTGCTGATCGTGCGGCCGGACGTCCTGCGGCGCATCGCCCGCTCCGAACACCCGGACGTCTGACGGGCTCCCATGCCACGCGCCGGACCCGCTCTGTGCACGCGGTCACACTTCGAGTGCGTCATCCGACCTCACGGTCCGGGTCACCCCGCCGCCAAGCTGCTGCGCGGCACAGCACCCCAGCTGAGAGGTGACCATGAGCGACCCCGTGAGCCGGACCATCCTCCTGCTCGACATCGAGAAGTACAGCGACAGGGACGACATCGAGCAGGCCTATCTCCGGCGGATGCTCTACGGCATCACCGACCGCATCCTGGAGAGCGCGGGCATCGACGGAACCCTGCGCCGGCGTGCCGACCGCGGTGACTCCGTCATGGAGCTCATCGACGCGGGCGCCTCGATGACGGGGCTGCTCCGTGCCCTGCTGTCCGAGCTGCCGGTGGAGCTGCGGGCGGTGAACCGGATGGCGTCGGCGTCCGCCCAGATCCGGCTCCGTGCCGTGCTCGCCACGGGCTACGTGACGATCGACGAGCTCGACGGCTGGGTGGGCACCCATCTGAACCTCGCCTGCCGACTGCTCGACGGCGAGCTCCTGCGTGCCGCACTGCGGGAACGCCCGGACGACTTCGCTCTTTGCGTCTCGGAGACGGTGCACAGCGGCATCGTCCGGCACGACTACCCGGGCATTCCCAAGGACGAGTTCCACGCCGTCACCATGGGCAGCAAGAACGGGCCGCTGCGGGCGTGGCTGCACGGTCCGGTGCCGCGGGGCGTGTCCTCCGACACCTGCGATGCCCCCGACGACACGGGCCACCGGGCCGAACCCCCTGGGCCGACGCGTGCCGAGCCCTCTTCCGTCAACTTCCTCGGCGGCTCCCCGTCGTTCGGCGGCAGCTTCGTGAACGGCGACCAGCACGGCGTGAGCGGTGGCGTCGTCCACGGGGACGTACACCTCGGCGGCAACACCCGTGAACACGGTGAGCGGAAATGACCACCGGCGAACCGGGCCCTCCGCAGGGCACCGGCGACCAGGACGGCGACGCCGCACAACAGCCCACCCCGGAGAGCGGCTCTCCTGAGCGCGCCGAGAAGAAGGAGGAAGAGCAGGACCAGCCCCAGGACGCCTGGTCGGCCCGACGGGACCTGGTGGACCACAGTCCGAAAACGATGGGCGTCGGCGCCAACGCCCGGTTCGGCGGCAGCCTGGTCACCGGTGACCAGCACGGCGTGAGCGGCGGCCTGATCGCCGGCGACGTGATCATGGGCAGCAAGACGGAGGTCCACCACTACGGCTTCTCCGCCGTGAGTCACAGCTCCGGAGAGGTGCCCCAGTCCACGCTTGACCGACTCGCGCCGCTCTTCGTCACCGACGAGGTCGCTTTCCGCGGGCTCCTGGCGCGGCTGCGTACCGAGCGGGTCATCGTGCTGTCCGGCGCCCACTTCACCGGCCGCCGCACCGCGGCGCTGATGCTGCTCCACCGCCTGGGCGTGTCCCCGGTCCGCACCCTGGTCCGTGACACCACCCCGGCCGAGCTGGTCCAACAGCTCAGCGACGAACAGCACCCCGCCAAGGGATACGTGCTGTGCGACCTGACGACGCGGCGCGACCAGCCGCTCAGGGAGCCGCATCTGCTCGCAGCCCGCGAGCGGCTCGCCAAGGACGGCGCGTACTTGGTGATCACCGTCGGCCCCCACGCCGCGCTGGAGGACATCTCCGCGACCGAGTGGCAGCCGCCGGGCCCTGCCGATGTGCTCGCCTCGCACGTGCGCGGGCTGACCGACGAGGCGACGGCGGAGCGGCTGCTGGCTCTTCCCGCCGTCGCCGAGTTCCTCGGCCGCGATCACCAGTTGCGTGAGGTCGAGGCCTTCGCCCGGGCCCTGCGGCGGTACGCGGACGGGGAGGAGGGCGAGGACTCCATCGGGACGTTCTCGCTGGCCGCTCTGGAGAGCCAGGTCCAGGAGTGGTTCGAGGAGGACGAGGACCGGGTCCCGCTGCGGGACAAAGCGTTCCTGGTGGCACTGGCCGCCTTCGACGGTGGCCCGTACGCACTCACCGCCGAGTTGAGCGACCTGCTCTACGCCGCGCTGCAGACCACAGAGGACTCCGCCCTCCACCCCCGGGTCCCGGTGTTCGGCACCCACATCGGCAAGCGCCTCCAGCTGGCGCGCGCCAAGCGCTACCCGGCGAAGGAGAACACGGAGTGGGGGCCGGTCACCCAGTCCAAGGCCGCCTTCCGCGACGACCGGATCTCCCTCGTCCTGCTGCGCGAGGTGTGGACCGGCCACCCCTCGGCCAGGCCGGCCCTGGTGCGGTGGCTGCGGCAGCTCGCCGACGACGGGAGGCCTCTCGTACGCACCCGAGCGGCCTCGACCGTGGCCGTCCTCGCCTACGCGGACCTGCCCTCCACCATGGCCCTGGTCATCGAGCCCTGGGCCCGGTCCCATCTGTTCCGCCGACGGCTCGTGGCCGTGAACGCGCTGACGCTCGCGCATCTCCTCGACGCGCCGAACGTCCCGAGCATCCTCGACTCCTGGAGCGGTGGAGACGACCAAGGGCTGCGCTGGGTGGCCATTCGCACGTACGGCCTGATCGGCGCGGAACGGCCGGAGCAGACACTCGCCGCTCTCCGGGCGGCCGCCCGCAAGCAGTACGACGGGATGGCGCCGGATGCCGAAGCGGATACGGACGACGCTCACCGGCGCATGATGGAGCAGCTCGCCCAGTCGGTGGAGCTGCTGCTCCTATCCACCGTCCGCGACCAGGTTCTCGGCGAGCTGCTCCGGGTGCTCGACGAGGACCGGCCCGTGCACGACCTCGCCCTGAGCGGCTTCCTCAGCGCGTGCCGCCGCAGAGAGAACGACGAACGTCACGGCCAGCCCCTGGTCCTCCACTGGTACGCCACGTCGGCGGCGGACGGCGGACGTGCCGCGGCCGGGATAGCCCGGCTCTGGCGCTCGGCGCTCGACGACCGCCACCACACGAAGGACGCGCTCCAAGAGCTGGGCGACTGGGTCCGCGTCGCCGACACGGACCCGACGAGCGAATGGGCACTCGCCGCCCTGCTCCCCGCCCTGATCACCACCGCGGCGGAACACAGGCGCACCAGCCACCTCCTGCGCACCGTGCGCGGCGAGGACGGCATGTCCCCGCCGGCCGTGGCCGCACGCCTGCTGACCGCCCTCCCCGGCCACCGCTGAACCCACGCGGCCCGCCCTCACCCTCCTCACGCATCCGTCAAGGAGACAGAGCCATGCCCGACTTCCACCCTTCACCGGACTGGCAGCAGCCCTCCGGCCGGCAGAGCTCACTCGTCGACCCCGTCATCAGCGTGCGGCAGATCTCGCGGTTCGGTTTCGCCCGCAGGACGCTGACCCGCATCGATCACGCCCTGGTCTTCTCGACCGCCGCGGGCGGACACCTCTCCTACCTGCCGCCGCTCCGGCCGAGTCGCCGGGAAGTGGCGGCGAAGCGCTGCACCGCCGTGTACGAGGTCGACATGGGTGTTCATCAGCATCGGGCCGACATCACTCTGCCCAGCAGCAACGACGCCTTCGAGTTCGTCGCCGAGGTCGACTTCTCCTGGCAGGTCCGCGACCCCGCCGCCTTCGTGCGGAGCGGCCACCGGGACGTTCCCGTCCTGCTCCTCGGTGAACTGCAGCGGGCGGCCCGTCCGTTGGCCCGCCGTTTCGCCATCGACGACAGCGCCACGGCCGAAGGGGAACTGCTGTCCCGCCTGACGGCGCCGGGCGCGGCCTGCGGCCTGCGCGTGACCTGGACCCTCCGGCTCCGCCGCGATCAGCAGGCCATCGACCACGAGCGGCGGCTCCAGTCCATCGACCACACCGCCGTCGAACAGGTCCGTGTCGAACGGCATGGCATGGCGGAGCTCCGGGAGCTGGAGATCCAGAAGATCGCGTTCTACCAGAAGTACCTGGAGCAGGGCGGCGTGGTGGCCTGGGCGATGCATCTGGCCGCGCACCCGGAGGATTCACGACTCGTCCTCAACACCATGCGCGAGGACCAACTCCGGCTGCTGCACGCCGAGCTGGAGCTGGCACGGGAGCTGCTGCACAGCGACGGGACCGAGAACTACGAACTGGAAGGTCCCAAACGGCAGGCCATGGAGGTGGTCGACAGGCTCCTCAGCCAGACCCTCCCCGGAGCCCGCGAGGCGGACCGGCCCGAGCCCCTCCCCAGCCTGTGGCCGCCCCCGGGATACGGCAGCTCCCCCACCGCCCCGGCGGAGCAGGAGCAGGCCCATGACACCGGCGGTAAGGGCAGCAGGCGTGACGGCGGCAGCAGCCGTGGGAACAGCGGCGACGCGACAGACGAGCCGACGCCGTGACCGGCACCCGCATCCCCACCGCCACCCGCACACCAGCCCCCGCTCGCGAGCCGGGCGCGGGAGCAGCCGAGCGCCTGCTCCTGGACCTCCGCACCGAGATCGTCCGCGCCGACACCAAAGCGACCGTGCTGGTCACGGCCCTCGGTACGGCGGCCGGAGTCTTCACGGGTTTCCTCGCCAAGCGGGGATGGCCCCCAGCCGCCTTCTCCGGGCCGGGCAGCTCCACATGGTGGGCGGGGATGCTCGCCCTCTTGCTCGCGGTCCTGGCCCTGCTCATGGCCGTCCTGCCCCGCTACGACGGCAGCTGGACCCCCGGCGCTCCCCTGACGCACTTCGCCGACGTCCAGCGGGCCGCCCGCTGCGGCCGCCTGACGCAGGCGCTGATCGAAACCGAACGTGCCACGTCGGAGAGCATCCTCATCGCGCTGGCCGCGACCAGCCGAATCGCCCTGCGCAAGCACCAGTGGATCCGCACGGGCCTCATCGCCTTCGCCACCGCTGTCGTGCTGCTCCCCTGCTCCCTCCTCATCGGCTGACGCCCCTCTCTGGAGGTTGACCATGCCCCCACCGACCGACCCTCCACGCCCGGACCCCCCTGACGACGACCTCGACTACCGGCACCGCGGCAGGCGCCTCCACCACCTCGCCCGGCAGCGCGGGTTCGACGCCACAGCCTTCGGCCAGTTACTCCTGTACATACCCGGCACAGCCATGAGCCTGCTGGTGGTCCTCCTACTGTCCGCGGGCCTCGAAGCCTGGCTGGGCGTCCCCATATGGATACCGCCGGCCATCTGGCTCGCGTCCGCGGCGCTGCTCTTCCACCGACCCACGGAGGACCTCCTCGCCCGGTACCTCCTACGGTTGCACCGCCCCATGCCCGACGAGTACGCGCGTCTCCACCCCGTCTGGCAGGAGGTGACCGCCCGCGCGGGTGTCGACGGCCGGACGTACGAACTGTGGGTGGAGGACAGCGAGGAACTCAACGCGTATGCCGCGGCCGGCCATCGTGGGGGTCACCCGGTTCGCCCTCGACCGGTTGCCGAGCTCCCAGCTCGCCGCGGTCCTCGCCCATGAGCTGGGGCACCACACAGGCGGCCATGTCTGGGTGTCCCTGCTGGGTTACTGGTACGCGTTGCCGGGCCGGGCGGCCTGGTACGCGATCCGCCTGATCGTCGGCTACACCATGGTCCTCACCAGCCAGTTCTCCTGGCTGGCCACAACCGCGCTGGTGCTACTGATCGGCATCCTCACGTATGCCACGATCACGCTCCTCTACGGGCTGCCGCTCATCCTGCTGGTCACCCCGTATCTGACCGCGGCAGTCGGCCGCCGGGCCGAGTTGCGCGCGGACCGGCACGCCGCAGTCCTCGGTTTCGCCCCCATGCTCACGCAGGTGCTGCAGGCCATGCACACGGCGGAGACCGAGACCAGGCGGCGGGCGGCCGCAGCCATGGGCGGACCGGGCGAACCGGGGCTCCTGACCCGCCTGCTCTCCACCCACCCCGACTACGCGACCCGGGTGCACCGGCTGCGCCCCTACCTGGGACAGGGCCGGTAGACAACGCCGAAGGGCGGCCACCCCAAAAGGTGACCGCCCTTCAACAGACCTGGGTCCTACTGGTTGTACGGCCCGTAGTCGTAATCCTCCAGCGGCACAGCCTGACCCGAACCCGTCCCGAAGGGCGAGTAGTCGATGTCGTCGTAGCCGACGGCCGAGTACATCGCGGCCTTGGCCTCTTCGGTGGGCTCGACCCGGATGTTGCGGTAGCGGGAAAGACCCGTACCGGCCGGGATGAGCTTACCGATGATGACGTTCTCCTTGAGGCCGATGAGGCTGTCGGACTTGGCGTTGATCGCCGCGTCCGTCAGGACTCGGGTCGTCTCCTGGAAGGAGGCGGCCGACAGCCAGGATTCCGTCGCCAGCGAGGCCTTGGTGATACCCATCAGCTGCGGACGGCCGGAGGCCGGGTGGCCACCCTCCGTCACGACTCGACGGTTCTCGGTCTCGAACTTCGAGC
Source organism: Streptomyces sp. NPDC018029 (assembly GCF_044327655.1). Lineage (NCBI taxonomy): Bacteria > Bacillati > Actinomycetota > Actinomycetes > Kitasatosporales > Streptomycetaceae > Streptomyces > Streptomyces sp. NPDC018029. The sequence goes on along the minus strand of NZ_JBIRFV010000003.1, from coordinate 107,274 downwards.
GCTCGACGAGCTCGCCCGGCAGCAGCTCCGCGTCGCCGGACTCGATGATCGTCACGCGGCGCAGCATCTGCCGGATGATGATCTCGATGTGCTTGTCGTGGATCGACACGCCCTGGCTGTTGTAGACCTTCTGGACTTCGCCGACCAGGTGGACCTGGACCGCGCGCTGACCGAGGATCCGCAGCACGTCGTGCGGGTTGGTGGCACCGAAGGTGAGCTTCTGGCCCACCTCGACGTGGTCACCCTCGCGCACCAGGACCTTGGCACGCTTCGAGATCGGGAACGCCGTCTCGTCGCTGCCGTCGTCCGGGGTCACGACGATCTTCTTGGTCTTCTCGGTCTCCTCGATGCGGACACGGCCCGCGGCCTCGGAGATCGGGGCGACACCCTTCGGCGTACGAGCCTCGAAGAGCTCGACGACACGGGGCAGACCCTGGGTGATGTCGTCACCGGCCACACCACCGGTGTGGAAGGTACGCATGGTGAGCTGCGTACCCGGCTCACCGATGGACTGGGCGGCGATGATGCCGACCGCCTCACCGATGTCGACCAGCTTGCCGGTGGCGAGCGAACGGCCGTAGCAGAAGGCACAGGTGCCGACCGCCGACTCACAGGTCAGGACCGAGCGGGTCTTGACCTCCTCGACGCCGTTGGCGACCAGGGCGTCGATGAGGACGTCACCGAGGTCGACGTTGGCCGGCGCGATGACCTTGCCGTCGATGACGACGTCCTCGGCCAGCATGCGGGCGTACACCGAGGTCTCGACGTTCTCCGTCTTGCGGAGGACACCGTCCTCGCCCTTGACCGCGATCTTGAGCTTCAGACCGCGCTCGGTGCCACAGTCCTCCTCGCGAATGATGACGTCCTGGGAGACGTCGACCAGACGACGGGTGAGGTAACCGGAGTCGGCGGTACGGAGAGCCGTGTCCGCCAGACCCTTACGGGCACCGTGCGTGGAGATGAAGTACTCGAGGACGGAGAGGCCCTCACGGAACGAGGCCTTGATCGGACGCGGGATCGTCTCGTTCTTCGCGTTCGACACCAGACCACGCATACCGGCGATCTGCCGCATCTGCATCATGTTTCCTCGGGCACCCGAGTCAACCATCATGAAGATGGGGTTGGTCTTGGGGAAGTTCGCGTTCATCGCCTCGGCAACCTCGTTGGTCGCCTTGGTCCAGATCGCGATGAGCTCCTGCGTGCGCTCGTCCTTGGTGATCAGACCGCGCTCGTACTGCTTCTGGACCTTCTCGTCCTGCTCCTCGTAGCCCTTGACGATGGCCTTCTTGGCCTCGGGCACGACGACGTCGGAGATGGCCACGGTGACACCGGAACGGGTCGCCCAGTAGAAGCCCGCCGCCTTCAGGTTGTCGAGCGTCGCCGCCACGATGACCTTGGGGTAGCGCTCGGCGAGGTCGTTGACGATCTCGGAGAGCTGCTTCTTGCCGACGGAGTAGTCGACGAAGGGGTAGTCCTCGGGCAGCAGCTCGTTGAAGAGCGCGCGGCCCAGGGTCGTACGCAGCCGGAAGCTGTCGCCCTGCTGGTACGCCCGCTCGCCCTCGAAGTCGTCGCCCTCGGCGCTGACCGGCGGGGTCCAGCCGCGCGGCGGGATGGTGCCCACCGGGAAGCGGATGTCGACCTTCGCCTGCAGCGAGAGCTCACGCGCGTCGAACGCCATGATCGCCTCGGCCGTGGAGCCGAAGGACCGGCCCTCGCCGATGACCTTGCGCTCTTCCTCGTCCGTGGTGAGGAAGAAGAGACCGAGCACCATGTCCTGGGTCGGCATGGTGACGGGACGACCGTCGGCCGGCTTCAGGATGTTGTTCGAGGACAGCATCAGGATGCGGGCCTCGGCCTGCGCCTCCGCGGAGAGCGGCAGGTGGACGGCCATCTGGTCACCGTCGAAGTCCGCGTTGAACGCGGTGCAGACGAGCGGGTGGATCTGGATGGCCTTGCCCTCGACCAGCTGCGGCTCGAAGGCCTGGATGCCGAGGCGGTGCAGCGTGGGCGCACGGTTCAGCAGAACCGGGTGCTCGGCGATGACCTCTTCGAGGACGTCGTACACGACCGTGCGGCCGCGCTCGACCATCCGCTTGGCGCTCTTGATGTTCTGCGCGTGGTTCAGGTCGACCAGGCGCTTCATCACGAACGGCTTGAAGAGCTCCAGCGCCATGGCCTTCGGCAGACCACACTGGTGCAGCTTCAGCTGCGGACCGACGACGATCACGGAACGCGCGGAGTAGTCCACACGCTTACCGAGCAGGTTCTGACGGAAACGACCCTGCTTGCCCTTCAGCATGTCGCTGAGGGACTTCAGCGGACGGTTGCCGGGGCCCGTCACCGGGCGACCACGACGGCCGTTGTCGAAGAGGGCGTCGACCGCCTCCTGGAGCATGCGCTTCTCGTTGTTCACGATGATCTCGGGCGCACCGAGGTCGAGAAGGCGCTTCAGGCGGTTGTTGCGGTTGATCACACGGCGGTACAGGTCGTTCAGGTCGGAGGTCGCGAAGCGGCCACCGTCCAGCTGCACCATCGGACGCAGGTCCGGCGGGATGACCGGCACGCAGTCGAGCACCATGCCCTTGGGGCTGTTGCTGGTCTGCAGGAACGCGGAGACGACCTTGAGGCGCTTGAGCGCACGGGTCTTCTTCTGGCCCTTGCCGGTACGGATGATCTCGCGGAGGCGCTCGGCCTCCTCGTCGAGGTCGAAGGACTCCAGGCGCTTCTGCAGGGCAGCGGCACCCATGGAGCCGTCGAAGTACGTGCCGAAGCGGTCACGCAGCTCGCGGTAGAGCAGCTCGTCGCCCTCGAGGTCCTGGACCTTGAGGTTCTTGAAGCGGTTCCACACCTCGTCGAGACGGTCGATCTCGCGCTGCGCACGGTCGCGCAGCTGCTTCATCTCACGCTCGGCGCCCTCGCGCACCTTGCGGCGCACGTCGGCCTTGGCACCCTCGGCCTCGAGCTCGGCCAGGTCGGTCTCGAGCTTCTTGGCGCGGGCCTCCAGGTCGGAGTCGCGACGGTTCTCGATCTGCTGACGCTCTACGGAGACGTGCGCCTCCAGGGACGGCAGGTCGCGCGTACGGCGCTCCTCGTCCACGAACGTGATCATGTACGCCGCGAAGTAGATGACCTTCTCGAGGTCCTTCGGGGCGAGGTCGAGGAGGTAACCCAGGCGCGACGGGACGCCCTTGAAGTACCAGATGTGCGTGACGGGCGCGGCCAGCTCAATGTGGCCCATCCGCTCACGGCGCACCTTGGCGCGAGTGACCTCGACGCCGCAGCGCTCACAGATGATGCCCTTGAAGCGGACACGCTTGTACTTACCGCAGTAGCACTCCCAGTCCCGGGTCGGACCGAAGATCTTCTCGCAGAAGAGTCCGTCCTTTTCGGGCTTGAGGGTGCGGTAGTTGATGGTCTCCGGCTTCTTGACCTCGCCGTGGGACCACTGTCGGATGTCGTCCGCGGTGGCAAGGCCGATCCGCAGCTCGTCGAAGAAGTTGACGTCGAGCACTTTGTCGTCAATCCCTCTTTCGGGGTCGAGTCTCAATCATGGTCTGTACGGGTCCGGGGCAGGGCCGGGGCCTCACGAGGAGGCCCCGGCCAGACCCGTCAGACCTCTTCGACGCTGCTCGGCTCGCGCCGGGACAGGTCGATGCCGAGCTCCTCCGCCGCGCGGAAGACGTCCTCGTCGGTGTCGCGCATCTCGATGGACATGCCGTCCGAGGACAGCACCTCCACGTTGAGGCAGAGCGACTGCATTTCCTTGATGAGCACCTTGAAGGACTCGGGAATGCCGGGCTCGGGGATGTTCTCGCCCTTGACGATGGCCTCGTAGACCTTCACGCGGCCGGTCACGTCGTCGGACTTGATCGTCAGCAGCTCCTGGAGGGCGTAAGCGGCGCCGTATGCCTCCAGCGCCCACACCTCCATCTCACCGAAGCGCTGGCCACCGAACTGGGCCTTACCACCCAGCGGCTGCTGGGTGATCATCGAGTACGGGCCGGTCGAACGCGCGTGCAGCTTGTCGTCGACCAGGTGGTGCAGCTTGAGGATGTACATGTACCCGACCGAGATCGGGTCCGGGAACGGCTCACCGGAGCGGCCGTCGAACAGCTGCGCCTTGCCGGACGGGAGCACCATGCGCTCGCCGTCGCGGTTCGGGATGGTGTGCTGCAGCAGACCGGCGAGCTCGTCCTCACGCGCACCGTCGAAGACGGGGGTGGCGACGTTCGTGCCGGGCTCGACCTTGTCGGCGCCGATGGCCTGGAGGCGCTGCGCCCACTCGTCCGCGAGACCGGAGACGTCCCAGCCGCGGCTGGCGAGCCAGCCGAGGTGGATCTCCAGGACCTGTCCCGGGTTCATTCGGGACGGCACACCCAGCGGGTTCAGGATGATGTCGACCGGAGTTCCGTCCTCGAGGAACGGCATGTCCTCGATCGGCAGGATCTTCGAGATGACACCCTTGTTGCCGTGGCGGCCGGCGAGCTTGTCACCGTCCGTGATCTTGCGCTTCTGCGCCACGTAGACACGAACCAGCTGGTTCACGCCCGGCGGCAGCTCGTCGCCCTCTTCACGGTCGAAGACGCGGACGCCGATGACCTTGCCGATCTCACCGTGCGGCACCTTCAGCGAGGTGTCGCGCACCTCGCGCGCCTTCTCACCGAAGATCGCGCGGAGCAGGCGCTCCTCGGGCGTCAGCTCGGTCTCACCCTTGGGCGTGACCTTGCCGACGAGGATGTCGCCGGCGACGACCTCGGCACCGATACGGATGATGCCGCGCTCGTCGAGGTCGGCGAGGACCTCCTCGGAGACGTTCGGGATGTCCCGGGTGATCTCCTCCGGGCCGAGCTTGGTGTCACGGGCGTCGACCTCGTGCTCCTCGATGTGGATCGAGGAGAGGACGTCGTCCTGCACGAGGCGCTGCGACAGGATGATCGCGTCCTCGTAGTTGTGACCCTCCCACGGCATGAACGCCACGAGCAGGTTCTTGCCGAGGGCCATCTCGCCCTCTTCGGTCGCGGGACCGTCGGCCAGGACCTGGCCCTCGATCACGCGGGCGCCCTCGTCGACGACAACCTTCTGGTTGACCGAGGTGCCCTGGTTCGACCGGGAGAACTTGGCGATGCGGTACGTGGTGTACGTGCCGTCGTCGTTGGTGACGGTGACGTAGTCCGCGGAGACCTCCTGGACCACACCCGCCTTCTCGGCCTTGATCACGTCACCGGCGTCGACCGCGCAGCGGTACTCCATGCCGGTGCCGACGAGGGGAGCCTCGGCGGTGATCAGCGGCACGGCCTGACGCATCATGTTCGCGCCCATAAGGGCACGGTTGGCGTCGTCGTGCTCCAGGAAGGGGATCATCGCGGTCGCGACGGACACCATCTGGCGCGGCGAGACGTCCATGTAGTCGACGTCCGTGCCGGGCACGTAGTCGATCTCTCCGCCACGGCGGCGGATCAGGACGCGGGCCTCGGCGAAGTGGAGGTCGTCCGTCAGCGGCGCGTTGGCCTGCGCGATGACGAAGCGGTCCTCCTCGTCGGCCGTCAGGTAGTCGACGTCGTCGGTGACCTGACCCTCGACGACCTTGCGGTACGGCGTCTCGACGAAGCCGAACGCGTTGACGCGGCCGTACGAGGCGAGCGAACCGATCAGACCGATGTTCGGGCCTTCGGGCGTCTCGATGGGGCACATGCGGCCGTAGTGAGACGGGTGCACGTCACGGACCTCGAAGCCGGCCCGCTCACGGGAGAGACCACCCGGGCCAAGAGCCGACAGGCGGCGCTTGTGGGTGAGACCCGACAGCGGGTTGTTCTGGTCCATGAACTGCGACAGCTGCGAGGTGCCGAAGAATTCCTTGATCGACGCCACGACCGGGCGAATGTTGATCAGGGTCTGCGGCGTGATCGCCTCGACGTCCTGGGTCGTCATGCGCTCGCGGACGACGCGCTCCATACGAGCCAGACCCGTGCGGACCTGGTTCTGGATGAGCTCGCCGACGTTGCGCAGACGGCGGTTGCCGAAGTGGTCGATGTCGTCGGTCTCGACGACGATCGACGTGCCGCTGTCGCCAACGGTCTCGGTCTCACCGGCGTGCAGCTTCACCAGGTACTTGATCGAGGCGATGATGTCCTCGACCGTGAGGATGCCCGCGTCGAGCGGAGCGTCCGCACCCAGCTTCTTGTTGACCTTGTAGCGACCGACCTTCGCGAGGTCGTAGCGCTTGGGGTTGAAGTAGAGGTTCTCAAGCAGGGTCTGAGCGGCCTCACGGGTCGGCGGCTCGCCCGGACGGAGCTTGCGGTAGATGTCGAGCAGCGCGTCGTCCTGGCCCTGGGTGTGGTCCTTCTCCAGGGTGGCGCGCATGGACTCGTACTCGCCGAACTCCTCGAGGATCTGCTCGGTCGTCCAACCGAGAGCCTTGAGCAGAACGGTGACCGACTGCTTGCGCTTGCGGTCGATGCGCACACCGACCATGTCGCGCTTGTCGATTTCCATCTCCAGCCAGGCACCCCGGGACGGGATGATCTTGGCGGAGAAGATGTCCTTGTCGGACGTCTTGTCGATCGAGGAATCGAAGTAGACACCCGGCGAACGGACCAGCTGCGACACGACGACACGCTCGGTGCCGTTGATGACGAAGGTGCCCTTGTTGGTCATGAGCGGGAAGTCGCCCATGAAGACCGTCTGGGACTTGATCTCGCCGGTCTCGTTGTTGGTGAACTCGGCCGTGACGAAGAGCGGGGCGGCGAACGTGAAGTCGCGCTCCTTGCACTCGTCGATCGAGTTCTTGGGGGGCTCGAAGCGGTGGTCGCGGAACGTCAGGGACATCGACCCGGAGAAGTCCTCGATCGGGGAGATCTCCTCGAAGATCTCCTCCAGACCGGACTTGGTGGGGACGTCCTGTCCGCTTTCCAGAGCCGCCTCGACACGAGCCTTCCACGCGTCATTGCCGAGCAGCCAGTCAAAGCTCTCGGTCTGCAGCGCAAGAAGGTTCGGAACCTCGAGGGGCTCCTTGATCTTTGCAAAGGAGATGCGCAGCGGGGCGGTGCTGGCGCCGTTGTTCGTATTCGCGGTCGAGGCAGTGCGCGAGGCGGCCAAGAGGGGGTCCTTCCGAGGGCTCGGACTCACTACGCGCGTACCGGTCCCAGGCTGGACACAGGGACGGATCCCCCTGACTTGGCTGTTTGGCCAGGTCAGGGCAGTTTCAGTCCACGGTGCTCAAGCATGGGCATGCCCCTGGTGACGGGCAGGAGGCAGCTAACAGGCAGCGCAAAGGGTCAGTGTAGCCAGTTGGCCCACTGATGTCCAGTGCGGGTTCTGGGAGACCCTCGTTGTTCTCAACCCCTGCTGCAAGCCACGCCCTCGATGCACATCGATACTGCCCTCTTCGCCGCCGATCCATGCCTCGGATCCGGATCGTTGTGACGACGCGTCCTGAGAATTGCGCGCTGCGTGCGGTTCGTCAAGGCCCCCCTGCCCAGACGTCGCCCTGGGACACTCACCGTCACGGGCTGTCCCGAGGCACAACGAAGATCACCATACTCGCCGGGACCGACATCGCAAGGCGCCCTCACACGCGTGCCCGGGAACGCCGAAAGGCGACCACCCACATGGGTGATCGCCTTAGGCGTCCCGCGCGTTACAGCGTTTCCGCCGTACGTGCGGTGAAGAGAGTCAGACGACTCGTGAGGTCACTTGACCTCGACGGAGGCGCCGGCGCCCTTGAGGGCCTCGGCGGCCTTCTCAGCGGCGTCCTTGGCGACCTTCTCGAGGACCGGCTTCGGGGTGCCGTCGACGAGGTCCTTGGCCTCCTTGAGACCCAGCGAGGTCAGCTCACGCACGACCTTGATGACCTGGATCTTCTTCTCGCCGGCGCCGGTGAGGATGACGTCGAACTCGTCCTGCTCGGCCTCGGCCTCGGCGGCCGGGGCACCCGGGCCCGCGACGGCGACGGCGGCCGGGGCGGCGGCGGTGACGTCGAACTTCTCCTCGAAGGCCTTCACGAACTCGGAGAGCTCGATGAGGGTCATCTCTTCGAACTGCGCGAGCAGGTCGTCCTGGGACAGCTTCGCCATGATGGCGTCCTTCCACTAATTCGGCTGGTGCCGGGTGTACATGGAGGCGGGCGTACGTTGGGCCCGCTGTGACCGTCGCCTCAGGCGGCGGTCAATGTGCGAGCCGAATTACTCGGCACCGCCCTGCTCGGCCTTCTTGGCACGAAGCGCCTCCGCGGTGCGGACGAACTTCGAGGGAAGCGCCTGGAAGAGCGCGGCAGCCTGGGACTGCTTGCCCTTCATGGCGCCCGCCAGCTTGGCGAGCAGAACCTCGCGGGACTCGAGGTCCGCGAGCTTCTTGAACTCATCGGCGGACAGCGCCTTGCCATCAAGGACACCGCCCTTGATGACGAGATTCGGGTTGTCCTTGGCGAAGTCACGAAGACCCTTCGCCGACTCCACCGGGTCACCGGTGACGAAGGCAACCGCCGTCGGACCCGTGAACAGGTCGTCGAGCGTGTCGATCCCGGCCTCGTTGGCCGCAATCTTGGTCAGCGTGTTCTTCACCACGGCGTACTCGGAGTTTTCACCGAGGGAACGGCGCAGCTGCTTGAGCTGGGCCACGGTGAGACCCCGGTACTCGGTCAGCACGGCGGCGTTCGAGCTGCGGAACTTGTCCGTGAGCTCGGCTACCGCGGCAGCCTTGTCGGGCGTCGGCATAGAGCGTCGGCCTCCTTCCGGGTGATGAGGACCGCTCAAAAGGGGCCGACAAAACGAAACGCCCCGGCGCAGGCGCACGGGGCGTGAGCTCGACCGAATCGCATGCGATTCAGGAGCACATCCACAGTCACCTGCGCGGGTCGTCCGCCGTCTCAGCGGATCCTTCGGCCACCGCCCCCTCTTGCGAGAGAACGGCAACGACCAGCGGTCTTTGGCTTCTGGGGAAGACTACGCGAACGGGTCCGCGTCAGGCAAATCCGGCGTCGGCCGTCAGCCCTCGAGGCCCTTCATCTCCTTGGAGAGGTCCATGACCTGCGCCTTCGGCGGGGCCTCGACGTTCACCGGCTTGTTGTAGTCGAGGAAGGTGATGGTCATGTCGAGGCGGCCCTTGTCGCCCTTGCCGCGGGCGCGGAACTGCTTGGTGTGGTCCTCGCCGTCGACCCACATGTCCATGGTGAGCTTCTCGACGCCCATGTCCTCGTACTGCTTGATGCTCTTCTCGCGGCGCTTCTTGGTGGCCGCGTCCTCGTCCTCGATGAGCTTGCGCATCTGGTCGAGCGTGACCGTGCCCGTGTAGCGGGTGGTCTCGACGCCGCCGACGGACTCGCTGCCGACCTTCTTCAGGTCCTTGGAGCCGGTCAGGAGCGTGGACTGGTCGGCCGGGTTGTTGTCGGCCTGGGCCGAGGCCGAGGTGGCGGCGGACTTGCCGCCCGCCTTCTCCATGGCCTTGGCGTCGAACTTGATCCAGCTCTTGCCTTCCATCTCCTTGGCGGCCGCCTTGCCGCCGCCGAGGTAGATGCCGCCGTCGACGTAGCGCAGCTCCATCTTGTCCGGGCCCTGGTCGGGCGCGGACATCTTCATCTGCATGGCGAGCGGCTTGGTGCTCATCGCCGCGTCGGCCTGGACCCGCCCGTCACCCGGGACGGTGCCCTTCATCCGGAACGTGAACGAGGTGAGGCCCTCGGTCTTGTCCGCGGCCTTCTTGACGGCCGCCGCGGGCGCCATGTCCTCCCCCGCCTTGTCGGACTTCTCCGACCCGCAGCCGACGGCGCCGCCGGCGAGCAGCAAGGCCGCCAGCGCGGCGCTCGCGGTTCTCTTGCTGCCCATACGTACGGAAATGCTCATGACCCCACCCCTAGGAACACATGATCGACTTATTTTCTGCTTGCAGAGAGTACCCGAGGGGCGGGGCCGGAGCTCACGGGTTATGCCGCGGGCTGCCTGTTCAGGAGGTCCTTGAAGCTCATGGTGTCCGAGGCCGGGGGCTTCTCGACGGAGAGCGGGGTGCCGTAGTCGCTGTAGTAGGCCGTCTGCTCGAAGGGGCCGTTCTTCGTGTCGGCCTTCTCGATCTTCTTGACCAGCAGGTCGTCCTCGTTGACCCAGATGTCGATGGTCTCGGTGCTGATGCCGGCCTGCTCGAACTGCTTCTTCAGCTCGGACAGCCGGTTCTTGTCCAGGTCCGCGCTCTTGGCGGTGAAGTCCGCGATGTCGACCTTGCCGGAGTAGTGGGTCGTCTGCGTCCCGCGGACCTTCTCCTCGCCGACGCGCTTCACGTCACCGGAGGCAAGGAGCATCTTCACCGACTGGTTCGGCGTGCTGTTCTGCATCTGGTCCTGGAAGGCCTGGCCGGCGGCGCCGCTCATCTCGGCGAGCGTGTCGTAGTCGTACTCGAGCCAGTGCTTGCCCCCGCCCGCCTGGGCCGCGAACTTGTCGCCCATGTTCGCGTAGAAGCCGTTCTTCAGATAGCGGTAGTCGAGCTTCGTCTGGCCCAGCTGCCGCATCTGCTGGGCCTGCGTGCCGCCCGTGAACGTCACCGTGACATTGCCCGTGATCCCGTCGGACCAGCCCATGACGCCCTTCATGTCCATGGACGTGAGCGTGCCCATGGTGGTCGAACCGTCGATCCGGGCGGTGTCCGCCTTGTCGGTCGACTTCTCGACCGTGCGCAGGGCGGCTATCGGGCTGAGGCTGATCCCGCCCTTGCCCTTGTCGCCGTCGGCCTTGTCCGAGGAGTCCCCCGAGCCACAGGCCGTAAGACCCGTCAGTGCCGCGACCACCGCGATCGAGAGACCTGTCCGGCGCATGATCGTGCTGTTCATGTTGTCCCACCCCTTGGCGTTCATGGTGTCTGCACGCTAACGCAGGCCTCTGACAGACGTAACCGAAAGGCCCGTACACAAACAGGACGGGCCCCGCACCTCGAAAGGTTGCGGGGCCCGTCCACAGAACGCGTACGCGACGCGGCTGCCGTCAGTTTCAGACGGCGGCCGGGTCCTCCTCGGTGAGGAGGTTGCGGGTGCGGTTCGAGTCGAGCGGAATGCCGGGGCCCATCGTGGTGGTGATGGCGGCCTTCTTGATGTAGCGACCCTTGGCGGCCGACGGCTTCAGACGGAGGATCTCCTCCAGGGCCGCGGCGTAGTTCTCCACCAGCTTGGTGTCGTCGAAGGACACCTTGCCGATGATGAAGTGCAGGTTCGAGTGCTTGTCGACGCGGAACTCGATCTTGCCGCCCTTGATGTCGTTGACAGCCTTCACGACGTCGGGGGTCACGGTGCCGGTCTTCGGGTTCGGCATCAGACCACGCGGACCGAGCACGCGGCCGAGGCGGCCGACCTTGCCCATGAGGTCCGGGGTGGCGACGACGGCGTCGAAGTCCAGGCGGCCCTTCGCGACCTCGTCGATGAGCTCGTCGGAGCCGACGATGTCGGCGCCAGCGGCTTCCGCGGCCGCAGCACGGTCACCGGTCGCGAAGACCAGGACCCGGGCGGTCTTGCCGGTGCCGTGCGGGAGGTTCACGGTGCCACGGACCATCTGGTCGGCCTTGCGCGGGTCGACGCCCAGACGCATGGCGACCTCGACGGTGCCGTCGAACTTGGTCGCGGAGGTCTCCTTGGCGAGACGGACGGCCTCGAGCGGGGCGTACAGCTTCTCCCGGTCGATCTTGGCGTCCGCAGCGCGGAGAGTCTTGCTGCGCTTCACTTCTGCTCCTGGTGTGTTCAGGTATGGAGTCGTGGTGCGGGCCAGCGCTTGGCCCTACCACTGGAGAAAGGTCAGACGGGGGAGGAGTCTCAGCCCTCGACCGTGATGCCCATGGAACGGGCGGTGCCGGCGATGATCTTCGACGCGGCGTCCAGGTCGTTGGCGTTGAGGTCTTCCATCTTGGTCTGCGCGATCTCACGGATCTGCGCCTCGGTGACCTTGGCGACCTTGGTCTTGTGGGGCTCGCCGGAGCCCTTCTCGACACCAGCGGCCTTGAGGATCATCTTGGCGGCCGGCGGCGTCTTGGTGATGAAGGTGAAGGAGCGGTCTTCGTAGACCGTGATCTCCACCGGGATCACCCAGCCACGCTGCGACTCGGTCGCGGCGTTGTAGGCCTTGCAGAACTCCATGATGTTGACGCCGTGCTGGCCCAGGGCGGGGCCGACCGGCGGGGCCGGGTTGGCGGCACCAGCCTGGATCTGGAGCTTGATAAGCCCCGTGACCTTCTTCTTCTTGGGAGGCATAGCTCTCTCCGGGTCCTAGTGAGAGTTTTCAGCCGGCCATCCGGTCATCCGGATGGAGGCATACCGCACAACGATAACGGGTATAGTCGCGCGGCTAAAAACCGAGCAGGTCAGACCGGCTTTGGCAGCCCGTCTGACCTGGTCGGAGGTGTGTGTTCCAGAGGAAGCTCAGGAAGCCGCGAGGGCTAGTTCTTCTGGATCTGGTCGAAGCTGAGCTCGACCGGGGTCTCGCGGCCGAAGATCTCGACGAGGCCCTTGACCTTCTTCGAGTCGGCGTTGATCTCGTTGATCGTCGCCTGCAGCGTCGCGAACGGGCCGTCGGTGACGGTGACCGAGTCGCCCACCTCGAAGTCCAGGACCTGGACCTCGACCTTGCGGGCGGGAGCCGGCTTGCCCTCGGCCTCCGCGGCCTCGCGGGCGGCCTTCTCCTCGGCCTCCGGGGCGAGCATCTTGACGATCTCGTCCAGGGTCAGCGGGTACGGGTCGTAGGCGTTGCCCACGAAGCCGGTGACGCCGGGGGTGTTGCGGACGACGCCCCACGACTCGTTCGTCAGGTCCATGCGCACCAGCACGTAGCCGGGGAGCTTGTTCTGGCGGATCGTCTTGCGCTCGCCGTTCTTGATCTGGGCGACTTCTTCCTGCGGCACCTCGGCCTGGAAGATGAAGTCCTCGACGTTGAGCGAGACGGCGCGCTGCTCGAGGTTGGTCTTCACGCGGTTCTCGTAACCGGCGTAGGTGTGGATGACGTACCACTCGCCGGGGAGGGTGCGGAGCTCCTCGCGGAGGGCGACGATCGGGTCGACCGGCTCGGCCTCCTCCTCGGGCTCGTCCGCGGCGTCCGCGCCATCGGTGTCCTCGGCGGACTCCTCGTCGGCGACCTCGGCGACGGCGGCCTCGTCCTCGTCGGACTCGGCTACGGCCTCGGCGTCGCCCTCCAGGTGGATGGCGGCCTCTTCGGCGGGCTCGCCCGCGGCGGCGTCGGCAGCGTCGGCCTGGTCCGGGTCCTCGGCGTCCGCCGCCTCGACGATGTCGAGCTGGTCCTCCACAGACTCCGCGTTCTCTCCGCGAGGCTCAACGGCATCGTTCAGGTTCGGGTCAGACACGGTGGCTGCTTCTTCCTGGATACAGAGGGGTGGAACGCGCGAAATGGGCGCCACGAACAGCGCCCTTCGCTCTCGGCTCAGCCGAAGATGTACTTGACAGCGTGGCTGAAGCCATAGTCAATCACGGTCACAAGGCCGATCATGATGACGACGAAGACAATCACCACTGTGGTGTAGGTCGTGAGCTGACTGCGAGTCGGCCAGACGACCTTGCGGAGCTCCGCGATGATCTGGCGGTAGAAGAGCGCGAGACGGCCGAAGGGGCCCTTCTTGCCGCGCTTGCCGCCCTTGCGGGACTTCTTCTTCGACTCCGGCGCCTCGTCCTGGGCATCAGGCATGTCGATGGAGCCCACGGCGTCCGTCACTCGTCCTCACCTGATTCCGGGTCGTGGCCGTGCCGCGCCCGGTTGAGCCGCACGGCGGTGCAATGCAGTACGTACATGCGCACACATCCTGGCGAAGGAGTGTGTAGCAGGGCCGGAGGGACTTGAACCCCCAACCGCTGGTTTTGGAGACCAGTGCTCTACCAATTGAGCTACGACCCTTTGATTTCCCCCAACCTACCGCATCCGCCCAAGTGCACGGAGTGCGTCGGGAGGCAGCGGCCGGTGAGGGCCAACGAGCAGTGAGTGTACGTGCTCAGCGGCGCCCCGTCGAACAGAAAGGGATCCGATGGTCCGGCAAACCCGCGCGCCGGGCCCGTTCGGGGTCTGGAACGATGGGGTGATGAGCGCTGCAACTTCTCCGACCGAGCGCCGGGTGTCCGCGCGCATCGGCGCGATCTCCGAGTCCGCGACCCTCGCTGTCGACGCCAAGGCCAAGGCCCTCAAGGCCGCGGGCCGTCCGGTGATCGGCTTCGGTGCCGGCGAGCCCGACTTCCCGACGCCGGACTACATCGTCGAAGCGGCCATCGAGGCCTGCAAGAACCCGAAGTTCCACCGCTACACGCCGGCCGGGGGCCTCCCCGAGCTCAAGGCCGCGATCGCCACGAAGACCCTGCGCGATTCGGGGTACGAGGTCGACGCGTCCCAGATCCTGGTGACCAACGGCGGCAAGCAGGCCATCTACGAGGCGTTCGCCGCGATCCTCGACCCGGGCGACGAGGTCATCGTCCCCGCGCCCTACTGGACGACGTACCCGGAGTCGATCCGTCTCGCCGGCGGTGTCCCGGTCCCGGTCGTCGCCGACGAGACCACCGGTTACCGCGTCTCCGTGGAGCAGCTGGAGGCCGCGCGCACGGAGCGCACGAAGGTCGTCCTCTTCGTGTCGCCGTCGAACCCCACGGGTGCCGTCTACAGCGAGGCCGACGCCGAGGCGATCGGCCGCTGGGCCGTCGAGCACGGCCTGTGGGTCATGACCGACGAGATCTACGAACACCTCGTCTACGGAGACGCGAAGTTCACCTCGCTCCCCGCGATCCTCCCCGAGCTGCGCGACAAGTGCATCGTGGTCAACGGCGTCGCCAAGACGTATGCGATGACCGGCTGGCGAGTGGGCTGGATCATCGGCCCGAAGGATGTCGTGAAGGCCGCGACGAACCTCCAGTCGCACGCCACGTCCAACGTGTCGAACGTCGCGCAGGCCGCCGCCCTCGCGGCCGTCTCCGGTGACCTGGTCGCCGTCGAGAAGATGCGCGAGGCCTTCGACCGGCGTCGCAGGACGATCGTGCGGATGCTCAACGACATCCAGGGCGTCGTCTGCCCCGAGCCCGAGGGCGCCTTCTACGCGTACCCCTCGGTGAAGGGCCTCATCGGCAAGGAGATCCGCGGCAAGCGCCCGCAGGACTCCGTGGAGCTGGCCGCGCTCATCCTGGAGGAGGCCGAGGTCGCGGTCGTTCCGGGCGAGGCCTTCGGGACGCCGGGTTACCTCCGCCTTTCGTACGCGCTGGGTGACGAGGACCTCGTCGAGGGCGTCTCGCGGATCCAGAAGCTGCTCGCCGAGGCCCGCGACTGACGCTTCGGTGGTTTTCGCGCTCCACGCGCGCGTGCGGGCCGTCTCCCCTCTTCGGGGAGGCGGCCCGTTTCTTCGTTCGGGGAGACCACGAAGGTGGAAAGCGGCTACCGGGACGCCAGGTGCGTACGGCAAGATCCTCCAATGGAGCGTGTACGAGACGTAAGAGAGCTGCCCAAGGCCCATCTGCACCTGCACTTCACCGGGTCGATGCGGCCCACCACCCTGCTGGAGCTCGCCGACAAGTACGGCGTGCGGCTCCCTGAGGCGCTGACCGGCGCCGAGCCGCCGAAGCTGCGCGCCACGGACGAGCGCGGGTGGTTCCGCTTCCAGCGGCTCTACGACGCCGCGCGCTCCTGTCTGCGCGAGCCGGAGGACATCCGGCGCCTGGTGCGCGAGGCCGCGGAGGAGGATCTGCGGGACGGGTCGGGGTGGCTGGAGATCCAGGTCGACCCGACGTCGTACGCGCCGCGTCTCGGCGGTCTGATCCCGGCCCTGGAGATCATCCTGGACGCCGTCGAGAGCGCCTCGCGGGAGACCGGCCTCGGCATGCGCGTCCTGGTCGCCGCGAACCGCATGAAGCACCCGCTGGACGCCCGCACGCTGGCGCGGCTCGCGGTGCGGTACGCGGACCGGGGCATCGTCGGCTTCGGGCTCTCCAACGACGAGCGGCGCGGCATGGCGCGGGACTTCGACAGGGCCTTCGCGATCGCGCGGGACGGCGGTCTCCTGGCGGCGCCGCACGGCGGCGAGCTGACGGGGCCCGCGTCGGTGCGGGACTGTCTGGACGACCTGGACGCGACGCGGATCGGGCACGGGGTGCGGGCCGCCGAGGACCCGCGGCTCCTGAAGCGGCTCGCGGACCGGGGCGTGACCTGCGAGGTGTGCCCGGCGTCCAACGTGGCCCTGGGGGTCTACGAGAAGCCGGACGACATTCCCCTGCGCACGCTGTTCGAGGCCGGGGTGCCGATAGCGCTCGGCGCCGACGACCCGCTGCTCTTCGGGTCGCGGCTGGCCGCGCAGTACGAGATCGCGCGGCGGTACCACGCGTTCACCGACGCCGAACTGGCCGAGCTGGCTCGGCAGTCGGTCCGCGGCTCGGCCGCGCCCGCCGACGTGCAGGACAAGCTGCTGGCCGGGATCGACGACTGGCTGACCGCTCCTACAGGCTGACGCCCACCGTCACCGGTTCGTTGACCAGCGTGACGCCGAAGGCGGCGTGCACCCCGGCGACGACCTCGCGGGCCAGTGCCAGGAGGTCCTCGGTGGTCGCGCCGCCGCGGTTGGTGAGCGCGAGGGTGTGCTTGGTGGAGATCCGGGCGCGGCCCTCTCCGTAGCCCTTGGTGAAGCCTGCCTTGTCGATGAGCCAGGCGGCGGAGGTCTTCACGCGGCCGTCGCCCGTCGGGAAGGCGGGCGGGGTGACGTCCGGGCCGAGGCGGTCCTCCACGCGCGCGTGGAAGGCGGCGAACTCCTCCTCGGTGAGGATCGGGTTGGTGAAGAAGGAGCCGGCCGACCAGCTGTCGTGGTCCTCGGGGTCGAGCACCATGCCCTTGCCCGCGCGGAGCTTCAGGACGGTCTCCCTGGCCACCGCTGCGGGGACCCGGTCGCCCGCTTCGACACCGAGCGTGCGCGCCGTCTCCGGGTACTTGATGGGGGCGCTCATCCCCTGTGCGTCCTCGAGCTCGAAGCGGACCCGCAGCACCACGAACCGGTCGGGGTCGGCCTTGAAACGACTGTGACGGTACGAGAAGTCGCACTCGGCGTTCGTCATCGCGACCGTTTCCTGCGTCTTCCGGTCGTACGCGATCACTTCGGTGATGGTCGACGAGACTTCCTGGCCGTACGCCCCCACGTTCTGGATCGGGGTCGCGCCCGCGGAGCCGGGGATCCCGGCGAGGCACTCGATGCCCGCGAGACCGGCGTCGACGGTGCGCGCGACCGCGTCGGTCCAGGTCTCGCCGGCCGCCAGCTCCAGCTTCGTGCCGTCGAGCGCGAAACCCTGGGTGGCGATGCGCAGGGCGGTGCCGTCGAAGCCCTTGTCGCCGATGACGAGGTTCGAGCCGCCGCCGATCAGCAGCAGCGGCGTTCCGGAGTCGTCGGCCTCACGGACGGCGGCGATCACCTCGGCGTCGGTCGTCGCGGTGATCAGGCGGGTCGCGGGACCGCCGAGCCGGAAGGTGGTCAGCGGGGCGAGCGGGGCATCGTGGAGTTCCTGCACGTGCTCAAGAGTACGAGAACGGCCCCGCCGGTCAGGGCGGGGCCGTTGTCGTGAGCCGTGGAGCGGGGCGTCAGGCGGCGACGAGCTCGCCGTTCGGCTCCTTCGACGTGCCCGGGGCGGACGCATCGGTCTTCCCGCGGGAGGGGATGACCAGCGCGGCCACCGCCGCGAGGGCCACCACCGCGGCGCCGACCCAGAGCGCGGGCTCCAGGCCGTCGACGAAGTCCTGGCCGGAGCCGTAGCCGCCCTGCGCCGAGAAGATGGAGGACATCACGGCGATGCCGAGGGCGCCGCCGACCTCGCGCAGCGCGTTGTTGGCACCGGAGGCGATGCCCTGCTCCTGCGGGCGGACGCTGGACATGACCAGGTTGGACGCCGGGGCGAAGTACAGGGACATGCCGATGCCGCTGATGATCAGCGCCGGCAGCTGGGCGCTGTACGTGGCGTCGGTCGCGACCACGGTGGCGTACCAGGCCAGCCCCGTGGCCTGGAGGAAGAGCCCGGCGGCGACGACCGGGCGGCCGCCTATCCGGTCGGAGAGGTAGCCGGCGAGCGGCGAGACGAGCATCGGCATGCCGGTCCAGGGCAGCATCCGCAGCCCGGCTTCGGTCGGCGAGTAGCCGAGGACGTTCTGCATGTACTGGCTGAGCAGGAAGATCGAGCCGAACATCCCGAGGAACATCAGCAGGCTCGCGGCGTTGATCCCGGAAAACGCACGACTACGGAAGAGGCGCATCGGAAGCATGGGCGCCTTGTGGTGCATCCCGTGCCGAACGAAGCCGCCGAGCAGCGCGATGCCCACGGTGAGGCTGACGAGGACCGTGGCGCTGGACCAGCCGTCGATGGGGCCGCGCACCAGGGCGTACACGATTCCGAAGAGTCCACCGCTGGCCAGCAGGGTGCCCACGATGTCGAGACGGGCGCCGCGGGCGTACGACTCGGCGAGGCGGAGGCGGGCGAGGGGCAGCAGGACCAGGCCGAGCGGGACGTTCAGCCAGAAGATCCACTGCCAGGAGACGTGCTCGGTGAGGCTGCCGCCGATCAGCGGGCCACCGGCGACCGCGAGGCCGTTGACGGCGCCCCAGATGCCGTACGCCATGCCGCGCTTGGCCGGCGACACCGCCGCGGTCAGCAGGGTCAGCGTGAGCGGCATCATGATCGCGGCACCGACGCCCTGCACCGCGCGGGCGGCGATCAGCGCGTCGAGACCCGGCGCGAGCGCCGCGGCGGCGGAGGCACCGGTGAAGACGGAGAGGCCGACCATGAAGAGCCGGCGGCGGCCGAACCGGTCGCCCAGGGCCGCGCCGAACATCAGCAGCACGGCGAAGGTGAGGGTGTAGGCGCTCACCGTCCATTCGAGGTCGTGCAGGGCTCCCCCGAGGTCCTCGCGGATGGAGGGCAGGGCGGTGGTGACGACGAGGTTGTCGAGTGCCGCCATGAATCCGGCGACGCTGGTGATGACGAGGGCCCAGGCCGCTCCCCCGCGCTGCGCTGTCTGTTGTGACATTGCTTTCCCCCTGAGGTTAGTTATTGATGACTAACTTTCCTGGCCGTAGAAAAACGCACTCCTCCGACCCGCGCGTACTCACGTCTTGGGCTGCGCAGAATCGTAGAAGCCGGCCCACACCCGGTGGTCGGGCTTGAATCCCATCGACACCAAGACGTTGATCAGCATCCCGTACGCCAGGAACTGCGTCGCCTCCCCGACGTCCGCGCCCAGCGCGAGGCGGACCGTGTCGTACATCTCCATCCAGGCGGCCCGCAGCGCGTCGCCGAACTCCCGGTCGCCCGACGCCTCCGCGGAGGCCACGGCGACGTACATCTGCATCTGCATGAGGAGCTTGTCCGGGTCGTCGGCGATGAGCGCCTGATAGGCCTCACCCATGGCGTGCAGCGCCTCCTCCCCCTCCAGCCCCTCGGACGCCTTGCGGAAGACCTCGGTGACCTCCTCGCAGCAGCGGCCGGACGCGGCGAGGAAGATGGCCTGCTTCCCCGGAAAGAGCCGGAAGAGGTACGGCTGTGACACACCCACCCGCTTGGCGATCACCTCGGTGGACGTGCCGTTGTAGCCCCCGCGGGCGAACTCGACCATCGCCGCGCGGACGACGCTTTCGCGCCGCTCTTCTGCGCTCATCCTGACCATGCGGCTAAGTTAGTGGCCAATCACTAAGCAGTCAAGCGTGCTGCTGGCGTCTCTGCTGCCGCCTCTGCGGACATGCGTAAGGGGCACCCCCCATTGCGGGGTGCCCCTTACCTGCGTCTACGTAGAAGCCCTGCAGACCCTCAACGGCCGTCAGGCCAGCTGCACGACCGCTCGCGACATGCCGAGGACCTTCTGGTCGCCGCTCTTCGCGAGAAGGTCGACCCGCACGCGGTTGTCGTCCAGCTTGGCCGCGACCTTGGCGCTGACGTCGATGGTGGCACCCTTGTCGTCGTTCGGGACGACGACCGGCTTGGTGAAGCGGACGCCGTACTCGACGACGGCCCCGGGATCGCCCAGCCAGTCGGTCACGACGCGGATCGCCTCGGCCATGGTGAACATGCCGTGGGCGATGACGTCGGGGAGGCCGACCTCGACCGCGAACTTCTCGTTCCAGTGGATCGGGTTGAAGTCACCGGAGGCGCCCGCGTACCGCACGAGGGTGGCGCGGGTCACCGGGAAGGACTGGGCCGGCAGCTCGGTGCCGACCTCGACGTCGTCGTAGGAAATCTTCGCCGTCATCGCTTCACGCCTCCTCTGCCGCGGGCTCCGCCGCACGCGCGACGAGCTTGATCCAGGCGGTCACGACGTGCTCGCCGGCCTCGTCGTGGACCTCGCCGCGGATGTCCAGGATGTCGTTGCCCGCGAGCGACTTGATCCCCTCGATGGTCGAGCTGACCGTGAGCCGGTCACCCGCGCGCACCGGGCGGCTGTAGGCGAACTTCTGGTCTCCGTGCACCACGCGGCTGTAATCGAGGCCCAGCTGCGGGTCCTCGATGACCTGACCCGCCGCCTTGAACGTGATCGCAAACACAAAAGTGGGCGGAGCGATCACATCGGGGTAACCGAGCGCTTTGGCTGTCTCCGTGTCCGTGTAGGCGGGATTGGCGTCTCCCACCGCTTCGGCGAACTCACGGATCTTCTCCCGGCCGACCTCATAAGGATCAGTGGGGGGATAGGACCGCCCCACGAAGGACTGGTCGAGCGCCATGGGCTCGGCACCTCCTGCGGTTGGTTTCGTAAACGACGCGAGGCCGCCCCCGAACAACGGGGACGGCCTCGTGTACGAGCCTGTGTTTAGCGCGTTTCGCGGTGCGCAGTGTGCGCGTTGCAGCGCGGGCAGTGCTTCTTCATCTCCAGTCGGTCCGGGTCGTTACGCCGGTTCTTCTTGGTGATGTAGTTCCGCTCCTTGCACTCCACGCAGGCCAGCGTGATCTTCGGGCGGACGTCGGTGGCAGCCACGTGAGTGCTCCTTGGACGGACGATGGACGGATGAACGCATAAAAGAGTAGCCGATCGAAGGACCGACCCCACAATCGGCTACCAGGAGTAGCGGTGACCGGACTTGAACCGGTGACACAGCGATTATGAGCCGCTTGCTCTACCGACTGAGCTACACCGCTGCGATGCCGTGATCTCCTCGCCCGAAAGCGAGGATCACTCGACATCAGAGCCCCAATGCGGAATCGAACCGCAGACCTTCTCCTTACCATGGAGACGCTCTACCGACTGAGCTATTGGGGCGAGCGATGAAGACATTACACGGTTGGTCGCCGATCGCCCAAATCCGTTTCGCCGGGGCTGCCCCAGGACGTCGGCCGGCCCGCCACAGGCGTCTGTGAACGCCCCGTCCGCCTGCTCGAACCACACCGGTACGACTATTCCGCTCCTCCTCGAAGCGGGCCTTTCGCCGTCCTAGGCTCGACGCGCGCTGCGTGATCTTGACGCCTCGAAACGACTGCAGCCGTCCCCCGAGCCCCAGGAGTGCGATGCCCGACAGCCAGCCGCAGCAGCCCCACTCCTCCGGTGCCCCTGGACCGTCCGGTTCCGGCCCCGCGGACGATCCGGGGGCCCTGCTGCTCTGCGGTGCCCGGCTCACCGACGGCCGGACCGTCGACGTCCGGCTCGGCGGCGGGCGCATCGAGGCGGTCGGCACAGCCGGCAGCCTGACCTCGCACGCCGCGCGCGTGGACCTCGACGGCTACCTCCTGCTGCCGGCGCCCGCGGAGCCGCACGCACACGGCGACACGGCGCTGTCGGCGGACACGGTGGGCCCCGTCTCGTACGACGTCCCGGACGTGCAGCGCAGGGCCACCGAGGCGGCCCTGCTGCAGCTCGGACACGGCGCCACGGCGGTGCGTTCGCACGTGCGGATCGGTGACGTGCAGGGGCTCGGCCCGATGGAGGCGGTGCTTCAGGCGCGGCGCTCGCTGCGGGGTCTGGTCGACATGACGACCGTCGCGGTGCCGCGGCTGCTGACCGGCGTCGCGGGCGCCGACGGGCTCGCGATGCTGCGGGACGCGGTGAAAATGGGCGCCTCCGTAGTGGGCGGTTGTCCTGATCTCGACCCCGACCCGACGGGCTACACGGAGGCGGTCCTGGAGCTCGCCGCGGAGCACGGGTGCCCGGTCGACCTGCACACGGACGGTGACGACCCGGCCCGGCTCGGGCGGCTCGCGGCGATGGCGGCCGGTCTGCGGGCCGGGGTGACGGTCGGGCCGTGCGGCGGTCTCGGACGGCTGCCCGCCGACGTGGCCTCGCGCACCGCCGAGCAGCTCGCGTCGGCCGGGGTGACGGTGGTGTGTCTGCCTCAGGGCGGCTGCGGGAGCGCGGAACGGCGCAGGACGGCTCCCGTGCGGCTGCTGCGCGCGGCCGGGGTGCGGGTCGCCGCGGGCAGCGGGGCGATGCGGGACGTGTCGAACCCGGTGGGGCGCGGGGATCCGCTGGAGGCGGCGTACCTGCTGGCCACGGGGTTCGGGCTGCGGCCCGAGGACGCCTACGGAGCGGTGAGCGGGGCCGCGCGGACGGCCATGGGGCTGCCCGAGGTGCGGGTGGAGGCGGGCTTTCCCGCCGAACTGCTCGCCGTGCGCGGCGACCGGCTCGCGGGGGCGCTGTCGCTCGCGTACAGCCGGATCGTGGTGCACGGAGGGCGCGTCGTGGCGCGGACCAGTGCGGTGCGCGAGTACTGCGACTCCGCGGTGGCGGTGGCGCTGGACCTGCCGCGGCAGGGTCGGTCGACGGGGGCGACGCCCGGACGCCCGAAGGGTGACGAGCCGTCCTCCTGAGGGCTGGACGGCCTCCACGCGTGCGTGGCGTGCCTCGCTGTCGTGATTTCCGGGTCCCACGCGGGCGGGGCCCGGGCCCCCGCGCGTGTTTCCCAGGCCCCACGCGCATGTTCCCGTGGGGCGCACGCGCGTGTTCCCCGTGGTCCCCACGCGCGCGTTGAGCGATCGCGTCCGCCCTGCCGTACGGTCGGGAGTATGCGCATTGTCATCGCTGGGGGTCATGGTCAGATCGCGCTGCGGCTGGAGCGTCTGCTCGCCGCGCGTGGTGACGAAGTCGCCGGGGTGATCCGCAACGCCGATCAGGAGGCCGATCTGCGCGCGGCGGGTGCCGAACCGGTGTTGTGCGACCTGGAGTCGGCGTCGGTCGACGAGGTCGCCGAGCGGCTGCGCGGCGCCGACGCGGCGGTCTTCGCGGCGGGCGCGGGGCCGGGCAGCGGCGTCGACCGCAAGAACACCGTGGACCGTGGCGCGGCCGTGCTCTTCGCGGACGCGGCGGAGCGGGCCGGGGTGCGGCGCTACATCGTCGTGTCGTCGATGGGCGCCGACCCCGAGCACCAGGGCGACGAGGTCTTCGACGCCTATCTGCGGGCCAAGGGCGAGGCGGACGCGAACGTACGCGCGCGTGCCGCCCTCGACTGGACGATCCTGCGTCCCGGGATGCTGACGGACGACGCGGGCACCGGCCTCGTACGCCTGGAGGCGTCGACCGGGCGCGGGCCGGTCCCACGGGACGACGTCGCCGCGGTGCTCGCGGAGCTCCTGGAGACACCGGCGACGGCCGGGCTGACGCTGGAGCTGGTCAGCGGGTCCGTGCCGGTGTCGGTGGCGGTCAAGTCGGTCGCGGGCAACTGAGGTTCGCGGGATCGCCGTTCGGCCGGTCCGAGGACGGCTTCTGAGGCCCGCTCAGAACAGCGGGAGCTGCCCGGGGTGGTCCGGGACCACATAGCCGTCCAGAGCCGCCTGTGCGGCTCCCAGCGGGGCCTGCCTGCGGGACCCCGGACAGGAGATCAGGTCACCGGTGCCGCGCGGGCCCGGCGGGTCGTGGCGGGCGAACCGGCCGCCGACGACGGCGATCTCGCGGCGGCACTCCGGGCAGTTTCTGCGACGGGACGACATGGGATCAGTGTGCCCGTGCGGGCGGCGTGGCCGCGCGCCGTGACCAGACGCTCCGAAAGTACGTACGGACACTCATCCCTCCAGCATTCCGGCAGGTCAAAGAAGCGACTCCCAACTGGGTGACGTATCCGGGAAGTTGGGCATTCCGTCCCGCGTTCGGCCCTATCCTGCCGCGAGGGCGGTCGGCGGCTCGGGCCGCGCACGCCGCGCGGAACGCCTCGGAGGGCTGGGCTGATGGAACCCGCCGTGATCGGAGCCCGGCTCGCCTCGAGCATCGTGGGACCGCTGGTCAGGAAGTTGTTCGTGTCCGAGGGCGCCGGAGCCGAGCTGGTCGACAGACCCGTCCGGGTGTCGCGGCTCGTCTCGTTCCGCGGTGAGAAGCGGACGCTCTCCGACAAGGATCTGCACAAGATCGCGGAGGAGCTGGTCAAGCGAGCCGCCCACTCGACCGGCGTGGAAGAGCTGCTGCCCTCCTTCGAGAAACAGGCCGTGATCCACGCCGTCACCGACTCCCTGCGCACCCTCGGCACACTCGACATGGACGATGTGCAGGCCGTACGGCTCGGTCATCTGGAGCTCTCCCGGCACCTGCGCGCCCAGAACCGGACGGCGACGCTCGGCCTGTCCCACGACGCGGTCACCCTGCACGCCGGCGTGCTGGACACCGCGTGCCTGCACATCCTGAACTTCTTCACCCAGCGGTCCACCTTCGTCCCCCGCACCCTGCTCGAACAGAGCCGCGGCATCGAGGAGTTGACCCGCAAGATCGACTCCCTGATCACCCGGTCACCCTCCCCGGCTGACGGGCCGTTCGAGGAGCGGTACGCGCACTACATCGCGACCAAGCACGGCAAGCTGAGCATCTTCGGCCTCGACCTGTCCGGAGCCCCGGAGAGCTGGCGGCTCGACGTGGCCTACCTCAGGCTGGACGCGGCCGCCGACGCGTTGAGCGCCACTCCCAGCGTGGTCTCGGCCGACCACGTCCTGGCGGGCCGTAACCGCGTACTCCTACGAGGTGTGGCCGGCTCCGGAAAGACCACTCTCATCCAGTGGCTGGCGGTGACCACGGCGAAGAAGTCCCTGGATGAGCAGCTGCTGTACCTCTACGGAGTCGTGCCTTTCGTCCTCCCTCTGCGTACCCTGACCCGTAGTGGCGCTCCGCTGCCCGCTCCCGACGGCTTCCTGGCCGCGGTGGACTGCCCGATCGCCGGAAGCCAGCCGCACGGCTGGATCGACCGGGTGCTGCAGGAGGGACGCGGGCTCATCCTGGTCGACGGCATCGACGAGGTGCCCGAGGACGACCGCAACGACGCCCGTCGCTGGCTGCGGGAGCTGCTCAGCGCCTACCCCGACAACCGCTGGCTCGTCACCTCCCGGCCGTCTGCCGTACGGGAACGCTGGCTGACCGACGACGACTTCGCCGAGCTGGACCTCGCCCCCATGAACCGGGCCAACATCGCGGAGTTCATCCAGCGGTGGCACAAGGCGGCCGGCATCAGTGACCAGTACGCCACCGAGCTGCTGCGTGCGGTCCGCGCCCAGGAGGACCTGAGCAGGCTCGCGATCAACCCGCTGATGTGCGGCCTGATCTGCGCACTGCACCAGGACCGCCGCGGCTTCCTGCCCGAGGGCCGCAAGGAGATCTACGACGCGGCCCTGTCCATGCTGCTCTTCCGGCGCGACCGTGAGCGCGGTGTGCACAAGTCCGGGCCCATCCACATCAGCGAGGCCGAGCACATCCAGCTGATCCAGAAACTGGCCTACTGGATGATCCGCAACGGCCGCTCCGAGATGAACCGCACCGACGCGGTGGAGCTCCTGGGCCAGGTCCTGCCGGCCATGCCGAAGGTCGCCGAACAGGGCACTCCGGAGGAGGTCTACAGGCATCTGCTCGTCCGCAGCGGCCTCCTCCGGGAACCGAGTGCGGACTCCATGGATTTCGTCCACCGGACCTTCCAGGACTACCTGGGCGCCAAGGCGGCGGTCGAAGGGCTCGACTTCGACTTCCTCATCGCCAACGCGCACCTGGACCAGTGGGAGGACGTCATCCGCATGGCCGTCGCCCATGCGCGGCCCACCGAGCGGACGTATCTCCTCACCGGCCTCATCAGGCGCGAGGACACCTCGCGTCAGGGCATGGACCGGCTCCACCTCCTCGCGGCCGCCTGCCTGGAGCACGCGACCGAGCTCGCCCCTTCGGTACGGGCGGAGGTGCAGGAGCGGGCCGCGGCCCTCATCCCGCCGCGTTCGCCGGACCAGGCGCGCGCCCTGGCGGCCATCGGTCCCGTCGTCATCGAGCTGCTGTCCGGCCCCCGGGAGCTGCCCACGCGCCCGAACGCCCCGGGCCCCTTCGCCACGGAAGAGCAGAAGGCGGCGGCCGCGGCGGCGGAGGCCGCCTACCGCGTCGTGGCCGATGAGGCGTACTTCACCGTGCTGACCGCCACGCCCATCGCCACGTATGCCGCGATCGAGGTGCTCGCCCTCTACCGCAACCACCCTGACCTGCGGGTACGCAATGAACTCGCCCAGGCGTGGGGGCGGTACGACACCGAGCTGTACGGCCAGGAGGTGGTCGCTCACCTCGCTGAGGACGGGCTCCACTTCCCCGTGTCGAACCTGAACGAACTGCGCGCGCTGCGCAGCTTCGGCGGCCGCTCCCGCATCAGGATCACGGGCGAATTCACCGTCGAGGAGTTCGTCGCCACGTGCCCGGGGCAGCGCCTCACCCATCTGTGGGTCGAGGCGGACGTGGGATCCACCTGGGACTGGCTGGGCCTCTTCCCCAAACTGTGCGAGCTCACCATCGATACGCTCCAGCCGAGCATCGACCTCAGCACCCTGGAGAGGGTGCGCTCCCTGCTCACTCTGCGTGTCCCCGAGGACACCGCCCTTGTCGGCGCCCATCTGCTGCCGGAGTCCACGAAAGTCGTACGGGGGCGTCTCAGCACGGTCTGAACACCCGCACCGCCGCATACGAAGAAACCCCCTCCGATCTGCGTTTCCGCAGATCGGAGAGGGTTTACCTTCATGTGGCGGCGCCAGGATTCGAACCTGGGAAGGCTGAGCCGGCAGATTTACAGTCTGCTCCCTTTGGCCGCTCGGGCACACCGCCGGGTTTGTCGCCAAGCTCCGCTTTCGCGGCGCTCCGTGGCAACGACGTAAACGATACCTGATGCACAGGGGTGCTTCGCCACCCGATTGAGCGGCACCCCGCGCGGGGGCGGTGGCTAGGCTTTGCGGATGCGGCCAGCGTCAGTCGGCCGTGTAACCGCTGAGTACGCATACCCCGATACAAGGAGCCACAGGACATGGCCGACTCCAGTTTCGACATCGTCTCGAAGGTCGAGCGGCAGGAGGTCGACAACGCCCTCAACCAGGCCGCCAAGGAGATCTCGCAGCGTTACGACTTCAAGGGCACGGGCGCCTCGATCTCGTGGTCCGGCGAGAAGATCCTGATGGAGGCGAGCGGCGAGGAGCGGGTCAAGGCGATCCTCGATGTCTTCCAGTCCAAGCTGGTCAAGCGCGGCATCTCGCTGAAGGCGCTGGAGGTGGGCGAGCCGCAGCTGTCCGGCAAGGAGTACAAGATCTTCGCCTCCATCGAGGAGGGCATCTCCCAGGAGAACGCGAAGAAGGTCGCCAAGATCATCCGCGATGAGGGCCCCAAGGGCGTCAAGGCGCAGGTCCAGGGCGACGAGCTGCGGGTCAGCTCGAAGAGCCGCGACGACCTCCAGGCCGTACAGGCGCTGCTCAAGGGGCAGGACTTCGACTTCGCGCTGCAGTTCGTGAACTACCGGTAGCACTGCCGGTCGTACGGCCGGTGGTCCGCTGCCGTACGGACGACGGAGGGCGGGCGCCCCGGGTGGGGTGCCCGCCCTTGCTGCTGGCCGCAGATCGGGGGACGGCGTCTCAGCGCCGCGAGTGGCCGAAGAGGATGCGGTACGCGACCAGCAGGACCAGTGAGCCGCCGATGGCCGCCGCCCAGGTGGCGCCGTCGTAGAAGTCGTCGGCGATGGGGTGGTCGAGGTAGCGGGCGGAGATCCAGCCGCCGATGAAGGCGCCGGCGATGCCGATGACGGTCGTGCCGATGAAGCCGCCCGGGTCGCGACCGGGCAGCAGCAGTTTGGCGACGGCTCCGGCCAGCAGTCCCAGAACGATCCAGCTGATGATGCCCATGCGGTGACCCGGCCTTTCTCGCGCGGTGAGCTTTTGTGCGCTGTTGTCCTGAAGGACGTCTCTACGGAGAGTCGCGGTTGCGGTGATCCGTAGGGTGCGGCGTATGACACAGCAGCCGGAGCTTCGGCGGACGCTCGGCGTCTTCGACGCGGTGGTGATCGGCCTCGGCTCGATGATGGGCGCAGGGATCTTCGCGGCGCTCGGGCCGGCCGCGGGAGCCGCCGGGTCGGGGCTGCTGATCGGCCTCGGCGTCGCCGCCGTGGTGGCGTACTGCAACGCGATGTCGTCGGCACGGCTCGCCGCCCGCTACCCCGCGTCGGGTGGGACCTACATCTACGGGCGGGAGCGGCTCGGAGCGTTCTGGGGCTACTTGGCGGGCTGGGCGTTCGTCGTCGGCAAGACCGCTTCGTGTGCGGCGATGGCGCTCACCGTGGGGGCGTACCTCTGGCCGGGGCAGGCGCACGCGGTGGCCGTCGGAGCCGTGGTGCTGCTGACCGCCGTCAACTATGTGGGTGTGCAGAAGTCGGCGTGGCTGACGCGCGGGATCGTCGCTGTGGTGCTCGCCGTGCTGGCGGCCGTCGTGGCCGCTTGCGCGGGATCGGGGGCCTCCGACGCGGGACGCCTCGACGTGGGGCTCTCGGGTGGGTTCGGTGGGGTGTTGCAGGGGGCCGGGCTGCTGTTCTTCGCCTTCGCCGGGTACGCGCGGATCGCGACGCTCGGCGAGGAGGTACGAGACCCCGCGCGGACCATTCCGCGGGCGATCCCGCTGGCCTTGGGCATCACGCTGTGCGCGTACGCGGCCGTGGCGGTGGCCGCGCTGACCGTACTCGGTTCCGACGGGCTCGCCGGTGCGTCGGCGCCGCTGGTGGAGGCGGCGCGTGCGGCGGGGGCACCGGGGCTGGTGCCGGTGGTCCGGGCGGGCGCGGCGGTGGCGGCGCTCGGCTCGCTGCTCGCGCTGGTCCTGGGCGTCTCGCGGACCACGCTGGCCATGGCGCGGGACGGGCACCTGCCGGGGGCGCTCGCGGCCGTGCATCCGCGCTTCCGGGTGCCGCACCGCGCGGAACTCGCCGTCGGGGCCGTGGTCGCGGTGGTGGCGGCGACGGCGGATGTGCGTGGGGCGATCGGCTTCTCCTCCTTCGGGGTGCTCGTGTACTACGGGGTGGCCAACGCGTCGGCCTGGACGCTGAGTCCGGAGCCGACAGCGCGTGTCGTGCCACTGGTGGGCGCGATCGGCTGCGTCACGCTGGCGTTCGCCCTGCCGGTGTCGTCGGTGGTGGCCGGGGTGCTGGTGCTGGCGGTGGGTGTCGTCGCCTATGGGGTGCGGGGGCGAGTGCGGGGCGGTGGCACTGACGGTTGAGGGGGTGCTCTGGCCGAGGTTGCGGGACGGGTGTCCTACGCGCGCGTGCGGGCGTCCTGCCAGGCCGGCAGGTCCAGGCCGTCGCTGTCCTCCTCGTACCAGCCCGTGCCGTCGAGCCACGCGGTGAGCCACGTCGTGAGGTCCGGGGAGTCGACGAACCAGGCGTGCCGCGGGTCGCCGCCGTTGGGCTCGAAGAGCAGGACCTGCGCGTCGTCGGTGTGGCAGTCCACGCACGCGTACATCGCGCAGCCCCAGTGGGATATCGGCAGGACGCCTTCGGGCCAGCCCCACTCGGAGCCGCGCATCGTGAAGTACTCCTCGACGACGGCCGGCTCGCCTCCTGACGACTTGCCTTCGAGCAGGGGCAACAAGCCGTACTCCGGGCCCCAGCCGCCGTCGCCTATGCGGGTGTAGAGCGCGGCGAGCAGGGGCGGCAGGGTGAAGCCCAGGGAGGCCTCCGCCCGGGCCAGGGTCGCCGCGTCCACGGGGGTGGGGAGGGTGTCCCAGCCCCAGGGACGGGTGGCGCGCGCCTCGGTGGCGACACGGGCCAGCAACTGCTCGCTGTTGTTCATGAGTTCATGGTGGACCCCGGCACTGACAATCGAGCCCGGGCCGAGGTCTCCTTCGCCGGACTCCAGCGCGTCTTTCAGGGCACCGCGCCTCAGTAGCGCGCGGCGAAGGGCTGGTCGGTGCGGACGATGTCGCGGCCGAGGGGCAGCAGCGAGACCGGGATCAGCTTGAAGTTGGCGATGCCCAGGGGGATGCCGATGATCGTGACGCACAGGAGGATGCCGGTGAAGATGTGGCCGAGGGCGAGCCACCAGCCGGCGAGGAGCAGCCACAGCACGTTGCCCACGCAGGAGGGCGCGCCCGCGTCGCGGCGCTCGACCGTGGTGTAGCCGAAGGGCCACAGGGCATAGCGGCCGATGCGGAAGCTGGCCAGGCCGAACGGGATGCCGATGATCGTGACGCAGAGGATCGCACCCGCGACCAAGTAGGCCAGGAACATCCAGAAGCCGCAGAGGACGAGCCATATGACGTTCAGGATTGTCTTCACTGGTGGCGACCTGCCATCTGCTCGAGTCGGGCGATGCGCTCCGCCATCGGCGGGTGTGTGGAGAACATCTTGGACATGCCCTGTCCCGGACGGAAGGGGTTGGCGATCATCATGTGACTCGCCGTCTCGAGGCGGGGCTCGGGAGGCAGCGGCAACTGCTTCGTCCCCGCGTCGAGTTTGCGCAGGGCGCTCGCGAGGGCGAGGGGGTCACCGGTGAGCTGCGCGCCGGACGCGTCGGCCTCGTACTCCCTGGAGCGGCTGATCGCGAGCTGGATGACGGAGGCCGCCAGCGGGCCGAGCAGCATGATCAGGAGCATGCCGAAGATGCCGGGGCCTTCGTTGTCGTTCGACCGGCCGACGGGGATCAGCCAGGCGAAGTTGACCAGGAACATGATCACGGAGGCGAGGGCGCCCGCGACCGACGAGATCAGGATGTCGCGGTTGTAGACGTGGCTGAGCTCGTGGCCGATGACGCCGCGCAGTTCGCGCTCGTCGAGGAGGCGGAGGATGCCGTCGGTGCAGCACACCGCCGCGTTGCGGGGGTTGCGGCCCGTCGCGAACGCGTTCGGCGCCTCGGTGGGTGAGATGTACAGGCGGGGCATGGGCTGGCGGGCCTGGGTGGAGAGCTCGCGGACCATGCGGTACAGCTCGGGGGCCTCGAATTCGCTCACCGGGCGGGCCCGCATGGCGCGCAGGGCGAGCTTGTCGCTGTTCCAGTACGCGTACGCGTTGGTGCCGAGCGCCACGAAGAGCGCGACGATCAGGCCTGTACGCCCGAAGAAACTGCCGATGACAAGGATGAGCGCGGACAGTCCCCCGAGGAGTACGGCGGTCTTCAACCCGTTGTGCCGGCGGTGCACGGTACGCCCTCCTGGTGGTGCGTGGGGGAACCCTCTGCTGACTGGTGCTTCCACTGTTCAGTGGACCCTCCCGTACTGGTCAACGCCAGGCGGGGAGCACTAGTTCCCTTGTGCACGCATGAGCGGTGTAGGCCGCGCGGGTGACGGCCGGGGGCGGCCGGGGCGCTCTGTCGGAGCGGGCCGTCAGAACAGGCCGGTGTCCGAGAACCTCAGGACCAGCTGGGGCGCTCCGGAGAGCGCGATGCCGAGGACCGCCGTCAGCGCGATGGCCGCGGTGAGCGGGGCGGGGACGCGGTGCTTGACCGGCTCCCCTTCCGGGGCGCGGAACAGGAGCGCCGTCCACTGGAGGTAGTAGAAGAGCGCGATCACCACGTTCACGGCCATGACCACGGCGAGCCAGCCGAGGCCCGCGTCGACGGCGGCCGAGAAGACGGTGACCTTCGCGAAGAGACCGATGATGCCGGGCGGCAGTCCCGCCAGGCAGAGCAGGAAGAAGCCGAGGACGAGGGCGGCGAGGGGGCTCCGCGCGTACAGGCCGCGGTAGTCGCTGACGCGGTTCAGGCGCTGCGTACGGCCGACGAGGGCGGCCACGGCGAAGGCGCCGAGGTTCACGGCGGCGTACATCAGGGCGTACGCGACGGTGGAGCCGATGGCCTTCTCGGCGGCGGCCTCGTTGTCGGCGTACCCGGCGGCGGCGATCGGGACCAGGAGGTACCCGGCCTGGCCGACCGAGGACCAGGCGAGGAGGCGTACCGCGCTGTACGCGCGCGTGGACTGCTGGCGCAGGGCCGCCACGTTGCCCGCGGTCATGGTGAGCGCAGCGAGGACGGCGAGCGCGGGGCCCCACACGTCCGCGTACGACGGGAAGGCGACGACGGTGACGAGGATGAGGCCGGTGAAGCCGACGGCCTTCCCGACGACGGAGAGGTAGGCGGCGACGGGCAGGGGCGCGCCTACGTAGGTGTCCGGCACCCAGAAGTGGAAGGGCACGGCGGCCACCTTGAAGGCGAAGCCGACGAGGGTGAGCGCGACACCGGTCTGGGCGAGCGTGTGGAG
The DNA here is from genome assembly GCF_044327655.1 of Streptomyces sp. NPDC018029. Taxonomy (NCBI): domain Bacteria; kingdom Bacillati; phylum Actinomycetota; class Actinomycetes; order Kitasatosporales; family Streptomycetaceae; genus Streptomyces; species Streptomyces sp. NPDC018029. The sequence goes on along the minus strand of NZ_JBIRFV010000003.1, from coordinate 74,905 downwards.
CTGCCCGTCGACTTCCTGGAGCTGGGTGGCGATCTCCGTGAGGTGCAGGGTGCCGGTCGCCGCGTACAGGAAGCTGACGCCCATGAGGCTCACCGCGGTCGCGGTGACCGAGGAGAGGAAGAACTTCAGGGCCGCTTCGGAGGAGCGCTTGTCGCCGCGCCTGAGGCCGACGAGGGCGAACGCCGGCAGGGACGCCACTTCGAGGGCGACGATGAGCGTCGCGAGGTCGCGCGAGGCGGGCAGCAGGGCGGCGCCCGCCGCGGAGGAGAGCAGCAGGAACCAGAACTCCCCTGCGGGGAGTTCGTCGCCCGAGTCCTTGAGGGTGCTCATCGAGAGCAGGGCGGCGAGCAGGGCGCCGCCGAGGACGAGGAGCTGGATGACGAGGGTGAAGCGGTCGGCGGTGTAGCTGCACGCGTGCGTGCCCCCGCCGGTCAGGCAGAAGGTCGAGCGGTCGTCGTCCAGGAGGGGCAGCAGGGAGAGCGCCGCCGCGGCCAGACCCGCCACGGAGAGCCAGCCGAGGAGCGCCTTCTTGCCGTCCTTCACGAAGAGGTCGGCCACGAGCACGACGAGGCCGACGACCGCGGCGATGGTCGGCGGCGCGATCGCGAGCCAGTCGACGGACTGGACGAGGCTGGCGGCGCTTTCGGCGGCCACGGTCACGACTTGCCTCCAGTGAGGAGCTTCTGCACGGCCGGGTCGGTCAGGCCGAGGAGAGCCGCGGGCCAGAGCCCGGCGAGGACGGTGAGGGCGACGAGCGGGGTCCAGGCGGCGAATTCGTAACCGTGGACGTCGGCGAGGGCCTTGGGGGCCGGCTCGTCGGCCGTGGCGGTCTGCGGCATCGGACCCATGCAGACACGGCGTACGACGATGAGCATGTACGCGGCGGTGAGCAGGGTGCCGAAGGCGGCGATGGCCATGAAGGTGAGGAAGGCCGGGCGGCTCAGGTCGGCGGCGGGCTCGAACGCGCCGAACAGGGCGAGCATTTCGCCCCAGAACCCGGCGAGGCCCGGCAGGCCGAGGGAGGCGACGGCGCCGAAGGCCAGGAGGCCGCCGAGGCGGGGCGCCTTGCCGTACAGCGCGGCACCGGACTCCCGCGCGAGGGCGTCGAGGTCGGTGGTGCCGGTGCGGTCCTTCAGCGCGCCGACGAGGAAGAAGAGCAGGCCGGTGATGAGGCCGTGGGCGATGTTGGCGAACAGCGCGCCGTTCACGCCGGTCGGGCTCATCGTCGCGATGCCGAGCAGGACGAAGCCCATGTGACCGACGGACGAGTACGCGATGAGGCGCTTGAGGTCACCCTTCGCGCCCTGCTTGGCGAGCGCGAGGCAGGCCAGGGATCCGTAGATGATCCCGACGACCGCGAAGGCCGCGAGGTACGGCGCGAACTCCCGCATTCCGTCGGGGGCGATGGGCAGGATGATCCGGACGAACCCGTACGTACCCATCTTCAGCAGCACGCCGGCCAGCAGGACCGAGCCGACGGTCGGCGCGGCGGTGTGGGCGTCGGGCAGCCAGCTGTGCAACGGCCACATCGGCGTCTTGACCGCGAGCCCGATCCCGATTGCCAGAACGGCGATGACCTGCACGGATGTGGTCAGGCCCCGGCCGTTGTCAGTGGCGAGTGCCACCATGTCGAATGTGCCGGACTTGAGCCCGATGAGGAGCAGGCCCAGCAGCATCACGACGGATCCGAGCAGGGTGTACAGGATGAACTTCCAGGCGGCCTGCGTGCGTTGCTCACCGCCCCAGCGGGCGATGAGGAAGTACATCGGGATGAGCACCATCTCGAACGCCAGGAAGAACAGCAGCAGATCGAGGACGGCGAAGGTCGCGAGGGTGCCGGACTCGAGCATGAGGATCAGTGCGACGAATGCCTTGGGGGACGGGCCCGCAGGCAGCTTGAAGTAGGAGTACAGCGCACAGAGGAACGTCAGCAGCGCGGTCAGGACCAGAAGGGGGAGCGAGATGCCGTCGATGCCGAGATGGATGCGCACGTCGAGTGCGGGGATCCAGCTGATATCGGTCGTGGCCTGCATCTTCGACGGCTGGTCGTGGTCGAAGCCGAGTGCGAGGACGATCGCGGCGAGCAGGATCACGCCGGTCACGGTCACGCCGTGGCGCAGCACGGCCTGGTCGGGCGACTTTCCCTTCAGCCCGGGCGGGGCCGGCAGGAGGGCGGCCACGGCACCGATGAGCGGGCCGACGACGATCAACGCCAGAAGAAACTGCATCACGGACTCACTGATACCGATCACGGCTGCTCACGCTCCGGCGGTGGCGACGAGGACGGCGGCGACGGCCAGGACGACCGTGCCTGCGAGCAGCGCGCTCAGATAGGTCTGCACGTTGCCGGTCTGTGCGCGGCGGACGGCCGCGCCGAGCCAGCGGGGTGCGGCGCCCGCGCCGCGCACGTACGTCTCGACGACCTCGCGGTCGAGGAAGCGGACGAGTCCCGCGGCGGCCCGGACAGGGCGCACGAACAGGGCGGTGTAGACGGCGTCGAGGTGGAAGCCGGCGGCCGCGTGCCGGTGCAGCGGTCCGAGCAGCAGGCGGCCGGGGTCGGCCGGGTCCGGTGCCGAGGCCACGTCTCCGTACGCGGGGGCGTGGGTGGCGATGGCCTCCGCCTCGACCAGGCCGCCGTCACCCTCGGGGCTCGCGGCGACCGCGCCCATCGGGACGCGGGCGGTGAGCGCCGTGGTGTGCCGCCACGCGCCATAGGTGACCAGACCGCCGACGAGCGCGAGACCCGTGCCCACGACGGAAGTGGTGAGCGTCGGGGCGAGCGAGTGGCCGTCGAACCAGTCCGGCAGGACGCCGACGGTCAGACCGAAGACGAGGGAGGGGACGGCGAGCACCCAGAGCACGGTGGTCATGGCGACGGGCTGCCTGCCGTGCCGGGGGGCTTCGGTTCCCCGGCCGTTGAAGGCGAGCAGCCAGAGCCGCGTCGCGTACGCGGCGGTGAGGAGGGCGGTGAGCAGCCCGGCGACCAGGACGATCCAGCCCGCCGCGGTGGGCGCGGTCGCGGCATGGCCCGTGGCCGTGTGCTCGGCGGCACCGAGCACGGCCTCCTTGGAGAAGAAGCCGCTGAACGGCGGGATCGCGGCGAGCGCGAGGAGCGCCACGGTCATCGTCCAGTAGGCGTCGGGGACGCGGTCGCGCAGGCCCTTCATGCGGGACATGGCGGCCAGCGAGTTGGTGCCGGCGGCGTGGATGAGCACGCCCGCGGTGAGGAACAGCAGCGCCTTGAAGGCGCCGTGGGACAGGAGGTGGAAGACGGCGGCTCCGCGGTCGCCGACGGCGAGGGCGCCGGTCATGTAACCGAGCTGGCCGATCGTCGAGTACGCGAGGACGCGCTTGATGTCGTCCTGGGCGAGCGCGGCGAGGGCCGACCCGGCCATGGTGACGGCGGCCATGACGGCGAGGACGACCAGGGCCGCGTCGGAGCCGGCGAAGACGGGGAGGAGCCGGGCCACGAAGTAGACGCCGGCGGCGACCATCGTCGCGGCGTGGATCAGCGCGGAGACGGGCGTGGGGCCTGCCATCGCGTCGGGCAGCCAGGTGTGCAGCGGGAACTGCGCCGACTTGCCCGCCACGCCCGCGAGGAGCAGCAGGGCGATGAGCGTGGGGTGGTCCAGGCCGCCGTCCGTGACCGTCGCGAGGATCGTCGTGACGCGGAAGGAGCCCGTGTCGGCGGCGAGCGCGAACAGACCGATCAGGAAGGGGACATCGCCGAGCTTGGTGACGAGGAAGGCCTTCAGGGAGGCGGCGCGCGCCTCGGGGGTCTCCCAGTAGTGGCCCACCAGGAAGTACGAGCAGATGCCCATGATCTCCCAGCCGACCAGGAGCACCATCAGGTCGCCGGAGTAGACGACGAGCAGCATCGCGGAGGTGAAGAGGGAGACGAGAGCGGCGTACGAGGGGTAGCGGCGGTCGTCGCGGAGGTAGCCCGTCGAGTAGATCTGCACGCAGGAGGCGACGACGCCGACCAGGACGGCGACGAGGGCGGCGAAGCCGTCGATGTGCAGGGCGAGCTCGATGGGGACCGAGCCGGTCGGGGTGAGCTCGGTCGCGGCGTCGACCGGGGCCTTGCCGCCGCCGGTGCCGCCGCCCTGCCGGGCCGCCACGAGCACGGCGAGCACGAGGGCCGTCAGGGTGGGCAGGACCGCGAGGGGCCGGACGAGGCCGGGGACGCGGCGGCCGAGGAGCAGGCCCGCGGCCGCGCCCAGGAACGGAAGGAGGGGGACGAGGACGGCGAGGGTGGTCGTGGTCACGCGGTGGCCTCAGCCTTCTTCGACGTCTGCGCCGACGGCGGCTGCTGTGCGGGGTCGGGCTCTTCGGCGGCGGCCTCGGCGGTTCCAGCGGCCTCGGCGGTGTCGCGGAGTTCGTCGACGGCGGAGCTGCCGCGGTTGCGGTAGACCGCCAGGACGATGGCGAGGCCGATGCCGATCTCGGCGGCGGCAACGGCGATGACGAAGAGGGTCAGGGCCTGGCCGGCGTGGAGGGAGTCGCGGAGCCAGACGTCGAAGGCGACGAGGTTGAGGTTGACGGCGTTGAGCATCAGCTCGACGGACATCAGGACCAGGATCGCGTTGCGGCGGGCGAGGACTCCGTACAGGCCGACGCTGAAGAGGAGGACGGCGAGGACGGCGGGATAGGCGAGGTGGAGGTGCATCAGCGGTCTCCGTCCGGGGCGGACGTGCCCTTGGCCGTCTTGCGGGACAGGACGATCGCGCCGACGAGGGCGGCGAGGAGGAGGACCGAGAGCGCCTCGAAGGGGAGCACCCAGTGCCGGAAGAGGACCGAGCCGGTCACATCGGTGGAGCCCTGGGCGGCGCCGTCCAGGTCGATCACCGTGGTGCGGAAGGCGTCCACGACGACCCAGACCAGGGCGGCGGCCGCGGTGAGGGCCACCGCGAACGCGACCGGACGGTTGCCCGAGTCGGCGTCCGGGGAGCGGCCGATGGGCGCCCTGGTGAGCATCAGTCCGAAGAGGAGGAGGACGACCACGGAACCGACGTAGATGAGGACCTGCACCCAGGCGATGAACTCGGCGGTCAGCAGGAGGTACTCGACGGCGAGTCCGCCGAGCGCGACCACGAGCCACAGGGCGGCGTGCACCAGCTGCTTGGTCGTGACCGTGATGACCGCCGCGCCGAGCGTGACGATGCCGACCAGGAGGAAGGCGATCTCGACGCCGGTCGGGGAGAGGAAGCCGTGTGTTTCGGCGGCGATGTGCACGACCTCGTTCACGACTCCTCGCCCTTCGTCTCGGGGGCCTCGGCGGCCTCGGCGGCTTCGGCGGCTTCGGCGGCCTCGGCGGCGGCCAGTTTCTCCGCGGCCTTGCGGGCGGCGGCGAGCTCCTTCGGCTCCTCGGCGCCGGCGTCCAGGGCGGGCGGGGCGGGGACCGTCCACATCCACTCGCGCAGCTTGTCGCGCTCGTGGGTGAGTTCGTGGATGTCGGTCTCGGCGTACTCGAACTCCGGCGACCAGAAGAGCGCGTCGAAGGGGCAGACCTCGATGCAGATGCCGCAGTACATGCAGAGGGCGAAGTCGATGGCGAAGCGGTCGAGGACGTTGCGGCTGCGCTCGCGCCCGCCGGGGGCGGCGGGCGGGACCGTCTCCTTGTGGGAGTCGATGTAGATGCACCAGTCGGGGCACTCGCGGGCGCACAGCATGCAGACCGTGCAGTTCTCCTCGAACAGGCCGATGACGCCCCGGGTGCGGGGCGGCAGTTCGGGCTGGTGCTCGGGGTACTGCTCGGTGACGGTCTTCTTCGTCATCGTGCGGAGGGTGACGGCGAGGCCCTTGGCGAGGCCTGACCCGGGGATCGGAGGCATCAGTTGATCGCCACCTTCACGATGCCGGTGAGCGCGATCTGCGCGAGGGCGAGCGGGACGAGGAGGGTCCAGGCGAGCTTCTGGAGCTGGTCCTCGCGGAGACGGGGGTAGCTGACACGCAGCCAGATGACGACGAAGGCGAGGACCGCCGTCTTCAGCAGGGTCCAGACCCAGCCGAGCCCGTCGGCACCCCACGGGCCGTGCCAGCCGCCCAGGAAGAGGACGGTGGTCAGGCCGCACAGGACGACGATTCCGGCGTACTCGGCGAGGAGGAAGAGGGCGAAGCGCAGACCGGTGTACTCGGTGTAGGCGCCGAAGATGATCTCGGAGTCGGCGACCGGCATGTCGAAGGGCGGGCGCTGGAGTTCGGCGAGGCCCGCGACGAAGAAGACGAGGGCCCCCACGATCTGCCAGGGCAGCCACCACCACTCGAACGCGTCGACGATGCCGGGCAGCGAGACCGTGCCCGCGGCCATCGCGACCGAGGCGGCGGCGAGCAGCATCGGCAGTTCGTACGCGAGGAGTTGGGCGGCGGTGCGGAGGCCGCCGAGGAGGGAGAACTTGTTGGCGCTGGCCCAGCCCGCCATGAGCGAGCCGAGTACGCCGACGCCCATGACCGCGAGCACGAAGAAGATGCCCGCGTCGACGACCTCGCCGACCGCGCCCTCGCCGGGGCCGATCGGGATCGCGATCAGGACGAGGAGGTACGGGAGGAGGGCGATGGCGGGTGCCAGCTGGAAGACGCGGCGGTCGGCCTTGGCCGGGACGACGTCTTCCTTCTGGGCGAACTTCACACCGTCGGCGACCAGTTGGGCCCAGCCGTGGAAACCACCCGCGTGCATGGGGCCGAGGCGGCCCTGCATGTGGGCCATCACCTTGTGCTCGGTCTGGCCGACGACGAGGGGCAGGACCAGGAACGCCGCGAAGACGATGACGAGGCGCAGGGCGACGTCGAGGGCGTCGTTCACTCGTTCCCTCCAGTGTCTTCGGTGGCGCCGGTGCTTCCGGTGTCCTCGGTACGGGGATTTTCCGGCTCGGCCGTCGGGTCAGGACCAGACTCGGACTCGGACTTGGGCTGCTTCGTGGTGTCGAACGTCGGGCGGGCGTGGTGCCAGGGAGCGTCGGAGCTGCGCGGAGCCTGGGGTTCCACATCGGCCGGAGCTGCGGCCGGAACCGTGGCTTCGGGCGGAGTCTGCGCACGCTGTGACGCCGATCCCTGGCTCGCGCTGCGCGCGCGCCTCGGGGGCCGGGCCGGCGCCTCCCGCTCGGCGGGCGTGGCCGATGCGCCCTCCGCCGGAGGCGTCGGCGCGGCCTGGCTGGCAGAGCCCTCGCTCACGCTCCGGGTCCGCCGCACAGGGCGTTCCCCGGCGGCGCGCCCCGCCCCGCGCGCCGGACGTGCCGGAGCCGGAGGGAGCTGGCCCTTCAGAGGGCCCCATTCGTTCGGGTCGGGCACGCCGGGCGGCAGCATCTGGCGGCGCTTGGGTCCGCCGTGCTCGGACTCCCCCGGCTCCTTGGCGCCCGGCCAGGCCTTCGCGACGCGGGCCGCGAGCACGAAGTCCTTGCGGAGGGGGTGGCCCTCGAAGCTGTCGGGCAGGAGCAGCGGGGTCAGCCCGGGGTGGCCCTCAAAGGTCACGCCGAACATTTCGTGCGTCTCGCGCTCGTGCCAGGCCGCGCCCGCGTAGACGCCGACCGCGGAGGCGAGCACCGGGGCGTCGTGCGCGACCGTCGTACGGAGCAGGAGGCGGCGTACGGGAGAGAGCGCCACGACGTGGGCGGCCACCCTGAAACCGGTGCCCGGTTCGTCGACCGCGCTCAGCCAGTCGAAATAGGTGCAGGTCAGGGTGGTGCGGGCGGTTTCAAGGGCGGTGGTCCACGCGGCGGCAGGGACGTCGACGGTGAGTACGTCGTACGACTCGTCGGCCGTCGCCTCCGCGCCGAAGAGTTCCTCGACGGGGCTCGGCAGCCAGCCGGTCATGCCTGGTCCTCCCCCGGCGCGGGCGCCTTCACCAGGCCGCTCTGGAGCGCGGCCGCCGAGGGCCGGCCACCGGAACCGCTCCCGGTACCGTTCGCGGCGTCGGCCCCGGCCCCGGTGCCGGACCCGTTCCCGTACCGCTCCCCCAGCGACTCCCGTGCGATCTTCTCCTGGAGCTTGAGGATGCCCTGGAGGAGCGCCTCGGGGCGGGGCGGGCAGCCGGGGACGTACACGTCGACGGGGATGATCTGGTCGACGCCCTTCGTCACGGAGTACGAGTCCCAGTAGGGGCCGCCGCAGTTGGAGCAGGCGCCGAAGGAGATGACGTACTTCGGTTCGGGCATCTGCTCGTACAGGCGCTTGACCGCGGGCGCCATCTTGTCCGTGACCGTGCCGGAGACGACCATCAGGTCGGCCTGGCGCGGGCCCGGCGCGAACGGGATGACGCCGAGCCGGATGAAGTCGTGGCGCGCCATGGACGCGGCGATGAACTCGATGGCGCAGCAGGCGAGGCCGAAGTTGAAGACCCAGAGGGAGTACCGGCGGCCCCAGTTGAGGACCACCTTCATCGGCTCGGGGGCGAGGCGGGCGAGCGCGCCCAGCCTCTTCGGCTCGGGGAGCAGCACGGGCCGCGGCCGCCCTTCGGTCTCCGGGGTCACGTCCACGTCAGGACGCCCTTCTTGTATGCGTACAGCAGGCCCACGGCCAGGAAGCCGAGGAAGATGAACATCTCCACGAGTGTCGTCGCGCCGTAGCCGGGCGCGGCGAAGACCGTCGCCCAGGGGAAGAGGAAGATCGAGTCGACGGCGAAGATCACGTAGAGGAACGCGTAGACGTAGTAGCGGACCTGGGTGTGGGCCCAGCCCTCGCCGACGGGGTCGACGCCGCACTCGTACGTCAGGAGTTTCTCCGGGGTCGGCACCACCGGGCGCAGCAGCCGCCCCGCGCCGAAGGCCACGGCGACGAACAGCACGCCCACGACGGCGAGCAGTCCGACGACGGAGTACGACTGGTAGTAGCTTGCCGCGACGTTCGTCACGTGCACGTCACTCCCTCACTCCCTGACCGCCTGTCACTCCCTGAACCTGACCCTTTTCGACGATCTGTACGCACGGGAGTCTAGGGCCTGCTAAAGGTTCAGTAAGCAGAGCGTCACGCAATGATCCGGCCGGGGTGGGGTTATCCCCCGGCTGCCCCGGCGGCCGCCCTCATGGCGTCGCGGCGGCGAGCCGGGCACCCTAGCGCGTATGACCGCACGCACCACGTCTCCGCAGGACGACCGGCCACCGCCCGCGCGCTTCGCGTACGACCGGCACACCTGGAAGGAGATCGCACACCTCCTGGTGAACCTGCCGATGGGGATCGCCGGCTTCGTCTACGCGATCACCGTGCTGGCCGTGGGCACCGGCCTGACGGTGACGGTGATCGGTCTGCCGCTGCTCGCGCTGGGGCTGCTCGGCGCGCGCCTCATCGGCAGGGCCGAGCGGGGCCGGGCCAGGAAACTGCTCGGCGTCCGGGTCGACGAGCCGAGCCCGATGCCGGGACACCGCGGGCAGGGCTTCCTCGGCCGGCTGTGGGCGAACCTGAAGGACCCGGTGGGCTGGCGCACCATGCTGTACGCGTTCATCCGGCTGCCGTGGGGCGTGGTGACCTTCACGGTCACCCTCACCGGGCTCTTCGTGCTCTGGCCGGTTCTGCCCTTCATCGCGCGCGGCCTCGCCAACGCCGACCGGGCGATGGTGCGCGGACTGCTGTCGCCGTCCGACGAGTTGGAGCGGCGCATCGCCGAACTGGAGTCCGACCGGGGCGTGGTGGTGGACACCGCCGCCGCCGACCTGCGCCGCATCGAGCGCGATCTGCACGACGGCGCGCAGGCCCGCCTTGTCGCCCTCGCCATGGGGCTCGGCCTCGCCAAGGAGAAGCTCCTTGAGGACCCGGACGCCGCGGCCTCCATGGTCGACGAGGCGCACGGCGAGGTGAAGCTGGCGCTGCAGGAACTGCGCGATCTGGCCCGCGGCATCCACCCGGCCGTCCTCACCGACCGCGGCCTCAACGCCGCGCTCTCCTCCGTCGCGTCGCGCTGCACGGTCCCGGTGAAGGTGACCGCCGAGCTCCCGGCGCGCCCGGCGGCCGCCATCGAGGGCATCGCGTACTTCACGGTCTCCGAGCTCCTGCAGAACGTCAGCAAGCACAGCGGGGCGAAGTCCGCGAGCGTCGACGTCTGGCGTTCGGAGGAGCGGCTGCTCATCCAGGTGTGGGACGACGGGCGCGGCGGGGCGCGGCTCGACGGCGGGACGGGCATGGCGGGGCTCGCGGACCGGCTCGGCGCCGTGGACGGGCTCTTCGTGATCGATTCGCCGCAGGGCGGGCCCACGACGATCACGGCGGAGCTGCCGTGGCGGGACCGCGTGGGGTAGGGAAAACCCCCGGTGGAAGACGCCGACCCGCTCCATGGTCGCGAGCGGCCGCGCCGACGAGTCTGTAACCAGGGCACTTACAGCGGACACCACAAGCACAGAGCCAGCCACAGGGCCTCTGAGCCACAGACGCAGAAACGGACGGCAGCGATGGCCACGGACTACGGACAGGGGTACGCGCGGATGGACCGGCCGGAATTCCGGGGCACCGACGTCGAGGAGCGGCGGCACCGCCTGCCCGCCGGGCTGCGCGCGCCCATCGAGGCGCGCACCTGGCGGGAGTTCGGCTACACCCTGCTGAGCCTGCCGATCGGCATCACGTCCTTCGTCTTCGCCATCACGATGCTCTCGCTCGGCGTGGGCCTCCTGATCACCTTCATCGGCATCCCGGTGCTCGCGGCGGGTCTGGCCGGCTGCCGCGGCATCGGCGCCATCGAGCGGACGCGGGCGCGCGGGCTGCTCGGTCTGGACATCGCGCCGCCGGAGCCGCTGCGGCCCAAGGGCGGCGGCCTGCTGGCGCTCATGGGTGCCGTCCTGAAGAGCGGCGCGTCCTGGCGGCACCTGCTGTACTCGCTGCTGATGCTGCCGTGGTCGCTCTTCTCGTTCGCGGTGGCGGCGGTGTTCTGGTCGTACGGCTGGCTGATGCTGACGTATCCGCTCTGGTTCTGGCTCTTCCCGATGTACGGGGGGCAGGACGGCATCCAGCTCTACGGGGGCGACGACGGCCACCGCATCTACCTCGACAATCCGTTCGAGCTCGGCATCACCGCCGCGACCGGTCTCCTCATCACGCTGGCCACCCCGTGGATCCTGCGGGCCCTGACGACCGTGGACCGCGTCATGGTGTCCGGGCTGCTCGGCCCCTCGCGGCTCGCGACCCGCGTCGTCGAACTGGAGTCGGACCGCGGTGTCGTCGTGGACACCGCCGCCGCCGACCTGCGCCGCATCGAGCGCGACCTGCACGACGGCGCGCAGGCCCGGCTTGTCGCCCTCGCGATGGATCTGGGGCTCGCCAAGGAGAAGCTGGCCGAGGACCCGGAGGCCGCGGCGCGCATGGTGGACGAGGCGCACGGCGAGGTGAAGGTCGCGCTGCAGGAGCTGCGCGACCTGGCCCGCGGCATCCACCCGGCCGTCCTCACCGACCGCGGCCTGGACGCGGCGCTCTCCTCGCTGGCCGCCCGTTGCACGGTGCCGGTCCAGATGGAGGTGGATCTGACGAGCCGCCCGGCGGCGGCGATCGAGGGCATCGCGTACTTCACGGTCTCCGAGCTCCTGCAGAACATCAGCAAGCACAGCGGGGCGAGCGCCGCGAGCGTCGACGTCTGGCGGGCCGAGGACCGGCTGATGCTCCAGGTGAGCGACAACGGGGCGGGCGGCGCCGACGTGTCGGCGGGCTCCGGCCTTGCGGGCCTCGCGGAGCGGCTCGACGCGGTCGACGGGATCCTGGTCGTCGACTCGCCGGCGGGCGGCCCGACGACGGTCACGGCGGAACTGCCGTGGCGCAAGGCCTGATCCGACACCGGCCCCGACACCCGCCCGCGCGCGGCCCCGGCTCTCCCCCAGAGCCGGGGCCGCGCGCTGTCCCGTGGTCCGGGGTGCAACAGTCCGGCGACCGGCCCGGTGGGCGGCGGCGGATCGCGCGATACTGAGGAGCCGAGTGTTCGGCCGACGCGACCGCTGTCGGACCGATGCGGGCCAGACAAGCGCGCCGGGGGGCCAAAAAGTGCCGGGGGGCCAAAAAATGGAGGACAAAGTGCGGGTCGTCATCGCCGAGGATTCAGTGCTGCTTCGGGAGGGCCTGACCCGCCTGCTGACCGACCGCGGGCACGACGTGGTCGCCGGTGTGGGCGATGCCGAGGCGCTGATCAAGACGATCACCGACCTCGCCGGGCAGGACGCCCTGCCGGACGTGGTCGTCGCCGATGTGCGGATGCCTCCGACCCACACCGACGAGGGCGTGCGCGCGGCGGTGTATCTGCGCAGTCAGTACCCCGACCTCGGGGTCCTGGTCCTTTCGCAGTACGTGGAGGAGCAGTACGCCACCGAGTTGCTCGCCGGGTCGAGCCGCGGCGTGGGCTATCTGCTCAAGGACCGGGTCGCCGAGGTGCGGGAGTTCGTCGACGCGGTGGTGCGGGTGGCGGAGGGCGGCACGGCGCTCGACCCGGAGGTCGTGGCGCAGCTGCTGGGCCGCAGCCGCAAGCAGGACGTGCTCGCGGGGCTTACACCACGGGAACGCGAGGTACTCGGCCTGATGGCCGAAGGACGGACGAACTCTGCGGTGGCCCGGCAGCTCGTGGTGAGCGACGGTGCCGTCGAGAAGCACGTGAGCAACATCTTCCTGAAGCTCGGCCTGTCACAGAGTGACGGGGATCACCGCCGCGTGCTCGCGGTCCTCACCTATCTCAATTCGTGAACGACTGACAGCCTGCCAGACGGTGTCGGGCGGCACCCGGAATCGAGCGCCCCTCCGGCCCGGGCAGGTATGAACAGGTGTGAACGGGCGTGAACGGGCGTGAACACAGAGAGTCACGAGCACGGAGTCGGTCAAGGCAAGTCCTAGAACCAAAGGATGAGCGGGGAGCGTCATCCATGAAGGACCGGGGGGCGAGGCAAACCATGGCAAACCAGTGCGACACGGCGTCTCAGAAACGCATCCAGAATGCGAGCAAGCCCAGGAAGGCGACCCTTACAGACGTAGGGTGGACCTTGGGAGCGCCGGCCGTCCCGGCGATTCCGCACAGTCGCCTCGAGGGAGGTCCAGTTCAGTGACCAGCCAGGTCAGTAGCCAAGCCGAGCAGGCCGACGGGGCAGTCGTCGGAGGACAACGCAAGCCCGCAGGTGACAAGGATGTGCGCCGTCTGGACCGGGTCATCATCCGCTTCGCGGGTGACTCCGGCGACGGAATGCAGCTCACGGGCGACCGGTTCACTTCGGAGACCGCCTCTTTCGGCAACGACCTGTCGACGCTGCCGAACTTCCCCGCCGAGATCCGCGCACCCGCCGGGACCCTGCCGGGTGTCTCCTCCTTCCAGCTGCACTTCGCCGACCACGACATCCTGACGCCGGGCGACGCGCCGAACGTGCTGGTGGCGATGAACCCGGCGGCACTGAAGGCGAACATCGGTGACGTGCCGCGCGGCGCGGAAGTCATCGTCAACACCGACGAGTTCTCCAAGCGCGCGATGCAGAAGGTCGGTTACGCCACCTCCCCGCTGGAGGACGGCTCCCTGGACGGCTACAGCGTGCACCCGGTGCCGTTGACCACGCTGACGGTGGAGGCGCTGAAGGATTTCGACCTGTCCCGCAAGGACGCCGGGCGCAGCAAGAACATGTTCGCGCTGGGGCTGTTGTCGTGGATGTACCACCGGCCGACCGAGGGCACCGAGAGGTTCCTGCGGGCCAAGTTCGCCAAGAAGCCGGAGATCGCCGAGGCGAACATCGCCGCCTTCCACGCGGGCTGGAACTTCGGCGAGACCACCGAGGACTTCGCGGTCTCCTACGAAGTCGCCCCCGCCGCCCAGGCGTTCGCGACCGGCACCTACCGCAACATCTCGGGGAACCTGGCCCTCTCGTACGGTCTGATCGCGGCGGGCCGGCAGGCGGATCTGCCGCTGTACCTGGGCAGTTACCCCATCACCCCGGCCTCGGACATCCTGCACGAGCTGTCCAAGCACAAGAACTTCGGCGTGCGCACCTTCCAGGCCGAGGACGAGATCGCGGGCATCGGGGCGGCGCTCGGCGCGGCGTTCGGCGGGTCGCTCGCGGTGACGACGACGTCCGGTCCCGGTGTGGCGCTGAAGTCGGAGACCATCGGTCTGGCCGTCTCGCTCGAACTGCCGCTGCTGATCGTGGACATCCAGCGCGGCGGTCCGAGCACGGGCCTGCCGACCAAGACCGAGCAGGCCGACCTGCTGCAGGCGATGTACGGGCGCAACGGCGAGGCGCCGGTGCCGATCGTGGCGCCGAGGACCCCGGCGGACTGCTTCGACGCGGCGCTGGAGGCGGCCCGCATCGCGGTCACCTACCGCACGCCGGTCTTCCTGCTGAGCGACGGCTATCTGGCCAACGGCAGCGAGCCGTGGCGCATCCCCGAGGTCGACGAACTCCCCGATCTGCGCGTGCAGTTCGCCTCCGGGCCCAACCACACCGAGGCCGACGGCACCGAGACCTTCTGGCCCTACAAGCGCGACCCGCAGACCCTCGCGCGCCCGTGGGCGATCCCGGGCACGCCGGGCCTGGAGCACCGCATCGGCGGCATCGAGAAGCAGGACGGCACGGGCAACATCTCCTACGACCCGGCCAACCACGACTTCATGGTCCGCACCCGCCAGGCCAAGGTCGACGGCATCGCCGTGCCCGACGTGGAGGTCGACGACGCCGGTGGGACCGCCGACACGCTGGTGCTCGGCTGGGGTTCGACGTACGGCCCGATCACCGCGGCCGTCCGCCGGCTGCGCGCGGCCGGTGTCCCCATCGCGCAGGCCCATCTGCGCCACCTCAACCCGCTGCCGCGGAATCTGGGCGACGTCCTCGCGCGTTACGACAAGGTGGTGATCCCCGAGATGAACCTCGGTCAGCTCGCCACCCTGATCCGCGCCAAGTACCTGGTGGACGCGGTCTCGTACAACCAGGTCAATGGAATGCCCTTCAAGGCCGAGCAGCTCGCCACGGCTCTCAAGGAGACCATCGATGGCTGACACGAAGACGGCCGGGCCGGAGGGGACCGGGAGCACGATCGAAGCGCTTTCCCTGGTGCCCAAGGCCGACGCCCAGCAGTCCATGAAGGACTTCAAGTCCGACCAGGAGGTGCGCTGGTGCCCCGGCTGCGGTGACTACGCCGTGCTGGCCGCCGTGCAGAGCTTCATGCCCGAGCTCGGCCTGGCGAAGGAGAACATCGTCTTCGTCTCGGGCATCGGCTGCTCCTCCCGCTTCCCGTACTACATGAACACCTACGGGATGCACTCCATCCACGGCCGCGCCCCGGCCATCGCCACCGGCCTGGCCTCCTCGCGCCGCGACCTGTCCGTGTGGGTGGTCACCGGCGACGGCGACGCGCTGTCCATCGGCGGCAACCACCTCATCCACGCCCTGCGGCGCAACGTGAACCTGAAGATCCTGCTGTTCAACAACCGGATCTACGGCCTCACCAAGGGCCAGTACTCCCCGACCTCCGAGGTCGGGAAGATCACCAAGTCGACGCCCATGGGATCGCTCGACGCGCCCTTCAACCCGGTCTCCCTCGCGATCGGCGCCGAGGCGTCCTTCGTGGCCCGCACCGTGGACTCCGACCGCAAGCACCTCACCTCGGTGCTGCGCGAGGCCGCCGCGCACCCCGGCACCGCGCTGGTGGAGATCTACCAGAACTGCAACATCTTCAACGACGGCGCCTTCGAGGTCCTCAAGGACAAGCAGCAGGCCGAGGAGGCGGTGATCCGCCTGGAGCACGGGCAGCCGATCCGCTTCGGCGCCGACGGTTCGAAGGGCGTCGTGCGCGACGCGGTGACCGGCGACCTCAAGGTCGTCGCCGTCACCCCGGACAACGAAGCCGACATCCTGGTCCACGACGCGCACGCCACGTCGCCGACCACGGCCTTCGCGCTCTCCCGGCTCGCCGACCCCGACACCCTGCACCACACCCCGATCGGCGTCCTGCGCAACGTCCGACGGCCGGTCTACGACACGCTCATGGCCGATCAGCTCGACACCGCCATCGAGCGGGACGGCAAGGGCGACCTCGCCGCACTGCTCGCGGGCGGCGACACATGGACGGTCGTCGGCTAGCCCGACCTGCTCGGCGCGAGGCCCGGTCCTGATCCGTCAGGACCGGGCCTCGTCGTATGCCGTGCGCGCCTTCTGCACGTCCCCCATGCGCCGCTCCGTCCAGGCCGCGAGGGCCCGCACCTGCTCGGCGGCCTCGCGGCCGAGCCCGGTGAGGGAGTAGTCGACGCGGGGCGGGATGACCGGCTTGGCGTCGCGGTGCACCAGGCCGTCGCGCTCCAGGGTCTGCAGGGTCTGGGCCAGCATCTTCTCGCTGACGCGGCCGATCTCGCGGCGCAGCTCGCTGAACCGGTACGAACGCTCCTCCAGGGCGAGCAGGACGAGGACGCCCCAGCGGCTCGTCACGTGCTCCAGGACGAGGCGGTGGGGGCACATCTCCTCGCCCGCGACGTTCCAGGTACTTACGTCCATGCCAGTACCTTACTTCAAAGTGGGTACTTACGGAAAGTTAGCGCTGCTCCTAAGGTGGGTGTCATACCGACTTCCACCGGACGTAACAGGAGCAACCAGACATGAGCATCGTCGTCACCGGAGCCACCGGACACCTCGGCCGTCTCGTCATCGAGGGGCTGCTCGCCGCCCGGGTCCCCGCCGGGGACATCGCGGCCGTCGTACGCGACAAGGACAAGGCCGCCGGCCTCGCCGAGCGCGGCGTCGAGCTGCGCGTCGCCGACTACAGCGCCCCCGAGAGCCTGCGCGGCGTCTTCGCCGCGGGCGACCGCGTGCTGCTGATCTCCGGCAGCGAGATCGGGCGGCGCGTGCCGCAGCACCGCGCGGTCGTCGACGCCGCGCGCGAGGCGGGCGTCGCGCTCCTCGCCTACACGGGCATCCTCGGCGGCCCCGACGCCGACTTCGACCTGGCGGCCGAGCACAAGGCGACCGAGCAGCTGATCCTCGACTCCGGCCTGCCGCACACCTTCCTGCGCAACGGCTGGTACCACGAGAACTACACCGAGCACCTCGCCCCGGTCCTGGAGCACGGCGCCGTCGTCGCCTCCGCGGGCGACGGCCGCGTCGCCTCCGCCGCCCGCGCCGACTATGCCGCGGCCGCCGTCGCCGTCCTGACCGGCGAGGGCCACGAAGGCAAGGTCTACGAGCTCAGCGGCGACATCGCGTGGAGCTTCGCCGAGTACGCCGCCGAGGTCGCGGCGCAGACCGGCAAGGACATCTCGTACGCGAACGTGCCCGCCGAGCAGCACCTCGCCGTGCTGACCGGCGCCGGGGTGCCCGAGCCGATGGCGGCGGTCCTCGTCGACGTGGACGCGGCCATCGCGCGCGGGCGCCTGGCGGGGACCAGCGGGGAGCTGGCGAAGCTGATCGGCCGGCCCACGACCCCGCTCGCGGACGCGGTGGCGGCGGCGCTCCGGGGCTGAGCCCGGCCGGATCCCAGGAGCACCCCCGGGGCGTCACGAGCGTCACCTTGGAACGGGCATGACAGCCGAGGGTTCCCGGCGCTACCTTCAGTGGGGCAGCGCGGGCTGCCGTGCACGAAGGAGGGGCCGTGGACAGCGGAGCAGCCGGGAAGCCGGGGAACGAGCAGCGCGTCGGGCTGCTGAACGGCTTCGCCGCCTACGGGATGTGGGGTCTGGTCCCTCTCTTCTGGCCGCTCCTGAAACCCGCCGGTGCCGTCGAGATCCTCGCCCACCGGATGGCCTGGTCGCTCGTGGTCGTCGGCGTCGCGCTGCTCTGCGTACGACGCTGGGGCTGGGCCCGCGAGCTGCTGCGCCAGCCGCGCAGGCTCGGCCTGGTGGCGATCGCCGCGGCGGTCATCACCGTCAACTGGGGCGTCTACATCTGGTCCGTGAACTCCGGTCACGTCGTCGAGGCGTCCCTCGGCTACTTCATCAACCCGCTGGTCACCATCGCCATGGGCGTCCTGCTGCTCGGCGAGCGGCTGCGGCCGGTGCAGTGGGCGGCGGTCGGCATCGGGTTCGCGGCGGTCCTCGTGCTCGCGTTCGGGTACGGCAGGCCGCCGTGGATCTCGCTCTGCCTCGCCTTCACCTTCGCGACGTACGGCCTGGTGAAGAAGAAGGTCAACCTCGGCGGCCTGGAGTCGCTCGCCGCGGAGACCGCCGTGCAGTTCCTGCCCGCCGTCGGCTATCTGGTGTGGCTCGCCACGCAGGGCGACATCGTGTTCGGCACGGAGGGCGCCGGGCACGCGGCGCTGCTCGCGGCCACCGGTGTGGTGACCGCCGCTCCCCTCGTCTGCTTCGGGGCCGCGGCGATCCGGGTGCCGCTCTCCACGCTGGGCCTTCTGCAGTACCTCGCGCCGGTCTTCCAGTTCCTGCTCGGCATCCTGTACTTCCACGAGGCGATGCCGCCCGAGCGGTGGGCGGGCTTCGGCCTCGTCTGGCTGGCACTCTCCCTGCTGACCTGGGACGCGCTGCGCACGGCCCGGCGGAACGCGGCGCGGGTGGTGGCCGCGAGGGCGGCGGGGGCGGCGGCAGGGGCGCCGGCAGTGCCTGTGTCGCCTGAAGAGGCACCCACGCGCACCGCCTAACCGGTATAACTGGTTACATGGCAACCCTGCACTGGAAGCTGGTCATCGACGCCGCCGACCCGCACGCCCAAGCGGCCTTCTGGGCCGAGACGTTGGGGTACGAGGTCGAGGACAACAGCGCCCTCATCGACCGTCTGCTCGGCCTCGGCGCGGCGCCCGAAGCCGCGACCGTCGAGTTCCGCGGCCGCCGCGCCTGGCGCGACCTCATCGCCGTCCGGCACCCCGACGACCCGTACGACGAGGCCAGCGGCACCGGCCTCGGCCGCCGGATCCTCTTCCAGCGCGTGCCCGAGCCCAAGACCGGCAAGAACCGGCTGCACCTCGACGTGCACACCGGGCCGGGCCGCCGCGACGACGAGGTGCGCCGGCTGGAGGCGCTCGGCGCCGCCGTCGCGCGGCACGTCAAGGAGCCCGGCGGCGAGTGGGTGATCATGACGGATCCGGAGGGGAACGAGTTCTGCGTGCACTAGGCGCTCCACGGCTCGGCGTCCCCCGCCCAGGCGGCCCCCGTCGCCCAGACGGTCGATGTCGCCGGTTTCCCCATACCTCCCCGGCACGTTCTTGACGGTGTCGCCGCGTGGCCGAGCCGGGGCGGCAGGCCGGTCTTTGGCAAGCTGGGACGATGGCACAGCAGCCGCGCGCCCACCGTCTCCTCCTCGCCGTCTGCGGTGCCTTCGCCCTGCTGTCCCTCCTTCTCGTTCCGCTCTCCCTGCCCCTCGGCTGGGACGAGATCGTCTACGCCAGCCGCTACTCCCCGCACGGCCCCGCCACGCCGTTCAGCGCGCCCCGCACCCGTGGCGTGCCGTTCCTGATCGCGCCCGTGGCGGCCTGGAGCGACTCCGTCGTGCTGCTCAGGGTGTGGCTGACGCTGCTCGCCACCGCCGCGCTGTATCTGGGGTTCCGCCCCTGGCTGCGCGTCCTGCACCGGCCGTCGGCGGCCGCCCTCGCCGCCGCGCTCTACGGCGGCCTGTGGTTCGCGCTGTTCTACGCGAGCGCCGCGATGCCCAACCACTACACCGCCATGGGCGCCGTCGGGGCGGTCGGCCTCTTCCTGTGGCCGCGGCAGTCCGCCGCGACCCGCGCCGGGATCGCGTGCGGCCTCGCCCTCGCCACGCTGATGCGCCCCAACGACGGCGTCGCCCTGGGGGTGCCCCTGCTGGTCGCCGCTCTCGTCGTCCCCGGCTGGCGGGGGCGGGGCCGCGTTCTCGCCGTGCTCGGGGGGCTCGCGGCGGGTGCGCTGCCGTGGATCGTCGAGGCGTACGTCCGTTTCGGCGGCGTCCGCGAACGGCTGAGGGAGGCGAGCGAAGTGCAGGGGGATCTGCGGCCCCTGCTCTCCCTGGCCCACCACTTCACCGTCATGGACGGCCCGCTCCTCTGCCGCCCCTGCGCCGCCGACGGCATCCGCCCCATCGCAACGGAGTGGTGGCTGCTGCTGCCGGTTTTGGTGGGGGTGGGGTTGTGGAGCGTGCGGGGGGTGGGGGGACTGCGGGGGGTGGGGGGTGTGTGGGGCTCGGGGGGTGTGCGGGACTTGGGGGGTGCGCGGGACGCGGGGAGTGCGCGGGACGCGGGGAGTGCGCGGGACGCGGGCAGTCCGCAGGACTCAGGCAGTCCGCAGGACGCGGAAGGCGCGCGGGACGCGGGCAGTCCGCAGAACGCGGAAGGCACGCGGGACGCAGGGAGTCCGCAGGACGCAGGCAGTCCGCAGAACGCGGAAGGCACGCGGGACGCGGGCAGTGCGCGGGACGCGGAAGGCACGCGGGACGCGGGCAGTGCGCGGGACGCGGAAGGCGCGCGGGACTTGGGGGGTGTGCGTGATGTGGGAGGCGCACGTGGTGCGCCTGTCGGGGGGCCGGAGGCCCGTCCGCCCGCCCCCGCCGTCCTCCGCGGCTGTCTGCTCGCTGTCGTCGCCGCGCTTGCCGTCGCCCTGCCCTACCTCCTCCTCGTCCCCTACGCCGCCCCTCGCTTCCTCCTCCCCACCCACGCCCTGCTCGCCCCGGCCGCCGCCCTCGGAGTGCTCGCTCTCGCCGGGGCCGCCCGCGCGTCCCGTCGGCCGTGGGTCGGCCTCGCCGCGCTGGGGCTCGTCCTCGCCGGACACTTCGCCGTCCAGCTCCCCCTCGTCCGCGGGAACGCCGGGATCCAGGTGGGCGCCCGCGGCGACTGGGTGCGGATCGCCGAAGTCCTGCACGACCACGGCGTCGGGGGTGACGGAGCGGGGACCGGCGGCACTCCGTGCGTCCTGCGCGGCAACGCCTCCGTGATCCCCATCGCGTACGTGGCCGGCTGCGCCCCCGCCGAGCCGGACGACCCGCGCCACCCCGCCGCCCTCGTCCTGCGCGAGGCGGGCCCCCCGCACTGGGCCCGCTCCTGGCCCCGCCACCCCGTGCCCGGCACCTATGCCTCGGGGTGGGCCGTCCACGTACGCCCGTAACCGAGTAACCGGTGATCGAGCTGCCGTTCCCGTGACGTGAAGCGGCCACCCCTGGACGACTTTCATTGCGCGTGCATATAGTGCACGTGCAAGCAACCGCCGTGTGCAAGCGACCCCAGGGGGATCCCATGACCCGCAAGTTCCTCTTCGTCCTCGGCAGCGCCCGCCCGGAGGGCAACACCGAGATCCTGACCCGCAAGGCCGCCGAGCAGCTGCCCCCGGACGTCGAGCAGCGCTGGGTGAACCTCGCCGACGTACCGCTCCCCGACTTCGAGGACCAGCGGCACGACGACACCCGCCCGCGCGCCCGGCCCCGCCCCGTCGGCGACAACGAAGCGCTGCTCCTGGACGCCACCCTGGAGGCGACGGACATCGTCATCGCCTCGCCGCTGTACTGGTACTCGGTCTCGGCCACCGTCAAGCGCTACCTCGACTACTGGGACGCCTGGCTGGAGACCCCGGAGATCGACTTCAAGGAGACCCTCAAGGGCCGCACCCTGTGGGGCGTGACGGCGCTCGCGCACCGCGAGGAGGAGGTGGCGCAGCCGCTGATCGGCACGTTGAACCACACCGCCGCCTTCTTCCCCATGCGCTTCGGCGGCGTCCTGCTGGGCAACGGCACCCGGCCCGGCCACGTCCTGGAGGACACCGAGGCCCTGGCGCGCGCCAAGACGTTCTTCGCCCAGGAGCCCCCGCTGGCCCGCTACCCGTACGACAACTGACCACCCGACCGGCCACCCGCCGCACGGCCTACGCCATGACGTCCTTCGCCCCGAACCGCGCCCACGCGGCCGAGCCGAACACGGCCGCGTACAGGCCCTGCATCTGCAGGTTCTTGACGATGTCGTCCCAGTAGACCGGCTCGCGCATCAGGTCGGCGAACGACAGCCAGTAGTGCGAGAAGAAGTACGGGTGGAGGGCGTGCAGCTGCGGGATCTGGTCGAGGATCTGGACCGTGATCAACAGCCCCACGGTCGTCGCCATCGCCGCGATGCCGCTGCTGGTGAGCGTCGAGACGAACAGGCCGAGCGCCGCCACGCCGATCAGCGACACGGCGACGACCAGCGCGATCAGCAGGGCCCGCAGCAGCCCCTCGCCGAAGCCCATGCGGGTGCCTGAGATCGTCGTGACCTCGCCGAGCGGGAAGAGCAGCGCGCCGGTCGCGAGCGCGGACGTGGCGACGACCAGGGTCGCGACCAGGCAGAACGTCAGCGTGGTCGCGTACTTGACGAGGAGCAGCCGGGTCCGTCCCGCGGGCGCGACCAGCAGATAGCGCAGCGTGCCCGCGCTCGCCTCGCCCGCGACGGCGTCTCCCGCGACGACGCCGATCGCCATGGGCAGGAAGAACGGCAGGGTCGCGGCGAGCGCGGTGAAGACCAGGAACAGGCCGTTGTTGGTGATCTGCGCGATGAAGGCGGGCCCGCCCTCGTCGCCGCCCCCGCCGATCGTGGAGCCGTCGCTCGTCTCGATCTTGACCGCGATGCCCACCAGGATCGGCACGGCGGCGAGGACCGCGAGCAGCGCGATGGTCCGCCAGCGGCGGAACGTGATCCCCAGCTCGCTGCGGAAGAGACCGAGCGTCCAGATCCAGCGCTGCTCCCTCGGGACGTCCGCCCGGGACACGTCCGTGGTCTCGGCGACCTCAGCCCGCGACATCGAAGCCCTCCCCCGTCAGCGCCACGAACGCGTCCTCCAGAGAGGCACGTTCGAGCCCGAAGCCGCGGACGCGGACGCCCGCGCCGACCAGCGCGGCATTCAGATCGGCCAGGTCCACGCCGTCCTGAACCGGTGGTTCGCCGGTGACACGGTCCTCCGTAGAGACCAGATCGGTCACGCCCTGCTCCTTCAGGACGCGGGCCGCCTCGCCCGGGTCCGGTGTCGTCACGACCAGCCTGCCCCGCGCGCCCGCCGCCAGCTCGGCGACGGACCCCTGGGTGATCAGCCGGCCCTGGGTCATCACGGCCGCGTGCGTGCAGACCTGTTCGATCTCGTCGAGCAGGTGCGAGGAGAGGAAGACGGTCGTGCCCTCGGCGGCCAGCTCCCGCACCAGGGTGCGGATCTCGCGCATGCCCTGCGGGTCGAGGCCGTTCGTCGGCTCGTCGAGGACCAGGAGCCTGCGCGGCTGGAGCAGCGCGGCCGCGAGCCCGAGCCGCTGCTTCATGCCGAGGGAGTACGCCTTCGCCTTCTTGCCCGCGGCCGCGGTGAGCCCGACCCGGTCGAGGGCCGCCTCGGCCCGCGCCTTCCGGGTGCGCGGGTCGGCGGTCGGGTCCGCGGAGTCGTACCGCAGGAGGTTGTCGCGGCCCGACAGGAAGCCGTAGAGGGCGGGGCCCTCGATCAGCGCGCCCACGTGCGGGAGGACGGTGCGCGTGGCGCGCGGCATGGGGCGGCCGAGGACCTGGGCGCGGCCGGAGGTCGGCTCGATGAGGCCCATCAGCATGCGGATCGTCGTCGTCTTGCCCGAGCCGTTCGGCCCGAGGAAGCCGAAGACGCTGCCTTCGGGGACGGTGAGGTCGAGCCGGTCGACGGCGAGGTGCTTTCCGTAGCGCTTGGTGAGCGCGTGCGTCTCGATGACGTGCTCCACCGGGGCCTTTGGCCCTGCCGAGCCCTGCGAACTGCCGCTGTTGCCCGGCACGCTGCCCTCCCGTTCTCCGAAGAGACGGATGGAAGGTGCCCGTCCGGCACCTCCCATCCGCCATTCCCGTTCGCTATGCCGTACGCACCGCTAGTGCGCTTCGTTCGCCGCCTTCACCAGCGCGTCCTTCGTGACCGCGCCCACATAGACCGTGCCGTCGTCGGTGACGAGGGCGTTGATCAGGCGGGTCGAGAAGACCGTGCCGGAGCCGAACTTTCCGTCGACCTGGTCGCCCAGCGAGTCGAGCAGCTTCTGCGCGTCCTGCGGGACGTCGCCGGAGCCGG
Source organism: Streptomyces sp. NPDC018029 (assembly GCF_044327655.1). Classification (NCBI taxonomy): domain Bacteria; kingdom Bacillati; phylum Actinomycetota; class Actinomycetes; order Kitasatosporales; family Streptomycetaceae; genus Streptomyces; species Streptomyces sp. NPDC018029. The sequence goes on along the minus strand of NZ_JBIRFV010000003.1, from coordinate 51,060 downwards.
CCGTGGGCAGGCCCTGGCCGCCGGGCAGCTTCAGCTCGGCGATGGAGCTCCAGCCCTTCCCGATGACCTTCGGTTCGTTGAGGTCGCCCTCGTCGAACTTCTTTCCGTCCTTGCCCTTGAAGTCACGGCTCTGCTCGTCGGCCTCGGTGACCTTCGTTCCCTTGGGGGGCGTGAAGTCGAAGGTGGACGCGGACGGCTTGCCGAAGTCGACCTTCGTGAAGCCCGCGTCGACGACGGCCGCGCCACCGGAGGCCGGGGTCAGCGTGAACTTGAGCGGCGTGCCGGTCTTCTCGTCCACCGCGACGGTGATCTGGCCGACCGTCGAACCGGCCTGCTTCGGCTTGATCACCAGGCGGTACGCGTCACGGCCCGCGACCTGCGCGGTGCCGTCGACCTTGACGGACGTGGTGCCGTCGACGGCCTTCAGGGCCTGCTCGGCGAACTCCTTCGGGGTGCTGGGCAGCTCCCCCTTCGGCACCGCGCCGTGGTTTTCGCCCTTCTCCGGAGAGGCGCCCTCGTCCTTCGCGTGGTAGGCCTCGTTCGACGCGCTGTCGTACGCCCACACGTCGTCGCCGTTGTGGATCAGGCTGTACTCGGAGGCGTCGCCGAGGACGGACACCTTCTGCTTGTCGGGGCCGTCGGCCGCGACGCGCAGCGTGTGCGTGCCGGACGCCAGCTCCATGAGCTTGCTCTTGGGGTCGGCCGCCGAGCCCTTCTCGTCGCCGTCGTCGTCGCCCCGGTCCGCGCCGCCCCCGCCGCCGAAGCCGCCCGCCATGCCGCCGAACGACGGCAGGCCCAGGTCGGTGCTGATCTTGACGTTGCCGGAGAGCTGCTGCGTGTCCGACGCGGCGATCTTCTCGATGAGCTCCTGTGCGGTGACCTTCGGGAGGTCCGGGTCGCCCGATGTGGCGAGCGCCGGGACGAGCCCGATCGTCGCCGCCGCCACCCCCGCCACCGCGATCGGGACCGCGTAACGGGCTGCCTTGCGGCGGCCGGCGCGCAGGTCCGCGGCCTCGCTGGTGTCCTTCGCCGATTCGTACGGTGCCATTGTCTGCCTTACCTCCGTGGTCGGCGGCGGCCTTCCCTGTACGTGCCTTCGTCCACCCTGTGCCGCCATTCTCACCCGAATAGGTCAGGAGTGGTTGTTCTCGCTGGACTCCATCCGACCAAATCGGCCACCAAGAAGCGTCAGACCCCGGAAGCAACTCCATGTACTGCTCTGGGATGACATGAATCAGCGGTGCCTCCCCCGTCCCGTAGGGGGTGGCACCGCCGATCGACAGTCCGGGCTCCGGTGGCGGCCCGGGAAAAGGACGGGCGCTCAGCCCGCCCGGTGCACCACGAGGTCGCAGAGCTCGATCAGCGACGCCTTCGCGTCGCCCTCGGGCAGCGGGCCGAGGGCGGCCCGTGCGCTCTCCGCGTAGCAGACCGTGTCCCTGCGCGCGTGTTCGAGGGCGGGGTGCGCGCGCAGCCTGGTGAGGGCCTCCGCGTGCCGTGCGTCGTCCGTGAGGTCCGAGTCGAGGAGCTCGCACAGGGCGATGTCCTCGGCGAGGCCGAGCCGCGCGGCCCGCTCGCGCAGCCGGAGCACCGGCAGCGTGGGGATGCCCTCGCGCAGGTCCGTGCCCGGCGTCTTGCCGGACTCGTGCGAGTCGGAGGCGATGTCGAGCACGTCGTCGGCGAGCTGGAAGGCGACGCCGAGCCGCTCGCCGTACTGCGTGAGGACGTCCACGACGGTCTCGTCCGCGCCGGACATCATCGCGCCGAACCGGCAGGCCACGGCGACCAGCGAGCCGGTCTTGCCCCGGAGCACGTCGAGATAGTGGTCGACCGGGTCGCGGCCCTCGGTCGGTCCCGCGGTCTCCAGGATCTGGCCGGTGACCAGCCGCTCGAAGGCCTCGGCCTGGATGCGGACGGCCTCCGGGCCGAGGTCGGCCAGGATGTACGAGGCGCGGGCGAAGAGGAAGTCGCCGGTCAGCACGGCGACGGAGTTCCCCCAGCGCTGGTTGGCGCTCTCGACGCCGCGGCGCACATCGGCCTCGTCCATGACGTCGTCGTGGTACAGCGTCGCGAGGTGGGTCAGCTCGACGACGACGGCGGAGGGCACGACACCCGGCGCGTAGGGGTCGCCGAACTGGGCAGCGAGCATCACGAGCAGCGGCCGGAAACGCTTGCCCCCGGCGCGGACCAAGTGCTGGGCGGCCTCGGTGATGAAGGGCACCTCGCTCTTGGTGGCTTCGAGCAGTCCCTCCTCGACAGCCGCCAATCCGACCTGGACATCGGCTTCGAGAGCCTGGTCCCGCACGCTCAGCCCAAAAGGCCCGACGACGGTCACGAGAGGTTCTCCTGTCTGCTGACGATCACATGGCCAACTCGGTCGATCATTGGATCTCGTTCGATGACACGGGTTTGTCGATGTGTCGCTGCCATCACTCAAGTCAGCGTATCCGGTCGACTTTCGATCACGGCGAGCACCTGCCCGCCCGTCGCACGCCGCCGCGCTGGTCGGAGCGGATACCGAGTCCCCCCGCACCCTCTTCGCACACCAGGCCGAGCGGTGTGCGACGCTCACCGGTATGTTCTTGATCAGCCCATAAGCCCGAGAAGACCGTCCTGCCCCGCAAGACCCGTAACAACCGGGAGAAGAGTCTTTGTCCCGTACTACGGCCGAGTACGAGCCGCCAGCCGAGCCGACCGGCGATCCGCCGCCGGGCGACGACCGCGCCTTCTTCGGCCAGCCGCGCGGCCTGCTCACCCTCTCAGGCCTTGAGGTCTGGGAGCGCTTCTCGTTCCTCGGCATGCAGGCCATCCTGGTCCTCTACTTCGCCGACTCCGTCGCGAACGACGGCATGGGGATGGATGCCGGCACGGCCGCGTCGGTCTCGGCGGCGTACGGCACGCTGGTCTACCTCGTCTCCGTGGCGGGCGGCTGGCTCGCCGACCGCATCCTCGGCTCGTACCGCGCGGTGCTGTGGGGCGGCATTCTGATCGCCTGCGGGCACTACTCGATGGCCGTGCCGACGGCGACGATGACCTGGGTGGGGCTCGGCCTGATCAGCGCGGGCACCGGCCTCCTCAAGCCCAATGTCGCCTCGATGGTCGGCAAGCTCTACCGCACCGAGGACGAGCGCCGCGACGCGGGCTTCGCGCTGTACTACATGGCGATCAACGTGGGCGCCTTCGCGGGCCCGCTGATCACCGGCTGGCTCGGCGACCACAAGGGCTGGCACTGGGGCTTCTCGGCGGCCGCGATCGGCATGACCTTCGGCCTCGTCCAGTACGTCGCGGGGCGGCGCCATCTCGCGGGACGGAAGGCGTCCGCGGAGTTCGCGCTGCCGAGGGACGCGATGCGCCGGGCCGTCCTGCTGATCGTCGCCGGCCTGGTCGCGGCCGCCGCCGTCGCCGGGCTCCTCGCCGCCGTCGGCTGGCTCACCATGGACCGCTTCGTCGACCTGCTCACCCTCGTCTCCGTGATCGCGCCGGTCGTCTACTTCGCGGTGATGTTCCGCAGCCCGCGCGTGAGCGCCGAGGAGCGCGGCCGCCTCAGGCCGTACGTGGTCCTCTTCCTGGCCTCGGTGGTCTTCAACTTCATCCTCTTCCAGGCGTACTCGACGATGATCCTGCTCGCGTCGACGAACGCCGAGACGTCGATCTTCGGCTTCACCTTCCCCGCGAGCTGGTACGCCTCCGCGCTCGGCGCCTTCGAGGTCGGCCTCGCGCCGGTCGTCGCCGCCGTCTGGGCGCGGATGGGCCGTCGCCAGCCGCACGCCTCCAACAAGATCGCCTTCGGTGTGATCCTGGGCGGTCTGTCGTTCCTCCTGATGACGCTGCCCACCTCCGGGCACGCCGACGACACGTACAAGATGGCGGTCTGGTGGATCGTCGGCTCCTACCTGCTGCTCGGGCTCGGCGACATCCTCGTGGAGACCTCGGGCATGTCCGCGACGACCAAGCTCGCCCCGAAGGCCTTCGCCAGCCAGACCATGGCCCTGTGGTTCCTCTCCCTCGCGCTCGCCAACGGCATCCAGGCGCAGGTCGTGAAGGTCTACGGAGAGGTCTCCAACCCGGCGTACTTCGGCGTGAACGGCGCGATCGCCGTCCTCGCGGGCGTCGCCGTGATCGCGCTCGCACCGTGGCTGCGCCGCACCATGCACCCCGTCCACTAGGACACCCCGTCCACCGGAGACACCCCGTCCACTGAGGTTCCACTCATGCAGATCCGCGACTCCTTCCCGTACGAGACCACCCGCGAGGACTTCCACGTACCCCTCTCCGACGGGACCAGGCTCTACGCGCGTGTGTGGCGCCCGGTCACCGACGAGCCGGTCCCCGTGCTCCTCGAATACCTCCCCTACCGCCTCAGCGACTGGACGGCGCCGCGCGACTGGCAGCGCCACCCCTGGTACGCGGGCCACGGCTACGCCTCCGTGCGCGTCGACGTCCGCGGCCACGGCAACAGCGAGGGCCTGCCCACCGACGAGTACTCGCCGCAGGAGCTGGCCGACGGCGTCGAGGTGGTGAACTGGCTGGCCGCGCAGCCTTGGTCGACCGGCAGGGTCGGCATGTTCGGCATCTCCTGGGGCGGCTTCAACTCCCTCCAGATCGCGGCGCTCGCACCCGAGCCGCTCAAGGCGATCGTCACGGTCTGCTCGGCGGACGACCGCTATGACAACGACGTGCACTACATGGGCGGTTCCGTCCTCGCGGTGGACATGCACGCGTGGGCGGCGACGATGCTCGCCTTCGCGTCGCGCCCGCCGGACCCGTACTTCGTGGGCGACGCCTGGCGCGAGATGTGGCTGACGCGCCTCGAAGCCGTCGAACCCCTCATCCACACCTGGCTCGACCACCAGACCCGCGACGACTACTGGCGGCACGGCAGCGTCTGCGAGGACTACTCCGCGATCGGCGCCGCGGTGCTCGCGGTCGGCGGCTGGCACGACCCGTACCGCGACACCGTCCTGCGCCTGGTCGAGCACCTCCCCGACGACCGGGTGCGCGGCCTGATCGGCCCCTGGTCGCACCAGTACCCGGACCGCGGCCTGCCGCCGGGCCCCGCGATCGGCTTCCTCCAGGAGACCCTGCGCTGGTGGGACCACCACCTCAAGGGTGTCGACACCGGCGTCATGGCCGAGCCGAAGCTCCGCTCCTGGATCAGCGACTCGCACCCGCCGGCGACGGTCTACCCGGAGCTGTCCGGCGGCTGGGTCGGCGACCCGTCCTGGCCGTCCCCGAACGTCACCCCCGTCTCGTACGCGCTCCAGGGCACCCCCGTCCTCGTCGACTCCCCGCAGCACACGGGCCTGGACGCGGGCCGCTTCTTCCCCTTCGGGAACGACGCGGACCTGCCGCCCGACCAGCGGGACGAGGACGCGAAGTCGGCGTGCTTCGAATTCGAGGTCCCCTCGGAGGTACGAATCCTCGGGCGCCCCAGGGTGACGCTGCGGCTGCGGATGGACGTGCCCTTCGGCCAGGCCGTCGCCCGCCTCTGCGACATCGCGCCCGACGGCTCGTCGACCCTGGTCACGCGCGGCGTGCTCAACCTCTCCGCCCGGCACGGCAGGGACCGCGCGGACGCCTGGCCCCTCGGCGCCACCGAGGACGTGACGTTCGAGCTCAACGGCATCGGCCACACCTTCCCGCCGGGCCACCGCATCCGCCTCGCGGTCTCCTCCGCGTACTGGCCCTGGATCTGGCCGCAGGCGGACTCGGTGGGCTTCACCCTGGAGCCGGTGGGCAGCTCCCTGGAACTGCCCGTCCGCGAAGGCGACTTCGACCCGTCGATCACCTTCGCGCCCGCCGAGCAGTCGGAGCCCCTCGGCGTGGCGTATCCGGCGACCCTGGACGAACAGCGGCCCGAGCGCCTGGTCGTACGCGACGTCGCCAAGGGCGAGTGGCGCCTGGAGGTCGACCCGCGCTACGGCGGCACGCGCGTGTACCCCGACGGTCTCGAATTCACCGAGGACGCGCTGGAGACGTACACGATCCAGGAGGGCGACCCGCTGAGCGCCCGCACCCGCTCGGACTGGACGATCCGCCTGCACCGGCCCGAACTCGGCTGGGACACGCGCGTCGAGACCCGCTCGGAGATCACGTGCGACGCGGCGGACTTCATCACCTCGAACGAGGTGGTGTGCAGGGCCGGCGACGAGGTCGTCTTCCACCGGACGTGGGAGAAGCGGATCCGGCGGACCGCGGGCTAGGACCTGTCGGCCCAGGACCTGGTCCGGAGGTCGCCCCGCAGAAGACGGTCGAGGACGACGGCGATGCCGTCGTCCTCGTTCGAGAGGGTCAACTCGTCGGCCACGGCTTTGAGTTCCCCATGGGCGTTGGCCATGGCCACCCCGTGTGCGGCCCACAGGAACATGGGGATGTCGTTCGGCATGTCCCCGAACGCGATCGTGTCCGCGGCCGTCAGGCCGAGCCGCTCGGCGGCCAGCGCAAGCCCGGTCGCCTTGGTCACCCCGCACGGCTGCAGCTCCACCGTGCCGGGCCCCGACATGGTGACCGTCGCGAGGGAACCCACCGCGTCGCGCGCCACCGCCGCCAACTCGTCGTCCGGCAGCCACGGATGGCGCAGGAGCACCTTGCTGATGGGCTCCTCCCACAGCACGTCCCGCCCGGGCACCCGCATCGCGGGAAGCGTGGGATGCGGCATCTCGTACCCCGGCTCGATGAGCGTGAGGCCGTGGACCCCGTCCTGGTCCACGGCCGCGTAGACCTGTCCGACCTCCGCCTCGATCTTGCCGAGCGCGGCCTCGGCGAGCTCGCGGTCGAGCTTCACGGACCACTCCATCCGGTTCGCCCCCGCGTCGTACAGCTGCGCTCCCTGACCGCAGACGGCCAGGCCCGCATAGCCGAGTTCGTCCAGGAGGGGCCGCACCCTCGGCGCCGGGCGGCCTGTCACCACGAGGTGCCGGGCGCCCGCCTCGCCGGCGGCGGCCAGTGCCCGCCGCGACCGGTCCGAGACCGTGTCGTCGCCGCGCAGCAGCGTCCCGTCCAGGTCAGTGGCGATGAGTGCATATGCGAGGGGAGCGGCCATGATCCAGAGAATACGGATCCTGCGCTCCACCGGAAGCTGCTTGGCAAGGTGCGCATACGGCCGGGTGAGGACGGGCAGTTCCTCCCTCACAGGAAAGCGGAAGGTGATATTCCACCTCGCGCGGCGCGTGTTAACCGGACATTGCACACTCTTCAGGCACTGCCGCAACAGGGCCCTCCACACGTAACGTGTGGCACACCCCTATGGAAAGCGAGGCAGGTACGCATGTCCGAGCAGACCCCGCTCGACCCGGCCGCCGGTGACTCCGCCGACCTCTCCGGAGGCCCCACCGGCCACCCCGAGGGCGGCTCCACCGGTCTTCCCGAGGGCGATCCCTTCGGCCTTCCCGAGGGCGACCCCTTCGGACCGCACAACCTCCCCTACGGCGTGTTCTCCCTGGCCGGCGAGGCGACCGGCCGACGCAGGGTCGGGGTGCGGCTCGGCTCGTACGTCCTGGACGCGGGCGCCGCGGCCGCCGCACTCGGCTCCCCCTACGTCTCGCTCCTCGCACGCCCCACCCTGAACCCGCTGCTCGCCGCGGGCCGCACCGCCTGGTCCGACGTGCGGCGCGCCCTGACGGCGTGGGTGACGGTGCCCGCCCACCGCGAAGCCGTACGCCCCCTGCTGCACCCCCTCTCCGAAGTGACCCTGCACCTGCCGTTCGAGGTCGCGGACTACGTCGACTTCTACGCCTCGGAGAACCACGCGACGAACCTGGGCAAGATGTTCCGCCCGGACTCGCCGACCCCGCTGACCCCCAACTGGAAGCACCTGCCCATCGGTTACCACGGCCGGGCCGGCACGGTCGTCGTCTCCGGGACGGACGTCGTCCGCCCGACGGGCCAGCGCAAGGCGCCCTCCGACGCGGCTCCCGTCTTCGGCCCCTCGGTCCGGCTCGACATCGAGGCGGAGGTCGGCTTCGTGGTCGGCGCCTCCTCGGCGCACGGGACCCCCGTCCCCCTGGCGGACTTCCGCGAGCACGTCTTCGGACTCACCCTCCTCAACGACTGGTCCGCGCGCGACATCCAGGCCTGGGAGTACGTCCCCCTCGGCCCGTTCCTCGGGAAGTCCTTCGCCACCTCGGTCTCCGCGTGGATCACCCCGCTGGAGGCGCTGGACTCGGCGCGGGTCGCACCCCCGGAGCGCACGCACCCGCTCCTGCCCTACCTGGACGACTCCGCGGAGTCGTCCGCGGACGAGCCCGGCGGCTACGACCTGCGCATGACGGTCACCCTGAACGGCCAGGTCATCTCCGAGCCGCCGTTCTCCACGGTGTACTGGACGGCCGCGCAGCAGCTGGCCCACATGACGGTCAACGGCGCCTCACTCCGCACCGGCGACCTGTACGGCTCGGGCACGGTCAGCGGCTCCGAGCCCGGTCAGTACGGCTCCCTGATCGAGATCACCTGGAACGGCCGCGACCCCCTCGAACTCCCCGACGGCAAGCGCACCTTCCTGGAGGACGGCGACGAGGTCACCCTCTCCGCCTGGGCCCCGGGCCCGGGCGGAACGAAGGTGGGCCTCGGCGAGGTGACGGGCCGCATCGTGGCGGCGAGGTAACGCGGGACGGGGCGCCGACGACACCCCACCTGACCGCGGCCACACGTCAGGACGCCCGGCCCGGCACGCGTCAGGGCCCCCAGTCCGGACGCGTCACGACGCCCAGTCCGGCTCCTCCTCGTCGCCCCAGCCCAGCTCCGCCTCATCGGCCGGAGCCGGGGTGCCTCCGCCGGCCGGCCCGCCGGCGGAGGCACCGCCAGGTCCCTCGCCCGGCCGGGCGGCCCCGTCAGCCGCCCTGTCAGGCGCCCCGCCGGAATCCGTGGCGCCGCCCACGAACTCCGCCACGACCCCGACCACACCCTCGCCGTACGTCGTCCGCTTCTTCTCGCCCACTCCGCTGATGCCTTCGAGGTCCGACACGGACGTGGGCCGCAGCGTGGCGATCTCCCGGAGCGTGGCGTCGTGGAAGATCACATACGCGGGGACGCCCTGCTCCTTCGCCTGGGCCGCACGCCAGGCGCGGAGCGCCTCGAAGATCGGCACTGCCTCCTGGGGCAGCTCGGCGACGGCCGCCGCCGACTTCGCCTTGCGCTCGCCCTTGGCCGCCCGCGCCGCCGGAGCCCGCTTCGGCTCCTTGCGCAGCCGCACCTCACGCTCCCGGCCGAGGACGGAACCGCTCGTCTCGGTGAGCACAAGCGTGCCGTACTCCCCCTCGACGGCGAGCAGGCCCTGCGCCAGCAACTGCCGTACCACGCCCCGCCATTCGGCCTCCGCCAGCTCCTCGCCGATGCCGAAGACCGACAGCTGGTCGTGGTCGAACTGGATGACCTTCGCGGTCTTCTTGCCGAGCAGGATGTCGATGATCTGGCCCGCGCCGAACTTCTGCCCGCGCTCACGCTGCAGGCGCACCACCGTGGACAGCACCTTCTGCGCCGCCACCGTGCCGTCCCAGGTCTCGGGCGGGGTGAGGCACGTGTCGCAGTTCCCGCAGGACTCCGCCGCCGCTTCCTGGCCGAAGTAGGTGAGGAGCTGGGTGCGGCGGCACTGCGCGGTCTCGCAGAGCGCCAGCATCGAGTCGAGGTGCGAGGCCGCCCGGCGGCGGAACGCCTCGTCGCCCTCGCTGCTCTGGATCATCTTGCGCTGCTGGACCACGTCCTGGAGGCCGTACGCCATCCAGGCCGTGGAGGGCAGGCCGTCGCGGCCCGCGCGGCCGGTCTCCTGGTAGTACCCCTCGACCGACTTGGGCAGGTCGAGGTGGGCGACGAAGCGGACGTCCGGCTTGTCGATGCCCATGCCGAAGGCGATCGTGGCGCAGACGACGAGGCCCTCCTCCCGCAGGAAGCGGGACTGGTGGGCCGCGCGCGTGCCGCCGTCCAGGCCCGCGTGGTACGGGACGGCCTCGATGCCGTTCCTGCACAGGAACTCGGCGGTCTTCTCGACCGAATTGCGCGACAGGCAGTACACGATGCCGGCGTCGCCCGCGTGCTCCTCCTTCAGGAAGGACAGGAGCTGCTTCTTCGGCTCGGCCTTCGGCACGATGCGGTACTGGATGTTGGGCCGGTCGAAGCTCGCCACGAAGTGCTTGGCGTCCGGCATGCCGAGCCGCTCGGTGATCTCCCGGTGCGTGGCGTGCGTGGCCGTCGCGGTCAGGGCGATCCGCGGCACGTCGGGCCAGCGCTGCCCGAGCACGGAGAGCGCGAGATAGTCGGGCCGGAAGTCGTGCCCCCACTGGGCGACGCAGTGCGCCTCGTCGATCGCGAAGACGGAGATCCGGCCCCGCGAGAGGAGGTCCAGCGTGGCGTCCAGGCGCAGCCGCTCCGGTGCGAGATAGAGCACATCGAGCTCGCCCGCGAGGAACTCCGCCTCCATCACCCGCCGCTGGTCGAAGTCCTGCGTGGAGTTGATGAATCCGGCGCGCACACCGAGCGCCCGCAGCGCGTCCACCTGGTCCTGCATGAGCGCGATGAGCGGGGAGACCACGACGCCCGTGCCGGGTCTGACCAGGGCCGGGATCTGGTAGCAGAGGGACTTTCCGCCGCCGGTCGGCATGAGGACGACGGCGTCGCCGCCGCCCACCACGTGGTCGATGATCGTTTCCTGCTCGCCGCGGAAGGCGTCGTACCCGAAGACGCGGTGGAGCGTCCGCAGGGCGTCGCTCTCCGTCACGGAGCCGGTCGCCGCGCCCGGCGCCGCTACCGCCGCCGTCACCTCGCTCATGCCTTTGGTCCCATCCATCGCCCTGTCCCCCGCCGTGCTTCCTGCCTCGGCCACTACCTCGACCACTGCCTCCACGATAGGGCTCCCCACCGACACCCCGGACAGTTATCCACAGGCCGCCGCCCGGCACCCCCTCTCGGGATGCCGGGCGGCAACACGTGTACGAAAGATACGAAGGGCTCCGGCTACCGGACGAAGACTCCCGCCTGGTTCGCCAGATCCAGGAAGTACTGCGGGGCCACACCGAGGACCAGCGTCACCGCGACGCCCACACCGATCGCCGTCATCGTCAGCGGCGAGGGCACGGCGACCGTGGGGCCGTCCGCCTTCGGCTCGCTGAAGAACATCAGGACGATCACGCGGATGTAGAAGAACGCGGCGATCGCCGACGACAGGACACCGACCACGACCAGCGCGCCCGCGCCGCCCTCCGCGGCCGCCTTGAAGACGGCGAACTTCCCGGCGAACCCGGAGGTCAGCGGGATGCCGGCGAAGGCGAGCAGGAAGACCGCGAAGACCGCGGCGACCAGGGGCGACCTGCGGCCGAGCCCCGCCCACTTCGACAGGTGCGTCGCCTCGCCGCCCGCGTCCCGCACCAGCGTGACGACGGCGAAGGCGCCGATGGTCACGAAGGAGTAGGCGCCCAGATAGAAGAGGACGGAGGAGATGCCGTCCGGGGTGGTGGCGATGACACCGGCGAGGATGAAGCCGGCGTGCGCGATCGACGAGTACGCCAGGAGCCGCTTGATGTCGGTCTGCGTGATCGCGATGATCGCGCCGCCCAGCATCGTGATGATCGCGACGCCCCACATGACCGGCCGCCAGTCCCAGCGCAGGCCGGGAAGCACCACGTAGAGGAGACGGAGGAGCGCGCCGAACGCGGCCACCTTCGTCGCCGCCGCCATGAAGCCGGTGACCGGCGTCGGGGCGCCCTGGTAGACGTCAGGGGTCCACATGTGGAACGGCACCGCGCCGACCTTGAAGAGCAGCCCCATCACCACCATCGCGACGCCGATCAGGAGCAGCGCGTCATTGCCCATGGTGTCGGCGAGCGCCGGGTTCACGGTCTTGACGTTGCCCTCGACGACGTTCGCGATCGTGGCGTACGACACGGAGCCCGCGTAGCCGTAGAGGAGCGCGATGCCGAAGAGCGTGAACGCCGAGGCGAACGCGCCGAGCAGGAAGTACTTGACGGCGGATTCCTGCGACATCAGGCGCTTGCGCCGGGCGAGCGCGCAGAGCAGGTACAGCGGCAGGGAGAAGACTTCCAGCGCGATGAAGAGCGTCAGGAGGTCGTTGGCCGCGGGGAAGACGAGCATGCCGCCGATGGCGAAGAGGGCCAGCGGGAACACCTCGGTGGTGGTGAACCCGGCCTTGGTGGCGGCCTGTTCGGCCTCGCTGCCCGGCACGGCGCCGGCCTGCGCCACGAACGAGTCGACGCGGTTGCCGTGCGCCGCCGGGTCGAGGCGCCGCTCCGCGAAGGTGAAGATCGCGACGATTCCGGTGAGCAGGATGGTGCCCTGCAGGAAGAGCGCGGGACCGTCGACCGCGATCGCGCCCATCGCCGCGATCTGGGCCTTGGTGGTGCCGAAACCGCGGGCCGCGAGTCCGACGACCGCGGCGAACGCGGCGGCCAGGGCGACGACGGAGACGAAGAGCTGTACGTAGTAACGGGACTTGCGCGGGACGAAGGCTTCGATGAGCACTCCGAGGACGGCCGCGCCGATGACGATCAACGTCGGCGACAGCTGTCCGTACTCGATGTCGGGGGCGTCGATCTTGCCGATCTGCTCTTGAACAGGCACTGTCGCCGCCGTTGTCCACAGGCTGTGGACGGCTGTTGCGCTCACTTGGCCGCCTCCACCTCGGGCTTGGGGTCTTTCTTCTGTACGTCGGACATCGTGTGCTCGACCGCAGGGTTGACCACCTCGGTGAGCGGCTTCGGGTAGACCCCGAGGCCGATCAGGAGCGCGATCAGCGGTGCCACGACGACCAGTTCACGCACCCGCAGGTCGGGCATGGTCGCGACCTCCGCCTTCACGGGGCCCGTCATCGTCCGTTGGTAGAGGACGAGTGTGTACAGCGCGGCGAGCACGATGCCGACGGTCGCGATGATGCCGACCACCGGGTAGCGCGCGAACGCGCCGACCAGGACGAGGAACTCGCTCACGAAGGGCGCGAGCCCGGGGAGCGAGAGCGTCGCGAGGCCGCCGATCAGGAAGGTGCCCGCGAGCACCGGGGCGACTTTCTGCACCCCTCCGTAGTCGGCGATCAGACGCGAGCCGCGCCGCGAGATCAGGAACCCGGCCACCAGCATCAGCGCGGCGGTCGAGATGCCGTGGTTGACCATGTAGAGCGTCGCGCCGGACTGGCCCTGCGATGTCATCGCGAAGATGCCGAGCACGATGAAGCCGAAGTGCGAGATCGACGCGTACGCCACGAGGCGCTTGATGTCGCGCTGGCCGACCGCGAGCAGCGCTCCGTAGATGATGCTGATCAGGGCGAGGACGAGGATGACGGGCGTCGCCCACTCGCTCGCCTCCGGGAAGAGCCCGAGGCAGAACCGCAGCATCGCGAACGTGCCGACCTTGTCGACGACGGCCGTGATCAGCACGGCGACCGGGGCGGTGGACTCTCCCATCGCGTTCGGCAGCCAGGTGTGGAGCGGCCACAGCGGGGCCTTCACCGCGAAGGCGAAGAAGAAGCCGAGGAAGAGCCACCGCTCGGTGTTGGTCGCCATGTCGAGCGAACCGTCCGCGCGCGCGGCGGCGATCTCCTGGAGCGAGAAGTTCCCCGCGACCACGTAGAGCCCGATCACGGCGGCCAGCATGATGAGGCCGCCGACGAGGTTGTAGAGGAGGAACTTCACCGCGGCGTACGAGCGCTGTGCCGAGGCGTTCTCGTCGGTGCCCGCGTGGGCGCGGTCTCCGAAGCCGCCGATGAGGAAGTACATCGGGATGAGCATGGCTTCGAAGAAGATGTAGAAGAGGAAGACGTCGGTGGCCTCGAAGGAGATGATCACCATCGCCTCGACGGCGAGGATCAGGGCGAAGAAGCCTTGGGTCGGCCGCCAGCGCGACGACTTCGTCTCCAGGGGATCGGCGTCGTGCCAGCCCGCCAGGATGATGAAGGGGATCAGGAGCGCGGTGAGCGCGATGAGTGCGACGGCGATGCCGTCGACCCCGAGCTCGTACCGCACGCCGAAGTCCTTGATCCAGGCGCGCGATTCGGTCAGTTGATAGCGGTCGCCGTCCGGGTCGAACCGGACGAGCACGGTCCCGGCGAGGCCGAGCGTGGCGAGCGAGACGAGCAGCGCGAGCCACTTGGCGGCGGTCCGCCGGGCGGCCGGGACGGCTGCCGTGGCGATCGCGCCGACCGCGGGCAGGACCGCCGTCGCTGTCAGGAGGGGAAAGGACATCGGTATCAGACCGCCCTCATCAGCAGGGTCGCGGCGATGAGCACCGCAGCGCCGCCGAACATCGAGACCGCGTAGGAGCGGGCGTAGCCGTTCTGCAGTTTGCGCAGGCGGCCGGAGAGGCCGCCCATCGAGGCCGCCGTGCCGTTGACGACCCCGTCGACCAGGGTGTGGTCGACGTAGACCAGGGACCGCGTGAGGTGCTCGCCGCCGCGGACCAGGACGACGTGGTTGAAGTCGTCCTGGAGGAGGTCGCGACGGGCGGCGCGGGTGAGCACCGAGCCGCGCGGGGCGGTCACCGGGACGGGCCGACGGCCGTACTGGACGTAGGCGAGGGCCACACCGATGAGCAGGACCACCATGGTGGCGCCGGTGACCGTGGCCGCGCTCAGCGGCGAGTCGCCGTGGTCGTGGTGGGTGACCGGCTCGAGCCAGTGCATGAAGCGGTCGCCGATGCTGAAGAAGCCACCCGCGAACACCGACCCGAAGGCGAGCACGATCATCGGGATCGTCATGGACTTCGGGGACTCGTGCGGGTGCGGTTCGTTGCCTTCCGCATCCGGCTGCCACCGCTTCTCACCGAAGAACGTCATGAGCATCACGCGCGTCATGTAGTACGCGGTGATGGCCGCGCCCAGGAGCGCCACCGAGCCGAGGATCCAGCCCTCAGTGCCGCCCTTGGCGAACGCCGCTTCGATGATCTTGTCCTTGGAGAAGAAGCCGGAAAGACCGGGGAAGCCGATGATCGCCAGATAGCCGAGGCCGAAGGTCACGAAGGTGACCGGCATGTACTTCCTGAGGCCGCCGTACTTCCGCATGTCGACCTCGTCGTTCATGCCGTGCATGACCGAACCGGCACCGAGGAAGAGACCGGCCTTGAAGAAGCCGTGCGTGACCAGGTGCATGATCGCGAAGACGTAGCCGATGGGGCCGAGGCCCGCGGCGAGGATCATGTAGCCGATCTGGGACATCGTCGAGCCGGCGAGGGCCTTCTTGATGTCGTCCTTCGCGCAACCGACGATCGCACCGAACAGCAGCGTGACCGCTCCGACGATGGTCACGACCAGCTGGGCGTCCGGGGCGGCGTTGAAGATCTCGCCGGAGCGGACGATCAGATACACACCCGCGGTCACCATCGTGGCGGCGTGGATCAGGGCCGAGACCGGGGTCGGGCCCTCCATCGCGTCGCCCAGCCAGGACTGCAGCGGCACCTGCGCGGACTTGCCGCAGGCGGCGAGCAACAGCATCAGGCCGATGGCGGTGAGCTTGCCCTCCGACGTCTCACCCGTGGCCTCCAGGACGGGCCCGAAGGCGAAGGTCCCGAAGGTGGTGAACATCAGCATGATGGCGATCGAAAGGCCCACGTCACCGACGCGGTTGACCAGGAAGGCCTTCTTCGCGGCGGTGGCCGCGCTGGGCTTGTGCTGCCAGAAGCCGATCAGGAGGTACGAGGCGAGGCCGACGCCCTCCCATCCGACGTACAGGAGGAGGTAGTTGTCGGCGAGGACCAGGAGGAGCATCGCCGCGAGGAAGAGGTTCAGGTAGCCGAAGAAGCGGCGGCGCCGCTCGTCGTGCTCCATGTACCCGATGGAATAGATGTGGATGAGCGTGCCCACACCGGAGATCAGCAGGACGAACGTCATCGACAGCTGGTCGAGCTGGAAGGCGACGTCCGCCTGGAAGCCCTCGACGGGGATCCAGCTGAACAGGTGCTGCGACAGCGAGCGCTCTTCGGCGCCCTTGCCCAGCATGTCGGTGAACAGCACGACGGCGACGACGAAGGAGGCGGCCGCGAGCAGCGTGCCGAGCCAGTGGCCCGCGCGGTCCAGTGCCCGGCCGCCGCACAGCAGTACGGCCGCTCCGAGCAGCGGCGCCGCGACGAGCAGCGCAATCAAGTTCTCCACGATTCAGCGACCCCTCAGAGCTTCATCAGGCTGGCGTCGTCGACCGAGGCCGAGTGGCGGGAACGGAACAGCGACACGATGATCGCGAGCCCGACCACGACCTCCGCGGCGGCGACGACCATCGTGAAGAACGCGATGATCTGGCCGTCGAGGTTGCCGTGCATCCGGGAGAAGGCCACGAACGCGAGGTTGCAGGCGTTGAGCATGAGCTCGATGCACATGAACACCACGATCGCGTTCCGCCTGATGAGCACGCCGGTCGCGCCGATCGTGAACAACAGGGCGGCCAGATACAGGTAGTTGACGGGGTTCACTTCGACGCCTCCTCGGTCCGCCCGATGTCGTCGCTCCGCAGGTCGGGCCGCTCCAGCCGGTCGGTGGAACGCTGTTCGAGGGCGCGCAGGTCGTCCAGCGCCTCGCGCGACACGTCGCGGATCTGGCCGCGCTCGCGCAGCGTCTTGTTGACCGTGAGCTCCGACGGGGTGCCGTCGGGAAGCAGGCCCGCGATGTCCACGGCGTTGTGCCGGGCGTAGACACCCGGGGCGGGGAGCGGCGGCAGGTGCTTGCCCTCGCGCACGCGCTCCTCGGAGAGCTCGCGCTGCGTCTTGGCGCGCTCCGTGCGCTCGCGGTGGGTGAGCACCATCGCGCCGACCGTCGCCGTGATGAGCAGGGCGCCGGTGATCTCGAAGGCGAAGACGTACTTGGTGAAGATGAGCCCGGCGAGGCCCTCCACATTGCCTCCGGAGTTCGCCTTGGTGAGGCCGTTGAACTCCTTCACCGAGGCGTTCCCGATGCCCGCGAAGAGCAGCACCGCGAAGCCGAGCCCGCAGAGGAGGGCCAGCCAGCGCTGTCCCTTGACGGTCTCCGTCAGGGAGTCGGCGGCGGTGACGCCGACGAGCATGACCACGAAGAGGAAGAGCATCATGATCGCGCCGGTGTAGACGACGATCTGGACGATGCCCAGGAAGTACGCGCCGTTGGCCAGGTAGAACACCGCGAGGATGATCATGGTTCCGGCCAGGCAGAGCGCGCTGTGCACGGCCTTCTTCATGAGGATGGTGCACAGGGCGCCGATCACCGCGACCGTGCCGAGCACCCAGAACTGGAAGGCCTCGCCGGTGGAGGTCGAATAGGCGGCGAGCTGCGTCATCGGCCGACCACCTTCTCCGACGCCGGCTCGCCGTCCCCGAAGTCCGCGGCGGCCTCCTGCGGCGTCTCACCCTTGGAGAGCGCGACCTGGGGCACCGTCCCCGGCGCCGCCTCGGTCACCAGGCCCCGGTAGTAGTCCTGCTCGTCCATGCCCGGGTAGATCGCGTGCGGCGAGTCGACCATGCCCTCTTCCAGACCGGCGAGCAGCTGCTCCTTGGTGTAGATGAGGTTCTCGCGGCTGCTGTCGGCCAGCTCGAACTGGTTCGTCATCGTCAGCGCGCGCGTGGGGCACGCCTCGATGCACAGGCCGCACAGGATGCAGCGGGCGTAGTTGATCTGGTAGACCCGGCCGTACCTCTCGCCGGGCGAATACCTTTCCTCGTCCGTGTTGTCCGCGCCCTCCACATAGATGGCGTCCGCGGGACAGGCCCAGGCGCAGAGCTCACAGCCGACGCACTTCTCCAGGCCGTCCGGATGGCGGTTCAGCTGGTGCCTGCCGTGGAAGCGGGGAGCGGTGGTCTTCTGCTGCTCCGGATACTGCTCGGTCAGCCGCTTCTTGAACATGGCCTTGAAGGTCACGCCGAAGCCCGCGACAGGGTTCTGGAACCCCTGCTTCGATTGGTTCGGGTCGTGCGACTCCTGGTTCGACTCAGCCATCGGACGCCTCCTTTCCGTCACTTCGGGTTCCGTCACTTTGAGTATCCGGGCCACCACTGACAATCAGCTCCCGCTCATGGCGCGGGCGGCGGCGCGGGACGGGTGGCAGGCTCTGGCCGGGCAGCGGCGGAACAGGGAATCCGCCCGCCATCGGGTCGAAGGCGACCGGCTTCTCCTCCTCGGCGGCGGCTTCCTTCTCCCGCTTGTCGCGGAAGATGTCGACGACCACGGAGAGCAACAGCAGGGCGATGACCCCGCCGCCCACATAGAGCGCGATCGAGGTGAATTCGTAGTCCTCGTTCCGCATCGCCCTGACCGTGGCCACGAGCATCAGCCAGACGACCGAGACCGGGATCAGGACCTTCCAGCCGAGCTTCATCAGCTGGTCGTAGCGGACGCGGGGCAGCGAGCCGCGCAGCCAGATGAAGAAGAACAGCAGCAGCTGGACCTTGATCACGAACCAGAGCATCGGCCACCAGCCGTGGTTCGCGCCCTCCCAGAACGTGCTGATCGGATACGGCGCCCGCCAGCCTCCCAGGAAGAGCGTGACCGACACCGCCGAGACGGTGACCATGTTGATGTACTCGGCGAGCATGAACATCGCGAACTTGATGGAGGAGTACTCGGTGTTGAAGCCACCGACGAGGTCGCCCTCGGACTCCGGCATGTCGAACGGCGCGCGGTTCGTCTCGCCGATCATCGTCACGATGTAGATCAGGAACGACACCGGCAGGAGCAGTACGTACCAGCGGTCGGCCTGCGCCTCGACGATCGTCGACGTCGACATCGACCCCGAGTAGAGGAAGACGGAGGCGAAGGCCGCGCCCATCGCGATCTCGTAGGAGATCATCTGCGCGCAGGAGCGCAGGCCGCCGAGGAGCGGGTACGTCGAGCCGGAGCTCCAGCCCGCGAGCACGATGCCGTAGATGCCGACCGAGGCGACCGCGAGGATGTACAGCATCGCGATCGGCAGGTCGGTGAGCTGCATCGTGGTGCGCTGGCCGAAGATCGAGACTTCGTTGCCCGCGGGCCCGAACGGGATCACCGCGATCGCCATGAAGGCCGGGATCGCGGCGACGACCGGGGCGAGGACGTAGACCACCTTGTCCGCGCGCTTGACGATCACGTCTTCCTTGAGCATCAGCTTGACGCCGTCCGCGAGGGACTGCAGCAGACCCCAGGGGCCGTTCCGGTTGGGGCCGATGCGCAGCTGCATCCAGGCGACGACCTTGCGCTCCCACACGATGGCGAAGAGAACCGTCACCATCAGGAACGCGAAGCAGAAGACCGCCTTGAAGGCGACCAGCCACCAGGGGTCGCGGCCGAACATGGACAGGTCTTCCGCCGCAAGCGGCACCAGGGTGTGCCTCACGACGTCACCTCCGGGGCCTCAGTGGGCTCCGGCAGGACCGCCGGGCCGATGCGGACGAGGTCGCCGGGGCGGGCGCCGGTGTCCGACAGGACGCCTCCCCCGGTCGAGTTCAGCGGCAGCCAGACCACGCGGTCGGGCATCACCGTGATCTGCAGCGGGAGTTCGGTCGTGCCCGCCGGCCCGGAGACGGCCAGCGTGTCGCCGTCCTTCACCCCCGCCTCCGCGGCGGTGGCCGCGGACACGCGCGCGTGGGCGGCGTGCCGCGTACCGGCCAGCGCTTCGTCGCCGTCCTGGAGGCGGCCCTGGTCGAGCAGCAGCCGGTGCCCCGCGAGGACGGCCTCGCCGGCGGCGGGCCGCGGCGGCTGGACGCCGGTCTCCAGGGGCTCCGTCGCGTGCGGCCCGTCCCAGCCGCCGAGCCGCTCCAGCTCGCGGCGCAGGGTCACCAGGTCGGGCAGGCCGAGGTGGATGTCCCCGGCGTCGGCGAGCATGTGCAGCACGCGCGCGTCGGTGGGCGCCACCCGGCGCGTCATCTGGTCCGGCTTGAGCGCGGCGTCGAACATTCGCACCCTGCCCTCCCAGTTGAGGAAGGTGCCCGGCTTCTCCGCGACGGCGGCCACGGGCAGGACCACGTCGGCCCGCTCGGTCACCTCGCTGGGCCGCAGCTCCAGCGAGACCAGGAAGCCGACCTCGTCGAGTGCCGCACGCGCGCGTGCCGGGTCGGGCAGGTCGGCGACCTCGACACCCGCCACCAGGAGTGCGCGGAGTTCGCCGGTCGCGGCGGCCTCGATGATCTGGCCGGTGTCGCGGCCGTAGCGGTGCGGGAGTTCGGCGACGCCCCAGGCGGCCGCGACCTCGTCCCGCGCGCGCGGGTCGGTGGCCGGCCGGCCGCCGGGCAGCAGCGACGGCAGCGCGCCCGCCTCGATGGCGGCGCGCTCCCCGGCCCTGCGCGGGATCCAGACGAGCCGGGCGCCGGTCGCGGCGGCGGCCCGCACGGCGGCGGTGAGCCCGCCGGGCACGGCCGCGAGCCGCTCACCGACGACGATGACGGCGCCCTCGGCGCGCAGCGCCTCGGAGGCCTCGGTACCGGGAGCCTCCAGGCTCACCCCCGCGGCGAGCGCGTCCAGCCACTCGGTCTCGGTGCCGGGCGCGGCGGGCAGCAGGGTGCCGCCCGCCTTCTCCAGGCCGCGGGTCACGAACGGCGCGAGGGAGTAGGTGCGCTGGCCGTGCTTGCGCCAGGCCTTGCGCAGCCGCAGGAAGACGCCGGGCGCCTCCTCCTCGGACTCGAACCCGGCGAGCAGGACGGCGGGCGCCTTCTCCAGGAGGGCGTACGTGACACCGGTGCCGTCGAGGTCCCGGCCCCGGCCCGCCACCCGTGCCGCGAGGAAGTCGGCCTCCTCGCTGCTATGCACGCGCGCGCGGAAGTCGATGTCGTTCGTGTCGAGGGCCACGCGCGCGTACTTGCTGTACGCGTAGGCGTCCTCCACGGTGAGGCGACCGCCGACGAGGACTCCGGCGCGGCCGCGCGCGGCGGCGAGACCGCGGGCGGCGATCTCCAGGGCCTCGGGCCAGCTGGCGGGTTCGAGCTCACCCGTCGCGGCGTTGCGCACCAGGGGCGTGGTCAGCCGGTCGGGACGCTGCGCGTACCGGAAGCCGAAGCGGCCCTTGTCGCACATCCACTCTTCGTTGACCTCGGGGTCGTCCGCCGCGAGCCGGCGCATGACCTTGCCGCGCCGGTGGTCCGTGCGCGTGGCGCAGCCGCCCGAGCAGTGCTCGCACACCGAGGGCGACGACACGAGGTCGAAGGGCCGGGAGCGGAAGCGATACGCCGCCGAGGTCAGCGCGCCGACCGGGCAGATCTGGATGGTGTTCCCGGAGAAGTACGACTCGAAGGGGTCGCCCTCGCCGGTGCCGACCTGCTGGAGGGCGCCCCGCTCGATGAGCTCGATCATCGGGTCGCCGGCGATCTGGTTGCTGAACCGGGTGCAGCGGGCGCAGAGCACGCAGCGCTCACGGTCGAGCAGCACCTGGGTGGAGATCGGCACCGGCTTCTCGTACGTCCGCTTCTTGCCCTCGAAGCGGGTGTCGGTGTCGCCGACCTGCATCGCCTGGTTCTGCAGCGGGCACTCGCCGCCCTTGTCGCAGACGGGGCAGTCCAGCGGGTGGTTGATGAGCAGCAGCTCCATCACGCCGCGCTGGGACTTCTCCGCGACGGGAGAGGTCAGCTGCGACTTCACGACCATGCCGTCGGTGCAGGTGATGGTGCAGGACGCCATCGGCTTGCGCTGGCCCTCCACCTCGACGATGCACTGGCGGCAGGCGCCCGCCGGGTCGAGCAGGGGGTGGTCGCAGAACCGCGGGATCTCGATGCCGAGCAGTTCGGCGGCGCGGATCACGAGCGTCCCCTTGGGGACGCTGATCTCGATGCCGTCGATGGTCAGCGAGACGAGATCCTCGGGCGGGACCGCCGCCTCCCCGCCCCCGGAGGGAGCGTTGTTGGTGGTCACTGTCATGCGTTCACCTGCGCGTTTTCAGCGGGCCTGTCGGCCCAGAGAGTCGACTTGGCCGGGTCGAAGGGGCATCCCCTGCCGGTGATGTGCTGCTCGTACTCCGCGCGGAAGTACTTCAGTGAGGAGAAGATCGGCGAGGCGGCGCCGTCGCCCAGGGCGCAGAAGGACTTGCCGTTGATGTTGTCGGCGATGTCGTTCAGCTTGTCGAGGTCGGCCATGACGCCCTTGCCGGCCTCGATGTCGCGGAGCAACTGCACCAGCCAGTACGTCCCTTCGCGGCAGGGCGTGCACTTGCCGCAGGACTCGTGGGCGTAGAACTCGGTCCAGCGGGTGACGGCCCGCACGACGCACGTCGTCTCGTCGAAGCACTGGAGCGCCTTGGTGCCGAGCATCGATCCGGCGGCGCCGACGCCCTCGTAGTCGAGGGGGACGTCGAGGTGCTCGTCGGTGAACATCGGGGTGGAGGAGCCGCCCGGTGTCCAGAACTTGAGGCGGTGTCCGGCCCGCATGCCGCCGCTCATGTCGAGCAGCTGGCGCAGCGTGATGCCGAGCGGGGCCTCGTACTGGCCGGGGTTGGTGACGTGGCCGCTGAGCGAGTAGAGCGTGAAGCCCGGGGACTTCTCGCTGCCCATCGACTTGAACCAGTCTTTTCCGCGGTGGAGGATCGCGGGAACGGATGCGATGGACTCGACGTTGTTCACCACAGTGGGGCATGCGTAGAGGCCCGCGACCGCAGGGAAGGGGGGACGCAGTCGCGGCTGACCACGGCGGCCTTCGAGCGAGTCGAGCAGCGCGGTCTCCTCACCGCAGATGTACGCGCCCGCGCCCGCGTGCACGGTGAGTTCCAGATCGAGCCCGCTGCCCAGCACGTTCTTCCCGAGGTAGCCCGCCGCGTAGGCCTCGCGGACGGCCTCGTGCAACCGCCGGAGCACGGGGACGACTTCGCCCCGCAGGTAGATGAAGGCATGCGACGACCTGATCGCGTAGCACGCGATCACGATTCCCTCGATGAGGGAGTGCGGGTTGGCGAAGAGGAGCGGGATGTCCTTGCAGGTCCCGGGCTCCGATTCGTCGGCGTTGACAACTAGATAGTGCGGCTTGCCGTCGCCCTGCGGGATGAACTGCCACTTCATCCCGGTGGGGAATCCCGCGCCGCCCCTGCCGCGCAGGCCGGAGTCCTTCACATAGGCGATGAGGTCGTCCGGGTCCATGGCGAGGGCCTTGCGCAGGCCTTCGTACCCTTCGTGCCGCCGGTAGGTCTCCAGCGTCCAGGACTTGTCCTCGTCCCAGAAGGCCGAAAGGACCGGGGCGAGCAGCTTCTCCGGGCTGGTCTCGTTGTTGATCTCGGCTGCCAAGGTCATCACTCCCCCTCCTCGGCCGTCGGTCCTGCCGGGTGGGCCGGGTCGGATGCCGAGGTCTGCTGTGGTGCGTCGTGCGAGCTGAGGTGCTCGGCCGGCGCTTCGTCCTGGGGGCCTCCCGCGCGCGGGTGGACCACGCGCGGCTGCGGCACCTCGCCCTTGGCCAGGCGCAGGCCGATCAGTGAGGCGGGGCCCGCGCCGCCGGTCGCCTCGACGGCGCCGGGCCGCTCGTCGGGAAAGCCCGCGAGGATCCGGGCGGTTTCCTTGTACGTGCACAGGGGCGCACCGCGGGTGGGCTCGACCGGCACGCCTGCGCGCAGGTCGTCCACGAGCCGCTTGGCGGACTCGGGGGTCTGGTTGTCGAAGAACTCCCAGTTGACCATCACCACGGGGGCGAAGTCGCAGGCGGCGTTGCACTCGATGTGCTCGAGGGTGATCTTGCCGTCCTCGGTCGTCTCGTCGTTGCCGACGCCGAGGTGCTGCTTGAGCTCGTCGAAGATCGCGTCGCCACCCATGACGGCGCACAGCGTGTTGGTGCAGACGCCGACCTGGTAGTCGCCGGAGGGGTTGCGCCGGTACATGGTGTAGAAGGTCGCGACGGCCGTGACCTCGGCCGTGGTCAGACCCAGCATCTCGGCGCAGAATCGCATGCCCGTGCGCGTGACGTGGCCTTCCTCGGACTGCACCAGGTGGAGCAGCGGGAGGAGCGCCGACCGGGATCCCGGGTAGCGGGCGATGACCTCCTTGGCGTCCGTCTCGAGGCGGGCGCGCACGTCGGCCGGGTAGTCGGGGGCGGGGAGTTGGGGCATGCCCAGGCTGACGCCCGCGCTCTTCTCCGAAGGAGTGGTGGTCACCGGTCGACGCCTCCCATCACGGGGTCGATGGACGCGACGGCGACGATGACGTCGGCGACCTGGCCGCCCTCGCACATCGCCGCCATGGCCTGGAGGTTGGTGAAGGACGGGTCGCGGAAGTGGACCCGGTAGGGGCGGGTGCCCCCGTCGGAGACGACGTGCACGCCGAGCTCGCCCTTGGGCGACTCGACCGCGGTGTACGTCTGTCCGGGCGGCACCCGGAAGCCCTCGGTCACCAGCTTGAAGTGGTGGATGAGGGACTCCATGGAGGTGCCCATGATCTTCTTGATGTGGTCGAGCGAGTTGCCCAGGCCGTCGGGGCCGAGGGCCAGTTGGGCGGGCCAGGCGATCTTCTTGTCCTCGACCATGACGGGTCCGGGGGCGAGCCGGTCGATGCACTGCTCGATGATGCGCAGCGACTGCCGCATCTCCTCGAGGCGGATCAGGAAGCGGCCGTAGGAGTCGCAGGTGTCGGCGGTCGGGATGTCGAACTCGTAGTTCTCGTAGCCGCAGTAGGGCTGGGTCTTGCGCAGGTCGTGCGGGAGGCCCGCCGAGCGCAGGACCGGGCCCGTGGCGCCGAGCGCCATGCAGCCGGCGAGGTCGAGATAGCCGACGTCCTGCATGCGGGCCTTGAAGATGGGGTTCCCGGTGGCGAGCTTGTCGTACTCCGGGATGTTCTTCTTCATCGTCTTCACGAACTCACGCAGCTGGTCGACCGTGCCGGGCGGCAGGTCCTGGGCGAGCCCGCCGGGCCGGACGTACGCGTGGTTCATCCGCAGACCGGTGATGAGTTCGAAGAGGTCGAGAACGAGTTCACGATCACGGAATCCGTAGATCATGATCGTCGTCGCGCCGAGCTCCATGCCGCCGGTGGCGATGCACACCAGATGGGAGGAGAGGCGGTTGAGTTCCATGAGGAGGACGCGGATGACCGAGGCGCGGTCCGGGATCTGCCCCTCGATGCCGAGCAGCTTCTCGACGCCGAGGCAGTACGCCGTCTCGTTGAAGAACGGGGTCAGGTAATCCATGCGCGTGACGAAGGTCGTGCCCTGCGTCCACGTCCGGAATTCGAGGTTCTTCTCGATGCCGGTGTGCAGATAGCCGATGCCGCAGCGGGCTTCGGTGACCGTCTCGCCCTCGATCTCCAGGATGAGCCGGAGCACGCCGTGCGTGGACGGGTGCTGCGGCCCCATGTTGACGATGATGCGCTCGTCGTCGGCCTTGGCCGCGGACTGGACGACCTCGTCCCAGTCGCCGCCGGTGACTGTATATACAGTCCCCTCGGTCGTCTCCCGGGCGGATGCATGTGAAGTGCTCATCAGGTGTACGACCTCCGCTGGTCCGGAGCCGGGATCTGGGCGCCCTTGTACTCGACGGGGATGCCGCCGAGGGGGTAGTCCTTGCGCTGCGGGAAGCCCTGCCAGTCGTCCGGCATCATGATCCGCGTGAGCGCCGGGTGGCCGTCGAAGACGAGGCCGAAGAAGTCGTACGCCTCGCGCTCGTGCCAGTCGTTGGTCGGATAGACCGGGACCAGTGAGGGCAGGTGCGGGTCGGCGTCGGGCACGGCGACTTCGAGCCGGATCAGCCGGTTGTGGGTGATCGAGCGCAGGTGGTAGACGGCGTGCAGCTCGCGGCCCTTGTCCCCGGGGAAGTGCACTCCGCTCACGCCGGTGCAGAGCTCGAAGCGCAGGGCCGGGTCGTCGCGCAGGGTCTGGGCGACGCGGACGAGGTGCTCGCGCGCGATGTGGAAGGTGATCTCGTCGCGGTCGACGACGGTCTTCTCGATCGCGTTCTCCGGGAGGAGGCCCTGTTCCTCCAGGGCGCCCTCCAGTTCGTCGGCCGTCTCGTCGAACCAGCCGCCGTAGGGACGCGCGGAGGCGCCGGGCAGCGCGATGGTCCGCACCAGGCCGCCGTAGCCGGACGTGTCGCCGCCGTCTCCGGCGCCGAACATGCCCCTGCGTACGCCGATGACCTCGCCGGCCTCGTCGCGCGGCGCGGGGACGCCGCTGCCGCTCAGGTGCTCGTGGTGCGGGTCGGGTGCGTCGCTCACCGCAGCAGCCCCTTCATCTCGATGGTGGGGAGCGCCTTGAGGGCCGCCTCCTCCGCCTCACGGGCCGCTTCTTCCGCGTTCACGCCGAGCTTGGTGTTCTGGATCTTCTCGTGGAGCTTGAGGATCGCGTCCAGCAGCATCTCGGGGCGCGGCGGACAGCCCGGCAAATAGATGTCGACCGGGACGACATGGTCCACACCCTGCACAATCGCGTAATTGTTGAACATTCCGCCCGATGAAGCGCAAACCCCCATGGAAATCACCCACTTGGGATTGGGCATCTGGTCATAGACCTGCCGCAGCACCGGCGCCATCTTCTGGCTCACCCGGCCCGCCACGATCATCAGGTCGGCCTGGCGCGGCGAACCGCGGAAGACCTCCATGCCGAAGCGCGCCATGTCGTACCGCCCGGCGCCGGTCGTCATCATCTCGATGGCGCAGCAGGCGAGGCCGAACGTGGCGGGGAAGACGGACGACTTCCGCATCCAGCCCGCGGCCTGCTCGACGGTGGTCAGCAGAAATCCGCTCGGCAGTTTCTCTTCGAGTCCCATGCTCTTTGACCCCTCAGACCCTTAGTCCCATTCCAGGCCGCCGCGCCGCCATACGTACGCGTAGGCGACAAAGACGGTGAGCACGAAGAGCAGCATCTCCACGAGCCCGAAAATCCCCAGCGCGTCGAAGGTGACGGCCCAGGGATAGAGGAAGACGATCTCGATGTCGAAGACGATGAAGAGCATCGCCGTCAGGTAGTACTTGATGGGGAATCGCCCGCCGCCTGCCGGCGTCGGCGTCGGCTCGATGCCGCACTCATAGGCCTCTAGCTTCGCGCGGTTGTACCGCTTTGGACCGATAAGCGTGGCCATGACCACGGAGAAGATCGCAAAGCCTGCCCCGAGGGCTCCCAGCACGAGGATGGGCGCATAGGCGTTCACGCTCCTCGCTCCTCTCAGTCGGCACTGACTGTTGGCGGTTGCGTCGGACCGGCGCCCCGATTCGCATCACCGAGCCCCGATTCCCATCGAAGATCGCTTACATGTGAAGCAGGTCACAAGCCCAACTGCCCCGCATCCTATGCCTGCCGGTCTGTGATCTGCGACACGGGGTGCGACAACGGCTTTGTGATCTCCACCACCTGACGAAGGATCATGAAGTCGGATGAGCGGTGATCTTCGTACGCGAAGCGCCTGAGTGATCACTAGAGGTGACATCTCAGCGCGTCACCCCTGGTCGAAGGGGTGTCGCTCTATCAAGAGATGGCCACTGCAAGCAAATTGGCGCTGGACGCGATCACTTGGTAGAGGAGCCGCGTTCACACTTTGGCGGCAGAGGCGCGGACCGATGTGGACGCGTGCGCCGATTCACGAGCGGCGGGCACCCCCCGTGAAGCCGGCGGCCGCTTCCCGGGTCCAGAGGTGCCGAAAACCGCAGGAGATCTCAGGGAGGTATCGGCGAGGTCTCAGGGAGATCCCCGAGGGGGTCGCCGTGTGACCTGCGCCACAGAGGCGACTTCCCCGAATAAGCCGGGCTTGGCCAACGGACTCAACGGGTGGTAGACCGCGGGCAATTCGGGCGTATCGCAGAAAACCCATGATCACAGGCGTGATCACCGCTGTCCGCATTGCCCGTTACGGCGTCAATAAGGAGCGACACGCCCGGGATTCAGGGCCGAAATCCACAACTGTGGCGCAGCACACGTTTCTTGAAGGGAACCGTGAGTCCCTGATAGCGGTTGTTCTCATGTCCCACACCGCTCACATACCCAGCCACCGGAAGCCCCGTCGCAGCGCCTCCAAGATTGCGCTGCGCGCCGGAGTTGCCGGTGGCGTCCTCAGCACCCTGGCAGTGGCCGCGGCGGCCGGTACGGCGAACGCGGCCGAGCCGGTGTCCGAGACCATCGAAATGCCCACGCTCACCACCGATCTGTCCGCACAGATCGCCCAGTCGGCGGACGCCACCCAGCAGGCCGCCGACACCTACGAGTCGCGCGCCGAGCAGGACGCGGCCGCCGCCAAGGCCGCCAAGCAGGCCAAGGAAGACCAGGCGAAGGCCGAGAAGAAGGCCGAGGCCGAGCGCAAGGCCGCGGCCGCCGCGAAGAAGAAGGCCGATGAGGAGCGGGCCTCCCGCTCCACCGAGCGCACCACGCTCTCGACGCAGTCCTCCTCCGGTTCGGCTTCCGGTTCCGCCTCCACCGCATCGGACTCGGTCGCCCCGGCCAGCGGCAGCGTCGGCGCGGTCATCGGCTTCCTCAAGGCGCAGCTCGGTGACGCGTACGTGATGGGTGCCTCGGGCCCGAACGCCTGGGACTGCTCCAGCCTCGTGCAGGCCGCGTTCAAGCAGGCGGGCGTGGACCTTCCGCGCGTCTCGCAGGACCAGTCGACGATGGGCACCGAGGTCGGCACCTCGAACCTCCAGGTCGGCGACATCCTGTACTGGGGCGGCAAGGGCTCCGCGTACCACGTGGGTGTGTACATCGGGAACGGCCAGTACCTGGACGCCGCCAACCCCAGCAAGGGCGTTGTCATCCAGGACCTGTCGGGCTACCCGGCCTCGGGCGCCGTGCGCGTCCTCTGACGGCCTCTTAGAGCCACGAACGAGGGCCGGAACCCCCCTGGTGGGGTTCCGGCCCTCAGTGCGCTCTGAAACGGCTCCTGGGCCGTTCTTCACACCATCGGCACGCGTTGGTCACGCGCCATCGGCACGCGTTCGTCACGCGTCCTTGGGCGTCAGCTCCGCCATCGCGGACCAACCGGAGCCCTCGATCTCGGTGTTCACGATCTGCGGCACGGTGGCGATGAGCTCGCCCATCGTCTCCAGGCCGGCCTTGAAGTGGTCGGAATTGACGTGCGCGGCGCCCGCGTCCCCGTCGGCGAAGCCCTCCAGGAGCACGAACTGGTTCGGGTCCTCGACGGAGCGGGACCACTCGAAGAAGAGGTTGCCCGGCTCCGCGCGCGTGGCGGCGGTGAATGCGGCGGTCCGCTCGATCCAGCTGTCGCTGTGCTCAGGGCGGACGGTGAACTTGACGGCGATGAAAATCATGCGGCCAGCGTCCGCCCGTCCGGCGTGTCCGGCAAGCCGGGCCGCCCGCTATTCCGACGCTGCCGGAATCCCGTGCCGCGCCGCCCGGGACAGGACCCGCGTCAACTCACCGCGCCGCCCGCGGAACCGCTCGGTCGGCAGCGACACCGACAGCGCCCGCGCGCCGTCCGCCAGCGGTACGGCCACGCAGGTGTAGGCCGGGTCCGTCTCCCCCACCGACACCGCGACGCCCGCCGTGCGCACCCGGCGCAGCTCGGCCTCGAAGCGGTCCGGGTTGGTGATGGTGTGCTCGGTGAGCCGCGGCAGCCCGTGCTCGTCCAGATAGCGGCGCCGGGCCGCCCGGTCCAGCGAGGCCAGCAGCACCTTGCCGTGTGCCGTGGCGTGCGCGCCCCGGTCGACGCCGACCTCGAAGGGATCGCCGTCGTACGCGGACGCCGTGGAATCGACGACCGCGATCCGTCCGCCCCGGCGGGCGCTCAGATACGCGTGGGCGCCCGCCAGCCGGCGTACCGCGTGCAGCATCCCGTACGTCTCCTCGTCCAGGCCCGTGTGCCGGCGGAAGGAGCGGTACAGGGCCGGGACCCGCGGGCCGAGCACATAGCCCTGCGGGGTGCGGTCGACGTGGCCGCGCGCGACGAGCGGGCCCATCAGGTGGTACACGGTCGACAGGGCACAGCCCGCCTCCCTGGCGAGGGACTTGGCGGGGACGGGACGTGCCGACCGGGCGACGGCCTCCAGGAGGTCGAGCGCCCGGTCCACCGAATGGGGCACGCTCACGCCTTCGGTGCCACCTTGCTCAGGCCGTTGATGATGCGGTCCATCGCGTCGCCGCCCATCGGGTCCGTGAGGTTCGCCAGCATCTTCAGCGTGAACCGCATCAGGATCGGGTGGGTCAGGCCGCGCTGGGTCGCGATCTTCATGACCTTCGGGTTGCCGATGAGCTTCACGAAGGCGCGGCCGAGCGTGTAGTAGCCGCCGTAGACCTCCTTGAGCGTCTTCGGGTAGTTCTGGAGTGCCAGTTCGCGCTGGGCGGGGGTGGCACGCGCGTGTGCCTGTGCGATGACGTCCGCCGCGATCTGGCCGGACTCCATGGCGTACGCGATGCCCTCGCCGTTGAAGGGGTTCACCAGGCCGCCCGCGTCGCCGACGAGGAGCAGGCCCTTCGTGTAGTGCGGCTGGCGGTTGAAGGCCATCGGCAGGGCGGCGCCGCGGATCGGCGTGGTCATGTTCTCCGGGGTGTAGCCCCAGTCCTCCGGCATCGAGGCGCACCAGGCCTTGAGGACCTCGCGCCAGTCGAGCTCGCGGAACGACTTGGAGGAGTTGAGGATGCCGAGGCCGACGTTGGACGTGCCGTCGCCCATGCCGAAGACCCAGCCGTAGCCGGGCAGGAGCCGGTCCTCGCCGGGTCCGCGGCGGTCCCACAGCTCCAGCCAGGACTCCAGGTAGTCGTCGTCGTGGCGGGGCGAGGTGAAGTACGTGCGGACCGCGACGCCCATCGGGCGGTCCTCGCGGCGGTGCAGCCCCATGGCCAGCGAGATCCGGGAGGAGTTGCCGTCGGCGGCGACGACGAGGGGGGCGTGGAAGGTGACCGGGGTCTTCTCCTCGCCCATCTTGGCGTGCACTCCGGTGACGTAACCGGTCCGGTCGTCGATGATGGGCTCGCCCACATTGCAGCGCTCGTACAGGCGTGCGCCCGCCTTCTGTGCCTGCCGGGCGAGCTGCTCGTCGAAGTCGTCACGCTTCCGTACGAGGCCGTAGTCGGGGTAGGAGGCGAGTTCCGGCCAGTCCAGCTGGAGCCGCACTCCGCCGCCGATGATGCGCAGACCCTTGTTCCGCAGCCAGCCCGCCTCTTCGGAGATGTCGATTCCCATGGACACCAGCTGCTTGGTGGCGCGAGGCGTGAGCCCGTCACCGCAGACCTTCTCCCGCGGGAACGCGGTCTTCTCCAGAAGGAGTACGTCGAGTCCGGCCTTTGCCAGGTAGTACGCCGTCGTCGAACCGGCGGGGCCGGCTCCGACGACGATCACGTCCGCGGAGTGTTCGGAGAGGGGCTCGGTCACGGCGGGTTCTCCCCAAGGCTCGAAATCTGTGTGCCGACCGGCACGGTATATGGGCAGTCTATGAGGCGGTACTGATCAGCCAGCCGAAGGGCCACACACGTGACCGAGCAGACCGCTACCCAGCCCGCGCTGCACCTCCCCGCCGTGCAGCTGCGCGTCCCCACCCATGAGGACGCTTTTGTCTGGCACCGGCTCTTCGACGACCCCGAGGTCATGGAGTTCTTCGGCGGTACGTCGGCGGAGCTCTCCATGTACGAGGAGCTGACCGCGCGGCAGCGCAGACACGACGCCGAACTGGGCTACTGCCTGTGGACGATGCTCGACGCGGCCGGTGAGCCGATCGGCTTCACGGGCGCCCAGCCCTGGCCCAGGGACTGGGGCCCGGTGGGTGAGATAGAGATCGGCTGGAGGCTCGGTCGAGCGGCCTGGGGCAAGGGGTACGCCACCGCGGCCGCCGTCGCGACGGTCGAGCGGCTGCGCGCGGTGGGCGTACCCAGGGTGATGGCGATGGTCGTCGAGGGGAACGAACGTTCCATTGCGGTGACCAGGCGGATCGGCATGGAGCCCGCCGAGACGTACACCACTCCCCCGCTGATCCCGGGCGTCGAGGCGTCGCGCCGCACGTCCCGCTGTTACCGGCTCACCCTGTAGCCGCCGACCTCACTCCGTGAGCCGCCAGGTGTCGAGGGCCGTCGTGTGCGTCTTCGCGCCCTCTCCCGCGGGCCAGAAGTCCTCGCGCCACGAGAGCTGGATCGCGTACTCCGTGCCGTTCTCCGCGATGTAGCTCTGGTTCAGGGCGTGGATCGTGCGGCCCGCCTCGTCGGTGTACGTGTACTCCCAGAGGGCGCCGTCCCGCCCCTGGAAAGTGTTCTTCTCCATCCGGATGCGCTCGTAGTCCGACTTGTCCGGAGCCGACTTGGTGTGCCGCTCGATGTTCGTGAAGTTCTCGTACGAGGTGTACGGCGCGTCCGTGACGACACCGACGAGGAACTCCTCACGTCCGGTCGACCCCGCATAGGTGATCTGTCCGGGGCGCTCGGGGTTGACGGACTGCCGGGTCCAGCCCTCGGGCACCGCGAAGGAGAAGCCCTCGGGGTCGGTCACCCGGTCGGTCCCCGCGGGGGCCCCGGGACTCTGCGACGTGAGCGGGCCCGGGGTCTCGCTCGGGGTTTGGCTCGAGGTCTCGCTCGGGCTCCCGGCCGGCTCCTCCGACCGGCTGACCGACGGCCTGTCGTCCTTGCCCGCGCCGTCCGCCTTGTCGTCACCGGTGTCCTTCCAGAGCAGGACACCGGCAGTCACCCCGCCC
Organism: Streptomyces sp. NPDC018029; assembly: GCF_044327655.1. Classification (NCBI taxonomy): domain Bacteria; kingdom Bacillati; phylum Actinomycetota; class Actinomycetes; order Kitasatosporales; family Streptomycetaceae; genus Streptomyces; species Streptomyces sp. NPDC018029. The sequence continues at coordinate 18,636 of NZ_JBIRFV010000003.1, read as the reverse complement.
CCGACGACGAGGGCTCCGACGAGCGTGGCCACCCAGACCCCGGCCCCGCCACGCGGCTTGGCCGGGGAGGGCTGCTGCCCGATGTGGACGGTGTGCGGAGCGTACGCGGGCGGCCCGGTGGGTGCCGCGGTCGGCGCCTCGGGTGCCTGCGGCGTGGCCAGCGGTGCCTGTGGCGTGGCGAGCGGTGCGTACGCCGGCGGGGCGGGCGGCTCGCCGCGGCCCGTCATCCGCAGCAGGTACGGTCCGAGCAGCGCGGCCGGGAGGATCCACAGCAGCCCGAACAGGAGCATCTCCGGGACGCTCAGCCCGAGCTCCACGTTCCCGCTTCCGCTGCTGGCGCCGCCGAATCCGGACCCTCCCTCGAAGGCCTGTCCGGACAGTTCGACGCCGAGGCCGCTGAAGCCGGCGAGCAGCAGGAGGAACCCGAAGAAGACGGCGGCGGCGAGGAGTTGCTCGCCGCGGCCCACGCAGCGCCGCGCGGCGAGCACGCCGAGCGTCAGCGCGCAGACCAGGCCGAGCGCCAGCGCGCCGACGATCGCCCAGTCGTTGGTGACGTCGCCCAGTTCGGCGAGGCCGAAGGACTCGCTCTCGCGCCCGCTCCCGTACATCGAGCTGCTGCCGCGCACCGAGGCCTCGGCGCCCGCGCCCCAGCCGATGCCGAGCGCCGTGACCGCGAGGTTCGGCAGGACGAGCAGCGCGACGAGGAGCGGTGAGATGCCGGCGTCCTCGAGGTCGGTGAGGTCGGCCAGGTCGTCGACCTGGGCGAGGCTGACGAAGGCGACGAGCGAGCAGAGCACGAGGACGACGACGAGGGCGCGCAGCGCGGTGCCGGTGGCGCGGACGACGGACTGCGCGCCGGGGCGCGCGGTCAGCCTCGCCCAGGCCGACGGCTGCGCCTGCCCGCCGGACCCTCCTTCGGCCGCCGCCGCGTCCACGCGGTGCAACACCCCGCAGGAGACGGCCAGTCCGAGCACCAGCGCACCCAGCGCGGCGAGGGCCGGGGACGACGACAGCTCGACTCCCTCGATCTCGGGCTGCGCGAAGAGCGCGAGCACGAGCACTCCCACGGTGACCGACAGCGCGACGCGGACGGCCGCTTCGAGGCCGGCGGTGCCGCCACCGCCCTGGACCGCGCCACGGGCCACCAGGCGGTTGCGCAGGACGCGTACGCCGATGACGAGGGCCACGATCCACAGCGCGGTCATGGTGAGCGGGACGAGGTGCAGGGACGCGGTGCCTTCGACCGCGGCCTCCGATGTGTCCGACCCCATCCCGAGGCCGCCGGAGCCGTCGGAGCCGCCGAAGCCCGGCCGCTCCTCACGGCCCGTGAACTCGAAGCCGCCGCCGACGGATTGGAGCAGCAGCGCGAGGGCGACCCGCAGCCGGTCGGTGAAGTCGAAGACGACCTCGTCGTCCTGGCCGTACGTCGGGATCGCCAGCGAGACGGCGCCGATCAGCAGCATCGCGACCGGCCACAGGGCGGCCTGGACGGAGCCGGCCCAGTCCCCGCGGAACGTACGCCCGAAGAAGGCGCCCACGGGTGAGGGGGCGAGGGCGGCGCCCGGGGTGTGGGCGGGTGGTGGTGGTGAGGCGGGCGGTGAGGAGGGGGGTGAGGAGGGCTGTGCCGGCGGTGGTGAGGAGGGCTGTGCCGGGGGTGGTGAGGCGGGCTGCTTCGGCTCGGGAAGGCGTTCGCGCCCGCACTTCATGCAGAAGCGGGCCTCATCGGGGCTGGGCGCCCCGCAGTGTGGGCAGTACGACGCCATCAGGACGCTCCGTGACTCAGGAGTTCAGCAAGGAAAGCGGACCGGCCCATAAGCGCCGCATAAGTAAACGGCAGGGTCGTATCAACGGACACATCTTGCCCGGTGGCCGGTTCCCTTGGGTTCGGGCTGCCTGAGTCTCAACTGGAGCGTTACGAAGCGGGCTTGGTCGGCGGTGCCTGACGTCAGCTCTGCTTGAAGCCGCGGTGCAGTGCCACGACGCCGCCCGTCAGGTTCCGCCAGGCCACCTTCGACCAGCCCGCGTCCTGCAGCAGCGCGGCGAGCGTGGGCTGGTCGGGCCAGGAGCGGATCGACTCGGCGAGGTAGACGTACGCGTCCGGGTTCGAGGAGACCGCGCGGGCGACCGGCGGCAGCGCGCGCATCAGATACTCCTCGTAGACCGTGCGGAACGGCCCCCACGTGGCGTGGGAGAACTCGCAGATCACGACCCGGCCACCGGGCTTCGTCACGCGGTACAGCTCGCGGAGCGCGGCGCCCGTGTCCTGGATGTTGCGCAGCCCGAAGGAGATGGTGACGGCGTCGAAGGTGTCGTCCTTGAACGGCAGCTTCGTCCCGTCGCCCGCCGTGAACGGCATCCAGGGGTGCCGCTGCTTGCCGACGCGCAGCATGCCGAGGGAGAAGTCGCAGGGCACGACGTACGCGCCGGCCTGCGCGAAGGGCTGCGAGGAGGTGGCGGTGCCGGCCGCGAGGTCGAGGACCTTCTGCGCCGGGCGCGCGTCGACCGCCTTGGCGACCTCCTTGCGCCAGAGGCGGGCCTGGCCGAGGGAGAGCACGTCGTTGGTGACGTCGTACCGTTCGGCCACGTCGTCGAACATCGTGGCGACTTCGTGCGGCTGCTTGTCCAAGGAGGCTCGGGTCACCCGGCCATTGTGTCAGGCCGGTCTTCTCTCTTGACGCCGGCCTGGTCGGCCCTGCGCCGCGCTCCCTCGCCTGCGGCGGGCCCCCTCGCGGGAGCGTCTGCCATGGGCGGTTCCCTGGCGGGTGCGGCGTGCGTCGTGGCTTGTCGCGCAGTTCCCCGCGCCCCTGGAAGCGCCTGCGGCGCCTAGCGCGGGAGCGTCTGCCATGGGCGGTCTCCTGGCGGGTGCGGGCCGTCTTGTGGCTGGTCGCGCAGTTCCCCGCGCCCCTGAAGGGGCGCCCCTGACGGAGCGCCGGAGGCGCTTCTAAGGGGCGCGGGGAACTGCGCGAGCGGGCATGATGCGGCCGCAGGCGCCGGACGGCCGGTGTAGGCAGACGGGCTGGCGGGAGCAGACGGGCTAGCGGGCGCGGTAGACGAGTTTGCCTGCCAGCACTGTTGCCACGCAGGTGTGTGCGCCCCTGCGCACCAGCTCCCCGCGGTCCCGTACGTCGAAGACGGCGAAGCGGGCCGGGGCGCCGGGGGTCAGGGGCGGGAGCAGGATCAGGGGGGTCGGGGAGAGGGAGGGCGGGCCGGGGAGGTTCGGCGGGCGGTGGCCCACCGCAAGGCCCGATCGACGGAGCGCGTCCAGGGCGGGACGAGCCCGCAGGTCCCCCGCCACCGCCACCGTCCCGTGCGCCAGCATCCGCTGCACCCCGCGCCGCGCACTCGCGCCCAGGAGCGACGGGTCGGCGCGGAAGAGCGCCCGGGCCCGCTCCCCGCCGATGGGCTCCGTGCCGAGCCGGTCGGCCTCGCGCGGATCCGGGTGGTAGGTGACTTCGAGGAGTTCGGGCGCGTACGGGTTGAGCAGGCCCGGCGTGAGGATGCCGGGCCAGCGGCGGACGCGGGCGGCCGGGTGCGCCGCGGCCAGCTCCTCGTGCGGGCCGACGGCGGCGACCCGCGCGCCGTCGACCAGGACCGCCGCCTCCGGTGAGTGTTCGGCGACGTGGAGGGTGAGCAACAGGGGGCCTCAGTTCGTGGCGAGGAGCTTCAGCTCGGGGTGCGCCGTGCCGCCCTCGATCGCCGTGGACGAGATGTGCGAGGCGACGCGGTCGTCGACCGGGTCGTTCGCCGGGTCGTCGTGCACGACCAGGTGCTCGTACGTGGTGGCGCGCTGCGCCGGGACCCGGTCCGCCGTACGGATCATGTCGATCATCTCGCGGAGGTTCGAGCGGTGCTTGGCGCCCGCCGACGAGACGACGTTCTCCTCCAGCATCACCGAGCCCAGATCGTCCGCTCCGTAGTGGAGGGTGAGCTGGCCGGCCTCCTTGCCCGTCGTCAGCCAGGAGCCCTGGATGTGCGCGACGTTGTCGAGGAAGATCCGGGCGATCGCGATCATCCGGATGTACTCGAAGATCGTCGCCTGCGTACGGCCCTTGAGGTGGTTGTTCTCGGGCTGGTACGTGTACGGGATGAAGGCCCGGAAGCCTCCCGTCCGGTCCTGTACGTCGCGGATCATCCGCAGGTGCTCGATGCGCTCGGCGTTGGTCTCGCCCGTGCCCATCAGCATGGTGGAGGTGGACTCCACGCCCAGGTTGTGGGCGATCTCCATGATCTCCAGCCAGCGCTCGCCGGACTCCTTGAGGGGGGCGATCGCCTTGCGCGGGCGGGCGGGCAGCAGCTCGGCGCCCGCGCCCGCGAAGGAGTCGAGGCCCGCGGCGTTGATCCGCCGGATCGCCTCGTCGACGGAGACCTTGGAGATGCGGGCCATGTGCTCGACCTCGGACGCGCCGAGGGAGTGGATGACCAGCTGCGGGAAGTTCTTCTTGATGGCGGAGAAGTGCTCTTCGTAGTACTCGACGCCGTAGTCCGGGTGGTGGCCGCCCTGGAACATGACCTGGGTGCCGCCCAGCTCGACGGTCTCCGCGCAGCGGCGCAGGATGTCGTCGAGGTCGCGGCTCCAGCCCTTCTTCGTGTCCTTCGGAGCGGCGTAGAAGGCGCAGAACTTGCACGCCGTCACGCAGACGTTCGTGTAGTTGATGTTGCGCTCGATGATGTACGTCGCGATGTGCTCCGTACCGGCGTAGCGGCGGCGGCGCACGGCGTCGGCGGCGGCTCCCAGCGCGTGCAGCGGGGCGTCCCGGTAGAGGTCGAGCGCCTCTTCCGGAGTGATCCGCCCACCTGCGGCGGCGCGGTCGAGGACGGACTGAAGGTCGGCCTTCTCGGTCACCGGGGCGTCCCTTTCGTAAGTTTCGTAAGGGTTGTGGACGGACCAAGCCAGCGTACGCCAGCACCCTCCGCCGCCCGACGCGGGCTCGGAGCCGGGGCCATGGCACAGGCTCTCAGGCCGCGTACGACCCGAGCAGCAGCCCCACGAACGCGCCGCCGATCAGGAAGGGACCGAAGGGGATCGCCGTCTTGCGCCCGGCCCGGCGGGCGACGACGAGCCCGGCCCCGTACAGCGAGGCGAGCAGGAACCCGGCGAAGGTGCCGAGCAGCAGCACGCCCCACCCGTACCAGCCGAGCACCGCCCCCAGGGAGAGGGCCAGCTTCACGTCGCCGAAGCCCATGCCGTTGGGGTTGATGAGGAACAGTACGAAGTAGGCGCCGGCCAGCGCGAGCGCTCCGTACAGCGCGCCGAGCCAGGAGCCGCCCGACTCCGGCACCAGCGCGGCGCCCCCGAGCAGTGCGAGCGCGGCGCCCGCGAGCGGCAGCGTGAGCACGTCAGGGAGCCGGTGCACGGTGAAGTCGACGAGCGCGAGCAGCACGCCGAAGGGCGCGAGCAGCAGCCAGACGGCCAGCTCGGGCCGCGCACCGGTGGTCGCGGCGAGCGCGGCGCAGACGAGGGCGGTGGTGGTCGCGACGGCCGAGGTCCGGGGTCCGTACCAGCCGCCCTGGGAACAGTGGGCGAGCCCGGTCCAGGAGCCGATGGGCCGCCCCTCGGGAGTCTCGGACCGCCACCGCTCATCGGGCGGTACGGAGAGCCGGTAGGCGGCCCGGGGCACGAAGAGGCCCGCGAAGGCGCCCCATAGGGCGCCACCGAGGACGAGGATCAGCAACAAGAGCGCAGCCTCAGCCGGCCGACGCGGTCAGCCCGCTGCGCCAGGTCGGCAGGAGCTCGTCGAGCAGCGCCTCCGTGCGCGGCGGCAGCCCGCGCGCACCGCTGCGGGCGACCAGGTCGGCCGCCACCTGCTGGAGCCGGGCCGGGTCCTCCGTCGCGTGCGTGGCGCGGAGCAGCTCGTTCCAGAGTCGCTCGTCGCCGGGCGCCGAGCCCATCGCCGCGTTGAGCGCCTCGATGGCCTTCTCCGCGCGCCCCTTCTCCAGGTGGAACTCCGACAGGGCGAGGCCGATGTCGGCGACGAGCAGCGGCAGCTGGGCGTCGATGATCTCGTGCGTGAGCCAGCCGTACCGCCCCTGCGGCCGGTCGGCGAGCAGCGGCCCGCGGACGAGGACCAGCGCGTCGGTGAGCATCCGGCCGCGCACGGCACGGTTGCCGGCGCCGCGCCCCTGCGTGGCCTCGTGGTACAGCGACCGCAGCACGTCCAGGTCGGACACGACGGACTTGGCGAGCGTGAGCCGCCCGGTCCGGTCGGCGCGCAGCCGGGGCGACCCGTCGGGGTCGGTGCCGAGCCAGTCGCGGAGCCGCTCGACGAGCGCGTCCCGCACGTCCTCGGTGACGCCGCGCGGCCACAGCGCGGAGGCGAGCACGCGCGGGTGCACCCCTTCGCGGTGCAGCAGGAGCAGCGCGAGCGCCTCGTGCATGAGCGCACTGCGTTCCCCGTCGGGGGTCTCCAGGCCGATGATCTCGTACGTGCCGACGAGGCGGGCGTAGACCGCGGGCCGCCCCTGCTCGGTGACGTCGACGAGGAACGGCGGAGCGGCGCCCGTGGGGCCGTCGTCCGGTCCCGTGGGGTTGCCCGGGCCCTCCGGGTCGGCGTCCGTGAAGAGCTGCACGACGGCGCGCTGCTGGGCCTCGGGCAGCGTCTGCGCGGCCAGTTCGAGCCCGAGGAGCGGCGCGAGCAGCTTGCCGTCGCGGGTGATCTCCATCTCCCAGGCGGCGCCGGGCAGGTCCCCGGACTCCGTGCCGACCAGGTAGCCGATGCCGAGGCGGGAGGCGTCCGCGGCGAGTTCGGCGAGCTTGACCGCGTCCTCGGCGCTCGGCTCGGCGGCGAGCAGCACGAGGTGCGGGGCCCAGCGGGTGTGCTGGGCGGGGCCGGTGCGGCCGGTGAGCACGGAGTCGTGTCCGGCGGCGCCGAGCGCGCCGCGCCGCTGCCGCGTCTCGGCTTCCATCGTCTCGATGAGGGCCTCGACGTCCTCCAGGTGCCGCAGCCGGTTGGGCGCGAGCGGGGTGAGGTCCTGGCCGAAGCCGACGACGGTGATGGTCATGCGGTCCGACCAGCCGTTGGTGGCGAGTTCGGCGGCGACGGAGGCGAAGACGGCGGCGCGGTCGGCCCGGCTGCCGCTCAGCGAGACGATGCCGGGCACGGCCTCCAGGTTGAGGAGCAGCCGCGAGTCGTCCAGGGTGCCCAGGCAGACGAGGCCGGGGTAGGGCGCGGCGGTGTCCACGGGCTCGTACCGCTCGGCGTCGGCGCGCGACAGCATCCAGAACGTCTGGTCCTGGCCCAACTGCCAGGGCGCGGGCGGCCGTCCGGCGGGCTGGGCGAGCTGCAGGTGCAGGGCGCCGTTGCTCAGCCAGGCCGCGTACACGGTCGGCAGGGCGCGGTTCTCCTCGGCGAGCGACGCGGCGAGCCCGCGCAGCGACAGGTCGAGCAGCCGTACGCCCTCGGGGTCGGCGCCCACGAGCAGCGCGTCCTGCACGTCGGCGGCGTCACCGGTCGGCGTCGGCGGCTGCATGCCGCCGCGCCCGCCGACCGCGCCCATGGCCGACTGCCACAGGGCGTGCCGGCGACGGCGGCCGAGCGCGCCGAGCAGGCCGGCGGCGAGGAGGGGCGCGCCGAGGAGGGCCTCGGGCAGCCCGAAGTCGAAGCCCTCCGACTGGGTGCCGTCGCTGGCGGCGGGGGTCTCCGGAGTGGCGGGGGCCTGCGGCATGGCGGGCTTCTCGGGGGCGGCGGGCCGCTGCTCGGGGAGGGCGATGTGCGCGGTGTCGCGGTCGACGGAGGAGCCGCCGCCCTGCTGTCCGCCGCCCTGCTCCTGGCCGCCGCCCTGCTCCTGGGCGCCGCCCCCTTGCTGGCCCTGGCCGCCGGTCCTGGAGTAGTCGGAGATCTGCTCCTTGACGTCCTTGGAGACCTTGGGCGCCTCGTCGGGCATCTCGACGAGCTCGCCGCCGTACGCGTCCGCGGGCATCTCCATGATCCAGCCGGGCCGGATGAGGCTGGCCTCGGAGAGCTTCGAACCGTCGGGCTGCTCACGGTCCTTGTTGAGCTGGTAGATCTCCTTGTACCGGCGGCCGTCGCCCAGGTGCCGCTCGGCGACCTCCCACAGTGAGTCGTGGTGGCGCCCCTCGGGCGGCTGGATCCGGTAGTACTTCGTGTCGCCGTCCTTGGCGGTGCTGCCGCCGTCGGCGCGCGCGGCGGCCTGGTCGGCCTGGGCGGCGACCGCGTCGGCGGCGCTCGCCGCGGCCTGCCCCTCCTGCCCGAAGAGGCCGGGGGTCTGCTGGGCGCTCGCGGCGGACGCGGGCTTCTGGTTCCCCTCGAGCGACTGCCCGAACTGCGAGAGCCCCGGCGCGAAGCTGGCGGCGGTGGCGCCCACGAGCAGCACGGTGGCGACCAGCTGCCGCGCGAGCATCTGACTGCCGCCGGCACCCGGCACCCGGCCCGGAATGCCGACTCCGGAGAGCGCGGCCTTTATCTCGACGAGCACGCAGGCGGTGAACTGCGCCCAGGCGAACCAGACGACGACAGTCAGTACGTTGATGAACGTGCTGACCGTGATCTCCTGCTGGAGCCAGCTCAGCGACGGCGCACCGCCAGGCAGCGGCCACCCCACGAAGACGACGAGGGCCCCGGGCACACCGACGAGCAGCACGAGCAGCGCGACGAACGCGAGGAAGGCCTTGACGAAGTCCCCGAGGCTGCGCCGGCGCCGCGGCAGCGGCTGCGGCGTCCGGTTCCGCGGAGACTGCGGGTTCGGCGGGCTCGTCGAGCGTGATGTGGTGCGCGCCATGGCAGGTGTCCTGGTGTCCTGTGGGGAGGGAAGTGGGTGGGCGGAGGGGCAGAGAGGCCGGGGAGAACTATGAGGTGATGGTACGGAAGGGGCCGGAGGTCAGTCGGTGCCGGAGACCTTGCCCTTTCCGTCGCCCTTGCCACCGCCCTTGCCGGCCTTTCCTTCCTTCACCGCGTCGTTCACCTTCTTGGTCAGGTCGTCGTCCAGCTTCTTGAACTCGCGGACGACCGCGTCGGACAGGTCGGCGAGCTGGTCCAGTTGCTGGCCGATGTCCTCGCGGCCGTCCTCCCAGTTGGACTCGAAGTCCTCCAGGGAGTCGTAGACGCCGCCGTCGCCGATGTCGTCCTTGTAGGACTCGAAGGTCTTCTTCGTACGGTTCATCCGGGTCTTGATGGAGCGCAGCCGGCTGCCGTAGTCCTCCAGGTCGGTGAGTGGGATCGTGAGGTCGCTCTTGCCCTTGCCGCCCATTTCCGTTGTCCCCTCCCTGAGTTGTTCTGCTGCCGGCCGCCGATGCCGCCGGATACCGATGCCGCCGGATACCGATGTCGCCGGATACTGATGACGCCGGGGTCAGCCGACCTCGTTCTCCGCCACCGCGCGCCCCTTCACCGTGACGTCCCCGCCGTAGAACATGCCGGTGAAGACGGGGCTGTACGTCATCTGGACCTCGACCTCGACCTGTTCGGTGCTGGCGGTGACGCAGTGGGTGTTGGCCACGTCCGCGCCCGTGAGTCCCGCCTCCTCCACGAAGGCCTTGACCCGGGCGCCGCAGTTCTCGTAGTTGATGGGCGCGCCCTTCACGCCCTCGTAGATGTCCTCGAGCTGGAGGTCCTGCGCGGCGTAGCGCGCGGCCTGTTCCGCGATGTCCGCGGCGCGCTCCCGTTTGGAGATGGAGAGCCCGCCGTCGATGACGAACGCCGCGAGCGCCAGGAAGACGAGGCCGAAGATGATGACGGCGCCGGCCCCCGAGCCCCGGTCGTCGAGGCGTGCGCGCCGGGACGCGGCCCAGTCGCCCACGGCGGTACGGACAAGGCTCTGCGTCGCCCTGTGGGGTGTCACGCCGACCTCCGGTACGGGTCCAGCGGTGAGCTGAAGGTGGCCTCCAGCGTCGTCGGGATGTCCAGGCCCAGCATGGCGAGACCCCTGACCTCACAGCTGACTTCCACCGTGAAGAACGGGTCGACCTTCTCGTCGAAGCCGGTGCTCTTCTGGACGACCGAGACCGGGCCCGAGCAGACGTCGGCGAGGTTCGCCCGTGCCGCCTTGCGCGCCTCGGCCAGCGCGGTGCCGTGTTCCTTCTGGATCGATCCGGCGCGTGCCGCGTCGCGGGCCGCGCTGTCGATGGCGCCCCGGCCGTCGACGAGCTGGCCGAAGGCGACCAGGACCAGGATGAAGAGGATCATCACCGGGGCGAGGATCACGACCTCGACGGTCGACAGGCCCCGGTCGTCGCTGAGGCGGCGGACCGCCGCCGCGGCGCGGAAGTTCCGCATCAGCCGTTCTCCTCCACGAACCGCTCCACGGGCCCCGCCGACCGCGCGTGCACGTCCAGGTCGAGCCCGGGGAAGACCGTGGGGACCCGGGCGGTGATCTCCACGCCGACCGTGTTCTGCTCCGGCTGGATCGTCTTCACGTCGGGTCCGAGCACCAGCTTCGGGCCGAGCTGGCGGATGTAGTCGTCGGCGGCGTCCCGCGCCTCGCCCCGCCAGCCGCCGGGATTCTCGTCGGCCATCGCGCGGGCCTTGCGGGCGCCCGCCTGCGCCGCCGCCTGGGCGACGTGGTCCGCGAAGAAGTACAGCGCGAACTGCACCGTCGCGAAGATCATGAAGAACAGCACCGGGGTGAGCAGCACGAACTCGATCGCGGTCATGCCGGACTCGCCGCGGGCGGAGGCGGCCTCCACCCTGCGGCGTATGAATCCCCGCATCCCCCGGGGCGCCTGTTCCCCCCGGGATCCCCGCGATCCCCGCACCCGAACCCCGTCGCCTTTCACGATGTGATGCCGCGTACGGCCCGTCAGCAGGTGCTGCCGGCGTCCGCGCCCTCGATGCAGTCGCTGACCTTGTCGGCGCCGCCCTTGAGCGCGGCGTTGATGACGGCGGCCACCACGCCGACGATCGCCACGACGACGGCCGAGATGATGACCCACTCGACCGCGGACGCGCCCCGGTCCAGCTCCCCGGAGCGGGCGCGCTGGACGCGCCCCTGGAGGAAGGTGATCATGAAGTCGAGCCCCGGGACACCGGTGCTGAAGTTACGTCCGTTCTGGCTGTCCATGGTGAGTTGTCCTCTCAGATGTGGTGGGGGGAAGAAGCGCCGGCCCCCGTTGTCGCCGACGCCGTCTAGACCTGGAACACGCGCATCGCCGCCGGGAAGATGAGGAAGACCAGGAAACCCGCGCACAGGAGCAGCTGCGCGACCAGCATCGACTGGGATTTCTCGCCCGCACTGCCCTCGATCTCGGCCAGTTCGCGGTGTCGCATCGTCTCCGCGCGGGAGGCGAGCGACTCGCGCACCTTCGCGCCGTCGTCCGCCACCAGCGCCAGGGACGCCGACAGGTCCTTCAGCTCTTCCACGCCCAGTTCCTCGCCGAGCGAGCCGAGGGCCTGCCACTGGCTGACGCCGGTGATGCGGGCGTCGGCCAGCGCGCTTCGGATGCGTTGCGTCGCCCATCCGTCGGAGACTTCCGCCGCCGCCATGAGCGCCTCGGGGAGGCCGCGGCCGCCCGCGAGGCTCATCGACACCAGGTCCAGATAGGCGCCGATGACGCGGCGCAGGTCGCGCCGCTTTTCTGCCGCGTCCCTGCGTACTTCGAGGTCCGGCAGGAAGAAGAAGAGAGCGCCGAACATCAGCGCGAGCCAGACCGGGATGATCGGGCTGCGGCCGATGCCGAGCGTGTAGACGACGGCGAAGAGGAACGGGCCGAAGAACACGCCGGCCGCGGCGAGCAGCACCTTCGTCGCGAGGAACTTCTCCCAGCTGCGGTCGAGGACCGCCAGGTCGGCCCGGAGCGACCGCTGCTCCCAGCCCTGCTGGAGGTAGAACTCGGAGACCCGCGCGCCCACCCGGCCGCGCAGCGTGCCGAACCGGCCGGGGCTCTCCGTGTCGGACGTCGCCCGGTGCGACTCGTACGCCGCGCCGCGCGCCCGCATCGCGTCGATGCGGGCGACCGTCGCGACGGCGCTGCGCTTCGACGGCATCAGGGCGCGGACGAGGGCGAAGACGCCGAGGCCGAGGATCGCGCCGATCACCACCGGCATCGTCAGGCTCATCGACGTACCCCCTCGGACGGGTTGGTGTAGCCGGGCACGACCTGCGGGGCCGCGCCCGGGCGGCCGAACTGCGGGGCCTGCTCGGGGCCGCCGGGCACGGGCGTGCCGCCGGGGCCACGGGGACGTACGAACTGCACGCCCGGCTCGTCCCTGACCAGGAAGCGGTCCGGCGTCTCCACCGTCGACAGCTTCCGCAGCCACCAGAAGCCCAGCGCGAACAGCGCGCACACCATGGCGAGCACGAGCTGGCCGACGGGCGTGCCGTACGGCTCGACGAACTCGCGGTTGAAGATGGACAGGCCGAGGACGAACGCGATCGAGACGGCGACCACGATCTGCACCGAGCGGCGGGTCGAGGCGCGCTGCGCCATGACGCGCTGGCGCATGTCGACCTCTTCGCGCGCCGACTTGGCGAGCGCGCCGAGGACCTGGCGCAGGCCGGGCCCGCGCAGCTTGGCGTTGAGGATGAGGGCGGCGACGATGATGTCCGCCGACGCGTCGTCGATCTCGTCGGCCAGTATCTGCAGCGCCTCCGGGAGCGGGGTGCGGGCGCGGAGGCGGTCCACCAGGGCGTCCAGGTGGGGGCGGAGCACCGGGGCGGCGGCCCGCGCGGAGGCGGGGATCGCCTGCTCCAGACCGACCGCTCCCGCGATCGTGTCGCGCAGCGACTCCGTCCAGGCGGCGAGGGCCTCGACACGCTTCATCTGGGCGCGCTCCTCGGCTGCGCCGCCGAACAGCTTGTCCCAGAAGAAGACGAGGATGCCGGAGGCGATGCCCGCCACGGCCCAGCGGGTGAGGAGGAGGACGACCAGGCCCACACCGATCGCCGCCGAGCCGCGCCGGCCGACGAAGCGGACCAGTTCGTTCGCGCGCTCGCTGGCGCGGTGCTTCTCGTGCGCGGGCTTGGGCGGCAGGCCGCGGAGGGCGACGGCGAGCAGCGCGATGCCGCCGCCGGCGGCGACGCCGCAGCCGAGCGCGTACAGGACGGGCAGCGAGAACAGCCCGCCCATGGAGCCGAGGCCGCCCTGAGCGGCGAGTGTGTTCATGTCGTGCTCACCCCCACTGCCCGGCGGGGCGGTAGCCGAACGCGGCCAGGTCGTCCATGCAGGCGATCGGCGCGTGCGCGACGACCCGTCCGTCGGGGGCCTCCGCGAAGACCTCGCTGGACAGGACGCGGCCGTCGACGCCGTTGACCTCGCGGACGGAGGTCACCATGCGCTGGAGCTTGCCGCCGGACTGGTAGTTGTTGCGCCGCTGGATGAAGACGACGAAGTTGACCGCTCCCGCGACGAGCATCTGACTCGCCTCGATGGGCAGCCGCTCGGACGCCTGCAACGCGTACGTGGAAATACGGTTGAAGACCTCGCTGGAGCTGTTGGCGTGGATCGTGGAGAGCGAGCCGTCGTTGCCCTGCGACATCGCGTTCAGCATCGTCACGATCTCGTCGCCGAGCACCTCACCGACGATGACGCGGGAGGGGTTCATGCGCAGCGACCGGCGGACCAGCTCGGCCATGGTGATCTCGCCCTGGCCCTCGGAGTTGGGCAGCCGCTCCTCGAACGCGACGACGTTCGGGTGCAGGTCGGCGAACTGGTCGAGGCCGAGTTCGAGGGCGCGCTCGACGGTGACCAGGCGCTCGTGCGGCGGGATCTCGTTGGCGAGGGCGCGCAGGAGCGTGGTCTTTCCCGCGTTGGTCGCGCCCGCGATCATGATGTTCTTGCGGGCGCGGACGGCGCAGGCCAGGAAGTGCCCGATCTCCGGGGTCAGGGTCCCGTTCCCCACCAGGTCCGACATGAAGACCTTGCCCATGCGGGCGCGGCGGATGGAGAGCGCGGGGCGGCGCGTGACGTCCATGACGGCCGACAGACGCGAGCCGTCGGGCAGCCGCAGGTCGAGCTGCGGGTTGGCGGAGTCGAAGGGGCGCGACGACAGGCCGGAGTACGCGCCGAGCACCTGGATCAGCTCGACGAGCTCCTCGTCGGTCTCGGCGACCGGGTCGGCCTTGGTCTCGCGGCCGTCGGCGTATCCGACGAAGACCTGGTCGCAGCCGTTGATGTCGATGTTCTCGACCTCGGGGTCGTCGAGCAGCGGCTGGAGCCTGCCGACGCCGAAGAGCGCGGCGTGCACGGCGGCCGCGTACTGCTCCTCGGTCTCCGCGTCGAGGGGGGTGCGCCCGGCGTTGATCTCCGCGCGCGCGTACTCCTCCAGGATCTGCGCGATGACGGCGCGGGCGTAGTGCCGCTCGTCCTCGCCCGACATCGGGGTGACGCCGGAGACCTGGTCGAGGCGGCGCTGCTCGGCGATGCGGTCGCCGGCGTCCTGCCGGAACCGCTTGACGAGCTGGTGATCGACGGGTGCGCTCATCGGCCCGTCCCCGGCTGCTGCGCGACGGGGTTGGTCCAGGCGGCGCCGTACTGCTGGTACAGGTCGACGGTCACCTTGCGGGCGGAGCGGATGAGCAGCGACTTGTCGAGCCGGCCGCGGCGGCGGCCCGCCAACTGGTCGGAGCCCGCCGGATCGTCGGCCAGCGTGCCCACGACGCGGGCGCCGGTCTGCGCGGCCATCAGCATGTCGTTGACCTGGTGGACGAGCTTGGCCGATGCCGAGGGGTCCGCGATCAGGAGGACGCCGATGAGGGGCTGCGCCAGGGACGCGGCGCCGCGCGGGCCGCCGTGCAGCTTGGCGGCGAGGGCCGCGGCGCGGTCGCGGACGCGCGCGATCGCCTCGGGCTCGGTGCGCGACACGAGCAGTACGAGCGCCGCGTGCGGGAACAGCTCGACGGCCGGCCCGTCGCCGCTGATCCGGCCGCAGTCGGCTATGACGTCGGCGGGCGCGTGCGGCGAGTCGGCGAGCTGGGAGAAGGCACGGCCGAGCGTGGGCCAGAGCCCGGCGAGGCCGGCGGCCTGCTCGGCGATGCCGAGCCCGACGAGCACTTCGAGCCCGCCGCTCAACGGCTGGGTGTGGTCCCAGAGTTGGTCGGGCACGAGGCCGCGGCGCGCGGTGGCCGCGATGCTGAGCATTCCGGTGTTCGGGTTGAGGGGTCCGCCGTGCGCGGCGGCACTGCGGTAGACCAGGTCGCCGCCGGCCGGGTCGGTCTCCGCCACGAGCACGCGGCGCGGCCAGACGGCGGCCAGCGCGACCGCGGCGGTGGTGACGCCGGGGGATCCCTTGTCGGCGGCGAGAGCGATGAGCGCCATGTCTCTTGTACTCGCCTTTAGTTGGTGTCGTCGGAGACGCGGGCCACGACGGCCTTGCCCTCGGAGGCCGCACTGGCCAGGGCCGCGGCTTCCTCCTGCGGGACGAGGAGGGTGATGTTGAGGTTGCCGGTGCTCACCGTGGCGTCGCTCTTGGCCGCGATGGTGTTCACCTTGGCGCCGCTGACCAGCGGGGAGCCGCTCGTCGAACCGCTGCTGCCGCTGCTCGACCCCTTGCCGGTGGAGGTGCTGGACAGGACCGGGTAGACGGAGACGGTGTCGCCGGGCTTCAGGTCGGAGGGGTACTGGCCCTCCTTGAGGGAGAGGCCGACGGAGGCCTTGCCCGCGGGCAGACCGCTCTTGGCGCCGAACATCTCGCCGACGGCGACGGTGCCGGCGGGGATGGTGCTCTTGGCCTTGAGCTTGCTGAGGGCCTCGGCCTTCTCCCACGGCACGTAGTTGATGGACTCGTCCTCGGCGACCATCACGGACTTGATGTTCCCGTTGACGACGGGCGACTCACCGGCCGGGATCTCCTTGACCACCTTCACGACCTCGATGCGGTCACCGGCGCGCAGCACGAGCACGGTGGCGCCGAGGGCACCGACGAGGATGAGGAGGACGGCGAGGGCGGCAAGTGCCGGTTTGCGCTCGCGAGGCGGCGCGGGAAGGCGCTCACCGACTCCCGGCTGAACCGGTGCGGCAGAACGGCTGGTGCCCGCCCCCGTACGCTCCTGGATCTTCACGCAACTGCTCCCCGCACACCCAAGAAGATTCGGTCAAATTCCGTCATTTGTGACACTCGCGGCTTTGTCGCCGCGTCCCGGACGGGCCATTCAGCCCCAGGTCCAGTGTCAAGTCATCGCACCGTATCAGCAGCACATAAGCCCCTCAAGGCGCGTTAAAGATCGCGAACCTCACAGCTCTCATCGTTATGCATGCGCAATCCACGCCGCTTCGTTGCTCCTTGAAGCGCGCAGAGTTTCCGCCCCTTTCCGAAGGTGGGTATGTGTGCGTACGCGAAGTGCGGTGCCGCGCACGGACGGCATCGCATCAGGCACCACACCAGGCACCGCACTACGCGCCGTGCCATGATCCGTCAGCCTCAAGGATGACGCCTCGGGGTGCGGGTCCGGTTCCCGCCCGCATCACTTGCCGCCTGACTCGTGAAGGGACACGGCTCCCCCATGGACACCCCCACCGAACACCCCTCACTCCTCCCCATAACCCACGCAACTCTCGCCGCGGATCCCCGACTTCTGGCGGCCGTACGGGAGGTCGGCGCCCGGCACGGCTTCGACTACACGGACGACGCGGCGACGGCGGCACTCCTGGCGGAGCGCGGGAAGGCCGTGCGCGGAGCGGGGCGCAGCGCCCCGGGCTGGCTGGGCCTGCTGGCGATCCTCGCGGGTGTCTGCTGGCCGTTCGTCGCCTCCGAGGCCGCCGCCCTGGCGGAGCAGCCCCGGGCCGCCGTCCTGCTCGGCCCGGCGGTGCTCCTCCTCGGGGTCGGCGGCTGGCTCTGGGTGCTCGTGTGGCGCCGGTGGAAACGGGAGTTGCGGCACCCGCTCCTGACCGGGTACCGCGAGGTAATCGGCCTCGCGCAGGCGCACGGGGCGCCGGTGACGCACGTACCGGACTGGCTGGTGGGCCGCTCGGAGGGGAGGGGCGGGGAGGGGGCTGCACCGATTCCTTCGTACGCGGAGGTGACCCCTCTTGCGGAGGTGGCCCCTCTTCCGGAGGGCGAAGCCGCACCGACGCCCCCACCCGCCCCTACCGCTGCCGCTGCCGCTGCCGCTGCCGCTGCCGCTACAAACTGCGCCATTCCCCCCAAACCGTCGACTGTCACGGCATATGAGGCGACAGCGGACCAGGGCGGCTGGCACGACGAGGCGGGCTGGATCCTCCTGTTCGCGGGCGGGGCCGGCGTCGCCTGGGGCTACACGCAGGACGCGCCGGTCGGCTACCTGGCAGTTCTGCTCATCCCGTTGGCGATCGTGACGTGGCTGGCGGGCAGCCGTCAGGGCAAGGAGAAGCAGGAGTTGCGGGACGCGGCGGTGGCGTACGTACGGGCACTCGCGGCCGCGCAGGCGGCAGGGGCACGGGCGCCGGAACTGTCGCCAGTGTTGCGGAAGTTGCTGGCGGAGGAATCGGCCGGCGCCGGGGAACGCCCCGGGGGAACCGACGAAACGCCGGCACCCGGCCGCGCGGCGGAGTGAACCCGCACGGTGCATTCCCCCTCTCTCCTTTCAGCGCGAGGGGAACCGTGCGAGATAATTGAACGGCTGACCAAATCCCGTTCGGGTCAACACCGTTGACCGCATTCTGGTCCGGACCTTTCGCGCGCCCAGTGAATACGCAATTCCTGCCGTACGAAAGAGAAGCCACCCCCCATGCGTGACAAGAGAACCCCCACCACCCCCACCACCCCCACCACCCCCACCACCCGGGCACGCCGGACCTCCGTCGCCGCGGGCCTCGCCGCGACCACCGCCGCCCTGGCGATGGTCGCCACCTCCGCACCGGCCGCGCACGCGATCATCGGCGGCACCGAAGTCCCGAACGACTCCTACCCCTTCATGACGGCGGTCCTGGACAAGGGCGCGGGCAGCGCGCGTGACCGTCAGTTCTGCGGGGCGAGCCTGGTCACGCCGGACACGGTCGTGACGGCGGCGCACTGCCTGGTCGACGAGGCGGGCAAGCCGGTCAAGGCGAAGACCCTGCAGGTGGCGGTGGGCCGTACCGTCCTGTCCTCCCGCCAGGGCCAGATACGCAACATCGCCAAGAACGGCGTGGTCGTGCACCCCCGCTACCTCAAGGGCAAGGAGGCGTACGACGTCGCCTTCCTCCAGCTGGAGAAGCCGGTCCGCGGCATCTCCGCGGTCGCCCTCCCCACGCAGGGCACCGACGCGCTGATCCGTCCGGGCCAGAAGGCGACGGTCGCGGGCTGGGGCAACACGGACACGGAGCTGACCCACACGCCCGACCGCCTGCGCCAGGTGAGGGTCCCGATCCTCTCCCACGCGGAGTGCGGGACGAGCTACAAGGAGTACGACGCGAAGGTCAACTTCTGCGCCGGCGTGGAGACGAAGGACTCCTGCCAGGGCGACAGCGGCGGCCCCATCTTCCGCAAGGTCCCCGGCCGCGAGGCCCCGATCCTGATCGGCGTCGTCTCCTACGGCGACGGCTGCGGCGCGCAGGGCGCACCCGGCGTCTACACGTCCCTCAGCTCGGACAAGCTGTGGAAGACGCTGGACGAGTCGCGGTCGGGCAAGAAGATCAAGCGGGCGTTGAACCGCCGCTGACACGGATGACGGCGTGGGGGGGGGGGGGCCGCCCCCCCCCCCCCCCCCCCCCCCCCCCCCCGCGCGGGCCCCCCCCCCCCCCCCCCCCGGCCGGGGGGAGGCGGGCCCGCGCCCCGGGCGGCACGCCGGCAC